>NZ_LPNO01000009.1 GCF_001952855.1 Pseudomonas sp. ATCC PTA-122608 | reverse complement strand
ACGCCAGTTGTTCCCAACAGGCCAGTAACGCCAGGTGTTGATAACCAGGTACCAGTTGTTCCCAACAGGCCAGTAACGCCAGGTGTTGATAACCAGGTACCAGTTGTTCCCAACAGGCCAGTAACGCCAGGTGTTGATAACCAGGTACCAGTTGTTCCCAACAGGCCAGTAACGCCAGGTGTTGATAACCGGACGCCAGTTGTTCCCAACAGGCCAGTAACGCCAGGTGTTGATAACCAGGTACCAGTTGTTCCCAACAGGCCAGTAACGCCAGGTGTKGATAACCAGGTACCAGTTGTTCCCAACAGGCCAGTAACGCCAGGTGTTGATAACCAGGTGCCAGTTATTCCTAACAGGCCAGTAACACCAGTCGTTGATGACAAGACGCCAATCGCCCCCCGGCCTCCAGTAACGCCGGACGTGACGGCTCCAGGACCTGCAGAGAACGACTTTTTTGAGTCGTCCGGCAACCGCGGGAAACAGGCTTCCAACAACGATTGGCGCTTCAATCCAGGTCGTCGGATAAGTCGATAAAACGGCAACCTCTCAAGGTTTATCAAGGAAATTGCTTCCCGGTCGTCAAGACCGGGGGGCTTCTGGAAAAGAGTGGATTTATGTCTTGTTTACCTATTAGACAAAGGATGCAGGCAAGCACGGAGTATCAGCATCTGGCCTCGTGTCCAGTACGACCAAGGACGGTTTCGACGGACGAGAGGAAAGTTGATAGGGATCCTGTCCCGGCATTCAACAATAACGATCGAGGCGGCATTGGCGATGCAACAAACAACGGCCCGATGCTGACGAAGTTGCTCGAGGTCTTTACGCAGTTCTTTTCCCTGTTGCAACGTGTCCTGGCCGGGACGGATCCGACGAACACGGTTCCGACCCCGGTAACACCGTTGCCTATGCCTCCGGTGACACCCCTTCCGGTAACACCGTTGCCTATGCCTCCGGTGACACCCCTTCCGGTAACACCGTTGCCCTCGCCTCCGGTGATCCCCCGTCCTGTTTTACCGCTCCCTGATCCACGTGCACAGGTTCTTCGAGACCTTTCCAGCAAGCGTAATGGTGCAAAGCCCGACAATATCTGGAACGGTTTTCGCCAGGGCCCCGATGGTAACTGCGTGACGATTTCGGCGATCAAGGCGGCGATGATGAAGTTTGGGCAAAGCCCAACCGATATTTTCAAGTCTGTTCGAGGCGTAGGTGATGGCTATCACGTGGAGATGCGTGACGGATACAGGCTGGACCTGAAAAAGGATGAGCTGGAAAAGGCGACAAGGGCTTCAAGGTTTGTCCTAATGACTGACTCCGGCATGCTCAAGGACGCGCACTTCCTGTTTGCTGTCAGTGCCAAACGGGCAATGATGGAAAACAACGACGGGACTGCCGGGAGAAGTATTGAGGCCGCCATACACAGCCTTAACAATGGGGAAGATGAAAGAGGGGCGGGTGAAGGCTTCTTGCGGCTGGGCTTGCGCCAACACATGCGGACAGTCTCGGTAACAGCCTTTCGAGATAAGTCATTGATAGGGATGGTCAACAGGCAGCGTCACTCGGTGGCTGTGATTGACGGGTGTGAGGAGCTATACGGCAAGAAGGGGGGGCCGCCGCGTTTCGGAGATGCCATCGCGTTGGTCTGACGTTTTCGCAGGTTCACAACTGGATTCAGCGTGTGGTGGTGTTTCAGAGGGTTGTGAACATGAATATCTTGAACTCCGGTTTTGCGATGAGGGTCGGCCGCAACGTTTTTCATGGCTTGCAGGAAGCACAAGAAAGGCCGGTCGATATCGTCAATGCCTTCAGTTCTACCGAACGTAGATTTGCTGAGCACTTTGATACCAGTACTCATTCGGCGGTCATCAAGATGATGATGGTTACATTCGGGTCTCGCCGCGCCGATATGTTCAGCGAGGTCCGGCACGTCGGCGGCGGCTACGACATCACCCTGAAAGACGGCTACAAGTTGCATCTTGCTGAACATGAGCTGCGCCGCACCACGGCCGCGTCGAGGTTTGTCGGCAGCGATGCAGGGGCAATGGAAAATGCCAATTTTGCGTTGGCGGTCTTTATCAAACGCAAACAGTTGTCCAGCGCGGACAGCAGTATCAACAGCAACTTTGATGCGGCCTTGTCGACGTCTTTACAGGGAGAGACCACCTTTAATCTGCTCAAAGGCATGGGGATGAAGCAGTTTATGCGGCGTATACCTGCGCAGCAGCTCATCGGCAAGGACGCCGTTGGTGTTATGGAAACTCATGACTTTGGCGCCTCATTGATCCGTAATGGGGTGGCGCATCGGTTTGACCGTCAATACCGCCCCGACCGCCATTACGTCTATGTGTTGGACAACGCCGAGCAGGCGAGGCGCAACCCTGAGAAACCCTCCGGCATCCTGAATGGTTTTAATGCGGTTGAACCAAGGTTTGGCGAGTCGTTTGATGTCAGCAGCCACGCCGCCGTGATCAAGATGCTCATGCTGAGATTTGGCCAAAGCCCGGCGGATATGTTTGAGAAAGTCTTCCCGGCAGGAGGGGGCTATAACATCACGATGAAGGACGGCTTCGCGATTCACCTTTCCGAACAGGAATTGAAGCAGGCGAGCGATGCGTCCCGGTTTGCCGGACCTGACAGGCAGGCCCTGAACCAGGCCAACTTCATGTGGGCGGCCTACGTGAAACGCAGGCAACTGACCCGTTTTGATCCCGCGCCGGACAAATCATTTGGCAGGGCTTTATCAAACGCCCTGGAAGGCGATACGCCCTACAGGGTCTTGACGGGGCTTGGGATGGTCGGTTTTTTGCGGCTCGTTCCCCCCGGCAAGATGATGAAGCAAGGCGCTGTCGCGGTAATCAATACCTTCGGCTATTCGGGCGCCTTAGTGCTGGATGGCGTCCAGCACAGTGTTGGAAAACCAGCGTCTGTCGCCAGGTCGTATGGCTACATGCTCGCCGAGGAGGTGCCTGCCGGATTACCGATTGATTCAATTCCCACGGTTTCTCCGACGTCCGATGTCCCGGTGGGGATCAAGCCCGCCAATATCTGGAGCGGATTTTATCAAGGGGTCGAGGGTAATTGCGTCACGGTATCCGCGATCAAGGCGGCGATGATGAAGTACGGTCAAAATCCCCGGGGCATCTATAAAAGCATCATCCCGACGCGCGAGGGTTATACCGTGACCATGCGCGATGCCTGTACGGTGCGCTTGACCCATGAAGAGCTGAAAAAGGCCCGGGAAGGCTCACACTTCAAGGGCGCTGACCCCGGGTTGCTCAAGGACGCGACGTTCTTGTACGCCGTCAGTGCCAAGCGGGCGCAAATGGAGAATCACGAGTTTCGCGCCGCCGCCGGTTTCGAAGCGGCCATGGGCACGCTCAATGATGGCGAGAGCCCCGGTGATGCGCTGCAGCGGCTGGGACTGTATGCCTTTACACGGCAGAGCAGCGTCCAGGAACTGGCCAGCGGCGTGGCCGGTACGCTGGCAAACTTCGGGCACTCTGTAGCGGTTGTTGATGGCGTTTTTGATGATTACGGGGCCAAAACCTCACTGAAGACATCGGGCTGGATGCGTGACGATGGCATCGCACTAAAGTTGGTTTAACTGCAACGGCCCGGCCTGCACCAGCCGTTGCCGGAAACCCTCCATAGGCAGCGGCCGGCTGTGCAAATACCCCTGATACAAATGACACCCCAGCCCCTGCAAGAACGCCAATTGCTCGGTCGTTTCCACTCCCTCGGCAATCACCTCCAGGTTCAAGCTGCGGGCCATGGCCACAATCGCGCGGATGATTTCCGCATCGTTCGGATCATGGGTCGCATCGCGCACAAACGACTGGTCGATTTTCAGCGCATCCACGGGCAGGCGCTTGAGGTAGGTCAGTGACGAGTAGCCGGTGCCGAAATCATCCATCGCAAAGCTCACGCCGAGTTTTTTCAGGCGGCGCATCTTGCTGATGGTGTCGTCCAGATTCTGAATCACGATGCCTTCGGTGATTTCCAGTTTCAGCAGCGTAAAAGGCAGTTGGTGGGTGCGCAGGCTGCGCTCCACCCGCTCGACAAAATCGTTCTGGCGAAACTGCCTCGGGCTGATGTTCACGCACAGGCTGAAATTCAGCGGGTCCACCAGGCCCTCGGCGATCAGTTGCGCGAAGGTCCCGCAGGCTTCATCGAGGATCCAGGTGCCGACTTCCAGAATCAGCCCGCTGTCTTCCAGCACCTTGATGAATTCAGTCGGCGATTGCGCGCCCAACTGCGGGTGCTGCCAGCGCACCAGGGCTTCGGCGCCGACGATCTGGTTACCCCGGGCATCCACTTGCGGTTGGTAGTGCACGCTGAATTCACCGCGGGACAGGGCCAGGCGCAGGTCGGTTTCCATACGCAGCCGCTCGCTGGCGGTTTTCTGCATGCTGTTGTGGAACATCTGGATCGTGTTGCGTCCCGAGTCCTTGGCTCGGTACAGCGCGATATCGGCGCGCTTGAGCAAGTCCGCCGGGGTTGAACCGTGATCGGGTATCAGCGCCACGCCAATGCTCGGCGTGACTTGCAAGCGTTGGCCATCCAGAAACATCGGTTCGGATAACAGTTCGCGCAGGGTGTCGGCCAACTCCGAAACCTGGGCACTGACCTGCTGGCGCGAACCCTCCAGGCCGCTGAGCAGGACTACAAATTCATCGCCACCCAGGCGCGCCACGGTGTCTTCCATGCGCACGCTGGCTTCGAGGCGAGCGGTGACGATTTTCAGCACGGTGTCGCCCACCGGGTGGCCGAGGGAGTCGTTGATGTGCTTGAAGTGGTCCAGGTCGAGGAACAGCAGAGCGCCCCGCAGGTTATGGCGCTTGAGCAAGGCGATCTGCTGGCTCAGGCGGTCCATCAGCAGGGCGCGGTTGGGCAGGTTGGTCAGCGGGTCGTGATAGGCCAGGTGGCGAATCTGCGCCTGGGCGTTTTTCAACAGGCTCACGTCCCGGGCGGTCAGCAGCAGGCACGGGGTTTCATTGAGGGTGATGGGTTCCACCGACACTTCAACCGCCAGTACTTCGCCGCGCTTGTTGTGCCAGAGCATTTCCAGGTGATGAATGCGGCCCTTGATCTGCAGCTCGGCCAATAACGCAGCGCGCTGGTTTTCGTCGGCCCAGATGCCGATCTGATACAGCGTCAGGCCGATCGCCTCTTCGGCGCGGTAGCCGGTCAAGCGGCAGAAGCCGTCATTGACCTCTACATAGCGCCCGGTATCGCGTTCGGTGATCGACACCGCGTCGGGGCTGGAATGAAAGGCCTTGGCGAACTTCTCTTCGCTGGCCTTGAGCGCCGCTTCCGAGCGTTGCTGCTGGGTGATGTCCCGCAAGGTGGTGACGATGCAGGGTTGGTCGCTGACCTGGATCAGGCGGCTGGAGATCACGCAGTTAAGGGTTTGGCCGTTCTTGTGATGAACGGTGATTGCCACGTTGCTCAGGGATTGTTCGCGAATCACCTGCTCGATGCGTTGCAGGCGCCTGCTGGGTTCATCCCACAAGCCGATCTGTTCGGCGTTGTTGTTGAGCACCTCGGCGGCGGTCCAGCCGAAGGTCTGGGTGAAGGCCGGGTTGATCTCGATAAACTGGCCGGTCTCCAGGCGTGTCACGCAGATCGGGTCGGGGCTGGCCAGAAACAGGCTGGCGAACTTTTCTTCCGACGCGGTCAGGCGTTGTTCGCGCTCGACCTGGTCGGTGATGTCGAGCAGCGTGCCGGCCATGCGCAGGGGCACGCCCAAGTCATCGCGATACAGGCGGGCGCGGCTTTCCAGGTAGCGCGAACTGCCATCTTCCAGTTGCACGCGATAGGTCAGTTGGTAGTTGCCCGCCGGGCCTTCGCGCAGGGTCCGGTAGGCGTTGCGCATGCTCTCACGCTCTTCCTGGGGCATGCCTTCAAAAAAAGCCTCGAAGGATTCGTGGAACGGCTGGGGTTCCAGCCCGTGCAATTGCGCGGCGCGGGCCGAGCCGTAGAGCATGCCGCTGGGAATGTGCCAGTCCCAGGTACCCAGTTGTGCCGAGTCGAGGGCCAGGTCCAGGCGTTCCTGGCTGTCCTTGAGGGCTTGCTCGGCGTTCTTGCGGTCGGTGGTGTCGAGGAAGGTGCTGATCAGGTAGTCCTCGCCGTCCAGCTCGACTTTCTGGGCGCTGAGGGTGCCATCGTGGATCTGCCCGTTGCTGGCGCGAAACTGCACCTCCATGGTGATGGGGGTGCCTTTGCGCTGGGTGGCCTTGATCAACAGCGCGCGTTGTTCGGGGTGTACCCAGAGGCCCAGCTCCAGCGTGCTGCGGCCAATGGCATCGGCCAGCGGCCAGCCGAACAGGCTCTCGAAATACTGGTTGGCTTCGCTGATCAGGCCGTCCGCCTGGCGGGTCAGCAGGACCATCAGCGGGCACAAATGAAACAGGGTGGCGAAACGCTTTTCCGAATGGCTGAGGGCGTGTTCGCGCTCGCGCTGGTGGGTGATTTCGCGGATCACTCCGATCATCCGCCGGCGACCGGCCTTGTCCGGCAGCAGGCTGCCGTTGATTTCCAGCCAGTGCAGGCTGCCATCGGGCCATTGGATGCGGTGGTGCATGGCTTGGGCTGCGGGCTCGCCGGCCAGCACCGCATGAAAGGCCCGGACCACCTTGGCGCGGTCCTCGGGAGCCAGCAGGTCCAGGTACTCCAGGTCTTTAGGCAGTGGGTGGCGCGGGTCGAAGCCGAACAGGGCCTGGGTGCCTCGGGACCAGCTTATCCGGCCGGTATCGATTTCCCAGCTCCAGGCGCCCAGCCGGGCAGCGTTGAGCGCCGCCAGCAGTTGCGGCGCGCTGTCCCAGCTTTGCTCCGCCTCCTGTGGGTCCAGGGCGTAGATGCGAGGCAGAGGTGGCACGGAATTGACGGGGTTGCGCATTATCACAGGGCCTTGGCTCGATGGGCGTTCGGCGCGGGTTCATGGTCTACGGGCCACAGCGATTCATGCCTGATTCCCTGGCAGATCGACCTGTGCATCCAATAGGCTCATGAAAGCCCGCGCAGCGTTCGACAGCGTCCTTTCGGTGTGCACGATATAGCCTAGCTGGCGACTGAGCTGTATGCCCGGCAAAGCGATGCGTGCCACCTGATCATCGAGCATCGTGCGCGGCAACACGCTCCAGGCCAGGCCAATGGAGACCATCATCTTGATGGTTTCCAGGTAGTTGGTGCTCATGGCGATATTCGGCGTCAGGCCCTGGGCCTCGAACAGCCGCTGCACGATATGGTGGGTAAAGGTGTTGCCGCCGGGAAACACCGCCGGGTGCCGGGCGATGTCCGCCAGGTTGACGTTGCCGTTGCTGATCAGGCTGTGTTCCGGTGCCACCACGAAATCCAGCGGGTCGTCCCACACCGGGGTGGCGCGCACCAGTGTGTGGGGCTCCGGCGCGAGGGTGATGACCGCCACTTCGGCGCGGCCATGGAGGATTTCTTCGTAGGCCACTTCTGAATCGAGAAACTGAATATCCAGGGCGACGTTCGGGTATTCCCGGGTAAATGTGCGCAGTACGGGCGGCAGGCGATGCAGGCCTATGTGATGGCTGGTGGCCAGTGTCAGGCGCCCGCTGACTTCGCCGGTGAGGTTGGTCAGGGCGCGGCGGGTGTCGTCCAGCACGTTGAGGATCTGATAAGCCCGCGGCAGTAACGCTCTCCCGGCTTCGGTAAGGCCGACTTCACGCCCCAGCCTGTCGAACAGACGCACCTTTAATTGCTGCTCCAGGCCGGCGATGCGCTTGCTGATGGCGGGTTGGGTCAGGTGCAGGCGTTCGCCGGCACCGGAGAAGCTGCCAGTCTCGGCGATGGCAATAAAGGCATTGAGGTTGGCCAGGTCCATTGTGCTATTCCAGTTGGTAATCCAAAGCATAAAAAATATGAATTTGAGTTATTTAATGTAGCGCCATACCATCAGCCTCACAAGCCAAAGGGTTATTGAATCGTTCAAGGCCCGGGGCATAGAAACACCTGATGAGGACCGCGTGATGGCCGGCAAAACGCTTTACGACAAGCTTTGGGATTCCCATGAAGTGAAACGGCGCGATGATGGGTCGTCGCTGATCTACATCGACCGTCACATCATCCATGAAGTGACCTCGCCTCAAGCGTTCGAAGGCCTGCGACTGGCCGGGCGCAAGCCTTGGCGCGTCGACTCGATCATCGCCACCCCGGACCACAACGTGCCGACCACCCCGGAGCGTAAAGGCGGGATCGAAGCTATCGTCGACACCGTGTCGCGCCTCCAGGTGCAGACCCTCGATGATTACTGCGACGAATATGGCATCACCGAATTCAAGATGAATGACGTGCGTCAAGGCATCGTTCACGTGATCGGCCCGGAGCAGGGCGCCACCTTGCCCGGCATGACCGTGGTCTGCGGCGACTCCCACACCTCCACCCACGGGGCGTTTGGCGCGTTGGCGCACGGCATCGGCACTTCCGAGGTGGAGCACGTATTCGCCACCCAGTGCCTGGTTGCCAAGAAAATGAAGAACATGCTGGTGTCGGTGGAAGGTGAGTTGCCTTTCGGCGTCACTGCCAAAGACATCGTCCTGGCGGTGATCGGCAAGATCGGCACCGCCGGCGGTAACGGCCACGCCATCGAATTCGCCGGCAGCGCGATTCGCGACCTGTCCATCGAAGGCCGCATGACCATCTGCAACATGTCCATCGAAGCCGGTGCCCGTGTGGGCATGGTGGCGGCGGACGAAAAGACCATTGCCTACGTCAAGGGTCGCCCATTCGCACCGAGCGGTGCCGATTGGGACGCCGCTGTCGAAGCCTGGAAAGACCTGGTGTCCGATGCCGACGCGGTGTTCGACACCGTGGTTACCCTCGACGCCGCGCAGATCAAGCCGCAAGTCAGCTGGGGCACTTCGCCGGAAATGGTGTTGGCCGTTGATCAGAACGTGCCGGACCCGGCCAAGGAAACCGACCTGGTCAAACGCGGCTCCATCGAGCGCGCCTTGAAGTACATGGGCTTGAAAGCCAACCAGGCGATCACCGACATCCAGTTGGATCGCGTGTTTATCGGCTCCTGCACCAACTCGCGGATCGAAGACTTGCGCGCTGCGGCGGTGATCGCCAAGGGCCGCAAAGTCGCCTCGACCATTAAGCAGGCGATCGTGGTGCCAGGTTCGGGTCTGGTTAAGGCCCAGGCTGAAGCCGAAGGCCTCGACAAGATCTTCCTCGAAGCCGGTTTTGAATGGCGCGAGCCGGGCTGCTCGATGTGCCTGGCAATGAACCCGGACCGTTTGGAGTCAGGCGAGCATTGCGCGTCCACCTCCAACCGTAACTTCGAAGGGCGTCAGGGCGCCGGTGGCCGTACCCACCTCGTTAGCCCGGCCATGGCTGCTGCGGCTGCCGTCAACGGTCGTTTCATCGACGTTCGCGAATTGATCTGAGGAATACCCGATGAGAGCTTTTACCCAACACACCGGTTTAGTCGCGCCGTTGGACCGTGCCAACGTGGACACCGACCAGATCATTCCCAAGCAGTTCTTGAAGTCGATCAAGCGCACCGGTTTTGGCCCGAACCTGTTCGACGAGTGGCGCTACCTGGACGTGGGCTACGCCTACCAGGACAACTCCAAGCGCCCGTTGAACAAGGATTTTGTGCTCAACGCCGAGCGTTACCAGGGTGCCAGCGTGTTGCTGGCCCGGGAAAACTTCGGTTGCGGCTCCAGCCGTGAACACGCGCCGTGGGCCCTGGAAGAATATGGCTTTCGCAGCATCATCGCGCCGAGCTACGCCGACATCTTCTTCAACAACAGCTTCAAGAACGGCTTGTTGCCGATCATCTTGAGCGATGCCGAAGTGGATGAGTTGTTCCAGCAAGTGGAAGCCAATGTGGGCTACCAGTTGACCGTCGACCTGGCGGCGCAGACCGTGACCCGTCCGGACGGCAAGGTGTATCACTTTGAAGTGGACGCCTTCCGCAAGCACTGCCTGATCAATGGCCTGGACGACATCGGCCTGACCTTGCAGGACGGCGATGCGATTGCAGCGTTTGAAACCAAGCACCGGGCGAGCCAGCCTTGGTTGTTTCGCGACGCGTAACCCACTGTAGGAGCGAGCTTGCTCGCGAAAAACCTGAGATCGCCACGGGGTGTCAGATGCCCAGCGTCATCGTTGGCGACCTTCGCGAGCAAGCTCGCTCCTACAAAAAGCACAACAACGAGGAGCTTCCCATGACCAGCACCGCCCACACCCAAGTCGTGCAAAAACAATTCGGCGAACAGGCCTCGGCCTATCTGAGCAGCGCAGTTCACGCTCAAGGCACCGAATTCGCGCTACTCCAGGCCGAACTGGCCGGGCAGGGCGCTGCGCGACTGCTGGACCTGGGTTGCGGCGCTGGCCATGTGAGTTTCAACGTTGCACCGTTGGTTAAAGAAGTGGTGGCGTACGACCTGTCCCAGCAAATGCTCGAGGTGGTCGCGGCTGCTGCGGTGGACCGTGGCCTGGACAACATCCGCACCGTGCACGGCGCCGCCGAGCGCCTGCCGTTCGCTGATGGCGAGTTCGACTTCGTGTTCAGCCGCTATTCGGCTCACCATTGGAGCGACCTCGGCCTGGCCCTGCGTGAAGTGCGCCGGGTGCTCAAGCCGGGTGGCGTGGCCGCTTTTGTGGACGTCTTGTCACCGGGCAGCCCGCTGTTGGACACTTACCTGCAAACCGTGGAAGTGCTGCGCGACACCAGTCATGTGCGCGATTATTCCGCCGGCGAGTGGATGCACCAGCTCAGCGAAGCCGGTTTGCATGTACGCAACAGCAGCCGCCAGCGCCTGCGCCTGGAATACACCTCGTGGGTTGAGCGCATGCGCACCCCAGAGGTATTGCGCGCCGCGATTCTGGAGCTGCAAAAGGCGATGGGCCAGGAAGTGCGCGATTATTTCGAGATTCAAGCCGACGGCACCTTCAGCACCGACGTGCTGGTGGTGTGGGCCGAACGCTGATTAATTTTTCCCGACCTGCCCACGGGCGGGTCGCTTGATGAAATGAGGAACCCATGAGCAAGCAGATTCTGATTCTCCCTGGCGACGGCATTGGTCCGGAAATCATGGCCGAAGCGGTCAAGGTCCTGGAAGTGGCCAACACCAAGTACAGCCTGGGCTTCGAACTGAGCCACGACGTGATCGGCGGCGCGGCCATCGACAAGCACGGCGTGCCCCTGGCCGACGAGACCCTGGACCGTGCGCGCGCAGCCGACGCCGTGCTGTTGGGTGCCGTGGGTGGCCCGAAATGGGACAAGATCGAACGTGACATCCGCCCGGAGCGCGGCCTGCTGAAGATCCGTGCGCAACTGGGCCTGTTCGGCAACCTGCGCCCGGCGATCCTTTACCCGCAACTGGCGGACGCTTCCAGCCTGAAGCCGGAAATCGTCGCGGGCCTGGACATCCTGATCGTCCGCGAACTGACCGGCGGTATCTACTTCGGCTCGCCACGGGGCGTGCGCGAGTTGGAGAATGGCGAGCGTCAGGCCTACGACACCCTGCCGTACAGCGAGAGTGAAATCCGCCGTATCGCCCGTGTCGGTTTCGACATGGCCCGTGTGCGTGGCAAGAAGGTCTGCTCGGTGGACAAGGCCAACGTATTGGCGTCCAGCCAGCTGTGGCGTGAAATCGTCGAGGAAGTCGCCAAGGACTACCCGGACGTCGAGCTGAGCCACATGTACGTCGACAACGCCGCCATGCAACTGGTGCGTGCACCCAAGCAGTTCGACGTGATCGTCACCGACAACCTGTTCGGCGACATCCTGTCCGACCAGGCCTCGATGCTCACCGGTTCCATCGGCATGCTGCCGTCGGCATCCCTGGATGCCAACAACAAAGGCATGTACGAGCCGTGCCACGGTTCGGCGCCGGACATCGCCGGGCAGGGCATTGCCAACCCGTTGGCGACCATTTTGTCGGTGTCGATGATGCTGCGTTACAGCTTCAACCTGACCGACGCGGCGGATGCCATCGAGAAGGCTGTGAGCCTGGTGCTGGACCAAGGCCTGCGCACCGGTGACATCTGGTCCCAGGGTTGCACCAAGGTCGGTACGCAAGAAATGGGCGACGCAGTAGTCGCCGCGCTGCGGAATCTGTAATCTCTCGGGCCCGCTTGCAGATGTTGCTGCAAGGCGGCCCACTTTTGAACAAGGTGTAGTTGCGATGAAACGTGTAGGTCTGATCGGTTGGCGCGGTATGGTCGGTTCCGTGCTCATGCAGCGGATGCTGGAAGAGCAGGATTTCGATCTGATTGAGCCGGTGTTTTTCACCACTTCCAATGTAGGTGGTCAAGGGCCGTCTGTGGGCAAGGACATTGCTCCGCTCAAGGACGCCTATAACATTGAAGAACTGAAGACCCTCGACGTCATTCTGACCTGCCAGGGTGGCGACTACACCAGCGAAGTCTTCCCCAAGCTGCGCGAAGCCGGCTGGCAGGGTTACTGGATCGACGCCGCTTCCAGCCTGCGCATGCAGGATGACGCGGTCATCGTCCTGGACCCGGTCAACCGCAAGGTGATCGACCAGCAACTGGACGCAGGCACCAAGAACTACATCGGCGGCAACTGCACCGTCAGCCTGATGCTGATGGGCCTGGGCGGCTTGTTCGAAGCCGGCCTGGTGGAGTGGATGAGCGCCATGACCTATCAGGCGGCCTCCGGTGCCGGCGCGCAGAACATGCGTGAACTGATCAAGCAAATGGGCGCGACCCACGCTGCGGTTGCCGATCAACTGGCTGACCCGGCCAGCGCGATCCTCGACATCGACCGCCGTGTGGCTGAAGCCATGCGCAGTGAAGCCTACCCGACCGAGAACTTCGGCGTGCCCTTGGCCGGTAGCCTGATCCCGTGGATCGACAAGGAACTGCCTAACGGCCAGAGCCGTGAAGAGTGGAAGGCCCAGGCCGAGACCAACAAGATCCTTGGTCGCTTCAAGAGCCCGATCCCGGTGGACGGTATCTGCGTGCGCATCGGCGCCATGCGTTGCCACAGCCAGGCGCTGACCATCAAGCTGAACAAAGACGTGCCGATCGCCGATATCGAAGGGCTGATCAGCCAGCACAACCCTTGGGTCAAGCTGGTGCCGAACAACCGCGATATCAGCATCCAGGAACTGAGCCCGAATAAGGTGACCGGTACCCTGAATGTGCCGGTTGGCCGTCTGCGCAAGCTGAACATGGGGACTCAGTACCTGGGCGCGTTCACCGTCGGCGACCAACTGCTGTGGGGTGCGGCTGAGCCGTTGCGTCGCATGCTGCGGATCTTGCTGGAGCGGTAATCGCTGCTGGTAATTGGAAACCCGCGCTCTGGTGACAGGCGCGGGTTTTTTATTGCGCGCTCGGGCCTCTTCGCGAGCAAGCCCGCTCCCACATTTGATCGCATTTCAACTGAAGAAACTCGGTCGAATGTGGGAGCGGGCTTGCTCGCGAAGAGGCCATCAGCCACACCACAAGCCCCAGGTTAATTGCCTCACCCCCAACCACCCGGTAAAGTGCCGCTCCCCCCGCAATGCCCGAGGCAGCCCCCATGACCCAGACCTTTGATATTGCCGTGATCGGCGCTACCGGCACCGTTGGCGAAACCCTGGTGCAGATCCTCGAAGAGCAGGACTTCCCGGTAGGCAACCTGCACCTGCTGGCCAGCAGCGAGTCGGCCGGGCATTCGGTGCCGTTTCGTGGCAAGAACGTGCGGGTACGGGAAGTCGACGAATTTGATTTCAGCAAAGTCCAGCTGGTGTTCTTCGCCGCCGGCCCTGCGGTCACCTTGAGTTTTGCCCCGCGCGCCACCGCCGCTGGCTGCACGCTGATCGACCTGTCCGGCGCCTTGCCGGCCGATCAGGCGCCGCAAGTGGTTCCGGAAGCCAATGCCCACGTCCTGGATGGCCTGAAAAGGCCCTATCAGGTCAGCAGCCCAAGCCCATCGGCCACCGCCCTGGCCGTGGTGCTGGCGCCACTGCGCGGCTTGCTGGATATCCAGCGCGTCAGCGTCACGGCCAATCTCGCTGTTTCCGCCCAGGGCCGTGAAGCGGTCGCCGAACTCGCCCGGCAGACCGCCGAATTGCTGAACGTGCGCCCGTTGGAGCCAAAATTCTTCGATCGGCAGATGGCCTTCAACCTGCTGGCCCAGGTCGGCAAGCCTGACGCCCAAGGCCATACCGCCCTGGAAAAGCGCCTGGTGCACGAATTGCGCGCGGTGCTGGAAATGCCTTTGCTAAAGATTTCCGCAACCTGCGTTCAAGCCCCGGTGTTTTTTGGCGATAGCCTGACTGTGTCACTGCAATTGGGGGCGGCGGTCGATCTTGCCGCCGTCAACCTTGCCCTGGACTCGGCGCCGGGTGTCGAGCTGGTGGAAGAGGGCGATTACCCCACGGCGGTTGGCGATGCGGTCGGTCAGGACGTGGTCTACGTTGGCCGGGTGCGTGCCGGTGTCGATGACCCGGCGGAACTAAATGTGTGGCTGACGTCAGATAACGTACGCAAAGGCGCCGCACTTAACGCCGTACAGCTGGCGCAGTTGTTGATAAAAGGCCTTGTGTAAAAGATACTTGGCGGCAATTTGTAGATTGATTCTAGCCAAGCGCTATGCTTGGCCCCAAGCTGGAAAGATTGCGCGTCGGTGACCTATCGGCTCGCCATGCCTTATGGCAGCGGTTACCACCCTTCTCGCAGGCCGGGGAGTGTTCAAAAAGGATGAGGCTATGGTTCAAGTTCGCAAACTGGTGTTAGCAATAGCGGCCGCCTCGGCGCTGTCCTCCGGTATGGCGCAAGCACTGCAACTTGGGGAGATGACTCTCAAGTCGAAGCTGAACCAGCCGCTGTCGGTGGAGATCGAGCTGCTCGACGTCGGTGGCCTGACCGCCTCCGAGATCACCCCCAGCCTCGCTTCGTCCCAGGCCTTCGTGGATGCGGGCGTTGATCGCCAGGCTTTCCTGAATGACCTGACCTTCACCCCGGTGGTCAACCCGAACGGCCGCAGTGTGGTGCGTGTCACCTCCAGCCAGCCGTTGCCTGATTCCTATGTGCGTTTCCTGCTGCAGGTGCAATGGCCCAATGGCCGCCTGATGCGCGACTACAGCGTGTTGCTGGACCCGGCCAAGTTCGACCAGTCGACCCCGACGGCCGGCGCGCCTGCACCTGCACCGCGCCTGACGTCGCCTGTGACGTCGGCTCCGCCAGTCACCAAGCCCAAGGAACTCACCACAACTTCCCACGACACCTTGTGGGAAATCGCCGCGAAGAACCGTAACGGCGCCTCGGTGCAGCAAACCATGCTGGCCATTCAGGCACTGAACCCTGATGCCTTTGTCGGCGGCAACATCAACCGCATGAAAACCGGCCATGTCCTGCGCCTGCCAGATTCTGGGCAAAGCACCAGCCTGCCGCAGCCCCAGGCGGTTGCTGAAGTGACTGCGCAAAATGCGGCGTGGCGCGAGGGGCGTCGCGGCGCCAATCAGCCCGCCGGCAAGGCGCAACTCGACGCCACCAAGCGTACCCAGGCCGGTAACGCACCTGCGCAGACCAATACCAAGGACAACTTGAGCCTGGTTTCCGCCGAAGCCGCCAAGAAAGGCGTGAAGGGCGGGGCTGGTGATAGCCGGGCCTTGAACAACAAGCTGGCGGTGACCCAGGAAAGCCTGGATTCGACCCGTCGCGAGAATGAAGAACTGAAAAGCCGCATGGCTGACCTGCAAAGTCAGCTGGACAAACTGCAGCGGCTGATCGAGCTCAAGAACAATCAATTGGCCAAGCTGCAGACCCCAGGTGGCGCTGCGGCGCAGCCTGCTGCCACGGCCGCGATGCCGGCTGAAGTGGCTGCACAACCGGCCGCGCCGGTTGCGGCAACCCCGGCGGCAACCCCCGCGGCTGCGCCGGTCGAGACGCCGATCAAGGCTGACGCGGTGCCTGCTACCACCGAAGGTAAATTCAACGACCTGCTGACCAACCCGATTGTGCTCGGCGTGATCGGCGGCGCGGCGGGTTTGCTGGTGCTGTTGCTTCTGCTGCTGTGGGCGCGTCATCGCAATGCGCGCCTTGAAGAAGAAAAGCACCTGCGCATGGCGCGGGCCCTGGCTGAAGAGCCGGAATTTGCGCCGAACATTGATCACGATCTGCCATCCGACAGTTTCGAAGGCCTTGATGTGCCGCCGCCGAACGTCAAGCTGGCTCCAGCTCCAGCTCCGGCAGCAGTGGTTGCTCCGGTGATTGCACCGGTTGTCGCTCCTGTTGCTGCTGAGCGCCCGGCCGACGCCCTGGCTCAAGCCCAGTCGCACATCGACCGTGGCCACCTGAACCAGGCCGCTGAAGTACTGGAAGATGCGATCAAGCAAGAGCCAGCCCGCAGCGACCTGCGCCTCAAACTGATGGAAGTCCACGGTTTGCAGGGCAACAAGGAAGGGTTTGTCACCCAGGAGCGCCAATTGGTCGCCAATGGTGACAACCATGCCCAGGTTGAACAGCTGAAAAGTCGCTTCCCGGCCATGGCCGTGCTCGCGGCTGGCGTCAGCGCTGCCGTTGCTGCGGCCGCCCTCGACGCCCAATACGTCAAGGACCTGCTCAAGGACGAACCCGCGCCGCCTGCTCCTGCGCCGGAACCTGACGCGTTTGACACCGACTTCGACCTGAGCCTGGACGATCTGGAAGCCGCTTCCCCGGCCGTGGTCAAGCCAGCGTCGGACGACCTGAGCTTTGAGTCGGTGCTGCAACAGCAGACCGAGGCCAAGGCCAGCGAGGAAGACCTCTCGGACTTCGACCTGGACCTGCAGCTCGACCCGCCATCGTCGACCCAGTCCGACGACGAGTTCCTCTCCGGTCTCGAAGACCAGATGAAGGGCCAGCCACCGGTAGAGCCGCCGACCCTGACACCAGCCGACCTGGACGACCTCGAGCTGCCGGAAGATTTCGACCTGTCCCTGGCCGACGAACCCGAGGCACCTGCCGCGGCCAAGCCGGATGCATTCGCCTCGGAACTTGACGACGTCAACGCCGAGCTGGATCGCCTGTCGCAAAGCCTGGAGCATCCGCCCATCGAGCCGTCCTTCACCGAGGCAGACGCAGCATTGGGTGGCGATGAGCCGGAATTCGACTTCCTCTCCGGCACCGATGAAGTGGCGACCAAGCTTGACCTGGCCCAGGCCTACATCGACATGGGCGATGCCGATGGCGCGCGGGACATTCTTGGCGAAGTGCTTAAGGAAGGCGACGACGGTCAAAAAGGCGAAGCCAAGGAAATGCTCAGCCGGCTGGCTTGATCCCTTCCCCCTGTAGGAGCGAGCTTGCTCGCGAAGAACTCCCAGGCACCGCGTTCATCCAGGATGGGCGCGTTATCGTTAACGACCTTCGCGAGCAAGCTCGCTCCTACAAAAAGCCCCAAGCTCGGCGCGCGGCCTTATAATGGCCGCCTTTGCGCAACTCATCAGGCTCTCAGTTCTTGGCAAATATAGATAACGCGGCCGCCGAAATGGCGGCCGCAGGCTTTTTCAGAATCGCCCTGGGCGTGGAATACAAAGGCTCACGCTATCGCGGCTGGCAGCGCCAGGCCTCCGGCGTGCCGACGGTGCAGGAAACCCTGGAGAAGGCCCTGTCGAAAGTCGCCGACTCACCGGTGTCGCTGATGTGTGCCGGGCGTACCGACGCCGGCGTGCATGCCTGCGGGCAAGTGGTGCACTTCGATACCCAGGCCGAGCGCTCGATGAAGGCGTGGGTGATGGGCGCCAATATCAACTTGCCTCACGACGTCAGCGTCAGTTGGGCCAAGGTGATGCCGGCGGATTTTCATGCGCGCTTCAAGGCCATCGCCCGGCGTTATCGCTATGTGATCTACAACGATCAGATCCGCCCGGCCCATCTCAACGAAGAAATTACCTGGAACCACCGCCCCCTGGACGCCGAGCGCATGGCCGAGGCCGCCCAGCATCTGGTGGGTATCCATGATTTCAGCGCGTTTCGTGCCGGCCAGTGCCAGGCCAAGTCGCCGATCAAGGAAGTCCATCATCTGCGGGTGACGCGCCACGGCAAGATGATCGTGCTGGATATTCGCGCCGGCGCCTTCCTGCACCATATGGTGCGCAATATCGCCGGGGTGCTGATGACCATCGGGACCGGCGAGCGTCCGGTGGAGTGGGCCAAGGAAGTGCTGGAAAGCCGGATTCGTCGCACCGGCGGCGTCACGGCGCATCCGTTCGGCCTGTACTTGGTGGATGTGGAGTACCGCGACGAGTTTGAATTGCCGCAGCGGTTCATCGGGCCACACTTCCTCACAGGTTTCAGCGAACTTGGCGGCTGACGCCCTCAAAAGCATTTGTTACCATCCGGGACTTTCTCGGACACGCCCTGAGGTTTAATCGACATGTCTGCCGTTCGCAGCAAGATTTGCGGGATTACCCGCATAGAAGACGCGTTGGCGGCGGTCGAGGCGGGGGCCGATGCCATCGGTTTCGTGTTTTATGCCAAAAGCCCGCGGGCGGTGAATGTGTTGCAGGCGCGGGCGATCATTGCCGCGTTACCGCCGTTCGTGACCACTGTCGGCTTGTTCGTCAACGCCAGCCGTTGCGAGCTGAATGAAACCCTCGATGCGGTGCAGCTGGACATGCTGCAGTTCCATGGCGATGAAAGCCCTGATGAGTGCGAGAGCTATCAGCGTCCGTATATCAAGGCGTTGCGGGTCAAAGCCGGCGACGATATCGCTGCGGCATGCGCTGCCTACACCGGGGCGCGCGGGATTCTTCTCGACACCTACGTCGAAGGTGTTCCCGGTGGCACCGGTGAGGCGTTTGACTGGTCGCTGATTCCCGAAGGCCTGAGCAAGCCGATTATCCTGGCGGGCGGCCTGAATCCGGGCAATGTCGCCAGCGCCATCCGGCAGGTTCGGCCTTACGCCGTTGACGTCAGCGGTGGGGTAGAGCAGGCCAAAGGCATCAAGGATCACGCAAAGATTCGCGCATTCATGCAGGCCGTGCGCGACAGCAGTGGCACGATGTGACGGCTGGCAGTCTGCCGCCGTCCATAACTACCACTGTGTAAAACAGCCCGGCGCCGCCTGTGGGAGGCCCGGAAATGAAGTGGCAACCCTGCACTGCAGGTTGTCTGGAAGGCTGAGGGCACAGGCAGGAAATGGCAGGTCGAACGTCTGACCCCGTCCAGTTTGTGTCATCGCCACATATGAATTTAGCTCAAGGGCATACGCGGGGCTGTGTTCAAGCCACCGGTACTGGAGAAAGAAAGCATGAGCAACTGGTTAGTAGACAAACTGATCCCCTCGATCATGCGTTCCGAGGTGAAGAAAAGCTCGGTTCCTGAAGGTCTTTGGCACAAGTGCCCATCCTGCGACGCGGTGTTGTATCGCCCGGAGCTGGAAAAGACCCTGGACGTTTGCCCCAAGTGCAACCACCACATGCGTATCGGCGCCCGCGCCCGCATTGATATCTTCCTCGACGCCGATGGTCGCGCTGAACTGGGCGCTGACCTGGAGCCGGTTGACCGTCTGAAATTCCGCGACGGCAAGAAGTACAAAGACCGCCTGACCGCTGCCCAGAAGCAGACCGGTGAGAAGGACGCGCTGATTTCCGTCAGCGGCAAGCTGCTGGGCATGCCCGTGGTGGTTTCGGCCTTCGAATTCTCCTTCATGGGTGGTTCCATGGGCGCCATCGTCGGTGAGCGTTTTGTACGTGCCGCCAACTACGCCCTGGAAAATCGCTGCCCGATGATCTGCTTCGCAGCCTCCGGCGGCGCGCGGATGCAGGAAGCGCTGATCTCCCTGATGCAAATGGCCAAGACCTCCGCGGTACTGGCGCGTCTGCGTGAAGAAGGTATTCCGTTCATCTCCGTGCTGACCGACCCGGTCTACGGCGGCGTTTCCGCCAGCCTGGCCATGTTGGGTGACGTGATCGTCGGTGAGCCAAAAGCCCTGATCGGTTTCGCCGGCCCACGTGTTATCGAGCAAACCGTTCGCGAAAAACTGCCGGAAGGCTTCCAGCGCAGCGAGTTCCTGCTGGAGCACGGTGCGATCGACATGATCATTGCCCGTTCCGAGCTGCGTCCACGCCTGGGCAACCTGCTTGCCCAGATGATGGGCCTGCCGACGCCTGTGTACGTTGCGCCTAAAATCGAGCCGATCATCGTGCCGCCGGTGCCTGCAAACATATGACCCAACGTACCCTGGGCGAATGGCTCGCCTACCTTGAGCAGTTGCATCCGTCAGCCATCGACATGGGCCTGGAGCGCTCGCAACAGGTAGCGGCCCGCCTCGGGTTGGGCCGGCCGGCGCCGCGCGTGATCACGGTGACCGGCACCAACGGCAAGGGCTCCACCTGTGCCTTTGTCGCGGCCTTGCTGCAAGCTCAGGGCCTGAAGGTCGGCGTGTACAACTCGCCGCACCTGCTGCGCTACAACGAGCGGGTGCAACTCAATGGTGTCGAAGCCACTGACGAGCAACTCTGCGAAGCCTTCGCCGCACTCGATGCCGGGCGTGGCGAGATTTCCCTGACTTATTTCGAGATGGGCACCCTGGCGGCGTTCTGGCTGTTCGAGCGTGCGCAACTCGATGTGGTGGTGCTGGAAGTCGGCCTGGGCGGGCGTCTGGACACGGTCAACGTGGTAGATGCTGACCTTGCGCTGATCACCAGCATTGGTGTCGACCACGCCGACTATCTGGGTAACACCCGTGAGTCCGTGGCCTATGAAAAGGCCGGGATTTTCCGCCAGGGCAAGCCTGCACTGTGCGGTGACCTGGATCCGCCGCATACCTTGCTGGACAAGGTGCGCGAGCTGGACTGTCCGTTCTTCCTGCGTGGACGTGATTTCAATCTCGAGATTGGCGACCTGCATTGGCAATGGCGCGGGCTCGATGCGCGCGGCCAAACCGTTGAATTGCGCAACCTGCCGCTGCTGAACCTGCCAATGGAAAACGCCGCGCTCGCGCTGCAAGCCTATTTGTTGCTGGATTTGCCCTGGCATGCGGAGCAGATTGCCGCTACGTTGCAGGCTACTCGTGTGGTGGGGCGTCTTGATCGGCGCAGCTTCGACTGGAAGGGCAAGCGCCTGAACCTGCTGCTGGATGTGGGGCATAACCCTCACGCCGCCGAATACCTGGCCAAGCGCCTGGCACGTACGCCGCCCGTCGGTCGCCGCCTCGCGGTGTTCGGGTTGCTGTCTGACAAGGACCTGAACGGTGTGGTTGCGCCATTGCTGGGTGACATCCAGGCCTGGGCGGTTGCACCGCTGGATACGTCCCGCAGTCGTCCCGCTGTCGAGTTGCAGGTTGCGTTGCAGAACCTTGGCGCGTCGGTGACGTCCCATGCAAGCGTGACAGCCGCCCTGGAAGCCCAGTGTGCGGTTGCGACGCCTGAGGATGAGATTCTGTTGTTCGGATCATTTTATTGTGTTGCCGAGGCACTCGAGTGGTTGGCCCGGCGCTCCACGGAGGAAGCTGCACATGGCATTACTGGATAGCGCATACAAGCAGCGAATGGTTGGAGCCCTGGTTCTGGTGGCGTTGGCGGTGATTTTTCTGCCGATGCTGTTTTCCCGCCAGGACGAGCAGCGCCAGGTGACCGTCGAGGCCCCCGCTGCGCCCCAGGCGCCCGCGGTGCCTCAGGTTCAGGTTGAGCCGGTGGTGGTTCCCGAGCCGCAGGCGCTGCCGGAAGAAGAGCCGGTGCCGACCGATGACGAAGTGGCTGCGCAGCAGGCGCCGTCGATGCCGATTCAGCCGAGCGTGCCGGTGGTGAAGCCTGCACCGGCTGCACCGGCTGCTCCGGCAGTCGCGGCCAAGCCTGCACCGGCTGCACCGGCTGCTCCGGCAGTCGCGGCCAAGCCTGCTGCGCCGGCACCAGCGCCAAAACCTGTGGCGCCGCAACCGGCTGCACCGGGCAAGCCAGACGTCGGTCAAAGCCGCATTGATCCGAATGGCCTGCCGATCAGTTGGTCGATCCAGCTGGCCAGCCTGGCTAATCGCGAAAGCGCCGAAGCGTTGCAGAAAACCCTGCGCAGCCAGGGTTACAACGCCTATATCCGCAGTGCTGACGGCAAGAACCGGGTATTTGTCGGACCGCTGATCGAGCGCGCCGAGGCGGATCGCCTGCGTGACTCGCTGGATCGCCAGCAAAAACTCAAGGGTTTTGTGGTTCGCTTCCAGCCTGAAAAAGGCTAAGGCTGCAAGGATTCAAGCTGGAGTGCGGTCAATGTGGGAGCGGGCTTGCTCGCGAATGCGGTGAATCAGTCAGCAGATTTATTGGCTGGCCCACCGCCTTCGCGAGCAAGCCCGCTCCCACAGGTGTTTTGGGTGTGCCGCGACAGGTCGGTTTCCATTCCCCTATAACTCATTGATTTCAAATGCACAGCCAATCACAGCTTACCGATAGCCCGGCGCTCTGCTAAAATGCGCCGCCTTATCCGTCTGTAGGCTGAACTGTGCCATTTACCTGGGTTGATTGGGCGATCGTTGCAATCGTCGCCATCTCCGCTTTGATCAGTCTGAGCCGCGGCTTCGTTAAAGAAGCATTGTCGCTGCTGACATGGATCATCGCAGGGGTTGTAGCCTGGATGTTCGGCGGTTCATTGTCCGTCTACCTGGCCGGATACATCGAAACACCTTCGGCTCGCGTCATCGCGGGCTGCGCCATCATGTTCATCGCCACATTGTTGGTGGGGGCAATGGTCAATTATCTTATCGGCGAATTGATACGCGTCACCGGCCTCTCCGGGACCGATCGATTTCTCGGCATGGCCTTCGGCGCCGCGCGTGGCGGCTTGCTGGTGGTTGTGGCGGTCGGGCTGTTGAGCCTGGGGCCGGTACAGCAGGATTCGTGGTGGCAGGAGTCTGTACTCGTGCCAAAATTTCTATTGGTTGCAGATTGGTCCAAAAACCTCATTTTGGGGTGGAGCAGTCAGTGGCTGGCCAGCGGGATCAGCGTACCCGCTGATCTTCCGTTCAAGGAACACCTCTTGCCGGCCAAAACGCCTCAGTAAGTTGTGTTCAGTCAAGATTCATTAAGTAGGGGTTGCGTCGCATGTGTGGCATCGTCGGTATCGTCGGTAAGTCGAACGTGAATCAGGCGCTGTATGACGCGCTAACCGTCCTCCAGCACCGCGGCCAGGATGCTGCCGGTATTGTGACCAGCCACGACGGCCGGTTATTCCTGCGCAAGGACAATGGTCTGGTGCGTGACGTGTTCCATCAGCGCCACATGCAGCGCCTGGTCGGGCACATGGGCATTGGCCACGTGCGCTACCCGACAGCGGGCAGCTCGACCTCGGCCGAAGCCCAGCCGTTCTACGTCAACTCGCCGTATGGCATCACCCTGGCGCACAACGGCAACCTGACCAACGTTGAACAGCTGGCCAAGGAGATTTACGAATCTGACCTGCGCCACGTCAACACCAACTCGGACTCCGAAGTCCTGCTGAACGTGTTCGCTCACGAGCTGGCCCAGCGCGGCAAGCTGCAGCCGACCGAAGAAGACGTGTTCGCTGCCGTGACTGACGTGCACAACCGTTGCGTCGGTGGTTATGCCGTCGTAGCGATGGTGACCGGCTACGGCATCGTCGGTTTCCGCGACCCCCACGGCATCCGTCCAATCGTGTTCGGCCAGCGTCACACCGACGAAGGCGTCGAGTACATGATCGCCTCCGAAAGCGTGTCCCTGGACGTGCTGGGCTTCACCCTGATCCGCGACCTGGCGCCAGGCGAAGCGGTCTACATCACTGAAGACGGCAAGCTGCACACCCGTCAGTGCGCGCTGAACCCGAAACTCACCCCGTGCATCTTCGAACACGTCTACCTGGCGCGTCCGGATTCGATCATCGACGGTGTTTCGGTGTACAAGGCGCGTCTGCGCATGGGCGAGAAGCTGGCGGACAAGATCCTGCGCGAGCGTCCTGATCACGACATCGACGTGGTTATCCCGATTCCGGATACCAGCCGCACCGCAGCGCTGGAGCTGGCGAACCACCTGGGCGTGAAGTTCCGCGAAGGCTTCGTCAAGAACCGCTACATCGGCCGTACCTTCATCATGCCCGGCCAGGCCGCTCGCAAGAAGTCGGTGCGCCAGAAGCTCAATGCGATCGAGCTGGAATTCCGCGGCAAGAACGTGATGCTGGTGGATGACTCCATCGTGCGCGGCACCACCTGCAAGCAGATCATCCAGATGGCCCGCGAAGCCGGTGCGAAGAACGTTTACTTCTGTTCTGCCGCGCCTGCCGTGCGTTACCCGAACGTGTACGGCATCGACATGCCGAGCGCCCACGAACTGATCGCCCACAATCGTTCAACCCAGGACGTTGCGGACCTGATTGGCGCCGACTGGCTGATCTACCAGGACCTGCCGGACCTGATCGAGGCCGTCGGTGGTGGCAAGATCAAGATTGATGAGTTCGACTGCGCGGTGTTCGACGGCAAGTACGTCACCGGCGATGTCGACGAGGCCTACCTGAACAAGATCGAGCAGGCCCGTAACGATTCCTCGAAGATCAAGACCCAGGCGGTCAGTGCGATCATCGATCTGTACAACAACTGAGTAGACACTGGCCCTGATACCGGTGGCTGATAATGTAGGAGCGAGCTTGCTCGCGAAGGTCATCAACGATAACGCGGGCATTCTGAATGAGCGCGTTATCCTTGAGCTCTTCGCGAGCAAGCTCGCTCCTACAGGTTATCCCTGGGGCGTTTGAATCGTTAAAGCATTCGAGTTGAGGAGTAGAGCATGAGTCAGGAATGGGATGCCGGTCGCTTGGACAGCGACCTCGATGGCGTAGCTTTCGATACCCTGGCTGTGCGCGCCGGCCAGCACCGCACCCCGGAAGGTGAGCACGGTGACCCGATGTTCTTTACCTCCAGCTATGTGTTCCGCACTGCCGCCGACGCCGCTGCGCGTTTTGCCGGTGAAGTGCCGGGCAACGTGTATTCGCGCTACACCAATCCTACCGTGCGTGCGTTCGAAGAGCGTATCGCCGCGCTGGAAGGCGCCGAGCAAGCTGTCGCCACTGCCACCGGCATGGCCGCGATTCTCGCGGTGGTCATGAGCCTGTGCAGCGCCGGCGATCACGTCTTGGTGTCGCGCAGCGTGTTTGGTTCGACCATCAGCCTGTTCGAGAAGTACTTCAAGCGCTTTGGCATTGAAGTCGACTACGTGCCGTTGGCGGACCTGTCCGGCTGGGATGCGGCCATCAAGGCCAACACCAAATTGCTGTTCGTCGAGTCGCCGTCCAATCCGTTGGCCGAGCTGGTAGACATCGCCGCATTGTCCGAAGTGGCCCACGCCAAGGGCGCAATGCTGATCGTCGACAACTGCTTCTGCACCCCGGCGCTGCAACAGCCGCTGAAGCTGGGCGCAGACATCGTTGTGCATTCGGCTACCAAGTTCATCGACGGCCAGGGCCGTTGCATGGGCGGCGTGGTTGCCGGTCGCAGCGAGCAGATGAAGGAAGTGGTGGGCTTCTTGCGCACCGCCGGCCCGACCCTGAGCCCGTTCAATGCCTGGATCTTCCTCAAAGGCCTGGAAACCCTGAGCCTGCGGATGAAGGCCCATTGCGCCAACGCCCAGGCCCTGGCCGAGTGGCTGGAACAGCAGGACGGCATCGAGAAAGTCCACTACGCTGGCCTCAAGAGCCACCCGCAACACGCGTTGGCCCAGCGCCAGCAGCGAGGTTTTGGCGCGGTGGTGAGTTTCGAAGTCAAGGGCGGCAAAGAGGGCGCGTGGCGCTTTATCGATGCAACCCGCCTGATTTCCATCACCGCCAACCTGGGTGACAGCAAGACCACCATCACGCACCCAAGCACCACGTCCCACGGGCGTCTGGCGCCGCAGGAGCGTGAAGCGGCCGGTATCCGCGACAGCCTGATCCGCATTGCCGTGGGCCTGGAAGACGTTACTGACTTGCAGGCCGATCTGGCCCGTGGGTTGGCTGCCCTGTGATCGAGTGGTCCATGGAGGCGGCGGGCGCAAGTAACGGGCGCGTCGCATTGGTGACTGGCGCGGCGCGGGGCATCGGCCTGGGGATTGCCGCCTGGCTGATCAGCGAAGGCTGGCAGGTGGTGCTTACCGACCTGGATCGCGAGCGCGGTTCCAAGGTGTCCAAGGTGCTGGGCGACAACGCCTGGTTTATCACCATGGACGTGGCGGATGAGCGGCAGGTTGCCCTGGGCGTGGCCGAGGTGCTCGGCCAGTTCGGGCGCCTGGATGCGCTGGTGTGCAATGCGGCGGTGGCCGATCCACGCAACATCACCCTGGAAAGTCTCGACCTGGCTTACTGGAACCGCGTAATGGCGGTCAACCTCAGTGGGCCGATGCTGCTGGCCAAGCACTGTGCGCCGTATCTGCGGGCCCATGGTGGTGCCATCGTTAACCTGGCGTCGACCCGGGCCCGTCAGTCGGAGCCGGATACGGAGGCTTACGCGGCGAGCAAGGGTGGTTTGCTGGCCCTCACCCATGCGCTGGCCATGAGCCTTGGGCCGGAAGTGCGGGTCAATGCCGTCAGCCCGGGCTGGATCGATGCCCGTGACCCGGCTGCACGCCGTGCCGAGCCGCTGACGGATGCCGATCACGCCCAGCACCCGGCGGGCAGGGTAGGCACTGTGGAAGACGTGGCGGCGATGGTGGCATGGTTGCTGTCGCGCAATGCCGGGTTTGTCACGGGGCAGGAGTTCGTGGTCGACGGTGGCATGAGCAAGAAGATGATTTACAGCGAGTAGGGTGGGTCACGGTCTTGAAGTGATTTTGTCTTTTTCAGAAAAACTTCAAGCAGGCTATTGACTTAGGTCCGCTACCTGCGTAAATTTCGCGGCCTCAACGAAGCAAAGGGTGATTAGCTCAGCTGGGAGAGCATCTGCCTTACAAGCAGAGGGTCGGCGGTTCGATCCCGTCATCACCCACCACTTCTTGAGAGTTTTGCCTTCGGGCAAGACGCAACGTTAAAGGTTGCACCGACGCGCAGCGGTAGTTCAGTCGGTTAGAATACCGGCCTGTCACGCCGGGGGTCGCGGGTTCGAGTCCCGTCCGCTGCGCCATATTTTCCAGGTCTGATGTTTCAGATTTGAGATTGAACAGCCAAGGCTGATCAGTCAGATGTTTGAAGACGGTTGAAGGTGACACTTCAGCAGTCTGAGCGATACGCAGCGGTAGTTCAGTCGGTTAGAATACCGGCCTGTCACGCCGGGGGTCGCGGGTTCGAGTCCCGTCCGCTGCGCCATATCTGTTCCAGGGCCCACTGAACGCCCTGAGACGCCAAAGCAAGCCGCTGGCTTGGTTGGATCGATAGCAAAGACCCTGGTCGAAAGACCGGGGTTTTTTGTGTCTGCGATTTGGCTCGGAGCTTGGTGTGCGGGGCCGGCAAGCCAGCCCCGCGATCCGGGATTAGAACCCCAGCTTGTCCCGCAGCCCGTAGTACCAGGCCCCCAGCGCCGCAAACGGCGTGCGCAACAGTTGCCCGCCTGGGAACGGGTAGTGTGGCAGGTCGGCAAACGCATCAAAACGCTCAGCCTGGCCTCTCAGTGCTTCCGCCAGCACCTTGCCCGCCAAGTGGGTGTACGTCACGCCATGGCCGCTGCAGCCCTGGGAATAGTAGATGTTATCCCCCAGGCGACCGACCTGCGGCAGACGCGACAGGGTCAGCAGGAAATTGCCGGTCCAGGCGTAGTCGATCTTCACGTCCTTGAGCTGCGGGAACGCCTTGAGCATCTTCGGCCGGATGATCGCTTCGATATTCGCCGGGTCTCGCGCGCCATACACCACGCCACCGCCGAAAATCAGGCGCTTGTCGCTGGTCAGGCGGTAGTAGTCCAGCAAGTAATTACAGTCCTCGACGCAGTAATCCTGCGGCAGCAGCGTCTTCGCCAGCTCATCGCCCAGTGGCGCGGTCGTGATGACCTGCGTACCGCACGGCATCGACTTGGCTGCCAGCTCCGGTACCAGGTTCCCGAGGTAAGCATTGCCCGCGACGATAATGAACTTGGCCCTGACCTTGCCGTGGGCTGTATGCACCACCGGATTGGCGCCGCGCTCAATGCGAATCGCCGCCGACTGCTCGTAGATCGTGCCGCCGAGGGATTCCACCGCAGCCGCTTCGCCCAGCGCCAGGTTCAGCGGGTGAATGTGCCCGCCGCTCATGTCCAGCAGGCCGCCTACATAGTTGTCACAGGCGACCACTTCGCGAATGCGGCGCTCATCCAGCAACTCCAGTTGGGTGTGCCCGTAACGCTCCCACAGGCGCTTTTGCGACTCCAGGTGGCCCATGTGCTTCCTGTTCAGGGCTGCGAACACACCGCCGTCCTTCAAGTCGCACTGGATCTGATACTTGGCCACACGCTCCCGAATGATCTTGCCGCCTTCAAACGCCATCGCGCCCAGCAACTGCGCCTGCTTGGGGCCGACACTGCGCTCAATCACATCGATATCACGGCTGTAACTGTTGACGATCTGCCCACCGTTGCGGCCCGACGCGCCAAACCCCACCTTGGCGGCTTCCAGCACTGTCACGCGAAAACCGTTCTCCAGCAGGAACAGCGCGCTGGAAAGACCGGTATAGCCAGCGCCAATCACACACACATCGGTTTCGACTTCACCTTGCAGCTCAGGGCGAGGAGGTACCGCATTCGCAGACGCGGCGTAATACGACTGGGGGTAGGGGGTGTTCGCCATCCTGGAACCTCTGTTTTATATTTTTTACGAGTGCGCCGATCCTACCTGAGTTGAAAATCCGCTGCCAGCCACCGGAAAAATACCGTCGTGCCGCGCACAAATAAAAAATTCGCATATTCATAGGCTTAGCTGCAAAAAAGGTGTTGACACCCCTCGGGAATTCCGTAGAATGCCGCCTCACAGCAGGCACGTAGCTCAGTTGGTTAGAGCACCACCTTGACATGGTGGGGGTCGTTGGTTCGAGTCCAATCGCGCCTACCAAACAAAATCCGCTCTGCTGGGCGGTCTAGAGGGGGCACCGGAAACGGTGACCCCTTTTTGCTTTCTGCGATTTGCAAAACTTTTGCAAAACTTTTGCAAAACTCCCACCTCAGAACGCCAATTCGGCGCCCACCTCCAGATACTCGATCTTCTTTTCGTCGTGCCCCTCCTGATAGTGCTTCGTCATCTTCTCGTCCGCGTGCCCCATGAGCGCCTGGATGTATTCCTGTGGGAATTTCTGCTGCTCATACAGCCAGGCACCCAATGCGCGGATCTCGTGAAAAGTGGGTCGCTCACCGGCCGGCACATGGTCGTAGGCATGCGCTGCGTCCCTGGCTTTGCTGAACTCCTTGGTCAGGTAGTCAGGCGTCACCGATGTCCAGTGGTCCTTGGCGTCGATCTGTTCCCGACGGCGGGCCTTGGGCTTGTAGTGGATCAGGTATGGCGAAGCGAGCGGCGAGCGCAGGCATTCCCCGACCACCTCCCGCAGCGCTGCACCCATGGTGATTTTGAGGTGCACCGGGTTCTCATAACCCTGGGTCTTCCCAGGGGAGACGGTCAGCGTGTTCTTTTCCATGTCGGCCGCTGACTTTAGCCAGGTGACGATGTCGTCCCGGCGCTGAAGGCTGGCCAGGGCCAGGCGGATTGCCCGCTTCAGCCAGGGCGGCGTGGTCACTGCCTCGATGATCAACTTCAAACCGTCAAACGTGTGGCGCTGTCGCTTCTTCTCGGCTTCTTTCTTCACCAGAGTCAGTTCTGCGTTGTTGCGCTCGGCCAGGCCCTTGGCTACCGCAAAGGCAAAGATCTGCACCCACAGCCCGCGGTGCTTCGTGTAGGCGTTGTTGCTGAAGTTGTCGAGGTACTCGGCCATGGCCAGCACGTCCAGCTGACCTATTAGCCGGTCGCCCAGATCCTGTCGGTACCGCTCAAGCTTGAACTTGATTTCCTCCAGGGTGCGCACGGCATATGACCGGTCCGGCAGCCACTCTTCTTCGAATCGCGTGAGCAGGTTGCTCACGATAGGCAAGCGGTCGCCGGTCAGTACAGCCAGAAGCGAACCGTCATCGACGACCAACTCGGCGAACTTGAGATTAGCCGCCCGGGCCAGCTTGATTGCCTCCTCCAGAGGGCGGTTGATGCTGGTCATCACGCCGGTGACCGGGTTTCGGTACCGCCAGTACTTCCCGTTTGGGTACAGGTTGGCCGGCAGCTTTCTGTTCTGTAGCGTGCGGGGCCGGGCCGCCATCACCCGAGCTCCAGCATTTTGGCCAGCAGCGGGTCACTCGACCCCATCACAGCCGCCTGCACGTCGACGAAATACATCCCTCCTTTCACCTCCCCAATCACTTCGCCATCCTCAATCCATTTTTTCAATTGCTGCAGGCTCGGCTTTCCGCCGACGTACCGCAACTTCCTGTATTCGCCGGCCTCCATTAGGCGCGGCAGCTTGACCGTAATCTGCGCCAGGACTTTTGCCATAGCTACCTCCCGCAGGCCGTGGGCCGCGCTGTCTTGATGATGTGAACTACCAGGCTGAAGGTGATCAGCATCCAACCGCAGGTGCCGGCGAAGGCGTAGAGGATGTCGGCTGTTTCGCCGTCCGCCAGAAGGAGCGGGGCGATCCAGAAGAACCAGCAGCCGCTGCCGATCAGGTACAGCAAAGCGCCCAGCAGGATCAGGGTGAGTTTGAATGCGAACATGTGGTGTCCTTGCCGCGCTGGGCGGCAGAAGGTGGGTTAGGGTTTGGCGATCTCGTTCCAGCCGCCCTGGCGATGTGTTTCGTGGTAGGTGTCAACGCCGCGGTGCTTCCCGTGACTGATGCGGCAGAGCTTGCAGATCCGGGAATCACCAAAGTCGCCGTACTTCACCATCTCGAACCTGGTCCAGCGATGGCCGAATGGCTTGCAGATCGCAGTTCTGGCCGTCATCACGATGGCGTTCCAGAGCTTGGGATGCTTGGAGTGCAGGTCGTTGTGGATGTGGTTAAGCCGCATCCCCATGCGCCAGCGCAGCGGCCGGCTCTTGTCACCGTTGCGGAACGGTTCGGTGATGAGTTTTCCGATTTGTTTGAGCACAGGAATACCTCGCCCGCCGATCACCGGCAGGCATGTAGGGGGATTGGGGTTAGGCTGTTGCGAACAGATCGATTTGCGGTACCGGTGCGTCGCGCTCGGTAATTGCGTCGGTGATGCGCTCGGTAGCGGTAACGTAGATCTCGCGGTCCTGCTCAATGCCGATGAACTGCCGACCCAGCCGCATGCAGGCCACGCCGGTGGTACCGCTGCCCATCGTGTTATCCAGCACCACCTGACCACGCTGCGTGTAGGTGTTGATCAGGAACGACATCCAGGCCACAGGCTTCTGCGTCGGGTGAAAGCTGCCGGTCTGCTTGTCGCTGGAGAAGAACTGCACCGAGCGCGGGTACCGCTCTGTCGAATCGTATTCCGTCAGGGCCAGGGCCTTGCCGTAACACTCCGAGTTGACTGTCTTACGTTTTGCCGTCTTGCGCTCATGCCCCCCCGTCATTTGCGGGTTGTACACCGGCTGTTTGCGGTAGAAGACCTGGGCGCTTTCGTGAGCCCGCAGCGGTTGCTTCTTGGCGTTTAGGAATCCGGTTGCGTTGCCTTTCTCCCAGATCCACTCATACCGGTAGAGCCTGGGGTTGCTCGCCACCAGCATCGAGGCAAACGGCTGGGCAGCGCACAGCACGATGGCGGCCTCTGGCTTGGCGATCCGCAAGTACTCCATCCAGAGTGGCTCGAGCGGGATGATGGTGTCCCAGGCGCACTGGGTGGTGCCGTAAGGAAGGTCGGCCAGCACCATGTCGACGCTGGCATCTGGCAACTGCTTCATGACCTGGAGACAATCGCCAAGATAGAGCTGGTACTCGATCATTAATTCGACTCCCCCGCGATTGTGATGCCAGCAGCTTTAATGGCCATGAAGCAGCCATTGCGCATGCGTATCTTGGCGTGATGGGCATCAAGGAAGCTGTCGTCGATTGCGTCATCTGGCGGTTCCGGCGAAGGGCCGACCGTTGGCAGGTCCACCACCAGCATCTCGCGGGACCGCTTGAACCAGTGCCAGGCCTTGGCAATGCACGGGTCACCGTAGCTGCCGTTTGAGAGGCGACAGTTTTTTACCAGGGCCGGGAGGCGGTGTGCATGGGCGCAATAGTCGGCCTCGAACTCATCTTGCATTGTCTGTTTCATGGCCTGGGCCCCTTGTAGATGAAGACGTAGGCGAACCAGAGGGTGGTGATCATGGCGTCACCCGCTGGCCGAGCAGCACGTCGGTGACGATTTCCCAGAGCTGAGCCGGTGACCACTGGTACCGGTCGAAGTCGGTGTCTGGTTGTATGCCGTAGACGCAGGTTGAGTGGGCGCCGGCCGGATACTCGCCGCGTTTCGCCATGATCGTGGCGACTCGGCCATCGCCGCCGGGCTCGGTGCGGTGGTAGTGGTATGCCCGGGTGTTGTAGTCGTTGCCGGCTTCCACGGTAATCGTTCCATCCGGTATCAGGTGCGCGCGGCCGTCTGGCGTCCACGGCCTGCCGCCACCTGGTGTGCGGGCGCCCTCGTGCAGATACAACACGAAGCCGCCTTCGTCGCTGCGCTCCAGCTCAAAGCAGTGATTGATCTGCTTGCCGACGATCACTCTGGAGGTGAAGTTGAAGCGGTGGTCGTGGATCGCCGAGTATTTGAAGCAAGCACGGCGCGGCAGTTCTGGGTGCCAGACATGCAGCCGTTGGCCGCCTTCCAGCTGCACCTGCACAAAGCCCAGGCCGTGCAGGGTGATCTTGTCGGTCATTACGTCGTCGATGATGCTCACGGCGTAACCTCCCGGCGCGCCCACTGCACATAGGGGCCGTCATCCGTATCGAAGATCCCCATCAGGAACCACTCAGGGCCTGGCGATTCGGGATTCCAGGCGGTGCACGCGGCATCCTCGTCAGGTAGATCCTCGAGTTCGTCGCCAGAGTGCCAGCCTTTCAACTCCAGTCCCTGTTCCTTGACCCAGGCAATGTAGGGCGCCGGGTCTTCGCCTTCGCCAAAGCTCGGGATGTTTGGGTGATACCACCAACCATCCGCATCGCGCTTCACCTCGACCGGCCCGAACGGCTTGCTGCCGCTATGCGCCTCGCAGGGAGTGACGTAAACCACGTCGGAGTAGTGCCCGCCGCCAGAGCTGAATTCCATCTTGCAGCCGCACTTGGCGGGCTCGCTGTTGACGAACGTAATCTTTTGTTCAGGCATGACTTCGTCCTTGCCGCTATAGCGGCTGACTTTGAAGGGGGAGGGGTTACAGGTTTTGCGGGAGGAGTACGGATGTACTCCTATCGAGGTTCTGCTGCATCGCTAGTGATCGGCACGGCCCTGGCCGCGATGTCTCGAATCACCTCAATAGACGGAGTTGGCATGTGCATCCCATCGTCAATGAATGCCTCCGCCCTCCCGTGAATTCGGGTCAGCGCAGTGGTAAGCACATCCGCCCGCTCATCCGCCGCGGTCAGGCGCCGCTGCAGTTCCTTCTCCCGACGTTCCGAGGCTACGCAGCGTTCGGCCGCGTCTAGAAACAGGCGAGTAGCGTTATCGAAGTCTTCGGCCATGACTACCGTTGGCTGGAAAACCGCCTTGCATTCACCCTCAACACCGGGCAAGAAGCCTTTCAACTTCCAGCGCTTTACTTCGCTCATACATCCTCCCTCGTTACCAGATCATGGGCATTCACAACCGTCATGCCGAGGCGTTCGGCGATCAGGACTTCCAGCTTCGCGCCTTGCGATTTCTCCCATCCCGGCAGCAGCGCGATCACGCCGCAGAGGCCCAGGCGCGTCAGGTCGTAAGCCATGTAGTCGGCCCACTGCGCGCCCTCGACGATGCCGTGGTCTGCTGGGTTCTCGACTTCGTAGCCTTGGGCGCGCAGCTGGTCGGCCACGGCGTTGAAGGCGGGGTAGTTGAAGTCCGCGATCCCGGTCATGGGTCCGGCGACGTACACGCGGTTGGCGCGGGTAGCCTGGAGCGTTACACCTGACACTGCTGGCGCCGATGAAAAGTCATGCCAGGTGTAAACCTCGAACTCGCCGGGGCGCAGGCCAAGGTGGCGACCATCAGGCATCACTGCTGCCACGGCACCATGGCTGTTTGTCCATGCGTCGTAGATGTTGTTCTGCGCTGCCAAAGGAACGGTTCCCTTGATGTAGGCGAGTCCAATTCCGGGCATGGGGTCGGCAGTGACGCTCTTCACCATTCGCACTGTGCGCGGCACGCGATCGCCAAACGGATAGCTGTTGCTGCGCTTGTGCAGAGCTGGGCAGTCGATACGGTTTTCTGTAGGCATGGGGAGTCCTTGCCGGGCCATGCCCGGGCGGTGTGGTGCTACGATGGCCCCTTCCTATAAATGGGCTGGACCATGACAAAGCACGATATTTACGATGAGATCGAAGGCTTTCAGGTTTGGAACTACATGGAGTGCGACAAGGACGAGGAAGGCCGGGAGACCTGGCGTATCAACGTCGAGGTGAAGCGCGGTGGTGAGGTGGTGGTGCCGGTTGTTGCGGGTGACCGAACCTATGTTGACCGTGGCCTGGCGCAGGTTGCTGGCCGCGAGGACGGAGCCAGGCTTATTGCTGGGCGCGTAGCTCGCTAATCAGTGCTGTCAGGCGGCGCAAGTCGCCTCCGGCACCCAGTCAGCAAACCCAATCTTTGGCGCACCAGTTTTGGCATTCAGGATCGGCTTTTTCTTGGCGTCGACCAGGACGGCCTTGGTCCTGATCTTCAGGTCGCGACAGACAATGCTCTTTCGGGCCATGTCCATGAACTGCTGTGCGTACTGGGGGGCGTCGAACATCGGCGACAGGCGCACGCATTTTTTGCCTGCCATGATCTTGGCCACCCGAACCTCCACCTCGGCCTCCCACTGCGAAACGGTCAGGTCGATGCGCTTGCCGCCCTCATTTTTGAAGGTGGGCGTGTGCTCTTTGGCCTCTTCGCGAGCCCAGTTCTCGCTCATTCCAAACACTGCAAAAGTGGTCATGGCCTTACTCCAGGCAATCGAGGGCTTTCTGAAGAAGCTTGCTCACCGGCAGATCTTCGTGCTCGTCGTGATTCATTGCGCGCTTGATGTAGGTGCGAGCCTCTTCGGCATAGTCTCGAAGGCGATCCAGCTCGTCCTCAGCATCATCAGCCTGGCTTTCGAGCATGCGGATATCATCGCGAAGACTTTCAGCTTCGGCACCTGGATCAATGCACTGCGCGGTAAGGCGGCGGGTAAGCTCAGCGGCGGCGGCTGGCTCAAGCGCCGCATAGTGCAGGCACCCTTCGTCGCTCAAGGCACTTGCAGGGATGCTCATGGGTAATCTCCAAGCGTGCGCCTGCCTCGCCGGCTGGCGTGATTGTTAAAATTAAATTGAGTCTGTCAGGCAGAAAGCTCGACCAAGGGGATGCGGCTCATGTGCATCGTGTACCCGGTCTTCTTCTCCAGATCGCTGTATTGCTGGAGCAGTTCAGGCTGGTGCTGGCGCCCGTTCCTGAGATCACCTTTGCTGGCCATGATGCAGAACACGCAACTCAGGCGGTCATTGCCCAGGGCGTACGCATAGTGCGGCTTCTGGCCGGCACGCTCGATAATGTTGAACACCTCGGCTTTGGACATTTCATGCACTGGCAGCCACTCGTACCAGGTGTGCACTGAATTGCTGATAGCCATGCGGCTGAATGCCTGCCGTTTGGCGCGCCCGGGTGACTCTTGGGCGCGCAACCCCAGGCAGTTCACGATCACCTTGAAACCGCCAGCCTTGGCGTAACGCCGAACCTCGCGCTGGATGGGGCCGCGCTTGAGATCGCTCGTACATTGGCGGGTGGATGCCGACGGCCAGCTCGGCACCTCCGGCCTGCCTTCAAAGCGGCGCTCTACCATTTCCAGCAGCGTCTTGGTGGCAGTGGCCACGATGAATGGCAGACCTGCTGCGTCGGCTTGATCGCGCGCAAGCTCCATCGCGCCAGGCCACTCCATGGCACCCAGCGAGGCGTGCACTACGACCAGCTGCGTCATAGGCACCACCTCTAACAACTTGATCAGCTGGACTTGCGAGTCCTTGCCTCCGGAATGGTTGGCGACAAAGAGCGCGCCGGAAGCCACCAGGGCCTCAACGTCAGAATTGAGTTTCATGGATACCTCGCCGGCTGGCGTGATTCAGTGATATGGGGTATTACGGGTGACCGGCATGGAGCCGGATCAAGGAGAGAATCAGATGGGTATCGAAGAAATGCAGCACGACGAATTCAAGCCAACCTGCCCAAAGTGTGGGGGCATCGAATTCGCAGCCGTATATAACCGCTATGTAGCCCGAACCGCCCAACCAATTAGCATGATTATCTGCGCTGACTTGAAGTGTCAGGCCGTTGCAGGTGTGTTGCCTACTGCTGAAGTTTTTCCAGAGTAACTACGCCGCTTTGCGCTGCCCTAGGACAGTCTGGCGTGCAGCCTCAAACTCGCTGCCGAGGATCTCGGTGGCGCCTTCGATGTTCTCGTGTCCATCCTCAAGCCTGAGGCCGAGGCTCAGGTACACAACCTCATCCAGCTCGAAGAACACACCGCCGCACATCCACAGTGCCCCCGGGTTCAGGCCGATCGCCTCCCAGGCTTCGTCCATATCGATGCTGGCAGGGCAATGTTCCTTCCAGAGAGCCGACAGGCGCTCATGCTCGGCGACCTGAGTGACGCGCGCCTCCTTTGGCGTTCCTTTCGCAGGCTTGGAGCTGGAGCGGAGCGAGCGGTACCCGTATTGGTCGGGGCGGCACCAGTGCACGTCCAGTTCGCGGCTATCACTGAGTTTCACGCCGCCGACGTAGCTCCGATTACCTGACCGCATCGGCGAGGCCGCACCACCAAACACTTGGCCAAGCTTGGCGCGCTGGGCGTCCCACTCTTTGCGCTTGGTTTCCCAGGCGATGACCGCCGCAACCACGGCAGGGGCTGTGGTCTTGTACATGTAGTTGCTCATGGCTTATCTCCAGTCAGGCGCCGCCCTCCGGTTACCGGATGCAGCAAGTAGGGTGGGTTATGCGGGTTCGATGCCGGTCTTGCGGAACTCTTCAAGCTGTCGCGACTGCTTTTCAGTAACCTCGAAAACAGGTCGCGACATGGTGGTGAAGCGGGCAGATTCTTCGGCGGGCGCTGCTGCCAGGTTGATCAGTAGCGTCGAGACCGTCTCCTGCCACTCTTCAAAGTCGTGACGTTCGCCCAGCACTTGAAGCGCATCATCGAGCGCTTTCGAGACAATCAGCGTTCGCTTCTCGGCGCCGATCCGGTCGAGCAGCGCCTTCTCTTTCGCGCGCTTGTCCCGCTGGATCTGCGCGTTGTTCTTGGCCATGGCCTACCTCTTCGATTTCATGTGCTGGCAAATCAAGCCATGCCTGACGACGGCGTTGCCGCACCTGGTTGTTGATGCGCTTCACGGGCTGTCGGCGAACTTGAAGCCGTTTTCCTGAGCGATCAGCCTGGCACGCTTGCTGTCGGTACCGAACTCTTTGGCGGCCTCGATTGCAGTCATTCCGGTTTCAGCCAATTCCTTCAGCCTGGGCGCATCCTTGTCGCGGGCAGCCTTCAGCTTGATGCTGCGGGTGCTTTTGATCGGGCCACCGACTTCACCGCTGACGCCGCTGGCAATTTGCTCGGCCTTGTTGCCGGCGCCGAAGAATGCGTCCATCTGGCGATGCAGATCCGCGATCACTGTGTCGCGAGGGTTGGCCATCGGTACGCCGATCACTGCGCACCGCCTGAAAGCGTTACCTTCACGCCATCTGCACGAGATTCCAGCTCCTGGGCAAAGTTGCTTGCTTCCTTCCAGGTCCAGCGGAAGCCCTTCACCTTGGCGGTGGAGCGCTCCACGATGTGGTAAGCGTTGCCGCGGGTGATGACCTGGAAGCGAATCTGTTGCACGGGCTGCTCCTTGCCGATCAGGGCATAGAACTCGGCGGTGGCAATGCGGGAGCGAACTCGCAGGGCCGCAACCCCGTCGACTCGCTGTTGAACTGATGCGTGCATGGCGGATACCTCAGTGGGTTGCGTTTATTCGTCAGCAGCCTGACCGCCTGCTGGTTGCCGCTGGGCGCAGGGGAGGGTGCTGACGAATAAAGGCGAGCCGTAAAAAAGCCCAGTCGAAACCGGGCTTTTACCTCCTACGTAACAAGCCAGCGGGGCCATCTGGGCTGCGCTGGTATCTGTGCGTTTACATGGCTGCCAATCCTCCGCTGTTCGCTCACTGGGAAGGCAGTGGCCACCTATTGAGTCTGCATCGGAGATCGCTCGAATCTGGCTGGCGAGTAAACCGTCTTCGCCGCGTTGTTCGTCGCTCTGGCTCGGGTAAAGGTGGCCACCCTGCTATCTCGGGGCAGTCAGCCGAGCGATCTCCGATTCAGCCTGCGCTTCGGCACGCAGGTGACCGGGCAGTTAACGACAGGCTGTCGTGGCGCTGGTTGTTCCAGCTTCGAGCTTCAAAGCTTTTTTCAAGGCTCTATCGAAGCTCTTGAAATAGAAGACTTTCTCCGGTTTGAATACGCCGCCAATGATGATCATTGTGGCTGCCGGATCGTCCGGGCCTCGGCCGCCCAAGAAACCACGCGGACGAGTATCTGCGATCAATATCCCGCCCTTTGCCACTTTCTCGCCGAAGTTCAGTACGGTTACGCCTGCCTTTTTGCAAGCCTCCTGACGCTCAGGCTTGAGGGCGAGCAGGCCGCTCTGATGCGTGTACAGGTTCATGATTTTTCCTCGGTTGTTTTCCCAATGCACCCGACCGAACCTCAGCTGGGTGCATCAGTGAAAATTTCCGTCCAATTACCGCCGGAAGGGGCGGGGCGCATTGCTTGCCGGGTCGTTCACTCGGTTCTGGCGTTTCACCATCGGGCAGCCGTACAAGGTTTTCCCTGTCGTTGGCAGGCTTTCGGGCCTGTCTGCTCGCCGGTCGCCGGTAGAGGCAATGCGGTCTGTTGTTTGTTGCGCTGGCTGTTAAAGAGCGGTGGTCGCCGTGTACTTGCTGAGAAGCACAAGTCGGCTTGCATTTATAAAAGCATGCTTGTGTACTGAATGCAAGCACGCTTGTGTTTATTTTGCTTACTGTACGTATGTACAGCATTCTTGGGAGGTGGTTATGGCTAAGCAGAAGGGAAGTCCAGCAGGATCACCGCGGGTAGAAATGACGGGCATGGAACGGCTGGGTTTGAGGGTGTCGTCGATGATCAACCACCCCGTGGCGCAGGCGCAGCGCTGGGTGACGATTCATCGCCTGGACACGGACGGAGATCGAGAGTGGGAAGAGGTGCTGGGCGTGATCGCCGAAACCGACGAGCTTGAGTTGACTCTCAATGACGACGGCAGCGTGACGGTGAGGTGGGAGCAGCAGGAACTTGAGGTGGTGGGGAGGGGCGAGGTTGAGTTTGAGCAGGAAGAAGAGGCGGCGCCTTTCTAGCGGGCAATAAAAAGCCCGGCGCTGGCCGGGCTTTGATGAAGGGCATGGTCTTATACCGGCAGTCCGTTCCACACGTACAGCACGCGGGCCAAGATGTGGGTGTCATCTACCCTGATATCCTCCGGGTCGTGGTGCTTGTTGTCCGAGATCATCTTGAAACGATCTTTACCTTTCTTCTGCAAGCGCTTCACGTAGAGCATCTCGTCGTGCGAGAAGAGGTATATGCCATCCCCGGTGAACTCCCGGATGGTGATATCTACCAGCAGCGGGTCGCGATCTTTGATTGTCGGCGCCATTGACTGCCCCCACCCGGTGATCATCTTGAGGTGGAAGTGCTCTTTGAACGAAACTCCCATCTCCCTCAAGTGTTTGGGGCTGACCCGTATATCCTGAAGCATTTCTGGGAATTCGTGCGGGATCTGGCCGCCGCCCATCGCTGCGCGCACGTCGTAGTGGGCAATCCATACTTCGTCGCCGACTTGGCCGGCCCTGGTGAAGTCGACCTTCACTACATTGGTCAACTTCGACTCAAGCGCCACCTCTTCTACCACCTCGGCGATTCTCGCTCGTGCGTCTTCCGATAGGCCTCGGCCGTGCTTATCGAGCATCTGTTTGACCAAATCCGCCGAAGAATACTTGCCGACCTTTGGAGCGCCCGCAGCCTTCCGGCTCGGCGGCTCACCCTTGCCTGACAGCAGCCAGTCGACCGTCGTGTCATAGCCTTCAGCGATCGCTACCAGGTTTTCGTTCTTAATGTTGCCGGTATCACCGGCAAACCACTGACGAACAGCTTCGTAGCTGACCCCGCAGGTGGTCGCTATATCCCTTTTGAATCCTCGCGGCCCAATCTCTGGCTTTCGCGCCAGGACAAGTTTCGCAATCCGATCAGTAATTTTCATGCAAGCAATCTACAAGTTAGCTTGGCAAGCATGCTTGCTTAGTAAACACAAGCATGCTTGAATTGCCGTATACCCAAAGGAGTCAGCCATGAACCGTGCCGACGCAATTAAACATTTCAAAGGAATCGCGCCCCTCGCTAAAGCGCTCGGCATCACATACGAGGCTGTCCGGCAGTGGGGCGATGAGATTCCAGAGCTCCGTCAATACCAGCTTGAGCATGTGACCGGCGGCCAGCTGAAGGCCGACAAGAAGAAAACTGCTGCATAAGGCGTCCCTGTCATTGATCTGTTGAGCGAATGATCGCCGTACCTGGCGCCCGCTACCACGGAAACAAATTTGAGGTTTTACGAATGGAAGATTTCTTGAGGGCTTGCCACACCACCATCAAGGAAAGTGGGGCAGAAGAACTGGCCGGGAAGATGTGCCTGGCACACGTGAGCCTGCTGCAGCGCTCAAACCCGGACAACGCGGCTCATCACCTGACCATCGAGCACCTGTTCGGAATCCTGCTTCACACCGGCGATATGCGCCCCCTCCTGGCTCTTTCAGACCAGTTCGGCTTTGAACTGGTAGCCCGCGAGAAGCCCGCAGCCAAGCCACTTATGGTTGCGCTCGGCCACCTGTCCGCCGAATGCGGTGACGTGGGTCGATTGATCTTCGATGCCGCCGCGGACAACCACATCAGCCAGCACGAAAAAGCACAGGGCGAGAAGGCCATTCAGGAAGCGATTGATGCGCTGCATGTGCTGCGCGAATCGCTGAAGGCCGCCTGAATCCCAGACATAAAAAAACCGCCTGGCAGGGCGGTCCTTTCAACAGCAATTTAACTTGTGGGGCCATTATGAACACACTTGTTGCTCCAAGCAATACAGTCAGCATGTCGAGCCGGGAGATCGCCGAACTCACCGGCAAGCAACACAAGGATGTCATCCGCGACATTCGCGTGATGCGCGATGCCCTGGAGAAGGATGGCGCAAATCTGCGCCATCTTCAGGAAGAAAAGGACGGGCGCGGTTACACCGCCGAGTTCCAACTTGACCGCGTGCTCACCGAGACACTTCTGACCGGGTACAGCATCCCGCTTCGCCATCGTGTCGTGACACGTCTTGGCGAACTCGAAAAGGTGTCGCGACACACCATATCGATGCCTTCCAACTTTGCCGAAGCCCTCCAGTTAGCTGCCGATCAAGCCAAGCAGAACGCTTCGCTGCACCTGGTCATCCAGCAGCAGGCCCCGAAGGTTCAAGCCCTTGAGCTTCTTTCCGCTACCGCCGGCTCAATCTGCATTACCTCGGCAGCAAAGCAGCTGGGTGTCGGCCCGCTGAAGCTCTTCAAGTGGCTCAGCGACAACCGCTGGATCTACCGCCGCACATCCTTCGCCGCCTGGTCTGCCTACCAGCCTCGCCTGACCTCAGGCCTGCTCGAGCACAAGCTGGTCACGGTAGGGAAGGGCGCCGAGGAAGACCTGAAGGTGGTGGAGCAGGTCATGGTCACCCGTAAAGGCATCACCACTCTCGCCGAACAACTCCAAGGAAACTCGCTGTGAGCGTTCAAGCTATGTCATGGGCGCTTTCTTTGCCCGTGCAAACCCTCAAAGACTCCAGCGCTCGGCATGTGCTGCTGTGCCTGGCCAACTACGCCGGTTCGAACGGCACTGGGGCCTTTCCGTCTGCCTCTACCCTGGCCCAGGACACCGGGCTTTCCGAGCGCACAGTCCGTTACAAGCTTGACGACCTGGAACAGTCCGGCCTAATCAAGAAGGGCAATCAGGCCATCGCGGCGGTGCACATTGATCGCCATGACCGTCGTCCTGTCGTCTATGACCTCCAAATATTGCGGGGTGCAAATCCTGCACCCCGTGCAAAACGGGGTGCAGATGACGCGGCGGGGTGCAAACCACAACAGAACGGGGTGCAGCCTGGAACAGAACGGGGTGCAGCAGCTGCACCCAATCCATCACTTAACCATCAAGGAACCGAAGAGCAGCAGCAGCGCGAGCTTTCGGACTTGATCGATGAGCAGGATCGCCAGGCGCTGGAGCAGCAAGATGATCGCCAGCGCTTCGCCATGTTTGCCGACTTCGTGCCGTCGGACGAGGCGCTGCAAACTCAATTGAAAATCGCCGGGCTACCGGCTGACTCCCTGACCGCTGAACTGCTGTCGGGCTTCAAGGGTTTCTTCGTCGCCAAAACATCCGTTCTCGATACCGCCGCTGGCTGGTGTTTCAAGCTGTCTGGCTGGATCAAACGAGAGCGTGCCCAGGCCGCCGGAGCGTCCACCAGTGAGGAAAGCATGGCCGGTGAAGACTGGGCCGCGAAGGGGGTGCGCCTGTGAACCGATCAAACAAACCTGTTGTGGCGAGCCAGCTGGTAGCGCGCCGTCAATGCGACCCCGCTTACCAGGGTCCAGATCAATCCCCAGTCGTGGTGGCTGTTGACCCGGCAACCCAAGCAGTTATCGACGATCTGTTCCTCCGGTTGCGCGGCGCGTGCGGCGCCTGGCGCCAGTCCTGGCCGACCGAGGCTGTCATGAACGCCTCGAAACTTGAGTGGCTGGGCGAGTTCATGCGCTCCGGAATTACTCGAATGGAGCAGATCGATCACGGCATGCGCGTCGTGAGTGCAAGCAAATCGGCTTTCGTGCCTGCCCCGGGCGTTTTCGTCAGTTGGTGCTTCGCCCCTGAGGGTCTGGGGCTGCCCAGCGTCGAGTCTGCTTACGCCCAGGCCCTTCGAAACTGCCACCCAGCTATGCGTGGCTGCGAAAAGTGGTATCACCCGGCCATTTACCACGCCACGGCGGCTGCGGGCTTCCACAGTCTCTCGCTGCTGTCTCGTGAGCTTGGATTGGCGAGCTTCGAAAAGCACTACCTGATCCAGTGCCGGCGCATCTGGCAGGGCGAGCAGTTGAGCCCGGTGCCGGTGGCGGAGGTGGGTCTGGAGCCCCGGATAACTCCGGAGGTTGGGAAAAAGGCGCTGGCCGATCTGCGTGCCCGCCGCGCCGGCGGTGCCCAATGAGCAAGCTCACCAATGCTGCCCGCGATCGCGAATGCCAGGTTCGGCTCCCGGGTTGCGGTTGCGAATCCTCCACCACGGTCCTGGCGCACTACCGATTGTCCGGCACCTGCGGCGTGGGCATGAAGCCCAACGACTTCCAGGGCGCCTGGGCTTGCGGTTACTGCCACGACATCGCCGATGGTCGACTCAAGGCGCCTGTACAGCTCACCCGTGAAGAGGTCCGGCTGTATCTCGCCGAGGGCGTCATGCGCACCCAAGACATCCTCATTCGCGAAGGGAAGGTGAAGCTTTGAAGCCATTTGCTGTGAAGCCATTCAACCCAGCACCCAAGCGTGCCAAGGCCGTCGACCGGGAAGGCCTGGAGCAGGCCGCGCTGATGAAGGAAATCGCGCTGCGTTACCCGGTCGCATCCAAGCTGATTTTTCACGTCCCGAACGGCGGGCACCGGCACAAGCTGGTAGCGATGAAGCTGAAAGAGCAGGGCGTGAAGGCCGGTGTTCCCGATCTGGTGCTGCCGATGGCTCGCGGCGGGTACTTCGGCCTGTACATCGAATTCAAAGCCCGGGCGCCGTATGACGCCGCCGTCTCCCCGGCTCAGGACGCCTACCTGCAGGCGCTGACTGATCAGGGTTATCTGGCCATCGTCTGCCGTGGGCACGTCGACGCCATTGAGGCAATCCGGGCTTACCTACTTCAACCCCAAACCAAGGCTGCCGCATGACCCAGACACTGCTCACTTCGTTTACCGACGCAGAGATCCGGCGCCAGGCCGGCAACACCGATATCCGTGACCTGCGGGATGCTCGGTACCCAGGCGTGTATTTCCGCTTCCATCAAAACCGGGAGCGTGGCGCCTGGCACCTGGTGGTGGGCAAGAAGTGGGAGAAGATCGCCGGGTTTCCGGAGCTTCCGGTGAAGGGACTGATCAGCGCTCTGCCAAAGATCCGCGAACGCCTGGCCGCCGACCCGAAGGCATCAGCCGCCGCGGGCACGTTACAGACGGTTGGTCAGTTGCTGGACTGGTTCACTGCTCGCCAGTCCGTTGACCGCAGCCTTTCAGCCAAGCGCCGTTCCACCAACACCTCGATCATCTCGTGCCATCTGAAGCCACGGCTCGGCACCCTGGCGGTGGAGGATGTTGATCGGTCAACGCTCGACAAGCTAGTCATGTGGCCGATGCAGGCCGAAATGTCCCTGTCCTATGTCAGGCTGATGTGGGGCGTACTGGTGGTCGCGTTTCGCCAGGCCGAGAAGCTGCGCCTGATCACCACCAACCCGATTGCAGGATTCAAGTTCACCGACTTCACCAAGGCGCGTATCCAGCCCAAACCGTCACGCCTGCGCGCCGTGCAACTCGAGGAAGTGATCGGGCAACTGGCCGAAGGGTTCGACCAGCACCCGCAGGACTGCATGCTGGCCTTGATGATGCTGTGCCACGGCACCCGCTCCGGGGAGACCAGGCAGGCGCAGTGGTCCCACCTGACCCTGGGCGAGCAGGGCGAGTGGTTTATCCCCACCGAGAACACCAAGACTCGCTGCGAGCATCACCTGCCGCTGACCCACCAGGTGTGCGCATTGCTGGAGCGATATCGCGATTGGCAGTCAGCCAAGGGCTACAAGGGCACCTACATGTTCCCGGCACGCAACCGTGGCCCGATCAGCGACAGCCAGGCATGCGCCGCGTTCACCCGGCTGGGCAAGGGCGAGTGGACCAGCCACGACCTGCGCAAGGTTGCCCGCACCGGCTGGACTGATCTTGGCGTCGACTTCCTTATCGGCGAGATGCTGGTGAACCACACGATGACCCGCAACGTGCAGACCTACATCCACACCTCTGCCGAACTACTCAAGCGCGAAGCCCTGAACAAGTGGCACGACTGGCTAGACGGGAAGGGCTTCAGCCTTATTCACCGCTCGACAATGACTAGAAACGGAAATTCGCATAATGCAGCCGAGGCCTTGAATGGCGCGGCTTCTAGCCAAATCCAGAAACCATAAAAGGCGAGGTTTAAAAATGATGAAAAAGCAGCATGGCCCCGCCTTCAAGGCTCAGCAGATCACGGTCGCACAGTGCACCACCTGCAAGGGCCGGACAGTGGTGAGAGGCGTGTTCCACGAATTGCCTTGCCCCCAATGCAACGCATCAGGTTGGGTGTCTGCCGAAACTGGCGATGCCTTGCCGCTCGACGTCCTAGTCACTCAGTTGGGGCTCATGCTGCACCGGGCAAACACCATGCTGGGTTTCATGGGGGAAATGGTTCCGACGAGTGCCGAATCCAGGCAGTACAACCAGAACAACCGCCGTGGCCCGGGTGCCACCAACTTCACAGGGGACTGACCGATGATCTATCAAAGCGTACTTGGCGGCGTCGTTTCGGCCCTCGCCGCTGAAGCCATCGACAACACCAGCAAGCAGGCCTGGCAGAAGCTGTACAGCCCGCACGAAGAGCAGCAGCGCGACCTGCGCTCGTTGTTCGGCACGGCGCCGGGCGAATCAATCGACCGCACCCAGGCTGATTGCTGGGTTGCTGCTCGACTGCACCACGGACTTGAGAAGCACCATATGGATGCTCTGGTCGCAAAATACAGCACCGACAAAGGCAAGAAGGTTCAGGCGATCGCCGACCTGCGTGTGCGCATCCAGTCTCCAGCGCCGGCGCTGTTCGTATTCAAGGCTGTCACGGCCTGGGCAGTTCCTAAGCTGAAGGGCGCCGACCAGAAGGGGCCGCAGACGGTGACAGTGACCATCCCGGTTGATACGCCTGACTGGCGCCGGGATTCGATGATCGCCTCAGCCGTGGCTGCCGAGCGTGCAGCGAAGAAGCGCCTCGAGTCCCGCGCCGCTTCAATGGTCATCCTGCCCAAGAGCTTTTATGACATGAACACCTGGGACGTTGAAGGGAGACCTGAATCCACGCGTCGTGAGTGGAGGCGCAACATCTACGGCGCTCTGGATACCCTGGTAAACGAGGCGCTTTGCATCGCCGGTGAGATCTTTGACTTCGAGGGTTTGATTATTTCAGATGCTGCTTAATCAGGCGTTGACAGTGTTCCATCGTTCCGTCAGTATTTATCCCATCCTGTCATTCCTGCGCGTTTAGAGGACTGACACAAATTTTGAGCCCCGCCACTGTGCGGGGCTTTTTCGTTTCTGGAGTATCGGATGGATCCTACTGACCTCGGCCCAGGCACGGCTACCTGGCTGGGCGGTAGTGCCACTGTCGTGCTGGGCGGGCTGCTCTGGCTTCGCAAGTTCCTATCTAAAGACGCGACTGATCGGGCCATGGATAGCGCCGATATCGGTACGCTGCGCCGGCTCAATGAGCTGTTGAACCAAGAGCGCTCGGCCCGCAAAGAGGCCGAGGCCCGCGCTGATCAGTTCGCGAAAGAGCGGAACGATCTCGCCGCTGCCGTTGGCAGGATGGAAGGGAAGATCGAAGCCCTCACCAGCCAGGTCGGACAACTCACCGAGCGCGTCACGCTGCAGAGCGAAGAGATCCACCGCCTGCGCACCAAGCTTGGAGGTATCGCCTGATGGACAGATGCGCACTGGAATTCATTGCACGCCGGTGGTGGAGGCGGGCTGAGGTCTGGGCCATTGCTGTGCTGCTGGTTGGTGGTGGTGCTGTGCTTGGATACCAGGCTGCGTACTGGGCTCTAGCCGATAAGCAGAGCAACCAGATCACGGACATTCGCAAGGCCTACGACACAGCCATGGAAGAGCGGGATAAGCGCCTTGAAGAGCTGACCCGCAAGACTGGCACCGCCGCCGACAAGGCTACCAAGGCTGCGACTACAGCGGCCCAGGCAGCGGACAAGGCGGATGAGGCGCTCAACCGCGTCGGGCAGTGAGCTGGAGGTGGTGATGGCTAAGGTAAGCGTAACGATCAAGGTTGTTCGGCGTTGGTGGGTGACTGAAGTTCTCAGCCTTGCCATCTGCTACTGCTGGCTGACCGGTCGCGATGAGATGCCCGAGGCATTCATTGATTGGCTAGTGACTCACGGCTTCAAGCTTGAGGTGGAGTGATGGCGAGCACGTCACCATGGCACCACCTGTACAAGACCAAGCGCTGGTATCGGCTTCGATGGCATCAGCTACAGGCCGAACCTACATGCCGCCTATGCCGTGCTTTGGGTACGGTTGAGGCAGCCAATACCGTCGACCACGTCAAGCCCCACAAGGGCAACGAGGATCTGTTCTTCGACGCATCGAATCTGCAAAGCCTTTGCAAGCAGTGTCACGACGGAGCCAAGCAGAGGCAGGAGAGGACCGGCATCTTGCCTGGTCATGACGTGTCAGGCATCCCGGTCGACCCGAACCATCACTGGAACCGCAATTGATAAAAACTATCAATTCGGGCCTTGTAGCACGTCAATCCCCCGACTTGTAGCACGCCAGTGCCCCAGGGGGCGGTAAAAATATTGAGAATGCCGCTGGACGGGACCGCCCTCGACTCTCTTCTTCATCCCTAACCCGGAAAACGCCGCCAAAACACATCGCGGCCAGTATTGAGAAAATCTATGACAGCCAAGCGTAGCCGCTCCGATAGCGCGACATCGGCGGTTGCCGCTATGCGGGCTGCCAGTGTCGGACCAATTAAGCCGCCGAGGTTCGTCCATTTACGCAAAGGCGACAAGCCTTTTTGGGATTCCATTGTGCGCGCGCGCACGCGTGATAGTTGGACAGACTCTGATCTGGTCCTGGCCGGTAACCTCGCACGGTGCCTTTCAGACATTGAACGCCTGCAAAAGGAGATCGATCTGGAGGGCGATGTGTTGAAAAACGACCGGGGCACGCAAGTCATAAACCCCAAGCACAGCCTGCTAGAAACGCTGAGCCGTCGAGCCGTGTCATTGAGCCGGACGCTACAGGTTCACGCGCAGGCTACGCAGGGGGATTCTCGCGACCAAGGTAAGAAGGCGACCAAGCAGCGAGAGGCCGAGAAGGTTCTTGCAGAGCAGGACGACGAGGATCTCATTCCGAGGGCTATGCACTGATGGCAGTCAAGCGCAGGACGCGTGGCGAAAAGGTCATCGCCTTCATTGAGAAATACTGCCGTGTGCCGGAAGGTCAGCACGTTGGCAAGCCCCTGGAGCTTGATCCATTCCAGAAAGATTTCATCCTGGATGTCTACGACAATCCTGCCGGCACCAGCACTGCGTTCCTAAGCATTGCCCGGAAGAATGGGAAGACGGGCTTGATCGCCGGTATTCTTCTGGCCCACATCGTTGGACCCGAGGCGGTGCAGAACTCTCAGATCGTATCGGGAGCAATGAGTCGTGAGCAGGCCGGTCTTGTGTTCAAGCTGGCTGTGAAGATGATCCAGCTCAACCCAGAACTGCAGTCTTTGATTCACATCGTGCCAAGCAGTAAGACGCTGATCGGTACGCCGCTTAACGTTGAGTACCGAGCGCTTTCTGCCGAAGGTAAAACGGCCCACGGCCTGTCGCCCATCCTGGCGATCCTCGACGAAATTGGCCAGGTACGCGGCCCACAGAGCGACTTCATTGATGCGATCACGACAGCCCAGGGAGCCCACGCGGCTCCCCTGTTGATTGCGATCAGTACCCAGGCCGCGCAGGACAGTGACCTGTTCAGCATTTGGCTTGACGATGCAGAGAAGTCGCAAGACCCGCACATCGTCAGCCGCGTCTACCAGGCGCCCAAGGACTGCAAGGTTACCGACCGCGAGGGTTGGAAGGCTGCAAACCCGGCGCTTGGTTCGTTCCGTTCGCTGGCAGATCTTGAGAAGCAGGCAGAGCGCGCAGACCGGATGCCGGCTTCGGAGAACACGTTTCGAAACCTTTGCCTGAATCAGCGGGTGTCGACGGTTTCCGTCTTCGTCTCCAAAGGTGTTTGGGTCGGCTGTGGCGATGATCCAGATAGCCCTGATGGCATGGACCTGTACGGCGGCCTTGATCTTTCGTTCAGGACTGACCTCACAGCCTTCGTCGTTATCGGCAAGCGCGACGGCAACTGGAATGTGTGGCCGTTCTTCTGGACGCCTGAGCAGGGGCTAGCTGAGCGCGCCAAGCGCGACAGAGAGGCCTATGAGGTGTGGGCGCTGGAAGGGCTACTCCTGACTACGCCGGGCGCGACTGTCGACTATGCGTACGTTGCTGCTGACATAGCTCGGATTCTTGCCGAGCTTGGTGGCGATATCCAGGCCATTGCATTCGACCGATATCGGATCGATCTCTTCAAGCGTGACGCCGAGGCCCAGGGCGTAACCCTACCCCTGGTTGAGTATGGCCAGGGGTACAAAGACATGACGCCGGCCATCGATGCGCTGGAGTCTGAACTCCTCAACGGGAGGCTAAGCCATGGTATGCACCCAGTGCTCACGATGTGCGCATCCAACGCGGTGATCCAGAAAGACCCGGCGGGCAACCGCAAGTTCGCGAAGGACAAGGCTACCGGCCGCATCGACGGAATGTCGGCCCTTGCTATGGCGTTCGGCGCAACTCTCGGCGCTCCCGAAGAGGTCAAGGGCGACATCGACCACTATCTCAAAAACGGATTCTCCGGACTTCTATAGGCTCACTATGGCTTCTCGCTGGTACAACCCGATGAGCTGGAGTTTCTTCGGCTTCAACGATCCAAAAACTGGCCAGTACATCGAGGTCAATAACGATATCGGTGGTCAAACGCGCTCTGGTGAAGTTGTTACACCCAAGAAGGCAATGGCGATTCCCATTGTCTGGTCCTGCGTAAAAATACTGAGCGAGACGGTATCGGGGCTTCCTTTGAAGCTCTACGACGACCTCCCAGCAGGTCGAGCACTTGCCAAGGGTAACAGCCGTGCGGCGCGCTTACTGGCTAAGCCAAACCCGTACATGACGATGCTCAACTTCATCAAAGCCATCATCGTCAACATGGCGCTGCGCGGGAATGCTTTTGCACTGATTGAACGCAACGACGCAGGGGAGTTCATCGGTTTTATCCCGCTGAGCGCCGACTCTGTCGAAGTGAATACCGACGATGACCTGATTTATTGGGTGACCTTGAAAGGTCAGCGATTCCCGGTATCTCCCGAGTTCATGTTGCACTTCAAAATATTCAGCGCCGACGGAATCAACGGTTTGTCCCCGGTTGAGTTTCAGAAGGAAGCGATGGGTCTGGCCAAAGCGGCTCAGAGTTGGTCATCGCGGTTTATGCGTAAAGGCGGCTTCACTGGCGGGTACGTCATCTATGACAACTTCCTGACCGCCGAGCAGCAAGCTCAAGTACTCGACAAGTTCCCCAAGATCCGCGACGGCGATGTTGAGGACATTGGAAAGATGGGGCTGCTTCAGGGTGGCCCGAAGATTGTCCCTGCTGGCATGTCGCAGAAAGATAGTCAGTTCATTGAGTCGCAGCAGTTCCAGGAAGAAGCCCTTGCGGGCATCTGGGGCGTGCCGCTTTACCTGGCCAACCGCGCTGGCAAGACATCAATCATGGGCTCCAATCTGGAGCAGCAAACTAGCGGCTTCATCACCTTCGGCCTCAGCCCCTACATCAAGGCGATCGAGGACGAGATCAACGACAAGCTATTCGCCGGAACCACACAATTCGTCGAGTTCGTCGTCGAGGGAATTCTGCGAGCTGACAGCGCTGGTCGGGCGACCTACTACGGTAGCGCCCTGGGCGGCTCTGGCGGATCCGGCTGGATGACCATCAACGAAGTTCGGCGCAAAGAAAACCTTCCTCCGCTGGTTGGCGAAGAATACGACCGGGTTACCCGGTGGGAGATGCAAACAAATGTCAAAGATTGAAGTCCCGTTTGAGCTGAAAGGGATGGATGACGCGGGCAACTTCGAAGGTTACGCCGCGGTGTTCAACAACATCGATCTGGGCGACGACGTGATTCTGCCCGGCGCATTCACGAAGGTGAAGACAACTCGCGGGGGGCGTCTGAAGCTGGCGCTGTTCCATGATCTGACCCGGCTTGTCGGGTCTGCATCTTTCACTCAAGACGACCATGGCCTTTACCTCAAAGGCAAGATCAACCTAGCCGTGAGCTATGCCCGTGACGCATACGAGCTCATGAAGGAAGAGACGCTGGACAGTATGTCCATCGGCTTCAACACCATTAAGGCCACGTTCGAAGAGCGCGACGGTCGCACTGTGCGACTGATCAGCGCCGCCGAACTGTGGGAAGCCTCGATAGTGCCCTTCGGTATGAATCCAGAGGCAAAGGTTACCGACGTGAAGTCGGATATCAGACTTTTTGAAGCAGCCCTGCGCGAACGCATGGGGCTCTCGCAAAAGGAGGCGGCAGCAGTCGCCTCGCTCGGCTATTCCGCCGTACACCGTGATGGTGGGACGGCGGCCACGGCGATCGTGGATGAGCTGAAAGAAATATCCAACCTGTTCAAAAATCAATTTGGAGTTCAGCCATGACCGCTGATGTTAAAGAAATTCGCGAAGCCCTCGAAAAACAACTCTCCGATGGCTTCGGTGGACTGCAACAAAAATATGACCATGTGTCGGCAGAGCTCGAGAAGGGTAACGCCGCAACCAAGGACATTAAGTCCCAGATCGAAAACCAAAAGGGTGAGATCGAGCGCGTTATCGAGCAGGTGCAGAGGCTCGAAGAAAAGGGTGTTCGTCTGCGATCCCCGGGTGGTGAGCAGAAGGGCTTCATCGACTTCGTCAAAGGTAACGACGATTACAAGGCGCTCCTTGATAAGAAGCAGGATCGCGCTGAAATCGAAGTTACCAAGTCGGCAATGGCGAACATGTCCGAGGTCAAGGTGACCAGCGCCGGCCTGGTGGCGCCTCAGTACGATCCAGTCATTCAGGATAAGCCACGGCAGAACCTGGTGATTCAGGATCTGATTCCTTCGACACCGGTCACCGGCACTTCCTTCACCTACTTCAAGGAACTGCTGCACACCCTGGGTGCAGGCATGGTCGGCGAGGGCGAAGCGAAGCCATCGAGCGACGTGACCTTCGAAGAAGCCACCGACACCATCAAGAAGATCGCGGTCTGGATGCCAGTAACCGACGAGGCTTTGGACGACGTGCCGCAACTCTACAGCTACATTCAGGAGCTTTTGCGCTACGACCTGAAGCTGAAGAAAGAAGGTCAGATCCTCAAGGGCGATGGCATCGGTAAAAACATGAACGGTATTATGACTCAGGCTACTGCTTTCAACGCGGCGCTGAGCAAGGCGAATGATACGGCTATCGACACTGTCCGCCGCGCCCTATATCAGGTTGGCAAGCAATCCAAGCGTTCGGCTGACGCTGTGGTGATGACCGATCTGGACTGGATGAATATCGAGCTGGAAAAGGACGCCCAGAACCGCTATCTGTTTGCCAACCTGCAGGGCTTGGTTACTCCGATCCTGTGGGGGCGCCCTGTTGTGGCCTCCGACAGCATGGACGAAGGCGATGGTTCCACCACCGGCGGCGAGTTCCTGACAGGGTCTTTCGCGCAGGGTGCGCGGATCTATGACCGAATGGCGTTCACCATCAAGGTCGGCATGATCAACGACGACTTCATCAAGAACAAACGAGCCATCTTGGTCGAGGAGCGTTTGGGTCTGGCTGTACGCCGTCCTTACGCCTTCGTGAAGGGGCGCTTCAAACCTCAAGCTTGATTGTGTCGAATTGACCCCGGGGCCTGACGGCCCCTTTTTTGTGGAGAAAGTTATGAAAGTCAAAGTTCTGTGGGGCTTTGAAGGCGATCCTGACAAGGTCAAAGTGAACAACGGCCGAGTTTCTGCCGGCGAGGTAATCGACCTGGACGACGAAGAGTACGCCCATCGCTTGATCGGTAAAGGGCTTGCCGCGCTCGATGACGGTACTGCCCCGAAAGCCAGCAAGCAGTCCAAGCCCAACGAGACCAAGTAAATGATCGACCTGGCGCGCGTGAAGCTCCACCTGAAGGTGGACGGCGACGAGGAAGACACGCTCATCACCGGTTACTTCGAGGCGGCCAAGTTCCACGTTGCCATGCACTGTGACCGGGAGCTGGTGGAAGACGAACCGTCCGAACCAGAGCAGATGGGGTTCACGCCTGATGTCGAGCAGGCGGTGCTACTGCTCGTTGGCCACTGGTACGCCAACCGCGAGGCCGTCGTGATCGGCACTATTTCATCGGCAGTTCCTTTGGCCGTTGACCGTCTCCTCTGGTACAGGAAGCGATTCTGATGAGAGCAGGCCCCCTGCGTCACCGCTGCACTATGCAGAAGCCAGACCGAGCGCCAAACGGTTCCGGGGGCTTCATCGTCACCTGGCCCGAGGTCGGCAAGCTGTGGGCAGAGATCACGATGCCCACCGGTCGAGTCGCCCCAGTCGCTGAAAAGCTCACCCGAGTCGTAACTGCCGAGATCCGCATCCGACCCCGGGTAGACGCGGTAGCCGGCAACCGCCTGGTGTATATCTCGAAAGGGGTCAGCACCACCTATCTAATCGAGGCGGCGTTGATCGACAACGAGAACACCATGCTTCGGCTGCTGTGTTCGAACGTACCCAATCCATAGAGGTGAATCATGAAAGTTATTGCCTTGGGCAACCTGTCCGGCGCCACCGGCGACCGGGAGAAGGGCGATGAATTTACCGTCGACGCCAAGCTTGGTGCCGACCTGGTGGCGCGCGGTCTGGTAGAGCCTGCGGTAGAGACTGCACCTGCCGCTGAAAAGTCCGCCAAGGCCAAGGAGTAGGCCATGGCCGCCCGCCGATCACGCATGTCCGGCGACTTCAAGTTGCGCCGGTTGCTGCGTGCCATTCATGCCACGACGGAAAACGAGCTGGCGCCGGCAATGCTGGAGTCGGCGAACCAGATACTTGAATCAATGCGCGAATTAGTGCCCAAGGATACTGGCGCGGCAATGGGTGCGCTCAAGGTGTTTGTGTCCCAAAGTGGACTTGATGCACAAATTGGTATTCGCGGCAAAAAGGACAACCGGGAGTTTTTCTATCTTCGGTTTTACGAGTTTGGCACCAAAGGCTACAAGGGCAACAAGCGTTCGGGGGGCCGTAATCGTCGAAAGACCAACAAGAGCGACGGGACCAACTTCTACGGTAAGTTCCCTGATATCCCGGCTCGACCTGCGCACCCATGGCTGCGTCCGGCTCTGGATTTGAATCGAGAGCATGTACAGTCAAACCTGAGTGCAGCGATCGCCCGCGCGCTGGCCAAGGCAAGCAGAGGGGCTTCTGATGGCTGACCCGTCCGTAGCATTGCAGGAAGCATTGTTCGCCAGGCTGGAGGCTGAAGTTTCGTGTCCCGTCTTCGACGGCGCACCGATGGATACCGAAATGCCTTACGTCTCCTTTGATCGGGAGATTTCCACGAACATGACGCCGATTGCTGGCAGGAAGCGCGAGCGCCGCCTGATCTATCTGTCGGTCTGGTCTGACTCTCACGGGCAGGCAGAGGTGAAGCGCATCAATGGCGAGATTGTGGCGGCTCTGGATGAGCGCCGCTTGCCGTTGACTGTCGGCCGGGCCGTATCGGTCAGGGTCGAGCAAGCCGACGCACAGCGTGAGCCTGACGGCGTCACGTACCAGGGATCGATCACGATCCGCATCATCACCACCCACTAAACCCAACACCCGGCCGCACCGCGGCTTTATCCAATGTGCCCTTGGAGGAACCCCCATGGCCGAAGACAACCTCAATACAGCCGCCGGCTGCCGGATCGGTATCGGCAGCAAGAACGGCGCGGACACCGAAGCGCTCTACAAGGCTGACACCTATGTCGATATCGGCGAGGTGGAAGACCTGGGCGAGTTCGGCGACACGTTCAGCTCTGTGACCTTCACCTCGCTGCGCGATGGCCGTGTACGCAAGTACAAGGGCACCGCCGATGCCGGTGACTTGACCCTGGCCGTCGGCCTGGATAACGGTGACCTGGGCCAGGCCAAGCTGAAGATCGCTCACAAGGATCGCAGCAAGGGCGACTACAACATCAAGATCACCCTCAACGACGGCGATCCTGATGCCACCCCGGCGCTGCTGCCGACCACCTTCTATCTGCGCGGCAAGGTGATGAACAACACCGTCGCCGCCGGCGCCGCTGACAACGTGGTGCGCCGCAACGTCACGATCGGCATCAACTCCGACATCCTGGAAATTCTCCCGGCTGCCGCGGCTTAACCCGAGGGGCTTCGGCCCCGAACCCCAAGGATTTGACGCATGAGCAAGACCCTTTTCGGTACCGTCGACATCACCCTCGACGGTGAGACTTACACCCTCAAGCCTACGCTTGGCGCGGTGCGCACCATTGAGGCCCACTTCGGCGGGCTGCGCGGCGCATCTCAGGCGCTCAATGCCCTGAGCATCGACGGTTGTGCGGTGATCATCGCCGGCGGTGCCGGGCTGACCGGCAAAGCAGCCGAGGCCGTTGCTGAGCAGGTTTGGCAGGCTGGCGTCATTGACGTCAGTATTCAGCTCAATGCCTACCTGGCAGCGCTGTACAACCCCAAGGGCCCCGACGCGGGAAAGGAAAAGCCGGCGGCGGCGTAAGTGCTGTCGAGAACGGCAGCTACGTCGACCGGCTCTACGCGGTGGCCACCGGCTGGCTGGGCTGGGCGCCCGAATTGGCCTGGACCACACCGATGCCCGAACTGTTCCTGGCCATGGACGCCAAGATCGAGTGGGCCCAGATGACCAACCCGTTCGGTGGAGGGAAGACCAAGCCCAAGCCTGATAAGCCATCGCCTTCAGCCGTTGCTGACAAGCTTCGGCAGGCGCTCACAGGCAGGCACGCGGCATAGCATTTTGATAGTCTTCACCAATTAAAGGCGAGGGATTGACGAATGCAAAAGCTGATATTGGTGCTTCCTATTTTTTTGCTGTTGGCGGGGTGCGGACAGTCGGAGGCGGATAAGGCAAGACAAAAGGCTGAATTGACCGAGATACGATATCAGCGCGTAGCCAGGGAGTTTGTGTCCGGAGTCTTGAAGGATCCAGACAGCGCTGAGTTTCGTAATCAGCGGGGATTTTGCGGCGAGGTTAACTCGAAAAATTCATTCGGTGGATATGTCGGCTTCAGGAGATTCATTGCGGCGACCAAGGAGATGGTGGTTTTTGCGGGGGACGATCGGATGACCTCAAGTGACTTTGAGCAAGCTTGGTCCAAGCACTGCCGTTAAATTTTTTAAATTTACCACCCGCTACGGCGGGTTTTTTTATGTCTGGAGAAAAGCATGGCTGACACCGACGTACAGGGGATGCTGATCCGCATTGAGGCCACTACGGCGCAGTTGCGTCAGGAACTCGCTCGGGCAGACTCCAGTGTCGGGGATGCGTCAAATCGGATAGACAGAAATCTGAGGCGTGTAGATAACGCCTTTGATCGTGCTGGCAATAGCGCGCAGAGTGCTTCTGGTTTGATCAAAAGCGCTTTGGCGGCAGCGGTTGGAGCTGCCTCGCTCGGTAAAATCATCGAAACTGCCGATGCGTACAGCCAGATGTCAGACCGCATCGGCATGGCCACCGGAAGTGTTGGCGAATACAACCTGGTGCAGGATCGGCTGCTGGAAACAGCGAAGCGCACCTACCGACCTCTGGCAGAGGCGCAAGAGCTCTACATCCGTACTTCCAGCAGCTTGAAGTCCATGGGCTACAACACCAGCCAGGCGCTGGACGTGATGGATAGCTTCAGCTTTCTGCTGGTGACGAACTCGGCCTCGGCAGATAAAGCCAGTTCAGCCATCGATGCTTATTCCAAGGCGCTTCAGACAGGCAAGGTTGAGGCTGATGGGTGGCAGGCGATACTCGGCGCAATGCCGAGTATTGTTGAAACCCTTGGCGCTTCCACTGGGCGCAGCGCTGAAGAGATTAGTATCCTTGGCGCCCAAGGCAAGCTCAGCCTGGACTTGTTGACCGAGGGCCTGCAGAAGTCAGCTCAGGCGAATGGTGAGCTTGCTGACGGCATGGGTATTGCTGTCCGCGACGCTATGCAGAATCTCTCAAATGCCTTCACCGTCTACATCGGGCACCTCAATGAGGCGACTGACTTTACAGGGCTTCTTGGGAAAGGTATCGCGGCGGTTGGTGACAACTTTGAGATTCTTGCTGATATCGCGATCGTCGCGGCTATCGCTTCGTTAACCAAGTACGCCGCCTCTGCAGCAAACTCTGCCGCTGTAGCGACTTACTCTGCTTATCGGGATGTAGCGGCGCGAAAAGCTCAGGCGGAAGCCGTACTTCTCGCATCACAAGCTGAGCTTCGAAAGGCTCAAACGTCGGTAGTCCTGGCTCAACGTGAAGCGATAGCCGCGAGAGGCACGGCAGTACAAACTGAAATGTCGCTGCAACTTGCCCAAGCTCGTATGGTTGAAGCAAGAGCAACTGCCGCAGTTACAGCGGCTCAGGCTGGGTTAACCAGGGCATCGGCAGGGATGCTCGGCATTCTCGGGGGCCCTCTCGGTGTTGCAGCGCTGGTGCTTGGTGCCGCAGCGGCGTTCCTTGTCCTTCGCGATAACACAGGGACTCTGGAAAAGAAGCTTGGTGATTTAGCCGATCCTATCGACAAAATCGTAGAACGCTTCGAAAAGCTGAACAGGGCAACGCAGTCCGTGACGCTGCGCGAGCTTGAAGCAAATATCGGTGACATGCAGACAAAGCTCGGGCAGATGTCAGGGGCTATCGCCGACAAGTTTGAGAATGACCTTCGAGGGATGGGGGCTGGCGGCGCAGAAGGCCTTATGGCCGGATTGACGTCGTTGCCGGCTGACGCGCAGAAGGCTTTGGAGTTGGTGCGCCAAGCGTCCAAGGACCAGGCGGAAGGGGTTGAAGTCGACTGGAAGTCGGTTGCTGATCAGCTCCGTCTCATCCCGGGTGTTACTGAAGCTATGGCTGTTGCCATAGAAAAGAATCAGGAGAAGGTCACCGATCTTAGTGCGGCCTTGCAAGAGCAACGGGCAGTACTTGCGAAGCTCACGGGCGCAGTAGACGACAATACTCGCGCAGAGACAGAGAACGCTGCAGCAAAGGCCGGCGCCGCTCAGGCAGGTCAGAAGTATCTTGATCAGCTGTTGAAGCAGCTTGCGACTGCTCAGGACAAAACCAGTCTCGAAGCTGCAAACCGTTTCATTAGAGAAAACACACTTCTAACGGATGGCATGGTTGTCGCCATTCGCTCAGCTGCTGCGGCGAAGGATGCCCAGAAAGCCGCTGACGATGCGGCAACGAAGGCCAAGCAGAAGAACAACAGCGTTACCGAGTCGGCAGCGAAGAAGCAGGTCAAGGACTTCGCCACCGCCGAGGAGGGCTACAAGCGCCAGATCGACCTGATCAACACCACCGGCAACAAGCAGAATGATGCCACTGAGGTGATGAAGCTTTCCTTTGAACTCCAGGAGGGCAAACTCGGCAAGTTGAGTGACGCGCAGAAGAAAAAGCTCCAGGGCATGGCCGCCGAACTTGACGCTCTGAACAAGCTGAAGAAGGCCAACGAAGACGACCTGAAGCTGACGGCGTTCAAGAACGCCCAGGCGCTGACGACTCAAACCACAAAAGATGGATTTGACCAAGAGCTGGCTGGCGTCGGGATGGGGGATAAAGCCCGGGATCGCATGCGGGCTGACATGGCTCTGCGCCAGAAGTACGCCACTGACGTAGCCGCCCTCAACGAGCAGCGTAACACTGGACAGATCACGCCCGAGCTCTACGCCAACGAAACCAAGGTTTTGCAGGACGAGCTGAACAAGCGGCTACTGTCGCAGCAAAACTTTTACGCTGCTACCGATGAGCAGCAAACCAACTGGATGAATGGCGTCAACGAGGCGTGGGCGAACTATGCCGATGCCGCTCGTGACTATTCAGCCCAGGCCGCAGACTTCACCAACACAGCGTTGGAAAGTGCTACTGGAGGGCTCGCCACTTTCTTCTCCGACGTTGCAACTGGAGCTGAAAGCGCGGGCGATGCTCTGGTAGATATGGCCACCAACTTCGCAAAGTCGATCATCAATGCCCTCGCCCAGATGGCGGCTCAGTGGTTGGTCTACCAGGCGGTGCAACTGCTGGTGGGGAAAACCACTCAAGTTGGTGCGGCCTCTACGATGAGCGCCAATGCTCAGGCGATGTCTCTGCAGGCTGGACTTGCTGCGTACGCATCGACCGCTGCGATACCTATCGTTGGCCCGCTGGCAGCACCCGCCGCGATGGCGACAGCACTATCGGTAACTGGTCCATTGGCATCAGCCGTCGGCATGACCGCCATGGCCGGCGCTGTTGGCGGGTTTCAGGAAGGCGGTTATACCGGCAACCTTGGTGTTAGCCAGGTGGCGGGTGTTGTCCACGGCAAGGAATACGTTTTCGACGCAAAGGCAACGGCACGTATTGGTGTTGGAACTCTTGAGGCAATGAGCAACGGACGCCCGGCTTTTGTAAACCAGGGTTCGGGTGGTTCTGGTTCTGGTTTCGAGCCTGATTCGTTGCCGGTGTCTGCGCCTTTGGCACCCGTAGTTAACGTGATCGAGGATTCCAGCAAAGCCGGGCAGAGCCAGTCTCGTCAGGTAGATGGGCGCTGGGTGATCGATCAATTCGTTGCCAACATTCGCGACAACGGCAAGGGCGCAAAAGCCATTCAAGACATGCTGGGGATGGGGAGGGCAGCCCGATGAAGAAATATCCTACTGAGCTGCCGCTTCCAGTCGCTGATGGCTATGGCTTCAAGCCTGTGAGCCCGTTCATTCGAACCAAAATGAATACAGGTAGATCTCGTCAACGGCGAGCTTATGCGTCGGTCCCAACGGAACTGACTGCTGATTTCATTTTTGAAGATGATCTTGAGGCGCAACTGTTCGAGTCATGGTTTGAGGATGTCCTTGTATCCGGGTCTGAGTGGTTCGAGTGCGATCTGAAATCCCCGCAGGGAATCAGGCCGTACAAGGTCCGTTTCACCGATATGTATGAAGGACCAAACCTGGACGGCGGTTACTGGAGGTTCCGGGCGCCGCTTGAGTTGTGGGAGCGCCCGATCCTCACCGGCGGCTGGGCGATCTACGCGCCGGAGTACATCACCGGCATGAACATCATCGACCTTGCGGTCAATAAGGACTGGCCACAATGACAAGCTTTGTACTGAACCGGCTCTACTCTAGTGGTGGGCCGGAGATTCTGCACGGAACCCTGGAGGTGACCGACGGGGTAGCCCGCCACTTTCTAACCAACGGTTTCGAGGATCTGCTGGTTGGCCTGGAGACGGGCGGCACTGCGACCTTCCTGGCTTGTGGCATTTCCATCGCTCTCCCGAAACGGGGTAGTGACGGAAAACAGGACCTGAAGTTTGCCCTGTGCAACATCGACGGGAGTGTCTCCGGCTTCCTACGGGCCGCCTTGAAAGACCGCAGGGAGATAAACCTGGTGTACAGGGAGTACATCAGCACTGACCTGGCCTACCCGTCGAAGATCCTTCGCTACAAAGTCAAGAGCGGGTCTGTCACAGCGACCGAAGCGCAGATCGTGGCCGGCTACTTCAACCTGCTGGAAACCCTCTGGCTTCGATTCAACTACACCGGCGAATTCGCCCCGGGCATGCGGTACCAATAATGATCGATCACGACAAATACCCATCGGGCAAGTACCGCGAGGGCGGGAGAGTGTGGCCGTTTGTTGACTGCTACGGCCTGGTGCTGGAGGTCCGGCGTGATCTTGGGTTACCGGACTGGCCGGAGTGGGCTTTTATCCGCGCCGGCGACGGCTCCATGGTCGAGGTGGCTGGCAAGTGGTTCCCGACGCTAACGCCGTGCGAGCCGGAAGAGGGTGCCTTGATTGCCCTGTACGAAGGCAGCGAGATGCGCCACGTCGGCGTGGTCGTTCGCGTCGATGCCTCCCTTGAGGCAATGGAAATCACCGAGAAGCACAACGTCATCTGCCTGCCTTTGCACAGGCTCAAGCGCCGCTTCGTGCGAGTGGAGTACTACAAGTGATCGAGATCTACCCATCCCGTATTGGCGTTAAAAAAGGCGACTGCGTTCCGGTGGAGGCTCACCAAGTAAAAAAGCCGATTACCCTGGCAGCCTGGCTTTACGCCAACGTCGAAGATTTCGATATCGACGCGGTTCATCCAATCTGTATTGAGGTGGATGATGCGATTGTTCCTGTGGATCAGTGGCAGTCGCGGGTAGTTGGCTCAGAGACTGCCGTGAAGATATTCCCGGAGGCGAGAGCGGCGGCTGCCGCCGTCGCGGCCTGGGTCGCTGTGGCGCTGGCAGCTGTTTCCATCATCATGGTCATGAGCATGCCGAAGGCCAAGGCTGCGAAACAGCAGCAGGGCGATGACCTTGATCTGGCCACGGCCACTGGCAACCATGCGAAGCTGAATTCGCCGATTCGCGAGATATTGGGAAAGGCCAAGGTGTATCCAGACCTTTTGGTTCCGCCGGTATCGAGGTTCGTGAACAAACGCCTGATGCGAACCAGCCTGTGTCTGTGCGTAGGCCGTGGCCGGCATCTTCTTCCGTCCAGCACGCTCAAGATCGGTGACACCCCGGTAGCTGCGTTCGGTTCTGACGTGACCTTCAATATCTACGAGCCGGGCGCATCACTCGCAAATGATCCCCGTGCTCAGAACTGGTACCCGGTAGGCGAGGTTGGCGGGACCAACGCCGGTACAGCCGGCCTGGACCTGGGCAGTACGGCTCCCTCGGAATCTACAGCGCTGGCTGACTCCATACTGATCAGCGGCACAACGATCTCTCTGCTGGGCAACAGCCCGCGCTTCCCGGACAACTGGGCCGCCGGCACCGTGCTCACCCTGGTCACGCCTGACACCTTCACGGTTTCCTCTGCTGGCGGGTATAGCAGGATCGCCGGCGCGCTCACGGACCTTTCGCCGTTCGTTGGCATGAAGGTGACGCTGCGCAGTGATACCGATCTGGATCTGATGGTGGCGAGCGTAGCGCCCTACGTTCCGCCGGTGCCTGGTGTAGGTGGATCGCCTTCTTCTGTATCGGCCAGCGCCTCACCATCCACCTACGACTTCAGTGCGAGCGCTGTGGTCTGGACTGTGACCTTCCAGGGCGTCACCAAAACCGTCTCGCTGAATGCGAATTACGGAAGTATGAGCGCCCTGGTGTCGATCATAACGTCGCAGCTCTCGGGCATCGGCCTGGTGGCTCAAGACAACTCCGGCCGTTTGCGCTTGATTGAGCCGCTGAGCCCCTACAAGGGCGGCACTATTTCGCAGACCAGCGCGCCTGTGCCGATCTTTGGTTCCGGCCCGACGTACGTGGTGGGTACCGCCTCGACTGGCGGCTCTGCTGAGCAGCAGGCATCCATCACCTTGCAGTTCGACAACGGTACGCCTTTCACTGGGATGGCCGTTGGGCAGCAGCGCTTGGCTTTGGGGTACCGCGGCTTCCGCTACAGCGTTGTCTCGATTGACGGGCTTAGCGCCTCGATTCGCCGAATCAATGACCTCGGTGCTATTGATACAAACTGGGGTGGATTCAATGCTCGAACCCTGCTGGACTTTTCATTTACCGGGCCTGGGGGCACCGTCAACTGGATCGGACCACTCATGGGATGCCCTGAGAACGAACTGGCAACCATGGCCGAGTACGACGTCTTCTTCAACAACGGCCTGTGCTACTACAGCAAGCAGGGGAACATCAAAGTTTCCTCGAAGTCGGTTGAGGTTCGCTGGCGGGATGCGGCCATTGGCGGGGCCTGGACGACGATTACCCACACCTACGTAGAGGCAACGCCAGACCAGATCGGTTTCACCCACCAGCTGGTTTTCCCGTACCCGCTGCGTCCAGAGTTCCAGATGCGCCGGGTTGAGCCGCTTATGGGGGGCCAGGCTCGGGAGTCCATTCAATGGCTTGGCCTGCGCACGCTCTTGCCGTGGCCATCGTCTTACCATGGCGTGACCGTTATTACCATGGATGTGCGCGGCGGCGATCGCCTCAGCGCTCAGTCGGAGCGCCAGGTTAACTGCGTTCCAACCCGGATCTACGACAGCGCTCCGATGCGCTCAATCAAAGGCGCAGCCCTGCACGTCTGCCAGAGCCTGGGCATTGATGAGTCATTGATCGACATGGATGCGCTCAACACGGTTGACCAGGATTACTGGACGCCCCGCGGCGAGCTGTACGACATGTCCCATGAAAAGGCAGTGCCGGCCCGGGAAATGCTGCAGGGGATCTTCACGGCCGGCATGTCCCATTTGTCGAACGGCAACGGGCTGCTTAGCGTGAAGCGAGAGGGCATCCAACCCCCGCGGGGAGTCATCACGCCGCATGAGATGGCCAGCGAATTGACGGCAAGCTTCACCGCACCCAGCCCGGACGACTTCGACGGCGTCGATGTCGAATACGTGGACCAGTACACCAATCGCAAGGAAACGGTGCCGTGCCGATTGCCTGGAAGCCTTGGACTCAAGGTGGACAAGATCCAGCTGGATGGAGTTTCCGATCGCGACTACGCCTGGCGAATTGGCATGCGGCAACTGCGCAAGTACCAGTTCTCCCGCTGGGCTTACTCCGTGGATACGGAGTTGGACGCACTGGTGTTCGAGGACATTGATCGAATCACGCTGGCCGACGACATCCCCAACACCACCAGCAGCGCACTGATCATGGAAGTGGAGCAGGTGGGGGACAGGTACGTGCTCACGCTGAGCGAAGAGATGGACTGGACGATGGTTGCGCCCCGGGCGGTGATTCGCCGCCACGACGGAACGGTCACCAGCTTGTTCGAACCGCAGGAGGCGGGCTTCCACCAGGTGCTGGTGCCGCTCAGCGCGATCGACTTCGACATCATCACCGACCTCAGCATTGAGCCGGCCCGCTTCCTGTTTGGACCAAGCGAGCAGGTTGGGTACCCGGCGATGATCACAGAGATAGCCCCGAACCAGGACGGAACCTGCGCGGTTACTGCGAGCGAGTATTCACCCGTGTTCTACGCAGATGACGACAACTACGCGCCTGCAGCGGCGTAGCAAATAACCTTCCAAGGCCCGCCGCTGAGCGGGTTTTTTTTGCCTCGGGGAAAACCATGGCCTATGAAACCGGAAATCCTGTGGAGCCCAACGGCTCTACGGACCCTCGCGACCTACGTGACAATGCGCAGATTATCGACAAGATCGTGAACAGTTCCGACCTGACTGTGCTGGGCAGGCTCGGGAAGGTTCTGAAGACGATGGCGGGGATGTATGTCGAGTTCACTCAGTTCCTGCTGCGCTCTGGGCTGGAGTCGGTGTATCTGGCCTACGGCCCTGGCGTCGTGGTCGAGCGTGCAACTCAGCTGGTTCAGCGCAACGGTGAGCTTTACCGCGCTATCAACCAGGCGGACTTGCCTCTCACCCTCACAGGTAACTGGACTACGGACGCACCGAAGTTGTTCGCTGCCGGCGATGCCGGGCTGCGGGCAAACCTGAGCAGCCCAACCGGGACAAGCTACGTTACCCGGGGCGCGCAGACGCTTGAGCAAAGCCTTGCGCAGAATGATGTTGTCGTTGCTCAGGCCAAGACCGATATCGCTGTAGTTTCGAAGCGTACCGAGACGGGCGTCAACGGCGATCGCCTCTTGCGAACCCGCATCCGCGCGGCGATGGGGGATGACACCTCGATCGTATTCCTGGGCGACTCCAACTTCCACGGGGCCGCGTCGCTGGATGCCTACCGCAATAGCGCGGTCAATCTCCTGAAGCGAATGATCAACCAGGACTTCGGGCTCACCAGCTACGGGTTCACCCCGCTGATGTCGATGGGCTCGGGCACGCCGAATGCGACTCAGGATCTACATGAAATCGCCTGGACCCGAACTGACGGAGCGGCTCACACCTGGACCGCGCGCGAGGGGGCGGCGGGCTCCTACGTCATGCAGGGACTGTCATGGGTATCGGTCCAGGCCGGCAATATCCTCAGCAGCACGATCCCAACGTTCCAGCGCAAAGCATTTATCTGGTGGATCGGCAACCCTGGTGGCGGCACCTTTGATGTAAAAATCAACGGCACGACCGTCGTCACCGTGAATACCAACTCTGCCACCGTCACGCTGCTAAACGTTCAGGTGGTTGATATTGTTGATAATGGAAAAGGCTCGTGCAAAATCGAGTGTGTCACTACGAGCGCTGGAAAAGTCGAACTGTGCGGCTTCAGCTACAACGCCTACGTCAATGCCCTGACAGTGAACAATTTCTCCAACTCGGGCCGCCGGCTCCGCTGGCTGGATGAACTGGCGATCAACAGCATGCTGATGCGCTGTGCGTGCTTGGTGATGGGGCTAGGGCTGAATGACTACGGTGACAACAAAACCGACCCGGCGTACTTCGCTGCGTTCAAGCAGCGGATTGACTGGCTGATCCTGTACGCAAACTTCTATTCCGTGCCCGTGGTGGTGTGCGACCACGTCTGGCTGGGTGACGCCGATGACGTGACACGCAAGGAGCTCGCGCGCCTGGCAAAAGAGACTGGAGGCGTATACATCCCGTTCCCTGAGATGTTTCAGAAATCCGACGCGCCTACCACTGACGCATACCGTGTCAGCGAACTGAAGCTGTTCTCGGATGGCGCTCATTGGAATGTGGCCGGGCACAAGTTCGAAGCGGAGTCTGTAGCAAAGTGGCTGGGACTTTCCTGCTCTTCCAAAAAAGTCGCACTGGACAATTACGACTGGTGGTACCCGATCGCCTTCGGCTCAACTGGAGTGACGAATACGGGCACGAACTCCGACACAGTCACAGCCGTAAGGAACTCCGGTCCGTCCAATGCCGAACTGCGTGTGTCTGTCTCAGGCATCTCTCTCAATACTCAGCGAGGCATGTGGACGGCTTGGCCAACCCGCGCCGGGATTATTCAGTCATACGCCATGACTCATCAGCTTCTCCCGAAAACAGACGGAACGTCGCGCGGTACCTTCGTCCTTGCTGCGGGCGGCGCTGCCACGGCGAACCCGAACGGTTCTAATGACATCGCCCAGCACACAATGTTTGTCAGTTTCCCCACGGCTGACCATGGAGCCTGACCAAGTATTTTTAGATTAATGGCTTTTTGATATGTACAATCTCCAAACGACTATTTGGGGGTTGTACATTTTGAAAATAACTAGGCGTTCGTTACTGAAGGCAGGATCTGCGCTTGCCATTTCGGCGAAGGCGTCTTCAATTTTAGCTGGTGATTTAAATGGAAAACCAACCCCTCTTGATCCTAAAGCTTCAAATCTAAGAATTTCTCAGCAAGCTAAATCCAGGCTGAGAAACTCTGATGCGCCCACAATCACATTTCTAGGCGATTCTAATAGCCACGGCGTAGGCGCTGTAGATATTTATCGTAATAGCTATGTCAATATCATAAAGCGGCTAATTAATTACGAACATGGTTCAGAGAACTATGGATTTGCTCCGCTGATGTCAACTGGAACCGGTGATTATTTTTCACAAGATATTCACGAGATATCATTTCTTGCTGAAGGTGGAAGAAAGAACTCATGGATATCATGCGAAGGAAGGTCAGGGTCGCATGTTCCTCAGGGTCTCTCATTTGTATCTTTTGAATCGGGGAATATAATTGCAACAACTGTTCCCACATTTCAGAGAAGGATAAAGATCTGGTACATTTCAAACAATGATTGTGGGTCATTTATTGTCAGGCTAAACGGCAATGCCGTAACCGTGGTGAACACTTATAGCCAAGACTTAAGTCCACTGTCTTCAGTCACAGTGGATCTTTATGATGGGCATTATGAGGCGGAGGGGTTGCCTTTTCCAGCGTTGACGCCAGGTCTATGCAGAGTGGAGTGTGTAACCAATTCAGAAAAAAAGGTTGAGATATGCGGATTTAGCTATGTCTCTAGTGAAAAGTCACTAACTGTAAATAACTTCTCAAATTCTGGCAGAAGACTTTGCTGGATCGATGATTTAGCAATAAAGAAAATCATTGAAAATACAGATGTTTTAGTCATGGCTCTTTCATACAACGATGCTTTTGACAACTCAAACGACGAATCATATTTTTCTGAATATAAAAGCAAGATTGATTCTATAATAAAGTACGCTAGGCAATTTCATGTTTCAGTTATCGTGGCAGATTTTATCTGGGATGAGGTGGCTAGCAATTTCACTCGAATAGAGTTGAGGCGTCTTGCTCAGGAATCGGATGGGATATACATTCCTTTCCCGGAGATATTTAGCCCTGATGGATTGACCCCGTCGTGGCGATACCGAATGAATGAAGTTAAGATGTTCTTTGAGCCAGCGCATTTAAATATTTATGGCCACGAATGTGTATCTGATGTTCTTGGGTCATACATGGGGCTTGGATCAACGTCCAAAGAGTTTGCGCTATCTAGCTGCGACTGGTGGTTCCCTCTCAAACTTCTCGGGACAGGGATACAGAACTCAGGGGCTGATTCGGATAGCGTTTCAGCTGTTCGCAGTATAGCCAAAGGACTGGGATCGCTGCGGCTAGGAATAACCGGGATAAACTCAAACATAAAGCGTGGCCTATGCCAACAGTGGCCATCAAGGTCAGGCATTTCAGGAGTCGCCACCACCACTCACCCTCTTGAGGCGCGTCTAGATGGAAGTGCACAGGGTCTTGTAGAGGTGTCATCATCCGGGCAAATAACCGCATGCCCAAACAACAACAATTCGAATAGCACGCATAATATACTTGCAGTATTCAAAACCAAATAACTCGTTTCTATAAAGAGCCCAGCCTTTGCGCTGGGCTTTTTTTCGCCTGGAGAAAAGCATGCCGATCACCGAGCAGCAGCTGCTGCATATCCTCCCGAACGCCGGCCGCCAAGCCGGCGTTTTTGTTCCTGTGCTGAACGTGGCCATGGCCAAGTACGGAATCGTCACACGACTGCGCATTGCGGCCTTCATCGCCCAAGTCGGGCACGAGTCGGGGCAGTTCCGCTGGCTGAGAGAGTTGTGGGGTCCCACACCGCAACAGGCAGGGTACGAAGGCCGCGCCGATCTGGGCAATAAGGTCAATGGCGATGGCTTCAGGTACCGTGGCCGTGGCCTGATCCAGGTCACCGGCCGGGCCAACTATGCTGCGTGCGGCGAGGCCCTGGGCCTGGACCTGATCAATCGCCCGGAACTGCTCGAGCAGCCGCAGTACGCGGCAATGTCGGCGGCGTGGTTCTGGTCCTCCCGTGGACTGAACACCCTGGCGGACCAGAGCGATTTCCTGAAGATCACCAAGCGCATCAACGGTGGCACCAACGGGCTGGCTGACCGCCAGGCGCTGTACGACAAGGCGCTGAAGGTGCTGGCATGACGCCGGTGCAGAAGCTGGTCGGCTTGGCAGTGCTGATCCTGGTGCTGATGGCGACCGCCGCCGGCGTGACTTGGCAGGTGCAGGACTGGCGGTATGACGGGAAGCTGGCAAAGCAGGCGGGCCAGTTCCAGACAGACCTTGACGCGATCGGGAATGCCGCGGCCGCTCAGGCCCGCGCAGAGCAAGACAAGCGCCTGGCCACCGAGCAGAAACTGGCCGCCGCCGACCAACAACACTCCAAGGAATTATCCGATGCCCAGCGCAACCAGGCTTTGCTGCGTGACCGCCTTGCTACTGCTGATGTCCGGCTGTCAGTCCTTCTCGACGCCACGGATTCAGCCAGTGGCTGCGACGTGCCTGCCACCGCCGGCACCGTCGGCGTGGTTCATGCAGGCCGTCGAGCCCAACTTGACCCAGCGCACGCGCAACGAATTATCGCCATCACCGACGACGGGGATAACGCCGTGATCGCGCTGCGGGCTTGCCAGGCGTACGTCAGGGCTGTGGCCCCCTGAGCACGCTCAACTCCAGCAGTAGCCGCTGATTCTCCCTGAACAGATGGTCGCGCTGCTCGGTAATAAGGTCGATAGGGCGAAAGCTCCCTGTCTCAGCAGTCTCTTGGTTCTTCCCGGATATGCCTTCTAAAGCGTCCTTCAGAGATCGCTCGGCCCGAGCTTTGGCAACAAGCAGCGCATCATTCATTTGCACCAGGCCAGCGATATTTGCCCTGGACTTGGACAGGTGGCGCTGTAGGTCGCTTATCTCGTCCTCGAGCATGGCCGCGTGATGCTTGTACATTTCCAGGGGCGTAGGGCATCCAAGCCACTCGCAGGTGTCTTCATCGACGTTCATGGGGTGTGTTTCCGAATGCTGTATGCGCATACAGTAATCGAGGTTTGAAGGTTGTGCGATTTGAGGCGACGAGCTGTAGGGGTTTTGGGTTGGTGTGCGGTCGGCAGGACGCCGGGAAGGGGGAGATACTGTAGGAATATACAACGCTAAGTTATTGATTCTTATAGGATGAAACGTGGACTTTGGCACCCTCCGAAATGGTGTATTTTTACATATGGATCAACAGGTTACTGATGTTCCGGGGTCACCTTGACATGGTGGGGGTCGTTGGTTCGAGTCCAATCGCGCCTACCAAACAAAATCCGCTCTGCTGGGCGGTCTAGAAGGGCTCACCGAAAGGTGGGCCCTTTTTTGTTGCCTATCGTTTGGGTATGCCTCTACAAAAAACCAGGCAACCCTTTCAGGTTCGGTTGGTATTCAAGAGGGCGTACATTTCAAAATCCCCGGGGCTGCCCCGCACCATACGGAATGACCTCAGCGTTCCCTCGTACTGAAACCCGCATTTTTTCAGGACGTTGGCCGAGCGAGGGTTCGTCACGAGAACGGTGCCTTGTACTCGCACAAAACCATATTCCAGGAATGCCCACTGAGTTATCGCAGCGCACACTGCGCTGGCAATGCCTTTGCCCCAGTAAGCAGGTGAGAGGTCATAGGCTATCTCCGCGCTTCGGTTCGTTTCGGAAATCGTGTGAAAACCGATTGTGCCGATGAGTTCGCGGTCTGCCCCTTGAGTGATAGCCAGACGCCTGTTTGAAGAAGGACGGGGCGAGTCCAGTTCGTCAAATAATGGCAAAAGGTCATTCTCGTTTTTCAAATCCCAGCTTGTGTGTTGAATGACTTCTCTTTGTGAAAGGTAGGCATACCACGCGGGAATATCTGATCGCTCCAGTTGTCGCAGGGAGATATCCAGATGGTCCACGGCAGGAGGTTTTTGAATTCGCATGTTGGCGCTGATCCTTAGCCTGGGCGCAAAGCAGTCAGGGTAACGCCGTTGCATGCCATTTATGAAGGCGTACCGCTTTGGCGCTGCCTGACTAAAATCACAGGCAAAGAAAAGCCCGCGATGGGGGCGCGGGCTTTAGGGTTTCACCAGGAGCAGGCAAACCATAGGTGTTCATCTGTGAAAGGAATGTGAAAGGGTTTCAGCGTCCAACGCTCTCGCTCGCCAGAGCCAGGTTACCCAGCACCTCACCAATCAGCCCAAGCTGCCAGTTGAAGTACGGATTGAACGTCAACCGCGCGTGCATCTTGCCCGGCTCGCGATAACCCCAGTCCGAATACCACACCTCTGACCCTTGCTCGCAGGCGCGGGTGGCGTCTTCCGTCTGGCCGTTCCAGCAAAACCGCAGGCTGCCCTGTTCGCCGTAGAGCGCGTTGTCGGGTGAGAACAGCAACCCCATGTGCGAGAACTGGCTGATCCGCAGTTCCGGCACGTAGTCGGTGCGCGCTTTCACCCGCTGTGTGTCCCAGGCGCTCTCCGGCAGTGTTCCGTACCAGGCCAAGCGGCTGTGGGGGTTACTGAAGCGCTGTTGGAAGGTCTCCAGCACATAGTTCGTATCGAGCACTGAGTCGTGGGCTGCGACGGCAATGAACACCGGCTTGTCGTAGGGACGACGCTCCAGGTCCTGGCGGGCCAGCCGGCTGCTGCGGTAGAACTGGGCGAAGCCATTGGTGGGGACGGTCATGTAGCGCACCAGGCTCTGTTGTGGCCGGCTTGCGTCTGGCGCCAGCAGCCACGGGCGTGCCCAACTGATCAGGGGTGTCAGCCAGTCGTAGGTCATGCTGGACTGGAAAGCGGGGGAGAACAGCAGCAGCCCGGCGACGTCGTCGTGTTTGTAGGCGTAGTCGAGAACCAGGTTGGCACCGGTGGAGAAGCCGCCGAGGTAAATCTCGCCCACTTCTGCGCGAAGTATCGCGGCCTGTTCGTCCACCACCCGGCGCCAGTCTTCCATACGTACTTGCAGCATGTCGGCCGGTTGTGTGCCGTGGCCGGGAAGCAGCACGGTCCTCACCAGGAAGCCGCGGGCAGCCAGTGCGCTGCCGATATCGTGGAACGACCACGGAGAGTCGCCCAGGCCGTGCACGAGAATGATCCCGCGTTTGGGGGTTCCCGCCGGGCGCCATTCCTGCGGCGCGTTCCAGTTGAGTTCGGCTTCCCTGTCGCTGCCCTGGAAGTCGCGATGCTCCCGCAGCCATTGCAAGGTATCGAGGCGATATGACTCGAACGATTTCTGGCCCAAAGGCATGGCCGATTCGGCGATGGCGCTATTGGCAAATAGAAGGGCAATGATCGCAAAGGCGGCGCTTCGCAGCATCGTGCGCATGGAAAAGGAGTGGGTGTTGTTCAAGGCGGGTTCCCGGCGTCGCGTAACCGTAAAGTCATGCACGATAATCACCGGGCTGCCGCTGCTGGTAGTGCAAAACCGTCGCAAGACATTTCGCCTGTAACGCTGGCCGGCGCAGGAAAAGGCGCCACCGCAGCGTGCATGCTCACTGCTGGGAAAGGATCGCCTGTACCAGCCCCGGAAACCGGCTGTCCATTACATCAGTGCGCAACGAGTTCATATGGGTCGTGCCAACACTGCGGGTGTGTACAAGCCCCGCATCCCTTAACACCCGGAAGTGATGGGAGACGCTGGATTTCGGCCGTCCGCCGTCCAGCTCGCCGCAGGTGGCCTCGGTGACGCCAGCCAGGCAGCGAACGATTTCAAGCCGAACAGGGTCACTTAACGCGTAGAGCACGCGTTCGAGAATCAGGTCTTCGGCATTGGGGTGTTTGAAGGCTCGCATGAAGCGAATGATAACAGGGCTATCGCTTAACACCATAGTTCGATTAACATCGAACAATCGAAAACTACCCCACCTTCGCTTCAGGAGACTTTTCATGGCTGCATTATTCGAACCCTACAAGCTGAAAGACGTGACGTTGCGCAACCGGATCGCTATCCCGCCGATGTGCCAGTACATGGCTGACGACGGCATGGTCAACGACTGGCACCACGTGCACCTCGCCAGTATGGCCCGTGGCGGCGCGGGTCTGGTGGTGGTCGAGGCGACCGCTGTAGCGCCTGAAGGGCGCATCACACCTGGCTGTGCGGGGATCTGGAGCGACGCGCATGCGCAAGCCTTCGTGCCCATGGTCAACGCCATCAAGGCCGCAGGTTCGGTTCCTGGCATCCAGATTGGTCACGCCGGTCGTAAGGCCAGTTCCAATCGTCCGTGGGAAGGGGATGACCATATCCCGGCTTCCGATGCCCGGTCCTGGCAGACCATTGCACCCTCGGCCATCCCTTTTGGCGCACACCTGCCGAATGTCCCTCGCGCCATGACCCTGGAAGACATCGCACGGGTTCGCCAGGACTTCGTCGATGCTGCTCGCCGTGCCCGTGACGCCGGTTTTGAATGGATCGAACTGCATTTCGCCCACGGTTACCTGGGCCAGAGCTTTTTCTCCGAGCATTCCAACCAACGCACCGATGCCTACGGTGGCAGCTTCGATAACCGCAGCCGTTTCCTGTTGGAAACCCTTGCCGCAGTGCGCGAGGTATGGCCAGAAAACCTGCCACTGACCGCACGTTTTGGGGTGATCGAATATGACGGTCGCGACGAGCAGACCCTGACGGAATCCATCGAGCTTGCCCGTCGTTTCAAGGCCGGTGGCTTGGACTTGCTGAGCGTCAGCGTCGGTTTCTCCACGCCCGATGCCAACATTCCGTGGGGCCCGGCATTTATGGGGCCGATCGCCGAGCGTGTGCGTCGCGAGGCCGGTTTGCCGGTGACTTCCGCCTGGGGCTTTGGTACGCCGCAACTGGCAGAAGGTGCGTTGCAGGCCGGGCAACTTGACCTGGTATCGGTAGGGCGCGCCCATTTGGCCGATCCACATTGGGCGTACTTTGCGGCCAAGGAACTGGGGGTCGATAAGTCTTCCTGGACCTTGCCCGCGCCTTACGCGCACTGGCTGGAACGTTATCGCTAAGTAGCACCAACAGACGGGCGGCCCCGAATTTGGGTGCCGCTCCTTTCAGAAACGACTCAGCCGATAGGGTTCCAGCGCCGGCAAGCCGTGGCTGCAGGACCCAGGCGACACCAGTTGGCCAATCAACTCCGCCGTCACCGCCGCCTGCGTCAGCCCCAGATGCTGATGCCCAAACGCAAGCAAGACCTTGCCATCGCACAGCTTGTCGATAATCGGCAGCGAGTCCGGCAGGGAAGGGCGAAACCCCATCCATGGCGTCGCGTCCTCAGCACTCAAATCACGACGAAACAAACCCTGGCTCAGCCGGTGTAACCGCCACGCGCGCTCCATGTTCGGCGGGCGATCGAGGCCTGCAAACTCGACGGTACCTGCCAGCCGCAATCCTCCATCCATGGGCGTCATGATGAACTTGCGCTCCAGTGACGTGACGGCGAACGGTAGCCGCCCATGCTCATTGGGCAGCATCAAGTGATAGCCGCGCTCTGTATCCAGCGGGATCTTTTTGCCGGTCAGTTCGGCGGTCAATTTGGCCGAATGCGCACCGCAGGCGATCAACACCTGACGCGCCGCGACCACGCCTTGGTCAGTCCTCAGCGAAACACCATGCTCGCCCAACTGCCCACCCAAAACCGGTTGCTTGAGAAATTGCACACCACAGGCCTTGGCCGCTTCCACCAGTTCGCAAACCACCCGGTAAGGATCGAGAAAATGCCCGGTGCGGGGAAAGAACAACCCGCCCTGAATTCCTTCGCTGAGTTGCGGCGCCACCTCCTGTACCGCACTGGCCTGCCAGTAATCCACCGGCACTGCTTGCTGGCGCATGCGTGCCTGCAAGGCGTCCATGGCCTGACGGGAGTCGGGGCGCTCGAAGATCAGCAATGAGCCGTCTTCGCGCATCAGTTCGGTACGGTCGATACTTTCCAGCAGACGGTGCCAGGCGCCCAAGCTGCTTTCATTCAGCGCGCGGATGCCGGCGACGGTACGCTGGAATGGCGCCGAACGCAGATTCAACAGCAGCCGGGTAAACCATGGCAGGGCGCGCGGCAGGTATTTCCAGTCCAGGCGTAGCGGGCCCATCGGGTCCATGAGCATGGCCGGCAAGCGGCTAAGGATCGACGCATCCGCGATGGGAAACACTTGCTCGGTCGCCAGGTGACCGGCGTTGCCGAACGAAGCCCCGTGGCCGGGTTGCTGTTGGTCGATGACCACCACTCGCCGCCCCTGGCGTGCCAGTTGCAATGCGCAGGCGACGCCGATGATCCCGGCCCCGACCACGGCGATGTCTGGAATGACGTTATCGGTCATGGCCTAGGCTTCTCTCTGACCGTCGAGCAGGCGCCGCAGCAGCAATGGATTGCCGTGTTGCAGCGCCGTCGGCAGCAAGCCATCCGGGAAGTCCTGGTAGCACACCGGCCGCAGGAATCGCAGGATCGCGGCCGTGCCCACCGAGGTGGTGCGCGAGTCTGACGTTGCCGGGAAAGGCCCGCCATGCACCATCGCATCACACACTTCCACGCCGGTCGGCCAGCCGTTGACGAGCAGGCGACCGGCCTTGCGTTCCAGGGTCGGCAGCAGCGCGTGGGCGGTTTGCAGATCGTCGTCATCCAGATGCAAGGTGGCGGTCAACTGGCCTTCCAGGTGTTCACTGACCTGGCGGACTTCATCGGCGTTGGCGCATTGCACGATCAAGGAGGCGGCGCCGAATATCTCGGCCTGTAAGCTGTGGTTGGCGAGAAAATCTTGTGCGTGGGTCACGAACAGGTGGGCCTGGCCCTGGTTCGGGCCTTGTGCCGCCAACCCTTTGCCCGCGACATGAGCATGCTTGGCCAGGGCGCTGACACCGTCGTCATAAGCCTTGAAGATTCCCGGTGTAAGCATGACCTGGGCAGCGCTGCGCTGAAGCAGATTGGCGGCGTTGTCGATGAAGTGGTCCAGCGCCTGCCCCGCAACGGCAATCACCAGTCCGGGATTGGTGCAGAACTGGCCGGCGCCTTGGGTCAGGGACGCGACAAACCCTTGCGCCAATGCTTCACTGCGCGCGCTCAACGCGGCGGGAAACAGGTAGACCGGATTGATCGAACTCATCTCCGCATACACCGGAATCGGCTCGGGACGTGCCTGGGCCGCCTGGCACAAGGCGATGCCACCGCTGCGCGAGCCGGTGAAACCCACGGCCTTGATGCGTGGATCGCACACCAGCGCGATCCCGACTTCGCGGCCCGAGCCGTACAACAGCGAAAACACACCGTCAGGCAGACCACATTGCTGAACGGCCTTGGCCACCGCGCGGCCCACCAGTTCGCTGGTGCCAGGATGCGCACCGTGTGCCTTCACGATCACCGGGCAACCGGCCGCCAGTGCCGAAGCGGTATCACCGCCGGCCACTGAGAATGCCAGGGGAAAATTACTCGCGCCGAACACCGCCACTGGTCCCAAAGGTACCTGGCGCTGACGCAGATCAGAGCGGGGCAGGGGCTGGCGATCCGGCTGAGCGGAATCAACCCGCACATCCAGCCATTCACCCGCGCGCACCGTGCGGGCGAAGGTGCGTAATTGGTGACAGGTGCGCCCGCGCTCGCCCTGGATGCGTGGGCGGGGCAGGCCGGTCTCGGCCATCGCCCGTTCAATCAGCTCATCGCCCAGGGCTTCGATTTCGTTGGCAATGCTTTCAAGGAATTCGGCGCGAGCCGCCAACGGCGTTTCGCGGTAGCTATCGAAGGCGCTCCATGCCAACGCACAGGCTTGTTCGACATGCTCGGCGGTGCCGCCGGCGTAGGCGGGTTCCAGCGCAATATCGGTGGCCGGATTGATCGCCCGGATTGCCTCGCGGCTGCCTGGAATGGAGTGCTGACCAATCAGCATGGTGCCCGTCAGAGTCATGGCGTAGTCCTGAGAAAGTAAAGAGGGGCAGACAAAGAGAATCTCTGTAGGAGCTGTCGAGCCAGAGCGAGGCTGCGATGCAGGCGCTGCGGTCTGGCAGGTACACCGCGTTGATCCCATCGCAGCCTCGCCGGGGCTCGACAGCTCCCACATTTATCTTTGCTGCCTTGAATAGTGTTAGGCGACGTTCTGCTCGGCCGACCAGTTGGCGTACCACTGGCGGAACAGCGCGTACTGGTTCTCGGCATACCGACGTTGGGCATCGCTGAGGGCATCGGTCTCGTTGAAGTGCAGGGTGTATTCCTGGTCGCCGTTGAGCACCATCAGATGTTTATAGAACAGCACCAGGTCGCAGCCTTCGTCGAAGGACGACAACACCGCCAGCGCCGATTCCAACTCCCGTGCCTGGCGGCGCGCGGTGGCGTCACCCTTGGCGGCTTTCTTGCTCAGGGCCACCAGTTGCAAAACTTCCCGTGGCAGCGCGTTGCCGATGCCGGTGATCGCGCCAGTGGCGTTGCAGTTGACGAAACCGTGGACCACCTGGGTGTCCACGCCGACCATCAAGGTCACGGCATCATCTTTGGAGGTGATGTGTTCGGCCGCGTAACGCAGGTCTGCCGCGCCGCCGAATTCCTTGAAGCCGATCAGGTTCGGGTACTCGCGACGCAGCTCAAAGAACAGATCGGCGCGGGTGGCGAAGCCGTAGTAAGGGCTGTTGTAGATCACCGCCGGCAGGTTCGGCGCCGCCTTGAGGATGGCCGCAAAGTGATCCTTCTGCGCCGTCGCCGAGGCGCCACGGGACAGCACACGCGGGATGACCATCAAGCCATGGGCGCCGACTTTCGCCGCATGCGCCGCGTGGGCCACCGCTTCACGGCTGTTGACCGCGCCGGTACCGACGATGGTCGGTACCCCGGCAGCCACCAGACGCGCCACGCCTTCCTGACGCTCGGCTTCCGTGAGCAACGGCCAGTCGCCCATGGAGCCGCAGTACACCACCGCGCTCATGCCGATATCGATCAGTTCGCGGCCCTTGGCGACCAGTGCGTCAAAGTCCGGTTTGCGCTCGGCAGTGCACGGGGTCATCAGGGCGGGGATGCAGCCGGTGAAGATGTTGGTGTTCATGGTTTCAGCTCCAGTTTGATTGAAGGGGCGGGGGCGGTTCAGATGCCCCACGCGAAGGGATCCTGTTCGTCGATCAGCAAGGTGCTGTCGGCGGTCATGTAGGCGCGGCCGGTGATGGAAGGGCGCACACGTTCGCCTTCCCATTCGTAGCTGCCTTCGAATTGGCTGCCGGTGATGCTGGCCTGCACCCACGGCTCACCGGCGGCGAGTTTGCCGTCGGCCGCCAGGCACGCCAGCTTGGCGCTGGTGCCGGTGCCGCAGGGCGAGCGGTCGTAGGCTTTGCCCGGGCACATGACGAAGTTGCGGCTGTCGGCCTGGTCGTCGTCGGCGAACAGTTCGATATGGTCGATCAGGGCGCCGTCTTCACCGTGGATGCCCTGGGCCTCAAGGGCTTTGAGCATCGCCCAGGTGTAATCGGTCAGGGCTTCGACGTTGTCCATTTGCAGCGCTTGCCCGTGCTCGGAAACCAGGAAGAACCAGTTGCCGCCCCAGGCAATATCGCCGTAGACCCGACCATGTCCAGGCACTTCCACCGGTACCTGTTGGCGATAGCGATAGGCAGGCACATTGCGCAACGTCACCGCACCGTCGGCATGCAACGTGGCGCTGACCGGGCCCACCGGCGTGTCGATCTTGTGCACGCCCGGTGCGATCTGCCCCAAGTGATGCAGCGAGGCAACCAGGCCGATGGTGCCGTGGCCGCACATGCCGAGGTAGCCGGCGTTGTTGAAGAAAATCACGCCGCAGGTGGCATCGGCCGAGACCGGCGCGCAATACAGCGCGCCCACCAGTACATCGTTGCCACGGGGCTCCAGCAGGCACGCCCTGCGCCATTGGTCATGCTGGGTGCGCAGGTTGTCGAGCTTGTCGACCATGCTCTCGCCGGCAAGCTCGGGGAAACCTGTCATCACCAGGCGCGTGGGTTCGCCGCCGGTGTGGGAATCGATGATGTGAACTCGTTTCATAACACTATCCATTCAGGGGTGGGCTGATGTTCAGGAAGCCAACTGCACGCGGCCGATGTCGGGCTCAGGCACTTCACTTTCGTCATCTTCGGTTTCCAGGCGAACCAGATGCGCCGGCACGCCGGTGGCCACGCCCCAGTAATAAATCCCCAGTGCACAAGCGGCGACGACCACGGTGTCGAACGGATGGCTGAGGATGCCCAGGCCACCAAAGCTGCCGAGCTTCGACAGGATGATGGTCACGCCGTAGAAGCCGATCAGCCACGCAGAGGAGCGAACCTGGCGGCCGAGGCTGAGGTGCAGGGTCGGCACAAAACGGCCGCACAGCAGGTACACCACGAACATCAGGATTTGCAGGCCGAGAAGCCACGACACAGTGCTCCAGCCCGACCAGTAGACGATCAGCGCGGCGATGATGAACGACAGTGGGCCGAGCACACCCATCCACTTGACCCGGAACGGGCGCGGCAGGTCAGGCGCATTGCGGCGCAGTGCGGCCACGGACACCGGCGCCACGGCGTAGCTCAACACCAGTGCGGCGGACACTACGTTGATCAGCGCTTCCCACGACGGGAAGGGCAGGGTCCAGAACACCGACAAGCCAAAGGTCAGCCACAGCGCCGGGCGCGGGATGCCGGACTTTTCATCGATGCGCGTGAAGATCTTGAAGAAGGTCCCGGTTTGCGCCCAGCCGTAGATCACCCGCGGCGTGGCGTTCATGTAGATGTTGCCGCAACCGCTGGGGGAGATCACCGCGTCGGCCACCACCAGGTAAGCCAGCCAGCCCACACCCAGGGCGAGGGCGATATCGCGGTACGGCAGGGCCAGTTCCTTGGCGACGCCGGCCCAGCCGTTCGCGAGCATTTCGGTGGGAATGCCGCCGAGGAATGCGGTCTGCAACAACACGTAGATTGCGGTAGAGAGCAGCACCGACAGGATCAGCGCAATCGGAATGGTGCGTTGCGGGTTTTTCACTTCGCTGGCCACCGAGATGATCGGCGTCAGGCCCAGGTACGCGAAAATCACCCCGCCGGCGGACACGGCCATTTCAATGCCCGACAGCCCGAACGGCGCGAAGCCCTGGGCGTGGAAATTTTCCGGTTTGAAGAAGGTGAACAGCACGCCGATCACCAGCAACGGCACGATGAACTTGAACACGCTGACCAGGTTATTGGCCATGGCGAAGGTCTTCACGCTGCGGTAGTTGAGGGCGAAAAACAGCGAGAGCAGCGCAAACTGCACGAACCAGCCGAGGATCGTCGGGTTGCTGGAACCCGCCTGCGTCAGCTCGGGAAACCAGGCTGCGGCGTATTGGCGCGAGGCGACCACTTCAATCGCCACCAGGCTTGAAAACGCGATCAGCGTGATAAAGCCCATCAGGTAGCCCAGCAGTGGGCCGTGGGAGTAAACCGGGTAGCGCACCACGCCACCGGCGCGGGGTAATGCCGCTCCCAGTTCGCAGTACACAATGCCCAGCAGCAGCACGGAAAACCCGCCCAGCAACCAGGAAAAAATCCCCGCCGGCCCGGCAATGGCTGAGACGTGACTGGCCGCGAACAACCAGCCCGAACCGAAGATCGCTCCCAGTCCGATAAAGGTGAGGTCGATCAATGAAAGCTGTTTCTTGAACTTGCCTTGGGCTGACATGGCGGCGCCTTCTTGTGGGTTATTGGATAGGCATGCAGTGGCCATACAGTGAACCCATCAATGGCGCCGCGATTGATGTTTTGCGCAGGCTGATATGACGAAATCAGCACAGTTTCGAGCGCTCGACATGGCGGCGCCCATGGGGCAATCTGCTCGCCAGGCACCGCCCGCCGGGCGCCTGGCCTGTCCGCTGAAAGCAGGAGAAAGCGTCATGATGCAGAGCGCGTTCGCGACCCTTTGCCAAGGGAGCGAGGCCAACCGCCCGCACACCATCGAAGAATTACTGGCCAGCGTAGGGCTGTTGTTGCCGATGCTGGACGTGATTCCGAATGCCGCGATTTTTATCAAGGACGTGCAGGCGCGCTACGTATTGGCCAACCGCACCTTGGTGCAACGGTGCGGGTTGAAGCACTTGCAACCGCTGCTGGGGAAAACCAGCGCCGAGGTCTTTCCCGCGCAGTTGGGGCCTGGCTATACCGAACAGGATCGACGGGTGCTGGAGCAGGGATTTGTCCTGGAGGACCAGCTGGAATTGCACCTCTACGGCACCCGCGAGCCGGGCTGGTGCCTGACCCACAAATGGCCGCTGTACAGCCGTGACGGTGCGATCATCGGCCTGGCGGGCATCTCGGTCGACCTGCAAACCGCCAGCGAAACCCACCCGGCCTATCAACGGCTGGCGGCGGTGGACGAGCACATCCGGGCGCATTTCAATCGGCGTGTCACCCTGGGTGAATTGACGCGGATTGCCGGGATTTCAGTGGCGCAACTGGAGCGCTACTGCAAGCGCGTGTTCCACCTCACGCCGCGCCAGATGATCCAGAAGGTGCGCCTTGAGCATGCGCACCGGCTGCTGCATACCGAGCTGCCGATCACTGAGGTGGCGTTGCAGTGTGGGTATACCGACCACAGCGCATTTACCCGGCAGTTCAAGGCGTTGACCGGGTTTACGCCGCGCCAGTATCGTCAGGCGACCAGTGTGCGGTGATGTCTAATTGATATTGTCTGGGTACAATCGCCCATGGCCAACGTCGGCCGGGCTGTTTTACAGGGAGGTTTGTCTTTGAAAAAGATCTTATTGGCGCTGTGCTGCAGCTTGAGTGCCGGTTGTGTAGGTTTCTATCAACAACCTGCCGCCACTGCGCCCCACGCAACGCTCGAAGCCATCCAGGGGCCTAACACCCTGTTGAACGGCGGCGTCCAAATGTATTGGGCCTATTACGATCCGGGTTGCAACGATACGGCAGAAACCGGCGTGCTCGGCACTCGCAAAGGCGAGGTCAGCGAGCGGTTTTTACTGATCCCCGATCGACGGATCTACGTAAATGTCATGAGCAGCGGTGGCGCCAACAAAGAGGGCGCCAACGCTCTTCGCAGTTGCGCAAACCTGGTCAGTTTTATCCCTGCCGTTGGCGCGACTTATCAAGTTATCCAGTCCGTGCCGGTGAGTGGCTGTGTGGCGGATATCACCGACAAAACTACCGGGCGCTCGCCTGATTCGTTCAGAAGAGAAGCGGTCGTGGGTGGGTGTTCGCCTTGACTAGATGAGCTGCGTGCCCGTCTTCAAACGTGGGCGTCTTCAAACTATCAGGAGTTCAGCGAGATGGAATCAGGGATAGAGTTATCTTTCGACATTACCGAGCAAGAGCGCCAGGCCATCCTTCAGCCGCTCCGGGCATACAACATCAGCCAATGCGGCGAGAACCCGTTCGAAACCTTTGGGCTGTTACTGCGTGATCCCGCCAGCCAGGAAGTGGTGGGCGGCCTCTACGGGAAAATTTCCTATGGCTGGATGTTCGTTGAGCTGTTGAGCGTGCCTGAGTCAATGCGCACTCAAGGCATGGGCTCGCGGCTGATGCACGCGGCTGAGGAGCTGGCACGGGAGAAAGGGTGTGCGGGGATCTGGCTGGATACCTTCAGCTTTCAGGCACCCGGGTTCTATCGGAAACTGGGTTTCAGCGAGTTCGGGCATATTGCCGAGTACCCGCCAGGGCACAAACGCCACTTTTTCGAGAAGCGTCTGGGTTGAGGGCTAGCGGGTCACCGACCGCCAGGTCACCAAGCCGTCCAGGCCGTGATCGGACTTCAAGTACCTGAGCACATTCTGCGCCTGGGCCTTCTCTTCAAACGGGCCGACAAAGGCATGAGGCGGCTCATCGAGCACGGTGGGCACATCGAGCGCTCGCAGTTGCGCAACCAGTTCGCCAAACGCTTTGTCGGTATCGGCGGTAAGGCGCACCACCCAGCCGCTGCGATATTTCAGGGCGATAGGTTCCACCTCGGCGCCACAGTGTTTGCATTGCGCGGCGGTTGCTTTGATCGGGCTTTCACACGCGGGGCACGGGCGCAGGTCTTCGTGTACCAGGGCGTCCACACCGGTCTTGGGAACGCGCGGCATCAGCAGGAGGGCGATCAGGGGGATCACCGGCACGAACAGCCCAATCGCAAACCATCTTGGCCCTGACCTGCCGCGCTGACTGGCCAGGTAGGCAGTCACAACGGTGAGTGCCAGCCATAGGGAAAGGTAAATGCTCATGTGCACGTCCTTGTCTTGATTTAGCAGGAGCGATGGCGGCGCTGAGCCTGTTCAGCCCCGCGTCGCCATCGGCAGCGCGAGCAACATGGATGCCGCCAGGTGCTTACTGCGCCTTGGCGTTCTTGATGTCCGCAATCACCTGCTTGGCAATCGCCTGGACCTGCTTCTGCGTCATGGCCGACGCCACGCCTTCCCAGGCCGATGACTCGGTTTCATAAGTCCGTGCGCCCAGCGGTGCGCCGGATTTCAAGTCGCAAAAGTCAGCTTTCGAGAACACCCAGGCATTACCCACCAATGCTCCAGCAGCGTAGCGGCTGCCAGCCGTCAGGTAACGAAACTTGCTGACGTTAATGGTGATGCCAACTCCGTCTGCACTGCCGGTGTTGATGGTGGGTGTTTCCTTGAGGCTATAACCGGCCTGTTGCGCCTCGGTTTGCAGGGCCGCGCCCCATTGTTGCTTGAGCAGTGGCCAGTCCTGGTTTTGCTCGACAGTGGTGTTGCCCTTGAAGCTCACGACCAGGTTTTGTTTAGCCGATTCCGGGATGGCCAGGGTGTCTGCACCACCGCTTTTTACCTTGGCTGCGCAGCCACCCAGCATCGAGAGGGCAACAGCGAACGACAGGGCGTAAAGCGCCTTGGAGGTTTTCATTGAATTTCCGTATCCACAACAATTGAGAAAGGGGGAGGCCACCGCATCGGATGGGGCGGCTACGATGCTTGAACCTCCCGCCGTCTGGCAAGCGATGACTGCCAAATGCCCTCTAACGCTTCAAACACCCACAAACTTTATTGGATTGCAGCAACAATTTTTCTTGTTGGACACCTCCCTCCCCAAGCAGCAAAGATGCCGCCACTGACGCTCGACCTTCCAGGTCAACAATAAAAAATCGAGCCGGGCTGCACGCCGTTTTCTTGCAGTGAACCCTTTGTTCACTACCTGCTTTACTGGCGCCGCAGCGCGCACTTAAGGACCTCACCACCATGCAAACTGTTGTGAACCTATGGCCGCTGATTGGCGTACTCGTCATCGTGGTCGGCTTTGTGTTGCGCTTCAATCCGCTGTTGGTCGTCACGGCGGCAGCGATTGCCACCGGGTTTGCCGCCCACTTCCCGCTGGAAAAGATCCTCGCCACCATGGGCGACGGCTTTCTCCAGACCCGCGCCTTGCAATTGATCCTGTTGTTGCCCCTCGCCGTCATCGGCTTGCTGGAGCGCCATGGCTTGCGCCTGCATGCGCAAAACTGGATCGCGCGCTTTGAGCGGGCCACGGTCGGGCGCTTGCTGATCATCTACCTGTTTGTGCGTGAATCCACCGCGGCCATGGGCCTGACGAGCCTGGGCGGGCACCCGCAGATGGTGCGCCCGTTGCTGGCGCCGATGGCGGAAGGCGCGGCGGAAAAGCGCTATGGCAAACTTCCCGACAAGCTTCGCCACAAGGTCCTGGCCATGTGTGCCGCGACCGACAACGTGGGGCTGTTTTTTGGCGAGGATATCTTCGTCGCCTTTGGTGCGATTGCGCTGATGCACACCTTCCTGCTGGGTTCGGGGATTGATGTCGAGCCTCTGCACATTGCGGTCTGGGGCATCCCGACGGCGATCTGCGCCTTCATCATTCACGCCATCCGCTTGCACCGCTTTGACCGAATGCTGACCCGAGAGCTGTCACCGGCCAACAAAGCGGAGGCGGCGCAATGATCATTTCCATTGAATACCTGTACTGGCTGGCCGGCATTCTGTTGGTGATCACCTCCGGGATGATCCTGATGGATCGCACCCACCCCAAGCGCTGGTCGAGTTCGTTGTTCTGGCTGCTGTTTGCCATTCCGTTCCTGGTGGGGGAGCGTCTGCCCTCGGTGGTGGTCGGCGTGGGCGTGGTGGTGATGGCAGTCATCGCGGGCCTGGGCGGCGTAGGCCGCGGCGCGCATGCCCAGTTGCATGACAAGGCCGCACGGGCCAGCGCTGGTCGCCTGGGGCATAAATTGTTTATCCCTGCATTGGCCATTCCGTTGACCACGGTGATCGGCTCGGTATTACTCAAACACACCGAGATCGGCGGCGTGCCGCTGCTGGACCCGAAGAACACCACCTTTGTTTCCCTGGGCATCGGCTGCCTGATTGCACTGGCGCTGGCCTGCTGGCTGACGCGGGACACCCCGGTGCAAGCCCTTCGCGAATCCCGGCGCCTCACCGAAGCGCTGGGCTGGGCGATGGTGCTGCCGCAGATGCTGGCGATGCTCGGGCTGTTGTTCAACGAAGCGGGCGTGGGCACGGCGGTTGCGCACATCACCACCACCTACATCAACCTGGATTACAAGCTGGTTGCGGTGATGGTGTATGTGCTGGGCATGGCACTGTTTACCGTGATCATGGGCAATGGTTTTGCGGCCTTCCCGGTGATGACCGGCGGCGTGGGTGTGCCGGTGCTGGTGGGCATCTACGGCGGCAACCCGGCGGTGATGGCTGCCATCGGCATGTTCTCCGGTTACTGCGGTACGCTGATGACACCGATGGCGGCCAACTTCAATATTGTCCCGGCGGCGTTGTTGGAGCTGCCGGATAAAAACGCGGTCATCAAGGCACAGATGCCGACGGCGTTGATGATGCTGGTGGTGAATATTGTCCTGCTCTACCTGCTGATGTGAGGCTGTAATGCGCACTGTATTGCTGACGGGTTTCGAACCGTTTGGCCAAGACCTTATCAACCCGTCCTGGGAGGCGGTACGCCTGTTGGAGGGTGTGCAGTTGGGCGCTGATGTGCGGATTGTCGCGCGGCAGTTGCCCTGCGCCTTTGCCACGGCGGGCGAGCGTCTGGCTCAGCTGTTGGCCGAACATCGCCCGCAGATGGTCATTGCTGTCGGGCTGGGCCCCGGGCGCAGTGATATTTCCATCGAGCGGGTCGCGATCAATCTCAACGACGCGCGGATTCCGGACAACCTGGGTGAGCAACCTATCGACACAGAGGTGGTGCCCGGCGGCCCTGCGGCCTACTTCGGTACCTTGCCGAGCAAGGCCATGGTGAGGGCCGTGCGCGAAGCCGGCATTGGGGCCAGCGTGTCGCAAACCGCCGGCACTTTCGTGTGCAATCAGGTGTTCTATCTCTTGCAGCACGCGCTCGCCGGGTCAGCGGTACGCAGCGGTTTCATCCATGTGCCGTGGCTACCTGAACAGGTGGCGGGCCGCGTGCCCGAGCCGGCCTCGATGGCATTGCCGATGCAGGTTGAGGGCTTGCGGATTGCGCTGCTGACCGCCTGGAATACCCAGGTGGATATCGCTGAAGCGGGTGGGCAAGTCAGCTGAGGTTTTCGGCTTCGCGTCCCGGGAAAAACAACGCGAAGCACGTCACACCGTCCTCGCTGCTGACGCTGTAGCGCCCGTTGTGCAACTGCATGATGGTCGCGACGATGGACAGCCCCAACCCGTTGGAATGCGCCGATCGCTCCCGGGATTCATCCACCCGATAAAACCTCTCGAACAACCTCGGTAAGTGCTCCGCCGGGATGGTTGCCCCTTGGTTGGTCACTGTCAGGCTGATGCCTTCGGCGCTGGGTGTGGCCTGGATCAGCAGTTCAGAACTTGGCGCTCCATATTTGATGGCGTTGGCGCACAGGTTGGCCAGGGCACGGCGCAATAGCATCGGTTCGGCCCAGATCACACCGGTGCCCTGGGCCAGGATGCTGATGTCGACATCGCCCGCCGGCCCTTCGAAGTAGTCGGCCATGCGCTCCACTTCATCGGCGGCATTCAGTTCCTGGCGTTGGCGCAAGGCGCTGGCGGGGTCGGTGCGGGCCAGGAACAGCATGTTGTCGAGCATGCGCGCCAAGCGTTCAAGCTCTTCGACATTGGAGGCCAGCAGTTGCTGATAGGCCTCGACGCTGCGGTGTTGTTGCAACGCCACCTGGGTTTCCCCCAGCAAGTTATTGATGGGCGTGCGCAGTTCGTGGGCCATGTCGGTGGAGACCTGCCCCAGTTGCACAAAACCCTTGGCCAGGCGTTCGAGCATGGTGTTGAACGAGTCAATCATCGGCAGCAGTTCTTTCGGTGCGCCCTGGCTGTCGAGGCGCGCGGCGAGGTTGCCGACACCGATGCCCTGCGCATGCACCGCCAGGCGCCGCAACGGCAGCAAGCCGCGATGCACCATCAGGTAACCGACCACCGCGAGTACCAACGCGGCGATGCTGGCGAGGATATAGACACTCAGCCGGTAGCTGGCGAGCACGGCGGTGCGCTCGGTCATCAGGCGCCCGGTGGTGACTTGCAGGCTGCCCAGGTCGCCGGAATCGATGGTGGCAGCCAGCATGGAGAAGGGCACTCCGTTGACGCCAGGCAAATGCTGCACATCGGAGAAGTCCAGGGCATGGTTCCGGGGCACCGGTGTCACGGCGGGCATATCGATGTTGCCGGGGTTCACCTCCAGCAACGGCTTCTGCCCCGGCGCGGCGATGCTCAGCACCGATTCGCGATTGCCCAGCATGTTCTGGAACAGCTCTGGCTTGGTCTTGATCAGGTCCAGGGTGTTGCTGTCGTTCAGCAGATTGCGCAGTTGGTCGACGCGGTAAATCAACGCGGCGTCATCGCGGCGGATCAGTTCGCGCTCAAGCTCGCGGTACAGCGCCACGCCGAGGGTCGCCAGCAGGGCGAACGCCAGCAAGGCAAAGATCAGCGCCAGGCGCAGTGTCAGGGAGTAATGCCGAGGCTTGCTCATGGCTGCGTATCGAAGCGGTAGCCGATGCCGCGCACGCTGTGGATCAGCTTGAGCTGGAACGGGTCGTCGATTTTCAGGCGCAGGCGGCGCACGGCCACGTCGACCACATTGGTGTCGCTGTCGAAATTCATGTCCCACACCCGCGAGGCGATCAGCGAGCGCGACAGCACCTGGTCCTGGTGGGTGGCAAATAAGTGCAACAAGGCGAACTCCTTGTTGGTCAGGGTGATGCGCACGCCGCCGCGGGTGACGCGGCGCTTGAGCACGTCGATCTGCAGGTCGGCGATCTGCAGTTGTTCTTCTTCACGACTTGGCCCGCGCCGGGTCAGGGTGCGCAGGCGCGCCACCAGTTCGGCGAAGGAAAACGGCTTGATCAGGTAATCGTCGGCGCCCAGTTCCAGGCCCTTGATGCGGTCGGCAATGTCGTCCCGGGCGGTGAGGAACAGCACCGGGGTGTCGGCCTCCTTGCGCAGGCGACGCAACACTTCCCAGCCGTCCATTTTCGGCATCATCACGTCCAGCACGATCACGTCGAACGGGGTTTCCAGGGCCTGGTGCAAACCGTCCACACCGTCGCGGGCGAGGCTCACGGAGTAGCCCAGTTCCTGCAGACCGTTAAGCAGGTAGTTGCCCGCCTTGGGCTCGTCTTCGACTACGAGGATATTCATGGGAGTTGCCCTGATGATGTGCCGGTGTTTCGTGGCGCAAGTGTAGCCCGATCAATTGTCATTGGGGCAGCCGATGCCCTGTACCTGATAGTCCAGCACGTGTTCGCGGCCCTGGCTGTCGAGGTAGTCGAGGCGGGCGGGGACGATGCCGCACTGGCCGTAGGTGTCGGTGCTCGACAGCACTTTGGCCACGTCCATGTGCATGAAGAAGCCGGGCGTGTCATGGATCACCGAGGTAGCGGCAGCGGTACCGGCAAAAGCCGAACCGGTGGCGAGGAGGGCAGCAAAGCCGAGGATAAACAGTTTCATGGCGGTATCTCTCTTTAAGGGTTGGCTGCCGGTATCCGGCAGTGAGTTCACAGTAACCAGGCGACACAAACAGCCAACCAACAGGATGATGACAAGGTTGTAATGAAGGGCTTAAGGCTGGCGACCGGAAGCTTCGAGGATCAGGTCGGTGATTTCCTTGGCGTGGGAAACCAGCGACAAGTGGCTCGACGGCACCTCGATGGTGGTGGCGTTCATGCGTTTCGCGAGGAAGCGTTCCAGGTCCGGGTTGATGGTCTGGTCGTTGCTGGACACCGCATACCAGGACGGCTTGGTGTGCCAGGCGGCGTTGACGGTGCGGCCGCTGAACAGGGTCTTGGCGATCGGCTGTTGTACGGCGTACAGCTCCATGGCCTTGGCGTGGGGCACGTCGGCGGCGAAGTACTTGAGGAAGGCGTCCTGATTCAGGGTCAGGTAGCCGTCGTGCTCCACCACACCGGCACGTACGGGTGTGCTCGGGTACTTGGCGGACAGGGCGACGAAGTCTTCGTTGGCGTCCGGAGCGCGGGCGGCGACGTACACCAGAGAGCTGACCTTGGGGTTGACCCCGGCGTCGCTGACCACGGTGCCGGCGTAGGAATGGCCGACCAGCACGGTAGGACCGTCTTGTTGATCGAGTACGCGATTGGTGGCGGCGACGTCATCCGCCACCGAGGTCAGCGGGTTTTGCACGGCGGTTACATGCAAGCCGGCGGCCTGCAGGCGGGTGATCACTTCGGACCAACTGGAACCGTCAGCCCAGGAGCCGTGCACCAGTACCACGTTGTTGGCTTTCACCGGGGCAATCGGGCCGGCCATGGCGGTGCCGGTGCCCAGCATCAACAGGCTGGCGGCGATCAGGCAGAGTTTGCTTACAGGTTTCATCGGGCGGGCTCGCTTCTTTATCAGTGGGAAGTTGGGTCACCGGCTGTGGGTGACTGACGACTTCACTGTATGAAGTGAGGGTGCTGGCAACACTGACAGCTTGATGACAAGTTTGTAATGCAATGGGCAGCCCGGAGCTGCCCTTGTTGGGCGAAGATTCATCAGACAGTACGGGCTGCCTGCAGGCGTTCAGCGCCACCTTCCGCCAGGCCGCGTTCGTGCAGGCGATCGGCGCCGCCCTCGGCGAGCAGGTGGGATGGCTGGTCCTTGACCGCGGCGGCGTGGGTGTTGGCCGACGCCATGGATGACAGCCCGAGGCCCGCGACGACAGCCAGGCCGAATACCAGGGACGAAGCTTTCGAGCGTTTGAACATGATGAGTCTCCTACGAGTGAGCCAGCCGGATTGGCTGGTGGTCGTAGTTAATCCCCGGGGTGTATCCGCCATGTGTGCCCGGGCGTGGCGAAATGCAGGTTCGCGTATCCAGGCAGGCTTTCCATACAGTCCGATACAAACCACGGGAAGGTTTACAGCGTTTGGGGCGATCCGTAGATTGCATCGGGCAAGTGGTTCGTCAGCACCCAAGACCGGGTGACGAAAACATGAGGAAGCCGAGCAGTGTCCACCCGCGATTCAGCTGTATTCGCCAACCGTTACCGCGCCTTCCTGTTCGATATGGATGGCACGCTCCTGAACTCCATTGCCGCTGCCGAACGGGTATGGGCGACCTGGGCTGAACGCCACGGGCTGGACGTCGCGGCCTTTCTGAAGACCATTCATGGCGCCCGTGCTATCGATACCATCACCCGCCAGGCATTGCCCGGGGTTGACGCGCAGGCGCAGGCGCAGTGGATTACCGAGGCTGAACTCGAGGATGTAGAAGGGGTGGTGGCGATTGCCGGCGCGGTGGAATTTCTCAACGCGCTGCCCGGCGATCAATGGGCGCTTGTCACGTCCGCACCCAAGGCACTGGCTCTGCGCCGCATGCAGGCGGCTGGAATTAACCCGCCGGCGGTGTTGGTTACCGCGGAGGATGTCGCCAGTGGCAAGCCGGATCCGGCCTGTTATGTGCTCGGTGCGCAACGCCTGGGAGTGCCGGTGCAGGACTGCCTGGTGTTTGAAGATGCCAGCGTCGGGATTCGTGCCGGAGAGGCGGCGGGGGCCGATGTGATGGTGGTGACCTCGACGCACCATACGCCTATGGTCACGGAACACCCCTCGATTGCCGGGTACGAGCATTTACAGGTTTTGCGGGACGAATCCGGGATGTTGCACCTGCAACGCCTGACGTAAAAAAGGCCGATCCGGTTAACCGGATCGGCCTTCTTCATAAACGGACGGCTCTACAGACGGTCAGGACGAGGCTTTCCGGCGATCACTGCGATGGGTTCGTCGACACAGCTTTCGATGAATGGCTGCCTGAATGGGCTGGAGACAGAAGACAAACAAGTACGCGCCCAGGAACAGCGTCAGGTCCAGCCAGGTGTAAGCATTCTCGGAGATGCCTTCCATTTCGTACCGCACGGCATACTCCAACCCGAAAAAAACCACGGCGATCAGCCCGGCGATCACCCAGGACTTGGATAAGTAAGGCTGTTTAACAGGACGCCTCATCAACGTGCTCCTCGGCGCGCTGCAGACTGTAGGGGTTTTGTCACGAGTTTCGGCTCTGGAATACTCAACAAGTTCCATTTGTATGCAAGCTGTTTCATGCGTAGAGGGCAGCCAGCGGCTATTACTGTGAAGTGTTCCTGCCGTCCGTCACGCAAAGGGAGTACGCCTTATGTTCGTTCAGTGGTTACTTGCAGCCGTCCATTTACTGGCATTCGCTATGGCGTTGTCGGCCGTGCTCGCCCGGGGCAAGGCGTTGCGCTGCCTGGTGGAGAGTGAACCATCCACCGTGCGCCGCGTATTGATCACGGACAACATCTGGGGAGTTAGCGCCCTGGTGTTGTTGGTAACCGGTGGCCTGCGAGCCTTTGGCGGCTATGAAAAAGGCGGTGATTATTACCTGCACCAGCCGTTGTTTCACGTGAAGATGACGCTGCTGGTATTAATTTTGTTACTGGAGCTCGCGCCGATGATCCGCTTTATCAAATGGCGCATCGCCTTGGCGCGCGGCACGCACCTCGATTTTCACCGGGCAGGTCTTTTTGCGCGCATCAGCCACCTGCAAGCGTTGCTGGTTGTGCTGATGATGATTGCGGCAAGTGGTATGGCACGCGGCGTCAGCTTGGGGTGACGCTGGCCTGGCGTTGGAATAGAGAATAGGACGCGCTGGCCGCGGGAAGCCGCGAGCAGGCTAAAGGAGGTTTTCGCCAGCCGTTACAGTGAACGAAAGGGCTGGCTACTGGAGGCGCTTCAAGGTGTCTGGTTTTTATCCGGAGCCGTCAGGCCCGCCTGGATACGTTGGTAGATCTCCTCGCGATGCACGGCAACGTCCTTTGGAGCATTGATGCCGATTCTTACTTGCTGGCCGCTAACGCCCAGGATGGTGATAGTAATGTCATCACCGATGTTTATGCTTTCACCGACTTTGCGGGTGAGTATCAGCATGGACTTCTCCTTGATTGCTTTGAAGGACACATGTTTCAGACAGGGCAGATGTCGGATGTGTGTAGCTTACTGCGAAGCGCTTCCCTGTGGCTGCCTCTTTTAGGACGCATAGAGGCGGCATTAATTCCCATGGCGCCATCATACAGGTCTGCGATACATGATTCGCATTGTTTAAGCCAACGTTTATGACGGCCAGAATAGACAGTGAATGATAAAGTCGCCTCTTTGATCCTCTAAGGAGCAGGGTAGTGCGTAAAGTAGCGATGGCAATTGCGGTGTTGGCATTGGCCGGTTGCGGTGAAGGTAAAAGTGTCGATGCGCCCAAGGCCAGGCCCGCCGCTGCCGAGGCGCCCGCCCAGGCCCAACCAGCGGTCGGTGCGATCGCCTCTCAAGAGTGGGATGTATGGGTGGGGCCGCCGGATCACAAGCTGCAAGCGATAACTGACCTGACCGCGTGGTTGCTGGAACACGGTTTCAGTTTCTATCTGACGAAGGAAGACGGTAAGGACCAGGTACTGCTGGGGCCGTTCAGCACCAAGGCCGAGGCCGAGGCCAAGCAGGTGCAGTTGACCGAGAAACTGGCCACTGCGAAGAAAAATGACACCGTGTCCGAGGTCATCGAACACAAGGTTGCGCAGTAAAGGACCGGCAAGCGGGAGTCCATGAGGCTCCCGTTTTTACGTTCAGCCGCAGGCTTTCAAGTTCACCGGGCCGACAAATTCATTGCCGCGCCCCATCACGCACGCCACGGTTTGATTGCGCTGGCGCTCCCAGGATTGTACCGGGTAGGTCTTGTTCCAGGCTTCGTACAACTGGCGGTCCTGCTTCGACAAGCGCAGGCCATACTGCTTGCTCATATAAAAGTACGTACGGGCGATCATGCCGCGAATGGACGGGCGGGGCATGACTTTCTTGGCCTTGAAGTCCACCTGGGTCAGGCACGATCCATATTGACCGCTTTGTACCGGCAGCCAGCCAAAACTGAAATTGTTTCGGTCGCCATTGACCTCGCCGATACTCGGCACCAGGTTGTGCAGGTCGGCTTCAGCGCGTTTGTACACCGCATCCTTGCGGGTGCAGTTCTTGCGTCCGCCGTCCTGCCAGCACTGGCGCTGATGACCGATCTGCCAGGCCGGAACAATGTGTTCCCATTCAATACGCGCCGCCCGGTTGGCGTTCTTGCGCGGGACATAGCCGCAGGCTTTCAGGTCAACCCGGTTACCGTTGTATTTGCAGCCGCAATAGAACTCCGTGGATTGCGGTTCATACAGCTTCCAGGCGATTTTCTTGGCTTCGCTGAACGTCTTGGGGGCTTGGGCTTGAGCGGTGACAGCAAAAAATACACACAACAGGCTGATAAAACGGACACTCATTGACTCAATCTTCCTTCGGCACTACCCAGAAAATCTGCACGCCACCGTCATCGCGATAAGCGAGGGTGACGTTGTCGTTTTCTGCGATTTCCTCAAGTAGTCGTGCCCACTCGTCTTCCGGTTCCTCAGGCAAACGGAAGATCAACGCCGCCTTGTTTTTTTGAGCGTTGGTGGAATTGATGATTTTTTGCACACGAACGGCCAGGCGTTGATAGGCGTCAGGCGCTGCTGGTGCTGCGGAAGAGGGCTTTGCCACGGAGTATTCCTTATTAGGCTGTACGTGCATACAGTATTTAGCTGTGGGCAATTTCGCAACTGCTTAAAATCCAAGAAGTTCTTCTGACAATGGTTTTGCCGATTTGGTGTAGGAGGGCTTTGTTTTTCAAGGGTTTTTTGCGCGGGGGTAAAGCGGGGTGAATTGCAACCGCTCGCGGTGCGCCACGAGCGGGATGGCCCAACCGTTAATGGTCAGGCCTGGGATCGATCAATATTCCCAGAACATCCGTTGCAGTTCCTTGCTGTCCTGAGTCTTGGTCAGGGCGACCATGGCCAGGATGCGGGCTTTCTGCGGGTTCAGATCATGGGCAACGACCCAGTCGTATTTGTCGTCAGGCTGTTCGGCGTTACGCAGAACGAAACCGCCGGCATTTACGTGGGAAGAGCGAATGATCTGCACGCCTTGCTTGCGCAGTTCCTGCAGGGCCGGTACTACCTTGGAAGACACCGAACCATTGCCGGTGCCGGCGTGGATGATGGCTTTCGCGCCGGCCTGGGCCAGGGCCTTGTAGGCAGTGTCGCTTACGTTGCCGTAGGAGTAGGCGATTTCGACGTCCGGCAGACTTTTGATGGTCTTGATGTCGAATTCCGAGTTCATGGTGTGGCGCTTGGCTGGCAGGCGGAACCAGTAGGATTTGCCTTCAACCACCATGCCCAGCGGGCCCCACGCGCTCTTGAACGCTTCAGTCTTGATGTTGATCATCTTGCTGACGTCGCGACCCGACTGGATCTCGTCGTTCATGGTCACCAGTACGCCTTTGCCGCGGGCGTCTTTGCTGCCGGCGACGGCTACGGCGTTGTACAGGTTGAGCATGCCGTCAGCCGACATGGCGGTACCCGGGCGCATCGAACCGACCACGACGATTGGCTTGTCGGTCTTTTCCACCAGGTTGAGGAAGTAGGCGGTCTCTTCCAGGGTGTCGGTACCGTGGGTGATCACGATGCCATCGACGTCCTTGCTGTCGGCCAGTTCGGCGACGCGGCGACCCAGTTGCAGGAGGTTTTCGTTGGTGATGCTTTCGGAGGCAATTTGCAACACTTGCTCACCGCGAACATTGGCGATCTGACTAAGCTCAGGAACGCCGGCGATCAATTGTTCGATGCCGACTTTGGCGGCCTGGTAGGTCGCACTGTTGGCCGCGCTGGCGCCAGCGCCGGCGATGGTGCCGCCGGTGGCGAGGATCACCACGTTGGACAGTTTTTGCTGGGTTTCAGCTTCTTTTGCCTGAGCGGCAACAGGGAACAGCAGCAGGAGGGCTAACGCGCCCGGAACGAAGGTTTTCAAAGCAGATTTCATTATTCTTCTCTCTAGTTTTTGATGAGTGCTGATGCAGGTTCATCTAGAAACACCCGGGCGGTTCTGAACGCCGCGAGGTGCTGAGTAAGAGCAGGATTTGTACCAGCGGTATTTTGTTATTCAATAGAATTTAACTTATTGATTTATATCTATTTTTATTTGATTTTCAGGCAAGGTTTTTCGTTTCGCGTCCGGCTTTCCGAACAAAGCGCCGGGTTGCTGTTCGGTTGTCCGAAAAGGATGACGGGAAAAAGACGGAGTAATACGGGGCAGGCACACCGCAGCCTGTCGTTTTAGAGAACGGTCAGGCGCCGCTGATGTTTAAGCAGAACACTCAATGGTCGAGAGGGCAGGGCGTAGAGCGGATTCATCAAAAGGCTGTTTTCTTCCGTTGACAAATCCCGACAAGCTTCTCATAGTTTGACCTAACGCAAACGTTTGCGAGATGTTTCACGGGGTGCTCCCTGAGTGTCGTGAAAGCTCGTATCAGCCGCCCGGGTGGGATGGCTGCCGAAGCGTTCTTCGGTGCAAGCGTTGCTCACAATAATCATAAGATCGGAGTGAACCCATGAAGCTGCCATTCGCTGGACGTCTTCTTGCTGTCGCTGTGCTTGCTGCCGCATCCGCTGCCCTGCCTCTTTCCTCTGCATTTGCTGCCGAGACCGCCGCCAAACCCAAGGTCGGCCTGGTCATGAAATCCCTCGCCAACGAATTCTTCGTCACCATGCAGGACGGCGCCAAGTCCTACCAGAAAGAACACGCCGCCGATTTCGACATGATCACCAACGGGATCAAGAACGAAACCGATACCTCTGCGCAGATTGATATCGTCAATCAGATGATCCTGTCCAAGGTTGACGCGATTGTCATTGCGCCTGCCGACTCGAAAGCCTTGGTCACCGTGCTGAAAAAGGCCTCGGACAAGGGCATCAAGATCGTCAACATCGACAACCGCCTCGATGTGGACGTACTGAAAAGCAAAAACCTGGATATCCCATTCGTAGGGCCTGACAACCGCAAAGGCGCACGCCTGGTCGGTGAAGAACTGGCCAAGCACCTCACCAAGGGTGACCAGGTGGGCATCATCGAAGGTGTGTCTACCACCACCAACGCCCAACAGCGTACCGCTGGCTTCAAGGACGCGATGGATGCCGCTGGCATGAAGATCGTTTCTACCCAGTCCGGCGAGTGGGAAATCGACAAGGGCAACGCGATCGCCGCTGCCATGCTTCAGGCAAACCCGAACATCAAGGCACTGTTGGCCGGTAACGACAACATGGCCCTGGGCGCCGTCTCCGCCGTGCGTGGCGCTGGCAAGGCCGGCAAAGTGCTCGTGGTTGGCTACGACAACATCGAGGCTATCAAGCCGATGCTGCAGGACGGCCGCGTCCTGGCCACCGCCGACCAGGCGGCTGCCCAGCAAGCCGTTTTCGGTATCCAGAATGCTCTGAAGCTGGTCAAGGGTGAAAAAGTCGATTCTGTGGATGGCATGATCGAAACCCCGGTCGAACTCATCCTCAAGAAGTAATTCCCCGGCAGCACCAAACAGCGTCCGCTCACTCGAGCGGACGCCTGGAGACGTTCCTATGTCATCTTCCGCACCGAACGCTGTCCTCTCGGTCAGCGGTATCGGCAAGACCTATGCCCAACCGGTTCTGTCCGACATCACCCTGACGCTCAATCGTGGGGAAGTGTTGGCGCTTACCGGTGAGAATGGCGCGGGGAAAAGCACCCTGTCGAAAATCATCGGCGGGCTCGTCACGCCGACCGACGGCCAGATGCAGTTCAATGGCCAGGCCTACACGCCGGGCAGCCGTACCCAGGCTGAAGAGCAGGGCATCCGCATGGTCATGCAGGAGCTCAACCTGCTGCCGACCCTGACGGTCGCCGAAAACCTTTTCCTTGATAACTTGCCAAGCCACGGTGGCTGGATCAGCCGCAAGCAACTGCGCAAGGCCGCGATCGAAGCCATGGCCCAGGTTGGCCTGGACGCTATCGACCCGGACACCCTGGTCGGCAGCCTTGGCATCGGCCACCAACAGATGGTCGAGATCGCCCGCAACCTGATCGGTGATTGCCACGTATTGATCCTCGACGAACCCACGGCGATGTTGACCGCCCGTGAAGTCGAGATGCTGTTTGAACAAATCACCCGCCTGCAAGCCCGCGGCGTGGCGATTATCTATATTTCTCACCGGCTCGAAGAGCTCGCCCGTGTCGCCCAGCGCATTGCGGTACTGCGTGACGGCAAGCTGGTGTGTGTCGAGCCGATGGCCAACTACAACAGTGAGCAACTGGTCACGCTGATGGTGGGCCGCGAACTGGGCGAGAAAATCGACCTGGGCCCGCGCACCATCGGCGCGCCGCTGTTGACGGTAAAAGGCCTGACCCGCTCGGACAAGGTCCGCGACGTGTCCTTTGAAGTGCGTGCCGGCGAAATCTACGGCATCTCCGGCCTGATCGGTGCTGGCCGTACAGAGTTGCTGCGCCTGATCTTCGGTGCCGATATCGCCGACAGCGGCACGGTGGCCCTGGGCACCCCCGCGCAAGTCGTCAGCATTCGTTCGCCCGTCGATGCGGTCGGTCATGGCATCGCCCTGATCACCGAGGACCGTAAAGGCGAAGGCCTGCTGCTGACTCAATCCATCGGCGCCAATATTGCCTTGGGCAACATGCCGAAGGTCTCCAGCGCTGGCTTGGTGAATAGTCGTGACGAAACCGCCTTGGCCAAGCGCCAGGTCGACGCCATGCGCATCCGCAGTTCCAGCCCGGCGCAGTTGGTGTCGGAGCTGTCGGGCGGTAACCAGCAGAAGGTGGTGATTGGTCGCTGGCTGGAGCGCGATTGCGAAGTGATGTTGTTCGATGAGCCGACCCGGGGCATCGACGTTGGCGCCAAATTCGATATTTATGCGTTGCTCGGCGACCTGACCCGCCAGGGCAAGGCGTTGGTGGTGGTGTCCAGCGACCTGCGTGAGTTGATGCTGATCTGTGACCGCATCGGCGTGCTTTCCGCCGGGCGCCTGATCGAGACCTTCGAGCGCGACAGCTGGACCCAGGACGAATTGCTTGCGGCTGCATTTGCCGGCTATCAGAAACGTGATGCGCTGCTCAACGACGCAGCGCCTAGGAATACCCCATGAAAACCACTTCCTCCCCCGCAAAACGTGGCGGCAACTTCTACGGCCTGGGCACTTACCTGGGCCTGGCCGGTGCTTTGCTGGCGATGATCGCGTTGTTCTCGTTCCTGAGCGATCACTTCCTCTCGTACGACACCTTCAGCACCCTGGCCAACCAGATTCCCGACCTGATGGTGTTGGCGGTCGGCATGACCTTCGTACTGATCATCGGCGGCATCGACCTTTCCGTAGGCTCGGTGCTGGCTCTTGCTGCATCGGCTGTCAGCGTGGCAATTCTCGGCTGGGGCTGGAGTGTGTTGCCGGCAGCCATATTGGGCATGGGCTGCGCCGCGTTGGCCGGGACCATTACTGGTTCCATCACCGTGGCCTGGCGCATACCGTCGTTCATCGTGTCCCTCGGCGTGCTGGAAATGGCCCGCGGCGTGGCGTACCAGATGACCGGCTCGCGCACCGCATACATTGGTGATTCGTTCGCCTGGCTGTCCAACCCGGTGGCCTTCGGGATTTCGCCTTCGTTCATCATCGCGTTGCTGGTGATCATCGCCGCGCAGCTTGTGCTGACGCGTACCGTGTTCGGTCGCTACCTGATCGGCATCGGCACCAACGAAGAGGCCGTGCGCCTGGCCGGTATCAATCCAAAGCCCTACAAGATCCTGGTGTTCAGCCTGATGGGCCTGCTGGCCGGCGTGGCGGCACTGTTCCAGATTTCACGCCTGGAAGCGGCGGATCCAAACGCCGGTTCCGGCCTGGAGCTGCAAGTGATTGCCGCCGTGGTGATTGGCGGCACCAGCCTGATGGGCGGGCGTGGCTCGGTGATCAGTACCTTCTTCGGCGTGCTGATTATCTCGGTACTTGCGGCAGGGCTGGCGCAGATTGGCGCCACCGAACCGACCAAACGTATCATTACCGGTGCCGTGATCGTGATCGCGGTGGTGCTGGATACTTACCGCAGCCAGCGCGCCAGTCGGCGAGCTTGAGCCATGGCAACGATCAAGGATGTGGCGGCGCTTGCGGGAATTTCCTACACCACGGTGTCCCATGTGGTGAACAAGACGCGCCCGGTCAGCGAGCCGGTACGGATCAAGGTCGAGGCGGCTATCAAGCAGCTCGACTACGTGCCCAGTGCGGTCGCGCGATCGCTGAAGGCCAAGACCACCGCGACCATTGGCCTGTTGGTGCCCAACAGCCTCAACCCGTATTTTGCGGAACTGGCCAGGGGCATCGAGGATTACTGCGAGCGGAATGGCTATTGCGTGATCCTCTGCAACTCCGACGATAATGCCGAGAAGCAGCGTAGCTATTTAAGGGTGCTGCTTGAAAAACGCATCGACGGTTTGATCGTGACCTCCGTGGGCGGTGATGACAGCGGCCTGGCAACGGGCCTGAAAGCGGTGCGTACGCCGATGGTCATCGTCGACCGCGCGCTCGACGGGATCGATGTGGACCTGGTGCGCATCGACCACGAACAGGGCGCTTACCTGGCGACCCGGCACTTGCTGGATTTGGGGCACCGCGACATTGCCTGCATTGGTGGCCCGAGCCATACCCGCGTGGCGCAGATGCGTATGGCGGGCTATTACCGCGCCCTGGCCGAGGCCGGGCTTGAAGTACCGGCCGGCCGCGTGCTGGAGAGTGATTTCACCAGTACCGGCGGGTATGCGGCGGCGGCGCAATTGCTGGCGGATAATCCCCCCAGCGCGATTTTTGCCGGCAACGACATGATCGGCTTCGGCGTATTGCGCGCGGCGGCCGAGCGTAATATCCGGGTGCCTGGCGAGCTGTCGGTGATCGGGTTCGATGATATTCAAATGAGCCAGTACGTGTACCCGGCGCTGACCACGGTGGGCCAGTCGATCCTGCAACTGGGAGAGATGGCCGCCGAGCTTTTACTGCGACGAATTGCGACACCCCAATTGCCGATCGATCAACGCATCGTGACGCCGAGTATTGTCCTGCGCGAGTCGACGGCGCCGTTGACCGGCGTATTTGCCCAATACCGCTGAACCGAATTGATGAGTACTGATGTATGCCAGCAAAAGTAGTGGTAATAGGCAGCCTGAACATGGACCTGGTCACCCGGGCCAGCCGGCTGCCCCGCGCAGGTGAAACCCTGATCGGCCAATCGTTTTCCACCGTTCCCGGCGGCAAGGGCGCAAACCAGGCGGTCGCTTCGGCGCGTCTTGGGGCCGAAGTCGCGATGGTCGGTTGCGTGGGCACCGATGCCTATGGCGCGCAATTGCGCGACGCACTGTTGGTGGAAGGTATCGATTGCCAAGCCGTCAGCACCGTCGACGGCTCCAGCGGTGTGGCGCTGATCGTGGTGGATGACAGCAGCCAGAATGCGATTGTCATCGTCGCCGGCAGCAATGGCGAATTGACCCCCGCCAAATTACAGACCTTTGACAGCGTGCTGCAGGCTGCCGACGTGATTGTCTGCCAGCTTGAGACGCCGATGGAGACTGTTGGCCATGCCCTCAAACGCGGTCGCGAACTGGGCAAGACGGTGATTCTCAACCCTGCGCCGGCCAGTGGTCCGCTGCCTGAGGATTGGTACGCCGCCATCGATTACCTGATTCCCAACGAAAGCGAAGCCTCGGCCTTGAGTGGCGTAGTGGTGGATTCACTGGACAGCGCCAAGGTCGCCGCCACGCACCTGATCAAGGCCGGTGCCGGTAAAGTCATCATTACCCTCGGCTCCGAGGGCGCATTGTTTACCGATGGCCAAGGCTTTGAGCACTTGGTGGCGCCCAAGGTCAAGGCGGTCGATACCACCGCTGCCGGTGACACCTTCGTCGGTGGTTTTGCGGCGGCACTGGCTAACGGTAAAAGCGAGTCTGAGGCCATTCGTTTTGGCCAGGCGGCTGCTGCGCTGTCGGTCACCCGTGCCGGTGCGCAACCGTCCATTCCTACATTGCATGACGTGCAAGGTTTAGTGTCCTCATGAAAAAGACTCCCTTGCTTAATATCGCGCTGTCGCGGGTGATCGCATCCCTTGGCCACGGCGACATTCTGGTGATCGGTGATGCCGGCCTGCCGGTGCCGCCTGGCGTTGAGCTGATCGACCTGGCGCTGACCAAAGGCATCCCGGATTTCGTCAGCACCTTGCGCATTGTTCTCAGCGAAATGCAGGTGGAAAGCCATGTGCTGGCGGAAGAAATCCTGCTCAAGCAACCGCCGGCCCTGGCTGATCTCAATACCCTGACCGAACAGGCCGCCCTCGGCGAGCGCCGCCTGCTCAGCCATGAAGAGTTCAAGCAGCTCAGCCGCAAGGCGAGGGCGGTGGTGCGCACCGGTGAGTGCCAGCCTTACTGCAATATCGCGCTGGTCTCCGGCGTAACGTTCTAGAATTCCCAACGACAAGGAGTGCGTCATGCAACGTGGTACCCAAACCCTGCGACACCTTTTCCGGAGTGTGCTGCTTTTGTCCTTCCTAACTGCTGCAAGCGCCCACGCGGCGGAAAAAATCGACCTGATCATCGATACCGACCCCGGTGCGGACGATGTGGTGGCCTTGCTGTTCGCCATGGCTTCGCCCGATGAGCTGAACATCCGCGCGCTGACCACCGTTGCCGGTAACGTGCGCCTGGACAAGACCTCCCGCAATGCGCGCCTGGCTCGCGAGTGGGCAGGGCGCGAGGAAATCCCGGTATACGCCGGTGCACCAAAACCGATGCTGCGCACGCCGATCTACGCCGAAAACATCCACGGCAAGGAAGGCATCTCCGGCGTCACCGTGCATGAGCCGAAGAAAGGCCTGGCCGAAGGCAATGCCGTTGATTACCTGATCAAGACCCTGAGCACCGCCAAGCCCCACAGCATCACCATCGCCATGCTCGGCCCGCAGACCAACCTGGCGCTGGCATTGACTCAGGCGCCGGAGATCACTCAAGGCATCAAGGAAGTGGTAGTGATGGGGGGCGCGCACTTCAACGGCGGCAATATCACGCCGGTGGCTGAGTTCAACCTGTTCGCCGATCCGATCGCGGCCGAGATCGTGCTCAAAAGCGGCGTCAAGCTGACTTACCTGCCATTGGACGTGACCCACAAGGTCCTGACCAGTGAAGCACGCCTGAAGCAAATCGCTGCGTTGAACAACAACGCGAGCAAGGTGGTGGGCGATATTCTCAATGAATACGTCAAAGGCGATATGGAGCACTACGGCATCCCGGGTGGCCCGGTGCATGACGCTACTGTCATTGCCTACCTGCTCAAGCCTTCGCTGTTCAGCGGCCGTGAAGTCAATGTGGTGGTGGACAGCCGTGAAGGCCCGACCTTCGGCCAAACCATCGTAGATTGGTACGACGGCCTGAAACAACCGAAGAACGCGTTCTGGGTTGAAAACGGCGATGCCCAAGGCTTCTTCGATCTGCTGACCGAGCGTCTTGGTCGCCTGAAGTAAGCGGTTTACCGGTCGGCGTTCGTCGGCCGGGTCTTATTCGCGCTCGGGGTCTGGTGCCCCCATATGATCGGCCGGGTATTTCTCGAATACCTGGCCGATAAATGCCTGCGCGGCCTGAGTTCCCAGCTCCTTGACCAGCAGGTCGATACCGATGATTGCCAACTCCTCCGGGCTGCCCGGGCTATAGGAGCTTTGCCCTTGGGGCCACTTGGCTTTGATGTCGGCGTGGATCGTAACGATGGTCATGGGTGTCTCGCGAGGCTGGAAGGCGGTTGGTGCTGTCTTGCGAGTGGAGTTAACCATTTTGCGCAGCGTTTGGCACTGCTACTTAGGCATGAGGGGAGGGCTGTGCGACACTGTCCGCCTGTTTAATTGCCAGGGCAAACCGCGTGCAGATCGATTTGAACAACCCCGAGAACCTGACGCTGGAGGCTGTGAAACAGTTGCTGGCCTGCGCCAGTGACAACGTTCACACCCAATTGCGCGTCACCAAAGCCGGCATTGCCTACATCTCTTCGGGCGTGGTGGGCGGTGTTGATATCGATGGCCTGCTGTTTCGTCTCGAAACCTGGGCGGCGGGTTCCGGTTATGTTGGCAACGTCGCAGCCAGCGACGAGGTGTGGGTGATGCAGATTTTCAATGCGCTCAAGCAGAACTGGCCGACGCCGCCGTTTGATTACATCGACATCTACTGAGCGCGTTCATATCTGGTGACGATTGATTCGCTGGCGCCCAGCGCCGACTCAGGCAGACTGGCCAACGGCCAATTGTGACAATTCGGAAACCAATCGGCCAAACCGCGGTCGCACGGTCTCTGCCCATTTTTTCTTAAAGGAGGCTTCATGCCTTGGAAGCTCGCATCATTCGGTACTTTGTTGACTGCGCTTGTCTTGACGGGTTGCAGCACCCCGGGTACCTCTGAGCCAGCCAAAGACACTGCCGTGACCGATGCTGGTCATAGCCGCTGTGAGGCGAAGGCTGCCGAGTTCGCAATCGGCCAGAAGGCTTCGCCACAACTACTGGAACAGGCCCGTAGCCGCGCCGGTGCGCAGAACGCACGCATTCTCAAGCCAGACGACATGGTAACCCTGGAATACCGTTCCGATCGCCTGAACCTTAATACCGATGACAACTTGGTGATCAATCGCGTCAATTGCGGCTGATTGCTTCAGCGCTTTTCTCCAGGCCATAAAAAACCCCGTCACATGGACGGGGTTTTTTTAGTTCTGCGCGGAATTACTCTGCGCGAACCTGTGCAGCTTGCATACCCTTTTGGCCTTTCTCAGCCACGAAGGAAACGGTTTGGCCTTCTTTCAGGCTTTTGAAACCGTCGCTTTCGATAGCTTTGAAGTGTACGAACAGGTCGTCACCGCCACCTTGAGGAGTGATGAAGCCGAAGCCTTTTTCATCGTTGAACCATTTAACGGTGCCGGTTTGGCGATTAGACATGGTGTATCTCCAAGAAACATATATTTTCAGTAGTGCTGTGCTGCTCAGGCCAACTGGGCACACCGAGCTATCATAGTCGAAATGTTCGACTTGGGAGCCCCCCCAAGGCATTGTTTGCTAATCAATCGTGTTGTGTTTCATGCCTTGGTTGGCTAAAAGCCCCGAACTACGGGGCTTTTAGGCGAAATATCAGTTGGTAAAAAAAGCCGTAAAAGCTGCGTAATTTGTGAGAAATGGCAGTTTTCAGGGCGTTTTTTGGTCCTTTATCCGGTCTGGTGGGGTGTGAAAATTACTTTTTCTTCACGACTTTGCAGGACGAAATTGCCGCAACAGCTTTGTTCTTCAGCTCGGGGCTCGCGTTCTGATTGGTCATGAGCTCTTTGATCTCGGCACTGCTCAATTCGGCATTGATCTTGTCCGCGCCACATTCACAATGGTCTTTGGCGGTTTTGGCATCAACGCTTTGCTGGGCGGCTGAACTGCAATCCTTGATGAAGCTGTCCCGTGCACCGGCGGGCCAGTTCGACGGGGCTGCGGCGTGCGCACCCAGGGACATGAGGGTCAGGGATGCGGCAAGGGCGAAAGTCGAGGTAAAACGCATAATGAAATGCTCCTGGAGTCATGGACGAACGGTGATTCTCGGTGTGTTTGAGGCGCGCCGTACAGTTCAAGTTCACTTTTGCCCCTAAAAGCAGGGAATTTGCGTTTCGTTAATCGGCGCCGGCACCATGACCGTTCATCTGTGCTAGCATCTTTCGCTTGGCTATTTTCCGGCGCGCCTTATGCCGCCCCGCCAAGCTCTTTTTTGTTTAACTCCAGTCACTCTGGTTCGATTACCGGTTGGCCGAAAGGCTCCTGCCGCTGTAAGGCAGGCGTTCATTATTGAGCGGCCTGGTGTTGGATCTTGTACTGGCTCATCCCAACCCACGTGACCTTTGGTAGGGGTCACCACTAGGAGAGGAGGCGCCATGCCAACTATTACTCTTCCCGACGGCAGTCAACGTTCATTCGATCATTCGGTTTCCGTAGCCGAGGTCGCCGCATCCATTGGTGCCGGCCTGGCCAAGGCCACCGTGGCCGGCAAGGTCGACGGCAAGCTGGTTGACGCCAGTGACCTGATCACCGGCGATGCCAGCCTGCAAATCATCACGCCCAAGGATCAAGAGGGGCTGGAGATCATTCGCCACTCTTGTGCGCACCTGATTGGCCACGCGGTCAAGCAGCTGTACCCAACCGCGAAGATGGTCATCGGCCCGGTCATCGACGAAGGCTTCTATTACGACATCGCCTACGAGCGTCCTTTCACTCCGGACGACCTGGCGGCCATCGAGCAGCGCATGCACGCGCTGATCGAAAAAGATTACGACGTCATCAAGAAAGTCACTCCGCGTGCCGAAGTGATCGACGTGTTCACTGCCCGCGGCGAAGACTACAAGCTGCGCCTGGTGGAAGACATGCCGGACGAGCAGGCCATGGGCCTGTATTACCACGAAGAATACGTCGACATGTGCCGTGGCCCGCACGTGCCGAACACGCGCTTCCTCAAGTCGTTCAAGCTGACCAAGCTGTCCGGTGCCTACTGGCGCGGCGACGCGAAGAATGAACAACTGCAGCGGATCTACGGCACTGCCTGGGCTGACAAGAAGCAGCTGGCGGCCTACATCCAGCGCATCGAAGAAGCCGAAAAACGCGACCACCGCAAGATCGGCAAGCGCCTGAACCTGTTCCACCTCCAGGAAGAAGCGCCGGGCATGGTGTTCTGGCACCCGAACGGTTGGACCCTGTACCAAGTGCTTGAGCAGTACATGCGCAAGGTTCAGCGCGACAACGGCTACCTTGAGATCAAGACGCCGCAAGTCGTTGACCGCAGCCTGTGGGAGAAATCCGGGCACTGGGCCAACTACGCCGACAACATGTTCACCACCCAGTCGGAAAACCGCGACTACGCCATCAAGCCGATGAACTGCCCGTGTCACGTACAGGTGTTCAACCAAGGCCTTAAGAGCTACCGCGAGTTGCCGATGCGCCTCGCCGAGTTCGGTGCCTGCCACCGTAACGAGCCTTCGGGTGCGCTGCACGGCATCATGCGTGTACGCGGCTTCACTCAGGACGATGCCCACATCTTCTGCACTGAAGAGCAGATGCAGGCCGAATCCGCAGCATTCATCAAGCTGACCATGGACGTTTATCGCGATTTCGGTTTCACCGAAGTCGAGATGAAGCTGTCCACTCGTCCGGAAAAACGCGTCGGTTCCGACGAACTGTGGGATCGCGCCGAAGCTGCACTGGCCGCCGCCCTTGATAGTGCGGGCCTCGCGTACGACCTGCAGCCAGGCGAGGGCGCGTTCTACGGTCCGAAGATCGAGTTCTCGCTGAAAGATTGCCTTGGTCGCGTCTGGCAGTGTGGTACCCTGCAGCTCGATTTTAACCTGCCGATCCGTCTGGGAGCCGAATACGTCTCCGAAGACAACAGCCGTAAACACCCGGTTATGCTGCACCGGGCGATCCTCGGTTCGTTCGAACGGTTCGTCGGGATCCTGATCGAGCACTACGAGGGTGCATTCCCTGCGTGGCTGGCTCCGACTCAGGCAGTGATCATGAATATCACTGATAAACAGGCAGATTTTGCCGCTGAAGTTGAAAAAACTCTCAATGAAAGCGGATTTCGTGCCAAGTCCGACTTGAGAAATGAAAAGATCGGCTTTAAAATCCGCGAGCATACTTTGCTCAAGGTTCCCTATCTTTTGGTTATCGGAGATAGGGAAGTCGAGATGCAGACTGTCGCTGTGCGTACTCGTGAAGGTGCTGACCTGGGCTCGATGCCCGTCGCCCAGTTCGCTGAGTTCCTCGCGCAAGCGGTTTCCCGGCGTGGTCGCCCAGATTCGGAGTAATTATTATTAAGCGTGAAATGAGACAAGATAAACGAGCTGCACCGAAAGCCCCGATCAACGAGAATATCTCGGCACGCGAGGTTCGGTTAATTGGCGCTGACGGCGAGCAGATTGGCATCGTCTCGATTGATGAAGCGCTTCGTATTGCTGAAGAGTCCAAATTGGACCTGGTGGAAATCTCCGCCGATGCAATCCCACCCGTTTGCCGGGTGATGGACTACGGCAAATCGATCTTCGAGAAGAAGAAGCAGGTTGCCGCAGCGAAGAAGAACCAGAAGCAGATTCAAGTAAAAGAAATCAAGTTTCGTCCAGGGACGGAGGAAGGGGATTACCAGGTAAAACTGCGCAACCTGGTACGTTTCCTGAGTGATGGGGACAGGGCCAAGGTATCCTTGCGATTCCGCGGCCGTGAGATGGCCCACCAGGAGCTGGGGATGGAACTCCTCAAGCGGGTTGAAGGTGACCTGCTCGAGTACGGTTCGGTCGAACAGCATCCTAAGATGGAAGGACGCCAGCTTATTATGGTCATCGCCCCGAAAAAGAAGAAGTAATCAATAGGGCACGGCAGGCCTTCTGATTATGTTTATCAACTGAATGCGGAGTACCGAACATGCCAAAGATGAAAACTAAAAGTGGTGCTGCTAAGCGGTTTCTGAAAACTGCTAACGGTATCAAGCACAAGCACGCTTTCAAGAGCCACATCCTGACTAAAATGTCGACCAAGCGTAAGCGTCAACTGCGCGGTAGCAGCTTGCTGCATCCGTCTGACGTCGCAAAAGTCGAGCGCATGCTGCGCCTTCGTTAATTTTAGTCAAGAATAGAGGAAGTAACTCATGGCTCGTGTAAAGCGTGGCGTCATGGCGCGTAAGCGCCACAAGAAAATTCTGAAACTTGCTAAAGGCTACTACGGCGCGCGTTCACGCGTATTCCGTGTTGCCAAGCAAGCGGTTATCAAGGCTGGCCAATACGCCTACCGTGACCGTCGTCAGAAAAAACGTCAGTTCCGCGCTCTGTGGATCGCTCGTATCAACGCTGGTGCACGTGTTAACGGTCTGTCCTACAGCCGTTTCATCGCTGGCCTGAAAAAAGCGTCCATCGAGATCGACCGTAAGGTTCTGGCTGATCTGGCAGTGAACGAAAAAGCGGCGTTTGCTGCGATTGTCGAGAAAGCTAAAGCCACCTTGGCTTAAGTACCCCCGACAGTCACCCTGGGTCGCTTCCGCGGCCCAAGGTGTTAAACGTCTTAAATAGGGGAAGAGCCTTCAAGCTCTTCCCCTATTTTGTATCTGGAGTCTGTACATGGAAAACCTGGATGCGCTGGTCTCTCAAGCACTAGAGGCTGTGCAAAGCGCAGAAGATATCAATGCCCTGGAGCAAATCCGGGTTCACTACCTTGGCAAAAAGGGTGAATTGACTCAGGTGATGAAGACCCTGGGGAATTTGCCGGCTGAAGAGCGTCCGCAAGTCGGTGCGCTGATCAACGTGGCCAAGGAGCGTGTTACAGAGGTTCTCAATGCGCGCAAGGCGTCGCTCGAGGAGGCCGATCTTGCGGCCAAGCTCGCCGCCGAGTCCATTGACGTAACCCTGCCTGGCCGTGGCCAGACCTCGGGCGGCCTGCATCCGATTACCCGGACTCTGGAACGTATCGAGCAGTTCTTCACCCACATCGGCTACGGCATTGCCGAAGGCCCTGAGGTCGAAGACGACTATCACAACTTCGAGGCGCTCAACATCCCAGGCCACCACCCGGCCCGGTCGATGCATGACACCTTCTATTTCAATGCGAACATGCTGCTGCGCACCCACACCTCGCCGGTACAGGTCCGCACCATGGAATCGCAGAAGCCGCCGATCCGCATCGTCTGCCCAGGCCGTGTGTACCGCAGCGACTCCGATATTACCCACTCGCCGATGTTCCACCAGGTCGAAGGCCTGCTGGTTGATCGCGACATCAACTTCGCCGACCTCAAAGGCACCATCGAAGAGTTCCTGCGGGTGTTCTTCGAGAAGGAGCTGGCGGTGCGTTTCCGTCCCTCGTTCTTCCCGTTCACCGAGCCATCCGCTGAAGTCGATATGGAATGCGTGATGTGCAGCGGTAAAGGCTGCCGCGTCTGCAAACAGACCGGCTGGCTGGAAGTGATGGGTTGCGGCATGGTTCACCCCAACGTGCTGCGCATGTCCGGGATCGACCCGGAAGAATTCTCGGGCTTTGCCTTCGGCATGGGCGTTGAGCGTCTGGCCATGCTGCGTTACGGCGTGAACGACTTGCGTCTGTTCTTCGACAACGACTTGCGGTTCCTCGCGCAATTTCGCTAGTCGTAACGGATCTTTAGGAGAGCAGGATGAAATTCAGTGAACAATGGCTGCGTGGCTGGGTAAGCCCGCAGGTAAGTCGCGACGAGCTGGTTGCCCGTCTGTCGATGGCCGGCCTTGAGGTCGATAGTGTGACGCCGGCTGCCGGTGTTTTCAGTGGCGTGGTAGTGGGCGAGGTGCTGAGCACCGAGCAACATCCGGACGCTGACAAATTGCGCGTGTGCCAGGTCAGCAATGGCGCGGAAACCTTCCAGGTCGTGTGCGGAGCGCCAAACGTGCGTCCGGGCCTGAAAATTCCGTTCGCGATGATCGGGGCCGAACTGCCAGGCGACTTCAAGATCAAGAAGGCCAAGCTGCGTGGCGTTGAGTCCAACGGCATGCTGTGCTCCCAGGCGGAGCTGCAGGTCGGCGAAGGCAATGATGGCCTGATGGAACTGCCGGCCGACGCGCCGGTGGGCCAGGACATCCGTGTTTACCTGGAACTGGAAGACGCCAGCATCGAGGTCGATCTGACCCCGAACCGCGGCGATTGCCTGTCCCTGGCTGGCCTGGCGCGGGAAGTCGGTGCGCTGTACGCCGCCACCGTCACCCGTCCGGTGGTTGCCGCCGTGCCTGCGGTGCACGACGAAGTGCGTTCGGTCGAAGTGGTGGCCCCTAACGCCTGCCCACGTTACCTGGGTCGAGTGATCCGTAACGTCGACCTGTCCAAGCCAACCCCGCTGTGGATGGTTGAGCGCCTGCGTCGTTCCGAAGTGCGCAGCATCGATGCTGCCGTCGACATCACCAACTACGTGATGCTGGAACTGGGTCAACCGCTGCACGCCTTCGATCTCGCTGAAATCAATGGCGGCATCCGCGTACGCATGGCCGAGGAAGGCGAGAAGCTGGTGCTGCTCGACGGCCAGGAAGTCAGCCTGCGTGCCGACACCCTGGTGATCGCTGACCATTCCCGCGCCCTGGCGATTGCCGGCGTGATGGGCGGCGAGCACAGCGGCGTGTCCGCAACCACTCGCGACATCTTTCTCGAAAGCGCCTTCTTCGATCAGATCGCCATCGCTGGCAAGGCCCGTTCTTACGGCCTGCACACCGACGCCTCGCACCGCTACGAGCGTGGCGTGGACTGGCAACTGGCCCGTGAAGCCATGGAGCGCGCCACTGGCCTGCTGCTGGAAATCACTGGCGGCGAAGCCGGCCCGATCATCGAAACCGTCAGCGAGCAGCACCTGCCGTCGGTTGCACCGATCGTCCTGCGCGCCAAGGCCGTTGAGCAAATGCTCGGCCTGGTGATCGACCCGGTTGAAATCGAGCGCCTGCTGTCGGCCCTCGGCCTCGGCATCTCTGCTGGTGAAGCAGGGCAGTGGCACGTAGAAGTGCCAAGCCATCGCTTCGATATCAGCCTGGAAGTCGACCTGATCGAAGAGCTGGCCCGCCTGTACGGCTACAACCGCCTGCCGGTTCGTTACCCGCAAGCGCGTCTGGCCCCGCAGCCGAAAGCTGAAGCCCGTGCACATCTGCCGGAACTGCGTCGCCTGCTGGTTGCCCGTGGTTATCAGGAAGCGGTGACCTACAGCTTCATTGATCCGAAGCAATTCGAACTGTTCAACCCGGGTGTCGAGCCGCTGTTGCTGGCTAATCCGATCTCCAACGACATGGCCGCCATGCGCTCGTCGCTGTGGCCGGGCTTGGTGAAAGCGCTTTCCCACAACCTGAACCGTCAGCAAGACCGCGTGCGCATGTTCGAAAGCGGCCTGCGTTTTGTCGGTCAACTGGATGGTCTGAAGCAAGAGCCGATGCTGGCTGGCGTAGTCTGCGGCAGTCGCCTGCCGGAAGGCTGGGCACAAGGCCGCGACACCGTCGACTTCTTCGACGTCAAGGCGGATGTGGAAGCGGTGTTGGGCTTTGCCGGTGCGCTGGATGTGTTCACGTTCACCCCCGGCAAACACCCTGCGTTGCATCCCGGCCAGACCGCACGTATCGAACGTGAAGGTCGCCTGGTGGGCTTCGTTGGCGCGATTCACCCTGAACTGTCGAAAACCCTGGGGCTGGACCGTCCAGTCTTCGTTTTTGAGCTAGTCTTGGCTGAAGTGGCCTCGGGCAAAATGCCTAAATTCAGCGAGTTGTCGCGTTTCCCTGAAGTACGACGTGATCTGGCGCTGATTGCCGATCAAGGCGTTGCGGCCAGTGCTGTTCTGGACGTAATCCGTGAAAATGCAGGGGAATGGCTGACAGACCTCAGGCTATTTGACGTTTATCAGGGTAAAGGCATTGATCCGCATAGAAAAAGCCTTGCAGTTGGCTTGACCTGGCAGCATCCATCGCGCACTCTTAATGACGATGAGGTGAATACGACGACACAAAATATCCTCACCTCGCTCGAACAAAGGTTAAACGCCACGTTAAGGAAGTGACGTATGGGGGCTTTGACGAAAGCTGAGATGGCGGAACGTCTGTATGAAGAGCTGGGCCTGAACAAGCGCGAGGCCAAGGAATTGGTCGAGCTGTTTTTTGAAGAAATCAGGCACGCTCTTGAAGACAACGAACAGGTCAAATTGTCCGGCTTCGGCAATTTTGACCTGCGGGACAAACGCCAGCGGCCTGGCCGCAATCCAAAAACGGGAGAAGAAATCCCGATCACGGCTCGCCGTGTGGTCACCTTTCGTCCAGGGCAGAAGTTGAAGGCCCGAGTTGAGGCTTATGCTGGAACCAAGTCATAACGACGAACTGCCCGTCATCCCAGGCAAACGCTACTTCACCATCGGTGAAGTCAGCGAGCTCTGTGCGGTAAAACCGCACGTGCTGCGCTATTGGGAGCAGGAGTTTCCTCAACTCAACCCCGTCAAACGCACCGGGAACCGTCGGTATTATCAGCGCCAGGATGTGCTGATGATCCGGCAGATCCGCGCGTTGCTGTATGACCAGGGGTTCACCATCAGCGGCGCGCGCCAGCGTATGTCCGGTGATGAAGCCAAAGACGACACCACCCAATACAAGCAAATGATCCGCCAGATGATCTCCGAACTCGAAGATGTGCTGGTGGTTTTGAAGAAGTAATTCCGGCTTTTAAAATACTTCCACATTTCAAAAGCTTGCGGTATATTCCTGATCGCTTCGTTGCGAAGCGAACCCAGTAAAACGCCTAGTCGGGGCGTAGCGCAGTCCGGTAGCGCACTAGCATGGGGTGCTAGGGGTCGAGTGTTCGAATCACTCCGTCCCGACCATATTTTTCAATGACTTAGCCCAAGCGGTAACGCTTGGGCTTTTTCATGCCTGCAAAATTACTCCCTCACCACAGCCCCATAACTCATTCCCCAAACCCAATAATAGCCTTGGTTTCCAGGTACTCCTCAAACCCCTGCACGCCATACTCCCGACCATTCCCTGAGCGCTTGTAGCCGCCAAACGGCGCCATCGGATTCCACGCCGGGTAGTTCAGGTGCACTTGCCCCGCACGAATACGCGACGCCACGGCACGTGCCTGCGTCAAGTCGTGGCCCTGAACGTGGGCGCCCAGGCCGTATACCGTGTCGTTGGCGATGGCGACGGCTTCATCTACCGTCTCATACGCAATGATGCACAGCACCGGGCCGAAGATTTCTTCCTGGGCAATGCGCATGGCGCTATTCACTTCGGAGAAAACCGTGGGGCGGGTATAGAACCCCTTGTCAAAACCCAGCACACGCCCAGGCCCACCGCACACCAGTTTCGCACCCTCGTCGAGGCCGGCCTGGATCATCGCCTGGACGCGATTGAACTGGGCTTCGTTGGCGATGGGGCCCAATTGCGTTTCTTCCGATTGCGGGTCGCCCACGATGAGCGCGTTCGCGGTCGCCGCCGCCAGGGCTTCGACCTCGGCCAAGCGGTTTTTTGGCACGATCATGCGGGTCGGCGCGCTGCACGATTGCCCGACGTTGCGAAACGCGGACATCACCCCCAGCGGTACGGCCTTGGCGAAGTCGGCGTCGGGCAGCAGCACATTCGGAGACTTGCCCCCCAGTTCCTGGGTGACGCGTTTCACCGTTGGGGCTGCCGCTTGGGCGACCAGCGCACCTGCGCGGTTGGAGCCGGTGATTGAGATCATGTCGATATCCGGATGTGCCGCCATGGCTGCGCCGACCTGAGCACCGCTTCCATTGACCAGGTTGAACACCCCAGGCGGCAGGCCTGCGTCATGCACCAGTTGTGCGAACAGCAGGGCACTCAGCGGCGACAGTTCGCTGGGTTTCAAGACCACGGTGCAACCGGCAGCGATGGCCGGGGCGACTTTGGCGGTGATCTGATACAACGGCCAGTTCCACGGCGTGATAAGACCGCAGACACCTATGGGTTCGCGCTGGATGGCGGTACCGCCTTCCACCGTCTGGAAGCGATAGCTGGAGAGCAAGTCACGGGCGACCCGAACGTGCTCTGCCGCCAGCGGCACCTGCATCGCCCGAGCGAAGCCGATGGCGGCGCCCATTTCCAGGGAGAGCGCCTGTGCAAGTTGCTCTTTGCGCTCAAGGATAAGTTCGTGGATTTTCCCAAGCACCAGCGCCCTGGACGCCGCGGGCGTTGCAGACCAACCGGCAAACGCCGCACGTGCTGCCGCGACGGCCCGATCCACATCCTCGGCAGACCCGCTTGCGACCTGTGCAACCACCTCCTCACTGGCCGGGTTGACCACGGGCAAACTGGCGGCAATGATCGGGGAAACCCAGCAGCCGTCGATGTAAAGCTGCTGAGACGTTTGGTTCGAAACGTGTATGGTCATCCAACTGGCTCCCTGGAGCGGCAATAGGCGCTGCGAACAGCAAGGCCCGGTGTCTGGCTAAGCTAGCAAAAGGTCCCAGCCCAAAGATGCCGTTATTCAACGTTGCAAGGGATAATCTGCTGAATCTGGCAGGCTGGCTTTGCGACCTAGCCGATTGCTTGCGTCACCAGCGCAAACTGGGTGATGCCGGCGCTTGATTGCGGGGGCACACCCAGGACCATTCGCGGCGCTTTGTCGACGCATGGCAGCCCCTGGCTCTCCAGCCAGTCGGCCAAACCACAGGCGGTGGGAATGTCGAAGCGCACGAACTGACCCGGAATCAACCGCAGCAGGTGAGTGATCAACTGTCGGGCCTGTTCCTGATTGTGTGCAACGACAGGACCAATGATATGGCCCCGACCAAATCGGCGGAGCAGGGCGCAACCGTTGAGTTGCCCTTCGACCTCGATGCCAACCACGTGCTCGGCAGTGGGCAGCAGGTCGTTGAGTACCTCGGTGCGGTCCAGGCCGCTGCCGGCATTGGCCAGTTCGATCACCTTCGGGTAATCAGCCAGGCTCAATACGCGACAGTGGGCATGCCGGGTCAACGGCATGGGTGCCGGAGCTTGCGGTACGCCCTGATGTTGCTGAATGTGCGCAAAGTCGACGAAGCCCAGGCTGGTGTACAACGGCGCCCCTGACTCGGTTGCATTGAGGATTGGCGTACGCGGGGCCGTAGCATACAGGCACAGGTTCATCAGTTGGCGCCCGATGCCTTTGCCCTGGTGTTGCTCGCTCACAATCACCAGGCCGATGGAGGAATAAGCCCCCTGATGGCAGGCGAATGCCACGCCCACTAATTTGCCGTCATGTTCAGCGACAAAGCCTTCGGACGTGCGTTGCACCATCGCCCAATCTTCCTCGCGGTGAGGCCATTTCAGGTGCACGGACAGCGCGTGGGCGGCGGGCATGTCGGCGGCGGTGACTGTGCGATAAACGTAGGCGTGGCTCATATCAGTTTTCCTGTAGTGGGGGCGTTTGCAGGTACCGTAGAGGGTTGGGTAAACCGCCGGATATCGAAGGGGCTGATCAAGGTGCTGGTGCTGCCGGTGCTGATCAGCTCGGCCATGACATCCCCCACGCCGGGGCCAAGCTGGAAGCCGTGGCCACAGAAACCGAAGGCATAAAACAACCCGTCCACGCTGCCGCTCGGGCCCATCACCGGTAGGGAGTCCGGGGTGTAGCTCTCGATACCGCTCCACACGCGGATGATGTTCAGCTTTTCGGCCCCCGGTAACAGTCGCCGCATTTGGCGCATCTGGTTGAGCAGGCTTTCGGGTTTGAAAAACGCCCGTCGGTTGATCATGTCCGGCGTACAGCGGTTGCCGCCGCCGATGACGATGTTGCCGCGCGGGATCTGGCGGAAGTAGATCACCTCTTCCTTGATTTTGGTGAACACACCGATCACGGTCGGCAAGGCGTAGGGCACCGGTTCCGTGACCGACATCTGCGGGCCGTTGGGCTCCAGCGGTACCGGCTCACCAAAGCGCTCGGACAAGCGGGCAGCCCAGGCGCCGGCGGTAATCAACAGCTGCTCGGCGACGAACAACTGCCCATCGGTGGTGGTGACCTGGAACAAACCATTGAGCTTTTCCACGTCGGCGACTTCGGTCTTTTCTTCAATTCGTGCCCCGAGACGCCGGGCTGCACGGGCAAACGCCGGCGCTGCGAGGCGCGGGTTGGCGTGACCATCGTGAGGGGCATAGGAGCCGCCTTTCACCTCCGGGCCGAGGAAACCAAAACGCCGGTGCAGCTCGGCGCCGCGATAGATTTTCAAGTCCAGTTGCGCGGCTTCCGGCGCGGCGGCGTAGGCCTCAAGTTCAGCAATTTCATCTTCGCGATAGCACACGCGCATGTGGCCACTGGGGATGAACTCCAGGTCGTCATCGATCAGCTCGGGCAGGCGTTTCCACAGCGCCCAGGAACGATTGGCCAGCTCCAGTTGCCCCAGGTAGCGGCCCTGGCGGCGTACGTTGCCGAAGTTCACACCGCTGGCGTACTGACCGATCTGGTCGCGTTCCAGCAGCGTGACCGAGCAGCCTCGCCGCCGCAGGAAAAACGCCGACGAGGCGCCCATGATGCCGCCCCCGATAATCAGCACCTGGCTTTTCGAACCTGGTTGATTACCAGCCATGGAGGCGGCTCCAGGTGTGCACGTCGCCTATGGCGTCCACGGCGTGATAGTCCGGGAACTGCGCGCCAGTGGCGCAGGCATGGTTGGGGAGAATGCGTAGCCGGCTACCGATGGGGAAGCGTGTAGCAACGTCGTCACTGGCGGTGGCGCCCAGGGTGACGATGCCATGTTCCTGGTTGGCGCCCGTGACCAGCGCGCCGTCGATCCAGTCGCCGGCTTCGGTACACACTTGGCCATAACCGAAGTCCTGGCGCTGGCGCTGTGTGCCACGGTCACGGCTCATGGCCATCCAGCCGGCGTCGGTGATGATCCAGCCTTTGTCCGGCTGATGGCCGATCACCGTGGTCAGTACGCTGAGTGCCAACTCGTCGGCCTGGCACACGCCAATGTTGCGCATCACCAGGTCAAAAAACACATACACGCCCGCCCGCACTTCGGTGACCCCGTCCAGGTTCAGGGCCGAGAGGGCCGTGGGGGTTGAGCCGATGCTGACCTCGGCGCACGCCAGCCCGGTTTCGCGAATGTTGTGGGCGGCGCGTACACAGAGGGCACGTTCCTGTTCGGCCAGCGCTTGCAGGGCTTCAAGGGTGTCCAGCTCGTAACTGGAACCCGCGTGGGTCATCACCCCCCGCAGGCGCATACCGCCGTCGTTGAGGATGTGCGCCACGTCAATCAGCACAGGGTCTTGCGCGGCCAGGCCTGAGCGATGGCCATCGCAATCGATTTCGATCCATACGTCGAAGTGTTCGTCATGTTGCTGCGCGAACGCGACGATGGCGCGGGCGCCTGAGACGCTGTCGGTGAGCAGGCTCAAGTTGCAGCCTTTGCGCCGCAGGGCCAGGGCCTGAGGCAGCTTGCCCGGTGCGATGGCAACGGCGTAGAACACGTCGCTGATGCCTGCGGCAAAACAATGCTCGGCTTCTTTGAGGGTGGAAACCGTGACGCCGCTGGCGCCTGCGTCAATCTGTGCCTGGATCACCGGCAAGCACTTGCTGGTTTTGATGTGCGGGCGCAAACGTACGCCAAGGGTGCCCATGCGCTGTTGCATACGCTGGAGGTTGTGCTGCATTCGCGTAAGGTCGATGAGCGCGGCAGGCGTGTCTAGGGTGGAAATCTGCATGGACATGGCGGGACTCAAGTGGCTGGGTACACCCTGAACTCTACTCAGCTGTCCTTAACTTGTGGTTCAATCATGGCTAATCAATCATTAAGTAAAATTGAATGATTTCCATCGAAGACTTGCGGTTGGCCGTCACCCTTGCGCGCTCTGAATCACTGAGCGCTGCGGCCAGAGCCCTGAACGTCACCCCGCCGGCGCTCTCCATGCGCCTGCGTAAATTGGAGACCTTCCTGGGGCTGACCCTGGCCAATCGCGATGCCCGACGCCTCAGCCTTACGGCAGATGGCGAGCGGTTCTCGCGGGAAAGTGCGCTGCTGCTGGAGCAGCTTGAAGCACTGCCGGAGTCTTTCAGGCAACAGGATGAAACGCTGGTGGGCACCTTGAGGCTGGCGGCTCCATTTGGCTATGGTCGGCAGCGAATCGCACCGCTGTTGGCACGTTTTGCCCGAATTCACCCACAGCTGTGCCTGCACCTGGATTTACGCGAGACCCCCTGGCCTGATCGTCATGACAGCGATGCGGTGATTCACATCGGCCATCTCAATGACAGCCTGTGGACAGCGCGGCCGCTCACGCCAAACGAGCGCTGGTTATGCGCGAGCCCAGCCTACCTGCAAGCCCACAGTGTGCCGTCATCACCGGATGAACTGGCGTCCCATCGCTGCATTTGCATTCGTGAAAATGATGAAGACGTCACGCTCTGGCACCTGCGCAAAGGGCAGGGCCGCAAGACGCTGCGCGTGGAGCCGGCGTTGCTGAGCAACGATGGCAGCGTTGCCCGGCGATGGGCCGAGCAAGGCTTGGGGTTGGTGTTGCGTTCGCAGTGGGATGTCAGCGACGCCGTTGCCAGCGGCAGCCTGGTGCGCGTGTTGGCAGACTGGAGTTTTGACAGTGCGCCGATCATCCTCCTGGTGCCGTCGCGCAAGCTTCGCAGCCCGCGCGTCCAGGCATTGGTGGCGTTTATGGAGGAGGCGCTGAAAGCCTGATTTGCGCCTTATTTCACGGCGTAAACCTTGCGTACGTACACCGTACTGGTCCACGCGCACGGTGCGCCTTTGGCCACGAATACCGTGTCGCCACGGTTGACCGTCACCGCAACTCCCTCGTCGTCTTGCAGCGTGACGCTGCCTTCGAGCAGGTGCATCAATTCATGCAGTTTGTGCGGGCGGCCGTGGCGGGCGTAGGGCGTCGAGTCCCAGATGCCGATGCGCAACTCAGTGACCTCATCATCGAACAGGTTGCACGCGCGACACTGCGGGGTAGGGCCGATCAGGATCTGTGGCTCGGGCGCGGCGGAGGGATTGAGCAGGGTATGCCGGGCGAGCAAGGTCAGGCCCGGGCGCGCCGGAGCATCGGCTTGGTCGACGGCGCAGAACGCCCATTGGCTGCCTGCGCTCGCCTGCACCGTCAGGCGTGTGCCACGACCGATCACGGCGCTGCTGCCGACCCCCAGCTCCAATGTCTGTTCTGCACTGTCCAGCACCACATGGCCTGCGTGCACCACCAGTGTTTCGCTGTGGGGGAAGTCTTCGATCACGGCTTCGCCGCTAAATGTCACCAGCCCTGCGGACACGCCATCATCGCCCAGCCAGGCGAGTTGGCGGGTGTCGCCGAAGGGGTCCAGCGCGCTCAAGGCGCCGGTATTGAAAGACGTGGCAACGCGGCTGCCGTCGGCGCGAGCCAACAGCAGGATACGGGGAGATGACATGGGGAATGCTCCGGGAGGAAAGTCAGCCGATCGCCTGGGTGATCAGGGCAAAGGGGTGTACGCCGTGGCTGGCCCGGGGCGGCGTGCCCAGAGCCATCTGCGCGACGGTGTCGATGTTCTTCAGCCCGGCGTGTTCGAGCCAGTCGCTGAGGCCGCAGGCGACGGGAATGTCGATGCGGACAAAGGCATCCGGCACCTGGGCCAGCAGTACCGCGATCAAGTGCTTGGCCTGATCAATGTTTTCGGCAACCACCGGGCCAATGCAGCGCCCACGACCAAACGGCCGCAGCAGGGCGAAGCCGCGTAGCTGGCCGTCGCGCTCGATGCCCACCGCGTGTTCCACCTGCAGGTCACGCAGTACTTCGCGGCGGTCCAGGCCACTGGCGGCTTTGGCCAGCGCGAGCAGGCTGGGGTGGTCGTCGGCGTGCAGGGCGCGGCAGGTTTCGCCATCGGCCAGTCCCGGCAGGGCGGGCACTAATACCTGGCCCTGATGCTGCTGCACCCGCCCAAATTCGACGAACCCCTGGCTGGTATACAGCGGGGCGCCGGCGAGGGTGGCGTTGAGGACCGGCGTGCGCGCATCGCACGCGGCGAGGGCTTTTTCCATCAAGCGACGGCCGATGCCCTGGCCCTGGTAGTCATTGCTGACGATCACCAGGCCGATGGTGGCAAAGTCGCCCTGGGGGCAGGTGAAGGCGCTGCCGATCAGGCGCTCGCCATCCATCACCACGAAACCGTCGCTGACACGTTGCAACATGGCCCAGTCTTCCAGGCGGTGAGGCCATTTGAGTTGCACCGACAAGGCATGGGCGGCCGGCAGATCGGCCGCGGTCATCGGGCGGTATACATAAGCAGGGTGTGGCAGGGCGGACATGGCGAGCCTCCATAGAGCGTTTTGTGCAGCACGAGGCTGCTTGTATCCCACCTGTTTTAGAGGCTGGCAAGTGGGTCGGGAATATTCGGTAGATTCCTTGGGCTGTGTGTTGCGCGGCCACAGTTACTACTTAATTGGGGTGGGGGGGCAGCAGCAAATGCCAAGGCGCTTTTCCGGGTACATCTTCCTTGCGCGGTCACGGCAATGTACGCAATCCCAACCAGCCACACTTTCTGCCGCCCTCACCCCCGTCCTTAAGCCTTTCTGCCCCTGAAAGCCCCCATAAAGCGCACAAACACAGGCCCTGCCCAAGCCTGGCGCGCACCGCAAAGTCTGCTGAGCCCGGCCACCAAAACGGTGGTTTGTATTGAGCGAAGGTCTTTTTAGACGGCATATGCTGATTTCACAGTGGTGTAATGAACCTGTGCTGCAACGAGGCGTACGCGCCGCCAGGGCAGTGAACGCTTGTCACACTCAACGAACTTCAGGACCGCACTCAATGAGCTTTCTTCGTCCCAAATTCATTACGTTCGACTGCTACGGTACGCTGACCAACTTTCATATGGGCACCATGACCCGCGAGCTCTTCGCCGATCGCATCACCCCTGGGCAGATGGACCAGTTCGTCAAGGACTTCTCCGCCTACCGCCTCGACCAGGTCATGGGCGACTGGCGCCCCTACGATGAAATTCTCAAGACCGCCCTGGCCCGTACCTGCAAGCGCTGGGGGATCGAGTATCGCGAGGAAGGCCAGCTGTATTACGACGCCGTGCCGACCTGGGGCCCCCACGCGGACGTGCCGGCCGGTCTGTCGAAGATTGCCGACAAGATTCCCTTGGTGATCTTCTCCAACGCCAGCGACAGTCAGATCATGTCCAACGTCGACAAGCTCGGCGCGCCGTTCCACAAAGTATTCACTGCCGAACAGGCCCAGGCCTACAAGCCGCGCCTGGCCGCCTTCGAATTCATGCTCGACAACCTGGGTTGCGGCCCGGACGACATCTTGCATGTGTCTTCCAGCTTCCGTTATGACCTGATGCCGGCCCATGACATGAAGATCAAAAACAAGGCGTTCGTTGCCCGTGGCCACGAAGTGCCAGGCAATGCGTTTTACGGTTACCAGCAGATCACCGACATCGGTGGGCTGCCAGCGTTGGTCGGTCTGTAACAGCACACCAAGGGGTAAAGCATGGGCAGTGAATCCTATTGGCTAGACACCGCACCGGCATTTACCGGTGCCCATCCGGGCAGCTTGCCCAAGCAGGTCGATGTTGCAGTGGTCGGCGGTGGGTTCACTGGCCTTGCGGCGGCGCGGGCGTTGGCGCTCAAGGGCGCCAGCGTAGTGGTATTGGACGCCGGGCGAGTGATCGGGGAAGCCTCGGGCCGCAACGGTGGGCAGTGCAACACCGGGGTGGCTCAGGACTATGCCGGTTTGCACGCCAGCCTCGGCGCCGATAAGGCCCGCGCTTATTACCAGGCCTATGAAAGTGCGGTGCACTCCGTGGTTTCGCTGGTCGAGCAGGAAAAAATCGCCTGCGACCTGGTGCGCAACGGCAAGCTCAAGCTGGCGGCCAAGCCCCTGCATTACGAAGGCCTGGCCCGCACCTGTGAGCTGATCCGCCGGGAGGTGGACGCCGACGTCGAATTGCTCACCGCCGAGCAGACCCTCGCCGAAGTCAACTCGGCGCAGTTCCACGGCGGCTTGCTGCAACGCAACGGCGTGCAGATGCATGTGGGGCGCTTTGGTGTGGGGTTGGCCGAAGCGGCGGCCCGGCGCGGCGCGATGATTTACGAGCACACCGAGGTCAAGGACTGGAAGGCCAAGGCCGGCGGTTATCAGGTCAACACCGCCAAAGGCTCGCTGCACGCCGGACAAGTGTTGCTGGCCACCGGCGCCTGCCAGCATGGCGACCTCGGCTGGTACCGCCGGCGCATTGTGCCGGTGGGCAGTTTTGTCATCGCCACCGAGGTCTTGCCCCAAGCGCTGATCGATCAGTTGCTGCCGCTGCGCCGCGCCTATGTGACCAGCCGCATGATCGGCAACTACTTTCGCCTGACGCCGGACAACCGCCTGCTGTTTGGCGGGCGTGCACGGTTTGCCATGTCTGACAGCGTCTCCGACGCCAAGAGCGGCAAGGTGCTGCAGGCGGCGATGCTGAATATGTTCCCGCAGTTGGCGCACGTGAAGATCGACTACTGCTGGGGTGGCCTGGTGGACATGACGTCCGACCGCCTGCCCCGCGCCGGCCAGCATGGCGGCGTGTTCCATTCCATGGGCTATAGCGGCCATGGCGTGCAGATGTCGGTGCACATGGGCCAGGTCATGGCCGACGTCATGGCGGGCAACACGGCGGCCAACCCGTGGCGTGAACTGGAGTGGCCGGCGATTCCCGGGCATTTCGGCAAACCCTGGTTCCTGCCGTTCGTGGGCGCCTATTACCGTTTCCAGGACTATTTGCACTGAGTTGCCGTTGTTGCGTCACCGTCGTTTGCGTTTCCAGGACGCTCCGGACATCCGTGAGCACTCGATTCTCCCGATTATCGACAGGTAGCCTTGCTATGACTGACAACAAAAACACACCCGAGCTCATTTCCGGCCAGGAAAGCCTGCGGGTGTTCGAAAGTCTCAACCGCGGCATGTCACGCCGTAACGCTTTGCAAATGCTGGGCGTTGCCGGTGTGGCCGCCGCCGGTGCGGGCAGCCTGTTCGGCAGTGCCGGCAAGTTGTTCGCCGATGAAGCGGCCGCCGAGGGCAAAGGCAAGCCGGGCGGCAAGATCCGTGTCGCCGGCATGTCCAGCTCCACCGCCGACACCCTCGACCCGGCCAAGGGCGCGCTGTCCACCGACTATGCACGCCACTACATGTTCTACAACGGCCTGACCCGTTTCGATAAGCACCTGGTTCCGCAACTGGAACTGGCTGAACGCATCGACAATACCGACGCCACGGTGTGGACCATCACCCTGCGCAAAGACGTGACCTTTCACAACGGCAAGTCCCTGACGGCCGCCGACGTGGTGTTCTCCCTGAATCGCCACAAAGACCCGCTGACCGGCTCCAAAGTCATGCCGCTGATGGAGCAGTTCGCCGAGATCAAGGCCAGCGGGCCGAACGAGGTGCAAATTCGCCTTAGCGCGCCCAACGCCGAGTTGCCGTCGATCCTCGCCGTGTCGCACTTGTTGATCGTTCCCGAGGGCACCACCGACTTCAACAAAGGCATTGGCACCGGCCCGTTCACTGTCGGTGAGTTCAAGCCGGGTGTGCGCTCGATTGCCGTGCGCAACAAGAACTACTGGAAACCGGGCTTGCCGTACCTCGACGAGATCGAGTTCATTGCCATCGCCGACGAGCCATCGCGGGTCAACGCGCTGCTGTCGGGCGACGTGCACATGATCAACGAGGTCAACCCGCGCTCCACCACGCGCATTGCCGCGAGTGCCAAACACCGGGTCGTGGATGCGCCGTCGGGCAACTACACTGACTTGATCATTCGCCAGGACCAGTTACCCGGCAAAAGCCCGGAATTCACCCAGGCCATGAAGTTGCTGCTCGACCGTGAGCAGGTCAAGTCTGCGGTGTTCCGGGGATTTGCCGTGGTCGGCAACGACCACCCGATTGCGCCGGGTTCGCGTTACTTCAACGCCGACTTGCCGCAGACGGTCTACGACCCGGAAAAAGCCAGGTTCCTGCTGAAGAAAGCCGGCATGGAAAGCATCACCATGCCCGTCATGGCATCGCCTGCCGCCACCGGTTCGGTGGACATCGCCGTGCTGTTGCAGCAATCGGCGAAACAGGCCGGGCTCAAGCTGGATGTGAACCGCCTGCCGAGCGACGGCTACTGGTCCAACCACTGGATGAAGCACCCGTTGAGCTTCGGCAACATCAACCCTCGGCCGAATGCCGACGTGATGTTCTCGCAGTTTTTCCAGTCCAAGGCGCCGTGGAACGAGTCCGGCTGGCAGAACGATCAGTTCGACCAGCTGTTGATGCTGGCCCGTGGCGAAACCGATGACGCCAAGCGCGCCAAAATGTATGGCGACATGCAGACCCTGGTGCACGACCACTGCGGTATCGGTGTACCGGTATTTATCAGCAACATCGACGGTGTCGACCAGCGCATCAAAGGCTACGGCACCAACCCGCTGGGCGGTTTCATGGGCTACATGTTTGCCGAGCAGGTGTGGTTGGACGCGTGAGGAGGGCGGTGCGATGAATAGCAATACACTGTGGTTGATCGCCCGGCGTTTCGGCGCCGGGGCCGTGACCTTGTTGATCGTGTCCATGGTCGTGTTTGCGATCACGGCGGTGCTGCCGGGGGACGCGGCGCAGCAATCCCTCGGCCAGTTCGCGACCCCTGAGCAGGTGGCGGCACTGCGCCTGAAGCTGGGGCTGGACCAGCCCGGTGTGTTGCGTTACCTGCACTGGTTGATGAGCCTGCTCACCGGCGATCTGGGCGTGTCAGTGTCCAACGCCATGCCGGTGGGTGAACTGATGGCGGGCCGGGTGCCCAACACCCTGATGCTGGCGGGCGCTACGGCGCTGGTCTCGGTGCCGGTGGCACTGGTATTGGGGATTGGCTCGGCGATGGGCCGGGGCGGGCGCATCGACAGCTGCCTGAGCTTTATGACCCTGGCGATGGTCGCGGTGCCGGAGTTTCTGGTGGCAACCCTGGCGGTGCTGATTTTCGCGGTGAATCTCGGCTGGTTGTCGGCGCTGTCTTACGCCAGCGACATCACCTCGCCGCTGCAATTCATGCGCACCTATGCCTTACCGGTGATGACGCTGTGCTGCGTGATCGTCGCGCAAATGGCGCGCATGACCCGCGCCGCCGTGATCGACCAACTCGACAGCCCCTACGTGGAAATGGCCCGCCTCAAAGGCGTCAGTCCGATTCGCATTGTGCTGCGCCATGCCTTGCCCAATGCCATCGGGCCGATTGCCAATGCCATCGCCCTGAGCCTGTCCTACCTGTTGGGCGGGGTGGTGATCGTCGAAACCATCTTCAATTATCCCGGCATTGCCAGCTTGATGGTCGATGCCGTGACCAACCGAGACATGGCGCTGGTGCAGGCGTGCACCATGTTGTTCTGCGCGGCCTACCTGGCGTTGGTGCTGATCGCCGACCTGTGCGCAATCCTGTCCAATCCGAGGCTGAGAAACCAATGAACCCGATCATTGCGAAATCCAAGCCTGTGTCCTCCGCGCTGGCCCTCGCCAAGGTTTCCAGCGGCCCGTCCTGGCTGGGGCTGGTGGGCGCCGTGGTGTGCGTCGCCTGGTTGCTGGTGGCGCTGTTTGGCCCCTGGCTGGCGCCACACCCGGTGGGTGAAGTGGTGTCCGACAACATCTTCGAAGGCTTCAGCCTCACTCATCCGTTCGGCACCGACTACCTGGGCCGCGACATGCTCAGCCGGGTGTTGGTGGGCGCGCGATTCACCGTCGGGCTGGCGCTGGTGGCGGCGTTGTTGGCCAGCACCTTTGGCACCGGGTGTGCGCTGCTCTCGGTGGTCTCGCCCAAGTGGCTGGACGAGATCATCAGCCGCATCATGGATGCCTTTATTTCGATCCCAAGCAAAATGCTTGCGCTGATCATGGTCTCGGCGTTTGGCTCGTCAGTGACGCTGCTGATCTGCACGGCGGTTATCAGTTACATCCCGGGCTCGTTCCGCGTTGCCCGCAGCATGGCGGTGAATATCGAGGCCCTGGAGTACGTGCAGGTTGCGCGCACTCGCGGCGAAGGCCGTTTGTACGTGGCGTGCATGGAAATCCTGCCGAATATGCTCAACCCGGTATTGACCGACCTGGGCCTGCGTTTCGGCTACATCGTGCTGTTGCTCAGCGGCATGAGTTTTCTTGGCCTCGGCGTGCAACCGCCAGACGCCGACCTCGGCTCGCTGGTGCGCGAAAACATCGGCGGCCTCAATCAGGGCGCGCTGGCCATCATCATTCCGGCGCTGGCCATTGGCACACTGACCATTGGTGTGAATCTGCTGATCGACTACCTGTCATCACGCCGTAGTCGACGCACGGGAGGCCATTGAAATGACCCAATTGATTCGCGTCGAAGACCTGCGCGTGGTGGCCTGCGGTGAGCACGGCGAGGTAGAAATCGTCAAAGGCGTGAGCTTTGCCCTGGAAAAAGGCGAAGTGCTGGCGTTGATCGGTGAGTCCGGCTCGGGCAAGACCACCATCGCCCTGGCCTTGCTCGGCTATGCACGGCGCGGCTGTCGTTTGTCTGGCGGGGTGGTGCAGGTCGGTGAACACGACATGCTCGCCTTGAGCGAAAAACAGCTGCAGGGCCTGCGCGGCAATCGCGTGTCCTATATCGCCCAAAGCGCCGCAGCGGCTTTCAACCCGGCCAAAAAGCTCATCGACCAAGTGGTGGAAGGCGCATTGATCCATGGCCTCGGCACCCGGGTCGAGCTGGAAGCCAAGGCCATCGGCTTGTTCCGCGACCTGGCCCTGCCCAATCCCGAACGCATTGGCCGGCGCTACCCGCACCAAGTCTCCGGCGGGCAACTGCAGCGGGTGATGGCAGCGATGGCGCTGATCAGCGACCCGGTGCTGGTGGTGCTCGACGAGCCGACCACGGCGCTGGACGTGACCACCCAGATCGACGTGCTGCGCGCCTTCAAACGCGTGGTGCGCGAGCGCGGCGCCACGGCCGTTTACGTGTCCCATGACTTGGCGGTGGTCGCGCAAATGGCCGACCAGATCGTAGTGCTCAATGGCGGGCAGATTCTCGAGCAAAGCGCCACGGCGCCGCTGCTCAAGGCGCCGACCCACGAGTACACCCGCAGCCTGCTGGCTGCTGCGCGGCCAGACACCACCATTCGCCCGCCCAGCGGGATTGCCGAAGACGTGCCACTGCTGACCATCAGCGGCCTCACCGCCGGTTACGGCAACAAAAACATGCACGGCATGCCGTCGATTCGGGTGCTCGAAGACATCGATCTCACGGTGCGCCGTGGCCAGGCCATCGGCGTGATCGGCGAGTCGGGCTCCGGGAAGTCCACGTTGGCGCGGGTGGTGGCCGGGCTGTTGACTCCGGCCCTCGGCGGCCTGACCTTCGACGGGCAACCCTTGGGCGGCAGCCTCGCCGAGCGTAGCCCGGAGCAGTTTCGCCGTATCCAGATGGTGTTCCAGAACGCCGACACCGCGCTCAACCCGATGCACAGCGTGGCGGCCATCCTCAGCCGCCCGCTGAAGATGTATTTCGGCCTCAAGGGCGCTGCCTTGACGGCGCGCGTCGGTGAGTTGCTGGACTTGGTGCGCCTGCCGCGTTCCCTCGCCGAACGTCGTCCCAACGAGCTGTCCGGCGGGCAAAAGCAGCGGGTCAACCTGGCCCGCGCGCTGGCGGCCAAGCCCGACCTGATCCTGTGCGATGAAGTCACCTCGGCCCTCGACACGGTGGTGGGCGCGGCGATCCTCGAACTGCTGCGCGACCTGCGCCAGCAACTGGGGGTGTCGTACCTGTTTATCAGCCATGACATCTCCACCGTGCGTGCGTTGTGCGATGACATTGTGGTGATGTACAGCGGCCACAAGGTGCAGGCCGGCAACCGCCAGTCGTTTGCCGAGCCACCGTTCCACCCCTACACCGACCTGCTGATTCACTCGGTGCCCGAATTGCGTCAGGGCTGGCTGGAAACCTGCGACACCGCGTGCGAAACGCTGCCGGTGATTGGCGAGCGGGCCAACGTGCCGGAACTGTGCACCTTCCTCAATCGCTGCCCGGTACGCGTCGACGGCCTGTGCAACCGTACTGCGCCAAGTCGCCGAGCCCTCGACAACGGCGGTGAAATCCTTTGCCACCACGACAGCGCCCAGTTGCTGAATACCCAGCGGGGCGTCATCACCACCAGCTTGGGAGCCTATGCATGAAGGGGCGTTTTGTGAGGTTGGCCGAACAGGGCCGGCCGACGGTCAGCCTGACCGTGGATGGTGCAGCCATCGAGGCCTTGCAGGGCGACACCCTGATGGTCGCGCTGTTGACCCAGGGCAACGCGCTGCGCCAGTCGGAATTCGACAGCGGGCGCCGCGCCGGTTTCTGCCTGATGGGCGCGTGCCAGGACTGCTGGGTATGGACCCGCAGCGGCGAACGCCTGCGTGCCTGCTCCAATGAAGTCCGTGACGGGCTGGACATCGTTACCACACAACCGGAGGCGACATGGCCACTGCACGGGTAGTTATTGTGGGCGCTGGACCTGCCGGGGTGCGCTGCGCCGAAACCCTGTTGGCGGCGGGTATCAAGCCGATCCTGATTGATGAAAACCGCCGCGACGGTGGGCAGATCTACCGCCGTCAGCCCGACGGCTTCACCCGGGACTACACCACCCTGTACGGCAGCGAAGCCGCCAAGGCCCAGGACCTGCACCAGAGTTTCGATCGCCTGCGCGGTGCCATTGACTACTGCCCCGACACCCTGGTGTGGAACCTGACGCCGGGGCAACTGTGCTGCGTGAGCCAGGGCCGCCATACCACCGTGGAGTATGACGCGCTGATCCTGTGCACCGGCGCCACCGACCGCTTGATGCCCATCGAGGGCTGGCAACTGGCGGGCACCTACAGCCTGGGCGGGGCGCAGATCGCTTTGAAAAACCAGGCCGTGTCCATCGGCCATCGCGTGGTGTTCATGGGCAGCGGGCCGTTGCTGTATCTGGTCGCCAGCCAATACGTCAAGGCCGGCGCCGAAGTGGCTGCGGTGCTCGATACGTCTCCCTTTAGCCTGCGCCTGAAGGCCCTGCCCAAACTGCTGGCGAGGCCGGGCTTGCTGTTTACCGGGATCAAGCTGCTGGCCCAACTGTACCGCGCCAAGGTGGCGGTGCACTTGGGGATCAAGCCGCTGCAAGTCATGGGCGACGCGGCCAATGGTGTGATGGGCGTGCGGTTCACCACGGGCAGTGGGCGGGTGGCTACGGTGCAGGCCGATGCCGTTGCGCTGGGCTATCACCTGCGACCGGAAACCCAGTTGGGCGACCTGGCTGGCTGCGCCATGGCGTTCGACCACGCCTCCAGCCAATGGTGGTTGGCCACCGACGACGCCGGGCGCACCTCGGTGAAAGGCGTGTATGCGGCCGGTGACGGTTCGAAGATTCGCGGCGCCGATGCCGCCGAGCATGCCGGGCGCCTGGTGGCGTTGGCGCTGCTCGAAGATCTGCAGCAACCGGTGAACGCCGCGCTGCGTGAGGAGCAACAGCAGGCCTTGGCGGTGATGGATCAGTTTCGCCTTGGCCTGGCCCAGGCGTTCCCCTGGCCCAGCGAACAGGCCAAGGCCCTGCCGGACAGCGCCATCGTGTGCCGCTGCGAGATGATCAGCGCCGGCGAGTTGCGCCGCACGGTGAAAGAGAAGGGCGCCTGCGAGGTCAATCGCGCCAAGGCGTTCAGCCGCGTGGGCATGGGCCGTTGCCAGGGGCGTTATTGCTCCCAGGCCGGGGCTGAAGTGATCGCCGCCGCTGCCGGTGTGCGGGTCCAGGAGGTCGGTCGCCAGCGCGGCCAGGCGCCGGTCAAACCCTTGTCGATGCTGATTACCGAGGAGGTATCGCCATGAGCGTTCAAAAAGCCGATGTGGTGATTGTCGGCGGTGGTGTGATGGGCTCGGCGACCGCGTTTTTTCTGCGTCGTCGCGGGCATTCAGTGATCCTGCTGGAGCGCGACCAGATCGGCCAGTACGCCAGTGGCGTGAACTTTGGCAATGTGCGGCGGCAAGGGCGCTTCCTTGGTCAACTGGCCCTGGCCAACCGCTCCTGGGCGCTGTGGAAGCGCCTGCCGGAACTGATCGATGACGACCTGGAGTTCATCCCCAGCGGCCACATGCGTGTATGTTACCGCGAAGATGAAATCGCCGAGCTGGAAGCCTATGCGGCCGCGCCGGAAGCTGAACAGCTGGACCTGAAGATTTATCGCGGTGCCGAGCTGCATCGACGTTTCGGCTTCCTCGGCCCCGACGTCAAGGGCGGCTCCTATGCGCCTCACGATGGCCACGCCAACCCGCGTCTGGCCGCGCCGGCGTTTGCTCGCGCCGCGCGGCGCCTGGGGGCGCAGATTGAAGAGCGCACTGAAGTCGCCGAGGTGCAGAAGGTCGGCGCTGACTTTCAGATCACCACCACCGATGGGCGCCAGTTCCACGCCGCGCAACTGTTGATCACCGCCGGCGCCTGGGGCCAGAAACTCTCGGCGCAGTTCGGCGAACCGGTACCGCTGGACACCCACGGCCCGCAAATGGCGGTGACTGAGCCGGTGCCTTATGCGCTGCCGACGGTTATCGGCGTGTACACCAAAATTCCTGAAGAAGTGATCTACTTCCGCCAGATTCCCCGGGGCAATATCGTCATCGGCGGCGGTTACCGCAGCAAGCCGGATATGCTCAACCGCCGCGCCTATGTGGAACCGCGCAGCATCCTCAACCAGGTCAGCCAGATGCGCCGCCTGCTGCCGGGCGTGGGTAACCTGAATATCATCCGCGTGTGGAGTGGCATCGAAGGCTACCTGCCGGACTCGCTGCCGGTGATGGGCGCCAGTGGCACTGTCGACGGCCTGTTTTATGCGTTCGGTTTTTGCGGCCACGGCTTCCAGCTCGGCCCGGGCGTCGGTGATGTGATGGCCGAACTGCTGAGCACCGGGAGCACCAGTACCCCGATCGAACCGTTTTCCATCACCCGCTTCGCCCCACCTGCCGAGCAACGGAGCCAGGCCTCATGAAACCCCGCGTTCTCGAGATTCTCAAACAACTGATGGCCTTCGACACCGTGTCGTCGGAATCCAACCTGGCCCTGATCGACTACGTGCGTGACCTGCTGCTGACCAAAGGCATCGAGTCGCTGATCGTCAAAGACCAGAGCGGCAAGAAGGCCAACCTGTTCGCCAGCACCGGGCCAAAGGAGCGGCCCGGTGTCTTGTTGTCCGGGCACACCGACGTGGTGCCGGCGGCGGGGCAGGCCTGGACCTTTCCCGCCTTCGCCGCCACCGTGCAGGATGGGCGTATCTATGGACGCGGCAGTTGCGACATGAAGGGCTTTATCGCCCTGGCCATCGACGCGATGCTGGATGCCGCCGACCACAGCCTGAACCGCCCGCTGCAACTGGCGCTGTCCCATGACGAAGAGATCGGTTGCGTCGGTGTGCGCCGCTTGCTCGACGTGCTGCACCTGGCGCCGGTGCGGCCGTTTCTGTGCGTGATCGGTGAGCCGACCAATATGCAGTTCGTGCTGGGCCACAAGGGCAAGGGCTCTTACCGCACGTATTGCCGGGGCCAGGAGGCCCATTCGTCCCTGGCGCCACGCTCGGTCAATGCGATTCATGTGGCGTGCGACTTTATCGCTGCCCTGCGCGAGAGCCAGCAGCAACTGCAACACCACGGCGCACAGGACAGCGACTACGACGTGCCCTACAGCACCGTGCATGTGGGGCAGATCGTCGGCGGCAAGGCGCTGAATATCGTGCCCAACCTGTGCACCCTGGATTTTGAAGTACGCAACCTGCCGGCCGACGATCTGGACCAGTTCCTGGAGCAGATGCGCGAGCGCGCTGAAGTGATCGTGCGCGAGGCACAGAAGTTGTCCAGCGTGGCGGCCATCGAGATCGAGACCATCAACGTGTATCCCGGCCTCGACACGCACCCAAGCGTCGAGGCGGTGCGCTTTCTCAAGCAATTCGCCGCGCCGGGCACCGGCACCTCCAAGGTTTCGTTCGGCACCGAGGGCGGCCTGTTCAAGCAGCGCCTGGACGTACCGGTGGTGGTGTGCGGGCCGGGTTCCATCGAGCAGGCGCACAAGCCCGACGAGTTTATCGAGATCAGCCAGATGGACGCCGGCGAGCGCTTTTTGCAAGGCTTGCTCGGTTCGCTGACGGCCTAGCAGAGCCTGCCGTCCTGGGGTGAATTTCAGCACGGCACGCTGCTTAACGCGTGCTTTCGGCATCCTCGTTTGCGGCACCTCCCTAGACTGGAGCGTGTCTCGGATCAGGACTCGACCATGCTCAAGAATCGCTTGCAAGACCCCAGCCTGCTGGCTGAACTCGCCTATGTGGATGGCCAGTGGATCGCTGCTGACAGTGGCGCCACCCTGGACATCCGCGACCCCGCTACCGGCCACTTGCTCGCTCAAGTTCCGGCGATGGACGCGGTGGATMCCCGCCGCGCCATTGAAGCCGCCGAACGTGCCTGGCCCGCCTGGCGTGCACGCCCGGCCGCCGAGCGTGCGGCGCTGCTGGAGCGCTGGTACCAGGCGATGATCGACAACCTTGATGACCTGGCGCTGATCATGACCAGCGAACAGGGCAAGCCGCTGAACGAAGCCCGCGGCGAAGTGCGCTACGGTGCCGGTTTCGTCAAATGGTTCGCCGAGGAAGCCCGCCGGGTCTACGGCGAAACCATGCCCGCGCCCAGTGGCGACCGACGCCTGCTGACCCTCAAGCAACCCGTGGGCGTGTGCGCCGCCATTACCCCGTGGAATTTCCCCAACGCGATGATCACCCGCAAATGTGCGCCTGCGCTGGCCGCCGGGTGCCCGATCATCGTCAAGCCGTCGGACCTCACGCCACTGTCGGCCCTGGCCCTGGCGGTGCTGGCCGAGCGCGTCGGCATTCCGGCCGGGGTGTTCAATGTGATCACCGGCTTGCCCGCCGGCATTGGCCAAGAGCTGACCGGCAACCCGGCGGTGCGCAAGATTTCCTTCACCGGCTCCACCGCCGTCGGCCGCCTGCTGATGCGCCAGAGCGCCGAGCACATCAAGCGCCTGAGCCTGGAACTGGGGGGCAATGCGCCCTTTATCGTCTTCGACGACGCCGACCTGGAACAGGCGGTGGCCGGGGTGATGCTCAGCAAGTTTCGCAACGCCGGGCAAACCTGCGTGTGTGCCAACCGCATCCTGGTACAGGCCGGTATCTACGCGCGTTTCGCCGCGCGCCTGGTGGAGGAGGTGAGCAAGCTCAAGGTCGGTAACGGCCTGGAGGAAGGCGTGACCATCGGCCCGCTGATCAACCCGGCGGCGGTGAACAAGGTCGCACGGCATATTGACGATGCCCTGAGCCAGGGCGCGAAGTTGTTGTGTGGCGCGATCCCCTCGGGTGACAGCCAGTTTGTGCAGCCCACGGTGCTGGGTGACACCCACGCCGGCATGTTGCTGGCCAATGAAGAAACCTTCGGCCCGGTGGCACCGCTGATGCGCTTTACGGATGAAGCCGAGGCGCTGGCCCTGGCCAATGCCACGCCGTATGGCCTGGGCGCCTACTATTTCACCCAGGACCTGCAGCGCTCGTGGCGTTTTGGCGAAGCGTTGGAGTTCGGCATGGTCGGGCTCAACACTGGGATCATCTCCATGGAAGTGGCGCCGTTTGGCGGTATCAAACAATCGGGCCTGGGGCGCGAGGGCAGCAAGTACGGCCTGGACGAATACCTTGAAGTCAAAGCCTTCCATATCGGCGGCTTGAACTGAATTTTTGCGAGGCACGCACCATGAGCAAGGCATTCAGAATCGCCGCGATTGCCGGCGATGGCATTGGCAAGGAAGTGTTGCCCGAAGGGCTGCGGGTACTGGAACAGGCCGCCAGGATCTGGGACCTGAACCTGAGCATCGAAGTGCTCGACTGGGCCCATTGCGATTACTACCTGGAACACGGGCAGATGATGCCCGAGGACTGGTTCGAGCAGCTCAAGGGGTTTGATGCGATCTACTTTGGCGCCGTGGGGTGGCCGGACAAAGTCCCGGACCATATTTCCCTGTGGGGTTCGTTGCTCAAGTTTCGCCGCGACTTCGACCAGTACGTGAATATCCGCCCGGTGCGGCTGTTTCCCGGGGTGCCGTGCCCACTGGCCGGACGCGAGCCTGGGGACATCGACTTTGTGGTGATTCGCGAGAACACCGAGGGCGAATACTCCTCGGTGGGCGGCAAGATGTTCGAGGGCACCGAACATGAGTTCGTGCTGCAGGAGTCGGTATTCACCCGGCGCGGCGTCGACCGCATCCTCAAGTTCGCCTTCGACCTGGCCCAGTCCCGCCCGCGCAAGAAGCTCACGGCGGCGACCAAGTCCAACGGCATTTCCATCAGCATGCCCTACTGGGATGAGCGCACCGCATTGATGGCCGCCAACTACCCCGAAGTGAGTTGGGACAAGCAGCACATCGACATATTGTGCGCGCGGTTTGTGCTGCAACCGGACCGGTTTGATGTGGTGGTGGCTTCGAACCTGTTCGGCGATATCCTCTCCGACCTCGGGCCGGCGTGTGCCGGGACAATCGGTATTGCGCCGTCGGCCAACCTCGACCCCGAGCGGCGTTTTCCGTCGTTGTTCGAGCCGGTGCACGGTTCGGCACCGGATATTTACGGGCAGAACATTGCGAATCCCATAGCGATGATCTGGTCGGGGGCGTTGATGCTGGATTTCCTTGGCAACGGCGATGAGCGTTATCGGGCGGCCCATGACGGAATCTTGCAGGCGATTGAGTCGGTGATTGCCGAGGCCGTGGTGACGCCGGATCTGGGCGGGAAGGGCTCTACTCAGGATGTCGGGCTGGCGATTGCCCAAAGGCTCCCGATTTAAAGCGCGCACGGTCAAAAAAAGTGGGAGCGGGCTTGCTCGCGAATGCAGTGGTTCAGTTGAAATATCTTTGGCTGACACCCTGCATTCAGTTGGCCTGGCGCGGGGCACGGTGTCGCCGAGTTTGAACAGTTTTGTGCGGTGGCTGGAGGAGCGCGGCCTGGCACTCACACCGTAGCAGCTGTCGAGCTTTAGCGAGGCTGCGATGACGTCGGCACAGTCGACATTGATGTTGCCTGACCCACCGCCATCGCGGCCTCGCTAAGGCTCGACGGCTCCCACATTTGATCTTTGTCAGGCACCAAATTGCAGGGTGCCAGCTTGGCCATCAGTGCGTCGGTGCCTAATTGCATCAGTCACACAGGTTTTCTGTGGGAGCTGTCGAGCTTAAGCGAGGCTGCGATGACGTCGGCACAATCGACATTGATGTTGCCTGACCCACCGCTATCGCGGCCTCGCTAAAGCTCGACGGCTCCCACATTTGATCTTTGTCAGCCGCCAAATTGCAGGGTGCCAGCTTGGCCATCAGCGCGCCGGCGCCTGATTGCATCGGTTACACAGGTTTTCTGTGGGAGCTGTCGAGCTTAAGCGAGGCTGCGATGACGTCGGCACAGTCGACATTGATGGTGGCTGACCCACCGCTATCGCGGCCTCGCTAAGGCTCGACGACTCCCACATCAAGTCAGGTGCTCCCACATTTGGATCTGCATACATCAATAACCCTTGCCCCGATCCACCTCACCCAGCATCGGCTCGCCGCGCTCATACCGCCGGATATTCTCCAGCAACCCCCCAAACGCACTCGCCGGTTGGGTCATCGCCGCGATATGTGGCGTCAGCATAATCTGCGGGTGATCCCAGAATGGATGATCCGCCGGCGCAGGTTCCTCCTGCAGCACATCCAGCACTGCACCGCTCAGTTGCCCACTGCCCAATGCCTCCAGCAAGTCTTCTTCCACCAGATGCCCGCCACGCCCCATGTTGATCAGCGCCGCCCCATGCGGCAATTGCGCAAACAGCTCCCGGTCGAGAATGCCTTGGGTCTGCTCGGTCAACGGCAGCACACACAACAGAATGTCGCACTGGCTGAGGAACGTCGGCAGTTGTTGTTCGCCGGCGTAGCAGTCCACGCCTGCCAACTGATAAGCACTGCGGGCCCAGCCCGACAGCGCAAACCCCAACGGCGCCAACGTCGCCAGAATCTGCTGGGCCTGGGTGCCCAGGCCCATCACGCCAACCCTGCGATTCACGGCCGGCTGTAACAGGTGCGCCTGCCAGCAACGCGCCACTTGCTGTTGGCGATAGCGCAACATATCGCGGTGCAGGCTCAGCACCGCCCAACTGGCGTATTCGCACATGCCGCGGGTGATGCCCGGGTCGAGCAAGCGCACCACGGGCAGGTCGGGCGGCAGGCGGGAGAGGTCCAGTTGGTCGACCCCGGCCGACAAGGCAAACAGCACTTTCAGGTTGGGCAGTAATTGCATGAGGTTGTCGGGCGCCTGCCAGGCGGCCAGGTAGTCCACGTCTTCGGCATTGCCGATGTCGGGCCAGGCGCGCCATTCGATCTGCGGCGCGTGTTCGGCGAACAGTGCCTGCCAATGTTGGCCGCGCACCGGGTCAGCTTTGTAGAGCAAGGCCATGGGCATTTCCTGCAGGGTTCGGGTAGTCATCATCATCCCCCAAGCCCGGCGCAGGATCTGTTGAAAGGCGGGGGCAAAACAGTCGATCCGAATTTCTCACGGGCTAAGTTCGGCGTAGTTGGTTGCCCGCACGCCGTACTCTGAACAGCATCGCAACCACTTTCCGGTTGCCGCATTCACGATGGGAACTGCCATGAATAGCAAGGTCGACGAAACCCCTCATTTGCTGCGTCAGCGCGATCAGTTCGTGCCCCGTGGCCTGGTGACCGCTCACCCGCTGGTGATCGACCGTGCCCAGGGCGCCGAGTTGTGGGACGTGGATGGCAAGCGTTACCTGGACTTCGTCGGCGGGATCGGCGTGCTGAACATCGGGCATAACCATCCCAAAGTGGTGGCTGCGGTGCAGGCCCAGTTGCAGAAGGTCTCCCACGCCTGCTTCCAGGTGGTGGCCTACCAGCCTTACCTCGACTTGGCACAGCGGCTGTGTGAAATGGTCGGCGGACAGGAAGCCTATAAGGCTGCGTTTTTCACCTCCGGCGCCGAGGCCGTGGAAAATGCGGTGAAGATTGCCCGTGCCCACACCAATCGTTCGGCGGTGATCGCCTTTCGGGGCGGCTTCCATGGTCGAACCTTGCTTGGCACCACGCTCACCGGCATGAGCCAACCCTACAAACAGAACTTCGGGCCGTTTGCGCCGGAGGTGTTCCACACGCCGTATCCGAATGCTTATCGCGGGGTGACCAGCGAGATGGCACTCAAAGCCCTGGATGAACTGCTGGCGACCCAAGTGGCGCCGGAGAGGATCGCGGCAATCATCATCGAGCCGGTGCAGGGCGACGGTGGCTTCCTCACGGCGCCTGCGGAGTTTCTCCAGGCGCTGCGTGCGTTGGCTGACAAGCACGGCATTGTGTTGATCCTGGATGAGATCCAGACCGGTTTCGGCCGTACCGGTACCTGGTTCGGCTTCCAACACGCCGGCATCCAGCCGGACCTGGTCACGGTGGCCAAGAGCCTGGCCGGCGGCTTGCCATTGTCCGGTGTGGTCGGCAAGGCGCACATCATGGATGCGCCGTTGCCCGGCGGCCTGGGCGGCACCTACGGCGGCAATGCGTTGGCGTGCGCGGCGGCACTGGCGGTGATCAGCGCGTTCGAGCAGGAACAATTGCTCGAACGCGGCCAACGGCTGGGCGAACGCCTGCGCCAGGGCCTGCTCGGTTTGCAGGCGCGCTACCCACGTATCGGCGATGTACGCGGCACCGGCTTCATGTTGGCAATCGAACTGATCCAGGATGACCCGGCGCGCACCCCGGACGCCGACCTCAACCAACGGCTGATCGATGAGGCCCGCGCCGGCGGGTTGCTGGTGATCAAATGCGGCGTGTATCGCAACGTATTGCGCTTTCTCGCGCCGTTGGTGACGACCGAGGCCCAGGTCGACGAAGCCTTGCAGATACTCGACGGCGCCTTGGCACGGGTCTTGAACTGAGCCTGTGCTTGTTCAGGGTGAACCGCATCATTGGAGACTTGACCCCACATGGGACTGACAGATTATCGAGCGTTGCTGATCGATTGCGATGAAGTGCTGGTGGACCGCGACTCGGGTGTGTTGGCCGCCTTGCAGCCGCTGCTCGACAGCCGTGGCGGGCACCCGTCCAGGGAGCAAGTGCTGGCCGAGTACAACACGGTGGTCGCCAATCTCTACCCGCGCTTCGCCGAGTTGGGCTTCAGTGGCGTGCTGTGTTTCGCCCATCGCCAACTCGCCGAGCGCTGGGGGCTCCACGCCAGTTGGGAGGAGGGCATGAGCTTTGCCCGCAGCGCCGGCAGTTGGGCGCTGTTCGAGGATGCGCCGGGGGCTATGCTGTACCTGCGCAAGTTCTATCGTTTACGGGTGCGTGGCGACCGTGACGCGGAGGATCGTGGCGTGTTGTGTGAGCGGCTGGGTATTGCACCGGAAGATTTCATTTCCCTGGCCGATGACCTGCAATGGCTCAGCGAACAAGCGGAGGATGTGCAACCCGTGCTGCATGTGACACGACCGTCGGTCGCGGCGCACGGGGTGTTCGACCGCTGCCTGATCGGCCGCCAACGGCCCCGGCAGCCTTCGCCGTGCGCGGCGGAGTACTGCATCAGCAGCATGGCGGATCTGGTGGCTCAGCATCAGCTGTCTTTACGGCGCTGATTTTGCTAGAAGATTGTCTTACAAACGGCAGTCAAGAGGTACGTAATGGAAGGGCAAGTGAAGCTGGACCGGATCGATATCAGTATTCTGGTTGAACTGCAAAAGGACGGCCGGATGACCAATGTCAGCCTCGCCGACGCCGTGGGCCTGTCTGCCAGCCCGTGTTTGCAACGGGTCAAGCGGTTGGAGTCGGCGGGGTATATTTCCAGCTACAAGGCGCACTTGAACCTGGCCAAGATTACCGATTCGGTCACGGTGTTCACCGAGATCACCCTCAGCGACCATAAGCGCGAAGACTTCGCCAAGTTCGAATCCAATATCCGCCTGGTAGACGAAGTGCTCGAATGCCACCTGATCAGCGGTGGTTACGACTACCTGGTGCGCTTCATGACCCGCAGCATCCAGCATTACCAGGAAGTGGTGGAGAGCCTGCTGGACAAGAACATTGGCATCTCCAAGTACTTCAGCTATATCGTCATCAAATCGCCCGTGCTCAAGGACGGCGTACCCCTGCGCAAACTGCTGCGCCACTGAATCTTTCGGTGATGGGCTCGGCGGCCGAGGTTACGACTAACCCCAGCCGCCGATGCTTGATCAGTGCAGGCTTAGTAGCGCATTTCCACCGCCACATAAGCCCCAATCCCATCCCCCGGATACAACGACGCCGTATCCTGCCCCTTCGCGTCATACAGCGGCTGCACCGCCGTCACGTACTTCTGATTGGTCAGGTTTTTCACATCCAGCGAGACCTTCCAGTCCTTGCTCGGCGTTTCATACCCCACGTTCGCCCCAAAGATGGTGTAGGAGGGCGCATAGAAGCTGTTGGCATAGTCCACCGCCGTACGCGAGGCCGACTGCACATTCACCCCGGTATAGAAGCCCGCCGGGTGCTGATACTGCACCTCGCCCTGATAGATATGCTTCGGAATCCCCGGCAGTTGGTTGTCGCCGAAGGTCGGGTCGTGCCGGTAGTAGAAGTCGTTGTAGGTATACACCTGGCGCAGGGTGACTTTTTCACCCGAGGTGTTTTCCCACAGGCGCGTATTCAGGCCGGCCTCGATGCCTTGGTGGATCGTCGGTGTGGCGTTGAATGCACCGGTGATTGCAACTGCGGTGGATGTCGCCGGAATGATCTGCACGTTGAGCAATTCATTTTTCACCCACGAACGGTAAAGCGCCAGGCTGCCGTCGAAGATGCCCGATGAACCCTTGATCCCGACTTCCACGGTATTGGCTTTCTGCTCAACCAGCGGCCTTACGTACGGCGAGGTCGGCCCGGAGCCGGAGTATTCCCACGACGCCGGTGGGTCGACGGAGCGGCTGACGTTGGCGAACACTTGCAGTTGCGGGGTGAACTCGTAACGCACGCCGACCCGCGGTGCCAGGCTCCAGTTGTCGTAGGTCACATCGCTCGGGTAAGTGGTGGTGTTGGCCACCTGGGCTTCCTTGACGTCGGCATGGCGGCGTACGTTGATCGCCGAGACGCCGCTGGTCAGCCACAGGCCGTCCACCAGTTCCAGGTCGTTGCCCACGGAGAATACGTGATCGAACGATGAGCTGTAGTCGACGAACTTGCGGGTCTGTTTGTTGGCGAAGGTGGAGTCGACCTGGCCCTTGAGGTGTTCGGTGGAGGTGAAGGCCAGGCTGGAGCGGCTTTCGTGGCCGAACAGGGTGTCGCGGCGGTCGTAGTTGATCACCGCGCTCAGGTCATGCCAGTCCCAGTAGCTGGGGTTGCTCGGGCTGTTCGGGCTGTTGTTGTGGGCGTACTGGTAGTAGACGAAACCCACTGACAGGGTGGCGTCGTCCTCAAAGGTGTAGGTGGTCTTGCTGCCCAGCCATACGCTGCCGGGGCGACGGCTGCCGGCGCCGCTGCTTTCGGCGGTGGCACTGGCGCGGTCGGAGTGGTGCTTCACCGCATCCAGGGTGGTGGCGCTCGGGTCGTTGTGGAACTCGTCGCGGTAACGCAGCATCACCCGGGTTTCGAGTTGCGGGCTGAAGCGGTAGCCAAAGTTCGCCACTACGCCCTGGCTTTTCGACAGGCTGTAATCGCGGTAGCCATCGCTGCGGAAGTTGTCGGCATTCAGGTAGTAATCGAACGCGCCCTCGACGCCGCCGACGCTCAGGCTTTGCTTGTTGTAGCCGTAACTCCCGGTTTCCGCGCGCACCCGCAGCCCGGGCGCGGTGTAGCCAGTCTGGTTGACGAAGTTGATGGCGCCGCCAAGGCTCAGCGCGCCGTACTGGAAGGCGTTGGCACCGCGCAGGATCTCGGTGTAGTTCACCCCCGAGCCGTTGAGGAATTCGTAGGGTGTGCCGCCCGGGCCGGTGATCGGCAGGCCATCGAACAGGAACTTGATGCCCTCACGGAAATACCCCGGCGAGGTGTTGGCCCCCGAGCCACGGATGGAAATCTTGGCCGCGTCATTGCCACCGGTGGACTGCACGAATACACCCGGCTGATAGGCGAGGGTGTCCTGCAAGGTGGCGGTCCGTCCCTTGGCCACCTGCTCGCTGTCGACCACGCTGGTGCCGCCGGGCACCTCGGACAACTGACTCTTTGCCGCCTCAACGGGCGTGATTTTTTGTGCCTCTACCGTCACGGTCTTTAGCCGTGTACCGGTTGTCGGTGTGACCTCATCATCTGCCTGTGCGCTGGCGGAAAAGACCAGGGCCGAGCCCAGTCCAAACATCGCCAGCCAAGTTGCTTGCCGCACGGCAAGTGTCAACTTTTGCAACTCTCCCCGAAAGATTGGATCCATTAAGCGTGTTCCTTGTGAATAGATAAAGATAGCCCCAGCTTTCTATTCGAATAGTCATGCCTGTTTCGCTCTGAGCAGTTTCTATGCCAACGCTATTTGCCAAGGATTACGGGTGCTTAGTGGGAGGTAAGTGTTCTGCGGGATACTTTGTTTTGAATCACTGTTTGATTTTCAACAGTCAACTTTATTGGCCGGATTTACGGCAACTGTCGCGGACGCAACAGTTGATAAGCAGTGTGTAAGGCAGCCAACAACTCAAGGTCGTATAACGGGTATAACCATATAAGTGTTTGACAGGGTTGCGCCAGTTTTGTAAGGGTTTCGCGCTTGTTTTGTAGTCAGAATGGCGTTTCTGAAAGACTGGCATGCTCACTGCATTACACCCTGTAGTTGCAAACTTTCGGTGTTTATCGAGTTCCTCTAAGGAAGCATCATTGACAACCATTCTGAAACTGTCGGCGGTTATTTTACTGTCCCTGGCTATAAATGCCTGTTCACCTGCTGCGGCACCACAACATAAAACTTCGGCGGCCGATGGCGTCGTCACTAATGGTGTGGTGACTTATTCAGCGACGGACTTCTATGAGCCGTCACCGGGTCGCAGCGGTGGAACTTTGCGAGTATCCGCCGCCTCCGACGCCGGCAGTTTCGATGTTCACGCCTTATCCAATGGCAACATCCAATGGATGGGCCGAATTCTCTACGACTGCCTGGTGTATCAGGACGAGCAGGGCAATATCAGCCCATGGCTGGCCCGCTCCTGGGACATTTCCGAGGACGGCAAGACCTACACCTTTCACCTGCGCGATGACGTGACCTTCAGCGACGGCGAGAAATTCAACGCCCAGGCGCTGCAAACCAACCTGGAGCACATGCGCGATCCGGCGACCAAGTCCCCGCTCGCTGCGGCCTACATCGCGCCATACCTGGGCGGCAAGGTCATCGACGACTACACCTTCGAAGCCCACTTGCGCGAACCCTACACGCCATTCCTGGATGTGCTGGCGCAGTCCTGGCTGAGCATGATCTCGCCAAAACAGATCCACGAAGCGCCCAAGACCATTGCCGAACATCCCATCGGCAGCGGCCCGTTCCTGTTGCAGAGCTACACCCGTGACCAGGGCGCGGTGTTCATCAAGCGCCCCGGCTATAACTGGGCGCCACCGGTGACGCGGCACAAGGGCGAGGCCTACCTGGACCGTATCGAGTTGAGCTACGTCCCCGAAGCCATGATCCGCTTCACGGCGCTGGAGTCCGGCCAGTCGGATTTCGCCCTCGACGCGCCGGCCCAGAACGCCGCCGCGATCCGCGCTAACCCGGACCTGGTGATGCGTAGCCGGATTCGCAAAGGCAACCCGAGCCGCAGCATGACCTTCAACGTTGAACAGCCACCGTTTGACGATGTACGCGTGCGCCGCGCAGTCGCCAAGGCCATCGACCGCGAAGGGCTGGCATGGATTTCAGGCTTCGGCGAATACATCGCCAAGGCGGATTTCCTGGCGGCCAACACCCGGTTTTATCAACCCAACAACGACGCCTTGGCCTACGACGTCAAAGCCGCCAATGCGCTGCTGGACGACGCCGGCTGGACCGGGCGCGACGCCCAGGGTTATCGAACCAAGGACGGGCAGCGCCTCAAGGCAACGATGCTGTCCTATGACAACCCGGCGTTTCCCGCCAGTGTCTCGGTGGCCATCCAGGCCGACCTGAAAAAAGTCGGCTTCGAGATGCCCATCGAAATGCTGCCGCTGACCCGCGTGACCGAGAAACGCTACGCCGGTAAGTTCCAGGCGCTGGCCGGCGGTTACTGGCACACCAACACGCCCGACGGCCTGTTTGTGCTCTATCACAGCCAAGCCATCAGCACCGACAAGATGATCGGCCAGAACGTCGGGCGCTTCCGCGATGCCGAGCTGGATCGGGTACTCAGCGCCGCCCGCCAGTCCCGCGACCCGGTTGAGTTGCAGGCGCTCTACGGCGAAGCGCAAAAGCGCCTGACCGAAACGGTCCCGGCGGTGCCTTCGGTGGAAAGCCAGGTGCTCACCGCGTATGGCCGGCAAGTCCAGGGCGTGATTTTTGATACCTCCCACAACGTACCGTTCTTCACCAGCATCTGGCTGGACCGGGGGCAACCATGAGCCTGTTCAAATCCATCGCCTGGCGCCTGCTGGCGGGCATTGGCGTGCTGTGGGGCGCGGCGACGCTGACCTTTCTCGCCGTCAACTTCAGCGGCGGCGACACGGCGCTGGCGATCCTTGGCGGCCCAGACTCGATGCCCACACCGGAGCTGCTGGCCCGGGTGCGTGCCGAGTACGGCCTGGACCAACCGCTGCTCGTGCAATACGGCAATTACCTGGTACGCCTGGCCCATGGTGACCTCGGCGAGTCCTACCGCCTGCGCATCCCGGTGCAGCAGGCGATTGCCGAGCAGATCGGCGCAACCATTCAACTGTCCCTGAGCGCGGCACTGCTGGCGGTGGTGTTGGCCCTTGTGTGCGCGATCCTCACCGCCAACCGTTCGCGTTGGGTGCGCTCAGTCGTTTCCGGCAGCGAGCTGGTGCTGTCGTCAGCGCCGTCCTTTGTGATCGGCATGCTGTTGTTGCTGGTGTTTTCGTTTCATTGGCACTGGTTGCCGCCGTCCGGTTCCGTGGGCTGGCGTTCGTTGATCCTGCCCTCGATTGCGCTGGCGTTGCCGGTAGCCGCGGTGCTGACCCAACTGCTGCGCCAGTCCCTGGAAGACACGCTCGAACAGCCCTTTATCGCCATGGCCCGCGCACGCGGCCTGTCCGAAACCGCTGTGCGCCTGCGCCATGCCTTGCGTCACGCGCTGGTGCCGTTGGTGACCCTGGCCGGGTTCGTGTTCGCGAGCCTGCTGGGCGGCGCGGTGGTGGTGGAATTGCTGTTTGCACGCCAGGGCATCGGGCGCTTGATGCTCGATGCCACCAGCAACAAAGACGTGCCGATGGTGCTGGGGGTGACCCTGCTCGCAGCCACGGTGTACGTGCTGGTGAACCTGGCCGTCGATTTGATCAACCGCTGGATTGACCCCCGGGCCAATCAAGCGTGAGTGTCTTTGAAGAAGGAAAAACCATGAGTGCTTCGATCCCCGCTGCGGTGAGTTATGCCGACTTGCAACAGCGTTTCGCCGACGTATTTACACGGATAGCCGACACCGCCGTTGCCCGCGAGCAGCAACGCGAGCTGGCCCATGATGCGGTGGCGTGGCTGCGGGAGGCCGGCTTCGGTGCCCTGCGCGTGCCCCTGGCCCAGGGCGGCCTGGGGGCGAGTTTGCCGCAGTTGTTTCGCCTGTTGATTGAACTGGGGGAGGCTGATTCAAACCTGCCGCAGATCGTGCGCGCGCATTTCGGTTTCGTCGAAGGCCGGCTTTCCAGCCGCGACAGCGAGTCCCAGGATTACTGGTTCGCCAAAGTCGTCGACGGCGAGCTGTGGGGCGCCGCCATGGCCGAGCGCACCGACACCACCCGCAACTCGGTGACCCTCAGCGCAGTCGACTCCGGCTGGCAACTGGACGGCGAGAAGTACTACTGCACCGGCACGCTGTACGCCAACTGGATCGCCGCCGTCGCCCTGGATGGCGAGGATTTTGTCAGCCTCGCGGTACGTACCGACGCGCCGGGTGTCACCGTCGAGGATGACTGGGATGGCTTTGGCCAGCGCCTCACCGGCAGCGGTACCACGCGATTCAAGGCGGTCGACGTACCGGCGCAGCACATCGTGCGGCGCTTCAAGAAAGACGAACTGCGCGCCGAGTCCTACCTGAGCGCGTTCTACCAGTTGTTCCACCTGGCGACCCTGGCCGGCATCGCCAACGCCGTGCTGCGCGACGCCACCGAATTCGTCAAAGGCCGCACCCGCGCGTTTGGCGTGCCGGGGCAATCGAGCCCCAAGGATGATCCGCTGGTGCAGCGGGTGATCGGTCGCCTGTCGAGCCTGGCCTATGCCGCCCGCACCCAGGTGCTGGCTGTCGCCGAGGTGCTGCAAGAGGTGCACGAAGCGGAGCAGGGCGGCTACGCCAACGAACAGCATTACACCGAGGCTGAGATCCGCGCCTTTCAGGCCCAACAGATCGTGCTGGAACAAGTGCTGGAGGCCACCACGCTGCTGTTCGAAGTCGGCGGCGCCTCCGCCACCAGTGAGTCGCGACGTTTCGACCGGCATTGGCGCAACGCGCGAACCCTGGCCTCCCATAACCCGGCGATCTTTCGCGAACGAGCCCTGGGCAATTACTACCTCAACGACATCACCCCGAATGCCGCCTGGCGCAGCCTGCAAGCCGCCGACGCCGAGCAGCAGGCCGCCCGCGACGAAGCGAGTGCGGTATGAGCCTTCAACCCTTGAATAAAAAAGGATCACCCATGCGTTACCGCCAATTGGGCAACAGCGACATTCAAGTCAGTGTACTGGGCCTCGGCACCATGACCTGGGGCCACCAGAACACCGAAACCGATGCCCATCAGCAGATTGATTTGGCGCTGGCCGAAGGCATCAACTTCATCGACACCGCCGAGATGTACCCCACGCCCACCAAGGCTGAAACCTGGCGCACCACCGAGCGCTATATTGGCAGTTGGCTGGCGGCCAGTGGTCGCCGGGACGAGGTGATCCTGGCGAGCAAAATCGCCGGCCCGGCCCGTGACCCCAGCAGCCAGCAGCACATCCGCGACGGCCTCAGCCACCACGACCGGCGCAACATCGTCGAAGCCCTGGACGGCAGCCTCAAACGCCTGAACACCGACTACCTCGACCTCTACCAGCTGCACTGGCCCGACCGCACCACCAACATCTTCGGCCAGCGCGAATACCCCTATCAGGCAGACAGCCAGAACGTGGCCATCGAGGAAACCCTGGCGGTGCTGGCCGATCAGGTGAAGGCCGGCAAGGTGCGCCACATCGGCGTTTCCAACGAAACTCCATGGGGCGTGGCCGAGTTTCTCAAGCAAAGCGAACGCCTCGGCCTGCCGCGAATTGCCAGCGTGCAAAACCCCTACAGCCTGCTGAATCGCCTGTACGAGGGCGGCCTCTCGGAGTTCACCCACCGCGAAGGCGTCGGCCTGCTGGCGTACTCGCCGCTGGCCTTCGGTGCGCTCACCGGCAAATACCTGGGCGGCGCACGTCCCGAGGGTTCGCGGCTGTCGGCGGTGTACCGCACCTTCAACCGCTATGACAGTGCCTCGGCCCAGGAGGCCATCACCGGCTACTTGGAAATTGCCCGGCAGCACGGCCTGACGCCGGCCCAGTTGGCCCTGGCCTTCATCATCGACAAACCCTTCGTCACCAGCGCGCTCACCGGGCAAACCAGCCTGGCGCAATTGCGCGACAACCTCGGCGCGCTGGACGTGAGCCTCAGCGACGAGATCAAGGCGCAGGTCCAGGCCATCCACCAGCGCATTCCCAACCCTGCGCCCTAGAACGAGGAGCCTGGCATGACGCAGACCATTGATACGTTGAGCGGCATTCGCCCGTTGCGTCTTGCCGGGCTGACCCGGCTGCGGCCGGGCCTATTGCTCGCCGGGGTGTTTGTTGCCCTGCTGCTGTTGGCCGCCGTTGTTCCGCAATGGCTAGCGCCCTATGACCCGCTGGAAGCGTCGGCGCGCCTGGCGTTCCAGGCGCCGAGCAACGTGTATTGGCTGGGCACCGATGAGAACGGGCGCGACGTGCTCAGCCGGTTGATTTATGGCGTGCGCTCGTCGCTGTTCATGGGCATCGCCGCTACGGCGCTGGGACTGGCCTGGGGCACCTTGCTCGGGTTGATCGCCGGGCTCGGTCCGCGTTGGCTGGATGGCGCCTTGATGCGCGGTATCGACGTGTTGCTGTCGTTTCCCGACCTGTTGTTGGCGCTGGTGATCATCACTTTTTTCGGCCAGGGCACGGCCAACTTGATACTCGCGATTGGTATCGCTGGCGTGCCGCGTTATGCGCGGCTGGTGCGGGCGCAAACCCTGAATGTGCGTAATGCCGGCTACGTCGAATCCGCCGTCACCCTCGGCCAATCCCATCTGGCGGTCGTGCTGCGGCACATCCTGCCGAATGCCTTCAAGCCGGTGCTGATCCTCGCCACCATCGGCGTCGGCGGCGCGATCACCGCCGGCGCCGCCTTGAGTTTCCTCGGCTTCGGCGCACCGCCGCCCGCGCCGGAGTGGGGCGGGATGATGTCCATCGGGCGCAGCTTCCTGGCCAACGCGCCGTGGCTGGTGGCCTGGCCCGCCCTGATCATCACCCTGACCGTTGTCTCCATCAGTGCCATCGGCCGCGAACTCTTGCGCCGCAGCGAAGGAAAGCCCCTATGACGATGAACATCCATACCCTCGGCCCGCTGGTCGACATCCGCGACCTGACAGTACGTTTCGGCCAGGCCGAGCCGGTGTTGCACGGCGTCAGTCTGCAGTTGCATCGCGGTGAATGCCTGGCGCTGGTAGGGGAGTCGGGGTCCGGCAAAAGCGTCACCGCCCGCACCCTGGCCGGCCTTACGGGCAAGGACGCTCATGTCCAGGCCGCCAAGCTGGCCTTCCAGGGCGTCGACCTGCGCCAGCTCAACGAACGGGCCTGGCAGCAACTGCGCGGTGCGAGCATCGGCTTTGTGATGCAGGACGCCCTCGGCGCGCTGGACCCGCTGCGCCGCGTCGGTGCCGAGATTGAAGAACCGTTGCACCTGCACACCGCATTGGGCCTGGAAGCCCGCCGCTTGCGGGTGCTGGAACTGCTGCGGGATGTCGGCGTGCCGGAACCGGAACTGCGCGCGAGCCAATACCCGTGGCAGCTCTCCGGCGGTTTGCGCCAGCGTGCGCTGATCGCCTCCGCCATTGCCTGCAATCCACGGCTGATCATCGCCGATGAGCCCACCACGGCACTGGACGCCACGGTGCAGGCCCAGGTCATCGCGCTGCTGGAAAGCCTGCGGGGTGAAGATAATGCGCTGCTGATGGTCAGCCATGACCTGTCGGTGGTCTCGCGCCTGGCGGACCGCGTGGCGGTGATGCGCCACGGGGTGATCGTGGAGGAGGGCAGCACCGAGCAGGTCCTGCAAGACCCGCGTCATCCGTATACGCAACTGCTGCTGCGGGCGGCCAAGGCCGTGCACTTCCAGCCCACACGCCGGTTGCTTACGGCAGTTGAACTGGAGCCTGCTCCCGAAGGCGAGGTGCTGCTCGAAGCGCGTGATCTCTCCAAAACCTTTGTCGGCCCCGACGGCAAAACCCGCACGGTGCTGAACCAGGTGTCGTTGCAGCTGCGCCGCGGCGAAACCCTGGGGGTAGTGGGTGAATCGGGCTGCGGCAAGACCACCTTGACCCGCCTGATACTTGGCCTGGAAACCGCCGATGCCGGCGAGGTATGGATCAAGGGCCAGCGCTGGTCCGACCTCGACACCCGGCAAAAACGCGAAGCCCGGCGTGTGGTGCAAGTGGTGTTCCAGGACCCCCTCAGCTCCTTCGACCCGCGCTACACCGTGCAGCGTGTGCTGTTCGAAGCGCTGGTGGTGGCCGGCGTTCCTCGTCACATACGACGCGACCGTGCCTTGGAACTGCTGGAACTGGTGCGCCTCGATGCCAGCGCCTTGTCCCGCCGGCCCATCGAACTCTCCGGCGGCCAACGCCAGCGCATTGCGATTGCCCGGGCGTTGGCTTCCGAGCCACAAATCCTTATCTGCGATGAACCGGTCTCGGCGCTGGACGTGTCGGTACAGGCACAGATTCTGGAGCTGCTCGACGACCTCAAGCGCCGCCTTGGCCTGGCCTGCCTGTTCATCTCCCACGACCTGGGGGTGATCAACCACGTCAGCGAGCGCGTGCTGGTGATGAAGGCCGGCGAAGTGGTGGAGTCCGGCTCGGTACGCGCCGTGTTCGACCGCCCGGCCCACGCCTATACCCGCGCGCTGATCGACGCGATCCCGACCCTTGAAACCGACTACGCGCCAGTCCCGTTCTACCTGAACGTAGCGATCTGACGTATTGGAAAACGTATCTACGAAAGGAGTGCTCCAGGTGCCCAAGCAACTGCACGTGAATTTGTTTGAGATGAACTGCGTCAGTCACATCGTCCATGGTTTGTGGGTGCACCCGGACAACAACCGGCACCGCTTCAACGACCTCGACTACTGGACCGAGCTGGCGCAGTTGCTGGAATACGGCACTTTTGACGGTGTGTTCCTGGCCGATGTGATCGGCACCTACGACCGTTTTCGCGATGGCCCTGAAACCTCGTTGCGTGAAGGCATGCAGATCCCCAGCAACGACCCGCTGCTGGTGATTCCGGCGATGGCGGGGGTGACTAAAAACCTCGGTTTTGGCGCGACTTTTTCCACCACTTACGAACCGCCGTTCGCCTTCGCCCGCCGCATGAGCACCCTCGATCACCTGACCAAGGGCCGGGTGGGCTGGAACATCGTCACCTCGTACTTGCCGAATGCGGCGCGCAACTTCGGGCACGACACAGAGGTGGTCCACGATCACCGTTACGAGATCGCCGACGAATATCTGGACGTGTTGTACAAACTCTGGGAGGGATCCTGGGACGACGACGCGGTGATTGTCGACCGCGAGCGCCGGATCTACACCGACCCGGACAAGGTGCGCTACATCAACCATGTGGGGGAGCACTTCAAGGTTGCCGGTCCGCACTTGTGCCAGCCTTCGCGGCAACGTACGCCGGTGTTGTTTCAGGCCACCGGGTCACCGGCGGGCATCGAGTTTGCCGGGCGGCATGCTGAAGTGGTGTTTACCGGGGGCAATGATGCGCCGGCGGTGCGGGCGAATATCCAGGCGATGCGGCAGAAGGCGGTTGAGCATGATCGCGATCCGGCGGGGTTGAAGTTTATTGTGATGGCCGGGGTGATCGTTGGGCGTACCGATGAGGAGGTGAGTGCCAAGCTCGACAGTTATCGCAAGCTGGTGAGTGTTGAGGCGTCGTTGGCTCATGGGCAGTCGGCGATCGATTTGACGGCGTATCCGCGGGATACCTTGATCAGTGATCTGGTGAGTCGTCAGGTCAAGGGGTGGGAGAGTTTGAGCCGGTATAGGTTGGATTCCACGGTGGGCGCGGTGTTGGCCCAGCTTGGCGGCTTCAACCGTGAGCGTTTTTTCGTTGCCGGTACACCTACGGTGGTGGCGGATGCGATTGAGAAATGGCTGGATGAGGATGGGATCGACGGGATTAACCTGAGGCAGTATCTGTCGTTCGAAACGGCGCGGGATTTTATTGAATTGGTGGTGCCGGAGTTGCGTCGTCGTGGGCGGTTTCGTGAGCGGTACAACGAGGGGGAGACGCTGCGGGAGCGGTTGTTTGGGGTTGGGCGGGCGCGGTTGCCGGGGGACCATTTTGGAGCGCGTTATCGGGATCCGGCGGCGTTGCTGAAGCCGGCTTTGCCGTTGCGGTTTCCTGCGTGAGTGGTGTGCCTGAGGGGGTTCTGTATTTCAGGGCTGCCAGGGTGGAGGATGCGCCGCGGTTGGCGCACATTCATTTGCAGACCTGGCAGGCTGCGTACCGGGAGATTTTGTCCGAGCGTTTTCTTGCTGACCTGAACAGCGGTGTGTCGCAGCGCACGGCGTTTCTGGCCCAGGCCATAGCCGGTAGCACGTCGTCGGTGTGGGTGGTGGAGTTGGACGGGGAGCTTGTGGCGTGGGCGTCGTTTGGTAGCAGTCGGGATGTGGATGCATCGTCGATTACCGGGGAATTGCGGGCGCTCAATCTGTTGCCCGGCATTTGGGGGCAGGGGATTGGCACGCAGCTTTGGGGGCGGGTTCGGGAGCAGTTGATCGAAGCCGGTTTCATCAGTGCGACCGTTTGGGTGGTGCAGGGGAATCGGCGCGCTCTGGGTTTCTACCAGGCGCTTGGGTTTGTGGCTGAACCGCAGACTGAAAAGACCGTGGTGGAACATGATGAGCCGTTGCCGTTGGTGCGATATCGGGTGCCTTTGGTGGGTTCTGTGGAATGAGGTTTGAGTACATATCCGTTGCTGCGGTAACGGCCACTTAGGGTTCCGCTCTTACAGCGGGTCACTTTTGAAAAGCGCAAAAGTAACCAAAACGCTCTGCCCCGCCTGTCGGCACCTCGCCTAGGCTCGGTGTTCCCTCACTCCGGCATTGCTCCGCGGGCCGCCGCGACGGGCCATCCATGGCCCGGCGCGGCTAAACCGGCGTCCTGCCGGTTTACCCGCTCCGCACTGCCTGCGTTCGGCCTCGGGCTGAATGGGGCAGTCAGATCAAAATCAAAAGCACAGCGGCCTACCGGCCGGCTTGAGTGTGGTGAAGCAGAGGCAAGATCCAGAGCGAAAGCAGAGCTGCTTTTCTGTGGGAGCGGGCTTGCTCGCGAAAAACCTGAGAACGCCGCGTTGAATCAGGATGCCATCGTCATCGTTAACGACCTTCGCGAGCAAGCCCGCTCCCACATTTGGACCGTGCCCGCTTTAGCTTCTGATCTTGCTGTTGCTGTTGCTTCACCACACTCAAGCCGGCCGGTAGGCCGCTGTGCTCTTGATCTGCTGTTGATCTTGATCTTAGGCGCCCCGTTAAACCACGCTGGCCGAACGCAGGCTTTGGAGCGTGGGTAACCCGGCAGGACGCCGGGTTAGCCGCGCTGGGCCAAGGATGGCCCATCGCGGCGGCCCACGCTCCAAAGCCGGAGTGAGGGCACTCCGAGCCTAGGCGAGGAGCCGAGTGGTGGGGCAAGAGCGTTTTGCTTACTTTTGCGCTTTTCAAAAGTGAGCCGCTGTAAGAGCGGAA
>NZ_LPNO01000008.1 GCF_001952855.1 Pseudomonas sp. ATCC PTA-122608 | reverse complement strand
GGCCGCCGCGATGGGCCATCCTTGGCCCAGCGCGGCTAACCCGGCGTCCTGCCGGGTTACCCACGCTCCAAAGCCTGCGTTCGGCCAGCGTGGTTTAACGGGGCGCCTAAGATCAAGATCAAAAGCAGATCAAGGGCACAGCGGCCTACAGGCCGGCTTGAGTGTGGTGAAGCAACAGCAAGATCAAAAGCTAAAGCGGGCACGGTCCAAATGTGGGAGCGGGCTTGCTCGCGAAGGTCGTTAACGATGACGCGGGCATCCTGATTCAACGCGGCGGCCTCAGGTTTTTCGCGAGCAAGCCCACAGAAAAGCAGCTTTGCTTTCGCTCTTAACACTCAAGCCGGCCGGGGCTACCGGCCGGCTTGAGTGTGGTGAAGCAACAGCCAAATCAAAAGCGGGCACGGTTCAAAATGTGGGAGCGGGCTTGCTCGCGAAGGTCGTTAACGATGACGCGGGCATCCTGATTCAACGCGGCGGCCTCAGGTTTTTCGCGAGCAAGCTCGCTCCTACAGAAAAGCAGCTTTGCTTTCGCTTTTAACACTCAAGCCGGCCTGTAGGCCGCTGTGCTCTTGCTTTTGATCTTGATCTGACTGCCCCATTCAGCCCGAGGCCGAACGCAGGTATTGCGGAGCGGGTAAACCGGCAGGACGCCGGTTTAGCCGCGCCGGGCCATGGATGGCCCGTCGCGGCGGCCCGCGGAGCAATGCCGGAGTGAGGGAACACCGAGCCTAGGCGAGGTGCCGACAGGCGGGGCAGAGCGTTTTGGTTACTTTTGCGCTTTTCAAAAGTGACCCGCTGTAAGAGCGGAACCCTAAGTAGCCGTTACCCAAATAACGGATATACACTCAAAACAACAACCGCGAAAAATCACAACACTGCACCGCCAACTGCGCCACATCCTGGTTCAACCCAAACTGCCGATCCCCGCGATGCAACGCCACATACCCAACCTTGGGCAGCGCCGGTTCCGTCTCCAATGCGCGTAATTCTCCGCGCTCGATCAAATGCGACAAGCACGCCTTGGGCAAGTAACTCACCCCCACCCCCGACAACGCGAGCCCGACCTGCACCAGCAAGTTATGGCTGGTCAGCTTACGCGGCATCTGCACAGCATGCGCCGCCAGCCAGCGCTCATAAAGCAGGCCCGTCCCGGAGTGCGAACCCTGGGTCAGCACCGTATACCCCGCCAACACCTCAAGCCCTACCGGATCAGGCTCACTGACTAACCACGGTGCGCACATCCAGGCGTTTTCCACACTGCCCAACGGCGTACTCAGGAACCGCGAATCACTGTAGGCATCGGGCACGATCACCAGGTCCAGTTCATCACTCTCCAGCTTGCGAAACAGCTCGCTGCTCAACTCCACTGACGGCTCGATCTGCACTTTGGGATACGCCTCACGCAACGCTTCCACCAGCGCAGGCAACCAGGTGAAGGCCGTCAGTTCCGTCACCCCGAGACGAAACCTGCGCACCAGCACTTCTCGGGTACTCACCCGCTCCAGCAAGTAGTCGCGACGCTCCAGCAGGTCCTTGGCGTAGTCGAGCAACTCGGCGCCTTTTTCGGTCAGCCGGGCATTGCGTTTGCTGCGGTCGAAAATCTCGACATCGAAGGTTTCTTCCAACTCCTGGATGCGCTTGGAAATCGCCGACTGCGACATGTTCAGCTTGTTCGCCGCCGCTTCGAAACTGCCCAGCTCGGCAATCCAGTACAACGCGTCGATTTGCTTGAACGTGATCATCGGCCACCTCCCATGAGAAAAAGCGATCCTATCAGATAATAAAATATCGCTAAAACTGCTTCTTCATCGCTCCTAAGATCTAGCCACAGACCCATAAGATCAATCGGAGTTACAGCCATGTCCTTGCCCGGTTCCCGCATCCTCCCCAACCCACCGCTGGCTTCTGCCGAAGTGCTTGAAGCCTTCACTCACGTGGTCACCCCGCACATCAGCGACAACCTCGGCCGGCACATCGGCGCCCGTGGGCTGAACCGCTACAACCGTACCGGCAAGCTGGTGGGCACCGCGCTCACGGTGAAAACCCGCCCTGGCGACAACCTGCTGATCTACAAGGCCATGAGCATGCTGGAGCCCGGCCACGTGCTGGTGGTGGACGCCCAGGGCGACACCAACAACGCGGTGATCGGCGAGTTGGTCAAGCTCTACGCCCAGCAACGCGGCTGCGTGGGGTTTGTGATTGACGGGGCGATTCGCGATGTTGCGAGCTTCGAGGACACGCCTTGCTACGCCCGCAGCGTGGTGCATTGCGGGCCTTACAAGACTGGCCCGGGGGAAGTGAATGTGCCGGTGTCCATCGGCGGCATGCTGATCAACCCGGGGGATGTGCTGGTGGGTGACGAAGACGGCCTGGTCGCCTTCTCCCAGGCCGACGCCGCCGAAGTACTGCGCAAGGCCGCACAACACGCGGCCCACGAAGAGGAAGTCAAAGCCGAAATCGCCAGCGGTGCGGTGCGCCAGAGCTGGATCGACAAGGTGCTGCAACAGGCCGGCCTGGCAGGTTGAAGGGGAACATCATGAGCACTGAATTTCTGTCAGATCGGGTGCTGGGCATTGCGCCCTCCCCGAGCATCGCCGCCAACGCACTGGTCAGCGAACTGCGCGCCCAGGGTCGGGACATCGTCAACTTCACCGTGGGCGAGCCGGACTTCGATACACCCGCGCATATCCTCGAAGCAGCCAGCGCCGCGATGCACAGTGGCGACACCCACTACACCGCCACCAGCGGCACCCTCGCCCTGCGCCAGGCGATCTGCCTCAAGCTCAAGCGTGATAACCAGTTGGACTACGGGCTGGACGAAGTGATTGCCGGCTGCGGTGGCAAGCACATCATCTATCACGCCCTGGCGGCGACCCTGAATCGCGGCGACGAAGTCATCGTGCACACGCCGTATTGGGTGTCGTACCCGGACATCGCGCGGCTGAATGACGCAACGCCGGTGATCGTTCCCGGCGATGAGTCACTGGGGTTCAAGCTGTCGCCGCAAGCCCTGGAACAGGCGATCACCCCGCGCAGCAAATGGGTGATCCTCAACAGCCCGAACAACCCCAGTGGCGCGGTGTACAACGAGGCCGAGCTGTTGGCCCTGGCCGAGGTGCTGCGGCGTCATCCCCATGTGCTGATCATGGCTGACGAGATCTACGAGCACTTTGTCTACGACGCTGCCCGCCACGTTTCCCTGACCCGACTTGCACCGGATTTGAAGCCGCGCACGCTGATCGTCAACGGCGCCTCCAAGGGCTATGCCATGACCGGCTGGCGCCTGGGTTTCGGTGCAGGCCCGGCGTGGTTGATCGCGGCCATCGCCAAGTTGCTTTCGCAAACCACCACCTGCCCCAGCTCTCTCAGCCAGGCGGCTGCGGTTGCCGCCTTCGCCGGCGACCAGGCGCCCATCGCCGGGATGCGCGAGGTGTACCAGCAACGCCGCGAACGCATGTTGGGCTTGCTCGAAGATATATCCGGCGTGAGCTTCACCCCACCGGAGGGCGCGTTCTACGTGTTCGCCAACGTCGCCGGATTGATCGGCAAGACCACCCCGCACGGCGAGCGGATCGACAGCGACACACAACTGGCCGAGTACCTGCTGCGAGAACACGGCCTGGCCACCGTGAGTGGTGCGGCGTACGGCATGTCGCCGTATATCCGGCTGTCGTTCGCCAGCTCGCTTCAAGTGATTGAAGAAGGTTGCCGTCGCCTGAATGAAGCGTGCCATCGATTGCGCTGACGGATACCCACACCACCCGGCGGCCAGGGATGGCCGCTCATTGACTGCCTAGAACAACACTCATAATCATTGATATAAATGAGGCATTCCCATGCACAAGCCCCGCATCGCGCTGGTCTGGCAAATCCTGATCGGCCTGCTCGCCGGCATCGCCATCGGTGCCCTGCTGCACCGTTTTCCCGAGTCCCGGCCGTGGCTGGTGGACAACCTGCTGCAACCGGCGGGCGATATCTTTATCAAGCTGATGAAGATGATCGTCGTGCCCATCGTGTTTGCCTGCATGGTGGTGGGCATTGCCGGGCACGGTGACGGTAAATCCCTGGGACGCATCGGGGCCAAGTCCCTGGGCTATTTCTTCTGCATCACCACGTTGGCGATCATCGTCGGGCTGGTGATGGGCAACCTGCTCCAGCCGGGTGCCGGCACCGAACTGGCCAGCCTGAAAGCCAGCGCGGTGACCTTGCCCACCAGCAGCGCCGGCGGTGGCCACAGCCTGGGGCAGATCATTGTCGGGATCATCCCGGACAACGTGATCAACGCCATGGCCCAGGGCAGCTTGCTGTCAGTGCTGTTCTTCGCGGTGATGTTTGGCCTCGGGGTTTCGCGCTTGCCGGCCGAGCGCAAAGACCCGGTGATTGCCTTGCTGCGCGGGGTGTCGGAGGCGATGTTCAAGGTGACGTCGATGATCATGGCCTATTCGCCTATCGGCGTGTTCGGGATGATCGCAGTGACCGTGGCCAACTTCGGGTTCAGTTCGCTGCTGCCGTTGGCCAAGTTGATCATGGTCAGCTACGTGTCGATTGCGTTCTTCGTGCTGGTGGTGCTCAACCTGGTGGCGCGGCTGTGCGGGATCAACCTGTTTGCGTTGATGCGGCATATCAAGGACGAACTGATCCTGGCGTTCTCCACTGCCAGCTCGGCGGCGGTGATGCCGCAACTGATGAAGAAGCTCGAAACCTACGGCGTGCCGCCTTCGCTGGTGAGCTTTGTGGTGCCGGTGGGGTATTCGTTCAACCTGGACGGTGCGTCGCTGTTCCTGGGGATCGGCACGCTGTTCGTGGCGCAGTTGTATGGCATCGACCTGAGCCTGGGCGACCAGGCCCTGCTGGTGGTGACCATGGTGCTGACGTCCAAGGGCGCGGCCGGCGTGCCGGGGTTCATGTTCGTGATTCTGTCGGCGACCCTGGCGAGTGCGGGCTTGCCGTTGGAGGGCATCGCGTTTATCGCCGGGGTGTATCGCCTGATGGAAATGCCGACCACCGCATTGAATGTGCTGGGCAATGCCCTGGCACCGCTGGTGATTGCCAAGTGGGAACGCCGGGAGGGCACTGCAGATACCTGTGGCGAGGGAGCTTGTCCCCCGTTGGGCTGCGCAGCAGCCCCAATAAGCTCACCGAGTTTCCCTGAAAAAACGCGGTGAATTTTCAGGGCTGCTGCGCAGCCCAACGGGGGACAAGCCCCCTCGCCACAAGGTGTGGGTTGTCAGCTCTGTCAACTGTGCAGGTCGAGGTCCGACGCGTCATGACGCTCGCGCAGTTGCTCTGAAGGCTCGCCCGACACGCGGTTGACCCGGCGCCCTCGCTGTACCGCAGGCCGCGCTTCGATGGCATCGGCCCAGCGCAGCACGTGCTTGTAATCCTGCACCGAGAGAAATTCTCCGCCTTCGTACAAGCGGCCTTTCACCAGGCCGCCGTACCACGGCCAGATCGCCATGTCGGCGATGGTGTACTCATCCCCGGCGATGTATTCGTGCTCGGCCAGTTGCTTGTCCAGCACGTCCAGTTGGCGCTTGGTTTCCATGGCGAAACGGTCGATGGCGTATTCGATCTTGGTCGGCGCATAGGCATAGAAATGCCCGAAACCACCGCCCAGGTACGGCGCGCTGCCCATCTGCCAGAACAACCACGACAGGCACTCGGCACGGACCGCCGGTTCGGTGGGCAGGAACGCGCCGAACTTCTCGGCCAGGTACTGCAGGATCGCCCCCGACTCGAACACCCGAATCGGCTTGGGCCCGCTGCGGTCCAGCAGCGCGGGAATCTTCGAGTTCGGGTTCACGCCAACGAAGCCGCTGCCGAACTGGTCGCCGTCACCGATCTTGATCAACCACGCATCGTATTCCGCACCCTGGTGACCCAGGGCCAACAGCTCTTCCAGCAGGATCGTGACTTTCTGGCCATTGGGCGTTGCCAGGGAATACAGCTGCAACGGATGACGACCGACCGGCAATTCCTTGTCGTGGGTCGCACCGGCGATGGGCCGGTTGATGCTGGCGAAGGTGCCGCCGTTTTGGGTCTTCCAGGTCCAGACTTTTGGCGGTACGTAATCAGTCATGTCACTACTCCTTGGATTCAATGTTCACAACAACTAACCAAATAACTCACTCACTAACTGTAGGAGCGAGCTTGCTCGCGAAAAACTCGAGAGCGCCGTGTTCTTTCAGGGTGCCCGCGTTATCGTTGACGACCTTCGCGAGCAAGCTCGCTCCTACAGGTTTTTTTGGGCCAGTTGGGCAATATTCCAGCCGCCACCCAATGCCTTGATCAGTCCTACGTTGGCGCTTAACTGTTGAGTCTGTAGATCCAGCACAGTTCGCTGTGCCTGCAACGACGCTACCTGCGCCGTCACCACATCCAGGTACGCGGCGCCGCCCTGGCGATAGCGCGCCAGGGACAAGTCCTCGGCGTACTGCGCAGCAGCGGCAGCATCACGCTGGTCAACCAGGGCAGTGTCGAGCCCGGAGATGATCGACAGGTTGTTCTCCACCTGCTCGAACGCGGTCAACACTACACCACGATACTTGGCTGCGGCTTCATCTGTTGCCGCCTTGGCACTGTCGACTCCGGCCTGGCGCGCGCCGCCATCAAAAATCGTCCCCACCAGCGACGGGCCAATGGCCCAGAAGATGTTGGGCGCACTCAACAAATGCGCGAACTCATCACTCTGGAAACCGCCTTGGGCACTCAGCGTGAGGGCCGGGAACCAGGCGGCTTTCGCCACACCTATGCGTGCATTGGCCGAGGCAATCCGACGCTCGGCAGCGGCGATATCCGGCCGGCGCTGCAACAGCGTAGACGGTACGCCGGTGGGCACGCCGGGCAAGGCGATATCCGCGACGCTGGGGGCAATCGCGTAGGTCGATGCGGACTCACCCAGCATCGCCGCTATCGAGTGTTCAAGCACTGCACGCTGCACCCGGTTCTGGCTCAGTTGCGACTTGACCGTCGACAATTGGGTACGCGCTCGCGCTACGTCGAGACCGGAAACGATACCGCCGCCATGCAAGCCTTCGGTCAGGCTCAGAGCCTTGGCGTAAGCGTCACTGGTTTCCTGTAGCAACTGGTCTTGCCGGTCGATGCCACGCAGGCGGATATAGCTGTCGGCCAACTGAGCCTGCAAGCTCAAGCGCACCGAAGCCAGGTCTGCCTTGGCGGCCTGGGCGTCGCTGGTGCCGGCGGCAACGGTGTCACGCACGCGGCCCCAGAGGTCGACTTCATAGTCCAGTTCCACGCCCACTGTCCCGGAATCGTAAACATTCGGCGGGCTGGCTGAGCGCAGTGGCCGGGTGTCCGACTGGCGAATGCGCTGGGCATTGCCCGACCCGATAAGCTTCGGAAACAGCCCGGATTGCGCCTGGGCCAAAAACGCCTGGGCCTGGGAATAGTGAGCCAATGCCGCGCTCAAGTCCGGGTTGTTTTGCAGCAACTGCTGCTCCATCCCATCCAGTTGCGGGTCTTTGTAGATGTGCCACCAACCGTCGCGACTCGCTTGGTCGTTCGGTGTGCCGACGGTCCACGGTCCTTGGGTATGGAACTGCGCGGCCACGGGTACGTCCGGCACGTCCAGCGGCGGCGCCAGGTGGCAGGCGCCCAGGCCCAGGGTCGCGACCAATACCAGGCAAGTGCGCTTAGCCATGGGGTTTGGCCTCTGCGGGGTTGGCGGCCAGTTGCACCGAATCGTCGTCGGCCAGGCCGTCGGGCGGGGTGTCGATCACCCGGTCAGTGGCGACGAGGCCACTGCCGATTTCCACACTGTCACCAAAGTCACGGGCGATGGTCACGGTCTTGAAGTGCACGTGATTGTTCGCATCGAGGGTCGCCACACGCATGCCCTTGTCATCGAATATCAGGACGCTGGCGGGCAGGCGCAGCACGTCGGTCTGTACCGGCAAGGTGAACTGCACGCTGGTGTAGCCGCCCGGCAACAGGCGGCTGCCGGGGTTGTCCACCAGCAGTTGCACCAGGGTGCTGCCGGACGCGGCGTTGACCGCATCAGCGGTGGCAATCACCTTCGCAGTGAAGGCTTCACCGCGATATTCCGGCACGCTGAGACGCGCCACGGTGCCCACCTTGATCTGCGGCGCCGACGACTGCGGCACCTGCACATACACCCGCAGGCGGCTGACATCGGAGACCGCGAACAGCTCTTTGCCGGTGGCCCCACCGGCACTGATCAAGGCACCTACATCGGTGGAGCGCGCAGTGACCACACCGGCGAACGGCGCGGTCAACCGCTGGAAGCCCTTGGTGGCAACCAACTGGTCGACGTTGGCCTTGGCCGCGACCACTTTGGCCTGCTTGGCGGTGAGGTCGCCGGTGCGCTCATCCACGTCCTGGCGCGACACCGAATCCGAGGCCAGCATCGCCTGCCAGCGCTTGGCGGTGGTCTGTGCCAGCGACTCGTCGGCCTGGGCCGAAGCCAGTACAGCCTTGGCTTGCAGCAGTTGTTGATCCAGCTCCGGCGTGTCGATTTCGGCCAGCAGTTGCCCGGCCTTTACGTGGTCGCCGATGTCGACGTTCCAGGTCTTGAGGTAGCCATTGACCCGGGCAAAGATCGACGCCCGCGAATACGCCTCAAGGCGCCCCGGCAGGTTCAGGATCGGCCCTTGGGGCTGCACGCTCGGAGTGATCAGGATCACGCTGGGCAAGGCCTGTGCGTCGGTCCAGGTTTTCAGGTCATGGGATTCACTGGCGCGCACACCGATGCCGAACACCACCACGGCGACCAGCACCACCAGCCCCAACACGAGCCAGAGCAGACCACGGGATTTACGGCGGGGTGAACCCGGATTGGAAACGGAAGTGGACATGTCAAACCCCTTGAGTGGCGGTGGTCGCAAGCGTGGCGTGCTGACGCCGCCCGTGCACAAGACTGAAAATCAGCGGAACCAGGAACAACGTGGCAATGGTGGCGAAGGCCAGCCCGCCGATGACCGCACGGCCCAGCGGAGCGTTCTGTTCGCCGCCCTCCCCCAGGCTCAGGGCCATGGGCGCCATGCCGATGATCATCGAAATCGCGGTCATCAATACCGGGCGCAGACGGGTAAAACCGGCTTCAAGCGCCGCCTGCACCGCATCCCCGTGCACCGCCAGGCGTTCGCGGCAGAAGCTCACCACGAGGATCGCGTTGGCGGTGGCCACGCCCATGCACATGATCGCCCCGGTCAACGCCGGTACCGACAGCGGCGTGTGGGTGATGAACAGCATCCACACAATCCCCGCGAGCGCCGCCGGCAAGGCGGTGATGATCACGAACGGGTCAGCCCATGACTGGAAGTTGACCACGATCAACAGGTAGATCAGCACCACCGCGCCAAGCAGGCCAAACAGCAAGCCGCTGAAAGCCGCGTTCATGGTTTGCACCTGGCCCTGCAACAGCACCTTGGAACCGGTGGGCACTTCACTGGCGTGGGCGGCGAGGATCCTCTGGATATCGGCGGCGACGGCACCGAGGTCGCGACCCTGGATCGCGGTCAAGACCTCGACCACCGGCTGGATATCCGACTGGGTCACCACCGAGTTGCTGTGGCTGCGGTCGATGGAGGCCAGGCCGCCGAGGGTCTGGTCCGACGCCGCACCGGCACTGCCGCTCAACGGCAGGTTATGCAAGGCGGCCAGGGTGTCGAGGCCGTATTGCGGGGTTTGCATCACAATCGGGTAGGACACGCCGTTGGCCGGGTTGAGCCAGAACGTCGGCGCCACCTGGCTGGAACCGGCGAGGTTAACCACCAGGCTGTTGGTCACGTCGCGCTCGTTCAGGCCCACCAGTTGGGCTTGGGTACGGTCCACGTTGATATTGAAGGTCGGCAGTTGCCGCGACTGCTGGATGCGCGCATCCACCACCCCCGGCACCCGCCGGATTTCCCGCAGCAACGTGCTGGCATAGGTGAAGTTGGCTGGCAGGTTATTGCCGCTGACTTGCACATCCACCGGCGCGGAAGAGCCGAAGTTGAGGATCTGCCCGACGATGTCCGACGCCGGGAACGAGAACACTGCATTCGGGAATTCACGGGGCAGTCGTTCACGCAGTTCGCGCATGTAATCGGCGGTGGGACGATGGCCCTCTTTCAGGCTGATCTGGATATCGCTGTCCTGGGAGCCCACGGTGCCGGTGTTGTTGTAGGCCACGTTGATCCCGCTGATGGCTAGGCCGATGTTGTCGACGATGGCCGCCAGTTCCTGGGGCTCGATCACTTTATGAATGGTGTTTTCGATCTGCGAGACCAGCCGCGCATTGCTCTCGACCCGTGTACCGATCGGGGCACGCACATGCAGCAGGATCTGCCCGGAGTCGACCTCAGGGAAGAAGTTGCGGCCGAGAAATGGCACCAGCGCAAACGACACGGCAACAAACGCCAGCAGCGCGATCACCACGATACGGCGGTGATGCAAGGCACTCTCCAGTGCCCCGTGGTAAATCCCGCGAAACGCTTCGAACTGCCGCTCGAACCCGCGTTGGAATTTCACCAGCGGGTTGCTCGACGGCGCGACCACCGGCGTGCCGTCCGCATGATGTTCGTGAGGCTTGAGCAGGTAATTGGCCAGGGTCGGCACCAGGGTTCGCGAGAGGATGAACGAGGCGATCATCGCGAAGATCACCGCTTCCGCCATCGGCACAAACAGGAAGCGCGCCACGCCTTCCAGGAAAAACATCGGCACGAACACGATGCAGATACACAGCAGCGACACGAACGCCGGCGTGACGATCTGCGCCGCACCGTCGAGGATCGCCGTCTCCACCGGTTTGCCCTGCTCCAGGTGCCAGTTGATGTTTTCGATGGTCACCGTGGCGTCGTCCACCAGAATCCCCACGGCCAATGCCAGGCCGCCGAGGGTCATGATGTTGAGGGTTTCACCGAGCGCCGACAGCGTGGCAATCGACGACAGGATGGCCAGCGGAATCGAGGTGGTGATAATCACCGTGGAGCGCCAACTGCCGAGGAACAACAGGATCATCAGGCTGGTCAGCGCCGCTGCAATCACCCCTTCACGGGCCACACCGCTGATGGCCGAACGCACGAACAGCGACTGGTCGCCGATCAAGTCGATGTTCAGATTGGGCGGCAGCGCGCCTTTGTTGTCGGCCAGTTTGTCCTTGATGCCGGCGATCACCCCGAGGGTCGAGGCCGAACCGGTCTTGAGCACCGGCAGCAACACGGAACGGTTGCCGTTGACGTGCACGATGTTGGTCTGCGGCGGGTTGCCGTCGCGTACGGTGGCCACGTCACGAATCAACACGGTAGTGCCGTCGGCGGTCTTGATCGGCAGGTTTTCCAGGTCGTGGAAGTCCGTCGGCGAGTTGTTCAGTTGCAGGTTGAACTCGTAGCTGCCGATCTTTTGCGTGCCTATTGGGGTGATCAGGTTCTGCGTAGCGAGGGCAGTGGCAACGTCTTGTGCCGACAGCCCACGTGCCTGCATCCGCGCCGAGTCGAGGTCGATCTGCACCTGGCGGGTCTTGCCGCCAAACGGGTATGGGAGTGCCGCACCGGGCACCGTGGTCAGCATCAGGCGCACGGTGTTGAGGCCCAGGTCACCGAGCTTCTGTTCGCTGAGGCCTTTGCCGGACAACGCCAATTGCACGATCGGCACGGTCGAGGCGCTGTAGTTGAGAATCAGCGGCGGCGTGGTGCCCGGTGGCAATTGACGCAGGATGGCCTGGGACACCGAAGTCATTTGCGCGTTGGCGGTACTGATATTGACGCCTGGCTGGAAGTACACCTTGACGATGCCGAAGCCGTTCAACGACTCCGCCTCGATATGGCGAATGTCGTTGACCGTGGTGGTCAGCACCCGCTCGAACGGCGAGGTGATCCGGCCGGCCATCTGATCCGGAGGCAAGCCGGTGTACTGCCAGATCACGGCAATCACGGGGATGCGAATTTCGGGGAAGATGTCGGTCGGGGTACGCCAGGCCGCGAGCGGGCCCACAATCAGAATGAAAATAGCCAATACCAGGAAGGTATAGGGGCGCCGCAATGCGATGCGCACAAGGCTGAGCATAGGTGTGATCCAGACAGGAAGTTGAACACTGAAGGAGGCACTGAACAGTGCTTTCCTCCTGCCTCGCCCGTCTGTGTTCCGGGCCAACTGCGCTGACATCCGGTCAAAATAGAGGCATATGCCACGATATAGCTTTTAGAGGTATACGCAACTAATTTGTTGCTACATGTGTCAATATTCATCTTGCCGGATTAACGTTCGGTTAACCCTTGATCTGTAGCGAGTGATCAGCCTGTGAAATGCGCACCGCCCGTCCTGAATAGTCCCAGCACCTGTTCCAATGGAGCCGTGCGTCGTGCGTCCCGGCGGATGGCGCAAATTTATGATGAGGCGTTTTTGCCGTTTGGGCTGAAGGCTACTCAGTATTCGTTGATGAACCATATCGCCAATGGGGACGCGCCGAAGATGCGTGATTTGGCGCAATCGTTGGTGATGGATTTGTCGGCCCTGGGGCATACGCTCAAGCCGCTGGTGCGGGATGGGTTGGTGGTGTTGCAGGTGGATGAGTTGGACCGCCGCAGCCGACGGGTGCTGTTGACCGATGCGGGGCAGCGTAAGTACGAGGAGGCGCGGGTGGTGTCCAGGCAGATGGCGGTGCGGTTTGATGCGGCTTTTGGTGCTGAGGCGGCTTGCGAGTTGCGTAAGGCCATGGACTTTATTGCGTCTGATGAGTTTGCTCGGGCGTTGTTGGGTTGAGGGGGCATATCCGTTATTCAGGTAATGGCTGATATGGGGTCCGCTCTTACAGCGGCTCACTTTTGAAGAGCGCAAAAGTAAGTAAAACGCTCTTGCCCCACCACTCGGCACCTCGCTAATGCTCGGTGTGCCCTCAGCTCCGGCAGCACGAAGCGGGCCGCCTAAGATCAAGATCAAAAGCAGATCAACAGCACAGCGGCCTACAGGCCGGCTTGAGTGTGGTGAAGCAACAGCAACAGCAGAATCAAAAGCTAAAGCGGGCACAGTCCAAATGTGGGAGCGGGCTTGCTCGCGAAGGTCGTTAACGATGACGTTGGCATTCTGGATGAACGCGGCGTTCTCAGGTTTTTCGCGAGCAAGCCCGCTCCCACATAAAGCAGCTCTGCTCTTGATCTGCTTTTGATTTTTATCTGAGGGCCCCGTTAACCACGATGGCCGCAAGTAGGCACGGTGGAGCGGGTGAATCGGCAGGAAAGCCGATTTAGCCGCTGTAAAAGATAGCCTGAACAGGTTCACAGGGTATCCATCCCGACTAACGCCATACGCCAGACCGCCCCCTGTGTTATTCCAAACGTCGTGAAAGACCCTTGCCTGAGACTCAGCATGAACGAAACACTCGAAGACATTCTGACCAAAGACCTGGCCGTGATTTTCTGCGGAATAAACCCGGGCCTGAAGGCCGCCGCCACCGGCCATCACTTCATGGGCAGGAGCAACCGGTTCTGGCGCACGCTACACCTGGCCGGGTTTACGCCCCATGAAGTGCAGCCGGAAAACGACCGCACGATTCTGCAGTACCAGTGCGGGCTGACCACGGTGGTGGAGCGGCCTACGGCCCGGGCGGATCAGTTGTCAGTGGATGAATTCAAGGCAGCGGCGGCGAGTTTTGAACTCAAGATCACCCGTTATGCGCCACGGTATGTGGCGTTTCTGGGAAAGGCAGCCTATAGCGCGTTGAGCGGGCAGAAGCAGATTGCCTGGGGGCTTCAACCGCACACCCTGGGGCATGCGGCTGTGTGGGTTCTGCCCAATCCCAGCGGCAGGAACCTGGGCTTTACCCAGGCCCAGTTGGTCGAGGCGTACCGTCATCTGAAGCTGGCATTGGACGCCCCCGCCTAAACCATCGGCTGGTGACTGGTCACACAATGAATCCCACCACCACCCGCCGCGATTGCATCGATATTGAGCTGCACCACCTCGCGCTCCGGGTAGAGCCTGGACAGTAGCGCTAGGGCTTTTGCGTCGGCCACCTTGTCGCCGAACTCGGGTCCAATCACCGCCCCATTGATGACGAAGTAGTTGATATAACCCGGTGCGAAATCCGGATTGTTCCGGCTGAACCGGCTTTTGCGTGGATTAAGCGGCGGCGACACGGTGTGCACCTGCAGCGGCCGTCCGTCCGCATCGGTGGCCTGCTTGAGGATGTCGAGGTGCGCCAGCGTGACCTTGTGATCATAGGATCCGGGGTCGGTGTCGAGGTTGGCAATCACCACGCCTGGTTTGACGAAGCGTGCATAAAAATCGACGTGGGCATCGGTGATGTCTTTGCCCTTGATGCCCGGTAGCCAGATGATTTTGCGCAGGCCCAGGCGCGTCTTCAGCTCGGCCTCGACATCCGCCTTACTCCAGCCCGGATTGCGGTTGGTATTGATCCAGCTGCTTTCGGTCATGATCCCGGTGCCGTGGCCATCCACCTCGATGGCGCCGCCCTCGCCCACCAGTTCGCTGCGAATCGGCTGGGCCTCGGTGACTTCAGCCACTAGGGCGGCCAACTGCGCATCCTCGGCGTGCTGTTGTTTATTACCCCAGCCGTTGAAGTTGAAATCCACGGCGCCCAGCCCGCCCTGGCCATCGACGACAAAATTGGCGCCGGTGTCGCGCATCCAGATGTCGTCCAGCTCGGTGACCACGAATGTGGTGTTGTGGGTGCCGCATTTTTCTTCGGCCAGCGCCCGCTCATCCTCGCGGCAGAACACGGTCACCGGCTCGTGACGGGCGATGGCGCGGGCGATCCGGCCCAGGGCTTCTTGCACATCCGGCGTGAAGTCTTCGTGAATGGCCTCCTGCGCGCCAAAGGCGATGAACGCTTGCTGATGTTTTTCACCTTCGTCCGGCATGATCCAGCTCCCCTTTTTGGCGGCCTGTGCCCAGCGTGAGCCCAACCCTACGGACGCGGCTGCGCCCAGGGCGGCTAACACCGATACCTGTTTGATGAATTCGCGACGTGTTGCCATAAGTGCCTCTGGAAGTTGAATCATTTGACGGTAGCGGTCTTAAACTTGGTCCAGACCCGCATGCGCGCACGCATGTCCGCCTGGGGAATATCTTTACCCGGGATCAACCGTTCGAACGTGGCTTCATCCGGATAGATCTGCGGGTTGTTGCGCATTGCCGGATCTACATCAGGACGCGCCTTGGCGTTCGCGGTGGGATAGCCGGTGAAGTTACTGATCGCCGCCATGTTCTCCGGGCGCATCACGAAATTGATGAACGCGTAGGCGTACTCCGGATGCCGGGCATCGACGGGGATCGCCATGGTGTCCATCCACACCGTCGTGCCTTCGCGGGGGATGTGATAGTCGAACGTAACCTTTTTGCCGGCAGCATCCGCCGCCCGTTGCGCCTGGGTCATGTCGCCGCTGTAGCCGAGGGACAGGCACAGGTTGCCGTTCACCAGGTCGGTCACCGGTTGCGACTGGAATTTGCGAATGTAGGGCCGCAGCTTGAGCAATAGCTCGCTGGCGGCAGCAAGGTCTGCCGGCTTGGCACTGCGTGGGTCACGCCCCAAATAGTTGAGTGCTACCGCCAGCACTTCGTCCGGTGAGTCGATCAGGGAAATCCCGCAGTCGGCGAACCTGGCGGCCAGCTCCGGCTTGAACAACAGGTCGAGGCTGTTGACCGGCGCGTCCGGCAGGCGCTGCTTGATTTGCTCGGTGTTGTAGGTCAGGCCGATGGTGCCCCAGGTGTAAGGAACGGTGGCGGTGTTCGAGTAGGTGTAGTGCGTACGCAGCTTCTGCAAACCGGGCTCGATATCCTTCAGGGCGGTGAGCCTGGACTGATCCAGCGGTTGCAGGCTTCCAGCACGCATGAGCCGTTCGCCCACGGTGTCGCCAGGGAAGATCAGGTCATATCCGCTGCCGCCGGCCATCAGCTTGGCCTCCAGGGTTTCGCTGCCGTCCATCACATCGTAGATCACCTGGATCCCGGTTTCGGCGGTAAACCGCGACAACGTGTCCTCGGCGAAGTAATCGGCCCAGTTGTAGAGCTTCAAGGTCTTTTCTTCGGCGTGCAGCGACGGCGCCAGCGCCAGGCAGCAGAGCAACAGCGTGCAAGCGATCTTCATCTCAAAGCCCTCGGTAGGTGTGGTGACCATCCAGACTCAACAACCCGCCATACATTTCCGGGCGACGGTCGCGGTAGATGCCCCAGGTCAGGCGGTCCTCGCGCATCGCCGCCAGGTCCAGGCGGTGCACCAGCACACCGGTGCTGTCGCGGTCCGCTTCGGCGAGCAACTTGCCCTTGTGATTGCAGATGAAGGACGAGCCGTAGAAGTCCATCTGCAAAGTCGGGTCGGTAGTCGCCACCTCGCGGCCGACACGGTTAGAGGCGACTACCGGCACGAGGTTGGCAGCCGCATGCCCACGCATGGTCATCTGCCAATGGTCCCGGGAATCCAGGGCCGCGCAGCCCGGCTCAGAACCGATGGCCGTGGGAAACAGCAACACTTCGGCGCCCATCAGCGCCAGGCAGCGCGCGGTCTCGGGGAACCACTGATCCCAGCAGATGCCCAGGCCGATGCGCCCGAATGCCGTGTCCCAGACCCGAAATCCGGTATCGCCGGGGCTGAAGTATTCCTTCTCCTGATAACCGATGGCGTTGGGGATATGGGTCTTGCGGTACACCCCGAGTAACTGCCCATCCGCATCGGCCACGCTCAGTGAGTTGAAACAGGCATTGCCGGCCTTTTCGAACCAACTGAGGGGCAGCACCACGCCCAGTTCCCGGGCCAGGGCGGCGAAGCGTTTGAGCACCGCGCTGTGCCGGTATTCCTGCGCCAGCGCCAGGTGTTTGTGATGCTGCTCGATGCAAAAATACGGCGTGGCAAACAGCTCCTGCAGCAGGATCACTTGGGCGCCTTTGCTGGCCGCATCACGCACCAATTGTTCGGCCAGATCCAGGTTGTTCGGCAGGTCCCAGGTGCAGGGCATTTGCGTGACACCAATCGTCAGTACGGACATGACATCACCCCTTCACCGGCCAGGCGGGTTGCTGCTGGGTGATGCAATGCACCCCGCCGCCGCCGTGGGCCAGGTGATTGATCCGTACCGGCACCACCACGCGCCCCGGAAACGCCCGGGCCAATACATCGGCGGCCACTTGGTCGGCGTCAATGCCATAGGCCGGCATGATGATCGCGTTATTGGCGATGTAAAAGTTGGTGTAAGAGGCACAAAACACTTCGGCCTCGGTGTCTACGGCGTCGGTGGCTTCATACAGCTCGATCAGCTCGAAGCGGCGGCCGCGGGCGTCGGTGGCCAACTCCAGGGCACGGCGATTTTCCCGAACCACCTCGGCGTACACCGAGTGTTTGTCGTGGGTGGCATCCACCAGCAACACGCCCGGGCGGGCGAAGGCGCACACGCCATCGACATGGCCGTCGGTCATGTCGCCAGTCACATGGTCGGGATCCCCTGGCAGCCAGATGGTTTTTTTCACGCCCAGCAAGCGCGTGAAGATCGCCTCGATCTCGGCCTTGGTCATCCCAGGGTTACGGTTGGGATTGAGCAACACCGATTCGGTGGTAATCAACGTGCCCTCGCCGTCCACATGAATCGCGCCGCCTTCGTTGCTCAACGGCGTGCCGAAGCATTCCATGCCCATGTGATTGAGCACGCGGCGGGCCAGGCTTTCGTCCAGGTCATGGGCCGACTTGCCGCCCCACGCATTGAAGCGCCAGCTCACACCGGCGAGGCCCCGTTGCGGGTGGCACACAAAGCTCGGGCCGGAGTCGCGACACCAGCTGTCGTTCACTGCCAGCTCGATCAGGTCAATGTTCGGCCCGCACAATGCCCGGGCGCCGGCGACGGCCGAAGGGTCAACGATCATTTTCACCGGTTCAAAACGCGCGATGGTATTGGCAACACGGGCAAAGTCTTCCTGCACCAGTGGCAACGTAACGCCCCAGCCAGACTCCCAAAGCGCCTGGTTATGCGGCCAGACCATCCACGTCGCCGCATGCCTGGCCCACTCCGCCGGCATCCACCAGCCACTGTCCTGAATTTCATTCTGCTGCATGACAAATACCTTTGAGTTAAGTCATTGTGTTCAATGAAAACTGTCTGCGAGGTCTTGGCATGCATGCTACGGCTGTAAAAACGGGCAAACAAACGATGGATTTTGTGGAAAACTGATTAGAGGAACTTATCAGCATGCTTAACCATTGGCCGCCCCTGGGCACCCTTCGCGGCTTCGAAGCCGCCGCCCGGTTGGGCAGTTTCCACAAGGCCGCCGAGGAACTGCACCTCACCCAATCGGCAATCAGCCAGCAAATTCGCAGCCTTGAGGCGTACCTGGAACAGCCGCTGTTTTTCCGCAGTGGGCGCAGCGTCAGCCTGACCGATGCCGGGCACGATTTCCTCAGCACCACCCAGGCGTTATTGCAGCAATTGGCCGTGGGGGTTCGTCGCCTGGGGCAGTACCGCAAACCCAATCAACTGGTGCTCAACACCACGCCAACCTTCGCCCGCCACTGGCTGTTGCCGCGCCTGGAAGATTTCCGCCGCCAGCACCCTGAAGTAGACCTGTGGATATTCAGCACCGACGAAGTCCCGGACATGGCCAGCCAGACCATCGACCTCGCCGTGCGCGACGACATCAGTTCCCAGGCCGAATGCAGCTTCAAGGTGCTGCATGCCGACCGCCTTTTCCCAGCGTGCCATCCGCGCGTGTTGGCACTGCCCAAGGAGCAACGCACCACCCTCCACGGCGAGCGGGAGATGGATTGGAGCCATTGGGCGGTAGAGGCCGGGATTGATGTGGGCCAGAAGGATCAGGGGCTGAACTTCTCTGACCCGGGGCTGTTGCTGGATGCGGCCTGTACGGGCTTGGGGATTGCGCTGGTCAGCCGGTTATTGAGTCGCCAGCCGCTGGAAAGCGGGCTATTGCAGCCGCTGGTAGAGGCAACCATTCGTGGGCCCAACTGGGCCTTGCTGACCCACCGTGACAGCGAAAACAACCCGCTGGCACGGTGCTTCAGTGAATGGTTGATCGCCAATCTGGCAACTGCCTGCGCCGGTTAGTCGCGGCTGACGCTCAACTTCTCCCACAAAAAGCTGTAGACCAGCGCACTCATATGCGCAGCCTGTGCATTGTCCGCCGCCCCGCCGTGCCCACCCTCGATATTTTCGTAGTACGTCACGTCCTTGCCGGCGTCGATCATCTTCGCCGCCAGCTTGCGGGCGTGGGCTGGATGCACGCGGTCATCGCGGGTAGAGGTCAGGAAAAACACCGGTGGGTAGGCCTTCGCCGGATCGAACAGGTGGTACGGCGAAAACGTCTGGATGTACGCCCACTCTTCAGGCTCGTCCGGATTACCGTACTCCCCCATCCACGACGCTCCGGCCAACAAGAGGTGGTAACGCTGCATGTCGAGCAAGGGCACCTGGGAGACGATTGCACCGAACAGTTCAGGGTATTGGGTCAGCATATTGCCGACCAATAGGCCACCGTTGCTGCCACCCTCCGCGCCCAGGTGTCGGGGCGAAGTAATCCCACGGTCGATCAGGTCGCGGGCCACCGCGGCAAAATCTTCATAGGCGCGCGGACGGTTCTGCTTGAGTGCCGCCTGGTGCCAGCGAGGACCGTATTCACCGCCACCGCGAATGTTGGCAACCACGTACACCCCGCCCTTCGAGAGCCAGGCGCGGCCTGCCTTACCGGAGTAATACGGGGTCAGGGAGTATTCAAAGCCGCCGTAGCCATAGAGCAAGGTCGGCGCGGTGCCGTTGCGCGGCAGGTCTTTCCCGAGCACCAGGAAATACGGCACACGGGTGCCATCCCTGGAGACCGCGAAGTGCTGCTCGATCACATGCTGGCTGGAATCGAAAAATGCCGGCAGGGCTTTCAGTACCTCGGGCGGATGACCGATCTCGGCCAGCGATAAGGTGGTCGGCGTCAGATAGTCGGTGGTCACCAGCCAGAGGGCGTCACTGTCGTCGCTGTCCACTGCGCTGGCACCCACTGTCCCCATGCCCGGCGCCCCCGTGAACGGGCTGTGCTGCCATCCGTTCGCGCCGGGAGTCAGCACACTGAGACGGTTCTTGACGTGATCGAGTACGTTCAGCACCAGGTGATTCAGCGTCCAGAAAAAACCCGCCAGCGAGGTACTGTCCGTAGGGGTGAACAGCACGTCGAAATCCCGCTGCCCTGCCATGAAACGATCGAACCGGATCGCCAGCAACGAACCGGCCACAAACACCTCATCAAGCGTCCAGTCCTCCCGCAGTTCCAGCAGCAGCCAGTCTTTGTATACCGACTTTTCCGCCGAGTTCGGCGCATCGATTTTGCTTAACTGGTTGTCGCTGCCCCGCAGGTACAGCTCGTTGTTGTAGAACGCCAGCGTGCGGCTGACGAAGTCACGCTCATGGCCGGGCGTGTCGTCGTGCATCGCCGCGATGTACATATCATCCAGCTCGCCTTCGTAGACAACACGGGCAGCACTCAGCGGCGTACCGCGCTGCCACTGTTTGACGATGCGCGGGTAACCGGAGCGGGTCATCGTGCCCTCACCAAAATCGGTGAAGACATAGGCGTTGTCATGGTCGATCCAGCCCAGGCCGCCCTTGGACTCGGGCAACTGGAAACCGTCTTCGACCCAGGTCTTGGTGGCCAGATCAAACTCCCGGGTGACACTCGCATCCGCGCCGCCGCGGGACAACGCCAGCAGGCAGCGCTGGTAGTCCGGGCGCAAATAGTCAGCACCGTGCCATACCCAGTTTTCGCCCTCGGCGGCGTTCAGCGCATCCAGGTCCAGCAGCGTTTCCCAGGCAGGCTGAGGCTTGCGGTATTCCGCCAGCGTGGTGCGACGCCATAGGCCCCGCGGGTGAGCGGCGTCCATCCAGAAGTTGTAGTAATGGCCGCCGACCTTGTCGACGTAGGGGATATTGCTGTCCGAGTCCAGCATCTCCAGCACATCGGCTTTGATTTGCCGGAAGCTGTCGGAGCGGGCGAGTCGGTCTTCGGTCTTGAGGTTCTGAGCTTGCACCCAGTGCATCGATTGCTCGCCTTCGACGTCTTCAAGCCATTGGAAAGGATCAGCGGTGATGGTGGGAAGCGTGGTCATGCTCGACTCCTGTCGACAAACAGCCATGGATAGCACGTAGGGGGAAAATCTTGAACGTCTTTTTCAGTTGGGCAAAGCCGGGGCATAAGGTGGAGCGCCATCAAGACTTGAACCGACCTGCATGACGCAAACGTACTCCAACCACCCCGACCAGTCCTAGCGGAACGCTCAGCAAGCAACAATGGCCAGCGGTTGGGAGACCAGCAAGGTTTTTACGTACAACCGCATTTCACACATATCGGTCAGCTCGCCGTTACTCACATCCACCAGCGGCAGGTTGCCCCAGGTGCCCTTTTTGAAATGTTTACCCGCTATGGGGGCCAAGAAAGCTGGGGCTTTGCAGGCCTATTACTTACTTAGCGCATTGGCCAGGCGCAGCATCGCTGCTTCGATTTCATAGGCGGTCAAGGACGAATACCCCAATAGCCAACCGTGTTTCTTCTCCTCGCCGGCGTACAGCCGACTGAGGCCGGGCAGTTGCACGCCCGCGCTGGCAGCTTGGCGGAGGGTCTTTTCCTCCGACCAACCATCGTGCAGCAGGCAGGGAATTTGTAGCCCGCCGGGAGGACGCAAAGCGGTAACGATGCCGTCCAGGTGCTTGCCGATCGCATCGAGCATGATGGAACGGCGCCCGGCATACAGCTTGCGCATGGCCCGGACATGGGCGTTGTAGTGGCCGTCCTCCATAAAACGCGCCAGGGTCAGTTGCAGGATTTGTGGCGTGTGGCCGTCGATGATGCTGCGCGCGTAGGTGAAGGCGTTGATCAACTCGTGGGGCAGTACCATGTAGCCCATTCGCAACCCAGGGTAGAGGGTCTTGCTGAAGGTGCCGATGTAGAGGGTACGCTGGTACTTGTCCAGGCCCTGAACGCAGGCAGTAGGCTGCCCGTCGTAGTGAAACTCGCTGTCGTAGTCATCTTCGATGACCCACTTGCCCTTCTCCGCTGCCCAGTTGATCAGCTCAAGACGACGCTCCAGCGGCAAGGTCGCGCCGGTGGGGTATTGATGAGACGGCGTGACATAGACGCAATTGGCGCCGCTACGGTCGGCGTACAGCAGGTCCGTGCGGATGCCCTGGTCATCGACGTCAATGGGCACGACCTTGGTCTCGGCGGTTTCAAAGGCCTTCCTGGCGCCGTAGTAGCCCGGGTTTTCCAGCAGGATTGGTTTGCCGGCGTCCACTAGCAACTGGGCACACAGGAACAGGGCCTGGCGAGTGCTGCTCAACACCAGAATCTGATCGGGGGAGCATGTGGCCCCGCGTTCGAGGTTCAAGTAGGTGGCTATGGCCTTGCGCAGAGGCTCGGCGCCTTGCGGGTCTCCGTGCAGCAGCACATTGCCGCGGTAGTCCTTCATGACCTGGCGTTGCAGGCGTTCCCAGACATCGGTGGGGAAGGTGCGGGTTTCCGGCAGACCTGTGGCAAAGGCCTTGATCACCTGTTGATCGTTAACTCCACCACTGTCGAAAATCATCCGACCGCGCCGGCTCAAACCCGGTCCTGGCGCCACCTCGCTGCGTGGGGTGTCTTGCAACTTCATACGCCGACGCGCCGCCCCGCGCAATTCGGTACCAACCGTCTCGGATACATAGCTGCCCGAACCCTCGCGCCGCACGATGAAGCCATCACGCTGCAATTGCACGTAGGCGTTCTCGACCGTGTCGCGGGCAACGCCGAGCGTCTTGGCCAGAACCCGGGTTGCCGGCAGTTTCAGGCCTGCGTCAAGGGCTCCGTCGAGGATCAGTGCACGCAGGGCTCGCTGAATCCGCTGGTGCAGATCCAGCAACTGAAACTCGGGGTCGGTGAGCCGCATCTTCAGTGTTTCGAGCTCGAAGGTTTTTGCCATGCGGTCTGCCCTAGATAAATAAGTTGGCCTGCAAAGAAAAGTGGTCTGGTTGCATACGCAAAAGTGTAGGGGCTAAACAGGCCAGTTCAGCGTTATAAATCACTTTCCAGTCGAGGCCAAGTACCTCTCTTTGCAAGGAGCAAAGTAAAGCCATGCCTTCTTCAACAACCAAGTCATCTATTCGCCTCGGCGATCTCCTTCATCCGATTGTCGCCGGTCTGATCTCGGTCATCGTCAACTATGGCGGTACGTTCATTCTGGTCTTCCAGGCAGCCAAGGTCGCTGGGCTGAGCCCTGAGTTGACAGCTTCGTGGGTGTGGTCCGTGTCGATTGGCGTGGGCGTTACCGGGCTGGTCCTCAGTTGGGTTTCTCGCGAGCCGATCATCACTGCGTGGTCGACACCCGCCGCGGCATTCCTGGTCGTCGCCCTGGGCACCACGCCCTATGCCGAGGCGGTGGGCGCGTACATGATCTCGGCCGCTGCTTTCGTGCTACTGGGCTTGTCCGGCTACTTCGAAAAAGTCATCCGACTGATCCCGCCGGGTGTGGCCGCAGGGCTGCTGGCCGGCATCCTGCTGCAGTTTGGCATCGGGGCTTTTGGCGGCATGAGCATTGACCCGATGCTGGTCGGCTTGCTGATTGGTGCCTACATCCTGCTCAAACGTTTTACCGCGCGCTACGCGGTGGTGGGCATTCTGGCAGTGGGGTTGGCCTTCCTGCTGATTCAGGGACGCCTGGATTTGTCGGGGCTGGGGCTGCAACTCGCGGCACCCGTGTTCACTCAGCCTGAGTTCTCGCTCAATGCTTTGCTCAGTGTCGCGCTGCCGCTGTTTCTGATCACCCTGACCGGTCAGTACATGCCTGGCATGCTGGTACTGCGCAACGATGGGTTCAGCACCAGTGCCAATCCGATCGTGACCCTCACCGGGTTGGGTTCCTTGCTCATGGCGCCCTTTGGTTCTCACGCGTTCAACATCGCGGCGATTACAGCAGCCATCTGCACCGGCAAGGAGGCCCATGAAGAACCCTCCAAACGCTGGATCGCCGGCCTGGCTGCGGGCGTCTTCTACATCCTCGTAGGGATCTTCGGTGTGACCCTCGCGGCGGTGTTCATGGCCTTCCCGGCAGCCTTCATCACGACGCTGGCCGGGCTCGCCCTGCTGGGCACCATCGGCGGCAGCCTGGCCAGTGCCATGGCCGACGCCAAATCCCGCGAAGCCTCGCTGATTACCTTTTTGGCTGCTGCCGCCAACATCACTTTGTTCGGCATCGGTGGGGCATTCTGGGGGCTGCTGATGGGTCTGGTGGCGTACGCCGTACTCAACGGCCGTTTGCCGCGTCGCGAGCGGGTCTCCATCAATCCTGCTGCCGAGCCTGTGCCCCGTAAAGGCGCTGCCAACTGATATACGCGATCAAACGGCTTCAGCCCCACCCAAGCCGAGTGTGTGCATCTGCAAGGTCCGACTGCATGTCGTGGTTCCATAACCAGTCGAATCGACTGGCCAGTGTGGTGGACAGGAGGGCTTCTCGATCCTCGACCTGAAGGTCCCGAAACTCATAGAGTTCGCCGGCCTCCCAAGAGGTGCGCTGCACGCGGCAGGCGCGTGGTCGCCGAATCGCGTCATACGCCTGGAGTACGTCTTGGGCGTTACTCTCCAACACTCGTGGGTCTCCCAGCAGGCGGGCGAGCAGCCAGGCATCTTCCAGCCCTTGCCCTGCCCCGGCACCTTGGTGTGGGAGCATGGCGTGAGCAGCGTCACCGATCAGTCCGACCCGGCCATGGGTATAACCTGCAAGCTCGTCGAGGTCATGAAGGGCCCACAGGGTCGGCTCGGGAATGCATTCGAGCAGAACGCGTACGGCATCGCCCCATTCGGCGAACGCCTCCAGCATCTGGGCCTGGCTGGTGCTTTTCGCCCAGGGTGTGTCTGGTGGCCATACCGGGTTCGGGTCGCTGCGGTCAGAAACAAACGCCACCACGTTGATCAGCCGGCCTTGCTTGACGGGAAATGTGAGGATGTGGGCGTCCAGGCCCAGGTACATTTGCGGGACGTTAATCAAATGCTCATCGATACCAGCAGCGCGATAGGCTGTGCGCAGTTGCTCGCTGTCGATCATGCCGCGGTAGGCGCAGGTGCCGCTGAATCGCGGTGCGACCAAAGGCTGGCCCAGGCCTTGAAGTACATAGTCGCGAAGATTGGACTTGATACCGTCTGCGGCGATCAACAGGTCGCACTCATAGTCCGTGCCGTCGGTGAACTGGACGCTGACCCTGTCGCCCGTCTCTTGTGCGCTGACCGCACGCTTATCGAAGCGCGCGATGCCGTCCGGCAGTTGTTTGGCCAAGGCATCAAGGAAATCTGCACGGTGCACGGAGGACTGGCCCACGCCGTGGGCGACGCTGGCACCGAGATAGCCGGCGTCTGCGCCGCGACGCCATTCAAACCAGATGTCTTGCCACGGTTGCGGGGTTCGGTCAGCGATCCGTTCGTAGGGTTTGCCAATGCCCAGTCCTTCGATGGCGCGAACAGCGTTCGCACCAAACGACACGCCGGCACCCACCTCACCAAAGGCGGGAGCTGCTTCGAATAATGTCACTTCCAGATGCTTGTGACGGCACAGATCGAGTGCCAGGGCCACGCCAGCGATGCCGCCGCCGACAATGCCCACCTGCAAGACAGATTGAGGGCCAGTCATGGGTAAACCTTATGTTTGTTTTTGGAATTGTCCGATCATGACTATTCACAAAGCATTGATAAATGCCCTCACAGCCATACAAACTATCACCATCCTGAATACGCATAACCCTTCTGAATTCCACAGAGCGACAAGCCGAGATGAATCTGCGCGAGCTGGACCTGAACCTTTTGGTGATCTTCAACCAGATACTGCTGGACCGAAGCGTGTCAGCAGCAGCCGAGAGCCTCGGGCTTACTCAACCCGCTGTCAGTAACGCGCTGAAGCGGCTGCGGACCACGTTCAACGATGAACTGTTTGTACGGACACCCAAGGGCATGCAGCCCACGCCCTATGCCGCGCAACTGGCGGAACCCGTCTCCCAGGCAATCGGCCTGTTGCACGGCGCGATCAACCGCCACGATGAATTCGACCCGGCCACCAGCCAGAAAAGGTTCGTGGTGGCGATGACTGACATCGGCGAAATTTACTTTGTGCCGCGCTTGATCGAGGCGCTGCTGAAGCAAGCTCCGGGCGTTTCGGTGAGTACCCTGCGCAGCAATGCCGAGCTCTCCGAAAGCATGGCCAATGGTGAGGTGGATCTGGCGGTCGGGCTCCTGCCGGACCTGCAGGCAGGCTTCTACCAGCGCCGCCTGTTTCATCACCGCTATGTGTGCCTGTGCCGAAAAAACCACCCGCTGACTGAACTGCCGATGACCCGGGAACGATTCTGTGAGTTCGGACATGTGAGGATTGTGGCCGCCAGCACCGGCCACGGCGAAATCGACACACACATGCAGCGCGCAGGCCTGCAACGTGAGATTCGGTTAGAGGTGCCGCACTTTGTTGCGGTGGGTCATATCCTGCAGAACACTGACCTGATCGCCACCGTCCCCGAGCGTTTCGCCAACAGTTGCGCCGGCCCTTTTGGCCTGACGAGCCTACCCTTGCCCCTGCCCTTGCCCGAGATTGCGATCAACCTGTTCTGGCACGGCAAATACAATCGCGACCCGGCCAATAAATGGTTCCGACAACTGATGTTTGAGCTGTTCAGCGATTAGCCCATCACTGCCAATGCGCGCACAGCTTGACCAGTTCATCCACCACATACCTCACCTTCGGCCGCAGGTGCGACACCTTCGGCCAAACGGCATGCACATCCACCGCTTCCGGTTCATAGGTGTGCAGCACCTCTACCAACCGGCCCGCTTCGATATCGTCCTGGAACAGGCTACGCGGCATCTGGCATAAGCCGGCGCCCGCAACCGCCGCAAGAATCATGACTTCGCCATCACCAATCTGATGGGTAGAGGGTGGCGCGTAGCGCACCGTCTGCCCTGCCTGCATGACTCGCCACGCCAACGGCTGGCCGCGTCGATGCCCGACAATGCAGCGGTGGTGATTAAGGTCTTCGAGGGTATGTGGCACGCCAAAACGTGTCAGGTAGCCAGGTGCGGCACAAATGGCCCAGCGCTGGCGCATCAACCGCCGCGCGACCAGACCGCTGGTGTCCTGCAATTCGCCGAAACGCACCAACAAGTCGATCCCCTCCTCGAAGGGGTCCACCAGGTGATCGGAAAATGTCAGGCTCAATTGCAACGCCGGGTACTTGTTGGCGATCTCGAAGAGCAAGAGCGCAACGACGCGACGCCCGAAAGCCACCGGAATATCGACGCGCAATCGCCCTGAAGGCTCACCACCACCGGGGCCCAGGCCACTTTCGGCGGCGCCGATTTCTTCGAGCGCCGTAGAGCACGCCGCGAAATAGGCTTCGCCATCGGCGGTCAATGAAATCCGTCGGGTGGTGCGATGAAACAGTTGCACCCCCAGGCGCTCCTCCAATCGGGCGATGGCTTTGCCCACAGCAGATTTCGACAGCCCCAACCGCTCGGCAGCCTGGGTGAAGCTGGACGAGCGAGCGGCAACCACAAAGGTGATAACGCCCTGGAAGGAATCAATGGGGACCATGTCGGGCTCGCTGATTGTAGAGTTTTAGTCTACCCAGATTATAGCTGGAGGCCGTTTATCGCCAGCTTGTTCGCCAGTACGATGGATTCCAGTCAAACAACAGTGCACACCACGCACTGCGCCCCGATCAATGTCCCAAGAGGAATGCCTTATGCCCGTCGTACGAGTGAGCTGGTTCGAAGGTAAAGAACACGCGCAAAAAGCCGCCGTTGCCGCCGATATCACCGAAAGCATCGTCAAGCACACCGGCACTGACGCCAATTACATCTACGTCATTTTCGAAGACGTCGCAGCGTCCGATTGGGCTGGCGCCGGCAAGCTGTTCGGGGATGCCCCAGACAAGTCTTGACCTCCTCCTACTCAACAGGCGCCGCCTGGCGCCTCTGACGGAAACTCATCATGTGCCCCTACATCTCCTGCCTGTTTACCCTCGCGGTAAAACCCGCGGAATTCGCCGAGTTCAAGACGCTGATCGCCTCAATCGTCACGGCCACCCGTGCAGAGCCAGGCACGCTGGTTTACGAATACAGCGCCAACGAAGAGACCAGCACCGTTCATATCCTTGAGCGCTACAACGCGGATGCCGTGGTCAGCCACGTCGACACCACGTTTGCACCGTTCGGCCAGCGGTTCCTGGAACTGTGCACCATCACCAGCCTGGTGGTGTACGGCACGCCGGATGCTGAAATCCGCAAGCGCCTGGACCCGTTCGGCGCGGTGTACATGACCCCGTTCGACGGCTTCAGCCGTTGATGTGAACGAAGACACTTGCCCCTTAACGTACAGAGATCGCCATGTCCGGTATTGCCGAAGTTATCAAGTCCCGAATTTCCGCCAACAGCTACGACACTGAACGTCAATTGACCGACGATCAGATCGCCGAGCTGGTCAACCTGGCTACACACGCCCCTTCCGCCTTTAACCTGCAAAACTGGCGGTTCGTGGCGGTTCGCAGCAGCGCAGCCAAGGCGCGACTGCTGCCATTGGCATTTGGCCAACAGAAGGTGGTGGACGCGGCCGTGACGTTTATTGTCTGCGGCACCCTCAACCCACACGAAACGTTGCCGGCTGCGCTGAAGCCGTCGGTGGATGCCGGCATCATCGACCAGTCGATCTACGACATGTGGGTCGGTGCGGCCCAGGGCATGTACGGGGAGAACCCGCAGTTACAGCGCGACGAAGCCATCCGCTCCGGCTCCCTGGCCGCGATGACGCTGATGCTGGCCGCCAAAGGCCAAGGGCTGATTTCAACCCCGATGATTGGATTCGACCAACCTGCTGTGGCTAAGGAGTTCGGCCTGTCGGACGCGGAGATCCCCGTCATGATGGTCACCGTTGGCTACCCAGGCGCGACCAACTGGCCACAAAAACCACGCAAAGCCGTCAACGACGTTCTGCAGTTCGTTTAAGTGAATTGCGCCAGTGATAGCCAGGCTATCACTGGCGATCGAGGTGAATCACAGCCGCTATGACCCACCCCTCTTCCTCGTTACGAGCCATCCTGACCGCGGCGTGCCTCGGTTTTCTTGTTGTGCAACTGGACGTCAGTGTTGTGAACGTCGGCCTCGGTGCGCTCAAAGAGGCATTCAATAGTGACCTCACGGGCCTGCAGTGGGTCATCAACAGCTATGCGCTGCCGTTTTCTGCCCTGCTGATCCTGGGCGGTGCATGGGGCGATAAATGGGGGGCAAAATCCGTCTTCGCGATGGGTTTCGCCATCTTCACCCTCGCCTCCGTCGGCTGTGGCCTGGCTAACAGCATGCCCATGCTGATCACGATGCGCATCATCCAGGGCATCGGTGCCGCCTTGCTGATCCCCACCTCACTGACGCTGATTCGCGTGTCGTTTGACGATCCGGACAAACGCCGCTCCGCGGTCGCACTGTGGGGCGCCTGCGGGGGCATCGCATTAGCAGCCGGCCCGGTGATCGGCGGGCTGATGATCGAATACTTTGGCTGGCGAAGTGTGTTTCTGCTCAACATTCCGATCGGCCTGCTGGCGATCCTGCTGATTCTGAAATACGCGCCCGCCTCCCCTCGGGTGGACAAGCACATCGATATTCCCGGGCAAATCAGCATCGCCATTTGCCTGGCAGCGCTGACCTACGGTTTAACCGAATCCAGCGCACAAGGCTGGGTCGGCGCAACACTCGGCGCAATGCTGTTGGCGCTGATCTGCGCGGTGGCCTTTATCTGGGTTGAGAGGCGGGTCGCGCACCCCATGCTGCCGGCACGCCTGGCCACGAACAAAGTGCTGGGCAGCATGGCGCTGGCCGGCGCGGCGATCAACCTGACCTTTTACGGCACGGTGTTCGTCTTCAGCATTTACTTCCAGACGTTCCTGCATTACGACGCGTTCAAAACCGGTTTGTCGTTTATTCCGCTGACGGCGGTGCTGACGCTTTCAACCCTGCTTTCATCGCGCTTCGCCAAACGGTTCAGCGCCACCCGCATCATCACCACGGGTTTCACGGTGCAAATCATCGGGTTCGTCACGCTGTCGCAAACCACGTCACACGCCTCTTTGTGGCTGCTCAATGGCGCGCTCATGCTGGTCGGTATTGGCAGCGCCATGTCGGTGCCGTCGATTACCAACGCCATGCTCTCGTCGGTCACCCAGCATGATGCGGGTATCGCGTCGGGGTTGATGGCCTCCGCCAGACAACTGGGCGGCGTGATAGGCGTCGCCGTCTCGGGAGCGATGATCGCCGGTGCTGACGCGGCCGCATTCTCTCGGGGAATGTCGAACGCAATGTTGCTCTCTGCGCTGGCTCTGCTCGTATGTATTGGCGTGAACTTGTTCGTGTCGCGCCGTCCCTGATCGGAAGGTGTCTACTGCTCCCACAGGGGATGACTGAATCGCTCAGCCAGAAAATTGATCAGCACCCGAACCTTGCTCGCCAGGTGTTTACGCGTGGGATAGACCACGTTACCAGAGACGAATTTTCCATCCGCGCAATGCGCACCGCCGCATCGAAGCACTCCTCCACAGGTCCACCAACCGGTCGTTCAAGCTGATATCCAGCTCGACATTGGGGTAGGCCTTCATGAACTCGCCCCACAGCGGCGCCAGGTGCTGCACGCCAAAGCTGACGGGCGCATTCACCCTCAACACACCGCTGGGTTCCGGCAAAGCCTGATCGACGCTACAGGCCGCGCTTGAGCAAAGTGAAGAGCGTGGCCCCCTGCAGGCGGAGTGCAGATCAAGATCACCCCTCACCAGGTTTTGCCAGGTCAAATCCCAGGCAAAAAAAAGCCTGCATCTCTGCAGGCTTTTTCACTATCTGGCTCCACGACCTGGACTCGAACCAGGGACCCAATGATTAACAGTCATTTGCTACTGATAAATCAAAACGGTGCCACGAAAAACGTGGTGGAGACGGACATCGAATCTATAGCTCAACAAGAATAAAAACTGCCACGCGTCAAAAATAGTCGCGTATCAGTGCGATGTCAAAGCAGCAAAATTTCTTGATCTGTAGGAAAAGTGGATAGCTGCGGCCAGTTACCGCATCTCCTCCAGCGCATACCGCACTTGGTCGACGTCCACGTGGACGTATTTCAGAGTGGTACTGATGCTCCGATGTCCCAAGAGATCCTTGACGATGTGCAAATTGCACTTGGGCTGCCTCATCAAATCGGTGGCAATCGTATGCCTGAAACGGTGCGGGCTCACGTGCACCCCGAGCTTGCGACTGAGCGCCGTGTAGAAACGCGAGAGCTGATTCATATCCATCGTTCTGCGCATATGCCGCTGAGAGAATTTGTTCACGTTGAACAGCTGCTCGGTGGAACTGATCCCGCGCGCTTTGGCATTGAGGAGCAGAATCTTCAAGTACTTGGCGAGCCTACTGTGGATCGGGACATAGTGCTCATCAAAGTTTTTTGAGACCTCCGGATGGATGCAGATCGTCATATTTTCCAGATCCACATCGATTGGACGAAGGTTCAAAAGCTCATTCGCCCGAATGCCTGTGTAGAAGAACGTCTCGAACACGGTCCGCCAAAACCACGCAGGATGGAGCGACGCCATTATTAGGGTCTTCATTTCAGAGCGGGCCATACCCACAAGGATGATTCTCGAATCTCGTATCAAACGTTGCTTAACGGTTTTTGGAGGACGATTCGGACAGCGCACACCACACCCCTCAAAAGGGTTCTCAAGGAGGCTTGTCAGATTGTTTTTTATAGCATAGCCAAAGAGCGCCCTCAGGTGACGAGCGTAAGTGTTCCAGCTCACCTCTTTGATATCGCTTCCAAGGACTGATTTACGCCAGCTCAAGACCGTCTTCCTGTCGATTTCATCAATGAGACAGTCTCCTGCAAATCGAATCAGTGCGTTGGTGGCGACACGGTATCCCTGCTCCGTCGTAGCTCGCAGGCGCATCTCAAAGAAATAGATCTCCGGTAATTCTGAGATCACATGCATGGTGCTTCATCCTTGAAAGTAGGTGACCCTTTCAACGCCAGATAGGGGTTGTCATAGGGTTTCTCAGTAAATATTTGAAGGGGATCGTTGAGCAGATAGCCTCTGATGTCTCTGGTTTTACGGGGCCCTCTTACCTCGCAGGCCCATATGTTCAATCCGCTTGCGCACTTCATATGAATGCTCAGCTTCTCAAAGCACCTCTGCACCCATCGCCAATCGGTGGTGCCCTGCTCTTTTGCCACCCTTGCCAACTCAGGATGCTCTTGCGCATACCGCTGAAAGATTCCGGGTGTCACCAAAAATGCAGTACCGGCCACGCTGTGAACTTTGGCTTTGGCATCGTTGATGATGACTTTATGGGTTAATACACCTCGACGAAGCCATCTCACAAAGGCTTCTCCCAGCTCCTTTCCACTTACCCCGTCAACCGTTATGGGTACAGCACCCGGTAAAGATCGAGGTTGTGACGTATCGTCAAAAGCTTCAGTGGATACAGCATCCGTGGGGGAAGATTGATGCGACGGAACGCTTTCGTTCTCCTCAGTCATACACGTCCGATGTCCCTCCCAGAGATCATCCGGATACTGCGTCGCCTCCATGTACTCCAGCGGTGCTAATTTGTAGCTTGTCTCTGTAGGTTTTTCCGTAAGAACGGGCGACGTTTCCTTGGGAATATCAAGCGGACGCTGTGGGAACGGCTCAAGCTCAACGTGCGCCTCTTCCCCTGAAGGCTCTGCGACAGGGCCTACCGTGATCAGCCCTGCAAAAGAGGGTGGGCGCTCCCCTTTCTCCCAGATCAATGCGGGTGCGACATTGAGAAAGGTGAGCGTCTTTTGCCATTTGCCGCTCTGGACTGTGGCAGTCCATATCGCCTTCCCTTCAGCGTTCACCTGAATAATCGCGTTGTCCTGGAGGACGTTGAACAATGTGGAGTTTGATGAAGGAATCGACTCAGCTCCCTGGGATAACAAATGGGCTCTGAGCTTGTCTGCAACTGTCTTGCTCACAAGCCACAACGCATCATCGGTCAGCCACCCATCTGAAGCCCGGGGCTGGTTCAACTTCAATTGTTCGGCTACGAGGTAGCGCAGCCCCTCAACTAACTGACGTTGCGCAGAGTGCTTCGGTGCCGCCAAGGCACGTGAAGGGTTGCCACCAAGCTCTTGGGCGACCGACGCCTGGTCAGCCTGTATGACTAGCTCTCCCAATGTGCCGGCGTGTTCGTATTGGCCCGCGAGGACATAGATGAGCGCGCTCCAAGGGTCTGCATAGGCGCTCAACCAATCCAGGATGCTCTTGGTCAGTATTTGCGTGTAGAGCAGCCCTGCGGCCGCGCCATGAAGTTTGTACTGACGCCCCTTCAGATACTTGAAGCGGTACTCCCGAGAGACAGGGCCATGCCACGGGTGCCAGCGGGTTCCGTCAGCAAGATGCACTTCCACATCAACCGCTATCTTGCCGATGTCATGAAGCAACGCGGCATAGGCCAAGGCAGCAGTCCAAATTTCGGTCTGTGCGGCTTGGGCTTCAGGAGTGGCCCCTATAGGCAGTAAATGGGACTGACGGATCTTGAGCGCGAACGCAACGATCTCCAGCCCATGGTCGAGCATCCCGCCGGGATAAGCATGATGGTGGTTTTCTGAGGCAGGTAGTTCTTGGACCAACTCGGCGTAGCGCCTCACAGGCTCCAGATAGAGATCGTCAAACTGAGATCGGGAAAGCGAGGTGCGTTGCCAGATATGCTCAAGCAACTTGCTTCGTCGCGGCGTCGACAGAAGCTCGGATGCAGTCTTGGGAGCAAGGTACTCATGAGGACCTGCGGTGATGGTTTGAGATTCAGTTTGGGTGGCCTTTTTTAGCTTCGATTGCCAGAACATTCAGCTATTCACCTGCTTCAGTCGTTGGAGAGCCCTTTCTCTTTTCGGCTCCATGACGGCCCATTTGCAGGTAGGCCCGTTTCCCTTAGCCTCCCTTCCAATAGACCCTTCCGTTTCGCCCTTTCTTTATGGCTTTTCGAGACGGGCAAATCGACTGGAAAACTAGTCTGCGAAGCAACATGTTTAACTCTTGTTTAATATCACAGATGAAGATAAGCCTCTTAACGCCTCAACTATCGACATGATGTTGACATCAGCCATCCCGAGGAGAGAGTCTTTGCTGGAAACCTTGCCGTACGCTCGACGGATCTTGGCGTCAGCCCACCTATGTGGACTGACTGCACACATCGTATTCAGCGAATAGAGCTTTCAATTCCGGCTTCGGCTAAAACCGCCCTAGAAAGTATTTACGCAATTTTTGACCTGAAGTATTTAAACAGTTGGGAATAATTTCGCCCGCGGCAAAGTACGATTACGGGATTTCGCCGCATAGTCCAAGCCCATCACACCCTGTTACTTTTAAGCGTCAAATAAAGGCCAGCCGGTAGAAAACCACCCAACCATATTGATAGTTAATTAAATCCACATGTCGCGTGGAGATCAGAAGACAGATTATTAGGCAAAAATATTTCAGCCTTTACGAACCGTTCACCGCTCGCCCGCCCATTTAAAACTTACTGACACACTGCTCAATCAATGGCAAATAAGAATCATCAATGTCCCGAGGGTCATTTGCCATATTACGACCATTAAACTCAGGAACATTCTTAGTTAATGCCTTCTTGAGTCGGTCAAAATTAGGCTCAGCAATTACAATACTTTTTTGAGCTTGCTCCAGTTTGGCAGTTACATCGTCTAGCCCTATAATCGCTACCCTGAGACCGGCGGCCGTAAACTCCAGTCCATCGGGAATTTCCGAAACTACCCGCTCAATGCATCGCATCGCATCACTGGCTTTAAGATAGTTCTCAGATTGGACTTTGATCTGATAATGATCGGTGTAAAAGGCTGAAACGCCCGCTAGACCTCCTCCCTGGTAGACCATGGCCTTGGACCCGGATAATGCTCCAGCAACCCCCAGCAAGCCACCAATCACTTTCCCGCCATCTCCAGCATTCATTGTGTTGGTTAGATTGCGGTACTGAGTCAAATAGAAGTCTCGGTATATACCAGCGTTCAGACGTAAATCAGCAACATTTTTTGGCGTCGCAAGTCCAGAACCATTTTTCTTCTGCCAGTCAGGCCTGAGGGTGCGCGGGGAACTATTTTCTAGAACTGCATCAGCTTCCGATACTCTTGCTACTGGCTGTGGATATGGGCTCACACAGCCTGCAATAAAACTGGTGGCAATGATCAAGCAAGGCCTACTGATATTCACCATAGAAACTCCTCGAAATCTAATAGAAGAGCAACCCTCACTGCGACCTATATGAACAGTGAGCTGCCGTAAGCCTGAATCTCATCAAAGGTGCGCGTATCTGCAAGGTTTGCAGAGCCGGGAATGATGTCGTAATAAACCCCATAGGGTATCCCTACCCGCACCTTCCCATTTATCCAAGGATCGCAACCTAACGCTTGGTTTGCGCACACGGACGCTTCTCCTATACGTTTTACTCCTCCTACATCAGCGTAGATGGCGTAAACAGTATAAGTTTTATATGTAAGCCTTGCTATATCTCCCAAGTAACATGGGATACCAGTGACCTCTTTCCAATTTCCTGGGAGAACAAAATAGGGAATGACTAAAGAGTTAACATACTCTCCCTCTCCAAGCCAACCATTGCTCAATCGTAAAGATGTCTCCACTTGGCCCGTGGGATCAATGTCGGGTGCATTCGGAGCTCCATCAGTATCCGTGCTCGCATTTGAGAGGATCTGAACATGCTTTGGCCCCAGGACGGTGACCACTGGTAGAGGATCGTTTGGGTCTTTAGAAGACTTCCATGGGTGAGTAATGACTGGCATGTCGTTCCCCGATACGCGTCTTTTAGTCGGATTGACATGTCGAGAGTAGATGCGGGATTTAGGATGTCAAACAAAGACTGAACTTTTTCTAACGCGGTAAGTATGCGCAAAAAAAAGTTAGGTAAATCAAGGACCATCGCTTGATGCTGCACTAGTGAAAAAATCCCATTAGCCGACCACTTCTGCAGGGTCTCTGGGTCCAATTTGGACGGTTGACACGGACTAATAAAGGTCGACCGAAAAGCTCTTGAGTAGCGTCACAACGGCCACTCCTAATTTTTTATCCCTGCCCTAAGCCAATACAGTCAGCCGATATTATTTGAGATTGCCACTTAAGAAATCATCTATCAGCTACCGCCTCAGAGCCGTACTAGACACTCGTACTGGCGCCACGCATACCTCGCTCTCAATGAGCACTCACAGATGCTGATAGCACCAACAGTGGGATATCCAGCTGCCGTCGAAAAGCCGATGACATCGCTTTTGCTATGCGCCACAAAGAAAGCCAAAGCACTCACTATTTGCCCAGATGCTCGAGGAGTCGACCTACGGACTAGTAGTGGGACAGTCGCGTCACTGCATACACCCTACTCCAGTGGCTCAACCACTTTAAATAACGCACACAGAAATGCCCTACAATTACTGTCGAAATTGGCGGCTTGATCTAACCCCTCTGCTTTCTCATCCTTCCCACTTGTCCTGCTGACGTTGTCAGCAACATGCTCAGGGCAGCCATGATCTAGAAAGCTGCAGCGCGTGATTCACGCGCCGATCACTCGACCGCCATCGCGTTCACCATCGCGGTCACTCGTCAGCAACGTTGACGATCGAATGCCTATCACACCACCCAACGGGGAAATCACTTTCCCTGGGGATGAGTGACTCCTCGTTTTTTACCTAGAAACGGAGCAACTCATGACCCAATCCTTCACCAACGAAACCCAATACTTCGACCTGCATACCCGCGGCTTAGGCTATCTGAACCGTGCACGAGAGGTAAAAGTCCGTAATGCAGAGCCGTATATGGCGGTGACTGTTGCTGCGCTCCATGGAGCCGCTGACGACGTTGAATACACCTACATCGACTGTCGAGTAACGGGCGCTGAAGCGGACACGCTGATTCGCCACTGCAAGGAAGAGATCAACTCAGGGGATAAGGTCCTGGTGTGCTTCACCATCGGTGATATCTGGATTTCACCTTTCACGTACCAGAAAGGCGACAAAAAAGGTCAGCCTGGTGCGAGCCTTAAAGGACGACTGCTCTATCTGTCCATGATCAAAATCAACGGTGAGACCGTGTTCAGGGCCTCCAAGGATGCAGCAGAGGACGCCCAACCAAACACGGTCATGGATAACTCAGCATGCACCGTAAGCAAATCCTTACTGAAAGCTAAACAGCCAGGCGTCTTTCCAGCCGTCCTCACCTATCTTCGGGAGACAACGATACCCTCGGGAACCGCGTGCCTCATGCAATCCATACAGAGGTTAACGCGATGAGTTACACCAACGCCTTGAGCGCTAGCGCTACTCTCCTACCCGAAATCACCAGTCGTGAGGACGAAGATCATTTGATTCATACCGCCCTACAGATCCTCGACGTGCGGCTTTTTACCCGAGGGCCAAAGCTTGAGGCGCCACATGAGGTGCGCAACTACCTGAAGCTGCAGCTTGCGGCGATGGATCACGAAGTCTTTGCGGTGATCTATCTGGACAGTGTGCACAGGTTTATTAAATATGAGGTGCTCTTTCACGGGAGTATCAGTAGCGCGGTCATCCATCCAAGGCAGGTTATTAAGCGCGCTTTAGTGCATAACGCCGCTGCAATCATCATCGCTCACAACCATCCCTCGGGATGTCACAAACCCAGCCTAGCGGATAAACGACTCACGGCCTGCCTCAAGGAGTCGCTGGAGCTCGTCGAGGTCAGGATGTTGGACCACTTCATCATCGCCGAAGGTACCCCGCTCTCACTGGCGGAGTATGGCTGGCTCTAAAATCAACCAAGGCGCCCTCCCCGGGCGCCCGTTTTTCATCACGCAGATACAGAACCGTCGACATCACTCAGGAATTCTCCCTTCATCGACGGGCTCAGCTTTTAAGCGGGCTCAACGTTCAGGATCAAGGATGAATGAGCTGGCTCTTTTCTCAGGTGCTGGTGGAGGAATACTCGGTGGCCAACTCATGGGATGGCGCACCGTCTGCGCCGTTGAGTGTGATGCCTACGCCGCACAAGTTCTCGCGCAACGACAAAACGATAGAGCCCAGCCGGCTTTCCCGATTTGGTCTGACGTGTGCAGTTTTAACGGTAGACCGTGGCGAGGCATTGTTGATGTGGTATCTGGCGGGTTTCCCTGCCAGGACATCTCCATTCAAGGCCGAGGCGCCGGCATCGAGGGGGCTCGATCAGGCCTATGGAAAGAAATGGCAAGAATCGTCGACGAGGTTCGACCCACGTATGTGTGGCTGGAAAACTCCCCAATGCTCGTTACACGAGGCCTTGCCCTGGTCCTCGGTGATCTTGCCAAAATGGGGTATGACGCGCAGTGGTGTCGTGTATCAGCGAGTGAATGCGGTGCGCCCCATAAGCGTGACAGGATCTGGCTACTGGCCTACCCCAACAGCGAGTATGGCCAAGGGATCATCACCCAAGTCGCTGAAGCGCAAGTGTGGCAGGGATCGAACGAGAGACAGACTGGACCATGCGGTGATGGCGTCAGACGGTGGCCAACTGAACCCGGAGTGGGTCGAGTGGTTGATGGGCTGGCCCAGCGGGTGGACCGGATTAAAGCCCTTGGAAATGGGCAGGTACCAAGAGTGGTGGCAAGCGCATTCAGTATCTTTAAGAGCGAGGCAAAAGCCTGAGGGTCACTGCCTAGGAGCCGAGTTATGGGGCACTGAACCTTGCGGTGGGTAAGAGACCTGAACGCACTTTTTCAATAGGTGCTGATTCAGTCTTTCGGCACAAAGCTCTGCATATGCGTTGTCTGCCAGTACGGATCGTCTTCCACATCCACCGTCTCGAACCCGTGCTTTTGCCAGAAGCTAATCGCACCCGGGAGAAAGGGGTGGGTATGGAGGTACAGCACGTCAATGCCACCGGCGACGGCTAGTGTCCTCAGAGACTCATACAGCTTCGCGGCGAGTCCCAGGCCTCGTTGATCTGGACTCACGAACAAGCGCACCACTTCGACGACCTTGAGGCCCGAGTAGTCGAGTTGAGGAAAACGGTGATCGTAAGTTAGGTAGCCAATGGTCGCGACAATCTCGGTGCCCTTACGAGCTACCAGAAATTGCCCCTTTCCTGGATCTAAATACGCCTCGTTGAATCCTGCGAGATCAGGTGGCAATGCCGCTTGGTTCAGCGTTGGAAAAATCTGCGCCCGGGCCCCCATAACGTATTCGATCACCTCATCCACCTCCGCAGGCTGAACAGGCTTTATGTCGATGTCGATTTGATTTTTTGGCATGGAGTGAGGCTGACTCATTGGGTATGTGTAGGCAGAAAATACACGATTTAGGTGGAATTCAATGTACTGAGTGCCTGTCCAGGACGCTGTACGAAGTGTCTCAAAAAGGAGGCGGCCCCTATCAAGCCGTGGAATCCAAAAAAACAAAGGGCCCATCGAGGGCCCTTATGTTGGCAAGCCATTGATCTCACTTCGACAGCCAGGACTCAACGGTGTCTGAACCGTGCTCGGATTTCCATTCCTTCAAGGTCTTGTGGTTGCCGCCTTTGGTCTCCACCACTTCGCCCGTGTGAGGGTTTTTGTACACCTTCAACTGACGTGCTTTACGGGTAGCCGTTACCGGCTTAGCCACCGCTGCACGGCGACCAGCTTGAGGATCAAGGATATTGATTACGTCTCTCAAGCTAAAACCGTACTCACCCAGCAGAGCACGGAGCTTCTTCTCGAACTCGATTTCCTTTTTCAGGACAGAATCGCTTTTCATGGACTCAAGCTCTGCGAGCTGAGCCGCCAGTTGTCGTTCGAGCTTACGGTATTCCACTAGACGAGACATTGAAGGTTTCCTTGTGTTGAGGTCAATCGCGGTTGGCGTAATTAATATGCTAGGGCAATAATACATGCCAGTCACGGAAGAAACCGACTCTAAGGTATTTGTTTGATGGCCTTACACCTTGACTCTAAAGCGTGCTACGCCAGAAATATCATGCGTAGTCACGCCAGCTATCGATTTAGCCAGGTTGCTGACCTCATATTTTTAAGGATGACTCCATGCCACCAGATCTTGAACTACCAGAAAGCCCAGAAGCGTTGTTGGAAAAATGGTACACGCGTTGTAGCACCGTGGCGGTCGGGCACTATAAAACAGCTGAACGCTACTCCAAGATGAATGTAAATCTAACCGGCCTAGCAGCTGTATTTTCAACGATAATAGGTACGACTGTGTTTGCTACTTTGCAAAATGAACCGAGTTTATGCTTGAGGATTTTCTTAGGTGCTTTTAGTTTGGTAGCCGCTGTTCTCGCCGCCCTTTCTGCGACAATGGGTTATCAGGACAAAGCGGAAAAGCATCGATCTGCCGGTTCAAAATACAACTCGGCAGGACGGGAGCTTGAACAGCTAGGAACGAACGATTCCATAACACAAGAACTACTAGACAAAATACGTACACGACTCGATACATTAGCCGAGGAGTCCCCCCACCTGCCTCGGAAGGTCCATAATGAAATAGCAGACCCTAGCGAGCTATCAAACTGGAAGAAGTGAAATTCACTGCGCTGCATTTCGCATTCATCTGAAGACGATAAGCGTTCGGACTTAACACGCGAAGATGGTGGCGTTCCAAGTCTTCACAGAAGCACTTTTGAGCTTATGAGTCGGCAGCGTAATCCATCTATGACTGAATGCGGCCTTCTCCTCGCTCATTGAGTCGTCTAAAGCGTTCAAGATGCACCAGAAACAGCCTACAGAGCCTACAGGATTTCAGGAAACGTCCGACTGGATCATCGCAACGTTTCAGCCGATTATTTGATCTGGTTAGCTGTTGTCGACAGCACCTTTCAAGGTGACCATGATCCAGAAGGCCACGATGCGCTTTGACGCATTGATCAGTTAAAGCTCACAACGCATTCGGAAGCGTGGGCATCGTCGATACGCTCGCCGACGGAATGCATCCACCCCACAGTGACGGGAGCCTACCGTCAGGTGGGACTCTGCGTCGCTTGCCAACCGCAGGAGACACGATGAAACTATCGCTAGCCCTTTATGACGCACTGACTTCTATCAGTGTGCCAAATAACAAAGCTAAAGCTGTTGTAGATGCTTGGGAGGACGACGTGAAACATTTCGCATCAAAATCTGACCTAGAGCGAACCGAATCGCATCTTGAGGGCTCAATCTCAGGACTTCGTACCGATCTCACGGCACTTATAAAAGAGCAAGGTGCAGATCTACGTACATTGATCGAACGGCAAGCAAGCCAATTCCACGGTGCCGTTTCAAAACTTGAGTCAAACATCACAGTACTTCGCTGGCAGTTTTGGCTCTTGGTCATTTGCTTCGGCTTCCCCATCCTAAAAAATCTTTATGAGGTTTACGGAAAAGTCATTGCGTCCTGATTTATAGCTGCACCCTCTCAGCCAGCAGTACCCATCCTGCGGCCTACTAGCTACTAGATGTCGACATTGTCCACATCTTGATTCAAACCTATTCAGCCCATGCGGGGAACACTCCCCGTTTGGGCGACGTGTCTCTCCGTTTTGGGCGTTTTTCGGAGAGACACATGAAAATCGAAAATCTCACCTCGCTTCAATCCAAGCTGCTTCAGTTGCCAGTCATCTTCTCGCAAGACGCCTGGCACGAAGCGGTTTATCTAGAGCAGCCTGCGAGCCTTGGTGACCTAGGAAACCGCTTAGGCGAAACCCTTCAGGCCGCGTATGCATGCCTTATGTACAGGACCGAAAAAGTGGACGCGGTGGAGCCGTTCTATGAGTTTGGGCTGTACCGTTTTCTACCTAGCGGTGATCGGGTCGATCGACACTGGCTGGAGTTACGGTTGATCGTGGAGCACGTAGCGGATCAACCATCCACGCTAAGTATCGTACTTCGGCGTGAAAGCTCATCTCTGGACTTGAAGGTACCTGACGTCTTTTTTGAGCCAGGCCTAATGATGATGACCAATGGCGTACATTCGCTCATCGAACAGGGACTGTTGGATGTGCACCCTTATCTCAACCGTCACCTTCTCGGTGATTGGGGAGATTTGTGCGACCAGGACAAGCTGAGCAATGAGCAGGCGCTTCAGTACGGTGAACGCCTGTTCTCGTCCTACGAGATAGAAGCTGGGCAGGAACGCAAGCTTTGGATCATCACAGAGAGGGACAGAAGCGTCACCACCTTGCTTCTACCTTCCGAGTACTGATTCATCACATCGCCGCATTCCATCTGTGGCTCATCCCCCTCTCTGCGCTCTGTTAGCGCATTGAGGGGTACTCCTGATTTTTCATTGTCGCTTATGAACTGGCCTCCCCCACAGGTTGCGAAGGATGCAGCAACAGATTTGCCTCGCCATCAGGAAGCTATCGGTGCCCACATTACTTGCCAAATCTCGCTCGTATGCGTACTACCGCCAGGATGGTCGCTGTTGCTATTGCGACTATCCAATGTGGGTCAGCTCAGCACCTCGCTACGCAAAGCTGTACGGCTGCTCAATCGCGCAAGCCGAGCTCATGAAGTGCACAGCCGAGCATCTCGTGGCAAAACAGGACGACGGCAACGATCGTGGTTCTAACATCGCTGCCGCCTGCAAAGTGTGCAACCAGCGCCGACACAACAGAAAGCATCCACCCTCTCCTCAGACCTATCGAGAAATGGTGCAACGTAAGTTGAGAAACGGCGGCTGGCATCCCTTTCAAATAGCAGGTTTGTAAGAGCTAAAGACTGCCTATATCCAATTCACTTACAGTCGCAAAATTACTAAAGAAACGCCGCCAGCATCAGCAGCCCGAGCAAAATAGCCTCAACGTTCAATACATCCCATGCGACTTGGCAATTGACCCTGTTGCTTCTTTAGCGTCGCCTGCACTGGAAGCGGTAGATCACTCCAGAACGTGAGCCCCGACCTTTCTTCGATCTGATCGACAGTCACTTGGTAAGCGCAGAAGTTCGCGTTGCGCGGAGTCTCTTGGTTCATGACAAAGGAGGCATACATCCCGTTTTCTGGTGAGGGCCCTACAAAAATGATCTTCCAATACCCGCTCGGGATGGTGTGGACCTTGTTCGTCCCTGGGAGCGTGCCGATAAAGTGCTCATAGAGCGGACCGGTGGCGACGAACACCTCATCGACAGTTGCGTCCTTACTTAGATTCCTCTCCTGGTCCTCAAGACGAGCCCAGGGTCCTTGGTTGAGGTCGGATTTCTGAGGGGTGATGTTGGAGAGGTAGTTCAGGGTTTGCCAGTCAGGAACACCCCCCATTGAGGCAAGGTTCGTCTGATGACCGCGATCGATCTTTAGCGCAACGTTTGCGCCGTTGTAGTCCACGGGATCAAGTGTCTCGCCGACAGGGACATCCGGATCCGTCTTCCAGTTACGCGGGCGGCCGCTCGCCGGCGAATCTTTAGTGATCTTGTACGACACCCAGTTTGCAAACTTGGTCGAGCCGTTGTTGTTCAGCGTGTAAGCCTGCCGGTTCAGCGTTAAAGGACTTCCGCCGGAAGGACAACCCATCGAGCAGTTATCGAATAGGCGTCCTTCGACAAGCTGGGTGCGTGGCTCGATCGTAGGCTCGGGTATCCTATCTGGCGTAGTACATGCAGCAATGAGGGGAAGCATCAAAAGCGCTAGATGCTTGAGTTTTATACGTCCTTGCATGGTGTAACTCCTAGGGTGAAAAGATGTGCCCATGAGTGGCAACTCGGTGAATCTCGGTTCCGTCAAATGCGAAATAGATGAACGCGTCTATTCCAAACTTTTGAGATACGCGGCCGTAATCAGCTGTCTCAGTCGGAATACTGTGGTCTTCACTGAGGTTGACTGTTGATGGCCGAAAACAGCTGTCCTGATGCTCTGGTACCGGGCAACTGCAGCCCTCGTGAAGGGCAGAGATCGATCCAAAGCGAAAGGTAACTTTGCGTATTTGAATGTCCAGAGAATGCTGAACTGAGTCGTTCCTCACCGACAGTCCGAGTAATTGCCACGTCCATCACAAGAAGTTCGATAAGCAGCGGTTCGAATGACAAAGCGCAACCGAAGCCGGCCACTCGGTCGCTTGGACTGGGCTATGGAATCTCCTACCTTAAGAAGGCGCTCAGTACAGAACGCTTGCTTCCGATCGGCTCCGACAAGGACATTGTGACAAATGAATATTTCCAACACCGCACCCCGCAACCCTTAGGCCCAGTGGAAGTCGGAGCGGAGTGTAGTGGCAGCACAGCGAACTGCTGGGATCATCCATCCGATTGACGACGAACCTCGATCTCGACGATGTGGCGAGGCGTCCGCCCAAGCCGGGGATCGCCGTTGGCGATGGCGACAACGTCCTCGTGTTCGTCGCCAGCCCACAGGCCAACTAGGTCGTGCAGGAAGAAATCCGCATAGGAGCAGCTAGCGTCCCGCACCTGAATCGCCACGACCGAGGCTTTGCTCGTGTGCAGCTGAGTCAAGTTCCTCACGAGCCGGGCCGGGGCAACCCAGAGCGTCGGGCGCGACGAGGGCGGCGTCGCGAACAGGTAGTAGGCGTGCTCTGATTGCTTGAGCATGTCCTCGCATTGCTGCAGGTTGATGCCTATCGTCGAACTGAAACGGCTCCCCGATTGAGTGCCGCTGCGTTTTTTCACCTGCACAAGAGTGGCCCGCTGGATCACCGTTTCGTCCTTGTCCACGATACGGGTCAGAAACAACACGTCCGCTCCCAGTGGAGCCCCGGCAGGCGTGTTAGCCCCTTCCTCCCGTTTGCTGGGTTGGCGCACTTTCACCGAAAGGCTCGGATACGTCGCCCGCGTCGTGGCCGAGAGTTGGCGCAACTGGCGGCTCGCGTTGCCAACTGCCTCCTGCGTAAGGGCCAGGAGGCGCGCCGTATGGGCCTCCTCGTCCTCTCCCCAGGTCGTCAAATACTCGCGGCAATACTCTTCCTCGACCTGGCTGAGTGCCCCATGGATAACGCGCTCCACGGAAGGGTCGCATAGCCAGGTTTGCGCGCCGACTCGGGGCAGCGCAGTCGCATCCTCGCCTTGGCCCACCGGCCCCTCCAGGTCCAGCGCACCCTGCCTAGAGCGCACCAGCCCCTTGGCTCTCAGCTGCAACTGCCTTGGACCAGCGCTGGCGAGCCGGTTCGCGAAAGCCAGGTGATCCTCGTCATCCATCAATCGCAGAAACACCGGCTCGACTTCGGCAAACGCCACCTGCTCGAGCCATAGGCAGGCGAAATCGAGGAGACCATGGGCCAGCTCTGGATCCCCCCTCACCTGGTCGAACAGATCCTGCCGCCAGGCCTCGCGGGCGGCAGGACCTAGTTCACTCCAAAGCGCCTCTCGGTCCCACGCCCCAGATGGCAATTCTCTGAGGCTTGCAGCAACACCTTGCTGGTCGGACCGCGCTGGGTCTCCGATCTTGTGCCAAGCTGCGGCAAGCGCGAGGTCCGAGGGCATCGTGTCAGCCATTAACGTTGCAAGCGTCGAGCAAGCTTTGGCAACGCATTCTTTGAATTCGTCTTTCTTCCCTGTCTTCCGGAGGATATGCCAGCGCAGGAATAGGCTGCGCACATCGTCTGCCACGATCGCGCGGCAATGTTGGATAAGCCGAGGAAAGACGGTCGGATCGACTCGATCAAGAACCTGCTCGCAAGCCCACCGGGACGCCTGCACCTTCGGCGAACTCGCAAACAGTGAGAAAACGAGATCAGGCACTCTGCTACCTGAACAGCCCGAGGACATGCCGATATGAGCCTCCAGGTAGTCACGTACATTCTGCCAATGCTGCTCGACCATCTGCTCGAACGCCCAGCTATTCTGACCCTTACGGGGGGCGACTAGCTGAAGGCCATCTATGCAATCATCCTTCGATGTATTGGTCACCAGCGCCGCCATGATCTCCCGATCGTCCAAAAAGCGAGACCGGTGAGATGAATGGACATCAAGCAGCCAACTCACCCATTTCTCACAGGGCGCAATTGCCGCCATGATGGTTTCGCGCAAGGCCCTGGAGTCGCCTTGAACTACCTCCTTCCTAAAGTCCTCCTCGGCAGATTCATAGGCATTCTCGTCCAGGATGGACGATGAACCCTTGATCCCGGTGGGTCCGTGCCCGAGGATTGCGAGGGTCAGTGCTATGGGCCCCTGCCGTGCAGCGTGCTCGAATTCAATCGCAAAGTTCTGACAACTGTTTAGCGGCATCCATGGCCAATCGGACGTAACACTGGTGTTCTCAGCAGACAGGTGAGCGTAGTTCAGCCGAATTATGCCCTCGCTGACGTCAAAGTAGCGTCCCAAGTGTTCGACCAGTGGTGGAGCCCAATCGGCCAGCGGGATGCTGGCAACTGCCAGTTCATTGTCGAAGCTAATCTTCACGCTCAAGTCGTTCTCCCTTTCCCTGCGCCTGGCGCGTGCTGGTTGAAAGGAGGGATTCTATCTACAGACCGCACGCAGTGCGTAGGGCCGCTTGAATAAGATAGTGGGCCTGAATGCTGAATAAAGCGAAGCCCCGAATTCGCCATACCTTCGGGGCTTCTGTTCTCACCACCATCCCGCAAAGTCAAAATCTCACGCTTGGTTTCTGTAACTGAAACTTCTGAAATCCTATAAAGAAGTTTCTCGCAACCATGCAGATTTCCCAATTATCCCCTTGCACATATGCGGCTGAACGATAATGGTTCGGCGGATAAGGTGTACAAACATTTACTAAATCCTGAACCGCCGTTACTATTAGTTCTTCAGTCAATAATTTATCAAAGGCCGCGTCGGAAAACCGGAGATGGATACTATTCTTCTCGGCAAGATTTAAAATAAGATTTATTACTTTAATTCGTCGAGACATTTCTAATAGCTCATCATTCCTGGGGATATTTGAAATCAGACCTAAATCATTATGGAATTGATCTTCTTTTTTTTCTGGCAGTCCAAGACGGACAACGGGTTTCCAGCCAGCCAATATTTTTTCCAGCACCTTCTCATAAGCATTAAGCTTCTCGCGAAAATAATTACTCGCAAAAAATGAGGAAGAGAAATGTTTGGATCTCGCGAAGTAATCTTTTTGTTTAGACATGTTAAACGAAAACTGCCATGTAACTTCTAGTTCGTCATGCCCCCGCCCAGACACCCAGAGTTTGTACTCTCTTTTTAAAAGAGGGTCTTCGCCTGTAGATACTAATATTTCAGCATAGGCTGTTGTTTCGAACCTTTCTTCTGACAGCTCACCTGTTTGTATATTGGCAGCGAATAATTCACACTGAAGCTCTTGTATTATAAATCGATGGTTTGTGTTTGCAGTGTGCTCATGATCTGGAAACCAAGAGTTTAGAATCTCTCCGATCGAATCATTTGTAAGTTTCTTAATAGCCGAGACGCCCTTATTTTTCGCGTAGATGGTAGAGACAACTCCATCTTGCTCAATCCGGGCTTGATTCTTACCAACATCACTAATTGCAGAAGACAGCTTTAGGCTAGCAAATTCAGGCTTATCTTTAGATAAATTATGATTTATATCATAACTCATTACAGGCAAGCCTATTAGTAATAATTTTTTTTGAAGCTTTTCATAAAACTCATGCTGTTTAATCTCTAGAATCCCGTTTTCAGTTGAAGTGCTCATTGCCCTCAACAGGAGTCGTGCAATGCCAAAATCGTCAACCAGCTCTGGCATAAATGCGTTGAGGTTACTCAGAGAAATTTCACCAGCGACTCCATTTAGCTCAACGCATACCGAAACTAGCCGTGCCCAAACCATGTTTTTGTCGAGGCTAGGTAATTGCTGAGAAATCAATTGTTTTTGTGTGTTAGTACCTGCATCATTATCGGAATCTAAGCTTTCCCCAAGAAACTCTATTGACTTAACAAATCCGTGAAACCTATCATCACTGAATGCGCCTAAATCATAATTTTTAACAGCGCCTTCTATAGCGTCGTATGCTTTTCTATTTTTTTCGTTACTAAAGTTTTTGGCGTTAACTTTGGTTTTCCACACATCATGAGTCAATGTCGAACGGGCGAATGCAACAATTTGTTGTGCCCCTTTCATCTGACCCAGGCTTGAAGAATCGAAAACAATTTGTATTTTATCTAGATCTTTATTAAAGGAAGGGTCTACGAAATCAAGCCAAGCCAGTCCAACTGCTTCTTTAAATTCATTTGAACCAGGTGTCAAAGTACGCTTCATTTGCATTCGCACTATGGCATTTTCGCCAGTTCTCGCGCATACAGATGTAATTATAAGGTCGTCTGTATTGTGCCCCAGCACTCGTCCCTGAAACTGCAATTTTTGGATTGAATATCCAGTCGGCACACCAGCGCAAGAAATACCCAGGCACATTGCTAGCAATCTTGAGGCTTGTACTCTTCGCTCGAATGCACCTCCCCGGTCGCCTGTGGAAGAGGGACTCGCTACTTGTTTTTTGTTGAACATTTTTTTACATTCGCCTAATCATTTTATTGGCAAGTAGGTACGATTATCCATTATTTACTTTCTGAAATAACGATCAAGATTTGTTGACGAACAAACAGTCACTTGTGGATAGATCAGGCAAACTAGTGTTGATTTGTACTTTGGCTCAAAGCCGTGATCAATCATGCAGCGTTGCGCTTTGGCTGTGTCCCCGATGCTTGCAACGTCCATATTTGACCCAAGCGGTTTGGCATAGCCGCATGCGTACATCACCGGCAGGGCTTCGCTATCATTCGCTACCTGGACTGAGAAATGCGGTGATGCTCCCGCCTTGCGCCAAGTAACTTGCATGCGTTCATCCCTGCCAGAATTCGGCTTGATAGGGTGAAATGCTTCGTCCTCCACAAATGGCAAAGCCTCGAGCTGGGACAAGCTGAGAAGATGCCCCTGCCTTTCTTCGACGCAGGCAGGCATGTCTTTCATTATTTCACAGTATTCAAAACCGTCTTTTCGAATGAAACCAAGACGTTTCATACATTGGAATTGCTGCACCTGTTCGTTGATTGGCAAATGCGTCATCGAAGTGCCTACCGGATCGCCACATTCTGTCATTGCGGCTTTGACACCCTCAACAGATGTCGAAGGGCGTTTCCACCGTGTGAATTCAGGTGACGGCGGGCAACCGGTCAGTAAAAGCACCGTCGCGATAAGGGCTGGAAAGGTAATGATGTGAGTTTTGCGGAACATGTTAATCCTTTAGGTACGTCAGGCTCCCCAACAGCCTCGATCCTTGGGAGCCTCCATTGGCGATGATCATGACAGAAACCGAAAGAGCCTGGCAGTGCTGGAAAGGGTGAAGAGTCCATCATGCCTTCCTCGGTTTACTAGGCGGTCGTATAGGGGTCTTAGGCATGCCAGATGCTAAAGAATCTGGCTGATCCGGCTTTTCCTGCCTTGTGACCGCTGGAGCTGAATGCACTGCCAGGGATGGTCCTGACCTTGCGGAGCAAGTGCCGGCCTATAGGTATGGTTGTCCTTTACGGTTGGTCCGTTAAGAGAATCTCGGGCACTCACGAGACATCTACCTCTGCCTTAAGGCCCTTACCTCAAGCAGTCCCTGAAGGGTATCCATTAGGCTGATAGTTGGCTTTCGCCATTACGGGTAAGCTCATAGCTCTCATGGCTGCAACCTGAACCTAGGAGGCAGTACGCGTTTGGCGTGCATAAGGACGAAGGTTGATGGTTCAGGTAGGAGCAAGATGGTGGAAACTCGACTTTCATACGCATACGCCAGCCTCGAAGCTGAGAAAGCCTTATGTGCAATATCAGTTTCTTTGCGGTCCCTGACCTTTTGATTTGCCACCTTGTTCTCCCCATCGTGCGAGGAAACAAGGATGTCACACCTGCTGAACAGGCCGTTGAAGGCCACCTCACTACTAGCTTTGCCGCTAGTGGCAGTCATGCTTACTGGCTGTATGTCATCTCAGGGCTCGACGGAGCCTGAGCCAGTAACGAAGTCTGCACGTATTGCGTTGCCCCTGAGTGGCGCGACAGCTGTCGTAGATGCGGTGCCCTCACCAGCTATTCGCTATGGTCGCTACACCCTTGCCAATACGTCGCCCAGGGCAGAGCAAGTCGACCTGCTGAGCCAAGTGATTGACATCCAAATACCTGATGGACTTGCTCCTACGGTCCGGGATGCATTGGCGTACGCGTTGCGCCATTCGGGGTACCTGTTGTGCCCGACAAATGATGGTGTGCAGTCGCTGTACATGCATCCCCTCCCGGCCTCGCATTACCGCCTGGGCCCGATCTCATTACGCAACGCCCTCGTGACGTTGGCAGGTGTTGCCTGGCAGCCAGTTATTGATGAAAAGACGCGAACCATTTGCTTTGAAACCCGCAGCTCTTATGAGCTCACACGAAGTGCGAGCTCTTTAGACTTAACGACAGACAGGCAGCCGCATACGGGAGGTGAGTGATGAATCGCCGCTCTCTCCTCCCCGCTCTACAAAACGGAACACTGGTGCTGCTAACAGGTGCAGCGTTGTTTCTGGGTGCGCAGCTATCCGCGCTCTCCTCAGCCGTGAAGCAAACGCCTTCAAGCGATCAATTTGAAAGCACTCAGCAACGTCTCGAAGAGGTGAACGCCAAGCTTGAGGCCTTGGAGCAAATAGGCTTAGTGACTGAGGAGGCTTTTCGGATCCGTGAGCTCACTCTTCAGGAACAGTTGGATGTACTGAATCGGACCAACGAGCAGCCTGCTGGTGTTCTAGCACTGCAGCGTGATTTGGGTGACCTAGCTGCCCAAGTGCAGCTTTTTGATACCCAACTGCTGACACTGAAAACAGTCATCGACGGCCTGCCTCCCCTCGCTGCATTCCCCTCTGCACCCTCACCACCACGCACGCCTAATCGAAAGGTCATTACCAACAAACCCGCCCCTCTGCCCTTCAACATCCTTGGTGTCGAGTCACGCGGAGGAGTGATGTTCTTGGCCGTGGCGGCCACAGGTATGACTCGTCTGGATGATGTGGAGTTGCTGCGTATTACTGGCTCATACCTGGGCTGGAGGCTAGACGCACTCCTGCCTGATACCGCTCGTTTCAGGCGGCCTGATGGCTCCTCGCACAACGTGACGATCAATTAGGAGATCTGCGATGAAGCAAAGGTATTTGGTAATCGCGCTTAGTGGCCTGTGCATTTCAGATTGGTCTGAGGCCTATGTGCAAGACAAAGAATCAGTCATTGAAAACACTCGTACTCAGGGCCAGCTCACCTCCCCACTGGAACAATCAAAAGCCAGTGAATGGGGACTTAAGGCGCAAGAGTGGCAGCGCTACCGCGAGCTGATGGAAGGGCCACTGGGCGTCTATTCGCCCGGTATTGATCCCCTCACAGCGCTGGGCCTGGAAGCACGCGATAGCGAAGAGCAGAAACGCTATACAGAGATGCAGGCACATGCCGAGTACCAACGAATTACAAAGCTCTTTGCCTACCAGAATGCCTACGACGAGGCCTTCGCACGGCTTTACCCCAATCTGCTCCCCGTGAACTTGATAGGTGCCGGCAACGCACCACAATCCTCTCCGGTTACGGCGACGGCCAGATTTTTGGTCTTCGTTTCGAACGACTGCAAGGGATGCGTAGAGCGGGTTAAACGGCTTCAAAGTGCAGATCATCACTTTGATCTTTACCTGTTGGGGGCAAGAGGAAACGACGAGCTCATTCGAGGCTGGGCCAACTCCGCAGGCATTGACCCGAAGAAAGTGCGAAGCCGCGACATCACCTTGAATCACGACAACGGGCGCTGGGCCAGCCTTGGAGACGGAGGATCATTCCCAGCGGTGATGCGACAGGTCAATGGCCAATGGCAGCGGCACTGATCGTCGCTGGCATGTTGCTGACAGGAGGGCTGGCAGCGGTAAGCGCCTCAGCTTATGAAGTTCCGCCACCGGCTTACCAGTTGGCAACGCATCGCACAGGCGTTCCTGCAGAGGTGCTGTACGCACTGGCGCTTCAGGAAAGCGGTTCAGCGTTACGTGGCCAACTCATTCCCTGGCCCTGGACCTTAAACGTCGCCGGCAAGCCTTATCGCTTTTCACGTCGCGAGGCGGCTTGCAGCGCACTACTTCAAGCCATACGGGATGCTGGCGCCAAGGCGGTAGATGTCGGACTGGGCCAAATCAATATTGGCTGGAACGGCGAACGTTTTCTCCAGCCGTGCGAAGCCCTGGATCCGTATCGCAATTTGGCGGTGGCTACCGCCCTACTCCGAGATCACAAAACCGCAGACAACGACTGGGTAACGGCCGCCGGACGTTATCACCGTCCGGCAGGCGGCTTACCCGCAGCGCGCTATCGGAAATCCTTCGCTCAACATCTCTCTCGTATCACCCGACCACCACTTCAAGGATCGAAGACACCATGAAAATGCCCCTCGTTTTGGGAGTCGTGACACTCCTACTTTCCTTCTTCACTCATGCCGCACTGATCGTGGTGGAGGATATGGGAGGTACTTCTGCTCTCCCCTACTACCGAACACTTAATCTGCCCACCGACGCTCAGTCAGCCAAGCCAATGACTTTGCCGGCAGTGCGCATTAATCCATACGGCGAGCCCGATATGTTACCGGTGAAGTCCGACCACTTAAGCCCGGGCAAAGTTGAAAACCGGGTAACCAATATCCCCGGGCTCGTGCCGCTATTTCTTGTGGGTGACGACGACCTCTCACGCCGATGGTTAGCCTCCAGGGCAGACTTACTGCGCGAGATAAATGCAGTCGGGCTGGTGGTGAATGTGCAGCACATAAGTGCACTGATATCACTGCGTGAGCTCGGTGCCGGCCTTGAAATGGTGCCTGCGTCGGCAGATGACCTTGCCTTGCGAATGGGTCTGCAACATTACCCCGTGCTGGTCACTGCGACCGGCATAGAGCAGTAATCATGACCCAGTCACACACCATAGAAGCGTTGCTCCGTCCTGCCGTAGAGCTGTACACCGTAGCGGTATGCATGGTCGGGGCCTATCTAAGCCTCTTTGCACCTTGGTCGCTGGCACTGACGCCCTTGTTTGGGATTGCCGCGGCCCTATTCTTTCTGGGATTTGGTTGGGTCCGCCTTCGACAGGCGCTTGTGGTTCTTCGCTACCGTCGCAACATTCGTCGACTGCCACGGTATGTGATTGCCAGCAAAGACTTGCCGGTAAGCAACCGGCGCCTATTCATAGGCAGCGGGTTCAAATGGGAACAGAAACATACCCAACGCTTGATGCAGACCTACAGGCCAGAGTTTCGACATTACGTCGAACCCTCTGTATTTTTCAAAGCCGCTCGCCGCATGGAAGAGCGCATGGAGTACGTCCGCTTTCCGCTAACACTGTTACCCAAAATCACCTCCTGGGACAGCCCTTTAAATCCTGTGCGTCCACTTCCTCCAGTAGGAGGGTCTCCACGCTTGCATGGTGTTGAGCCCGATGAGGTTGAAGTATCGCTGTCCCTTTGGGAACGTGTTGGCCACAGCCTGATTGTAGGGACTAGTAGAGTTGGTAAGTCCCTGCTGGCCAAGCTGTTCATCACGCAAGACATTCGTCGCGTGAAACTGGTTGATGAAACACCAGAATTTGAACCCGTGATTGTATTTGACCCCAAGGGCGATGCTGAGCTGCTCAAAAGCATGGCCATCGAGGCAAAACGTACCGGCCGCGACAAGGAGTTTTATGTGTTCCACCTTGGGTGGCCAGACGTATCTGCTCGCTACAACGCAGTGGGTCGTTTTGGCAGGATTTCGGAGGTGGCCAGTCGAATTTCAGGGCAACTATCGGGGGAAGGCAACAGCGCGGCCTTTCGAGAGTTTGCTTGGCGCTTCGTCAACATCATTGCACGAGCGCTGGTTGAGCTGGGCGTCCGTCCGGACTATCTCAAAATTCAGCAACACGTGATCAACATCGATGATCTCTTCATTGAATACAGCGGCTACTACTTCGCCAAGCATGATCCCAAAGCGTGGGAAGTCATTGTCACCATCGAAGGCGCACTCAACGAAAAAAACACTCCGTTCAATTTGCGTGGTCGGCAAAAGCGTGTAACGGCCATCGATCAATACCTCTCCAAAACGAGAGTGGCGGATCCCATCATGGACGGTCTTCGTTCAGCGGTGCGTTATGACAAAACTTACTTTGACAAGATTGTCGCGTCCCTGCTGCCACTTTTGGAAAAGCTGACCACGGGCCGCATGGCCGAGCTGATCGCCCCTGACTACACCGACCTCAATGACCCGCGCCCCATTTTTGACTGGATGCAGATCATTAGAAAGCGCGGAATTGTGTATATCGGCCTTGATGCCCTATCCGACCCTGAAGTCGCCGCAGCCGTCGGCAACTCAATGTTCGCGGACCTTGTATCGGTGGCTGGGCATATCTACAAATTTGGAATCGATGACGGGCTTCCTGGAGGGGGCGGAGACCAGATAATTCCGATCAATCTTCATGCCGACGAGTTCAATGAGCTAATGGGAGATGAGTTCATCCCGCTGATCAACAAAGGGGGCGGTGCCGGCATACGGGTCAGCGCCTACACCCAAACCATCAGTGACATCGAGGCCAAGATTGGCAATCGCGCGAAAGCGGGCCAGGTGCTGGGTAACTTCAACAACCTGTTCATGCTGAGAGTGCGCGAGACAGCGACAGCTGAGCTGCTGACCAAACAACTGCCCAAGGTCGATGTGTACTCAACCACGTTGGTGAGCGGCGCTACAGACAGCTCAGATCCTTCTGGTAGTACTGACTTCACCAGCAACACCCAAGACCGGGTCAGCTCTTCGAGTGTGCCGCTGATTGAGCCGGCCCACATCGTCAGCCTCCCCAAAGGACAAGCCTTCGCTCTGATCGAAGGAGGAAATCTTTGGAAAATCCGCATGCCGCTACTTGCACCGGATCCAGATGATCTATTGCCAAAGGACCTTCGGACTCTGGCCGAGAATATGCGCAACAGCTACGTCGATGGCGGTGGTGAATGGTGGACCAGTAGCGGTACACGCAACCTGGATGATTCGTTGCCGGCAGGTCTGCTGGATGACCTCGTGACGGCAAACGATCAGGAGACACCACACGTATGAGACGGCCGTCGCGCATGGAGCTGCGCTTTATCAATCTCAGAGCATTGACACCCACCGTAAGGGAGATCTCAGGTGAGCTCCAGTTACTGCTGGGCTGCGCCAGGCTAGGCCTCTACGACGGACACGCACTCTTTGATCGACTGCAGCAGAAAGGCCTAAAGCCCCATTGGGCCAACCCCAGCACCATACGGGTTGACGACCCTGTGGCAGGTCCTCTGCTCGTTTGTTTTGAACACCGATGCATGACCATTCACTGATCTGGGGAACACCATGGCAAGTGTGACTGAAACCGCCAAAAGCCAGCAGCATTACCGTGAAAAAGGCTGGTTCAGTAAAGCCATAGGTCTGCCATTCGCCTTACTCGGCATCCTGCTGATCTCGCTGTTCTTCAGCATTGTGACGGAGTGGATCGGATTGTATTTCTTCTGGCCGGAAGAAGGATGGCATCACTCGCGGGACATGCTGAATAGCGAGCTCGACTGGATATCCAAATCGGTCACCCAAAGCCTTTTGATTCAAGAGCCGGAGCACACAGCACGCTGGATTGTTGGGTTCGTATACGAATGGTGTTTCGAGAAAACGGGGTTGATTGAATGGATCAAGCTTTCATCCGTACAAGCAAGGATGAACAGCTCAAAGGGTGGAGATCTTCAGTACTACCTAGGGTTAGCCTACGTCCAAATAGAAAACTACGGACTCGCGGCGCTTTATGCGGCACTCACCTACCTGGCGAGGCTTTTGATTCTGACGCTGACTATCCCCCTGTTCCTGGTGGCAATGTTCACAGGCTTGGTGGACGGCCTCGTACGTCGTGACCTTCGACGGTTCGGTGCCGGGCGAGAGTCGGGGTTCATTTACCATCGGGCCAAGATGCTGATCATGCCACTGATGGTTGCCCCCTGGATCATCTATCCCGCCCTCCCGATGACCGTAAGCCCGATCGTAATACTGCTGCCATGTGCAACTATATTGGGCTTTATCGTAAGCATCTCCGCAGGTAGCTTTAAAAAGTATCTCTGAGTGTAGCGCCCGCGCGTAAGGGGGACTGCCTCAGCGGGGGCATCGCCATCAAGCTACTCTTGGATTTCGGGGCGACAATCACAGGCTTTGCGCTTGAGGGATCTTGGTAGAGGGGTGGCGAGTATTTTTGAAGTACAAACGCGTCGTTACGATCGGCAGCTCACACCCATGGTATTACCAGAACTACCATCCAGCAGTGGAGTGTAGAAAGCTATAGCTGAGTTGCATGTAATTTCCGGAAAAGTGACATAATGTTTATGGTTCTAGACTACTACCAGTGAATTCTTAACATCTCTCACCCATTGACGGACTCAAGAGCTTGGATCGAAAGTGGTTGACGTCAATAACTGGATTAAGAGCGGTAAATGCATAAATCAATAAACATAAAACCTTTCGCCAGGATTTTTGCATGACGGCTCTCAGAACTGACGCGCACGGTTTTTTGATTTCTGATCGATTCCTAATTCAGCACCCAGCAATCTACAAAATGATGACCTACGGTGATCACGAGTCTCCCGGCGAAAGTGGACTGCCCATCGTCAATTGGAACACTTGGGGATTGGCGCCACGAGGTATCCTCACATGGCTCGCAACCCAAGCCATGGGTGTATCACGCTTCCCTTGGCATCCAGACCAGTGCCAGACACAGACACCCGTTGAAGGCCAAAAAGCGGGGGCTTTGGACGTGCTCATGGAGCATTTTGGCAGCCCAGCCTTAATACAAGAAGGCGTGCGCCAGATGCGTGAGATTTATGAACACACGCAAGCTGTTTTTCGTCGCAGGAATCAAAAAACCGTTGTTTTGCATCGTAGCTTTTGCGACAACACTCACCAAAAGGATAGCCAGGGTTATGCCGACAGGCTTTTGAGTATGGCATGTGCCGCAGAATTCCTCGGGCATGAGCATTTCGAAATAAACACAAACATACTTACTTCTTGGTGTGAGGGCGCGGGGTATGGGGCAAACCCAATATCCATCAGGGTTGAGCATCCCGTCGAAAATGTTTTTTGGGGAAGCGACCTGATCGCCTCGAAGGGCGGTCGCGTAGAGCAGCCGGCGGTAGAGTCTGGCGAATGGGTCATCTTCGATCCAAGCCTTCGTGGTAGGCTCATCGTTCCTGTAGACGGTGTTGTGAAAGGTCATAAGGGCCCAGAGTGGATCCCGCAATACGAGCGTCTCCAACAATATTCTCGTGCATCACAGCGACTGAAAACACCAACTCAGGTGGCTGAGGAGTATTTACAAAAGCAAGCGGACCATCTTGAGCCTATTCTGTTTGGCACTTTGCCCATTTACCGTCACAGACTGTTGACACTTAGTTTCTGGCAGCGAGTGATACTGGCACTTCAGATAATCCGCGGCGCGCCTTAGGGATAACTGAATTTTGGTCATGACGCGCTAACTGTGTTTGGATCTTTCGGCTGCGCTGAGCGGTGCCTGTTAACAGTACCGGGAACCGTTTCGCCCCCCACCTTCTACAGATGGAGACTAACAGTTAAAAGCAGACTCCTCCCGCTAAAATGCCCATACGGTTGAAGGCATTTATTGGTACCTATCAAGCTTTACTCCCACTCATATTGTTCGAAGCGCATTTGACAATCATCAATAGCTACACTGTTACTTACTTTGCGCCCCCGCAGCTTCAACCTTCAATTCGAGGTCATGGGCTACGGCAACACCAACCCCTACTAGCCTCCCGAGTGCACGGTCGATACGAGCACGCAATGGATGCGCAGGCGCTAGCAAACCTGGCTCCTGGTTCATCGCCGCTTCCAGCCATTGGACTACTCTACCTCCGAGACCCTCGTCGACCCACAGTCCGGGAGACTCCGTGCGATCAAACCATACTTCAGTCGCCTCGAGCAGAAAGTCGAGATGACGCTCGCGCGGAGCAACCAGGAGCAGATTCATCGTGCACCGCGCCACAAATGCCGTCGGGCCACCTGGCAGCAGCTGTCTCATTGCTGGAAGTAGCGGATCGACGCGGTCGAATAGCACGGGCGGCAGATAGCTATAAGTCCCGTTGAACAGATCGTAGGTGTTCAACATTATCTTTGCGAAAATCCCGCCGCTCTCCCTATCGATCCGTGAGGAGGTCGGATCTCCGGCATATTGCCACCTGTGGAGTAGCATCACCCGTTGCGCCAAGTGGACACGTAGTTCGACATGCCGTGCGGCCGGACGTTTCGGATCATTGAAATAGAGCGCGTCTGCAGAGTGGATAACAGACTGCGCGACGTTGCAAAACGAGTGGTCCGGCAGATCAATTACGAGCTTTAAATCAGTTTCAAACGATGTATCGGCAGCGTCAAGCAGCCGCTCGGCGAACAGTGCATAGTAGTGCCGATTCCAATCGTGTGGTTCGCGATCGATTTCGATGTCTACTGGGAGGCCGAGCCCGTTTATCCGTGAGGTCCAGTCGACATAGGCTTCGACCAGCTCCTGCCTCCAATCGATTGCATACTTGGAAGCAGCTTGGACCATTGCCAGCCATTGCGCTGCCGCCTGGCTGTCGACATGGATAATCGATGACTGCTCAACAACCGGAGAATTCATCGCCTCATCCTCCCCGGGCCCTACCGAGTGGACGAGCCCTGAAACTCGGATACGCGAGCCTCGCGCCAAGAGCGGCCGCTCCTCGGGCCAAGCCGGCCATAGAGGCTCAGCATCCCCCTCCATCCAGGCGATCTCAGCAGCGACAGCTGAGTCCACCGCCGCAGCCCGCTCTGCGACGAAGCACGCATGCTCTTCCTCGTCCTCCTCATCGTAGCGCTTCCAGCGCCAAGTCATCCCTGCGAACGCCGCGCGCATTGCTGCTTTGATAAGCAGGGGCCCGACTTCGAAAATTCGCCCGCATCCGACTGAGAATGCCGGAAACGCGCTGCGATCCTCGCGCGCCGCAAGCCGGATCAGCGCGTTCCGATCCGTATCACTCCCCTGCCGGGCCCAGAGATATATCAGTGTAAGAATGGCAATCGCCGGCCGATTAAAGCGCAGCGTATCCTCTGATCCGCGTCGGCGATCGGATTGCTCTTGTAGTGCAATAGCGACAACCTGACGAACCCAAATTTCCTTGGCGGCAAGCAAGGCATCATCACCATCGCGAGCCACCAGCAACGCGGTCGTGATCAGTCGGGTTGAACGAGACTTGAGGTAGTCGGTATCGCTATCGTCGGGAAAGTCGCCGTTTGCATAGCTGGCCGCATCGCGCGCTGTCGCTGCGGTAGCGTGTTCGCCATTGCCATCAAATGCCAGATCGATGCGCGATTTGATCTCGCTAGAGAGCATTAATGCGCTACGTTGCTTCTCCATCGCCTCAAGATGTGCAGCTTCGTCAGGAGGAGACTGATAGCTAAGTCTTCCGTCCCCGATGTCGCTCCAGTTCGATCGCTGGAGTCTATTGTGGGCAATCCGTGCAATGAGTCGGGAGTCACTATAGTTTGAGTAGGACTCAATCGGGTCAAGGCTCAAGATCGCAGCACTCAGCTGCTCGCGCAGACGATTCGCTACGGGATCATCTTGCAGATAAAGGTGCACCACGTCGAATAAGGTCGCTCGACGGGACAGACGGCTATTCAAGTCGGCGAGCCTGACTTTCGCATTTGGCTCTTTCCCGATCGCGAACTGATCAATCCCCAATCCGAACTGGTCATGGTCCCGGCGCATCCTGTCGGTAGCAAGCAGCTCTGGATCCGCTATCAACGGCGCCAACGCGTCCCGTGCAATATCGAAATGTGACAGCAGCACATCAACCGCAACAAGGAGGTACGCCGCGCAACTGCCCTCAGGCCCGAGGATATCGGTGAGCACTTCATCGACCGGGGCGCCATCATCTAGCCTCTGCTGACTCCAGGCTTCAAGCGACTTGAGCCCTGAGGCCGCCGAATATTCACGGCATTGATCCCGCGACCAGAGATAGCTGTCGGCCCGAGGAAAGAAGCGAGGACCACGGCCAAAATCGACGGTGAAGCCTGGATCTATCGACGCGCATGCATCGGCGCTGAATGCAATCGCTTCCGCAACCAGCGTTCGGATCAACTTTAACCCCTCCGAGGGTGCGGACTCCAATAGATCCAGAAACGGAGGCTGCGCCGGCGATGCGGGCAAGTAGTTGTTGTCGGCGAACGTGAAAGCCTGCTCCATTGCGCGATCATGGTGGCGGTGCCGCCTCTGTGGCTGAAGCAAACTCGCTAACACGAGCTCCGCCAGTTCGGCAGGCGCAACCGGCGCGATCACTTTGGAATACTGCCGGATATCATCGACTTTGTAGCGATCCTGATCATTGCCTACCTCCCTGAGATAGGCCTTAAGCTCATCAGGCGCGAATTCGCCGAGTAAGAAAGCGACCATGCGAAGTTGCTCAATCATGCGGCTTCGCCCGTCGCTCTCTGTCCTCCCACGATTCAGCCTACCCGGGATGGTAACCTCGGCACCGCCAACGTCGAGCTGTCGCAGCCAAGCAAACAGCATGACTGCCGTTTGGATGGCGAACGGCTGAAGATGCTTGAGGAGATAAATCTGTATCTTAACCAGTTCGATCACTGCGCCGATCGCCGATATCGAGATCTCGGCCGCATGCACCAGCACCCAGCGCAGTACATTGAAAGCGGACCCGGTGACATCGATCCGATAAGAGCGCGGCAGATCAACCTTGGTACCTTCTGGCATCGTCATCAGGTCGGCCGTCGCTACTGTCTCGACCGCTGCAATCGTCGTACATAATTCGACAAAGAGAACCCCGTCGTCAGCAAGCAATCCGGCGCTGCACTTTTCGAGCAGCTCGTATGCGGCCTCCGAACGCGATAGGGCAAGGATTGCCTGACGTCGCCATGAACCATGCGCCCCGGGGACCGAGAGCTTTCCGATCAGCTGGATCCACGCGCTGTAATCTGCACCGGACTCGAGTGAGAGGCGTGCGGCGAACTCGACACCGCGTGCTATGCGCGGTGAGACCGGCCCACTCAAGTCGATTGCGGCCAAACGCTGAGGGCTCTCGGCGATATAACTGCCTATCGCCCAGTCACGCAGCACGTCATGATAGAAGTCGAGGCGATCGCGCTGTGTTTCCCTGACCGTAAAGGCTCCTAGCAAATGCGAACGCGCCGCCGAATCTTCGGCAACTTCAAGCCCTCCTTCACCTTCCAGGACGCTGGCGGCGAGCGCTGCCATCAGCCTCTGCGCAGCTCGAATATCGGTTACAGGCGCGCCGTCCGCACGCTCCCACCAGAAACGGGCCATTGCGGCCTCGGTACGGATTCCGGTAGAGCTAGGCACCTTCAGCAGTCGAGACAGTCGATACAAGTTTCTGGCAAGTCCGGCGGCGGGATGCCTGGGGGCCAAAAGCGATCGGAGATCTGGTGTTTGATCGGCCAGGGTTGCGACTTCATCATCCGAGAGCGGCTCGACCTGTATCGTGCACACGCCCCCCATTGAGCTGACGATCTGATCGTCAAGCCAGATATCGACATCCACATTGCCGGTCGTGCGCGTGGTGGTGATTATCTTGAAGTCCGGGATCGAGCTCGCAGACCTAATGAGCTCGGTGATAGTACGCTGACGCCCTACATCGTCGAACATATCCAGGCCATCGATGAAGAGAATCGCGCCCCCGCTTGCGGCCAGATCGGTGAGAAACTCGACCGCCGATCCAGGGATGCCGAGTGCATTTGAAAACGGCAGCCATCCACCCGGGGGGGTTGAGTCCCGGTCGAGAACAATGATCGGTGAATGGCTTGCGACACGCTCGGCAAGATGGCGAAGTACCCAGGACTTGCCAACACCGGGATCCCCGCGGACCTCGACAAAGCGATGTCCCTCACAGGCATCATCGACTGCAGCGACTGCTTCAAGTCGCGGCAAGGTTACCCCCGCCACGTTTGTACCAATATGTGAAAGCGTATTATGCGCAAGCTCGGTAAGTCTGGCGCGCGCGGTGTCATATTCACGGCCACCAGCAAGCCTGAAGCCCGCCTCGGCGAGATTCATGCCGAGTGCCGTACGATCGACTACACCGCCGGTAGTACCGGTCTTAATCGATAAGTCGACCAGCCGACTCCATAGCGCCTCAGCACGACCGACATCCTCGTCGCTTAGTGCCATCCGTGCGAGCGCGTACCCATAAGTTCGGGTGATCGGTGACGTCGCTTCGAAATCAAACTCAAGTATAAGAATCCGACGCAATAGCCGCCAAATCGCATCATCTTCATCAGCGACACCACCCGCGATCAGGTGCTTTCTAGTCGTCGCGACAAATTCGCGCATATCCTTGCTTGCTATGCCCTTGGCGGCTAGACGGGTAAAGAACGCCTTCGCACTCTCCATTGTCCGCGCCCATTTGAGAACATCCTGATAAGCGCCGGAAATCTTACGACTGGTTCGCTGCGTGGCAATGCCCAGAATGTGCCGATCCGCCGGAGCCGAACTCACCACACTGCGAGCTATCTGGGAGGCGACGTCTTGATAGACGCTGTCCCCCGGCGAGAATGTAATATCCCGCTTCGACTGTATTTCAAGGATGGAGTCGCCAGCTGGCCCCACGCCGAAAGCGATCAGGTCATCCAACTTAAACCCGTGCTCAGTGCCTTGAAATCGGACCCTTATCACCCGCGCGTCTGGCATGCCTGGTGCCCGATTGCCCGTTAGCAGGGCAAGTAGATAGAGAGCGCCAAGTTCTCCTTCTATATAAGCGCCGGCCGCCCCTCGCGAGGCAGGGCTCGAACCACGCTCCATTTCTGGCCTTAAATCTACTTCCATTATCGATCCGTCGTAATAATCGTCCTCTGCCCTGAGATCATACCTTATGTTCAAACTCGCCTAAAGGTAGGTGTGCCTCTGGGACTATTAAAAGCTTCCACGTAAGCAGAATGAGCTCGAAATCAACTGACGCTATGTGGCGAAAAACCATCCCCCCCATTGAAAGCTCTTTGATCAAGGGGAGAATTTGGTAATAAAGGTTGTTTAAGCGTATTAAGAATACGACAGAGATTCGGTGTGTACATTATGCGCCTGGTGGATCGCCACCTACCCATTCGTCTCCAGTTGCACACTTGAACAACCGTTTAAATAGGTCATGTTCCTCAAGAATTACTGGACCAAATTGATGAATATTTGCAAAGGCAGCAATAAAACCGCTGGCGGCGTGCCCAACTGCTGACAACAGGTCAACCATTTGCTCCTCTGTTGCTAACTGAAACGCTTCGTGAGTCAGCTCCTGACCTCTGTGTGCGCTCATGAAGTAACTCATACCGTAGACAGAACCATGTATGATTTCTGAGGACACTGAGTAGATTCCTGCATACGCCCCCAAAAAGGCGCCTCCAGACGCACGCACAACTTTGCCAATACAGTTGATTTTGGATGGTGTGTTGAGAGAGCACCACGAGTCTTGCCCTGAGCCGGTGAACTCGGGGAATAGCCTAGCTGCTATCGGTTTAGGCGAAGGGCCATCACCAAGAGTCATCATGAACGCCCCGGTGCCTATTACGCGATTTTTATGCTTCCAAGCAGCGTATTGTACGTGTTTGAAAGCACGTTGAGAGACTTCAACAGGCTGCGTCGTAAAAAAAGCAGCATTGATGAACCCCTCAACCACAGATCGTGCAATCGGATAGAGATCACGGACCGCAAGACCGCGCTCAGTTGAATTCCTGAGGATGGTGTTGAGGGATTGTCCAGCTCCCATGGCAACCGCACCAGTAGCGCGCCCTTGATCAGGCTCCAAGCAGCAGGCCAACCATTGTCCATCGCGGAGTACCGGTCCCTCAGATATGACATAGAGCGCCAGGTCAACAAGTATCAATTGCTCCTGAATAACTGCGCGTAATTCTTTAAGGGTTTCGCCTCTTTCTCTCATAAAGTTACCTTTGTAGACACTTTAGCTCGACGACGCAAGAGTAAAGACGCACAGCTAGAGATCAGCCATTATCATCGACAGACGTTGAGGGTGATAATAAAACCTCAACGTAATGAATAGGGTTGCTTGGCCTAAACTCCGCTTCCAATTGCACTAGCCGTTGATGTCCAGGATGACTTTCGACTGCGAGTGCAATCATCTTCCTACACTTTTTCATGTCACCCTTTAGACGGTAGCGCTCAGCCAAGTCGAGTGAGATAGCAGCCTCAAACAACCGAGGAAAACGCACCCCACCTGGCTTCCCACGCCGCTTGAAATAGCTCTCCAGTTCCTGAAGGTGAGTCTCCAGAGGCCAATTAATCATCTTGCCTAAGAGGACGTGTACGACAAGCGCCTCCGTCGAAGGTTGTGAGAGTTCTTGTTTAATGAACCTATTAATCGATTCAGATATAGGTGCCCGTTGTTCTTCTGGAACAATCCTATTAAAAAGGACATATAAAGCCAGGTATGGCAAACGAGCAGCTTTTTTGGCATCCGGCAGAAGCTCTGCTACAGAGCTTAGAACCGGCCGCAGGTCAGTTAGGATTGCCCCATCTTCTTTCAATAAGCAGGGAGCATACTGCTCTAGACACCCCTCAAGCTTGCGTCGACCAGCGGCAATCACATTTCCTTCAGTATTTCCGACCCAGTACTGGGGCGCCATCTGCAATTGAATCACCCCGCTACGCTCCAGGACGTAGTTGTGTTCCTCGTGTTTTAACGAAGGTTGCCCCTTCACGAATTCAATGATCACACTGCGCATCAATCGAGATAACCCGTTAAGAGTCAAAAAGGCCACTCGTTCATGCAACGCGGTTTCCCCATATCCATTACCAAGCACTACTACATCTGGGAGCCGCTTGAGCTGATGTATGTACTTGGATCGCGCCTGATAGGCCGCTGCCAAGACCTCCGTGAGGTCTGATCGTGAAAGAGACTGATTCATGACTAACGAAGTTTCGCGAAAATAGCTGGGCGGCGTATGGGAGATAGCGAACTCACGAAACCGACGCGCCAAAGCCGTATGCTCCACCCTTAAGAGTGCCTCTCTGACCCGCTGCGCAAGCTCATCCTCTGCACCAGATAATGCTTCATCAACTGCAAGCCGCTTACGTTCATCATAGGACTCCCAGTCACTTTCATGCCCATCAAAGTCTTGGGCTAGCGACTCAACGGAAGCTACTAGCAGTGTGTACGCCAGCTCTAAATCATCGGCAATACGATGCATGCCGTTTATATAAGTCCGGATCGCTCGCATCACGCCTAGAAACGTGTTGCGTGGCAAACCGATCAGTTGAGTGGTGAACTCCTGCAGGAATGTGACCTCCTCGGGCTTGCACCAAAGGTCAGCATCGAAGAAACGACGAACGAATTCATGCGGAGCCGCAGGTGTGGCCAAGCCCTTTTTGCCACTCGTCAAACGTCGTGCCAAATCAATGTCCGGCGTACATACACAATTCAAAGCAAATGAAACCACTACGGCAAAATCATTTAGATACGGCTCAACGCATGAGGAAAGGAGAACACCGGGACCACTTTCCTCGGCCTCCATTCTCTCAAGCACCTCATAGACGAGAACTCGCGGATAAATCGAGTAGCTAGTAGAAGGCAACAATCTTCCTGCTGCCGTATCTATCACGTCTTCGCTCCCAAAAGTGGCGTTGGTATAGAGAATTCCGCGCAGTAGGTTCTCCCAACCTACGGGGCGCCCGAAGAGCTTTCCGGTGGCGATCTGCAGCATACGATCTCCTTTCTGACGCTGGCGGCTGGATTACGCGAGCACCAATCATGCATTCATTCCGTACATTGCCGCAAACGGTACTCTCCACGAAACGACACCGTCGCGTGAATTTTGAAAAGCAGGCTACCTACGGTCATTGACGGACTACTATGGTCTAAGCGATCGTCTACTAACGCCAGCTTACGGCCAGAAGAAAATATTCTGCCGCGCAAGGATTATTGGGAGCGACTCAATGGACAACCATGTTACTAATGCCTAACGCACAGAATCGATACATTACTTACTTCTTGATGCTCAGCCTATCCGAGCAGCGCCTGTAGTAAAACCGGCACATTAGTTTACTGTGTGATAGAAGAGCAGATGAACCTGAGAAACATTCGAACTAGTTTTTTTTCTTAACACCCCAAAACAAAGCTGCAATATTTAATTCAAGTCAGGAATAGGAATACAGACGAAACGATGCGAATAAATAATGTTTGTAAAGCATGGCTAGAACAATTTCGTTCCGCCAAAAATCAAAGCCTTGCAAAAAAGCTGCTTAGAAAACTCCGAGTCGTGACCGATAAAGAACTTACGAGCTGGCTTAAGCACTCTTTGGATATTAGCAATTTTAAAAACCCAACAGCTATTTATATTGAACGAGAGCTACAGAAAACAAAATCAAAACTACCACCCCCAATGTATAAACAATCCTCGCGCCGACCGCGTCGCATAGAGGGCTCTGCAGCACAAGCAGTTCAATCTCTAAAGTACTCCACACAAACCATCGGAAGCGAAGGAAAAATTGCCACAAAGTTAGATCAAATTTGTAGCCGCAATAGAAAACGACTATTCCTACAGCCCTCAGCCACTAAGCTAAGAGATGAGAAGGTACGAAACTTTGTCATCGTGACAGACTTAGTTGGAAGCGGAGATAGAATTTGTAAACTGTTAGATTCACTCTGGCGCCCACAGACTATTAAAAGCTGGAACTCTTACGGACTGATTAAGTTTTACGTCCTATGCTATGCGATAACTGAGGGTGCAGAAGCCATAATATCCAAGCACTCAACCAATCCGATTGTCATCAAGAAAATCATCTGCCCAACAATAAAAAACTCATTCATTGGTAATGACCTAGTCGAAATTGAAAAGCTTTGCAAAGAGCACGGCGCATTTTCAAAAAACCCGTTAGGTTATAAAAATTCGGGAACACTGATAGCGTTTGACGACAAAGCCCCTAACAACATGCCTGCAATATTTATTGAGCGTCGTAAAAGTATAAAGCAGCCATGGATGCCTCTCTTCCCAGAGCGTCTCACCTCCGACGCAATTACCGTGAACACCTCGCAAGATATTACTGAAGCAGAAATATTTAAGCTTTTAGGATGCGATGAAATACTTTCATCGACGGACTACCAGCGCATGGACAACAACTCTAGGCTAGCGATAGTTTTAGCAGTTGCTGCCGGCTTTGGATATACCCAAATTAGTGACTTGGCCAGCCTAACAGACCTATCTTTGGAACAAATTGTCGGAGCCAGTCGGCAAGCTCAAGAACTTGGCCTTCTTTCACCGCGAAAAAAAGTGACTAACGCTGGGAAGCGAAAATTGAGAAAACTTATGGATGATGGATCGGCAGCAGTAGGCAAGTCTGATCAGGACATGTATTATCCGAGGCAGCTGCGGGCTCCAGTTTAAAGGAATCTAGCAATCTCCCCCTGCTGGGAGCTATTAGGGCACATGTTTTGTGTACCGAAGGACGATCCAACGCTTACAGGAGGATCCACGACTCTTCACTTGGCGCTACGGAGCCTTGCTGCTTGAGTCGCGCTTCCGCCTGAGAGGAATCAAAGGTAGATGACCAACTGGAGCCCGCAGCACTATGTCGAAACAGGCGAGCAGCACCACGTATCAGCAGCGGTTCTGAACGCGGCGCTCAAAACCGCCAGCGTCATCAGATCTCGCAATAAAGATGTACCTATCATTTTCACTCTAGGACATTTGGCGGCGCTTACAGGAGTGCCCCACAGTTTCCTGCGCGCAGTAATTACCCGTGACGACTTTGCCCCATATAAAGTTTTTAAACTTCGTAAACGTAGCGCAGGATTCGCTAAGGATCGATTCCGTTTTATATGCGCCCCACATCCTAAATTGCTCCGTGTTCAGCGTTGGATCAACGAGAGAATCCTTAAGCACATACCGATAGACATTGCGTCTTATGCATACCGCGAGAACACCTCAATTCAGGATGCAGCTATTCAGCACTGCGAATGTAACTGGCTAATAAAACTAGACATGTCTAATTTTTTTGAGTCAATTCTTGAACCAAAAATTTATCGAGTATTTCGTGAACTTGGTTACAATCGCTTATTATCACTTGAGCTCGCACGTCTTTGCACGAGGATCAGGCATTTTGGCAATCCCAGCATGCCAAAGGAAAAGAAGCTTCTTAAAAAGTTTCCCTATAGAAAAAGTAGATTTATAGGGCACGTCCCACAAGGAGCCGCAACCAGTCCACTACTAGCAAATATCGTATCGCGCGGACTTGATGCCAGTATTAGGGAATTTTCAAGGACAATGAACATTACCTATACGCGTTATGCGGACGACCTGATTTTTTCCAGCAAATCAAAGTTTGACAGGCAAGGAGCGCATAGTCTCGTTAAAGACTTATATGAGTTGATCAAAGCTCATGGATATTGGCCAAACCTCACCAAAACAAAAGTCTCCCCTCCCGGCGCAAGAAAAATTGTGCTCGGCCTTCTAGTTGACGGCCGCACCCCCAGACTCACTAAAGAATTTAAGTCAGAGATCAAAACCCACATTCACTTTATTACTCGCCCCGATGTGGGTATTGCCAAACATATGCTTAACAGAGGCTTTGACTCTACAGCAGGACTGAGAAACTTCCTTTACGGAAAATTATCTTTCGCTGCACATGTCGAGCCGCTATGGGCGGCAAAAATGAGATCAAAACTTGATCAGGTTAATTGGCCTAAGCGCTAGCATTTCTTCAGAATATTCAATTCTAAAATGAGCGACACTAGACTACATATTTAATTAACTCCGGCCTTATACCAATCACTCCGTACCCATGCTCGCGAATGCTATGGTCAGCAGCTTGACCTACTTATGCCCACCTATACGAACCATCTGACAATGTCCGCTCCCAGATTATTGTCGCATTAAACACTAACTTGTGTTGTTTGCGATCACCTACTGCTGTCCAGGATCGGGGATGATTCGATAGCAAAAAAGCTAGCGACGCACGAAAAAGGGTCCTCATCCAATCCAGTTTTCTTACTGGCAAGGGAATCTCCATGCGAGACACTCAGAAAACTCTTCTGCGCATGGATGCCGCCAATGCTCCTCCCCTCCTATCTCAGACTTTCAGCTCTCATGACGTGCTGCATCGCGTCATCTGCCGGTGCTTATGCGGCCAGCGACGAGCATCAACAGCTCTCCCTGATCCTTCGTCAGCTTGATTCACTGAGCCGCCTGGCAGCATCGCGTGACGCGTCTGTGATCGATCCAAGTGCCCGCTATAGCTTCGACTACCCTCGCCTGTCGGCTGACATCGATCTGATGCGTCAAGGCATCAAAGGGTACCTCACGCCCTCTCGCGCTCAACCTCGTAACCCACCTGAGTTGACCGGTCACTACACCCGGTCGAGCGCTTCACAACCATGAGCATGAGCCAACAACAGCTCGCCGCGTTCCGGGCTTTGGGCGGGTTTACACCACAACAAAGCACCACCCTTTTCATCGGTTTGGTCTTGGCCAGTGCTTTGGTCTTCGCTGCCTGGGCGCTCGGTAGCGGCTATCGCGGCTGGGCCACCGGCCAGATTTCGCAGGCGAAGTTCGTGGGCCTGACCCTGAAGGTAACTCTCATCTACATCCTGCTCACATTCCTGTTGCTGCACTGATGCCGCACCAACGTTCATACATCGCCATTGGAGGCACACCATGCATATTCGTCCGCTCTTCAAGAACCTCGCCCGCCGCTTTTCGCCCTACCTCATGATCTGCTCCGCCGTTCTGTCTGCCGGCACTCATGCAGCCCTGCCTCAAATGGAGGCGCCCAGTCGAGGTGAAGGTAACGGCATCATCCAAACGCTGCAGAACCATGGTTTCGACATCGTAGGGCTTATCGCCCTCGCCATTGCCGCCGCAGCCTTCTGCGGTGTGGCGTACCACGCCTATGGTTCCTACTCCGAAGTGCAAAGCGGCAAGAAAACCTGGGGTCAATTCGGACTTACATGCGGCGTAGGTGCCCTGCTCCTGGTAATCATCATCTGGCTGCTGACCAAAGGCACAGGCGTGCTGTGAGGTGGGCGCTAAATGAAAAGAGATTCAGATCAGCAACTGCCTGACGGCACCTTGCGCTTCCTACCCACGCGGCTCAACCGCCAGCCCGTTATCGTCCTGGGACTTACCGCCGATGAAATGTGGATCACTGTCGCCGCTTCCGCAGTGCTGGGCATTGCGATCGGCATTGCAGCGGCGGTGCTCTTCGAGAGCATCGCCTTGGGTCCCACGATGATGATGCTATGCATCGCCCTGGGTCTGTTTATCGGTGGAAAACTGCTGCGCCGTCACAAGCGCGGCAAACCCGAGACGTGGCTGTATAGGCACCTACAGTGGTCCATTGCCAAGCGTTTCCAGTTACTCACTGCTTGGACAGGGGGTGCGGATATCGTGGTGCGCTCAGGCCTTTGGAGCACGCGCCGGAGCCGTCATTCATGAGCCGCTTCAAGAACGAGGTGGCTCGACTTGAAGCTCACGTGAAAACGCTGCGCGTTGGCTGCGGGATGCTTCTCGGGGTAGTCCTGTTGATGGGCTTTGGATGGTGGGACTCTCCGAAGGACCTGACTATTCACAATCCGCCAGACCTACGCTCAGGCAGCACGCGTAAGTGGTGGGAGGTGCCGCCCGAGTCGGTCTACACCTTCGGCTTTTACATCTTCCAGCAGCTCAACCGCTGGCCCATTGACGGGGAAAAAGACTACCCACGCGCCATCCATAAGCTCAGCGCCTACCTGACACCGAACTGCCAGGCCGAACTTGAAAGCGACTTTCAGAAGCGTCAAACGGCGAGCGAACTGCGCAACCGTACTCGCAGCGTTTTCGAGCTCCCGGAACGGGGCTACGGAGACGACCCAGAGCTTCGCGTCAGGGTACAAAGCCGAGACCGATGGCTGGTTCAGTTGGACCTGGCCACAGAAGAGTTCTACGGCTCGGAGCGCGTCAAGCAAGCCTTTGTCCGCTACCCCTTGAAGGTGGTGCGTCTGGACGTCGACCCAGAGAACAACCCTTTTGGCCTGGCCCTGGACTGTTACGACTCGTCCCCGCAGCGCATCGTACCTCCCGTCCCGCCCGCCAGCCGCTCCCCACACAAGCAAGGAGGCCAGTAATGCGCCGATTGCGTTATGCCCTGCCACTCGGATTGGTATTCACAACCGCACAGGCTGTCGAGATCATGACCTGGGAACGACTGCCCTTGCCTGTGCCTCTGCATGTTGGCCAAGAGCGCGTCATCTTCATCGATCAGAACGTCAGAGTCGGCGTACCCCGAACACTTACTGACACCCTGCGGATTCAAAGCACTGGCGGCGCGTTGTACCTGAGGGCCAGCGCGCCCATCGCCCCCACGCGACTACAGCTGCAGGATGTGCGCACAGGCGAAATCATCCTGGTGGATGTCGCTGCTACAGAGGGTATTGATCAGCGGTTACTTGAGCCCGTAAAAATCGTCAAAGGTACCCGATCCCCGAAAAGCTACGGATCTGTTCACGAGCAGTCGAAAATCGGCGCCGAATCGTCCTCCTCCGGTACTGCACAGGCGAAGCCAGAGCGCCATGAAACGCCGCTGCCGGTTGTGCTCACCCGCTACGCCGCACAGAGCCTTTACGCCCCCTTACGCACTGTAGAGCCGCTCCAGGGTGTCATTCAGGTCAAGCAACGCCGCGGCCTGGATCTGATCAACCTGATGCCGACTCAGCCGGTGAACGCCTCTCTCCTTGGCGCCTGGCAACTGGAGAACTACTTCGTCAGCGCCATTCAGCTGAGCAACACCTCAACTCACCCCTTAAATCTGGATCCTCGCGAGTTACAGGGCGATTTCATCAGCGCGGCGTTTCAGCACCAAACCCTCGGGGCTGCCGGCCTTCCCACCGATACCACCGTGGCGTACTTGGTCACCCGGGGTAAAGGCTTAGCTGAAGCATTGCCACCAAGGGTTAGCCAGGTCGACGCCAGTATCAACATCAAGCCATCTCAGGGAGGTGCTCATGCACAGTAATGGCTTGCTCAAGTGGTTAATCCTGCCTTTGATACTGCTGGTCGTATTTGGGGCTTTCAAAGCCTGCTCCAACAAGCCGCCGCCAGCATCGTCCTCTAAGGCAAACGAACCAAGGCTGACCGAGGAGGAAATGAAGCAGCTCGGCATTGAAGGCGATACACCAAACGACACGGTGGCCACCTTGGTAGCCCAGACCAAGGCGATGCGCAGCGAACTAAAAGCCTTGCTCTCCGACAACAAAGGACAACAAGAAGAAAACACACGCTTACGCCAAAGGGACAGTGAGATTGATCAGCGTATACAGCAAGCCTTGAGCACTGAGTTGCAGAAGGCGCCGTCCAAGGATCAGCGCCGGCTAAACGAACAGGAAACACAGAACCTACTGGAGGAACTCAAGCAACGCCTTTCCACTGAGTTTTTGATTAACCGAAGCGCAGACCTTCCCATAGGTCTGGGATTGCAGCCTGGGGATGGCGACCAGTTCTCCAAAGGTGAGGATGATCTGATCTGGATCGCCCCTCAGGACGCCACGACAGTGGATTCACAGGGCAAACCGATACCCAGCGGATCCAACAAACCGTCTACCGGCTTCAGCTTTCCTGATGCCTTCAGCAATGAAATCAATCGTGGTCAGCGAGAATTGAAAGCCGCCACCGGGGCTGTAGGACGCAATATCAAAACCTCCGAGGAGAAAGATTCGGCCAAGCCCTTCTACACCTTGCCGGAGAACAGCACGCTCTCAGGCTCCATTGCCATGACAGCACTGATAGGACGGGTACCGGTTGATGGCGTTGTTAACGACCCCTACCCCTTCAAAGTACTCATTGGCCCGGACAACCTAACCGCCAATGGCATTGATCTACCGGACGTTGCAGGTGCGGTCATTAGCGGCACTGCTGCAGGTGACTGGACGCTTTCCTGCGTGCGGGGGCAAATCATCAGCATGACCTTCGTGTTCAATGATGGTCGTATCCGCACGGTACCCACCCCACAGAAGCTCACCCACCGTCAAAGCACAGGCCAAGCCAGTGGATCGAGCACGGACAAGATCCAGGGCGGAATTGGTTGGCTCAGCGACCCTTATGGCATCCCCTGTATTTCGGGTGAGCGGCGCTCCAACGCTGAACAGTACCTGGGCACCAAGAGCTTGATCACCGCAGCCGGCGCCGGCGTAGCCAAACTGCTGGAATCAGATCAACAAAGTTCAAACACGCTATTCAGTGCCTCCGGCACGCCTGTAGGGAATGGAGCAACCGGCACCGACGCGATGAATACCATCCTCTCAGGCGGCGTGAAAGACATCGGCGACTGGGTTAACAAACTCTATGGCCAAGCCTTCGCTGCGATCTATGTGCAGCCTGGTGCCCAAGTGTCCGTGCATTTGGACCGACAGCTGGAGATCGACTACGAAACGTTGGGCCGTAAGGTGCGGCATGCTTCTGGAGGTATCTATGTATCCGAGCTCGATTAACCCCTGGCCGCTGTTTCTACTCGGTGTGATGCTCACCAGCGGATGCAGTACCAACAAGGATCAGCTGCTTCCCCATGGTCCGCAGAACATGATGGACATCTGGGATGCGAACACCAGGTCGGTGTCACACGGCTCTGCCGATCGGCAACTGCATGACGCTCGCGTGTCCTTGCAAAGACCAATTGATGAATCGATCACGGATACCGCTAGCTACACCCGAACCGCTCAAACCGAGATATACAGCCAGTTCAAGCGCCTCCCTAACCCGGACCTGGTGATGTACGTTTTCCCTCACCTAGCTGGCACCGATCCCGTTCCGGTACCCGGCTACAGCACCGTCTTCCCCCTCTACCAGCGCGTTCAATACGCCATGCCCGGTGAACGGACGGAGGACTATTGATGGAACAGAAAAGCTCGGATGCAGGGAAGGATCACATCGAGAAGCTCGCGACCCATGGATTACCAGAACCTGGTGCATGGAGGACCTCTCGGACGCGTCCATGCACAGTCGCTGATGAGCGAGCCCTCTACGCAAACGCCCCCAGCTTTGTCGACATGCTGCCTTGGGTTGAATTTCTTCCCGAATCCCAATGCATGCTGCTTGAGGATGGAGAGTCAGTGGCTGCGTTTTACGAACTGACGCCGGTTGGTACAGAAGGACGGGAGGCTAGCTGGCTGCGTACGGTGCGAGACGCCCTGGAGAATGCCCTGCAGGACAGCTTCGACGAATTGGAAGATCAACCCTGGGTCGTTCAGCTCTATGCGCAGGATGAAACAGATTGGGATAGCTACATGAGAAACCTCAGGGCGTATATCCAACCCCGGGCTCAAGGAACGGCTTTTACCGAGTACTACCTCAAGATGTTCGAGCAGCACCTACAGGCTATTTCCAAGCCGGGCGGTTTATTCGAAGACACCGCAGTGACCAAACTTCCTTGGCGTGGGCAAACCCGTAAAGTGCGGATGGCCATTTATCGTCGCAGTAAAGGCTCGGCTTCTCGCCGCGGGCAATCCAGCGAGCAGGCACTCAACAGTATTTGTGATCGCCTGGTTGCCGGAATGGGAAATGCTGGCGTGAAATCTCGCCGAATGAATGCCTCGTACATTCACAACTGGCTATTGCGATGGTTCAACCCAAACCCGCGATTACTGGGCGATTCCGCTGAAGCACGAAAAACCTTTTATCAATTGGCGTCACTACCAGAAGACAATCCAGATGATGAACTGGAGCTCGCCAGCGGTACGGACTTTGCTCAACGACTGTTCTTCGAGCAACCCCGTTCAGATGCAGATCAAGGCCTTTGGTATCTGGATGACATGCCGCACCGTGTGGTGGTGCTTGATCGTCTCCGGTCCCCTCCTCCCACAGGTCATCTGACAGGTGAAACGTCTAAAGGTGGCGATGCCACGAACGCCCTGTTCGACCAGATGCCTGAAGAGACCACTCTGTGCATCACGATAGTGATCACTCCTCAGGACATGCTGGAAGCACACCTAAATCACCTGGCAAGTAAGTCAGTCGGCGATACGCTGGCGTCAGAGCAAACCCGGGAAGACGTCCAACAGGCGAGATCTCACATCGGCAGCGCTCACAAGTTGTACCGAGGAGCCGTCGCTTTCTATCTGCGAGGCGAAGATGTTCGGCAGCTAGACGAGCGCACGTTGCAGCTTCACAACGTCATGCTCAACGCCGGACTACAGCCAGTGCGGGATGAACATGAGGTCGCGCCGCTCAACAGCTATCTACGCTGGCTGCCTTGTGTGTTCAATCCAAGTGTTCGTAATAGCGAGTGGTACACGCAACTGATGTTTGTACAACATATTGCCAACCTGGCGCCGGTATGGGGGCGCAGCGAAGGTACCGGCCATCCGGGGATAACCTTCTTCAATCGTGGCGGAGGCACGGTCACCTTTGATCCGCTCAACCGTCTCGACAGGCAGATGAATGCCCACCTCTTTCTGTTTGGCCCGACCGGAGCCGGCAAGTCGGCAACCTTGAACAACATCTTGAACCAGGTCACTGCGGTGTACCGACCACGCATTTTCATTGCGGAGGCCGGCAATAGCTTTGGCCTGTTCGCAGACTTCGCCAAGCGCCTGGGCTTGACGGTCAACCGGGTTAAATTGGCGCCAAGTTCGGGAGTCAGCCTTGCGCCCTTTGCTGATGCATACCGATTGATTAGTTCGCCTGGCAACGTCAAGACGCTGGATGCCGACGCGATAGATGACTCAGAGCCCACGGAGGATGACGAGCGAGACGTGCTGGGCGAACTCGAAATCACCGCTCGCCTGATGATTACCGGCGGCGAAGAGAAAGAAGAACAGCGCCTGACTCGCGCTGATCGGAGCATGATTCGCCAGTGCATCATCAATGCTGCAACAGCCTGTTCAGATCAGCATCGAACGGTCCTGACCCAAGACGTACGAGACGCACTTAGAGCATCCGGTAATGACGCAAGTCTGCCAGAACAAAGGCGCATCAGAATGCTGGAAATGGCCGATGCAATGGACATGTTCTGTCAGGGTTCTGATGGCGATCTATTCAACCGTGATGGGACGCCATGGCCGGAAGCTGACATCACAATCGTCGACCTCGCCACCTACGCCAGAGAGGGCTACAACGCTCAACTCTCCATTGCTTACATCTCGTTGATCAACACGGTGAACAACATCGCTGAACGCGATCAGATGCTCGGCCGGCCGATCATCAATGTCACAGACGAAGGACACATCATCACCAAGAACCCGCTGCTCTCCCCGTACGTCCTCAAGATCACCAAGATGTGGCGCAAACTCGGAGCGTGGTACTGGTTGGCCACTCAGAATATCGATGACCTACCCAAAGCGGCAGAGCCGATGTTGAATATGATTGAGTGGTGGATCTGCTTAAATATGCCGCCTGACGAGGTCAACAAAATCGCGCGGTTCCGCGAACTCAATGATGCTCAAAAAGCGCTGATGCTCTCTGCTCGTAAGGAGACGGGGAAATTCACCGAGGGCGTGATTCTGTCCAAATCGACAGAAGTGCTATTTCGAGCGGTACCCCCAAGTCTATATCTCGCGATGGCCATGACTGAACCAGAAGAGAAAGCCGAGCGATTCAGATTAATGAATGAGCAAGGAATCTGCGAGATCGAAGCCGCATTGGCGGTTGCAAGGGAAATTAACCGTAAGCGTGGTATCGCCCTTGTGGAAATAAACGACTTTTTCAAATAAAAAACGGTTTTTTAAAAGAGGCGTCATACCCTACTCATGAATAGGACCATCGCCTCATCAAGGCCATGCAGTCTATGGACGATTGTATCTCTGACACTTTCAAGGGCCCAAAAAAATCATCGAGCACAACGCAAATTTCTTCACCAGCCTAGAAGAAGTCAATCAGGTGGTGCTTAGGCCTTTTTATTTAGTAACCGTGGCGCAAGTGCTAAAGCACGGACCTTTGTCTTGGGCGGCTGCCGTCAAACCGGTTGACGATGTTGGAGAAAAGACCGCCCGCCTTAAAGCGGTGGCATCCGCCTCTGAGCAGATCCGGCTACAAACTGTGGGTGAGTTTCTCGCCGCCATGCCTGACGAACGCCAGCAATGCCAATAGCCGCGACCTAGATTTCCACCCCCCAACTCCGAACCTTGTCTCGCAACTGCTTGCGGTGGGCCATATTTTCGTCATGCCCGAGATAATGGGTGCCAACCAGTTGGTTAAATTGAGGCCGAATCCCTGGAGTAATCAACGTCCGACCTTGTTTGAGATCCCAGATGGATCTTGATGTTACGAAACGCTATCTCATCGCTATCGTCCGGGTTGGCGTCCTCTTGGAAAAGGTAAAGGAGATCCCTGATGGGTTCCAAAAGAACGCTCCTCAGCACGGCCATTGTTATGCCCTGGTGCATCTGATCCAAATGCCGATAGAAAAAGGAGGTGACGCCGGCAGGGCAGATATGCACCCGCTCCTTAGGTGTCGGGTATCGGGGTGAGATACCAGCAGGTACAAACACGGTGCAGTACACCCGGCGTAAGGCCCTTTCGTACTCGGGTAGTGACTCCTCCGGACCGACAGCATCAAAAGCAGGCGTACGCAATCGCACAGTGATGACTTCTTCATGGTAGCCGCCGCTACGCAGCAGATCAAAGAGCCCTTCCGGAAGGCGAAGACCTCCAGACAGCGCACAACTCAGCACTAACGGCTACCGATGCCCTAGCGCCTACAAACTCAAAAAACACCACTCGCTCAACCTTCTGTCGTACCAGTCCGCCTTCAGTTTATTTCTGACTCTTGCGCTTTAGGTATTATGGTATACCATCATACACAAACCCACCGCATCCCAATGGAGCAGCCATGAGTTTCGAAATCCGCAAGATCGTCAGCTATGTAGAAGAAACCTTTATTGAAGGCGGCAAGGCCTCTGACACCCCGGTCACTATGGTGGGGCTGGCTGTTGTCCTGAAAAACCCGTGGTTGGGTCGCGGTTTTATCGAAGACCTGAAACCGGAGATCCGTGCTAACTGTTCGGATCTCGGTGCGCTGATGGTGGAGCGCCTGGTCGGCATCATTGGCGGTGCAGACAAGATCGAAGCCTACGGCAAGGCGGCCGTTGTCGGTGCTGACGGTGAGATCGAACACGCCTCGGCCATCATCCATACCCTGCGCTTCGGCAATCATTACCGTGAAGCGGTCAAGGCAAAAAGCTACCTGAGCTTTACCAACAAACGCGGCGGGCCAGGCACATCGATTCAAATCCCGATGATGCACAAGGATGACGAAGGTCTGCGCTCGCACTACATCACCCTGGAAATGAAAATCGAAGATTCGCCGCGTGCCGACGAAATCGTCGTAGTCCTGGGCTGTGCAGATGGCGGGCGACTGCACCCACGCATCGGTAACCGTTACATCGACCTCGAAGAACTGGCGGCCGAGAAAGCCCAGTAATCACGACGTGCCAATCAAACAAAAGGTATGCAGGAGCGCTCCATGATTCGGCTCACCGCTGAACGCACCCCGGCTGGCACCAGTTATCTGGCGACCGGCCAAGGCCAGCCTGTGGTTTTGATCCACGGCGTGGGCCTGAATAAAGAAATGTGGGGCGGGCAAGTTGTTGGCCTGGCCACGAACTACCGCGTGATCACTTATGACATGCTAGGACACGGCGCCAGCCCGCGCCCGGCCGCCGGCACGCCGCTGTTGGGCTATGCCGACCAGCTGCTGGAACTGCTCGACCACCTGCAGCTGCCCCAAGCCACGGTGATCGGCTTTTCCATGGGCGGCCTCGTCGCCCGGGCACTGGCCCTGCATTACCCCGAGCGCCTCAAAAGTTTGGTTGTACTGAACAGCGTGTTCAACCGCAGCCCCGAGCAGCGTGCCGGCGTGATCGCCCGCACCGCCCAGGCCGCCGAGCACGGACCGGATGCCAACGCAGAAGCGGCGCTGTCGCGCTGGTTCAGCCGCGAATACCAAGCGGCCAACCCGGCACAGATCGCGGCACTGCGCGAAACCCTGGCGGGCAATGATCCCCAGGGCTACCTCACGACTTATGAGCTGTTTGCCACCCAGGACATGTACCGCGCCGACGACCTCAAGACCCTGCGTGCACCAACCCTGGTCGCCACTGGCGAACTCGACCCAGGCTCAACCCCGGAAATGGCGCGCCAACTGGCTGATCGCATTCCCGGTGCCACCGTTGCGGTGCTGGCCGAGCAACGGCATATGATGCCGGTAGAATCGCCGCGCCTGGTCAATCAGCTGCTGCTGGGCTTTCTTGACACGGTGTACGCCCAAAATAATCCAATAAAGGGGATCGTTGCATGACGCTTGAACGCTTCCAGATGTGCATCGGTGGTGAATGGGTCGATGCCTTGTCCGGCAAGACCTTCGACAGTCTCAACCCGGCGCTGGCCGAACCTTGGGCGCAACTGCCCGACGCCGATGAGGACGATGTGGAGCGCGCTGTACAGGCAGCGCAAACCGCTTTCGACAGCCCTGCGTGGCGCGGTCTCACGGCCACGGCGCGGGGCAAATTGCTGCGCCGCTTGGGTGATTTGATCGCCGAGAACAAAGAGCAACTGGCCCAGCTGGAAAGCCGCGACAACGGCAAGCTGATTCGCGAAACCCGCGGCCAGGTCAGCTACCTGCCCGAGTTTTTCCACTACACCGCAGGCCTGGCCGACAAGCTTGAAGGCGGCACCCTACCGCTGGACAAGCCTGATCTGTTTGCCTACACCGTGCACGAAGCCATGGGCGTAGTCGCCGCGATCATTCCGTGGAACAGTCCGCTGTACCTGACAACGATCAAACTCGCTCCTGCCTTGGCAGCGGGCAATACCATTGTGATCAAGCCGTCGGAACACGCCTCGGCGACCATCCTCGAATTGGCACGACTCGCGCTGCAGGCCGGTATTCCGCCGGGCGTGGTCAACGTGGTCACCGGCTACGGCCCGAGCACTGGCGCCGCCCTCACCCGCCACCCGCTGGTGCGCAAGATCGCCTTTACCGGCGGCGCGGCCACCGCTCGCCATGTGGTGCGCAGCAGCGCGGAGAACTTCGCCAAGCTGTCCCTGGAACTGGGTGGCAAGTCGCCGAACATTATCTTTGCCGATGCCGACCTGGACAGCGCCATCAACGGTGCGATTGCTGGCATCTACGCGGCATCCGGGCAAAGCTGCGTGTCCGGTTCGCGGCTGCTGGTGCAGGACGAAATCTACGACGAATTCGTCGAGCGCTTGGTAGCGCGCGCCCAACGCATTCGTATCGGCAACCCCCAGGATGACGCCAGTGAGATGGGCCCCATGGCCACCGCGCAGCAATTGGCGGTGGTCGAAGGCCTGGTGGCTGACGCCATCGCAGAAGGCGCACACCTGCGCACCGGCGGCAAGCGCCCGCAGAATCTGGGTGAAGGCTGGTACTACGAGCCGACGCTGTTCGAGTGCGACCGCAACTCGATGAAGATCATGCAGGAAGAAGTGTTCGGCCCGGTGGCCTCGGTCATCCGATTCAAGGACGAAGCTGAAGCCCTGGCCATCGCCAACGACTCGCAGTTCGGCCTCGCCGCTGGCATCTGGACCCGCGACCTTGGCCGCGCCCATCGCCTGGCACGAGACGTACGCTCAGGCATTATCTGGGTCAACACCTACCGCGCAGTGTCAGCGATGGCGCCCATCGGTGGCTTCAAGAATAGTGGCTATGGACGCGAAAGCGGCATCGATTCGGTGCTGGCCTACACCGAGCTGAAAACGGTGTGGATCAACCTGTCCCAGGCGCCCATGCCTGATCCTTTTGTGATGCGCTAGGAGAACACTGCCATGATCGAACCCGGCATTTACAAAGACGTGATGAGCTCGTTCCCGTCCGGTGTCACGGTGGTCACCACCCTTGACCCGGACGGCGGCATCGTCGGCATTACCGCCAGCGCATTCAGTGCGTTGTCGATTGACCCAGCGCTGGTGCTGTTCTGCCCCAACTATGCGTCGGACACCTACCCAATACTGCGGGACAGCAAGCGCTTCGCGATCCACTTGCTGTCCGCCGACCAGACTGCCGAAGCCTATGCCTTCGCCGGCAAAGGCAAGGAAAAATCCAAGGGCATCGAGTGGCACTTGAGCGAGCTGGGCAACCCGCTGTTGGCCAAGGCCACGGCGATCATCGAATGCGAGCTGTGGCGCGAATACGACGGTGGCGATCACGCGATCATCGTCGGCGCGGTGAAAAACCTGATCCTGCCGGCGCAACCGGTGACGCCGATGATCTATCACAAGGGCAAGCTGGGGCCTTTGCCAGCCCTGGCCTGAGGCACGCAGGGGGTCGTGAGGGTTTGTCGCTTAAAGGACGCCGCGTGATAAACTCGCCGACAATTTCGGTCCCTGATCGGCCCCCAGTTAACCGTTACATACAGAGCAGACCCCATGAAACGCCTGCCACTCGACGACAGCTTCAAGGTCAATCACAACCCGGTCACCCTGCGGGAAATCGTGCTGGAGAAACTGCGCAGCGCGATCATGAATTTCCAGCTGTTACCAGGCGACCGTCTGGTGGAGCGCGATCTGTGCGACCGCCTCGGCGTCAGCCGCACCTCGGTGCGTGAAGCCTTGCGTCACCTGGAATCCGAAGGCCTGGTGGAATTCGCCGATGCCAAAGGCCCGCAGGTGGCGATCATCACCCTCGCCGACGCCGTCGACATCTATGAACTGCGTTGCGTACTCGAAGGCTTGATCGTGCAGTTGTTCACCCTGCGCGCCAAGGCCAAGGACATCAAGGCCTTGGAAAAAGCTCTGGACGATAACCGCAAAGCCCTCAAGGATGGCGAATTGCAGCAGGTGATCGACTCTGTGCAGGGTTTCTACGACGTTCTGCTGGAAGGTTCGGGCAACCACGTCGCTGCCACCCAGCTGCGCCAGTTGCAGGCGCGTATCAGCTACTTGCGTGCTACCTCGGTGTCCCAGGAAAACCGCCGTGGCGCCAGCAACCAGGAAATGGAGCGCATGGTCGAGGCGATCAAGAGCCGCGACCCACTGGCCGCCCACCAGGCCTGTGTCGATCATGTGCGCGCCGCCGCAGCCGTGGCCCTGGACTACCTCAAGCGCAAACAGGAAGAGACTGGCAAGCTGCCCGAGATCACCCTGCCCATCGCCCTCAAAGAACCGCGCATAGGTCACTGACCATGTTCAGCCCCAGCTTTTGCCCGAAATGCGGCGGCAGTGACTTAGGTCACCAGCTGCCACCGGGCGATACCCATGAGCGCCTGATGTGCCGGGGCTGCGGCTATATCCACTACATCAACCCCAAGATCATTGCCGGCTGCATCATCGAGCAGGACGGTAAGTACCTCTTGTGCCAACGGGCTATTCCACCCCGCCCAGGTACCTGGACATTGCCCGCAGGCTTCATGGAAGGCGGCGAGACCACCGAACAGGCAGCGTTGCGCGAGGTATGGGAAGAAAGCGGTGTGCGGGCGGAAATCGTCTCGCCCTACTCCATCTTCAGCGTACCGAAGATCAGCGAGGTGTACATCATCTTCCGCGCCATTGCGCTGGAGATCACCGGGCAATTCGGGCCGGAAACCTTGGGCTACAAGTTCTTCGCACCCGAGGACATTCCTTGGGAAAGCATCTACTACCCGGCGATCCGGCAGATTCTCGAACGCTATATCGAGGAACGCCAGGCCGGGGTGTATGGCATCTACATCGGCAATGATGACAGCGGCAAAATCCATTTCATCCGCTGATCTCTAACCCCAACACCGATCAAAAGTGGGAGCTGGCTTGTATGCGAAAGCGGCGGCAAATCCAACATTTTTGTTGAGTGACACACTGCAATCGCAGGCAAGCCAGCTCCCACAATCTGATCGGTGTACACCCAAGATCAGGGCGCCAACCCTTCCACAATAATGATCTGCGCCTGCGCCACGCCCTCGCGATGGGCCTTCGCGTCCTGATACTCCTTGGACTCAAAACAGGCCACCGCCTGCTCATAGCTATCGAACTCAATCACCACATTGCGCTCCCTTGCTGGCCCGCCTTCCAGCGCAATGCTGCGCCCACCCCTGGCCAGGAACCGCCCTCCATACTTTGCAAACGCAGCTGGGCCGCGGCTGGTGTATTGCGTGTACTGCTCGGCATCCGCCACATCGACATGGGCAATCCAATAAGCCTTCATCATGACATCCTCTTATTCGAATTTTGTGGTATACCATAATACATACAACCAACAATTCGAGCACCTCAATATGAGCTTCAACAGCATCGCAGAAATCATCGAAGACTACCGCCAGGGCAAGATGGTGCTGCTGGTGGACGATGAAGACCGGGAAAACGAAGGCGACCTGTTGCTGCCCGCTGCATACTGCACCGCCGAGACTATCAGTTTCATGGCCCGCGAAGCCCGTGGCCTAATCTGCCTGACCCTCACCGACGAACATTGCCAACGCCTGGGCTTGGAGCAGATGGTGCCGAGCAATGGCAGCGTATTTAGCACCGCGTTTACCGTGTCCATCGAAGCCGCCACCGGCGTGACAACCGGCATATCCGCCGCTGACCGCGCACGCACCGTGGCGGCGGCAATCGCGCTCGATGCTGGCACTGCCGATATTGTGCAGCCGGGGCATATCTTCCCGCTGCGCGCCAAGGACGGCGGTGTCCTCACGCGCGCCGGCCACACCGAGGCGGGTTGCGACCTGGCACGCTTGGCCGGGCACACACCCGCCTCGGTGATCGTCGAAGTGATGAACGACGACGGCACCATGGCTCGTCGCCCCGACCTGGAAATTTTCGCGCGCAAGCACGGCATCAAGATCGGCACCATCGCCGACCTGATCCACTACCGCCTCAGCACAGAACGTACCGTAGTGCGCATCGGCGAACGCGACCTCCCAACGGTGCACGGCACTTTCCGCCTGATCACCTTTGAAGACCGCATCGACGGCGGCGTGCACATGGCCATGGTCATGGGCCAGTTGCACCGTGATGAGCCCGCACTGGTACGCGTGCATGTCATCGACCCGTTGCGCGATTTGGTAGGTGCCGACTACAGCGGCCCGTCCAACTGGACGCTATGGGCCGCGTTACAGCGCGTCGCAGTTGAAGGCACGGGTGTGGTGGTGGTGCTGGCCAATCATGAGTCATCCCAGGCGCTGCTGGAGCGCGTGCCGCAACTGACTCAGGCCCCTCGCCAATTCAGCCGCTCGCAATCGCGCATTTATTCGGAAGTCGGCACCGGCGCGCAGATTTTGCAGGACCTCGGGGTGGGTAAGCTGCGCCACCTAGGACCACCGCTCAAATACGCAGGATTGACCGGTTACGACTTGGAAGTGGTGGAGAGTATTCCCTTCGTTTCATGACGTCTGCCAGATAGCCGGTATGGCAAAATGCTTGCGCAAATGTTGGAATACCATAATATGATATTCCAAAGGCCGAATGACTTTAAAAGCGTCATCCGGACCGATTGCTCCCGATAGGCGGGCACTCAAAAGCCCCGCTCATAAACACAACAATGAGGGCGTAAAAATGGTGTTGAACAAACATGTCAGCGCATTCCTGTTCGCGGGCTTACTGGCAACTGCTAGCCATGCGGCAATGGCGGCCGATAGCGTGAACTTCGTCAGTTGGGGCGGCAGCACCCAGGATGCTCAGAAACAGGCGTGGGCCGACCCTTTCAGCAAAGCCAGCGGGATCACCGTGGTGCAAGACGGCCCTACCGACTACGGCAAACTCAAAGCCATGGTCGAGAGCGGCAACGTGCAGTGGGATGTGGTGGATGTGGAGGCGGACTTCGCTTTGCGCGCCGCAGCAGAAGGTCTGCTCGAGCCACTGGACTTCTCGGTGATCCAGCGCGACAAGATCGACCCACGCTTTGTCTCCGACCATGGCGTCGGCTCGTTCTTCTTCTCCTTCGTGCTGGGCTACAACGAAGGCAAGCTCGGCGCCGGCAAGCCACAAGACTGGACCGCACTGTTCGACACCAAGACCTACCCCGGCAAACGCGCCCTGTACAAATGGCCAAGCCCCGGCGTGCTCGAACTGGCGCTGCTGGCCGACGGCGTCCCTTCCGATAAGCTCTACCCGCTGGACCTGGATCGCGCCTTCAAGAAACTCGACACCATCAAGAAAGACATCGTCTGGTGGGGCGGCGGTGCGCAGTCGCAACAGCTGTTGGCTTCTGGCGAAGTCAGCTTGGGCCAGTTCTGGAACGGTCGCATCCACGCGCTGCAAGAAGACGGCGCACCGGTGGGTGTAAGCTGGAAGCAGAACCTGGTGATGGCCGACATCCTCGTCGTACCTAAAGGCAGCAAGAACAAAGCCGCCGCAATGAAGTTCCTGGCCAACGCCAGCAGCGCCAAGGGCCAGGCTGACTTTTCCAACCTGACCGCTTATGCACCGGTGAACATCGACAGCGTGCAGCGCCTGGACTCAGTCCTGGCACCGAACCTGCCGACGGCGTACGCCAAGGACCAGATCACCCTTGATTTCGCCTACTGGGCCAAGAACGGTCCGGCCATTGCGACACGGTGGAATGAATGGCTAGTCAAATGAAAATGACGGCAACCACACCGACCGGGGGCGCCATTGGTGCCGCCGGCGCGGTTTCGGGCAAAGCCGTTTCGCCCTCCCTGGCCCGGCGCTGGAAGGGTTCGAGCAACCTGATTCCCGCACTGCTGTTCCTCGTCTTGTTTTTCCTTGCGCCCCTGATCGGCCTGCTGCTGCGCGGCGTGCTGGAGCCGGTGCCTGGGTTGGGTAACTACGAGGCCTTGTTCGCCAACTCAGCCTATGCCCGCGTGCTGCTCAACACCTTCTCGGTAGCTGGACTGGTGACTCTGTTCAGCCTGTTGTTGGGCTTTCCCCTGGCCTGGGTAATTACCCTGATGCCACGCGGATGGGGCCGCTGGACCCTGAGCATCGTGCTGTTGTCGATGTGGACAAGCCTGCTCGCCCGCACCTATTCCTGGCTGGTCTTGCTGCAAGCCTCCGGGGTGATCAACAAGGCGCTGATGGCCATGGGTATCATCGATCAGCCGCTGGAGATGGTGCACAACCTGACCGGGGTGGTGATCGGCATGAGCTACATCATGATCCCGTTCATCGTGCTGCCGTTACAGGCGACCATGCAGGCCATCGACCCAATGATCCTGCAGGCCGGTTCGATCTGCGGCGCGGGCCCCTGGACCAACTTCTTCCGGGTGTTTTTGCCGCTGTGCCGACCGGGGCTGTTTTCGGGTGGCCTGATGGTGTTTGTCATGTCCCTCGGTTACTACGTCACCCCTGCGCTGCTGGGTGGTGCGCAGAACATGATGTTGCCAGAGTTCATCATTCAGCAGGTCCAATCGTTCCTCAACTGGGGCTTGGCGAGTGCCGGTGCTGCGTTGCTGATCTTCATCACGTTGGTGCTGTTCTACTTCTATCTGAAGCTTCAGCCGGAATCCCCGGTTGGCGCCAGCAACGCGAGGTAAGCCATCATGCTCCTGACTCCGAATGCCATGAGCCGCAGGATGCGCCTCGGCCTCTACGCCACCACCGGCATTATCGGGCTGTTCCTGTTGTTGCCGATCGTGTTTATCGTGCTGTTGTCGTTCGGTTCGTCCCAATGGCTGGTGTTTCCGCCGCCGGGCTGGACGCTGAAATGGTACGGCCAGTTCTTTTCCAACGCCGACTGGATGAACGCGGCAATGGCCAGCCTTAAAGTGGCCGTGCTGACCACCGTGTTCGCCGTGGCGCTAGGTTTGCCGACCGCGTTTGCCCTTGTACGCGGGCGCTTTCCTGGCCGCGAACTGCTCTACGGTCTGTTCACCCTGCCGATGATCGTGCCGCTGGTGATCATCGCCGTGGCGGTGTACGCGTTGTTTCTCAAGCTCGGGTACACCGGCACGATGTTCGCCTTTGTGGTCAGCCATGTGATCGTTGCGTTGCCGTTCACCATCATCTCGATCATCAACTCGCTAAAGCTGTTCGATCAGTCGATTGAAGACGCGGCGGTGATCTGCGGCGCCTCGCGCTTGCAGGCGGTGTTCAAGGTCACCTTCCCGGCGATCCGCCCCGGAATGGTGGCCGGTGCGCTGTTCGCCTTCCTCGTCTCATGGGACGAAGTGGTGCTCAGCGTGATGATGGCAAGCCCGACCCTGCAAACCCTTCCCGTGAAAATGTGGACCACCCTGCGCCAGGACCTGACGCCTGTGATCGCCGTCGCCTCGACGCTGCTGATCGGCCTGTCGGTACTGGTCATGGTGATCGCCGCCGTCGCTCGTCGACGCACCGAAACCCGCGCTTGAGCGCTGAGGATCAAGACATGAGTGCAGTGATCAAAGATGCAGCACAGAACCCTGGCCAACCCCTGGTTAGCCTGCGTAACCTGAACAAGTACTACGGCGAATTTGCCGCCGTAGATAACATCTCGCTGGACATCCAGGACGGCGAGTTTCTCACCTTTCTCGGCTCGAGCGGCTCGGGCAAAAGTACCACCTTGTCGATGCTTGCCGGCTTCGAAACACCGAGCAGCGGCGAGATCCTGGTGGGCGGCCAGTCGCTGGTCAACGTACCGCCGCACAAGCGCGACATTGGCATGGTGTTCCAGCGCTACTCGTTGTTCCCGCACCTGTCGGTGCGCGACAACATCGCCTTCCCTCTGGCAATTCGCAAACTCGCCAGTGCCGAACGTGAGAAACGCGTCGACGCCATGCTCAAGCTGGTGCAGTTGGAGCAGTTCGCCCATCGCCGCCCTTCCCAACTCTCTGGCGGCCAGCAACAACGCGTGGCCATCGCCCGTGCGCTGGTGTACGAACCACGAATTTTGCTGATGGACGAACCCCTCGGGGCCCTCGACAAGAAGCTGCGTGAAGACCTGCAGGACGAACTGCGCCAACTGCATCGGCGCCTGGGCATCACCATCGTCTACGTGACCCACGATCAGGAAGAGGCCATGCGCCTGTCCCAGCGCATCGCGATTTTCAGCCACGGCAAGATAGTGGGATTGGGCAGTGGTTTTGATTTGTATCAGAACCCGCCGAATGCGTTCGTCGCGTCGTTCCTTGGCAACTCCAACTTCCTCAAGCTCAAGGCCCAGGGCAATGCGGTGGCGTCGTTTGAGGGGCAATCACTGTCGATCCGCCTGACCAGCGGGCTGCATATCGATCAGGATGTGCTGCTGATGGTGCGCCCGGAAAAAGCCCTGGCATTGAGTGTCGAACAAGCCGTAGAACAGCCGCTGGCGGCGGGCTGGAATGAAGTGTCAGCCATTGTAGGCGAAGTGCTGTTCCTCGGTGAAAGCCAGACCTGCACCGTGAAAACCCTCGGCGGCACCTCGATGACGGTCAAGGCATTGTCCGCCGCCGGCATGCCGCTCAAGGCTGGCGACCCGGTGCGGGTGCGTTGGGCCACGGCAGATGCGTGTGTGTATACCGAGTGGGCTGAAAGCGATCTGAACAAGGCGGCTGGGGCTCATTGATCGGGCGGGCGGCCGGAGGCGGTTCCCCGGCCGCACCTCTTAGACCAGCTGTGCGTTAAAGCCTTCAAGAAACTCTCGCGCCATCATGGAGTAAGGCGCCTGAGGATTTGCCATGGACTTCATCTCTTTAACAAGACGGTCTCGTAATTGACCCAAGCCATTCAGAATAATTTCGTCATCCGCTAGTTGCTCAGGTGGGCTCAGGCGCTGCTGTATCCTTCTGATCAATGCAGACAAGTCCACCACCTGACACTCCAGAAACATCAGATGGCGTAAAACCCGCGTTCGTTCTTGGACCAATCCCAACCTGTTGAGGCCATAGACAAGGATTGAAACAGCCCCCCGCAAGTCGAGCTTCCGCTTGAGGGTCAACGTCAATTCCGCACGAAAATCCCTCATCGAGGTCGGGTCAAAACCCAAGGCTGGCAACCCAAGCTCTGAGCAAGGCCTAGCCAACATCAACCCAATGACGTTGCTTTTCTTGATGTAGAAGGTCAGGTGATTTTGCGGCTGGTCCTGGCACGGGTTTAAAAGTAATGGCATTTCCTTGGCACAGTCACCCGTCGGGTCGGTAACCCTGGGCCCCTGGATGGGAAAATACGTGCCTTTCCCCGTCGTCACAGTGCGAAAAGCGGTGAATTCTCCCTCCTCTTCCAGCAGCCCCAAGATCCGCGTGGACGCACGCGGAGTGATTTGCTTTCGGCGCTGATTACAGTGGATGCAGCTGGGCAGCAAGTTTTCCCACGCCATGCCCAACCACCAATAGCCTAGGTGCTGGGGATCCTCGTTCAGCCCCGCCTTGGGACGGTAATGCTCGACCTCCATGGAAGACGTCACGGACAAAAAACTTTCGCAATAGGCACATTTGCGATGGAACATTTCGTTGAGCCGCGCCCTGACGCTTTCGTCCGCGTAGACCCCAAAGAGGGGTTTCTCCTTCTTTTTGGCACGCGTGCGTTTGGTTTTTGTCTTGGGCTTGGCTGCCGAGCCCACCTTGTTTGCCAAGTTACGCTTGCGGATTTGTTTCTTGATATAGGCGGTTACCGCCACCAGCTCTTCGTCCGCCTTTGAGGGGACGCCTTCAACCACTGCCATCACATGTGGCGGGGCGAATGCTGATCGATCCACTGGACGCATGTCTAGAAGCCCTCCAGCAGTGCGCGGATGTCGGCTTTTGCTTGCGCGTCAAGAACCTTCAACCTCGCCTCGGATACAGTGACTCTCGCCTGAAGTACCTTAGCAACCACCTCCTGCACCATGCGCTGCGCTGCAGTAGACCCAACAGGCAGGACATGGTTGATTTCGGCTTTAAAACGCTGCACCACATCATCGTCATCAGGTTTAAGTTCTTCACCGCCATAGCTCGCAGCCAGCAAATCGGCAAGTTGCCCCAGCTTGAGATTCATCAGCGGCTGGTCGGTGGACGCCAGGCTGAAAAAGTCTGAGGTCAGCAGTTGTTCGATGGTCAATTGGGTAATGTTGGGCAGGCCCAGTAACTGCTCAACTTGGACCATTACCTCATGACCATCCTCTGCGAGCGGTTTGGCAGTACGATGCACCACCAGCACCTCACCATGATGCATGCCGCGCACACAGAGCGGGTCGTGGCTGGTAGCGATGAACGTGACCTTGGGCAAGGCCCTGCGCAGCGCGCCCATAATCTGGATTTTCCAACGCGGATGCAGGTGCGCCTCCACCTCGTCGATCAGCACAATCGCACGGGCGTTCTCCAGGCTTTGATAGTGCGGGTTGGTGCTGCGGTCCATCAGCCTGCGCATGATGTCGCAAACCATTGCCAATACCGAGCGATAGCCCGACGAGGCATGGCTCATGGGCGTGATGGTTTCAACACCGCCCAATCGTGTAACGATAAGGCAACGCTGCTCGTCGGCAGACTTTTCAATGACATCGAAATCTCCCTCGACAGCCATGACAAAACGCAAGGCGCGCGCGACAACGGACAGGTCACGCTCACTCAGGCCCAGCAGCCAGGGTTCGGGGTCGGGGAGCAAACGCTCGGAATTGAACAGGTTGAAAATCCCGGGTCCCGCCTTATAAGTCGAGCTGTTTTTTTGATATTGGCGAAACGCACCGTAAGCAAACACCGGCGGTATAACCCCCGTAATCTGCGGTTTCCAGGCCGCCCCGACGATGTCGAGGACGGCATCTGGCGCCTGTTCGAACCCTAGACGTATCTGTGCTGAGGGCATGACGGGAAGGTTCATCTGGCCCAGGTATGTGGGATCAAGGACCAGATCCGCAATATTCAGCCTGAGCGAAGCACGGGTTACTTCGTCGCTCAATGCCAGCGCCGTTGCCTCAAGAATAGAGCTTTTGCCGGTAGCGTTTTCACCCAGGATTAGCATGGCGGGTTGCACGGGATTGCGGCCCAATAACGACTCGGCCGACTGCTGCACCAGAGAAAGTTCAAGATGACTGATCGCCTTGAAATGGGTCAGTTCGATGGAGCGCAGTGTGGGATAGATTGGCGGTGGTGGAAGCGGACCCGGCCTTTTCTCTTCAGGCGCTGCCTCGGCTGCCTTGGCTGCCTTGGCTGCGGGTGCGAAGTCCTCCTCGATAGGCGCGAAGTTATTTTCGATCCACGCGTCCAGTTTTTTCCGATGCTCATCTGAGCGTAAGTGGGGATACAGCGTCTTGAATGAGCTACCGATCTGTGAGCGGGTAACGATTGAGTGTCGACCCCGGACAAGGACTGACAGGTAGTCGACGATCAACCGACATTGCAGGTACCACAGCCCGCCGAACTCCAAGGTATTGAAGTCAAACAGATCGTTCGCGCGAAACCTGCCATGGCCCGGCTCAAGGAGTCGGTGCCTGTAACCGCTCAGTACTTTTGCCCGTACCAGATCCAACTCTTCTCGATCCAACTTGAAGTGGCTGATCGTCGTCGCCCCTCGGGGGCTCTGCGCTCTGATTTGGCCATTGATCGAGATGAATAGGTGCTCATGGAACCGTCTATCGCCGCAGGGATCGAGCAATTCTTGTTTTTCATCGGACGGCTTTAGCCGCCACGTACCTAAGTCTGCTTCGACATATGCTTGCAGGCGCTCTATATCGGGCAAAGGCAGGCGATTGCCATCTACCGGAAAAAATTCCGGCTGGTGCGGAATACAGTCCCGACAGATCGCGTACACATTGTCCCAGGCATTGGCGAGCCAGGTGTAATACAGGTGACCGTCGTTGCCCTCCGGAGTGGCGGATGCTTGGGGCCGGAAACGATAGGCCAGGGTCTCGCGCCCTGCTTCGCAAAACGCACACTTGCCTCGGAACAGATGCCTCAAGCCGTGGAGTACTTGGGAGTCATTGAGGTCCAGCGCGTGCTCGCTAAATCGGGTTTGCGCACGCACCAAAGGGCTTAGCTCAAAAAACTCAAGCAGTTGAGTCCGAGCCCGACTCGCTTGCGGCATGCGAAAGAACTTCGGTGGCGCTGACAGGCTGCGATCAAAAAAATGCATTAATCTCGTCCCTAAGATACAAAAGACAACGAGATTAATATCATGAGGCCACTAAGCGAAAGCGCCTTTGCATATTTACTTCACATATTTGAAAGTCCCCACCGGCTCGCACGCCCCCTTCCCCCGTGTCGCCAGGCAGTAATACAACGGACACGTTACTACCAACCCCACCAGCCACGACAGGTCCGCGCCTTCCACCAGGTTGGCCCACGGCCCCACATACAGCGACGTATTGGCAAATGGCAACTGCACGATAATGCCGATGAAATACGCCACGATCGCATGCAGGTTAAACCGCCCGTAAACCCCACCATCCGCCTGGAAGATCGAGGCAATGTCATAGGCGCCGCGCTTGATGACGTAGAAGTCGATCAGGTTGATCGACGCCCACGGCACCAGCACCAGCAACAGCGCCAGAATCAAACCGATGAACTGTGAAATAAAGTCCGCCGATGCGCCCAGCGCAACCACACAGCAACCCGTGAGGACCACGCCCGACAGCACCACACGCACCTTGATGCTGGGGGTCCAGTGGCTGGCGAAGGTCTGGATCGAGGTGATGATCGACAAGACTGCGCCGTACAGATTCAAGGCGTTGTGGCTGATGATATTGAGCAGGAACAGCACCATCAGGATCGGCCCGAGCACGCCGGTGGCTTGCTTGACCGCGACCATGGCTTCGGTGCCTTCGGGCGTGGCCAATGCCGCAACCAAGCCAAAGGCGAAGGACAGGATGGTGCCGAGCGTCGCGCCCAGGTAGGTCGCGATAAACGGCCGGGTGATGCCGATGTCGGCCGGCAGGTAGCGTGAGTAGTCGCTGGTATAGGGCGAGAAACTGATCTGCCAGATCACGCCCAGCGACACGGTGGCCAGCCAGCCGGCCGCGTTAAAGCCGCCCCGGGTGGTGAAATCCGCCGGCAGGTCATGGGCGAAGATATAGATGAAGCCGGCGAGCAACGCGCTGCCCATCACCCAGGTGCCGATGCGGTTGAGGGAATGGATAAAGCGGTAGCCGATCACACCGATGGCCGTAGCGCTGAGGGCGCCGATCAGGATGCTCGCTGGAACCGGCACCGACGGCACGATGCCAACGATGGACTTGCCGGCCAGCACGATGTTGGAAATGAAGAAGCCGATGTAGATCACCGCCGCAAAGAACACAATCAGCAGTGCGCCATAGCGGCCGAACTGACCCCGGCTCTGCACCATCTGCGGAATCCCCATGCGCGGGCCCTGGGCCGACGCCAAGGCGATCACGATGCCGCCGAGCATATGTCCGAGGGCAATGGCCAGCAGCCCCCACATCAGGTTGAGATGGAACACCTGGGCCACCATCGCGCCGGTCACGATAGGCAGCGGAGCAATGTTGGTGCTGAACCATAAGGTGAACAGGTCGCGGGCCTTCCCATGGCGCTCTGCGAGGGGAACGTAATCGACCGTGTGATTCTCGATCAACGGGTCTTGCCGGGACATCTGGGGCATGGAAATGAACTCGCGTTTGTCTGATCTTATAGTTGTTTGAAGCCAAACCGGGGGCGCTCTACGAGAGCATCTCAGATGAACACCATATTATGGTATTCCAATATTTTCACAAGACTGATCCGTAGTCTTTGTGCGCATCTGATCTGCAATTTTGCCACATGGCCCACGTCGACTCCTTGCTGAAAACCCCGTATTTATTGGTTATAAGACCAAGGACCGACGTATGTCGGCCCATTGAAAAAGCGCTTGCATCACACGTATTACGGTATACCATCAGACATACAATTTTATTAAAACCACCCACCTCTGAGGTCTACCCCATGATCGATGCCTCCCTCTACAAACAAGTGATGGGCTCGTTTCCGTCAGGAGTCACTGTGATCACCACCCTGGATGACGACGGGCAAATCGTTGGGTTGACCGCCAGCGCTTTCAGCTCGTTGTCCATGGACCCGGCCTTGGTGCTGTTTTGCCCCAACTACAGCTCGGATTCATACCCGGTGTTGATCAAAAACAGACGCTTTGCCATCCACGTGTTGTCCGGTGGGCAGCAGAGCGAGGCCTATGCGTTTGCACGCAAAGGCAAGGACAAGGCGCAAGGTATCGAATGGACGTTGAGTGAACTGGGCAACCCGATCCTGGCCAATGCCACGGCGGTGATCGAGTGCGAGCTGTGGCGTGAATATGAAGGCGGCGACCACGCGATCATGGTCGGCTCGGTGAAAAACATGATCGTGCCCCAGCAGAACGCCGGGCCGTTGGTGTATTGCCACGGCAAGATGGGCGCCCTGCCCATCGTTGCCTGATTCTTTCTGATACACCGCAGTGTCTGCATCGCGGGTAAGCCAGCTCCCACAGGGGAATACATCTCAAATGTGAGAGCTGGCTTATCTGCGATAGCGGTGGTCAGGTACGAAAGCGACTGACCAACTGATTCAACGTCTGCGACAACGCCGTCAACTGCTGCGCATCCTGGCGCGTGGAATCGGCCAGACTCGCCACTAACTGCGCATCCCCATGAATCTGGCTGATATGCCGATTGATGTCTTCGGCCACCTGGTGCTGTTCTTCGGCGGCGGTGGCGATTTGCGTGTTCATGTCCCGGATCACGTCCACCGATTCGCGGATCAGGCCAAAGCTGGCCCGCGCCTCATTGATCGACACCACGGTTTCTTGGGACACCTCCAGGCTCGCATGCATCTGCTTGCCCATCTGGTGAGTGCGGCGCGCCAGGTTGCCCAGCAGTCCGTCGATTTCACCGGTGGAGTCGGATGTGCGCTTGGCCAGTGCGCGCACCTCGTCCGCCACCACTGCAAAACCGCGGCCCTGCTCGCCCGCTCGCGCGGCTTCGATCGCGGCGTTTAGTGCCAGCAGGTTGGTCTGCTCGGCGATGGAGCGAATGGTGCCGAGGATCGATTGGATGTCGTTGCTGTCTTTTTCCAGTTGCTCCATGGCTTGGGCAGAATGGCCAATTTCTTCGCTCAAACGCCCGACACTGCTCACCGCCGCATCGATCTGCTGCTGCCCCGTGTGGGCCTGGCGCTGACCGTTGTCGGCCGAGTCAGCCGCCTGGCAGCAAGAGCGCGCGACTTCGTTGGAAGTAGCGACCATTTCATGAAACGCCGTGGAGACCATATCCACCGCTTCGCGCTGGCGCTCGGCGACTTCGGCCATTTCTACCGAGACTTCATTGGCACTGCCTGAGCTGCTGTGGATCTGCCCGGCAGCCTGGCCAATGCGCTGGATAAGCGTGCGGATGGCTTCAAGGAACTGGTTGAACCAACCGGCAAGTTGCGCCGTCTCGTCGCGCCCTTTCACCTCCAGGCGTGCGGTCAAGTCACCTTCGCCCTGAGCAATCCCTTCGAGGCCGCTGGCCACACCGCGAATCGGCTTGACGATCAGCCCCGCAAACCAGGCGCCCGCCACCGCGAACAACACGCCACACACCAGCGCGATGGCCGCAATCAGCCAAGTCAAGCGAGCCGCGCCGGCCATTACTTCACTCTCGCGCACCAGTCCGACAAACCGCCAGCCCAAAGCCTTGGACGGCCATACTAGGGCCATATAACGCTCACCCGCCAACTCGACTTGCACCAGGCCTTGACCGGCTTCGCTCAACTGCCGATAGCCATCACCCAACTCGGCAAGCTTTTTGAAGTTGTGGGACGGGTCATGCGGGTCAACCAACACCGTATTATCAGTCTCCATCAGCATCAGGTAGCCGCTCTCACCCAGCTTGATCTGCTTGACCAGGTCGGTCAGTTGCTTGAGGGACACGTCGATGTTGACCACCCCGTTCGCATTCCCCCGGCGATCATTGAAGCTTTGCACCGTGCTGACTAACACCACATCGTCGGCGGCCCAGTAATAGGCGCCGGTACGCAGGGTCCTGCCAGGTTGCGCCATGGCCGTCTTGTACCAGGGGCGCGTGCGCGGGTCGTAGCTGGCGAGCTTTGGGTCGCCGGGCCAGAACACATAACCACCGTCCTCTGTGCCCAACGATAAGTAGGTGTAGGCCGAATGGCTCCTGGCCAGCCCCTCGAACAACGTGAACAGTTGCTGGTCACGTTGGCCGGGAGCGACTTGCGCCGCATCACTGGCCAAGTAGCGTTTCACATCGCTATTGATCGCTTGCAATTGCGGATGTGCGGCCAGGTAGGCGACGTTCTGGCTGATGCCTTCGAAAAACAATTGCATCGCGTTGTCGACCTGGCGGATCTCGCGCCCACTGCCGTCGATAAAGCCGTCCCTGGCCTCATCGCGCACATTGAGGATGATCAGCGCTGCTACCAGAATCACCGGTAGGCTGGCGATCACCGCAAAGGCCAGAATCAGTTTTTGTTTTATGTTCATCGAGCTCGCCTTCCTTGTGAGGTGAGGGTGCAACCGTTGGAGAGAAAAATTTTGCGGATATTCCGTATTATGGTATACCAACAATCAATCCGCCGAATAGCTGTCATCACCAGCACGCTTCATATTGGCGAGAGCACATAAGGGCCCGCAGTCGACAGGCCGATCACAATAGATCCGAGGTAAGCGTCATGAAGTTTTCCCTGTTCGTACACATGGAACGTTGGGATGAGAGTGTCAGCCATCGCAAGCTGTTCGAAGACTTGACCGAACTGACCCTGATGGCCGAGGCCGGCGGCTTCAGCACCGTATGGATTGGCGAACACCACGCGATGGAATACACCATCTCGCCAAGCCCAATGCCACTACTGGCTTACCTCGCGGCCAAGACCACCACCATTCACCTAGGCGCCGGCACCATCATTGCGCCGTTCTGGCACCCGCTGCGGGTGGCGGGCGAATGCGCCTTGCTCGACGTGATTAGCAACGGGCGCATGGAAGTCGGCCTGGCGCGTGGCGCCTACCAGATTGAATTCGACCGGATGGCCGGCGGCATGCCCGCCTCCAGCGGCGGCCAGGCCCTGCGCGAAATGGTGCCGGTGGTACGTGCGTTGTGGAAAGGCGACTACGCCCACGACGGCGACATCTGGAAATTCCCCACCTCCACAAGCGTGCCTAAACCGATCCAGCAGCCCAACCCACCGATGTGGATCGCCGCCCGCGACCCGGACTCGCACAACTTCGCGGTCGCAAACGGCTGCAACGTGATGGTCACGCCGCTGATGAAAGGCGACGAAGAAGTGCTCGACCTGAAAAACAAATTCCAGGCCGCCCTCGACAACAACCCGGATGTGCCACGCCCGCAGCTGATGGTGCTGCGCCATACACACGTACACGCTGTGGACGACCCGGAAGGCTGGAAAGTCGGGGCCAAGGCGATCGCTAGGTTCTATCGCACCTTCGATGCGTGGTTCGGTAACAAAAACGTACCGGTCAACGGCTTCCTCGATCCGAGCCCGGAAGAAAAGTTCGCCGGGCGGCCGGAGTTCGAACTGGAGAGTCTGCACAAGACCGCGATGATTGGCACGCCGGAAGAAATCATCCCGCGCATCCAGCACTATAAGGAGCTGGGCGTCGACGAGTTCAGCTTCTGGTGTGACAACAGCTTGCCCCACGCAGAGAAGAAAAAATCCCTGGAGTTGTTTATCAAGCATGTATTGCCGGCGTTTCGTTGAAAGTGCGCTGAACTGCATAACGCTGGCATTTTTGCCGGCGTTTTATTTCAAATGGGCACCGCTGAAACTCATTGCTTCTCGCAAGACTTAAGCTAATGGTTGCTGCGTACCGATCAAGGGGGCTGTTAATCTTATTGAATATCTACCACGTTCTACCAGGCTCCGATCCACACCGCATTGTAACAATTCACGATATACATTAGGCACAGGTTCCGGCGTAGGTCATCGACACAGGCATATCGACCGACTGACTGCTGGCCCACACGATGATCGCGATGTTCGCCGAACATTTAAGGGGCTACCGCCGGGAATCAACTTTTGGTCGAGCTGGTTCGCTAAGACTAAATCCCGGACATTTAACAAGCTATCCAGCTGCCCGCTGGGTAGCCATTGAATTTGTGGTTATTTCAAGCGTTGAGTGACAACCATGGTTATGCTCTGACCGCTCCTCAACCGGAGTGCAAAAGCGAAGTTTGATTGACGTGCGTCGGGCGTGTTCACCGTACGCTCATAATTGATCCAGCGCTCGGGACGCAAATTCAAAGGCTCAGAAACAACTGAGTCAGATGTCTGTAATCCGACTTTGGCTCGCCCGTACGGACGTAGCTCAACGATTGGAGTTGCTGACAGATTAGATCGACCGCCTAAGCCATATTTATCAAACACTCAAACTCACTGAGCACTATCTGCTGCACGCCAGGCAACTTCTAGCTGTGCAATTGCTACCGCCTTCACTTTTTGAAGGCGCGCATGGGACTCATGAAGCGGCCCCCTCACCGCTTCAAAACCTGAAACTGCGGCCTTCAGACCTCTGCATGGCCCCATATCTGGAATGATGTCGCCCGGATGCACTGAGGACGCGTCACCTAGGCAGATTCCATTGAAAGCTGTCATCTGAGCGTTGAGCGAGGCCGCCTCCCGGACCATGTCTTCAATTGCGCCATCGATCGACTCGCTTATATTTCGAATACGGGGCTCAGAGCCTTCGATCTGAACAAGCAAACCTCCTGCTTGAAGTCGCTGCTGGTCATTCCCAGCTGCAAGCCTCTGTGCAAGCTGAAGCTTGCCGCCGATCTCCTTGCTTACCTGAGCAAAGTAAGACACGAAACGAGGCGTGTCGTTGATCTGCTTGTTTGCTCTCTTCACATAGGCATCTAACGAGGCTTCGAGGGCAGACGCAGACCGATTCAAAGCGTCCACTCGTGCGCCTTTCAACTTCTCGGCTTTGATCACATGACCAGTTTGCGCAAGCCTCTGCGATTCAGCATTGAACTCCTCGACACTGTCTCGGGTGAAATGAACTTTGGATACCAGGGCCGCATCGCCTGATACATTGAGATCCAAACCTTTATCTGAGAGCACACCGCTGTAGTTCAGCTCAGTAGAGCCCCTAGGTGTAGAGATCACCAGTGTCAGTCTTTCCCCGTCAACGACTCCCCTCACATTGGCTATCAATGTACTGATCTCGCCTTTGGACGAGAGCTCAATAGTCCGAAGGCTACCGACGATTTCGCCACCTTGAGACTGGGTGAGCTCCAAGAGCTCCACCCCTGATGAGCGAATGGCAACGTAAGTGCCAGACGCGTGAGGGTCAAAACATGCCGTCAGCATTAGCGCTGCGGATACGACTGCAAGCACGCGTAAAAGGCTTCCCATCCTACACCCCCGATCCTGAGGATCTGAGTATAGGATGGCAACGGATCATCGCCCTGGAATGGCTCCCAGTTCGGCCAGGCGTTGCACCTCAACGGCGGCAAGCTCTTTTATGAGCTGACAATGCTCAACAACGCTAACAGCCTCCAGTTCATAGACTCCCTGGATACATCCCAAAGCCAGCCATCCCTTTTCGTTAACCTGCTCCGGTGTGAGTGCCTCTCGAATACGGCCTATCTCAACGTCGCAAATATGACGTGCTTTGACTCGATCTTCCTCTGTGTAAAACGGCATTGGTGCTCTCCATATGCGTGATCAGCTGTCCGTTCATGACTCCTGCAAACATTCGTCAATCTCCATTTCGTACCGGTAAACTAACAATGCATTCAGGTGCTCAGCATGATCTGTGAGGCCGCTCAGACGTCAAAACAAGAAAGTGTCACCGAATGAAAAACACGTCATCACATCCCGTTCCCCTCCTTGAGCAACGCTCGGCGCAATAGGCAAAAACAGCTGCCGTAGTGGCACATCGCCAAAAAGTGCTAAACGAATTCAACTCCTTGCCGATAAACTCGAAATTATGCACGTCGATTCTGCTTTCAGCCGTGCCCTTTCTGGTTCTGGCCTTTTGCCAGACAGCCCATTTTTCGCAAGGAAGTGAGTGATGTTTAGACGGTACTTTGGCGCACCCGAGCAAGGTTACTACGCCGGCATGCGGGAATATGACATCTCCTCTCCGAAGCGTTTCCCAGCAGTTTCTACTTACATTTTCTCATCCATTAGCGACGCGCTCTCAAAAGCTTACGACTCGGCTCGTGAGACTGTTGTGGAGGCGGCTGACATCGTGGCGGATAAGGTTTCCGATGCTTATGACTCGACCCTAGAGACCGTTTCTGACGCAGCCGATGTTGTATCAGACGCATACAGCTCCACCCGAAATGTCGTATCTGAAACAGCAGAAAAAATCTCCGAAGTCGCGTCTGATGCATTTAGCGCTACGACCGAAACAATCTCCACAGCGGCGCAAACTGTCGCATACGCTGCTTCGGACGCGCTCGACGCCTCGCAAGAATACGTAAGCGAGTTAGGCGACAAATTTACTGATGCCGACGGTTCAACGAACTATTGGGCAATCGCAGGAGGAGCCGCCATTGGTGTCGGAGCTGTCGCCGCGATTCCATTCACAGGGGGTGGCTCCTTGCTGGGGGCCGCGACACTGATGGGCTCATTGGCTGGAGGTGCAACAGTAGCCGCCGCAGTCGGAGCCGGGGTGGCTGGCGCGGTAGTGGGAGTACACCTGGGTGATAGCACCGCCGAGCGGGAAAAAGGCTACAACAAAGGATTTGCTGAGGGTAAAGCTGAAACCGTTGTTGAGCTTGAAAAGCTAGGTGACAAATTTGAAAGGGTCCGCAATCAGCTGAAGGAAACAGGGCAGTTTTTCAATGGCGTGATCGCCATGCACGCGGTCGCTATTGCAGCCGCAAATTGCGATGGCGAGATTTCCGAAGTAGAAAAGCAGTCAATCGACATGCTCATCTTTGGCCTTGCCTCCGACTCAATACCACCTGCGGCGCTTGGAAAAATCGCCTCCCTGTATCAAAACCCACCCTCCATTCGCGATGCCTTTGAGCTAGCGAAAGCATCAGATGTGGACCTGACCGCGTTTCGCGAAATCATCAACATTATTATGGAATCAGATGGTCTCGCTCACGTCGCCAAAGACACATTCATGCAAGCATGGAATGAGCTAATAGCCGCCTAAGGAAGGGATGCGATGAGCAAGCTAGAAATTTTTAGAAAGCAGCAAGCCTTACGTGCCTCCGTGGGCAACAGACCTCTGATTCATAGCGCTGTATCACCCGAGGCAGTTGCGCAAATACTCAGCATCGAGCCTGATTATGTCCGGCTTTCATCCTTCAATTACTTTGAAGCGATATCCCTAACTGCAGCAGACCATTCTAATGAAGCCCTTCGATTGATCGACCAGCTCGAACAGGGCTTTGACGCTGCCCGACTCGATCACATGTTGCAGAAATGCCAGCAGGACGTGATCGGGGCCATAGCGGGACCTTTGGGGTTGGGTAAGGTACTCGCTGTCCACGATAAAGTCGGGGGTAACGTCACCACGGTCCATAACGCTGGACAGGACATCTACGCCCGGAAAGAAGACGGGTACAACCGAGCCGAATACACAGATGCACCTAATAGTGAGGGCAAGAGGTTTTCTGGTGATGGTAAAAAATCCGTAGGTAGCGAATTCACGAAATCAAAGCTCATCGATAAAACTGACGTCATTGATGGTTATACCCTTGAACGCATAAAAGGCAGCGAGAGCAGCCCTGATCACATCATCTCAACCAGTGCTTTCCACAAGGATGGGGGCTTTATGCTCCCCAAAAAACAAAAAGCCGACTTTGGTACTGATAAAGATAACCTGATTTCAACTCGCCGGGACATCAACATATCTATGAGTGATGATGACAAGCGTGAATGGGTTGATCGCAAATCAAACGGCCGAAAGATCACAAACGAAGACCACTACAAAATAAACAAAACTCAACTCGAAGCTGCCGTACAACGTGGGGAAAAGGCAGCAGAAAAGCACGGCCCATCCTTGAGTGAAAAAGCTGAGTTCTACACCAAAAACGCAGCGGCAACAGGCGTAAACGAAGGTTTGAAAATGGGTACCCAACAGGCCTTCGGCTTGTTGATGGTCGAAATATTTTCAAGCGCACTCGAGGAAATTAAAGACGTTTATAAAAACGGCCAGCAGAGTGAATCAGTCTTAGAAGAGCTATCTATAAGACTGAAGCGCCTGGGCACGAGGATAGCGTCTAAGTGGAAGGACATGATCGAGGGCTTTAGCGGTGGCTTCATTTCCGGCTTTATTTCCAATGCGCTGACAATGCTTATCAACATGTTCGTCACTACCGGGAAACGCGCCGTACGCATGATTCGCGAAGGCGTTTTCTCTCTTTTAAAAGCGATGAAAATGATGGTCTTCCCTCCAGAAAACCTGACCTTTGCCCAAGTTGCCCATGAAGCCTTAAAGCTCTTGGCGGTAGGTGGCGTAGTAATTGGTGGTGTCGCCTTAGAGGAGATGGTGGAGAAGCTGATCATGAGCGTCCCTCTCTTGGTACCGATCGCCTCTATGCTTACCGCCGTTCTGGTCGGTGCAATTACTGCTCTGTGTATGACCTTCGTCTGCTACCTAATAGACAAAATGGATTTACTCGGCGTGATCAAGGCCGAGCGGAACAAGGCGATCATTTCCGGCCTAAATACCGAGTTTGACGCGAAGGTTACGAGGTCGTACGCCATTATCGAAGATATCGAGAAGTACCTACTGGAAGCTTGATAGCGGGACAGAAACGATCGCCGTCTTCTGTGGCTAGGGCGGCGATTTAAGCGGAGGTTGAATCGCCAATCTCTACGGGGGGTTGAGCCTGGTGTCCAACGCGAATCGCTCTTGGCTAACGAGTTCAAACAGGTCCTCTGCCGCAACGGGATTCATCAGCACATTCCAGCTGTGCCGAGAAACCGCCGAAGGTATCAATACGAAGGGATGCTGAGCTAGGAGGCCGTCACCGAACAGCTGTTGACCGCGGCCGGGGGAGCCTGGAAATAGCCAGTTGGCATTCGGTACCGAGTCCGGCATCACCTGGTGAACCAACTTGAATTCTTTTACCCGGGCACACGTCAAGACATGCGGTACCGTATCCAGTGCCTGAAAGCCTTTATGCACGGCCACCTCAAGAATCGCCGTGGAGGGATCCGCCGAGCAATACACAGCCTTGCAACCTTTAGAGTTCCACCGGCCGCCGGCAATTTCAGCACCTATGCCGGACGACCAGGTGGACGCATGTTTCTCCTGGTCAAGACGCCACAAATACAGCTCACCATTCCCTGGCAGTATCGTCATCAGGAGTACACCCCATACTCCATGCGGGTCAGAAAGTCCTCGACCAGCTCAAAGCCCATTTGCGTGGTCAGAAGATCTATAGGCGCCTTCCCTTCAAGCCCCATTGCTGGCGACGTCATCCAGTTAACCGCTTGCTGGCGATCACCCAAGACTTCTTCAGCTTTGCTCAACACTGTAGCTAAGCGCCAGGTACCGTTCGTTTGTTCGGCGGTCAGCGGCTCAGGACTCTTGATCCGACGCTGCACCGTACGATCAGACAGGCCAATGATCTTAGAAAACACCTGATGGTCACGGAACTGGCTGTACGATTGAACAAACGAGATGACCAGGTCCGACGGAAATCCTTTCTCCATCATCGCGTGAAGCTCAAACGCGCTGGTGGCTTTGAGCTTTTTCCCCTCACCGAACAATAACTGCAACGGACGTATTGGGTCGTACGCTATTGGATAGGACTCTTTACCTGCAGCAATCATGATCGCGCTCCTCTGCCATATGGCCAAAATATAGCGCCATTTGACAAAAATTGCTAGCTTCGTCGAAATAGGTCACGCCCCAGTGATACGGCTCATATTGCCTTTGAAGACGTTGGCATGCTCTTGAATCCTTAACGACGCATGAACGGTTTTATCACTGAATTGCTAATGTGGGGACAATCGCAAGTGAAGACTCTCGAGGATTTCCGTCATACGTCCCCAGTACCTATTCATTTTTGAGTAAGTTGCCTCTGTTTGAAAATCCAGTCCCATAAGATCTGATCTCTCTAGGTACTCCTGCCCAATGAGCACCAACTCGACGCTTACCTTCCGGCTTTGCGTACTGATATGATCTAATCATCAACGCGAACAAAACTGATAGAAAAGCTCCAATAACACGCATGCTCGCTTAACTTCATCGGAAACTTAGAATGAAAAGGCGACGCAGCATCACTCCCCTGCTTAGTGGCAAAATATGTCAAATACTCGCGACGACTTTACGAACCGAACCAAGAGTGATTTGGCGTTGCGTGCTAGCTATCTATGCTCCAACTGCAAATGCTCAACGGTCGGGCCAAGCGATGAGGCATCAAATGCCGTTACTATGATCGGAGTTGCCGCACACATCACTGCAGCTTCAGGCGGGCCGGGCGCGCGCCGTTATGACCCCAATATGACCTCCGCTGAGCGTTCGCATATCGATAATGGGATCTGGCTGTGTGGAACCTGCAGTGTTCTCATTGACCGCGATGAACAGCGCTTTCCGGTTAAATATCTCTTAGACCTTAAGAGACAACACGAGGTGTCCCGCCGCATCCACGGATTCGGAGCCGCAGATGCAGAGGACATAATTGCGATTGGTCCCTATCTCATAGCCTTAGGCTTGGTCTTGCAATCTGGACCTGAAGGACACCAAGTTAGAATTTCCCACTTTTTGCAAGGGACTATTCGTGATCTGTGGTCTTTAACTCAAGACTTTAAAAAATAGCCGCCCGAACGTCGATATGTACTTCTAAACGAGCTTGGTTATGGCGGATTGTTAGCTGAGGCCCCGACCATTAAACGTACAAGTCAAGGTTATGAGCTTCAGTTTATATTCGAAGCCGAAGTACCGCGTCGGGATGCTAGCAAGATCAAAATATTGTGCGCCGATACATTGAAACGGCTCGAAGGGATTGATGCAATTGCTCAAATCTGTCAATCCACTTTAGGTCTGGCATATGGGACGTGGTTCGCGGACCTTGACCAAGGTAGTGATGTCTCTGATCTTTACTGGCGTTATCTCGGATCCCCTTGGTTTAGCGACCTCGTTACAATGGAAATGATTCGCCTCTCCTCCATTCCCTCAAAACCATACCATGGCTCGCTGGTAACGACGCCAATGGCTTGCGTCAATCGGATCAATAGCGTCGAAATTTCCTCATTTGAACTGATGGATAATCGCTTGCCTATTTCCGTTGATATTGAGTTGGAGGGAGTCGGAAACTGGAAGGGAATATTGTCCGTATTCATATATACTTCAGACGAGTTACTCACAGAGAGGGCCAACGCCACAGAGATACAATTGGATCGCGCCTACTCAACACTGTAATGTTGTACCCATTCAAGCAACTGATGAAAAACTCAAAGACATACTGAAAGGTTGGACGTAAGATATCGCCCCAATGAATAGCACCAATTCAAGTCACAGATTAACTTCTAGAATCAAAGGTATTCACCTAGCCGGCAGGCCCGCTAAAAGCCTCAGCCTTCCATAAGTCGGCACTTACAACCATCAAGGATGAATTAAAATCAATATACATTAAAATCACAACGAGAACTGCAGCATCGGCGCTAGATCGCACTCTGTACCATATAGCGTTATCGTCACATACCAATTATCGTCAAGTCACCCACTCACAGACTTTTCGTATTATCGAAATAATGTAGGTAAGGTCACTCGTCCTCAATAGACGGTTGAAGTAATGAGTACGTACCAATCGCCCTATAACTCACGAATACGCGCAGAAATTGCCTTGAAGCGCTCATTAAAATCACGATCGTATCGATCTAGATCTTTGATCGCACTCAGCGCTAGCTTACTAGCACGCAACGGTGCTGACACCGCCCCCTCTTGGGAAACGATGAAGCTATACGTTCGATTAGTGAAAGCCCCCGTCCCTCCCATTCGCCCGGATGAATGGTTACGGTGATATTTCTGCACCGTAATCAAGCCAACGAGAACCAAGCCAGTTTGCTGCAGCAAGCTCAGTAATCGTTCTCGAGAGATACAAATTCGCTGTCCACTTCTTTCCCAGCTATATTCACCTCTACCTCCTGACGCCCCCCAGACCTCCGTTAAGAAACAAGCACCAATGGAATCAGAGAAGCTACGGCCAAATTGGTCATCCATTTTTAATTTCAGCAACTGACACACCCAAGGCGATGGCGAAGACCGTGACATTGAAGTCAAACTTGAATACGGATCATAAAGATCAATCTGAAACCTACTATGTTCAGAAGCGTCGATCCAAGAGCGCACCGAATGATCTATACCTCCGAATTCGCGTTCAACATCGTCGCTATCGTGAGGCAGCCTGCGAAAGAACTTCTCATCAGTCACGACCGTCATCACTGCAGCGTCGGCATCGATACGATCAGCAAGCACCGTACTCAAAGAAAGCGTGACATCTCCTGGTAATGACCAACGCCCTCCGACTGGCATCCATTCGCAGTCTAGCTTGCCCTCACAAATGCCAATCAGAGGAGATAGGAGATCATGATCCTCTCGATCATTTCCTCCAGTCGAGACCGAATCCATTGGAAGGTCACTTTCCTTTGTGAGGCTAAGGGGAAATAAATCCGTTGCATCCGACAACCACTTACCATCATGTCGCGAGAGTCGATATGAAGCTAGGAAGGAGGTCCATGCGTCAACACCATACCAATCACTCCCGGTTACAATTCGCGAACTAAGCATGTCCCCAGCAACTAACATCAACGCATGCCATCCTAAATATCCTCCAAAGGTGTCGATTTCTGCAGTCGAATCTGAAGACCGGTATCGCTCATCGTGACGCCGACTCCTAGCGCAATCATGCATTCCCTCAATATCACAATCCCATTGCCTTACCCATCCAGTAATTGCATCTCCAGCTTCCCAAACAGCACAGCCAAATACATCGCAAAGTTTTTCAACGTGATGCTTGTTGAAGTCATATTCCAGAACAAAGTTATTCGCAGGCTCCGCTGACTGCTTCGGCCGGGAGGAGTAACGACCTTTTGCAGGAGTTACGGAAGACTGGTGCGGAAATGGTGATTGGTTGATCGCATGAAGACTCGCTAGCAGATCCGCTTCATCCGAACTATCGAGTGTTGGGGCAATTGCTATTAGCGCATCCACCGCAAACGCCTGCATCACTACGTGCAAATAGACTTTATCGAACGCGACCTGCTCGAACAGCGCCCGATATTCAGCTACCTGAACAGGAAAGTCTAATGCGATGCGCGCCAGTGAGATCATGAGCCATAAACGAGCATGCAACGTAAAAAACGGGAATTTCACATCACCAAAAGGCAGCGCAGTTGATGTTCCAAATCGCTCGACCAACCGGTCAATGGCATCAAATCGCCCAGCTTGAGCCAAACGCATCACTGCATGAACTCCACGCCATCGTATCTTTGCGCTACGGTGACCTAAGCGTGACCAAATCATTCCTGCCGCGATATCTGACTCTTCGTTAGTAACCAAAAAATGCTCAGCCCAAGGACCATCTCCCACCTCAGCCGGAATTGTAGAAGCACTCTGAGCAATAAAGCGCTCCATACTTGAAGCGAGGGCCAAATTTGATGTTTTAGGCGCTAGCTTCGCCGCTAGCATTAACCATGAGTCACCAGTCACATCGCTAGATGCTGAGCACAAAGACGTGACTACGCGCTCTACAACCGCTTTCCGGTCAGCCTCAAAATTTTTGTCCAACAGGTCCCAGCATACTCCTCCCTGCCAGTCAGAGCTGACCAATTCCAATGAATGCTTAGTCGCCAAGGTAAGAGCATGGTTTGGGAGAGCATCTTTCAGCGCGGTAGACTTATTACTCCAGTCTGGTAAATAATATTTTAGAGCTTCTAGCTTGTCCGCCAACCCAGCAACATTACTATTGACGACAGCATTTACAAAACCAAGACGTTTAGCGGGTACTGTAGCCGCTGTAGCAAAATAAGCTATAGCAGATCGATATGTTCCCCACCCAGGCGTCTCGACTCCTTTACTCAGAATGGCACGATCAATTTGATCGGGGTCAGTAATGTCAATATTACAAGCCACTTTCACCTTCTTCTTTTCACCTCCCGAATATTGGGAGTCTAAACCAGGGTTTCGCGCTGCAAGGCCTTCAATACGGCTTAGCGACATCGACGTTTTCGGCAGGTGGCGACGCGCGATTTTCAACAACTCCTCAATATTTTTTTCAGTTGGTGATAACTGATCGCTTCTGTCAATTTCAATTAGCATTTGTGTGAACAGCCACTCGTGCGACTCCTTAGGCAACTTCTCGAGCGCCGCCTCAATCAAGCATGTAACTTGCCAAGTCCATGATTCAATAGGTTCTGCCAACCCGTATAGACAACAAGCCAAGTCAGCTTTAAGTTTCCCTGAGCTCACAAGTACGGTGAGGGTAGGTCCTAAGGTGCGCCCCAAATCAGACATTTCGCGGTCATCAAGCCTTGCAATGATTGGAAGAGCCCCCAGGCCTGCAGCGGGAACCATGGTTTGAGCATACTCAAACCATGGAAACTTTGAATCTTCATTCTGACTAAGCTCTAGTATTCTGGCGAGGCCATGAGCGGCCTCGGCACTCAGTTCATTGCCGGAATAGTGCCTAGTGAGCTCAAGAATACTGTTAGTTCGATCAATATCATCAGCTCCAACAGCATCAGCAAGATCAATCGTTCGCCGAAATAGTGATGCAGCCTCCTCGGTAGATACACGCCACACCGCCCGGGCAAGTTCGCCGTAGGAGTTTATTCGATTGCTGACATCCGTATCAGAAACAATGCGAGACTCAATATGTCTAGCCAATTTAAGAGCCGCGTCGTGACATTCCTCTATCCGAGAAAGGCGTGTGACTATTTTGATTTTCTCTGGTTGATAAATCCCAGGAGCAACTAAGAGCCAATTTGCAATCCGACTACCTAAATGCTCATCAATCGCAGCCAATGAGTCCGCAACGAAAAATAATGTGTGAAAACCGATCCAAGCAAGATAAGATTTAGTATCGGTATATGGATACTCGGAGGCTTGATTAACGTTTCGCTCCAGCTGATCGAACGCTGAATTTAGTACATCACTTCTCGTAAAGCCCTTTGGAGGTGAGATAGCCTCAACAACCCACTGGGCGTAAGACAAGAGTGGTTCAATTCTATGGGTAACAACACGCGAATACTCCGATCGCTTTTCATAACTCAGTGAGGAGCTATCTTTTATGATTTTGACCTTGCGTTTAAAGTTAGACGATTCAGTTAGTTTTAATTTGAGGGAGTTGATGAATGCAGCAGAGCTACGCTTCCGAACACTAGGACTCACCAAAAGAATCAATTCTTCAGGCAGAAGATCAATAATAGTTACAGCTTTCTTAGAAACGGTCGCTTTCAAACCCGCTAAAATTACAGCGCTAACCACTTGCTGCTGCATATGCCAGTGAGACGTATAGTCATATAATATTGGAGGCGAGACCTTCACGCTGCTCAATATTTCCTTGGCCTCCTCAATCAGCCCTAGATCTATCCCCCGAGCGATTACTGCGAAATCGGTTCCCGGCTCAGCCTTATGCTTATTAGCCGATGCATTGGCTCTAGCGAACCGCTTTACTATCCACCGATCAACATCGGGTGCGTTATTGGAGAACTCCAGCGCAGCTGCCCACAACGCTCGCGAACGTGAACGGCAGTATCTTAAACGTTGAAATATTTCGTATGAAGGTTTATTAGGGCTAACCTTATGACGCTCAAAAAGCTCAAATAGATCACTGATTTTTTGATACGCAATGCCCTCCTTCATCCTTTCAAAATTCTTCACAGCCCGAACATCATTGCCTGCAAGTATCTGAACGTAGAAAATCCCGAGATCCTCTCGTGTGTTACGAGCAGCCTTAGGCTTCAGTTCAGAGAAACTAGAGATGGAACTGGAACTAGCCCACCTTTGCCAGTCAATCGCGCGCCTTGAGTTACGTAAGGCCTCTCCCATTTCCCCTGCAAATGAATGAGCAATTGCTAGGGCAGAATGTCTTTCGCCCGGCCAACATATCTTGGTAGTAAACAACCGACGAAGAGCCTCAACATCTCCAGCAACAGAAGCCAAGTCTGGGAAGTCGCATAGAAATCGGTCGGTTCGCTCATGCCCCGCACCAACAATCGACGCCTCCAGAAGCAAGCCTGCGAGATCATCTGATCGATGTTCCTTTGAGCAAACATTGAGCGCGGCCGTAATCCGCGTTAACCGAATATCTCGTCGGCTAACCTTGGATGCGCTTGACGGGACCCGGACGTCTGTAGCGAGGGCAATGAGCTGCTCAGTTCTTTCCAGTGATACTAATAATGACGGTAAAGCTCTAGCTGCGTAGTTAGAATTCGCCTGGCGACTGGTGAGAACACCCACAATGCGCTCAAGACTTGCGAGATCACTCTCACATTCTTGACGAATTAATGTTTCTGTAGGCTCATCACGAAACATCAGACCGTGCGGCGTTCGTTCTAGAAGAGGCGCCAGATCAGCTGCAAAGCTTTCAACTTCACGCTGGGCGATCCCATGGGCAACTGCCAGTTCTTCAAGCGGGACGGGGGGAGGCAAAAGAGCGATGCCCATCAATAGTAGATCGATGTCTGCATTGCGCACCCCCCTGCTGAGCGCGAATCGTCGCACCTCCAGCAAACGCTTATTTAACAACGTGTCGAGCAATGCCGATGGCTGGTTATTTTCAAGTGGGATAAGTACTGAGTCATATGGTCGCCCATCTATTAACAACATATTAAGGCATCGTGGATTTCGTCCGGATCGCATTTCCAACGTAGCTATTTCAAGGTCGTTAGTATCCGGATCATGCTTCAGTATCAGTTCTCTGATCTCTTGTGGAGTGAACGGAGGTATCTCAAATCCACGATACTCAGCATCACCAACCGCCAACCCCAAGCGCTCGGTACGACATGAGCCAATTAGCATCACACCATCGATCGGATTTGCACAGAAACTTCGCAAAAGTTGTTGGGCAAAGGACGTCTCTTTGAACTCAACAGCAGATATTGCGGCATGATCAATTGCATCCAAAACCAAAACAACGCATGCGGCAGCATCAGCTTGACGTATAGATGCTACAGACTGGACAAGGCGACTCCGAAAAGCCCGGAGCAAACTTGTGATATCCGAGATCGGAAGAAGGATGTCACAAAGCCCTCGCCCTGCCAGCAAATTGGCAAGATGCACAAGTGTCCGTTCAGCCCTAAAGCGCCCATCTGCAGGATCTCGCCATCGCCCGGCCCCAAAACCGTCAAAGATCACAACTTGGTCTCTCGACGCCATCTGCTCTGCGATACTTTGCATAAGCACGGTCTTACCCATGCCGCCTGCGCCATGAACGATAAGCGGAGGACCACCCTCACGGGCTAACTTTATGGCATCGCTGATGATTGAGCGTTTAACCAAACACTCGATCGGCATGAAAGCCGCGGGCGTCGGATAAAGACGATCTTCATGATCGACCTCAAGCTCAGCTAAAACGGCAACTCTTTCAATTCGTTTATCACCATTTGCACTTGGCCCGGCTTTGGTACGGACGAGATTTCGAAGCTTCAAAAGCCGCTTTTCAGCTTCTGGATCACTTGCTTCACTCCACGATGCAAGCACGTGACTGACAGATCGATCAACCTCGTCAAGTGCGCCACCGCCACCCGTAAGTATCAAGCGATGGAGTAGTGTCTCATGAGGATAAGGATAATCTTCAAGAGCTTCAGAAACTTGTCTCCTTTGCTTTATTACATCAGGCAGATAGACGCCACCATCCTGCCCTTGTGCTATGGCCGTAATTAAATTTTGGTGAATCGGGCGATTGGTAGCAAACTCATAATGGACTATGTGCTCGACGTGTATGTCACCGTGCTTAGCGCGGAGTTGTACGTCTGTATTAGCAAACTTTTTTAGGGTTTTTACTAAATCGGATGCTCGTGCAGGAATGGAGGCCCTGGCGATCGAGTACTTAAACTGCACAATTTCAACGCGACTTGCTTCGGCAACATTACTATTCCCGTAGTAACGCACCATATCCGCAATTTCCACCGCGCTAGCATCGAGGTCCCCTTCATCGATCACATCGAATCCTTCAAGGGTTATCGCCGCTAATTGCGTGGAGGGAATAAGCAGCTCAAGGGCTGATCGTGCTGCCCATGCCTCGTGAAACGCATGCCCTGCCTTGGATGCAAGCACCTTATCTATCTGCACCGGCTCACGGCCCATCTCGATGTTATCGTCCATGCCTGCTTCAATGCCTGAGTTTTGTCGCCAATCATAGCTTGCTGAACATTCGGGCGCTGCACCAATAACGATTAGCTATTTAATAAAGGAATAGCTCACAAACCAGTTTTCATAGTGTGCGGGGGCGAGCTTACGCAGAAGATTCAGGACTCACTCACCCCGGACCCGAGCAATGAAGCCCATTCTCATTCTGATAAGCCTGGCAGCGCTGGTCGTCAGCCAAACCTCCTCCGCCGTACCCTGGGTCATCACCGACAGCGCTCATCCCATTGAGGCGACGAATGAAATTCGCTTGATTCTCATCGACCAGCTTTCAGCGTTGGAGGATGAGCTCTCCAGCGGGCTGCCCTCCTCGTCCGCTGCAGCCGAAGCCATGTTCGGTGAACGAATGACCGCTCAGATGAGCGCGAGGATTGAGAACGCTCACCAGGATATCGTTGATGCCTGGAGCCTGGGACTCACCAAAATCCCAGCGGTCGTGGCGGATGGGAAATACGTTATCTATGGAGACTCAAACGTCGAGCGCGCGCTGACGAAGATCCAGCTATACCGGGAAGCACATCCATGAACGAGGATCGCAAATCTCCTTACCTCATCACCATCGCACCGTTACTACTCACACTTACCTACAGCCCCCTGAGTCAGGCGTTAAACACGGCGATCATCGTCCCTTCAGTGATATCCCCCAACTGCCTTGAATACCAAGTTGTGGGCGCTTGCTTCTGGCTCCGTTGCACCACCTTTGGGTGCAAGGTCAAAACTTCCGCCAAGGTTCGCCACTACGTTCCCGACGCCGTTGTCTCAAGCTATTCCTCAACAGGGGAAAATCCCTGGAGTGAAGTCAGGGCACTCAGCGCACCGATCTCTCACGCCAAAGGCGGCGGCAGCGGTACTACCAACGATCGACACGAGAACAACCTCTCCATCTTCAAAAATGTGGATGTGATTGGCCATCCAGGGATCGCAGCCTTCAACGCTTTCGCCAGCGGCTCCGGATACACCTGTGCCGGCGCCGGCACACCTTACATGCCAAACATGCTCAGCACACTGGATTACGTCGGCTGGCGTTACGGCATTCCAGAAAGTATCTACCCACAATCACTCATTCCCGGCATTCGCGAGGTGGGCAGCAGGTTGTCTTTAAACCTGTGGGGAAACATTTATCCCCGCAGCGGCTTTCTGCACCACGTGGACGACTACAAGGCCTCCGCCGTCATGGCTCAGCGCGCAGGCGATATTGTGACGCGCCCTGGCCAGGTCCACGTGTACCAACCGCTCCTCGCGTCACCCAGCGCAGGCTATTGGCCCGCGGGTGAACTGCGCGAATCAGAACCCGCCACAGGCAAGTGGCAACAACTCACGCCTCGCGTCAGCAACTCCTGCAGCGCTTTCCCAGAATCGGGCCCTCACCTTCAAGCCATCGATGGGGGATACGCGTGGTCGCTGTGGCGCCCTTACACCTGCTGTAAACGTGAAGGGCAAACCTTCCTCGGCAGCACCGGCCCTCATTAACCCTCAATTCAACACGGAGCCTGAACATGACTCGGACGTCAGCCCCCCAATCTCTCTCAACCTGCCGCCGGCTGGTCCTAAGCGCTGCTCTATGGAGTGTCACCTCTCTCGCTTTCGCAGCCAGTTTTGGTGGTTCTGGCAGCGTCATTGGCGATGACGTGCTGTACAGCATCGGTGGCGGCAACGCGGTCTCCATGGGCCGCGCGGGCAATATGCAAAGCGTCGGCGTCGGTGTGGGTTGGAACAGCAACCTGATGTGCGGAAACATGGACCTCTCGACCACGCTGCATAACCAACTCAACGGTTTGACTGGCGGTTTTCAGAGCATCATGGGGAGCGTGATTCAAAACGCGACAGGAGCTGTTGCCTCGCTGCCCGCACTAATCATTCAGCGTGCGGATCCCGGCCTCTACAATCTGCTCACCAACGGCATTCTCCAGGCACGCTTGGACTTCGACAGATCGAAGGCAAGTTGCCGCGCGATGGCCGAGCGCATGGTCACCCTTGCTGGCAATCAAACCGGATGGGGTTCACTCGCAGAAGGGCAGGCACTCAAGGAAGCCATTGGTCAAAACAAGGACGCAGTAGCAGTAACAGCCCAGGCAGAGTCTGATAACGGCAATACCGGCATCCCTTGGATAGGCGGCAGCAAGGCCGGTGGCCGCGGACAGCCTCCCATCAAGGTGGTCAGCGAGGTCACCAAAGCCGGCTACAACCTGCTCAACGGCCGTACCGCCAGCGACTCCTCTACGATCGCTCCAAATGACTGCAACAGCGGCATGCTCTGCGGTACCTGGCGATCGCCAGAGGAAGCTGGCGCGTTTGCCAATCGTGTCCTGGGCGAGGTACAGCAACAGACGTGTGAAAGCTGTACCAAAAGCAGCGCAACCGCAGGCGTGGGATTAACCCCGCTCATCCAAGAAGAATACGAAGAAAAACTTGAGCTGCTGCAAGAACTGATCTCCGGCGCCAAGCTTCCCAACTCAGAGAACCTGTCCGCGGCCGGCAGCAATTCAATGCCCATCACCCGAGGCGTCATCACGGCCTTACGTGATGAACCAGATCAGGAGATTTTGGCCCAGCGTCTGGCGTCAGAAATTGCTGTCACCAGTGTTCTGGAGAAGGCGCTTCTGCTGCAACGCACCCTTCTCGCCGGCAACAAAGAACCCAATGTGGCGGCCAACGATTTGGCCACTAACGCAGTGAGCAATGAGCGTCAGTCACTGCAACAGGAAATCACCAATCTACGCACCGAGATGGAACTGCGTAGATTCCTGACCAGCAACTCCCCCGCTGCCATCATCGCCCGCCACAAGGAGCGTAAAGACAACTCTCGCGCCATTTATGAGGGTGACCCTGATACCAACCGCCTTGAAGAAGCAGAACAGGATGTGTCCAGTAACAGCCGGGGACGCCGGCCATGACAAGAAATCCGTTACGCAGGTTTATCAGTCTGGGTCTCTGGGCTCCCATCGCAGTAGTAAGTCTGGTACTCGTCATTGCACTGGCGTTCAACCTTCTAGGCATTCAGGTCATGAAGGGACTGCCCGCCTGGCAAGAGTGGAGAGCCAACTCCTATTGGTATTTCTTTAGCTGGCGGGTGGCGCTTTACAGCGTCGCTCTGTCCCTCTGGCTGCGCTACCTCGATCGTCAGCTACATCGCGTGCCCTCCTCCAAATCGAACGTCCGCAAAGCAGAGACGGCCGTGATTTTATCGTTGCTGTTGCTGGAGCTAACCAGAGCTCAAATACGGATGGGAGCTTGAGATGACGCTCTATACCAATGACTATCTGGAGTATTACCTGACGCTTGTGGGCTGGCTCATCAGTAACGGCATCTGGGACGTTCTGATGGACTCAGGCATGTTCGCCCTGCCCATCTTCGCCATCCTCCTCCAAGAGTGGCTGAAGGCCCGAGGAGAGGGTGCTGACGAAGGTAACAAAGGGTTATTGGCCAGTACTCGGATTGAGAGCCGGCTTTGGATGGCGACGGCGGTAATCATGTTCGCCGGCATGCCCTTTATCCATCTAGACCTGAGCACGATGCAGTTCGACGATAGCCGCTCACAACAATGTCAGTACCAGGTACCCGCGCCAGAGGACACTGGCTGGGGCAGATCCTTCACGTCCCTGAACAACCAAAGCGCACAAGTCCCCGTCTGGTGGTTCTTCGTGCACTCCATGTCCAAGGCGATCACCGGCGCCGCAGTTGCTGCCATTCCCTGTGGGAGTGATCTGAGACAGATGCGTATGCAGGTAAACAACACCCGCCTTCATGATCCCGTACTCGCTCAGGAGGTCGCCGACTTCACAAACGATTGCTACGGCTACTCGCGAGCGAAGCTGTTCATGAACCGTCCAAATCTCGACGATGAGCTGACCAACGATATCAACTGGATTGGCTCTCGATACTTCTCTGGCCAGCCAGGCTACTACGACACCTACCACTCCAGAACTCCACGTGCCGAATGGCCCTACGACTCTACGAGGGATATGGGGCTGGCCCAGGTGAGAAACGGTGGAGGCTATCCGACTTGCAACCAGTGGTGGGCAGACAGTAATAAGGGGCTTCGTAGTCGATTACTCGCCCAGGTCGATAGCAGCCTGTTGGACCGCTTTATTCGGTGGGCCCGCTTCATGCCACAGGAAGAGGTGAACGACGCAATCATTCGTCAGGTGGTGTCGCCGAGTAGCCAAAGAATGACACAGGGAAAGGTCTACACCGATTACGGAGGACAAGCCGGTGGCTCCTTGTTCAATGACATGAGCCGGGTAACAGGAACCGTTGGGTTAGCCGCTGGAACCCTGGCGTACTTCCCCGCCATGGACGTAGTACGCCAAGCGCTCCCAATGGTGCTGGCAGCCCTCAAGATGGCCCTGCTGATCTGTATTCCGCTGGTGCTGATGTTCAGCACCTACGACTTGAAGGCAACCATCACGGTATCCGTTGTCCAGTTCGCAATCATATTCGTGGACTTCTGGCTACAGCTCGCACGCTGGATCGATACCACCATCCTCGATACGCTTTACGGGGCGAACTCCCCGCATTCCAGTCTGAATCCGCTGATGGGCATGAATAACACCCAGGCGGATATGCTGCTGAATTACGTAATGGCGGCACTGTTTATCGTCTTGCCAGCCTTTTGGATGACATCACTAGCCTTTGCAGGAGTAAAAGCCGGATCAACCCTACAGGGAATGAGCGACGGTACAAACGGTGCTCAACAGCAGGGAGGTAAAGGCAAAGACACGATCCAGAAGGTGATTTAGTTCTAAGAGATCCTAGCAAAACAAGGGGCGCGTCTAATCGTACTTCGGGTCATTTGAGTTCTGGGGTGTGTTGTGGTCGGGAAACAGTTTATCGCCATCAAAACCAACGACGGAGTCTGTAGCGTTCGGACCAGGTCTTAAAAACGCCCCAAAGACAAAGAGTCCAATCAAAAGCAGACCTAGCCAAAACACAAAATACAGAAGCGTCCCAAGCAATAGGAGCTTTACGATCCAGATCATCGTGGCCGTTACTACAGTGGGAACGCCCTTCACTGCCAACCACTTCACAATCAGAGTTTGCCGACGCGTGGAGGCTCTTAGAAGCCTTCCAAGACGGTAGCCCGCACGATGAGCAAATCCCTTTTTTCCCATTTCGCATTCATCCTACTTTGCTATTCACGGGGTGACCCTCATACGCATCTGGATGCGAGTGCAAATAGGTTTGCAGAAGTTGAACAGGAAGGCTTGTAGGGGAATTCCGCAAACCAGAAGGATTTCGTCTGGAAAATGACCCGGTACAGATTCGGAAATCCAGATGCGCGCGGACGAAGCGTGCTATCTGCAAGGAGTGGACGACTTTTAAAGTTACTAACTACAAGAAATCCTCCAGAGCTGGTCCAGCTTAGTGGTATAGCTTTGACTCATCATATCCCGCCGCATGCCCCAGTCTGGGTTCAGCGGGACGCTTGCTGCACGTAACGTCCCCCTGCCCCACCTGCCATTGATCTCGTCCAACACAGCCATTACCTTCGACGCCTCGGCGGGCTGAGACGCCGCGAACAAATCGTCGGTGTATTCTCCCTTCTGGCAGAGATTGAGCAGCAACACCTCTGCCTTGCTGTAGTTGAAGCCGGGTCGAAAAACCCGATCCAGCGCATCAACCGCCGCCCTCGTCAGAAGACGAACATCGTCCGTGGGATAGGGAAGGTCAACGATCACTCCATTGGCATACTTTGCCTCTTCCGGATTGAACATCCCTGTACGAATGCTCACGCGGATCTTCTTACACAGCGAGTGCTGGGCCCTCAGCTTTTCAGAAGCCCGCATCATGTAAGTGGCGACCGCTTCCTTGATCGAGGGCAGATCCTTCAACCGCTTACCGAACATCCTGCTGCAGCAAATTTCCTGCTTTGGCGGATCGGGCTCATCCAGTTCCAGGCAAGGCGTTCCGGCGAGCTCACGAGCAGTCTTCTCGATCACTACGCTGAAGTTCTTACGGAGCATCCAGGGATCGGCCTGCGAAAGCTGCCAAGCTGTTCGAATGTTCATCTCGGCCAGGTGCGCCGTCATTTTTCTGCCAATGCCCCAGACATCTGAGACATCACACACCTTGAGCAGCTTGTCTCTTCGCGCTGAGTTTCGAATATCCAGCACACCTCCCAACTGGGACTGCCACCTCTTGGCACCGTGATTGGCCAGCTTGCTGAGCGTTTTGGTTCCCGCGATGCCGACACCCACAGGAATACCCGTACTCCTAAGCACTTGGGCGCGGATACGCCGACCTAAGTGCTCCAAGTCACCTGTCATACCTGTCAAGTCCGCGAAGGCTTCATCGATGCTGTAGATCTCAACAGCCGGTACCAGGGACTCGATGACCGTCATGACCCGCTGACTCATGTCTCCGTACAACGCGTAGTTTGAGGAGAAAGGAAGGATGCCGTGCTTGCTCAACTTGTCGCGGATCTGAAAGTACGGTTCTCCCATTTTGATATACGGCTTCGCATCCGCGGATCGAGCAATCACACAACCATCGTTGTTGCTGAGAACCACGATAGGCGTACGTGCCAGATCGGGACGAAACACCCGCTCGCAGCTCGCGTAGAAGCTATTGCAGTCGATCAACGCAAATACTGGCTCAGGTTTAAGCGTGGCCATGGCTGCGCACGCTGTAAGTGACGACACCCCAGATCGATAGCTCGTCCCCTTCCATCACATACCGCGCCGGGTACTTTGGATTCTCTGACCTCAAAATCACTTCAGGCCCCAGCTTGCAGAGGCGCTTGCACACAGGATCGTTATTAAGCAGAGCAATGACGATGTGCCCGTTCAGCGGCTCAATGGACCGATCCACAATCGCCAAGTCACCGTCGAAAATTCCGATGCCTTGCATGCTATCCCCCGCAATCGACACCAGATAAACATGGGGCGCTCGGATGTTCAGCAGCTCATCCAATGAGATCTGTTGTTCGATATGGTCAGCCGCCGGCGAAGGGAAACCCGCCGGGACTTTGAAAGAGCAAAGAGGCAGCTGGACGCCGCCTTCTGCCAGAGGGCCTAGAATGACAAAGCTCATGACGCAAGATTTCTCAGATACTGTATAGGTATACAGTTAACTTTGAAGGCGGTTTGCGGTCAATTCAGTTGTAGGAAATTACGACAAGCGGGTGATTACCATGTGCGGACGGTTTGCTCAGTACCAAGGTATGGCCGACTACCTAAGAGAGCTCCATTCAGAGCAGGACGTGATCAGCGGCTACGACAACCAGCCAATCGCCCGCTACAACATTGCACCGACTACCCGGGTACTTATCCTGCACAGCGTCGACGACGGGTTGCGAATTGATCCGGTCCACTGGGGATGGGCGCCCTTCTGGGCCAAAGGCAAACGTCCTGATCCGATCAACGCCAGGGTTGAAACAGTGACCACCGGCAAGTTCTTCAAGCAGCTCTGGCCAAATGGCCGGGCACTTGTTGTAGCTGATGGTTGGTATGAGTGGGTGAAGGATCCTGAGAATCCAAAGAAAAAGCAGCCTTACTTCATTCGTCTCAAAAGCCAGACACCTATGTTCCTCGCAGCGCTAGCTCAGGTTCACACAGATCTTGAACCTCACGAGGGAGATGGGTTTGTCATCATTACGGCTGCCAGCGACCAAGGCATGTTGGATATACACGATCGGCGACCGCTGGTTTTGTCTCCAGAACACGCCAGGGAATGGTTGGACCAGGAACTGTCGCCAGCTCGAGCGGAAGACATAGCCAAAAACCTTTGTCTCCCCGTCGACGAATTTGAGTGGTACCCGGTGGGGACTCCAGTAGGGAACGTCAAAAACCAAGGGGCGGATCTGATCCTTCCACTTGGATAGTGACGACAACCTCAACCCCCGCATCGGTGGTCAATGGGGAGTGACCAGCTACCCTATTCAATTGAGTAGGCACGCTTCTTAGTGTGTACCGCGCTCGGCCACTTCAGCCTGGGGCAACTCATGCACCTGTGCATGACAAACACCGTCTGGCAGCGCGGTGGCAGACTGGCAATTGCTTAGTCAGCAGCTCCAGCGCTCTTCCCCCATCAAGCTGACGCTCCGGGCTCGGCGCGCCACAGATCACGCCCGGCACTGCCGAAACGCCGACAATGAAGGCTGGCGGCGGCGCTCGCTATGGTAGCGACTGATTGCTATATCACTGGCGATCTTGCGTAAAAGGCCACTGGCGTGCGCACGCTTGGCTTTTCATCCTGCTCAAGCAACTGCAGGCACAAATCGTGAACCACTTCACGCGCGAAGATCCGCTTACCAAAGCGTCGGCGCACATGGTCCACCAGCTCATCGTAGTGCCGAATCAAAGCTGTCAGCAGTATGGGTTTGGGGGGAGACCTGCACGATGACCTGCGCGAAGAAATAAACAGACGACCTCGGTAGAAGTGGCGATTGAGCGGGAGTATAAATGCGAATACTTTACATTTGGAACAGGTGTATTGACTCTATTTGATCTGGCCACCACACACCGATGGCAAATGCGAATCGATACCGTTTGTCGGCCACATATGCATTTATGCATATTTCTGTTGATGGATTAAGCTGTACGGATATACAGTTTCTTGGCGCTCATGTTTACCCACGGCCAAACCCGCCATCAGGTCAGATGCGATTGAACATGAGTCATGCCAACAAAGGGCTTCGACCCTTTAGGGAACAGGAACTGCTAATTACGTGGATGGATAAGGATATAAACTATGGTCGACATAACTCTTCCCCCAATAAACATCACAGCTACTGAACCTGGCTATCCAGATGTAAATACAAATGGACTGCCTAACCCGGGGCCCAGCCCTGCTGTTATTTTCCTAATGCAACAACAATCAAGAAATCCATACTACGCTCAGGGTCTGTGGCGAGAAATGCTTATTAAGCTCGCCGATGAACAGCTAAATTGGAGCCAGAATGGTAACGTCGCGCCGGGGTTCACCTACGATCTGCAAGTTGTCCCCTATGCGGACTACTACATATTTTTGCACCCGGGAAATGACGTCAATGGCGCGCTTTATTACGCGAGCACCAATTATGTCCAGCTCACGAACGGCGTTGCGGCATGCCCTGGTCTGACGGGCAACCAACTGACCCCCGTTGCTGCATTTGGACATTTTGTCTACGGACACGGCGCAGCAGCAGAAACATCCATTGCCAGCTTTGGCTTAAATTCGTCAAATTTTTCCAGCCCTCTCTTGGATGCCGCCTTGGCAGCGGCTCCGGTCGGTACCGTCACCCCGATTCTTGTAGAAAGCATTCCTGCTGTCGGATCAGTCAGTGATTGGCAGCTGTTGTCCTGGATTGAAAATACCAGCTTCAAGGTTGAAGGCACTGTCAATAAAGACGCCGTAGGGAACTATCAGTTTGATGGGAAAATTTCTGCGGGAAACGTCACTTACAACACCATTCCCGAAAATCTTAAAACCGCAGTGGGTGAAGCGGCAGCAACTCAGCTTCAGTACGTGGCGCAAAATCTGAACGCTACGCCCTTTGAAATCACAATCAACGGTGATACCCCCGTAACGATCAGTAAGCAACTGACCCCCGAGGAAGTCGCTGCCGCCAACGCCGCCGCAGCGGCCGTCGCCGCAGCAGCCGCTGAAGCTGCGAGAGTTGCTGCATTTAAAACCGCTCATACGTTCAAGCTTCCGGCTGCCGGTGCTACGCAGCTCAGCGCTGCTGGAGGATCTGTCGTAGCTGCGGCAGGCTCACAAATAACGTTGGAAGGTGCCCTTCAAGCCGGTAGGGCGGTATTGGGTACCGTTTTTAGTTCGGCCACAGCCGTGGGTCTGTTTGCCCTGCTGTATCCATCGCCGCTCGGTAATGGTGAATTACCACCGACAACCCTGAACCTGCCAGCGAAAGACTTGGCGCCCAATCTGCCCGCAAACCTTCAGGACGTTGCTGCGGCGGGCGGGACGGTTGATGTCCCATATCGGATTATTGGTGATCAATCGAAGTATTCCCTGGTGAACACGCAGGCAACCGGTGGTGTTTCTCCTGCTGTGCCTGTACGTGCACTGGTATTCGATCCTGTAGCAAACGCTTATACGTTCACAGGCGTTGGTGCAGAACCCTTTATTTTGACGTTCCCGATCGCGGTACCTGGAAATAGCTCAACCGCAACACCGGCGCAGCCCGTCCAGAATCCGGTATATACCGGAATCACACTGACACCCGTCGAAATCGAAGCTGAGCCGTTTCCCGCTGCCGAGCAGTCGGGCTTTCGAGACGGTATCTACGTTTACCCTGCGGATTCCGGTTTGCCGCCGATTTATGCCGTGTACAGCAATCCGTACGAAGGGGCCGACACCAAAGGCGAGTACAGCGGTCGGATGTACAATCCTGATAAAGCAGGGGGGCCGACTCAAAACCTTGATTGGACGACCGCAACAGTGACCCAGGAAGGCATTGATCTCGTTAAGCTGCATACAGGCAGGTTCGGTCCATCGGATGCAAACGCCGTGATGATTGATCGCCTGGAAAAAATCCTAAGCGGCGAAATGGCCGTTACTGATATCGATAAGCGATTTTATACTCACGAGACTAGAGAGCTTGAACGGTACAGGGCTTTGGGGATTGCGGATGGTGTGTCCCCTGCGGATAGCGGTGCGACTTGGAATAATGCTCATGCGGCAACATTAGAAGACTATAAGCTGAAAGATGGTCAGAATCTGTTTTACACCCCGGAAGCGTTAGAAGCTGGAAGGATACAGGACGAGAGGGAAGCAAAATGAATACTATTAATGATGTGGTTGTTTCCGAAGCACCTAGAGATGTCGTTTTATTTCTAACAAAGGGCGAAAGTGGAATTTCGTATCCTAGATTAGACGGGCTTTACAATAGAAACGACTGGGTTAATATCCTAAACAATCTTGAGCTATTAAAACTGGTTAGTTATATGGTAAGTGAAGGGCTTATCATCGATTCTGGTAAGGCCTTAATAAAAGGCCCTAATTGGAAGGAACCGGCATTCGTAACTGAGAAAAAATACACGTTTGAATAAATTCTGAATCATTTTTAAAAAAGCCCAGCCAAGCTGGGCTTTTTTCGTCTGACATTCAAGGTTTCACAGCAATTGTGAAACCGGAACCGTCATCGCGGGTTGATGCTAGACAAAAGAATTGACAGTTCGTCATACGTCGCGATTTTCACACGCAGTCCGTTCACGCCCATCTACGCTCCTCAAGCATCACTAGAAGAGCTCGAAGCACTACGCGTTCAGATTCCTCCTCTATAGGGGAGCCGATGTAGAGGGCGATCGTGCGTAAAAGCATGTGTGCCTCAAGTCAATATTTGGTCCCCAAAGGGCGATAATAGGTTAGCGTTAACCTTTCAACAAACGTTGCAATACGCGCCCGATGATGGAACTCCTGCATATAGCGACCCAATATAGCTTTGGACCGTTGGAAAAACCTCCCGTAAGCGTCCGGCGAACTCACCTTTCAAACTCTAAGTTTAAGTGCATGGTGTCCGCGTATTTTTAAGCGGACGCGATCACCCTTATTGCCAGCATTTTCATGCGCCAACGAAGCTCTTATCCAAAACCGTTCAAAGCCGAGGTCGTTCAGGAAAGCAACCCAACCGGACGCTTACACAGTTCGAGGTACTCGGAAACTGTCGGCAACCGACTTAATGAATCAGCTCTCGACAAGCCCGACACGCCGGGCTTGTTTCAGAGGTATCAGCGAGCATCAAGCTCGTCCAGACGCATTTCTGAAGTCCTGAGGATCTGCCCCTCAAGCCTACCCTGTTCATCGCTAGTCAATGCCCCGACGTGTACCAACGCCGAGGCGTATGCCCTGGCCCAGCTTTTCTGTCGGTGCAGCTCCGCGATGTCTTCAGCTTCGGCGACTAGATCAACTTCTCTTTGCGCCTTACTCAATGCGACAGCTTTTTCTGATGCGGTAAAGGTCGGCATATCGAGATTCCTTTCGCTGAGTAGATGTGATAACCCCATTCTGGGACGGCCTCGCCCCGGTTTTAGACTGGGCTTGGGGAATTTTCTCGCATACGAGAAACGGTGTACCTGGGAATTTGCTTAACAGCCAAATATAGATTTTTAAACTACGTCTTCAGAAGGTGCATGGTCGTTCGATCTCACCATCAAACTCTGAAGACGATGCGGCAAAATCCCCACTCGGCTAGCCTGCACCTTCATCGCACTGCGCTCCTCGCCGTTGTCGTCCTCCCACTGATCCATAAGCATGCGACCTATCACCAGCACCCGCATGCTTTTGCTGTAAAGCTCCGAGTAGCGCTCGGCGTCTTTGTGCCAAAGCTCCACGTTGGCCCAGAAACCGCCGCGATCCTCATACTCTCCATCACCTTTCGGCACCGGGTTATCAAAGTACACGTTGAGCCTGAGCAACCGCCGGGGCTCTTTGTTACCGTTCGCAAACTCCCTGAACTCGGGCTTCGTGCCGATGTTCCCCTCGCCCCAAAACTTGGTGGACATGGTCATACCTCCGCTGAATTGCTTGTGACCTGCTGAGAAACTCGCTGCTGATAAATCTGCTCGGCAACTCGGATTTTGGAAGCACACAAAAATGCCTGTCGGCTGATGCTGTGCATTAAGCTGATCTGCATGTTGATCGTTATCCGCTGAAGCTCCATGGCGTAAAGATCCGAAACTAGGTTGATCGGCGTCCTGCCATTGCCTAACAGGTCAGCCCATAGGTCGACTCCCATCTTGCTGCGATCCATTCGGCTCCAGCGCAGAAATACCGTTCCCGCTCCAGTCGACTGTCGCGTCATACGGATTGGGAGCAACGTGAATGGATAACGCTCGGCCTGAGCCAGCACCTCTCCAGTAGCTAACTGAACCAAACTGTTCATAAGCCGACTGCACACGTCACCAAATTGCATGAGCTCCCCCTTACCCTTAAAAGGCTTTAAAAGCCCTTTAAGGAAGGCCGCGTGTTCTATCGCCGAGAAGGCACTCTGTTGCAGCGGCTGGAAGGCAACGTGTTTCTCATCGACTGTCGATTCGGCCGCAGTGACAGCGCTGACGGCATCTTCGGAATGAACCATCGACTCATCCTCCAACCGCTTCTGTTGGCACTATGGTTTCCACTGGAGCCATGCTGAGCGGGCTATCTGGATCGTCATCTGGATCATCGTCCTGCCCCTCTTCTCGTGGTCGACGCTGGTATATCGGAGGCGCAAACTCGCAACGGCGTATCCCTTCAAGGACGTCCTGTGGCAACTCTCCATATCGCTCTCGAGCCTCCCGGGCGACCGCATTGTTCGTCACGAAGTCATCACGCGTGGCGCCCGAGACTTTGTATTGTTGGGCCAACCCAAAGAGACTACGCAGCACGTAACCCCCCGCGTTGATCCAGACCTCCATGTCTCGCCGGCCCATCAACGCTGTGTGATGGGCCAGCAACAACCGACGAACTATGTCGTCATAAGCGATGAGCAGGTACACAGCAAGAAAGCCAAACGGAGAGTTGATGTAGACCGGGAGCATGACCGGATGAACGTTGAGGTTCTCACCCACACTTAATGCTTCGGGCAGGCTGCTCATGGACTGGTCCAACCGGGCTTTTATTTGTCCCAGTTCAGATTTTGAAGACTCAAGTTTCTCGTGGATTCGGATCAGCCAAAAATCTGCATAGGGGTCGTCCTGCTCCGCCGCCCGCTTCATTCTGTTCATCAAGCTGACGAAGCCGCTCAAGCCAATAATGCCGTTTTTGCCATTCCCTGCAGGTCTGCCATGCCAGACACGAGCTGCATGATGGGTGTGGAGCGTGAGCTTCATGGCGCTGCGCAACGGGCCAAGATTCAATTGAACAAGGTCAGACATGGATTGCTCCTGCAAGTAGATGTCACTGCATCAGTATTGCGAGGAACGAGAATGTCGTCAGTGCGGAAACAGATTCGTAGACGGGATGTTTTGAGACAGCCTCCCAAGCTGGGGATGGTCCAACGAACCCAAGGAGCTGATTCCACTGGAATCACGGAAGCGCTCTGCCAGCATGATTCCAGTGGAATCAGCATGCTGCTCAGCCAAGGATGATTCCACTGGAATCACTCCACTCACCTATGGCCTTGGTCCAGACTTCAACAACGCCATGATCGCGCTCATACCTTCACGCCCCGCGACAAGGCTCTCAGGCGTCGGTTTGTCGCGCTGCATCAACGTCTCAGACAGGTGCGGTACTCGAGCCGCAACTGCTCTCCCTGGGCCGCTGCGAGCATTGTAATGTGCATTACCGCCTCCGTTGTCACTGACTTGATTGAACTCACCGCGTTGAGCCTTCTGGATCATGCCGAATAGGTATCCCGCAGGGTTGCGCACCTCCGCACTGGCGCACCGTGCAGCCCACTGGTCCAGTACTTTTTGCTGCAACCCCTGCTGAATTGATCCAAGCGCTACCATGGCGTTACGTCGCTGCTCTGAGGCAAGCTGGAGGAGTTGCTCGGGCAATCGCAGATCCTCGCGCGCCCGCGGTACTGTGTTTTTACAAACATCTGTATGAGTACTAGTACTAGATGAGTTCGGATTCCGAACTGGGGTCAAGACGCAAGCTTTTCGGCTGAGTTCGGAATCCGAACTCGGCCCAACGTGATTCCGAACTGGGGCCTTTTCACTGAGTTCGGATTCGTTTCCACTGAGTACGGACTCAAAATTACTGAGTTCGGATTCACTTGCCCCAGCTTGAGCAACTGTAGTGTTGGTCCACCCCTGCCCTACCATTCGCTGCTGCAGCTTTTCAAGATGCGAAGGCAAGGCGTTCTCTCGAATGTAGGGGTCAGCAGCAAGCTCCTCAAAGACATGGGCAGCAACGTCGCGGATCGACTTGTTTGAGTGACCAACGCATTCCCCGAGTAACTCCAGGTAGCCACTGTCCAACAAGACTGCTTCAGCAATGCTTACTGGCTCATCGTGCAAGAGGTAGATATTGCCCTTCATTTGCCCTGTTACCTCGTCGCGAACTCGTCCGCCAAGGCTGAGCCAGCGAGTCATGCGCAAAGCCGTCAAAGCCTTGGCCACAGTTTCTCTGGACGCTAACTTAAAGGGCGTAGATGCCAAATATGGACGTAGCTGCTCATAAGTTGGGAAGGAAGTCAGGCCATCGTCATTGAGCAGCAAGCGAAAGACCTGCCAGGCATTACGCTCCAAAGGTGTAAGCCGGTTATCCAGCAACAGCCTCCTTGGCACTGCCTCATGTGGATTACCGGTAAAGATAATCCCGGCTCTCTCCGTGTCCAGAATAGGCGTGAGTGGCCGCGTAGACGGCCTCTCAATTTTTGGCGCCGCATGCTTATCAGATCGGCTCTCACTAAGTGCCGCACTTGCCGAGTCGAGCAAAGCATTTAGCGCATCAAGGTTACCCGGGGTGAAACGAGAATTTCCTCCTACGCCCATCACACCAGGCCCTGCGCGATCCAGCTCTGAATGGCGCTCCAGATAATCGCGAGGTTCAGACTGCGCTCACGCTCGGCCATTATCATTGCCACATCAAAGACCGCTCGAGGATCCCCTAGATCAGTACCCAGTTCCTTGGTTAGGCTGACCCAATGCTTCCAAAGAATTGCCTCATCCTCAGGTCCAACATGGGGCCAACGCCCCCTACGTTGTGGTACGCCCAGAATCTCCCGCCTGATTGATGACTCCTTGGACGGAAGCCCGAAAAGCTCAAGAATCATCGGAGAACTTGCCCCAAGCAATATCGCTCGATTGATCAGTTCATCCTCCTCAGTGTTTTTTGCGTGTGCGAGTACTCGCCTTACTGCAACGCCATCCACGACAACCTTGAACCAGGGTACCGGTGAGTTGACCAGAACCCCCATGCATAGCGGGTCAATGAGTATCTTCAGGTCGTTTTCTTCAAGGCCCATAGCGAGACAACTGCGCAACTGGCCATTTTTTATGTTGTTCAAAATCTGAAAGGCGACTGCCAGATTTAAGGGATGCACAGAAACCTCCACCACTCCGTGGTTATTGGATGACATCGCAAAAAGATTGCTTGGATTCCAACTCAATGAGCCGACGCCCAAGGCGTATGACTCTGAATAACTTGACCAAGGCAACATCACTCAGCCGACCTGCTAGTGAGGCCGGTTGGTCTTTCAAGGGGGAACCGCCGAGGAGGAGTTGCCCCAACTCGGCAAGCAAGCGATAGCTATTCATCTCAGGCATTGCCGGGTGTACTGCATCCTCCCGAAGCAGGTGCAAAGCCGGAGCGAAACGCCCACTCAACCCATCCAGCAGGTTAAGGACGGTGTAGGCCTCGGGACTGAGTGTCATGGGCGCTTCTGAAAAGAGATCGTTGCCCCATTCAGCTGGCCGAGCGCATAGAAAGCCGATGCCCCAATCACTCTGGGTGAAGTATTCTTGAGGAAGCGACACTTCAGTTGCTATGTCCTGTACCAGGCCGAAAATGGCCTGGCGCAAGGAATCAGGTGAGTCGACAGCACGCTCGATGTACCAAAGATCAGCAACCGGATGAAGCCCTCCCGCCTGGATGGGAATGGATTGAAGACAGGAGTCCTCGAAACGTGGAATCGCTTCACCAGTCGCTTGCGCCAACTGATGCTTAATAACCTGAGTCCGCGTTGTAACCCCAGCGATAGCGGAAAGCGTATTGGACGCCATACGCGCTTGTTGCTCATCCTCATGAAGCAGGAACACAGGCTCATCGGGTTGTGCCACCTCATCAGGTGCGTTTTGCCCTAATGCAATGCTGCCGGGTACTTGCTGAGGCCGCTGGGCGGTAGGAGCAACGGCATGAACCGGAGGACTCAGGTCGCGGCCGGAAACTGCTGGCTCAGGCCGCTCAATCGGATATGAACGGTCTGGCTCAAGCACATCCAGCTTCAAACTGTTGTAGTCCTGCCCCAACAGCTGCCCCATTTTATGGAGCAGCTCATCCTGGAAACGCTCGTAGCTGTACTCGCCTTGGTCAAAGAGAGAAAGCACCTCTTGGAACAGATGCTCGTGTTCAATTTCTTGAGGCGTTGCCCCAGCATGCTTAAGCCAAGCCTTCTCGCTCGCGCGGCGCAAACTCGTTAGTTTTTCGATCTGAGGTTTACCAAGTCCGCCATATAAAGCATTAGGAATCGCCGGCAAGAGATAACGCACCGCATCCTGCATTTTGCTGATATGCGGCTGAGAGATTGGGTAACCATCCTGCTTCAGAAGCTTCGCCAACTCTCTTTGGGAGATCGGTGTATCGACCTCGATCTGGTAAAACTCCCGCGCGCGCTCCACGCCCAGAGCTCGCTCGATGAAGGTCAGTTCACCATGGAGATCGCTTTCCGCTAAGTGCCCAGTAAGTGCAACGATTTCCCCACGGCTAGGCCAAGGCCTGAACAAGCAGTGAATGCGAAAAAAGCGTTCCTCTCCGGTCTCCCGCCACAACTCATTGAGAATAGCCAAGCGTGTATTGCCGCCGTTGCGGATGATGAAATGCTCCTCCCCCACTCGACGAGTGACAGGAGGCGGTGCGTCCAAGCCTCGACTCTGAATTGAGGCACGAAGGTCATCGTATCGAGGGTTTCGGTTCAACCTGGGGTTGTGGTCATAAGGCTTGAGCTGGTCCAACGTCAGGACCATTGGAGTATCTACAATTGGATCAGACAGACGACCTACCATCGGTGCGCTGTTCGTAAAGGCGCCCTGTAGCAGCTTCCCTTTGATTTGGTCCGTCGACATGGGCTTGGCGGCCATTAGCTCACCTCCATGATCAGCATCGCTTCATTCATGGTTGCGCCCTTCTATGGCAGGTAATTCGCAACAGTGTTCGGGTAACTGAACCTGCAGTATCTCCACCCCCTTCCACCCATCCGTGCGACAGGCCAAGGCATAAAGAAAGTCGCTACTGTCCAACAGCTCCTTGCTGAGTCGGAAGACCACCGTGCAGGTGTCGTCGAGGTTGTCTTCGCTCCCCAGGATCATCAGCGCATCTTCTACGCTGTAACTGCCACACTCAGGGCAGGTATCTATATCGACTTCGCCCTCAGGCAGAGACTCGCCGGCAAATCTCTTAACCGAAACGTGAAGCGGAAATTCTGCGCCGCAGTCACAGCAGCGTCCTCGTTGGTTGAATACTCCCATCACTGTGCCCCCCGCTGATCCCGGGATAAGTTTGAAAAGCGTGTCTGCTCAGGTGTGAAAGCGACTCGAACCGTACCGGTAGGACCATTGCGATGCTTGCCGAAGATGAGTTCTGCCACTCCGCATTCACTTGTTTCGGGGTGGTAGACCTCATCGCGGTAGATGAACATGATGACGTCACCGTCTTGCTCAATCGCACCTGACTCGCGTAGGTCACCATTGAAAGGGCGCTTATCGGCTCGCTGCTCCACCGACCGGTTGAGTTGAGACAATGCGATAACAGGGCAATTGAACTCCTTGGCCAGCGCTTTCAACGACGCGGTGATACCGGCGATCTCAAGGTTGCGATTTTCCTTACCTTCCAGCCTCATCAACTGGAGATAGTCGACCATGATCAGCCGAGGCATACCCGAACGCCGCGCCGCACGCCTCACCTTAGACCTTAGCGCTGACGGGGTAAGACTGGAGGTGTCATCAATAATGAGTCGCTCACCGTAATTATTGATGCGGCCGACCGCTGCTATCACCTTGGGCCAATCTTCATCACGCAACTGACCGCGCATCAAATCCGCCAGGTTGAGTTGGCCCAGGATCGCTATTAAGCGAAACATCAACGCGTGAGCAGGCATCTCCTGACTGTAGATCTGAACCGTATTGGTTGGTTTCTGTTGGAGGGCGGCGTCCACCACGCTGAGCGCGAGGCTGGTTTTACCCATGGAAGGACGAGCCGCGATGACGATCAAATCAGCATCTTGAAAGCCACCCGTAACCTGATCCATCGCATCCAGTCCACTAGGGATACCGGTGATGCTGTCGCCTTCGTTGAAGTGGTAGTCGATCCTTTCAACCACCTCCATTAACGTCTGCTTCACATCAACAAAATCACTCCGTCCCCTGTCCTGCCCCAGCAGGAAGAGTTTCTGTTCAATAAGCTCCTGGACCTCAGCACTCTTGGCTTGGTTCGAGGAAGCCTCGCGGCTGCATTCGTATCCGAGCATGACCAACCGACGAAGATGGGAGCGCTCATGAACGATGGCGGCGTAGGTCGAGATATTGGCAACCGAAGGAGTGTTCTTGGCTAACTCTCCTAGGTAGCTCAGGCCCCCTACTTCATCTGGCCCGTCCAATGACTCAAGGACGGTAACCACATCAATCGGTGAACCGCGCACAGCAAGCTTCTCGATCGCCTGGTAAATCAGACGATGGTCACGCCTGAAAAAATCGTCCGCGGTAATGACGTCTGCAATGAGATCCCACGTGGAATTGTCGAGCATCAGGCCACCGAGAACGCCTTGCTCGGCCTCAACTGAATGAGGTGGGGCTAGATCAAGCACGCTCATACTGCTGCTCTCCCCAGGGTCGCCCTCTTCGATAGCAAAGACACGTTCTGGCTCAGACGTTCCTCACTCAGCGCTTCGAACTTCAAACGCCACTCGGGAAACAGCTCCATGGAGAGGTCTTTGATGACCTTGAATGCGGTTGGTGAACGTCGGTGTGTGGGCAGCCGATACTCCAATCGGTGAGCGGGAATACCTTCAGTGGCGGCACGACGAAAACTCACCGCCGCCGGGATTGTTGTGCGGACCATCTGAACCTGGGGATGGTCGGAAAAAGTCTCGGCTAAAGAGTAATAAATCAGGTTTGCATCATTCGTTGCGTCAAGCTTGTTGATCACCACATTCAGCGGTGGCGTCACAGCACCAAGCGCTGCCAATGGCTCAAGATCCCGGTAGAGCTGGAGCATCCCGCGGTGAAACTCTCGAGCAGTCAACATATCAGGCGTGATGGGAGAAATAGCCATTTGGGCGCCCAGCAACGCCATCTCCAAGAGGATGGAGCGCGCGCCCTGGGTGTCGATCAAAATCAGATCAAAGTCGCGTTCAAATGCCGGCATCAAATTTTTGAGACGAAGACGGCCGTCAGCTGCGTGCAAAAGCAGATTGCTCAATTGGTTGAACGGGTCATTGGAGTGAATCAGCGAGAGATTGGGAATGCAGGTCTGGGAGATGATCTGGTCGGCCCGGGTCTCATTATTCGCGATCAGTTGATAGGTGCCGCCTGGCGCTTCATGCGATAGCGCGTAAAACGACGACAGCGATGGCTGGTTATCAAGATCAATGAGTAGGGTTCGAAGACCTGCATCGGCGCAGAACGCGCCTAGATTGGCGCCTACCGTGGTTTTACCCGGTCCGCCCTTGGTTGAAACGATTGCTGCGATTTTCATACTGCTTGCCTCTGAATCGAAGGATTAGAGACAGCTTCATAAAAGTCACGCTATAGACTGATTGTCAGGAAAAACGCCCTGAACGAAAAAAGCCTGCATCTCTGCAGGCTTTTTCACTATCTGGCTCCACGACCTGGACTCGAACCAGGGACCCAATGATTAACAGTCATTTGCTCTACCAACTGAGCTATCGCGGAATGCGCCGTATGTTACTGATTGAAAAGGAGAAGTCAAGCATTCAGTGAGATTTGTGCTTTCCCAAGGTGCGCACTGCTGAAAAGTCATCACTCCACTCCCTGTCACGACTCTGTCATGCGTCAACGCCAACATCCGCAGATACCCCGCCCCTACCCTCTTCTTGAAGGACGACACATGCACACTCGCTCAGGCCCGCCAGCGGTAAAAACCCTGCTTGCCCGTTTTATCGTTATCGGATGCAGCCTGATGGTGAGCGCGTGTGACAGTGTGACCGGGAGTGCGCCTGCCGCCTCCACTTCCTTCAAGACCCTGGACGGTGCACCTCCACTGGTAATCGGGCATCGCGGCCTGCCGGGGTTGTACCCCGAGGAAACCCGGGCGTCGTATGAGCATGCGGCCGACGCGGGTGCAGACTCCCTCGAGCTGGACCTGCATATGACCAAGGACTGTGTATTGGTAGCTCGGCACAATCCCTGGTTGAGCGACAACACCAACATCAGCGACGTCGCGAAGACCAACCCAGAGGTTGCTCGCCGCAAGCGCACGGTTCCAGGTGTGTTGGTCAATGTCCGGTATCCCGCCACCGCAGAAAATGGCCCGGCCCAGTACCTGAGTGATTTGACCAACCCCAACGATCCAAAATCCGTGTTGAAATCCTTGATCGTGGATGGCGAAGACCATACCAACGACTGGTCAATCAGCGATTTCACCCTGGCCGAACTCAAGCAATGGATCGGCGGCACGACGTACGACGCCCGCGACGAGCGCCCGACCGAACTCAACGGCAAGCTGCCGATCTTGAGTTTCCAGGAAGTGATCGACATCGCAAAAGCCAAAAGCGCAGCCACAGGCCGTGTGATTACCACCTACCCGGAAAGCAAAAACCCAATCTGGAACAACGCCCAGGCCATCGCCAATGGTTGCGGCGCCCCGGGCAGTCATCCGTTCGAAGCGGCGTTCCTCAAGACCCTTAAAGACAACAACCTCAATCGCAAAGACGCGCCGGTGTTTGTGCAAAGCTTTGACCCGAACAGCCTGAAGTACCTGCGCTCTATCGGCCTGCAATCCAGGGCGGTGCAGTTGGTGGATGGGAACGGTGTGGACTTCAAGACCGGCGAAACCATTTTCATCACGGACAAACCCAACACCTTCGTCAGCGGCCGCCCCTACAGCTGGACCGTCGCCGGCGACCCACGCGCCTTTGGTGCGATGCTGACTCCGGCAGGCCTGGCCGAGGTCAAGACCTACGCCGACGGCATCGGCCCGTGGAAGCCGCAAGCGATGTCGCTGACCGCCACTTCAGCGCAAAACCCTGGTTTGCCCGAAGTCGACACCTTCAAGCCGACCAACCTGATCAGCGATGCGCACAAGGCTGGTTTGTTCGTCCATATCTTCACCTTCCGCAACGAAGCGAAGTACCTGGCCGGTGCCTACAAGGGCAATCCGGCGGCCGAATACATGGCCTTCTTCCGGGCGGGAGTTGATGGTGTATTTACGGACTTCACGCCGACTGCCGTAGCTGCCCGAAACACCTACCTTAAAGAAGTCGCGCGCTAAACAGTCATCAAGGTGGATGGCGGCCTTCACGGCCGCCATTGTTCAGTCCAACTGCTCGATCACCCCGACCGCCTTGAGCTGCCCCAGTTGCTCCGCCGACAACCCCAGGCGCTCGCCCAGTACCTCATCGGTATGCTGCCCCAACATCGGCGCCGGCCTTACATACTCCACCGGCGTGCCCGACATCTTGATCGGGCTGCCGACCATGGCGAAATCCGGATTCTTGGGATGCGGGATCTTCACCATCAAGCCTCGGGCAATCACCTGCGGCTCTTCCAACGATTGCGCGATGTTATTGATCGCGCCCACCGGCACTTTCGATGCGTGAATACTCGCCACCCACTCGTCCGCCGTACGCCCCAGAAAGTGCGCCGACAACAGCTCGACAATCTCGGCCCGGTGCGCGACCCGATCGGCATTGCGCCGAAAGCGCGGGTCTTGCGGCAGGTGCGGCAAGCCAATGCTGTGGCACAGCGCAACAAACTGGCTGTCGTTGCCGCAGGCAATAATAAAGTCGCGGTCTGCCGCACGGAACACCTGGTACGGCACGATGTTGGCGTGGGCGTTGCCGTACCGCTCAGGTACCTTGCCTGAGGCCAGGTAGTTCATGCTCTGGTTGGCCAGGGTTGCGACCTGTACGTCCAGCAGCGCCATGTCGATGTGTTGACCAACGCCGGTGCGTTCGCGGCTGAGCAGTGCGGCCTGGATGGCGACGGTGGAATACAGGCCGGTCATCAGGTCGGAGAACGCTACGCCGACTTTTTGCGGGCCGCCGCCGGGCAAGTCGTCGCGCTCGCCGGTGATGCTCATCAGGCCGCCGATGCCCTGGATGATGAAGTCGTAGCCGGGCTCTTCGGCACGCGGGCCGGTCTGGCCGAAACCGGTGATGGAGCAGTACACCAGCCGTGGATTGATCTCGGCCAGGGTCGCGTAATCCAGGCCATAGCGCGCCAGGGAACCGGCCTTGTAGTTTTCGATCAGTACGTCGGAGCTGGCCGCCAGGGCTCGTACCAGTTCCTGGCCTTCGGAGGTGGCGAGGTCGATGGCCACGGATAACTTGCCGCGGTTGGTGGACTGGTAATAAGACGCCTGCCCGGACGACTCGCCGGTATCGGTCTTCATCCACGGCGGGCCCCAACCACGGGTGTCGTCACCGCTTTGTGGCCGTTCGATCTTGATCACTTCCGCGCCGAGGTCAGCCAATACCTGGCCACACCAGGGACCGGCCAATACCCGGCTTAAATCCAGCACCCGCAAACCTGTCAATGCACCCATTATTCTTGTCCTGTGATGAATCGAAATCAGCCGACTGCCGGCTCTTCATGACGCAGGGAAATCCCCAGCACTGCACGCCGCCGCAGCCAGGGGCTGGGGCGATAACGTGGGTCGTGGGTGAGTTCGCTCATGCGCTGCAAAATCGTGAGGATGCGCCGCGGCCCAAGGGCATCGCCCCAGGCCAGCGGACCCTGTGGGTAACCCAGGCCGAGTTGTACCGCCTGGTCGATGTCGTCGACGCTGGCGATGCGTTGCTGGGCGATGTCGCAGGCCAGGTTGACCACCATCGCCAAGGTGCGTTGGGCGACGAAGCCAACGCTGTCGCTGATCACCGTCACGCCCACCCCGTCACTGGCAAGCAGCGCGTGGGCGGCGTCGCGGGTGGCGGTGGAGGTCAGCGGGTTTTGCATCAGGGTGCGATGGCGTGACAGGTCGGTCAGCAGGTCGATGCACAGGGTGCGCGCCGGGTCGGTGTGGAAGCGCTCGCTGGCCGATGTGGCATCGAGGCCGTAAGGCGCCAGCAGGCATAACGCTTCAGGCGAAGGCTGTGCCGTGCTTTCAAGGTGCGCGCCCAACTTGATCACCAAGGCGCTGAGGCGCTCGTAGTCGTCGGCGTTTTCAGTGGCGATCCACACCGGCGGCAGATGCTTCACCGAAGGCACCGGCTGCGGCTGCGGGCCGTCGACTACCTGGCCATTTTCGTAACGGTAGAAGCCCTGCCCGCTCTTGCGCCCCAGGCGTCCGCCCGCCAGCATCTGGCGGGTCAGGGGCGACGGTTTGTAGCGCGCTTCTTGATAGAACTGGTTGTAGATCGACTCCATCACCGGGTGGGAAACGTCGAGGCCCGTGAGGTCCAGCAGTTCCAGCGGGCCCATGCGAAAGCCTGCGCCTTCACGCAGGATACGGTCGATGTCGCCGCGCTCGGCAATGCCTTCATCGAGCATCTTCAACGCTTCGGTGCCGTAGGCACGGCCGGCGTGGTTGACGATAAAGCCCGGGGTGTCCTTGGCGCGCACGCCGCGATGGCCGGTGCGGGCCACGAAGGCCAGCAGGTCATCGCCGACCTTCGGCGCAGTGGCCAGGCCGTCGATCACTTCGACGACGCGCATCAACGGCACCGGGTTGAAGAAGTGCAGCCCCGCTACCCGCTCAGGGTGTTGGCAACCGGTGGCGATGGCCGTGACCGACAGCGACGAGGTGTTGGTGGCGAGGATGCAGCCCGCGCTGACCACGCCTTCCAGTTGCTGCAACAGGCCGCGCTTGGCGTCGAGGTTTTCGACGATGGCTTCCACCACCAGGTCGCAATCGTGCAATGCCTCAACTGTGGCGGCGACGTGCAGGTTTTCCAGCGCTGCGTCCATCGCCGCCTGGCTGATCTTGCCCTTGGCGGCCAGTTTCGAGAGCGTGGCGCCGAGGTTGTCCCGAGCGGTTTGCGCAGCGCCATCGCGGGCATCGAACAAGCGCACCAACACGCCCGCCTGGGCGGCAATCTGAGCGATGCCGGCACCCATCACGCCGGTGCCTACCAGGCCCATGATCTTGATTGAATCCGTCATCGTCATTCCCCCAGGTAGTTCGCGGTGCGTTTTTCGAAGAACGCTGCGGCGCCCTCCTTCTGGTCTGCCGAATCGAACAGCAGTTGAAAGGCCTTGCGCTCCAGCACCAGCGCGCTTTCCAGCGGCAGGTCGGCGCCGGCGAGCATCACTTCCTTGATCTGCTCCACCGCCAGTGGCGGCAAGGCGGCGATCTGCGCAGCCAGTTCCAGGGCGCGGGGGATAGTCTGGTCATCCGCCACCACTTCGCTGAGCATGCCCATGGCCAGAGCCTCCGGCGCCTTGACCATGCAACCGGTCAACGCGATACGCATGGCCTGGAACTTACCCACGGCGCGCACCAGGCGCTGGGTGCCACCGGCGCCCGGCATCAGGCCCAGCTTGACCTCGGGCTGGGCAAACCGCGCCGACTCACCGGCGACGATCAGGTCGCAATGCATGGCCAACTCACAACCGCCGCCCAGGGCAAAACCGTTCACCGCGGCGATCACCGGCTTCGGGCAGCGGCTGATGGCTTCCCACAAATACTCGGTGTGCCGACGGTACATCTCGATCGGAGTGGCGCTGGCGAATTCCTTGATGTCGGCACCGGCCACGAAGAACTGATCGCCGCCGGTGAGCACGATGGCGCGCACATCACGACGCTTGGCCAGGGCACGAAAATGTTCGGCCAGTTCTTCGCGAACCTGGGCGTTCAAGGCGTTTTTAACTTCGTGACGGTGGATGCGTACCACGGCGACGCCATTGTCCTGGACGTCGAGGTGCACTACGGGTTGGTCGAGGCTGGCCACAAGTTCTCCTGCTGCAATGTTCTTGTTAGTTCGGATATCGAGTGTTTCGCTATGCGAAACAACATTCCGTATTTAGCGATAATCATAAGGACCGACTCGCCGTGATGTAAACGTAAAAACCTTAGCCGCCCGCAAATCGAGCTATAACTCTTTGTTTAGAAGGGTTTTATTAAACAAAAAGACAATCACCCGAAAAGTTGATTAGTTTCGCTGTGCGGAATACAATTTTGTTTTGTTGATTTTCTAAAAAAAGGGGGACTAACATGCGCCGTCGAAACCTGGACCCGAATACACCTGAAGCACCTGCCGGCAACCACGCATTCGAACACTTGCTGATCGATCCGATGAATGCCGACGAGGAAGAAGACAAGGACCGCCAGTTCGTTACCGCCCTGGCACGTGGCCTGGAATTGCTGCGTTGTTTTACCCCCAGCGAAAGCGTGCTGGGTAACCAGGAGCTGGCGCGCAAGACCGGGCTGCCAAAGCCGACGATTACACGAATGACCCACACGCTGACCCGCTTGGGCTATCTCAAGCACCTGCCGCAGTCAGGCCGGTATCAGTTGGATGTAGGGGTGATGGCGTTCGGTTACGCAATGCTTTCGAACCTGTCGGTGCGGGCCGTGGCCCATCCGCTGATGGAGACGATGGCCAAGTACGCCCAGGCCGCGGTGGCCATGGCGACCCGCGATCGTTTGGACATGGTGTACCTGGACGTGGTCCAGGGTGAAGCCAACATGACCATGCGCCGCCAGGTCGGTACGCGGCTGCCGTTGCACTTGAGTTCCGCAGGCCGCGCCTGCCTGGCAGCGATGCCGGAAAACGAGCGGGAATTTATCCTCGACCATATCCGCCAGCGTCATCTGGAGGACTGGCCAGGCATCAGGAAGGGCCTGGAACGCGCCTTCCGGGATTACACCGATTTCGGCTACTGCATGTCGATCGGTGAGTGGCACCGCGATGTAAACGCCATCGCCGTACCGCTGCTGCATGCACAACATGGGCTGCTGACGTTCAACTGTGGCGGACCGAGTTTTCACCTTTCCCGGGAGAAACTCGAGGACGACATCGGGCCCCGTCTCAAGCACATGGTGAACAACATCGAGGCCGCCGCCCGCTAGACAGATCGGTGCAGGGCCTCGGCAGATTGACTTTCAACTGGCCCGCCGAACGGGCCGCTGAGGAATGCACATGATCCGAGACGCCGAAACGCTTCATCTGTTGCTGGAAACCCTCCAGCAGTTCGTCAACGAAGCGCTGATCCCACGGGAAAACGAACTGGCCGAGACCGATGACGTCCCGGCGGATATCGTCAGCCAGTTCCGTGAGTTGGGCCTGTTCGGCCTGACCCTGCCCGAAGCCTACGGCGGCCTCGGGCTGACCATGGAAGAAGAGGTCAACGTGGCCTTTGAACTGGGGCGCACCTCTCCGGCATTCCGCTCCTACTTCGGCACCAACAACGGCATCGGCTCCATCGGGATCCTGCTGGACGGCACCGAGGAGCAGAAGCAGCACTACCTGCCGAAACTGGCCAGCGGCGAGCTGCTCAGCTCGTTCTGCCTGACCGAACCGGACTCCGGCTCCGACGCCGCCTCGCTGAAAACCACAGCGGTGCGCGACGGTGATCACTACGTCATCAACGGCACCAAGCGCTTTATCACCAACGCCCCCCACGCCGGGATTTACACGGTAATGGCCCGCACCAACCCGGACATCAAGGGCTCGGGCGGCATCAGTGCGTTTATCGTCGAGCGCAACACGCCGGGCCTGTCCCTGGGCAAGCGTGACCACAAGATGGGCCAGAAAGGCGCCCACACCTGCGACGTGATTTTCGACAACGTGCGCGTGCCGGCCGACCAGCTGATCGGCGGTGTCGAAGGCGTGGGGTTCAAGACCGCGATGAAGGTGCTCGACAAGGGCCGCCTGCACATTGCCGCCGTCAGCGTAGGGGCTGCCGAACGCATGCTCAACGATGCCCTGCACTACGCCCTGGAACGCAAACAGTTCGGCCAGCCGATAGCCGAGTTCCAGCTGATCCAGGCGATGCTCGCCGACAGCAAGGCCGAGATCTACGCCGCCCGCTGCATGGTGGTGGACGCTGCGCGCAAGCGCGACGAAGGCCTGAACATCGGCACCGAAGCGTCCTGCTCGAAGATGTTCGCCACGGAAATGTGTGGCCGGGTGGCGGATCGTTGCGTGCAGATTCACGGCGGTGCCGGGTATGTGAGCGAGTACGCCATCGAGCGGTTCTATCGCGATGTGCGTTTGTTCCGGCTGTATGAAGGCACCACGCAGATCCAGCAATTGGTGATCGCCCGCAACATGATTCGCGAGGCGCAGCACTAAACCTGAGAACAACACAGATCACCTGTGGGAGCGGGCTTGCTCGCGAAGGCGGTGTGTCAGTCGATGCATCCAGTGGCTGATACACCGCATTCGCGAGCAAGCCCGCTCCCACATTTTGACCGTGTTCCAACCCATTAACTGCAACACCCATACCCAGTGCCCTAACAACTACAACAAGGTATCGCTATGGAAGTCGCCACTCAGGCGGGTGCGTTGTCGCCCGCGAAAAACAACCTGTGGATCATCGTATTCATCTTCTGCTTCCTCGGCCTGCTGATCGACGGGGCCGACTTGATGTTGCTGTCCTACAGCCTCAGCAGCCTCAAGGCCGAGTTCGGCCTGACCAGTGTCGAAGCCGGCAGCCTGGGCAGTTTCACCCTGGCCGGGATGGCCATCGGCGGGATTTACGGCGGCTGGGCCTGTGACCGTTTTGGCCGGGTGAAAACCGTGGTCTGGAGCATCGTGCTGTTCTCCGCCGGCACCGCGATCCTGGGCATGACCCACAGCTATTGGCAGTTTGCGAGCACACGCTTCTTCGCCTCCCTCGGGCTGGGCGCGCTGTATGTCGCGTGCAACACGCTGATGGCCGAATACGTGCCGACCCGCTATCGCACCACCGTGCTCGGCACCCTGCAGGCCGGCTGGTCGGTGGGTTACATCGTCGCCACCTTGCTCGCGGGCTGGATCCTGCCGAACCACGGCTGGCGCTGGCTGTTCTACGTGGCGATCATCCCGGTGATCCTCGCCGTGCTGATGCAACGCCTGGTGCCGGAGCCCCAAGCCTGGATCAAGGCCCAGGCCGAACGTGCCCGGGAAAAGGCCGAAGGCATCAAGCGCGTGTCGGCGAAGAAACCCGACGGCATGTTCAAGCTGATCTTCAGCGACCCGAAAGCCAGCCGCATGTTTATCCTCTGGGCGCTGACCGCAGGCTTCCTGCAGTTCGGCTACTACGGCGTCAATAACTGGATGCCGTCGTACCTGGAAGGCGAACTGGGGATGAACTTCAAGTCGATGACCAGCTACATGGTCGGCACCTACGCAGCGATGATTTTCGGCAAGATCCTCGCCGGGCTCGCGGCAGACCGCCTGGGCCGGCGCCTGGTATTCGCCGTCGGCGCGTTGGGCACGGCGATTTTCCTGCCGGTGATCGTGCTGTTCCAGAGCCCGGACAACATCCTGTGGATGCTGATTGTGTTCGGCTTCCTCTACGGCATTCCCTACGGCGTGAATGCGACCTACATGACCGAAAGCTTCGAAGCGAAATTTCGCGGCTCAGCGGTGGGCGGGGCCTACAACATTGGCCGAATTGGCGCAGCGGTGGCACCGGCCGCCATTGGCTTCCTGGCGTCCCATGGCTCGATCGGCGTAGGATTTTTGGTGATGGGCGGCGCGTACTTTATCTGCGGGGTGATCCCGGCGCTGTTCATCCGCGACAAGCAGTTTGATCCGCAAAAACAATAGGCCCCACGCCGGGGCTTGCGGCAACGCAGCCCCGGCTATAAGACGTGCGGCAGTTATACCCTTCGGCAAACCGGGCTAGACTATACGTCAGTCCTACGGAACTGAAGGAACAGTACGACGCTCTCACCCAGCCTGTAAGACAGTTTTGTGCTTAGAGGCTCATACACTTATGAAAACACCGACCCAGACCAACGCAATTGACTTCGACAGCGCCAAATTGCAACGACTGGGCTTTGGTCAGCCTTCCCTTCTTACACGCCGCCCCACCACCGTTGTGCAACTTCGCCAGCAACTGGGCATGCAATTGCAAACCAGCCTGGAGCCGGAGCACATCCTCGCGCTGTTCTTCCGTGAGATCCAACGCCTGGTGCCACTGGACGCCCTGCAATACCGTCACGAAGCCAGCGACCTGCGCCTGGAATATGGCCATCGCGGCCATCATTCGGTGAGCTATGCCCTCAGCCACGAAGGCGAGCACCTCGGCGAACTGGTGTTTCGGCGCAACCAACGCTTCATGGAAGACGAGTTGGCCAACCTGGAATCACTGCTGGCCACCCTGCTCTACCCGATGCGCAACGCCCTGCTCTACCGCGCGGCGACCCGTAGCGCCCTGCGCGACCCGCTGACCGAAACCGGTAACCGCATCGCCATGGACCAGACCCTGCAACGGGAAATCGACATGGCCCGCCGGCACCTGCAGCCGCTGTCCTTGCTGATGCTGGACATCGACCACTTCAAACACATCAACGACAGCCACGGCCATGCCACAGGCGACAAGGTGCTCAAGGCCGTTGCCGCCTCGATCAAGGGCCAACTGCGCAATGTGGATATGGTGTTTCGGTTTGGCGGGGAAGAGTTTCTGATCCTGCTGTCCAACACCGGCCGGGATGCGGCCTCGATGGTCGGTGAGCGCCTGCGCCATGCGGTACAGGCCCAGGAATACTGGGCGGATGATGAACGTATCGAATTGACGGTGAGCCTGGGTTGCTCGACCTTGCTGGCAGGAGAGTCCGCCGAGAGCGTATTGCGCCGGGCGGACAACGCCTTGTATGTGGCCAAGCGCGAAGGCCGCAATCGCCTGGCAATGGCGGGGTAACCGCTTTAATTCACGGCAGCCCCGCCATCACGCGGTTTATGCTTCGCTGGCAACCAGGGTGGGTTGTTTACGGGTGGCAGTCGCCGATTTTTCCAACTGCATGCAGCGTTCCAGGAACAGGTACATGTAGTCGTAGCTCTTGCACACCGCCTGACGCAGCTCTACCTGCAGTTCCTGGGTCGGATTCATGCCGGCCAGGGTGCAGATGATTTCCAGCGCTTCCCACGGGTGAGCATCATCGTACTGGGCATGCATCTTCAGCCACTTCATGGCGCGCTTGCGGTCTTCCTCAGGGAAAGCCGCAGCATAGACGCCGGTGGAACACACCACGGCGGACCACTCCCCAGTGGCCCCCTCAATGGCGTAGTTGGTGGCGGCAATCGCGACAATCAGCGAATCGGCCGAGCTGGTGTGCCAGCACCAATGGCTGAGTGCATGCAGCTCCGGTGGCACTTCCTGTGCCTGCAACTCTTCCAGGCTGACACCATGGGCACGCGCCCAATGCACCCAATAATCGGCATGGTTGAGTTCCACGCGAATATTGCGCATCAGCCAGCGGCGCGCCATGTCCTCCCCAGGATGGCGGGCAAATTTGGTCTTGGTGAGGTTCTGTGCCATGTACAACGCAAACTGTTCAACCACTGGCCAGCCACCAATCAGGTAGTGGCGCATGGTCTTGGCGCTGAGCTTGTTATCGCGCATGCGCTGGTACAGTTCGTGTTCGACAACGCGGCGCTTGCTCTCGCTACAAGCCTGGATCAGCTGTTGTGCCCAGGCGGGGTAACTCGAGGCTTCCATAAGCGGGCCGGTTCTGTTGAATGTGTCGATCACTGTCGGGCTCCTTTTGATGTGTGATATGTACAGACCAGCAAATGTTTCATCGGAACGTGCCAGGCGCCTTGAATAACAGAGGCTGCGGTCGCACAGGTCGACACTGCAAACTATCAAAGGTAAACAACTGCGGTCGCTCGATCAGGTATCCCTGAGCGTAGTCGACCCCGATCTCAAGCAAGGCTTGTTCGATCTGGGGTGTCTCGACAAATTCGGCAATTGTGCGCTTACCCATGACATGACCGATGTGATTGATCACTTCGACCATAGCGCGGTTAATCGGGTCGTCCAGCATATCCTTTACGAAACTTCCATCGATCTTCAAGAAGTCTACAGGTAAATGTTTAAGATATGCGAACGAGGACATCCCGGCGCAGAAGTCATCGAGGGAGAAATGGCACCCTAACTCTTTGAGTTCGTTGATAAAACGAATTGCACTACCCAAATTCGCGATAGCGCTGGTTTCTGTAATTTCAAAACAAATCATTTCTGGCGGAATGCCATACGCGCTGAATTTCTCACGCAAGAACCCGAGAAAGTCCTCATCGCCGATGGTAATGCCTGACAGATTGATCGCACACATAGCCATAGGCCGGGCCGGGCGCTCACGCATACAGCCCGCGACGATCTTGAACACGTTCTCCACCACCCAGCGATCCAGCGATGTCATCAAACCGTAACGCTCGGCCGCCGGGATAAAACTGTTCGGCAGGATGATCCGCCCCGCCTCGTCATGCAGGCGCAGCAGGATTTCGATATGCCCATTGCCATGCTCGGTGTGCCCCAGCGGCGCAATTTCCTGGGCGTACAGGCAAAAGCGGTTCTCTTCCAGGGCCATATGCAGGCGCTGCACCCAGGCCATTTCGCCAAAACGCAGGGACAATTCCGAGTCATCGGCGTGATACACCTGCACGCGGTTGCGGCCTTTTTCCTTGGCCATGTAGCACGCCATGTCGGCAGCCCGCAGGGAGGTTTCCAGGGTGGTCGGGGCTTGGGTGATGTGCACCAGGCCGATACTCACGGTGGTGACAAACGGCCTGCCCTTCCACACAAAATGCAGGCTCTGCACGGTATGGCGCAGGCTTTCGGCGATTTTTTCCGCCACCTGTGCCGGACAGTTTTCCAGCAGGATGCCGAACTCGTCGCCGCCAAGCCGGGCCAGGGTGTCGCCTTCGCGCAGATCCGACTGCAGCAGCGCGCAGATATGCCGCAACAGCTCATCCCCGGCGGCATGCCCGCAGGTGTCGTTGACCAGCTTGAACTGGTCAAGGTCAAGGAACATCAAGGCATGGCGCCCGCTTTGCTGGCGCCCGACGTTGTGCAGCACCTGCTCCAGGCGGAACTCAAACTCGCGCCGGTTGGCCAGGCCGGTCAAGGCATCGTGGGTCGCCTGCCAGGACAGGTTGGCGATGTACTGGCGCTCCTGGGTCATGTCGTGCAGCACCAGCACCGCGCCGACGACTTTGCCAGCACTGCGGATCGGCGCGCCCACCAGGGTGACGGACACGGTGGTGCCGTCCAGACGCTGAATCAGCTTTGAATGCTCGCTGCCCCCGCCGAGCTGGCCGCCCAATATGCGTTCGATCAAGGTAAAGCCGTCGGCCTGGGCATTCTCATCCAGCAGGTTGAACAGCGCTGCCAGCGGCAACCCCTGGGCCTGGGCGCCTTTCCAGTGGGTCAGGGCTTCGGCGGCCGGGTTCATATACGCAATGGCGCCGTCGACATCGGTGGTGATTACCCCGTCGCCAATTGACTCCAGGGTTATCTGCGCCCGCTCCTTCTCTAACTGCAGCGCGTCGGCAAACGCGTGCCGCTGGGCCAGCAGCTTGTGGGTGCGCAACAGCGCCAGCACGATCAAGCCCAGCGCCGTGGCCAGGTTGGTCACCAGCAGCAGGCGCAGAATCATCCGCGAGCCTTCGCCCAGGGCGTCACTGAAGGCTTTGGCGGCCGGGGTCACGCCGTCGTTGATGGCGAAAATCCGTTCCTTCCAGGCGTGCACGTCGGCGCTGCTGACCTGATTGGCCAGGATCGCCCGGTGCATCTCCTGCGCCAGGTCGTCCAGTTGCAACAAATAGCCGTCGCCCACCGTCCACAGCTCGATGGCCTTTTCCAGGTAACTGAAATGGCGAAAGTTGAGGTATAGCCAGATCAGGCTGGAAACGTCGTCACGGTGGTTGCCGCCCTTGAGGATGCCCGAGCGTGCGGCGCTCAGGTCCGGGGTCGGGCGGTCGAGGGCCACGCGCAGCTCATGCCCGCCCTGGGGTACGGCAATCGCGTTCTGGTATTTGAGGAAGGTGGCTTCGTTGCGGTTGTCGGCGTACAGCGTCAGGTAAAAGATCGCGTCTTTCTGGCCCTTGGACCACAGGCTTTCGCCTGCCACATAGCCGCGCACCGCCGAGAGCACGTAGAGACTGACGCAGCCTAACAATGCCTGGAACAGTACGACGGCAATAAAGGGCCACACGATGCCCAACAACCGAGGGGTTCCGAGAGTCTGCTTTTGCTTCATGAGGTCCCTTGCACATGCACAACTAAAATACGCACGCGAGTGAAAACCGCTCCTGATAGCTCAGCGTAGGCTAAATCACCGCACTTGTTGCAAGTGTCCGTAAAGTTTGGCGTACAAGCCACCGTCAGCAATGAGCTGCTGATGGTCGCCATCCTCGGCAATATGCCCGCCATCAAACACCAATACCCGATCCGCCTGTTTCACCGCCGACAGCCTGTGGGCGATGATCAAGGTGGTACGGCCAGTGAGAAACCGCGCCAGCGCCTGGTGCAGATTGTATTCGGTTGCCGCATCCAGGGCCGAGGTGGCTTCGTCGAGTATTACCACTTTTGGCTCCGCGAGCACCATCCGTGCAATGGCCAGGCGCTGACGCTGGCCGCCGGAGAAGCGTACGCCGGAGCGCCCGACCACGCTGTCCAGGCCCAGCGGCAGCGCCCTGACAGTCGCATCCAGTTGGGCAATTTCCAGCGCCTGCCAGCAGGCCTGGTCGCTGCGTTCGCGGCCCATGGTCAGGTTGGCGCGCACCGTATCGTTGAACAGCGCCGGGTGTTGCAGCACCACGGAGACGTTCTCGCGAATCGTCTCCAGGCCGATTTCCTGCTGGGTCAAGCCACCAAAACGGATGCTGCCCGCCTGCGGCGTATACAGCCCCAGCAACAGCTGCACCAGGGTACTTTTGCCGCCGCCGCTGGCGCCGACAATCGCGACTTTTTCACCCGGGGCAATGTTCAGGTTCAACTGGTCGAGCACCAGCTCTTCGCCATAGCCGAAGTTCAGGCCGCGCACCTCGATGCCGACGGTCTCGCGCCCGGTAAACGGATCGGCACCGCCCGCGTATTGCGGTTCGTCGGCGCGGGCCAGCAGTTCGTTGATCCGCGTCAGCGCCCCGCCCGCCGCGTAGTAGGCGTATTGCAGGTTCAACAACTGCTCCACCGGGCTGATCATGAACCACAGGTAGCTGAACACCGCGAGCATCTGGCCGATGGACAGGTCGGAAAACAGCACGGTGAGCATGGCCGCCGCGCGGAAAATGTCGATACCGAACTGGAACAGCAGGCCACTGGCGCGGCTGGAGGCGTCGCTTTTCCACTGGGAATTGACGGCGAAGTCCCGCACTTCCTGGGCGCGCTGGCCCAGGCGCCCGAGGAAAAAGCCCTGGCGGTTGCCGGCGCGCACTTCCTGGATCGCATCGAGGGTTTCGGTGAGGGCCTGGGTGAACCGCGAGGTGCTGTCGTTTTCCAGCTTCTTAAGGTGCTTGACCCGCTTGCCCAACTGCACGGTGGCGTAGATCACCAGCGGGTTGAACAGCAGGATCAACAGCGCCAGCTTCCAGTGCATCCACATCAGGATCCCGGAGGTGCCCACCAGCGTGAGCATCGCCACCAGGAATCGGCTGAGGGTCTCGCCGACGAATTTGTCCACCGTGTCCAGGTCGGTGACCAGGTGCGTGGTCACCGTGCCGCTGCCCAGGCTTTCGTATTCGCTGAGGGAAATGCGCTTGAGGCGCTCGATCAGCCGTACGCGAATGCGATAGACAATGTCCTTGGCCAGCCGCGCAAACAACCGCGCCTGCAACACGTTGAACACCAGGGCGCCGCAACGCAACAGCAAGGTCACCAGCAGCATCAGGCCGATATAGCCGGCAGCCTTCTGCCAACCCAGGGGCAGCGCGTGGTTCATCACTTTCAGTGCCGCATCGCCGTGGCCCAGCAGTACTTCGTCCACCAGCAACGGCAACAGCAACGGGATCGGCACGCTGCACAGGGTCGCCAGCACGGCAACCCCATTGGCGATCCACAGGGATTTTTTGTGATGCAGGGCCAGGCGGCGGACTTCCGCCCAGGTCAGCCGGTCGACGCGCTTGGGTTGTTCGACGGGATCGGGCTGATCATGCACAGGCAGCTCGCTCCAGCCAACGACTCAGCAGCGGCGACAACTCGGACAGCGGCTGATAGCCATTGGTAAGCAGCGCCAACTGCCCATTGCGCTCAGCCAGCAAGGTCGGGAAACCGGCGATACCCAAGTCCTGAACCCAGGTGAAATCCGCGGCGGTGGCCGCGTGCTGATCGGCCCGGTCGAAGGCTTCGGCGAATTCGATACGCGGCACGCCGGCCGTCTCGGCCAACTCCACCAGCACGTCGGCGCGGGTCACGTCGCGCCCTTCGACGTAGAACGCCTGCTGGATCAGGCCCAGCAGTTTCCACGCGCAATCCGGCGCCAGGCTGCGGGCCGTGACCACCGCACGGCAAGCCGGCTCGGTGTCGTAGACAAATCCGTCAGGCAACGCGCCCTCCCGCTTGAACGGCTGGCCGGTGGCGTCGGTGACCGCCTGCCAGTGCTCAAGAATATAGCGCCGGGTGGTCGGCTCCAGCGCCGCGCCACTGCCGGTGCGCAAACCGCCCACCACCAGGTGCAGCTCCACGCCTGCGGCCTGGGCCTGCTCAACCAGCGCCTTGGCCACCGGAGCGAAACCCCAGCACCATGAACACATCGGATCCATTACATAGAGCAGGCGCGCGGACATGGCTCAGGCCTCGGAGGATGGGGATTGCTTGTAGTTGTAGCCAATCGGGTGCGGCAAGTTGCGGGCCTTGGCCAGTTCAATCTGCTTCTGCCGGTCGATCGCACTGCGACGAGTCTTCTCGGAAAGCTTATCCCAGCAATGCGGGCAACTGATGCCGGCCACATAGTGTTCGGATGCACGGTCGGAGGCGCTGATCGGTGTGCGGCAGGCATGACATTGATCGTAGTCGCCTTCGCTCAAGTCGTGGCGCACGGTCACGCGATTGTCGAACACAAAGCAGTCGCCCTGCCATTTGGTTTCTTCCTGCGGCACCTCTTCAAGGTACTTCAGGATGCCACCCTTGAGGTGGTACACCTCGTCAAAACCTTCGCTGAGCATATAGCTCGAGGCTTTTTCGCAACGAATGCCGCCGGTGCAGAACATGGCGACTTTCTTGTGCTTGGCCGGATCGAAGTTGGCTCTGATGTAGTCGGGAAATTCGCGAAAGCTGGTGGTTTTCGGGTCGATCGCACCTTCAAAGGTGCCGATGGACACTTCGTAGTCGTTGCGGGTATCGATCAGCAGCACTTCCGGGTCGCTGATCAGCGCATTCCAGTCTTGCGGATTGACGTAGGTGCCGACTTTTTTGTTCGGGTCAACGCCTTCGACGCCCAGGGTCACGATCTCTTTCTTGAGCTTGACCTTGGTGCGGTAGAACGGCTGCTCGTCGCAGTACGACTCTTTGTGGTCGATGTCGTCCATGCGTGGGTCGTTCTTGAGCCAGGCCATCAAGCCATCAATGCCTTCGCGGCTACCGGAAACGGTGCCGTTGATGCCTTCTTCGGCGATCAGCAAGGTGCCTTTGATGCCGTTGTCGACCATCGCCTGCAGCAGTGGCTCGCGCAGGGCAACGTAATCTTCGAGGGTGACGAACTTATACAGTGCCGCCACGACGATTGGTTGAGTCATGGGTGTTCTCTCCAGGTGGCTACCCTCGTAAAGGGTGAACCGGATGCAAAAAAAACGCGCCGACTAAGCGGCGCGTTGCGGATTCTATCAGGGATAAACCGTTAACTGTAGGAGCGAGCTTGCTCGCGAAGGACGTCAACGGTGACGCGGAACACCTGAAACCCAACGGCGCTCTCAGGTTTTTCGCGAGCAAGCTCGCTCCTACAGGGGAGTTCAGTCGATACCCATCAATGTCCGCCGGCGCAGGTCGGCGAGGCCGGGGCTGCGTCGATTTTCGCCCATTCTTCAGGCGTGTAGGTATGCAGCGCCAACGCATGGAATTCGCTCATCAGGTCACCCAGCGTGGCATAGACCTTCTGGTGGCGCTTGACGCGGTTGAGCCCCTCGAACTGCTGGCTGACCAGCACGGCCTTGAAGTGGGTCTGCAACCCACGGCTGTGCATATGGCTTTCATCCAGCACGCTCAAGTGTTCCGGGCTCAGGGCGACGAGTGCCGATTCGATACGCTGTTGCATGGTCATTCCTGTTTACTTCTTCTTGGCCGGGGCCGGGGCTTTTGGCGTCAGCTCGTTGGTCATGTCTTCCAGCAGCTTGTTCACCACAGGTACCGCGCTTTCCAGCTTGGCCTGGGTCATCTGGGCCGATTGCTGGGTCAGCTGAGGCATTTTTTCCAGGACTTTCTTGCCCAATGGCGACTGGTAGAACGCAACCAGGTCCTTGAGCTCGGATTCGCTGAAGTTACTGGTGTACAGCTTGATCATGTCCGGCTTGAGCTTGTTCCAGCCAATAGCCTGGTCCAGGGCGGTGTTGGCCTTGGCCTGGTAGGTGTCCAGAACGGTTTGCTTGGAAGCAGGCGCCTTGGTCTGCTCGAAACGCTGAGCGAACATTTGTTGCACTTGCATGTACACCGGGGTACCCAGCTTGTCGGCATGGGCCAGGGTAAGGAAGGCTTCGGCACTGGCGTTGTGGCTGGCGGTATCGGCAAAAACCTGGCCGCTGGCACATACCAGAGCAACCGCGGTACAGATGGCACGAAGACGAGTCATCGAGTTTCCTTTTCTAGCAGGCGAGGTAAGACCCCAAGGGCGCCCATTCTGCGCCTAAAAAACGCCGCGGCTCAACCCCACGCCTTATGGGGCCTGGTTTTGCGGTACATAATCCGATGAAAAGTCTTTAATGGAACCCTCAAGGTCCATCACGGCCTAAACTGCGCAAACGAACCTGAAGGAGTGTGCCCGATGAGCCGTATCGAAACCGACAGCCTGGGAGAAGTGCAAGTCCCGGATGACGCTTACTGGGGCGCGCAGACCCAACGCTCGCTGGTGAACTTCGCCATCGGCGACCAGCGCATGCCCCTCGCCGTGCTGCACGCCCTGGCCCTGATCAAGAAGGCTGCAGCCCGGGTCAACGACCGCAATGGCGACCTGCCCGCCGACATCGCCCGGCTGATCGAACAGGCCGCCGACGAAGTGCTCGCCGGCGAACACGATGACCAGTTCCCCCTGGTGGTATGGCAGACCGGCAGCGGTACCCAGAGCAACATGAACGCCAACGAAGTGATCGCCGGCCGCGCCAACGAGCTGGCGGGCAAGCCCCGTGGCGGCAAGAGCCCGGTTCACCCCAACGATCATGTGAACCGCTCCCAGAGCTCCAACGACTGCTTCCCCACCGCCATGAGCATCGCCGCCGTGCAGGCGGTCACCGAGAAGCTGTTGCCGGCCATCCGTGAACTGTCCGGCGGCCTGGCAGAATTGTCGGCGCGCCACATGAAACTGGTGAAAACCGGCCGCACCCACATGATGGACGCCACGCCGATCACCTTTGGCCAGGAAGTTTCAGCCTTTATAGCGCAACTGGATTACGCCGAACGCGCGATCCGCAGCGCCCTGCCCGCCGTCTGCGAACTGGCCCAGGGCGGTACTGCCGTCGGCACCGGGCTCAACTCGCCTCACGGCTTTGGCGAAGCGATTGCTTCGGAATTGGCCGCGCTGTCGGGCCTGCCGTTTGTCACCGCACCGAACAAATTCGCTGCGCTGTCCGGCCATGAGCCGTTGACTACCCTGCACGGTGCCCTGAAAACCCTGGCCGTGGCCCTGATGAAAATCGCCAACGACCTGCGCCTGCTGGGTTCCGGCCCGCGTGCAGGGCTCGCGGAAGTCAAGTTGCCGGCGAATGAACCGGGCAGTTCGATCATGCCCGGCAAGGTCAACCCGACCCAGTGCGAAGCCCTGTCGATGCTGGCCTGCCAGGTGCTGGGCAACGACGTGACCATCGGTTTCGCCGCCAGCCAGGGCCATTTGCAGCTGAACGTGTACAAGCCGGTGATCATCCACAACCTGCTGGAGTCGATCCGCCTGCTGGCTGACGGTTGCAGCAACTTCCAGGAGCACTGCATCGCCGGCCTCGAACCCGACGCCGAGCAAATGGCCGCGCACCTTGAGCGTGGCCTGATGCTGGTGACTGCGCTGAACCCGCACATCGGCTACGACAAGTCCGCCGAGATTGCCAAGAAGGCCTATGCCGAAGGGCTGACCTTACGGGAGGCGGCGCTCAAGCTGGGCTACCTCACGGATGAAGAGTTCGACCAGTGGGTGCGTCCGGAAAACATGCTGGAAGCCGGTCATTAAGACGCCAACCGTGCACGCCGGGCCCTGAGCCCGGCGAACAACGATGGCGCCAGCGCGACCGTTGCGGAACCCAGCACCACCAGCACGGCCCCGCCGTAGCCGAGGGCGTTGATGTCTTCGGCGTGCACGTAGTCGGGCCACATCCACGCGGCCACGGCCACCGCGACGAAGGTCACCAATGGCGTCAGCGCCAGGGTGGCGCTGACGCGCGAGGCTTCCCAGTGGGCCAGGGCTTCGGCGAATGCGCCGTAGGCAATCAGCGTATTGAAGCAGCAGGCCAGCAGCAGCCAGCCTTGCAGCGGGCTCAGTTGCAGCGCTTCCATCGGGTGCGCCCAGGGCGTCAGCAACAGCGCGCAGCACAGGTAGATCACCATCATCACCTGCAACGAATTCCACACGGTCAACAACTGCTTCTGGCCCAGGGCGTAAAAGGTCCAGATGGTGGTGGCCAGGAGGATCGTCAGTACGCCGGCGGTGTAGCTGCCCAGGGAGGTCAGCAGTTCGGTCAGGCGCTGGTTGAAGAACAGGCCAAAGCCGGTGATCAGCACCAGCAGGCCCACGCCCTGGCCCAGGCTGAAGCGTTCCTTGAACACGAAGACGCTGGCGATCATCAGGAAGATCGGGCCCATCTGCACCACCAGTTGCGCGGTGCCGGGGCTTAGCAGTTTCAGGCCCACGAGGTAGAGCACGTAGTTGCCCATCAGGCCGCACACGGCGATTGCTACCAGCCAGGCGCCTTTGGGGCCAAGGGAGCGCCAACTGGGCAGGCGTCTTACGGCGGCGAGGTAGATAAACAGGCAACTGCCGGAGACCACCAGGCGAAACCAGGTGACGGTGACGGGGTCCATCACCTGCAAGACCTGTTTGAGTTTGATCGGCAGGATGCCCCAGAGCAGCGCGGTCAGCAGGGCCAGGGATAAACCGTAGACCCAACGGCCTGATGAGATGTGCATGAATGCCCCGAATGCATGAGGTGGAGGAGGTGCATTCTAGGGGGACGCGGGGGGTGGGTGTATATCCGTTTTTTGGGTGATGGCTTGTATGGGTTCCGCTCTTACAGCGGGTCACTTTTGAAAAGACCCCCCGTGTCAGCCTATCTGTCACCTCTGATGTTTGACTCAATCATTCAAGGGGGCGAAGGTGTTTGGCAATGCCGAAACGTTATGACAATGACTTCAAGGATTGGGCGGTTCTGCAAATGATGCCGCCCCTTAATCGAGCGGTGGCAGAACTCGCCGTTGCAATCGGCGTCACCCCACAGTCACTGCGAGATTGGAGACAAATGGCTAGAGATAAAGGTTTGGTCGTTCCAGGCAATAACAAGACAA
>NZ_LPNO01000007.1 GCF_001952855.1 Pseudomonas sp. ATCC PTA-122608 | reverse complement strand
AGGTAACGGCCACCTAGGGTTCCGCTCTTACAGCGGGTCACTTTTGAAAAGCGCAAAAGTAACCAAAACGCTCTGCCCCGCCTGTCGGCACCTCGCCTAGGCTCGGTGTTCCCTCACTCCGGCATTRCTCCGCGGGCCGCCGCGACGGGCCATCCATGGCCCGGCGCGGCTAAACCGGCGTCCTGCCGGTTTACCCGCTCCGCAATACCTGCGTTCGGCCTCGGGCTGAATGGGGCAGTCAGATCAAAATCAAAAGCAGATCAAAAGCAAGAGCACAGCGGCCTCCCGGCCGGCTTGAGTGTTAAAAGCAGAGGCAAGATCCAGAGCGAAAGCAGAGCTGCTTTTCTGTGGGAGCGGGCTTGCTCGCGAAAAACCTGAGAGCGCCGCGTTGAATCAGGATGCCCGCGTCATCGTTAACGACCTTCGCGAGCAAGCCCGCTCCCACATTTGGACCGTGACCGCTTCTGGTTTTGCTGTTGCTCCTGCTGTTGCTTCACCACACTCAAGCCGGCCGGTAGGCCGCTGTGCTCTTGATCTGCTTTTGATCTTGATCTTAGGCGCCCCGTTAAACCACGCTGGCCGAACGTAGGCTTTGGAGCGTGGGTAACCCGGCAGGACGCCGGGTTAGCCGCGCTGGGCCAAGGATGGCCCATCGCGGCGGCCCACGGTCCAAAGCCGGAGTGAGGGCACACCGAGCCTAGGCGAGGTGCCGAGTGGTGGGGCAAGAGCGTTTTGCTTACTTTTGCGCTTTTCAAAAGTGAGCCGCTGTAAGAGCGGAACCAATAGCAGCCCCGACCACAGCAACGGATATGTACCCACCCCATACCAACGAAGCCAAACAAAAAAAGCCCGGCTGATCATCAATCAGCCGGGCTTTTTAGTGTCGCTTGAAAAGGTATTACTTCTTCAAGCCGTAATGCTCATCCAGCATCCCCGGGGCGTTTGGCGTTTTTGGCGCGTAGTCCCGTGGCGGTTCCTGGTTTTCCCTAGGTGGGGTCAGGCGTTCCCGTGGCGCTTGCGGTGCATCGGAATGCAGCGCGGCCAGCAGACGCTGGCGGGTGATGTCGTCCAGGGCCAGGCGGTTGGCACCCTCGGCGAGATGATCCTGTACTTCCTGATAGCTCTGAGTGAGCTTTTTCACCAGGGTCGCGGTGCTGTTGAAGTGGGTAACAACCTCGTTCTGATAACTGTCAAAACGTTCCTGAATGTCATCCAACTGACGCTGCGTGCGGTTAGGCGCGGCATTCGGCAGCAGGCGGGCAACCAGGAATCCAATGGCGACACCGGCAACCAAGGCGAGAGTCGGCAACAACCAAACTAAGAGCGAGTGTTCCACGAGTCCTTCCTCTATAAACGGCTTTGCTTTACGTTAACGGCTCGGACCTGCGCTGTATACCGCGATTAAGCTCGCAATGATGCCATGCACAGACTTTTAGCTAGACGAGTCGACCCCTTGAGAGGTCACGGAGTTCCTTCCTTGCTGATGCGTGAAACCCCTGTTTTGATCGATGGCCCGGTAGGCCAACTGGAAGCCCTGTATCTGGATCACCCCGAGCCACGTGGCCTGGCGCTGATCTGCCACCCTAACCCGGTGCAGGGCGGCACCATGCTCAACAAAGTCGTATCGACCCTGCAACGCACTGCGCGGGATGCTGGCTTGATCACGTTACGTTTCAATTATCGCGGTGTCGGCGCCAGCGCCGGTACGCACGATATGGGCACCGGTGAAGTCGACGACGCCGAAGCCGCGGCCACCTGGCTGCGTGAAAAACATCCCGACCTGCCGATTACCCTGCTGGGTTTTTCCTTCGGTGGGTTTGTGGCGGCCACCCTCGGCGGCCGCCTGGAAGCCAAGGGCGAAAAACTTGCACACCTGTTCATGGTGGCTGCGGCCGTGATGCGCCTGCAGGATAACGACGTGCTGCCACAAGGCTGCCCATTGACCGTGATCCAGCCGGAAACCGACGAAGTGGTCGACCCGCAACTCGTCTACGACTGGTCCGCGGCCCTGAATCGCCCCCATGAGCTGCTGAAAGTGGCAGAATGCGGACACTTTTTTCATGGCAAGCTGACCGATCTCAAGGATCTTGTGCTGCCACGTCTTTCGAATTGATGACAAGCGATTACCCATGACGACCCGTACCCGCATCCTCACCGGCATCACCACCACCGGCACACCGCACCTGGGCAACTACGCCGGCGCGATTCGCCCGGCGATCCTTGCCAGCCAGGACGCCAATGCCGACTCCTTCTACTTTCTGGCCGACTACCACGCCCTGATCAAGTGCGATGACCCGCAGCGCATCCAGCGCTCGCGCATGGAAATCGCTGCGACCTGGCTGGCCGGTGGCCTGGATGTGAACCGGGTAACGTTCTATCGCCAGTCCGACATCCCGGAAATCCCCGAGCTGACCTGGCTGCTGACCTGCGTGGCGGCCAAGGGCTTGCTCAACCGTGCGCACGCCTACAAGGCCTCGGTGGACAAGAACCTGGAAAGCGGCGAAGACCCGGATGCGGGCATCACCATGGGCCTGTACAGCTACCCGGTACTGATGGCCGCGGACATCCTGATGTTCAACGCCCACAAGGTGCCGGTCGGTCGTGACCAGATCCAGCACGTGGAAATGGCCCGCGACATCGGCCAGCGCTTCAACCACCTGTTCGGCAACGGTAAAGAATTCTTCACCATGCCCGAAGCGCTGATCGAAGAAAGCGTCGCCACCTTGCCGGGCCTGGATGGCCGCAAGATGTCCAAGAGCTACGACAACACCATTCCGTTGTTCACCAGTGCCAAAGACATGAAGGACGCGATCTCGCGGATCGTCACCGACTCCCGTGCGCCGGGCGAAGCGAAAGATCCGGACAACTCCCACTTGTTCACCCTGTACCAGGCCTTTGCCACCAAGGCTCAGGAAGAAGAGTTCCGCGGCGAACTGCTGCAAGGCCTGGGCTGGGGCGAGGCGAAGAACCGTCTGTTCCAGCTGCTGGACGGCCAACTGGGGGAAGCGCGTGAGCGTTACCACCAACTGATGTCGCGCCCGTCGGACATGGAAGACCTGCTGCTGATCGGTGCCAAGAAAGCCCGCGCCGTGGCTGCACCGTTCCTGGCCGAGCTGCGTGAAGCGGTAGGCCTGCGTTCGTTCGTCAACCCGGTCGCCGTTGCCGCCACCACCAAGAAGAAAGCTGCGAAAGCCGCGCGCTTTGTCAGCTTCCGCGAAGACGACGGCAGCTTCCGCTTCCGTTTGCTGGCGGCCGAAGGCGAACAACTGCTGCTGTCGCGTAACTTTGTCGACGGTAAGACTGCAGGTGCAGTGACCAAGCAACTGCAATCGGGTCAGGCGCTGGATGTCCGCAGCGAGGCCCTGAGCTTCAGTGTGTGGCTGGAAGGTGCTGCCGTCGCCGATAGCCCGGCGTTCGCCGACAGTGCCTCGCGCGATGCCGCTATCGAAGCCTTGCGCGTTGCGTTGACCCCAATCGAGGATTAACCCGACCAAGGGTTGATTGCCATTCTTCAGGGCCGTCGTTACAGTGGCGGCCCGTTTTTGTTGCCTTGCTAACGAATTATGACGCCCCTAGAACGATATCAAGCTGATCTGAAACGCCCCGACTTCTTCCATGACGCTGCCCAGGAAACTGCGGTGCGCCATTTGCAGCGCCTGTACGACGATCTGGTCCAGGCCTCGCAGAACAAGCCGGGCATGTTCAGCAAGTTGTTTGGCAAGAAAGACCATACGCCGGTCAAGGGCTTGTACTTCTGGGGTGGCGTCGGCCGGGGCAAGACTTACCTGGTCGACACCTTCTTTGAAGCCCTGCCGTTCAAGGAAAAGGTCCGTACTCACTTCCACCGCTTCATGAAGCGCGTGCACGAAGAGATGAAGACCCTGCCGGGTGAAAAGAACCCGCTGACCATCATCGCCAAGCGCTTCTCCGATGAAGCGCGGGTGATCTGTTTCGATGAGTTCTTCGTGTCCGACATCACCGACGCGATGATCCTCGGCACCCTGATGGAAGAGCTGTTCAAGAATGGCGTGACCCTGGTTGCCACTTCGAACATCGTGCCCGACGGCCTGTACAAGGACGGCCTGCAACGCGCGCGCTTCCTGCCGGCCATCGCCCTGATCAAGCAGAACACCGACATCGTCAACGTCGACAGCGGCGTCGACTATCGCCTGCGTCACCTTGAGCAAGCCGAACTGTTCCACTTCCCGCTCAATGAAGTGGCCGAGGAAAGCCTGCGCAAGAGCTTCCGTGCCCTGACGCCGGAATGCACCCAGGCGGTGGAAAACGACAAGTTGATCATCGAAAACCGCGAAATCATCGCGCTGCGTACCTGCGACGACGTGGCCTGGTTCGACTTCCGCGAACTGTGCGATGGCCCCCGCAGCCAGAACGACTACATCGAACTGGGCAAGATCTTCCACGCGGTGATCTTGAGCGGCGTTGAGCAGATGACCGTAACCACCGACGACATCGCGCGGCGCTTTATCAACATGGTCGACGAATTCTACGACCGTAACGTCAAGCTGATCATCTCGGCGGAAGTCGAGCTCAAGGACCTCTACACCGGCGGTCGCTTGAACTTCGAGTTCCAACGGACCTTGAGCCGCTTGCTCGAAATGCAGTCCCACGAGTTCCTGTCGCGGGCGCACAAGCCGTAACCGCTTGCCCTCTGTAGGAGCGAGCTTGCTCGCGAAGAACTCAATGACAGCGCGGGGCTTCAGATGCCCCGCGTTTTCGTTAACGACCTTCGCGAGCAAGCTCGCTCCTACAGTAAGGGCGACCTATGCCGCCTGCTGGAACTGCTGGCGGTACTGGTTGGGCGACAGCTCGGTGTGCTGCCGGAACAGCCGCGCAAAGAAGCTCGCGTCGTCGTAGCCCACTTCGTAGCTGATGGTCTTGATGCTTTTGCGGCTACCGGACAGCAACCCCTTGGCCGTCTCGATGCGCAGGCGTTGCAGGTAATGCAGCGGCTTGTCGCCCGTGGCGGTCTGGAAGCGCCGCATGAAGTTGCGGATGCTCATGCCGTGTTCCCGGGCCACGTCTTCAAAGCGGAACTTGTCGGCGAAGTGCTCTTCGAGCCAATGCTGGATCTGCAGGATGATCACGTCCTGGTGCAGCTTCTGGCCGCCAAAACCGATGCGCCCGGGGGCGTAGCTGCGCTGCACTTCATAGAGGATGTCGCGGGCCACCGCCTGGGCGATGTTGGCGCCGCAGAAGCGTTCGATCAGGTAGATGTAGAGGTCGCAGGCCGAGGTGGTGCCGCCGGCACAGTAGAGGTTGTCGGCGTCGGTCAGGTGCTTGTCCTGGTTCAGTTGCACCTTGGGAAAGCGTTCGCTGAAGGCGTTGAAGAAACGCCAGTAGGTGGTCGCTTCCTTGCCGTCCAGCAGGCCGGCTTCGGCGAGCCAGAACACGCCGGTGGCTTCGCCGCACAGCACGGCGCCACGGGCATGTTGTTCGCGCAGCCAAGGCAGCACTTGTGGGTAGCGTTGGCACAGTGAGTCGAAGTCGTCCCAGAAGGCCGGGAGCACGATGATGTCGGCGTTTTCGAGGCCGCCGTCCACCGGCATGATCACATCGCTGAAGCTGCGCACCGATTGCCCATCGGGGCTGACCAGGCGCGTTTCGAAAGCGGGAGTAAGGCCCTGGCCCAGCTGTTTGCCGTAGCGCAGGCTCGCGAGGTGGAAGAAATCCTTGGCTTGCATGAGGGTTGAAGCGAATACCCGATCAATGGCCAAAATGCTGACGCGCCGCAAGGGCGTGGAGATTTGGTTAGACATAATTTCATTTATTCTTATAGGGGAAAGTGGTCACCAGACGGCTGGATCGTCTTATTTTTTGTCGCATGTGTCCAGTGTCCTGTGACGCCTTCGCGGCTTAGGCTCTGTGATCCCGGTCTTGTCCGACAATTCACGCAGGTGACCCATGATTCCCAGAACCTTGTTCAGCTCGGAGCACGAACTCTTCCGCCAGAGCGTGCGTACCTTCCTCGAAAAAGACGCGGCGCCGTTCCACGGGCAATGGGAAAAGCAGGGCTATATCGACCGTAACCTGTGGAACAAGGCAGGGGAGGCGGGGATGCTCTGCTCGCATTTGCCGGAAGAGTACGGCGGCCTCGGGGCGGACTTTCTCTACAGCGCCGTGGTGATCGAAGAGATCAGCCGCCTGGGGCTGACCGGGATTGGTTTCTCCCTGCATTCGGACATCGTCGCGCCGTACATCCTGCATTACGGCAGTGAGGCGCTGAAGCACAAGTACCTGCCCAAGCTGATCTCCGGGGAGATGGTCACGGCCATCGCCATGACCGAGCCGGGGGCCGGGTCCGACCTGCAAGGGGTCAAGACCACTGCCGTGCTGGATGGTGATGAATACGTGATCAACGGTTCGAAGACGTTCATTACCAATGGCTTCCTGGCGGACCTGGTGATCGTTGTCGCCAAGACTGATCCCAAGGCAGGTGCCAAGGGTACGAGCCTGTTCCTGGTGGAAGCCAATACGCCGGGCTTCGACAAGGGCAAGCGCCTGGAGAAGGTCGGGATGAAGGCCCAGGATACGTCGGAGCTGTTCTTCCAGGATGTGCGGGTACCCAAGGAGAATCTGCTGGGGCAGGCGGGGATGGGCTTTGCCTATCTGATGCAGGAGTTGCCGCAGGAGCGTTTGACGGTGGCCATCGGAGCGTTGTCGTCAGCCGAGGCGGCGTTGCAATGGACACTGGAGTACACCCGCGACCGCAAGGCGTTCGGCAAGGCGATCATCGACTTCCAGAACACACGGTTCAAACTGGCGGAAATCGCCACGGAAACCCAGATCGGCCGGGTGTTTGTCGACAAGTGCATGGAACTGCACCTGGAAGGCAAGCTCGATGTGCCCACGGCTGCGATGGCCAAATACTGGGCCACGGACCTGCAATGCAAGGTGCTGGATGAGTGCGTGCAGTTGCACGGTGGCTACGGCTTCATGTGGGAATACCCGATTGCGCGGGCCTGGGCGGATGCGCGGGTGCAGCGGATTTATGCGGGGACGAATGAGATCATGAAGGAGATTATTGCGCGGGCGCTTTGACGGCGCAGTGAGATTTATGTGGCGAGGGGGCTTGTCCCCCGTTGGGCTGCGCAGCAGTCCCAATAAAAGCACCTCATTCTTTCTGGCAGATTGAGGTGGCAGGTTTTGGGGCCGCTTCGCAGCCCAACGGGGGACAAGCCCCCTCGCCACAGGGTCAATCAAGGCGCAGGATTCGGATGATCCTTCTGAATCGCCTCAATCCCCGCCAGTACCTCATCCGACAGTTTCAGATCGGCACTGGCGATGTTACTGTCCAGCTGCTCCAGCGTCGTGGCGCCAATGATGTTGCTGGTCACGAACGGTTGCTGGGTCACAAACGCCAATGCCATCTGCGCCGGGTCCAGGCCGTGCTCACGGGCCAGAGCCACGTAACGGCTGCACGCAGCTTCCGACTGCGGGTTGAAGTAGCGGCTGAAGCGGCTATAGAGGCTCAGGCGACCCTTGGCCGGGCGTGCGCCACCTTCGTACTTGCCACTGAGCATGCCGAACGCCAGTGGCGAATACGCCAGCAAGCCACATTGCTCACGGATGGCGATTTCCGCCAGGCCCACTTCAAAGCTGCGGTTGAGCAGGTTGTAGGGGTTCTGGATCGACACGGCGCGGGTCCAGCCACGGGCTTCGGCCAGGGCCAGGAATTTCATGGTGCCCCACGGGGTTTCGTTGGACAGGCCGATGTGGCGGATTTTGCCGGCCTTGACCTGCTCATCCAGCGCTTCGAGGGTTTCTTCCAGCGGCGTCAGGTCCTCTTCGGCCTTGTGCTTGTAGCCCAGCTGTCCGAAAAAGTTGGTGCTGCGCTCGGGCCAATGCAATTGGTAGAGGTCGATCCAGTCGGTTTGCAGGCGCTTGAGGCTCGCATCCAGGGCTTCGACGATGTGCTTGCGGTTGTGCTTGAGGCTGCCATCGCGGATGTAGTCGATGGTGTTGCCGGGGCCGGCGATCTTGCTGGCGAGGATCCAGTCGGCACGGTCGCCGCGACTTTTGAAGTAATTACCGATGTAGCGCTCGGTGGTGGCGTAGGTGTCTGCCTTGGGCGGCACCGGGTACATTTCGGCGGTATCGAGGAAGTTGATTCCCGCGGCCTTGGCCCGTTCGATCTGTGCGAAGGCCTCTGCCTCGCTGTTCTGCTCGCCCCAGGTCATGGTGCCCAAGGCTATCGCGCTCACGTTAAGATCGGTTCGGCCCAGCTGTCGATAGTCCATCGGGTACTCCTTCAGGGAAAACAATCATAAAAGCAGGTTGAAATTTTTTTGGCAATCTGCATAATTGCCCACCTCTTTCTGCAGTGGAAGTGATGCGCCGCCTGCCGAAGAATCTTGCCGTTGAACGGACGCGCCGACCCGAGCCCCCGATAGCGTCTGTATCCGGCTGCCTTTGACTTGTCAAAGTACGCACTATTCAGTAAGATCCGCCGTCTAATTTACAGGGCGGCCCCTGAGGCTATTAAAGAATGACAACTTTTACTGCAAAACCAGAAACAGTTCAGCGCGACTGGTTTGTCGTCGACGCCGCTGGTCAGACCCTGGGTCGTCTGGCCACTGAAGTCGCCAGCCGTCTGCGTGGCAAGCACAAGCCTGAGTACACCCCTCACGTTGATACCGGTGACTACATTGTCATCATCAACGCTGAGCAGGTACGTGTTACCGGCAACAAAGCGCAAGACAAAATGTACTACCGTCACTCCGGTTTCCCAGGCGGTATCAAGTCTTCGAACTTCGAAGGCCTGATCTCCAAAAAGCCTGAAGCCCCGATTGAAATCGCGGTCAAAGGTATGCTGCCGAAGGGCCCACTGGGTCGCGACATGTATCGCAAGCTGAAAGTCTATGCGGGCGCTGCTCACCCTCATGCTGCTCAGCAGCCCCAAGAACTGAAGTTTTAACGGAATAGTTCATTATGTCGGCGACTCAAAATTACGGCACTGGCCGTCGCAAAACCGCTACCGCTCGCGTTTTCCTGCGTCCGGGTACTGGTAACATCTCGATCAACAACCGCACTCTGGAAAATTTCTTCGGTCGCGAAACTGCCCGCATGGTAGTTCGTCAGCCGCTGGAATTGACCGAGACCGTTGAAAAGTTCGACATCTACGTCACCGTTATCGGTGGCGGTGTAAGTGGTCAAGCTGGCGCAATCCGCCACGGTATCACTCGCGCTCTGATGCAGTACGACGAAACCCTGCGTGGCGCTCTGCGCAAAGCTGGCTTCGTGACTCGCGATGCTCGTGAAGTTGAACGTAAGAAAGTTGGTCTGCGTAAAGCGCGTAAGCGTCCGCAGTACTCGAAGCGTTAATTCGCTTTTACGTTCCAGAAAACGCCCAGCCTCCTCACGGAGCTGGGCGTTTTTTATTGCCTGCTATTTATGTAAAAAAATCTCTGTGACAACTTGCCACATCCGTAGAGCCCCTATACTCAAAGGCTTGGAGCCAGTGCTGGGGGTAATTACCTTGTCAGACGTGGGGCTTTTCATTACCATTCGGCAAAATTTTTATAAGTTCAGATTTAACACTTAGTAGACGCCTGATTTAACAGGCCACAAAGCTGATGGGAGAGGACTGAATGAGCAATGACGGCGTGAATGCAGGCCGGCGTCGCTTCTTGGTAGCAGCCACATCCGTGGTGGGTGCTGCAGGAGCGGTGGGGGCTGCGGTCCCGTTCGTGGGGTCATGGTTTCCCAGTGCCAAGGCGAAAGCCGCAGGTGCACCGGTGAAGGTGAATGTCAGCAAGATCGATCCAGGCCAGCAAATGATTGCTGAGTGGCGCGGTCAGCCAGTGTTCATCGTTCGTCGTACCGAGGAAATCCTGGGAAATTTGAAGAAGATCGAGGGCCAGCTGTCTGACCCCGACTCGAAGAATTCCGACCAACCCGCTTACGTCGATAAGGAAATTCGCTCGATCAAGCCGGAGATTTTGCTGCTGATCGGTATCTGCACCCACTTGGGTTGCTCTCCCACCTTCCGCCCGGAAGTGGCGCCCGCGGACCTGGGCAAGGACTGGGTCGGGGGCTATTTCTGCCCGTGCCACGGTTCTCACTACGACCTCGCTGGCCGCGTCTACAAGTCACAACCCGCACCACTGAACCTGCCAGTTCCGCCACATCACTACGAGACTGACAGTGTCATTGTCATTGGCGTCGACGAGGGGGAGAAAGCCTGATGAGCAAGTTCATGGATTGGGTGGATGCGCGCTTTCCCGCGACCAAAATGTGGGAAGACCACCTCAGCAAGTACTACGCACCGAAGAACTTCAACTTCTTCTATTTCTTTGGCTCCCTGGCACTTTTGGTACTGGTCAATCAGATCGTTACCGGTGTCTGGCTGACGATGAGCTACACCCCGTCGGCCGAAGAAGCCTTCGCCTCCGTCGAATACATCATGCGCGACGTCGAGTACGGCTCGATCCTGCGTCTGCTGCACTCCACCGGCGCCTCGGCGTTCTTCATCGTGGTCTACATGCACATGTTCCGCGGCTTGCTCTACGGCTCGTACCAGAAGCCTCGCGAGCTGGTATGGGTGTTCGGCATGCTGATCTATCTGGCGCTGATGGCCGAGGCCTTCATGGGGTACCTGCTGCCGTGGGGCCAGATGTCCTATTGGGGCGCCCAGGTGATCATCTCGCTGTTCGGCGCGATCCCGGTCATCGGCAACGACCTGACCCAGTGGATTCGTGGTGACTACCTGATTTCCGGGATCACCCTGAACCGCTTCTTCGCCTTGCACGTGGTGGCCTTGCCGATCGTGATTCTCGGCCTGGTGGTGCTGCACATCCTGGCACTGCACGAAGTGGGTTCGAACAACCCCGACGGCGTGGACATCAAGAAGCACAAGGACGAAAACGGCGTACCGCTGGACGGCATTCCGTTCCACCCGTACTACACCGTGAAAGATATCGTCGGCGTGGTGGTGTTCCTGTTCATCTTCTGCTCGATCGTGTTCTTTTTCCCGGAGATGGGCGGTTATTTCCTCGAGAAACCGAACTTCGAACAGGCGAACGCCTTCAAGACCCCGGAACACATTGCCCCGGTCTGGTACTTCACCCCGTTCTACGCGATCTTGCGGGCGATTCCCGACAAACTCATGGGCGTGATCGCCATGGGCGCGGCGATTGCGGTGCTGTTCGTGCTGCCTTGGCTAGACCGTAGCCCGGTCAAATCCATGCGCTACAAGGGCTGGCTGAGCAAGATCTGGCTGTGGGTGTTCTGCATTTCGTTCGTGATCCTGGGCGTACTGGGCGTATTGGCGCCGACCCCGGAGCGTACGTTGCTGTCGCAGGTCTGCACCTTCCTGTACTTCGCCTACTTCATTCTGATGCCGTTCTACACCCGGCTCGAGAAGACCAAACCGGTACCGGATAGGGTGACTGGCTGATGAAAAAATTATTCGTTGCATTCATTCTTGCGGCCCTGCCGCTGCTGTCTTTCGCCGCTGAACACGGCCCAGAGCTGGAAAAAGTCGACATCGACGTGTCGGACAAGGCTGCCATGCAAGACGGCGCACGTACGTTCGCCAACTACTGCATGGGCTGCCACAGTGCCAAGTTCCAGCGTTACGAGCGCGTTGCCGATGACCTGGGCATCCCGCACGACGTGATGCTCAAGAACCTGGTGTTCACCGGTGCGAAGATCGGCGACCACATGACCATCGGCATGCAACCTGCCGACGCCAAGACCTGGTTCGGGGCTGCACCGCCCGACCTGACCCTGGTGGCCCGTGTGCGTGGCACCGATTGGCTCTACGGCTACCTGAAATCCTTCTACGAAGACCCGTCGCGTCCCTACGGCGTGAACAACAAAGTGTTCCCGAACGTCGGTATGCCTAACGTTCTGGTCGGCCTGCAAGGCCGCCAAGTGGTAGGATGCAAGCAAGTACAAATCGTCGAAGACGGCAAGAAGCAGTATGATCCGCTCACCGGTACGCCTTTGACTCATGAAGCGTGCGATCAGCTGACCATAATGCCGAAGACCGGCGCGCTGAACGAAGAGCAGTTCGACGAGAAGGTCAAGAATCTGGTGACCTTCCTGGCCTACTCGGCCAACCCAGTGAAGCTGCAGCATCAGCGCATTGGTACCTATGTGTTGCTGTACCTGGCCTTCTTCTTCGTGTTCGCCTATCTGCTGAAACGCGAATACTGGAAGGATGTGCATTGACCCAACTGTAAGTAATTGCTGTTAATCTTGCGCGCCCAGCGGCATCTCTGAAGGTAAGTCTGGTCTATCCAGGCGTCACGGAGATGCTCACTGGGCGCGCTCGTTTTTGAGCTTCCGATAATTTCAACAAGCGAGGAGGACCGCCATGGGCGTGACCAATCGGTTGGCCTGTTACTCCGACCCCGCCGACCACTATTCCCACCGAGTACGCATCGTGCTCGCAGAGAAGGGTGTCAGCGCAGAGATCATTACTGTGGAGGCTGGTCGTCACCCGCCGAAACTGATCGAAGTGAACCCTTACGGCAGCTTGCCCACCCTGGTCGATCGTGACCTGGCGTTGTGGGAGTCAACCGTGGTGATGGAATACTTGGATGAGCGTTATCCCCATCCGCCGTTGTTGCCGGTGTATCCGGTGGCGCGTGCCAACAGCCGCCTGCTGATCCATCGGATCCAGCGTGACTGGTGTGGCCTGGTGGACCTGATTCTGGATTCACGCAGCAAAGAAGCCGCCCGGGTCCAGGCGCGCAAGGAATTGCGCGAGAGCCTGACCGGTGTTTCGCCGTTATTTGCCGACAAACCTTTTTTCCTCAGCGAGGAACAAAGTCTGGTGGATTGCTGCCTATTACCCATACTCTGGCGCTTGCCGATTTTGGGCATTGAATTGCCGCGGCCTGCCAAGCCGCTGCTTGATTACATGGAGCGCCAGTTTGCGCGTGAGGCTTTCCAGGCGAGTCTGTCTGGTGTCGAACGCGATATGCGCTAAGGCTTAAGGAGCCGTTGATGAACTCCAGTCGACCTTACCTGGTCCGCGCGCTCTATGAGTGGATAGTGGACAACGATTGCACCCCGCACATGCTGGTCAATTCCGAGTTTCCCGCGGTTCAGGTACCGCAAGGTTTTGCCAGTGACGGACAAATCGTCCTGAACGTTTCACCCAGTGCCGTGCGACACCTGCACATGGACAATGAAGCGGTCAGCTTTGAAGGGCGTTTCGGCGGTGTGCCGCATACGCTGTTCGTGCCCATCGGCGCCATCCTCGGGATTTACGCCCGGGAAAATGGCCAGGGCATGGTGTTTGATCTGGAGTCGTCCCTTGAGGATGACGAAGCGATTGAGCTCGAAGGCGAAGATGATGTGCCGCCGCCGGATTCCGAGCCGCCGCGCCCAAGCGGTCGGCCGAGCCTGAAAGTGGTGAAGTAATAAGGCGCAGGCCCTTGGGTCAGTGTTGAAAATGCCTCGGCGATGCCGGGGTATTTTTTTGCCTGGCGAAAACCCCGCCGGATATAGATGAAAGTCATGACAGGACGGTGATCGTACAACCGCCATGGGCTATCATGCGTGCTTCAGATCGCCGAGATAGATGATTCATCATGGAAAACTCCAGCGCCGCCCCTCGTCTTCCCCGCAAGCGCCGCAGCCTTGCCCAGGAATTGGTCACGGTGTTGTCCGAGCAGATCCGCGACGGCCAACTCAAACGGGGCGACAAACTGCCCACCGAGTCGGCCATCATGGACGCCCATGGGGTCAGCCGCACCGTGGTGCGTGAAGCCATCTCGCGATTGCAGGCGGCCGGGCAGGTGGAAACCCGCCACGGTATCGGCACCTTTGTGCTGGATACGCCAAGCCCCAGCGGTTTCCGGATCGACCCGGCCACCGTGGTGACGCTGAGGGATGTGCTGGCCATCCTTGAGTTGCGCATCAGCCTGGAAGTGGAGTCTGCGGGCCTTGCCGCCCAGCGTCGTAGCGACGAGCAATTGGCCGGCATGCGTGCGGCCCTCGATGCCTTGAACGAAAGTGCAGCCCACGCCGGTGATGCGGTAGCGTCGGACTTCCAGTTCCACCTGCAGATTGCCCTGTCCACCGGCAACCGGTACTTCACCGACATCATGACCCACCTGGGCACCAGCATCATTCCACGCACGCGGCTGAACTCGGCACGCCTGGCCCATGATGACCAGCAGCACTACATGAGCCGCCTGAGCCGCGAACACGAAGAGATCTATGAGGCGATCGCTCGCCAGGATTCGGATGCGGCACGGGCGGCCATGCGTTTGCACCTGACCAACAGCCGTGAGCGGCTGCGCCATGCCCATGAAGAGGCAGAAGCCCAGCGCGGCTAATTCCAGGCTGGAAGTAAGAGTGTGGCTTGAAAGCTCATTGTGGCGAGGGAGCTTGCTCCCGTTGGGCCGCGCAGCGGCCCCAAATCCATTCCCCCGAGTTCTGTCTGAAAGAACCCCGTGTTCTCGCTTGGGCTGCTTCGCAGCCCAACGGGAGCAAGCTCCCTCGCCACAGGTTAATGCACAAGGCTTAACTCATGTCTTTCAGGCCGGCTGATTTGGCTTGTAGTCCTTCAGCAGCAGGTAGGTACTCCAACCCCACCAGTCATTCGTCCACTGCTTGTCATTCAGGTTGTTGACGTCCTTGCGCCGCAGCACCTTGTCGCCTTCAGCCTTGAACAGCGGTGAGAAGTTATTCGCCGGGTTTTGTGCGGCGTTCAGGTCCGGCACATACAGCGGCGCCTTGAAGTTGGCCGGGGAGGGCGCCACGCCGCTGATAAAGGCTTCAAAGATTTCATCGGACGAGGCCTGCACGGCACGTTTGACCATGGCCCGGTTGGCCGCGTCGCTGCTGTCGAAGTAGCGTTTATCACCGTAGGCGTGCCACTGATCACCCAGGGCATTGCGCACATTGAGCCCGAATTTGCTGTCTTCATCGTGCATGAAGCGGCTGATCAGCGAGCCCAGTTCACCCGGTGTCACCACCGCCGCCAGTTGTTTGCGCGGTACCCGCAGGTGGCCGGCAGAAAACAGATCGGTCAAGAAGTGATCAGCAAAGCTGTTCATGGCATAAGCCAGTTCCAGCGCCTGATCGGTGCCGGTCTGATGGGCCACGACCGCTTGTTGCAGGGCTGCCGTATGCCCCGCCAGATACGCTGCCAAGGCCCATTCGCCGAAGTGATCGGCATTGTCTGCCGCCAGTTTCAGGTAGCGCCCCAAGGGAACCAGCGCCGAAACGGCGCTGCCGCCGCCGGTGATGCGGTTCCATTCCTCGGACAAGGTGTCACCCAGCGCGTCATAGGCTTCATGGGGTTGCTTGCCGTCCTTGATCGCCTGGTTAACCGCGTTGATCTCCTTTTGCATCACCGCGAGGATCTTGCCCGCTTCCTCTCGCGACGCCGGTAATACCGCCAACGAGTTGAACGCATCGGTAAAGCGCTGCACGCGGTCAGCAGGCGATGCGCCCTCGTTGATGGGGCGCCCGGGAATGCCATAGAAATCGCCGCCCAGGGCAATGATCTGACCATAGCTCAGGGCCAGGCCGTTGGGCAGGTGCAATTCGACCTGCCGGGCGGGAATCGCCGGGGCGCCCTTGACGAAGCGCAACAGGGTGTCGTCGCCAATGGCGGTGTGTTCACCGCCTTCGAAGCGCAGGGTGGGTGGTCGTTTTTCAGGTGTGGCGAGTTCAAGATCTGACATGTTAGCTCCTTGCTATGTCGTAGGAACTTTCCGTAATAACTGTATGTATATACAGTTAAATCGAGCATAGAGGAAAAAATTCCTACGTCAAGAACGTCGCGTTGAGGCCTGACCCGCATGAAGGTCGATGAATTGCAGTTGACGAATGTTTTTATAGTTGTACGATGACGTACGACATCAAGATAACCATCCGTAATCTCTCAACAGAAAGTCTTCGCCCAGGGTGTTCGAATAATGAATCCACAAGAACTGAAGTCCATCCTCTCTCACGGTCTGCTGTCTTTCCCGGTGACCGATTTCAACGCCCAGGGTGATTTCCACCAGGCGGGCTACATCAAGCGCCTGGAATGGCTCGCCCCTTACGGCGCTACTGCCTTGTTCGCCGCTGGCGGCACCGGTGAGTTTTTCTCCCTGGCGGCCAGCGAATATTCGCAAGTGGTGAAAACCGCCGTTGATACCTGCGCCACCAGCGTGCCGATTCTTGCCGGTGTCGGCGGTGCGACCCGCCAGGCCATCGAGTACGCCCAGGAAGCCGAGCGTCTTGGTGCCAAAGGCCTGCTGCTGCTGCCGCACTACTTGACCGAAGCCAGCCAGGACGGGGTTGCCGCCCACGTTGAAGCGGTGTGCAAGTCGGTCAAGATCGGCGTCGTGGTCTACAACCGCAACGTCTGCCGCTTGACCGCGCCGCTGCTGGAACGCCTGGCCGAGCGCTGCCCGAACCTGATCGGCTACAAGGACGGCCTGGGTGACATTGAATTGATGGTGTCGATCCGCCGTCGTCTCGGGGACCGTTTCAGCTACCTGGGCGGCTTGCCGACTGCAGAGGTTTACGCCGCTGCCTACAAGGCCCTGGGCGTGCCGGTGTACTCCTCGGCGGTGTTCAACTTCATTCCAAAAACCGCGATGGATTTCTACCACGCCATTGCCCGGGAAGATCACGCCACCGTCGGCAAGATCATCGACGACTTCTTCCTGCCGTACCTCGACATCCGTAACCGCAAGGCCGGTTACGCCGTGAGCATCGTCAAGGCCGGGGCGAAAATCGTCGGCTATGACGCCGGCCCCGTGCGTACGCCGCTGACCGATCTGCTGCCGGAAGAATACGAAGCCCTGGCCGCGCTGATCGACAAGCAAGGCGCGCAATAACCCATCACCAAGGCCGCTGAGTAATCAGCGGCTTTTTGCGTCAGGAGAGAATTCGTGTCCCAAGCCAAGCGTTTTGAAAACTACATCGGTGGCCAGTGGGTTGCCGGCGCCGACTATTCGGACAATATCAACCCGTCGGAGTTGTCTGATGTCATTGGCGAATACGCCAAGGCCGACCTCGCCCAGGTTCACGCCGCCATCGACGCTGCGCGCGCTGCATTCCCGGCGTGGTCCACTTCTGGCATCCAGGCGCGTCATGATTCGCTGGATAAAGTCGGCACCGAGATCCTTGCCCGTCGCGAAGAGCTCGGCACTCTGCTGGCCCGGGAAGAGGGCAAGACCTTGCCGGAAGCCATCGGCGAAGTGACCCGCGCCGGTAACATCTTTAAATTTTTCGCCGGTGAATGCCTGCGCCTGTCCGGCGACTACTTGCCGTCGGTGCGTCCGGGCGTCAATGTCGAAGTGACCCGCGAAGCGTTGGGTGTCGTTGGCCTGATCACCCCGTGGAACTTCCCGATTGCCATCCCGGCCTGGAAGATCGCGCCGGCCCTGGCCTACGGCAACTGCGTGGTGCTCAAGCCGGCTGAACTGGTACCGGGCTGCGCCTGGGCCCTGGCCGAAATCATCTCCCGCGCCGGCTTCCCCGCCGGTGTGTTCAACCTGGTGATGGGCAGCGGCCGTGTGGTGGGTGATGCCATGGTCAACAGCCCGAAAGTCGACGGCATCAGCTTCACCGGCTCGGTGGGTGTAGGTCGCCAGATCGCTGTCAGCTGCGTGTCGCGCCAGGCCAAGGTGCAGTTGGAAATGGGCGGCAAGAATCCGCAGATCATTCTCGACGACGCCGACCTCAAGCAAGCCGTCGAGCTGTCGGTGCAGAGCGCGTTCTACTCCACCGGCCAGCGTTGCACCGCGTCCAGCCGCTTTATCGTCACCGCCGGGATTCACGACCAGTTCGTCGCGGCCATGGCTGAGCGGATGAAGTCGATCAAGGTCGGCCACGCGCTGAAAACCGGCACCGACATCGGCCCGGTGGTTTCCCAGGCCCAGTTGGACCAAGACTTGAAGTACATCGACATCGGCCAAAGCGAAGGTGCCCGGTTGGTCAGCGGTGGTGAACTGGTGACGTGCGACACCGAAGGCTACTTCCTCGCGCCGACACTGTTTGCCGACAGCGAAGCCGCAATGCGCATCAGCCGCGAAGAGATCTTCGGCCCGGTGGCCAACGTTGTGCGCGTGGCGGATTACGAGGCGGCGCTGGCGATGGCCAACGACACCGAGTTCGGTCTCTCGGCCGGTATCGCTACCACGTCGCTGAAGTATGCCAACCACTTCAAGCGTCATTCCCAGGCCGGGATGGTGATGGTCAATCTGCCGACTGCCGGCGTGGATTACCACGTTCCATTCGGTGGCCGTAAGGGTTCATCCTACGGCTCGCGTGAGCAAGGTCGCTATGCGCAAGAGTTCTACACCGTGGTGAAAACCAGCTACATCGGTTCGTAACGGCAACATCCTGTGGCGGGTCTGTGCCCGCCACAGGCTTACAATTTGATTACCCGCAAAAAAAATAATTAGTGGGAGTACATTTTCATGCAAGCGACCAAGCCGACCCATGTCCGCTATTTGATCCTGCTCATGCTGTTCCTGGTGACCACGATCAACTACGCCGACCGGGCCACCATCGCAATCGCGGGCTCCAGCCTGCAAAAAGACCTCGGCATCGACGCGGTCACCCTCGGTTATATCTTCTCCGCATTCGGTTGGGCCTACGTGGCCGGGCAAATTCCCGGCGGCTGGCTGCTGGACCGATTCGGCTCGAAAAAAGTCTACGCCCTGAGCATCTTCACCTGGTCACTGTTCACCGTGCTGCAAGGCTATGTCGGTGAGTTCGGTGTCTCCACCGCAGTGGTTGCGCTGTTTATGCTGCGCTTCATGGTGGGCTTGGCTGAGGCGCCATCCTTCCCAGGTAACGCGCGCATTGTTGCCGCCTGGTTCCCGACCGCCGAACGCGGTACGGCTTCGGCGATCTTCAACTCGGCGCAGTATTTCGCCACGGTGCTGTTCGCGCCGTTGATGGGCTGGATCGTCTACCGCTTCGGCTGGCAGCACGTGTTTATCGTGATGGGTGTGATCGGCATCGTGTTCTCGCTGATCTGGCTGAAAGTTATCCACAGCCCGCGCCAACACCCGATGATTAACGAAGCCGAACTCAATCACATCGCCGCCAATGGTGCGATGGTCGATATGGACCAGGACAAAGGCAAGGGCAAGAAAACCGACGGCCCGAAGTGGGATTACATCCGTCAGTTGCTGACCAACCGCATGATGCTCGGCGTGTACCTGGGCCAGTACTGCATCAACGGCATCACCTATTTCTTCCTGACCTGGTTCCCGGTTTACCTGGTGCAGGACCGTGGCATGACCATCCTCAAGGCCGGTTTCGTCGCCTCGTTGCCGGCGATCTGCGGGTTTGTCGGTGGCGTGCTGGGTGGGGTGATTTCCGACTACCTGCTGCGTAAAGGGCATTCACTCACGTTTGCCCGCAAGGCACCGATCATCGCGGGCTTGCTGGTTTCCAGCAGCATCATTGCGTGTAACTACGTCGACGTTGAATGGATGGTGGTGGGCTTCATGGCCTTGGCCTTCTTCGGTAAAGGCGTTGGCGCACTGGGTTGGGCTGTGGTGTCCGACACCTCGCCCAAACAAATCGCCGGTCTCAGTGGTGGCTTGTTCAACACCTTCGGTAACCTGGCGTCGATCACCACGCCGATTGTCATCGGCTACATCATCGCCACCACCGGTTCGTTCAAGTGGGCTTTGGTGTTCGTCGGCGCCAACGCGTTGGTAGCGGTATTCAGCTACCTGGTCATCGTCGGCCCGATCAAGCGAGTAGTCCTCAAAGAGCCGCCAAGCAAAGGGCCTGAGTTGACTAACCTAACCGAAGCGCATTCCTGAGGGGCCCCGTGATGCAGTTGATTGAACATGCCGACTCGCCGCGCTCCATTCGCCTGCACGAGCGCGACAACGTAGTGATCGTGGTCAACGACCAAGGCGTACCGGCCGGGACCGAGTTCCCGGACGGCCTGGTGACCGTGGATTTCATCCCTCAGAGCCACAAAGTGACCCTGGAAGACATCCCCGAAGGCGGTCAGATTATTCGCTACGGCCAGACCATCGGTTACGCCCTGGCGCCGATTCCTCGCGGCAGTTGGGTCCAGGAAGATCAACTGCGCATGCCCACCGCGCCACCGCTGGACAGCTTGCCGCTGTCCACCGAAGTGCCCGAGGCCCAGGCGCCTCTGGAGGGTTTTACCTTCGAGGGATATCGCAATGCCGACGGCACCGTCGGCACGCGCAATATCCTCGGCATCACCACCACGGTGCAGTGCGTCACGGGCGTGCTGGACCATGCGGTGAAGCGCATCAAGGACGAGTTGCTGCCCAAGTACCCGAACGTCGATGACGTGGTGGCGCTGACCCACAGCTACGGCTGCGGCGTGGCGATTACGGCCACCGACGCCTACATCCCGATTCGCACTGTGCGCAACTTGGCGCGCAACCCGAACCTGGGCGGTGAAGCCCTGGTGATCAGCCTGGGTTGTGAGAAATTGCAGGCCGGGCAGGTGATGCATGACAACGACAGCTCGGTGGATCTGAGTGAGCCGTGGCTGTATCGGTTGCAGGACTCCAGCCACGGCTTTACCGAAATGATCGAACAGATCATGGCATTGGCCGAAACACGCCTGAAGAAACTCGACCTGCGCCGGCGGGAAACCGTCCCGGCGTCGGAGTTGATTCTTGGCATGCAGTGCGGTGGCAGTGATGCGTTTTCCGGCATTACTGCCAACCCGGCGTTGGGTTATGCCTCGGATCTGCTGCTGCGGGCGGGCGCGACGGTGATGTTTTCCGAAGTGACCGAAGTGCGCGATGCCATCTACCTGCTGACTTCCCGTGCAGAAAACCAGGATGTAGCCCGGGAGCTGGTGCGGGAAATGGACTGGTACGACCGCTACCTGGCCAAGGGCGAGGCAGATCGCAGCGCCAACACCACGCCGGGGAACAAGAAGGGTGGGTTGTCGAATATCGTCGAGAAGTCGCTGGGTTCTATCGTCAAGTCGGGCAGCAGTGCGATCAATGGCGTGCTTGGCCCGGGCGAGCGGTTCAATCGCAAGGGCCTGATCTTTTGCGCCACGCCGGCCAGTGATTTTGTGTGCGGTACGTTGCAGTTGGCGGCGGGGATGAATTTGCATGTGTTCACCACCGGGCGTGGCACGCCCTATGGGCTGGCGATGGCGCCGGTGGTGAAGGTCTCGACGCGCACGGAATTGGCCCAGCGTTGGCCTGACCTGATTGACATCGACGCCGGGCGGATCGCCACCGGGCGGGCGACGATCGAGGAGCTGGGTTGGGAGTTGTTCCACTTCTATCTGGACGTGGCCAGCGGCAAGAAGCAGACGTGGGCGGAGCAGCACAAGCTGCATAACGACATTACGTTGTTCAACCCTGCGCCGATTACCTGATCTGTCCACCGAGAGTGCTTTTTGTGGCGAGGGAGCTTGCTCCCGCTGGGGTGCGAAGCGCCCCMAAAAAKGGGACTGCTGCGCAGTCCAGCGGGAGCAAGCTCCCTCGCCACAGGGTATTTACAGCTCGGGACTGTCGCTTAACTGACTGGCATTAGGGCGAGCTCCCACCATAAGGGCGCTAGGTGGCTTATCATTAGCCACCTACCGACGCCCACCCAAGGTTCTCCCCGGCATGCTGGCTATCTTCCTACAAACCCTGAACATCACCGCGCCGGTGTTTGCCATGCTGTTCCTGGGCGTCCTGCTCAAGCGCATCAACTGGATCAACGACAACTTTATCCACACCGCCTCGTCTCTGGTGTTCAACGTCACCATGCCGGCGTTGCTGTTCCTCGGGATTCTCCACGCCGACCTGCATTCGGCCCTCAAGCCCGGCCTGCTGATCTATTTCGCCGTCGCCACGATGTTGAGCTTCGCCCTGGCCTGGGGCTGGGCGATCTTTCGGTGCCCGCGTGTAGACCGTGGCATTTACGCCCAAGGCGCATTTCGCGGTAACAACGGGGTGATCGGCCTGGCCCTGGCGGCCAGCATGTACGGCGACTACGGGATTTCCCTTGGCGCGGTGCTCGCGGCGTTGGTGATCCTGTTCTACAACACCCTGTCGACCATTGTGCTGGCGGTGTACAGCCCGGTGATCAAGTCCGACCCGTGGAGCATCTTCAAGAGTGTGCTGGCCAACCCGCTGATCATCAGCGTGATCGTGGCGGCGCCCTTCGCGTATTTCCAGATTGGCCTGCCCGACTGGCTGGAATCTTCCGGGCAATATTTGGCGGACATGACCTTGCCATTGGCATTGATCTGCATCGGCGGCACGTTGTCGCTGGCGGCACTGCGCAAAAGCGGGGACATGGCCCTGAGTGCCAGCCTGATGAAGATGATCTGGCTGCCGGTGCTCGCTACCTTTGGCGCGTGGCTGCTGGGGTTCCGTGGGCCGGAGCTGGGGATTCTGTTCCTGTACTTCGGTGCGCCCACGGCAGCGGCCAGTTTTGTCATGGCACGGGCGGCGGAGGGCAATCATGAGCTGGCGGCCGCGATTATCGTGATCACCACCTTGATGGCGGCGGTGACCACGAATATCGGGATTTTCGTGCTGCAGGCGGGCGGCTGGATCTAGGCGTCTTTCTGGTAGCTGTCGATCACTTCCTGAGCGGCGCGGAAAGCGTCAATCGCCGCCGGCACGCCGGCATACACCGCACAATGCAGCAGCGCCTCGCGAATCTCCTCCACGGTGCAACCGTTGTTCAGTGCGCCGCGCACGTGGCCCTTGAGCTCTTGCGGGCACTTCAGCGCGGTGAGCGCGGCGAGGGTGATCAGGCTGCGGGTTTTCAGCGGCAAGCCTTCGCGGTTCCACACGCTGCCCCAGGCATGCTCGTTGACGAAATCCTGCAGCGGCTGGCTGAACTCGGTGGCATTGCCCAGCGCCCGATCAACAAACACATCACCCATCACCTGGCGGCGCACTTCAACGCCGGGCTTTTTCTGTTCGGTCATTGCGATTCCCTCTTGTGTTGGCGGCGCCAGGCTCGCAGCGAGGTGAACAACAGGAAAGCCACCAGCGCTGGCAGGACGTAATACAGCATCAGTTGTTCAAGCTTGTTGGCCAGCGGCATGCCGAACGTGAACGACACCACATGCAGCCCGTACACCAGGTACAGGCCCAGGAACACCAGGCCTTCCGCCCGAGTGACGCGGTAGCCCGAATAAAACACCGGCAGGCACAGTGCGATGACGCCAAGCATCACCGGCAAGTCGAAATCCAGGGCGTTGGGCGACACTGACAGCGGCGAGGGCGCCACCAGGGCAGTAAAACCCAGCACCCCAAGCAGGTTGAACAGGTTGCTGCCGATCACGTTGCCCACGGCAATTTCCCGCTGGCCGCGCAGGGCGGCGATCAACGAGGTGGCCAGGCAGGGCAGGGAGGTGCCGACGCCAATCAGCGTCAGGCCGATGATGCGCTCCGACAGCCCGAGGTCGGAGGCCACGTCCACTGCAGCGCCCAGCACCAGATGCCCGGCGAGTACCAGGATCAACAGCCCGCCGATCATCAGCAGCACGCTGCTCAGCCACGGCGCTTGCACCACGGTGTCCCGGGTGCGGGGGCGGCGGGAATGGCGGGTCTGGTAGAGCAACACGCTGAGGTAGGCAATCAGGGCCACCAACAGCAACAGGCCATCGACCGGCGTCAGCTCTTCATTGGCGGCGAGCACAAACACCAGCAGGCTGGCGAGGATCATCATCGGGATGTCCAGGCGCACCAGTTGCCGCGAAACCCGCAGCGGAATGATCAGGGCTGCCAGGCCAAGGGTCACGAGGGTATTGAAGATACTGCTGCCGATCACACTGCCGACGGCGATGTCGGTGTTGTCCGCCAGGGTGGCTTGCAAACTGATCGCCATCTGTGGCGCGCTGCTGCCGAAGGCGACGATGCTCAGGCCGATGATCAGTGGGCGCACCTTGAGGCTGGCCGCCAGGCGCACGGCGGCGCGCACCAATACTTCGGCTCCGAAGATCAACAGCAGCAGGCCGCTGATCAGTTCGATCACGCTAAAGGGCGAGAGGGCGGTTAATGCGGAAATGGCCAGGGCTCCGTCGGTCAGTTGCTGAGGGCTTGCACGCGAACACGTGCGGTGCCGCTGCTTATCATACCCAGCTGTGCGGCGGCTTTGCGTGAAAGGTCGATCAGACGTCCACGGGTGTGCGGGCCGCGATCGTTGATGCGGACAACGACGCTTCTGTTGTTGTCGAGGTTGGTGACCCTCACTTGCGTGCCGAAGGGCAGGCGACGATGGGCGGCGGTCAAGGCATTCTGGTTGAACGGTTCACCGCTGGCAGTACGGTTGCCGTGGTGTTTGGCGCCGTAGTAGGAAGCGGTGCCGGTTTCGTCGTAGCCGTTGGGGTCGATGAGGCCGCTGGCGCAGCCGGCGAGCAGAGAGAACAGGGCCAACAGGCCGAGTAGACGCTTCATTCAAGGTGTCCCCGATGATCGTTCCCACGCTCTGCGTGGGAATGCAGCCGATGACGCTCCGCGTCACAAAAGCGGACGCAGAGCGTCCTGTGAGGCGTTCCCACGCGGAGCGTGGGAACGATCATTGGATCAGCCTTCGAGTTTGCTTTTCAGCAGTTCGTTGACCTGTTGCGGGTTGGCCTTGCCTTTGGAGGCTTTCATCGCCTGGCCGACAAAGAAGCCGAACATCTTGCCGCGCTTGGCTTCATCCGCCGCACGGTATTGTTCAACCTGCTCGGCGTTGGCCGCCAGCATCTCGTCGAGCACTGCCGAAATCGCGCCGCTGTCGGTGACTTGCTTCAGGCCGCGCTTTTCGATGATCTCGTCAGCGTTGCCTTCGCCTGCGGCCATGGCTTCAAACACGGTCTTGGCGATTTTGCCGGAGATGGTGGTGTCCTTGATCCGCAGCAACATGCCGCCCAATTGCTCGGCCGATACCGGTGCCTCGTCGATTTCCAGGCCCTGTTTGTTCAACAGGCTGCCCAGCTCAACCATCACCCAGTTGGCCGCCAGTTTGGCGTCGCCGGCGATGCTCACGACTTTTTCGAAGTAGTTGGCTTGCTCGCGGCTCGACGCCAGCACGCTTGCGTCGTACACCGAAAGACCGAACTGCTCCTGGAAACGCTCGCGTTTTTGCGGCGGCAGTTCCGGCAGCGTGGCGCGTACGTCAGCCAGGAACGAGTCCTCGATGACTACCGGCAACAGGTCCGGATCGGGGAAGTAACGGTAGTCGTTGGCTTCCTCCTTGCTGCGCATGGCGCGGGTTTCGTCTTTGTTCGGGTCGTACAGGCGGGTCTGCTGGATCACCTTGCCGCCGTCTTCGATCAGTTCGATCTGGCGACGCACTTCGGTGTTGATCGCCTTCTCGATGAAACGGAACGAGTTGACGTTCTTGATCTCGCAGCGGGTGCCGTACTCGACCTGGCCTTTTGGCCGCACCGACACGTTGCAGTCGCAACGCAGCGAGCCTTCGGCCATGTTGCCGTCGCAGATGCCGAGGTAGCGCACCAGCGCGTGGATCGTCTTGACGTAGGCCACGGCTTCCTTGGCACTGCGCATGTCCGGCTCGGAAACGATCTCCAGCAGCGGGGTGCCGGCGCGGTTCAAGTCGATGCCGGTGGCGCCGTTGAATTCTTCATGCAGGCTCTTGCCGGCATCTTCTTCCAGGTGCGCACGGGTCACGCCGACACGTTTGATAGTGCCGTCTTCCAGCGGGATGTCCAGGTAGCCCTTGCCAACGATCGGCAATTCCATCTGGCTGATCTGGTAGCCCTTGGGCAGGTCCGGGTAGAAGTAGTTCTTGCGGGCAAACACGTTGTGCTGGCCGATCTCGGCGTCAATCGCGAGGCCGAACATCACCGCCATGCGCACCGCTTCCTGGTTCAGCACCGGCAGTACGCCGGGCATGCCCAGGTCTACCAGGCTGGCCTGGGTGTTGGGCTCGGAGCCGAACGTGGTGGCGCTACCGGAGAAAATCTTCGATTGGGTGGCGAGCTGGGTATGAATCTCCAGCCCGATCACGACTTCCCATTGCATAGTGTTCTCCTCAGAAGCCGGTAGGGGTGCGAGTGTGCCAGTCAGTGTTCAACTGGTACTGGTGCGCCACATTGAGCAGGCGGCCTTCCTGGAAATACGGGGCGAGCAGTTGCACGCCCACCGGCAAACCGTCGACAAAGCCAGCAGGCATGGACAAGCCCGGCAGACCGGCGAGGTTGGCGGTGATGGTGTACAGGTCTTCCAGGTACTCGGCGATCGGGTCGCCGGTCTTGGCACCGATCTTCCAGGCCGGGTTCGGCGTGGTTGGGCCGAGGATCACGTCGACTTCATTAAAGGCTGCCATGAAGTCGTTCTTGATCAGGCGACGGATCTTTTGCGCCTTGAGGTAGTACGCGTCGTAGTAACCGGCCGACAGGGCGTAGGCACCGACCATGATCCGGCGTTGTACTTCCACGCCGAAACCTTCGCCACGGGAGCGCTTATAAAGGTCGGTGAGGTCTTTCGGGTTTTCGCAGCGGTAGCCGAAACGCACGCCGTCGAACCGCGACAGGTTGGAGGACGCTTCTGCCGGGGCGATCACGTAGTAGGCCGGAATCGCGTGCTGGTTGTTTGGCAGGCTGATTTCCTTGATTACGGCGCCGAGCTTTTCCAGCTCCTTGACGCTGTTGTGCACCAGTTCGGCGATGCGCGGGTCGAGGCCGGCGCTGAAGTACTCTTTCGGCACGCCGATGCGCAGGCCTTTGATCGAGGTATTCAGGCTGGCGCTGTAGTCCGGCACAGGTTCATCGATGCTGGTGGAATCCTGCGTATCGAAGCCTGCCATGCCTTGTAACAAAATTGCGCAGTCTTCAGCGGTGCGAGCCAGAGGGCCGCCCTGGTCGAGACTGGAAGCGTAGGCAATCATGCCCCAGCGGGAAACGCGACCGTAGGTCGGTTTCAAACCGGTGAGGTTGGTGAACGCGGCCGGTTGGCGGATCGAACCGCCGGTGTCGGTGGCCGTGGCGGCAGGTAACAGACGAGCGGCAACCGCTGCTGCCGAACCACCGGACGAACCGCCTGGCACGTGCTCAAGGTTCCACGGGTTTTTCACCGCGCCGTAGTGGCTCGACTCGTTGGCCGAGCCCATGGCGAATTCGTCCATGTTGGTCTTGCCCAGGGTCACAGCCCCGGCAGCAGCCAGCTTGGCAACCACGGTGGCGTCGTAGGGCGCCTTGAAATTGTCGAGCATCTTCGAGCCGCAGCTGGTGCGAATGCCCTGGGTGCAGAACAGGTCTTTGTGGGCAATCGGCGCACCCAACAGGGCGCCGTTCTCACCGTTGGCGCGACGTGCGTCGGCGGCCTTGGCCTGGCTCAGGGCCAGCTCTTCGGTGATGCTGATGAAGCTGTTGACCTTGGGGTCCAGCTCGGCGATACGCGCCAGCAGGGTCTTGGTCAGCTCTTCGGAAGAAAACTTTTTGTCGGCGAGACCGCGGGCGATCTCGGCCAGAGTCAATTGATGCATTGCAGGCTCTTTCCCTTTAGTCGATGACTTTCGGAACCAGGTACAGGCCGTTTTCGACCGCTGGCGCGATGGACTGGTAGGCCTCGCGATTATTGCGCTCGGTCACGACGTCGGCGCGCAGGCGCTGGCTGGCTTCCAGCGGGTGAGCCAGGGGCTCGATGCCGTCGGTATTCACGGCTTGCATTTGGTCGACCAGCCCGAGAATGCTGTTGAGGGCTGCGGTGGTCTGTGGAAGATCGGCTTCATTGAGGCCCAGGCAGGCCAAATGAGCGATTTTTTCCACGTCGGAGCGTTCAAGCGCCATGGGATTCTCCAGTGGAAAACAGAACGGAAGCTATCCGTGTGTTAGATTGTAGGAACACTACCGCATTTCTACGGTCATATGGCCGCGATTGTGGGGGTTGGTGCACAGAAAGTCGGCCAATTTAGCACATTGGCGCCTTGCCCAAAATCCCTGTCGTTGTTAGAGTTTGCCGCACTTTTTTACCCACGCGTTGCCTAGGGTCCCTTTCCCATGTTCAAGAAACTGCGTGGCATGTTTTCCAGCGATCTTTCCATCGACCTGGGCACTGCCAACACCCTTATTTACGTGCGCGAGCGCGGTATCGTCCTGAATGAGCCATCGGTTGTGGCCATTCGGACCCATGGTAATCAGAAAAGTGTCGTTGCCGTTGGCACCGAGGCCAAGCGCATGCTTGGCCGAACACCGGGCAACATCGCTGCCATTCGTCCGATGAAGGATGGCGTGATTGCCGACTTCAGCGTCTGCGAGAAGATGCTGCAGTACTTTATCAACAAGGTTCACGAAAACAGCTTTCTGCAGCCCAGCCCTCGTGTGCTGATCTGCGTTCCGTGCAAGTCCACCCAGGTGGAGCGTCGTGCCATCCGTGAATCGGCCCTTGGCGCCGGTGCCCGTGAAGTGTTCCTGATCGAAGAGCCAATGGCGGCTGCGATCGGTGCCGGCCTGCCGGTTGAAGAAGCGCGCGGTTCGATGGTGGTGGATATCGGTGGTGGTACCACTGAAATCGCCCTGATTTCCCTCAATGGTGTGGTGTATGCCGAATCCGTACGGGTTGGCGGCGACCGCTTCGACGAAGCGATCATCACCTACGTGCGTCGTAACTACGGCAGCCTGATCGGCGAATCCACCGCCGAGCGCATCAAGCAGGAAATCGGTACCGCTTACCCGGGCGGCGAAGTTCGCGAAGTTGATGTTCGCGGTCGCAACCTGGCCGAAGGCGTTCCACGTGCCTTCACCCTGAACTCCAATGAAGTGCTGGAAGCTCTGCAAGAGTCCCTGGCCACCATCGTTCAGGCTGTGAAGAGCGCCCTGGAGCAATCGCCTCCGGAACTGGCTTCCGATATCGCCGAGCGTGGCCTGGTACTGACCGGTGGTGGCGCCTTGCTGCGCGACCTCGACAAGTTGCTGGCCCAGGAAACCGGTCTGCCAGTGATCGTCGCTGAAGACCCGCTGACCTGCGTCGCCCGTGGCGGTGGCCGTGCACTGGAAATGATGGATAAACACACCATGGACCTGCTCTCCAGCGAATAAGCGTTTGCTGGGTTGCCCATGTTTCGCTCACAGGCAGCACTTTGCAGTGCTGCCTGTTGGCGTTTATCTTCTTCAATCTGCATCCAGGCCGGTTTGATGCCGTATGAATAAAGAAAACATTTGCCTGGGAGGAGCGGCTTATTAAACCGCTTTTTTCCAAAGGCCCCTCATTGGGCGTGCGCCTGTTGGTGCTGGTCGTGCTATCGGTTGCGCTGATGGTGGTCGATGCCCGCTTCACACTGCTCAAGCCAGTGCGTAGCCAGATGTCGCTGGTCCTGATGCAGACTTACTGGATCACCGACCTGCCGCAGCGTCTCTATCAGGGTGTGGCCAGTCAATTTGGCAGCCGTACCGAACTGGTGGCCGAGAACGAAAAACTCAAGACCGAAAACCTGCTGTTGCAGGGGCGCATGCAAAAGCTGGCGGCCCTCACCGAGCAGAACGTTCGGCTGCGCGAGTTGCTCAATTCCTCCGCGCTGGTCAACGAGAAGGTCGAAGTGGCCGAGTTAATCGGCATGGACCCGAACCCCTTCACCCATCGCATCATCATCAACAAGGGTGAGCGCGACGGCGTGGTCCTTGGCCAGCCGGTGCTCGATGCCCGTGGCTTGATGGGCCAGGTGGTGGAGTTGATGCCATACACCTCCCGCGTCCTGTTGCTGACCGACACCACCCACAGCATTCCGGTGCAAGTTAACCGCAACGGCCTGCGGGCGATTGCCAGCGGTACGGGTAACCCGGAACGCCTGGAGCTGCGTCACGTGGCAGACACCGCCGACATCAAGGAAGGCGACCTGTTGGTGAGTTCCGGCCTGGGTCAGCGTTTCCCTGCGGGCTATCCGGTAGCGACGGTCAAGGAAGTGATCCACGATTCCGGCCAGCCGTTCGCTATCGTGCGTGCCGTGCCGACGGCTGCATTGAACCGCAGCCGTTACCTGCTGCTGGTGTTCAGCGACACCCGCACCCCGGAAGAGCGCGCCAACGAAGCCGCTCAGGCCCAGGAAGCGGAAGACAAGCAAAACGGCACGGCGCCGATCATTCCTGCGACGGTGCCAAAGCCGGCTGCACCCGCCGCCCCGGCAGTGGTTCCGGCAGCCCCGGCAACCCCGGTCGCGACTCCGGTCAAGCCTGTGGCCCATAGCGCACGCCCAGCCAAGCCTGCGGCTGCAACACCTGCCGCTGCCAAACCGCCCGCCGCCACCAAACCACCGGCTGCGGCCCCGGCAACCACTCCGCAGAGGGAAGAATAATGGCCGGTACTCATTCGCGTAACGGCTGGATTGTCTGGCTGACCTTTGCCATCGGCTTGCTGCTCAGCGTTTCGCCGCTGCCGCAATTCATGGAAATCCTGCGTCCGTTGTGGCTCGCCTTGTTGCTGGCGTTCTGGGCCCTGGCGCTGCCGCACAAGGTCGGGATGGTCACGGCCATGTGCCTGGGGCTGATGGAAGATGTGCTGTACGGCACTTTGCTCGGGCAGAACGCGCTGATCCTGACCCTGATTACCTTCCTCGTGCTGTCATTGCAGCAGCGGCTGCGCATGTTCCCGATGTGGCAGCAATGCCTGGTGATTCTGGTGATCTTCGGTCTGGCGCAGTTGGTACAGCTGTGGCTCAGCGCCTTGACCGGCAACCGCCAGCCGACCTTGGCGCTGGTGTTACCGGCGCTGGTCAGCGCGCTGTTGTGGCCCTGGATCAGTTTTGGCCTGCGTGGGTTGCGTCGTCGCTACAAAATCAATTGAATGGATCGCGAGGCTCTGCCTGGTTATCGAACCCTACAGGGAGAGTCTGCATGAATTCGCTTTACCTGGCCTCGGGCTCCCCGAGGCGACGTGAATTGCTGACACAGATCGGTGTGCCTTTCACCGTCGTCAGCGCCGCCATTGATGAAACTCCCCTCACACATGAATCGCCCGCGTCCTACGTAGAACGCCTGGCGCGCGGCAAGGCTGTGGCCGGTCGCGCGGCTCTGGCCGAAGCCACTGGGGTCTGCGTGCTTGGGGCTGATACGGCGGTAATCCTCGACGGCCAAATCCTCGGCAAGCCCCTGGACCAAGCCGATGCCCTGGCCATGTTGCTGGCCCTTTCTGATCGTGAACATGAAGTGCTTACCGCCATCGCCCTGATTGACGGCCAGCGTTGCGAAACGCGGCTGGTCAGCAGTCGCGTTCGGTTTCGCAAGATTTCAGCGGATGAAGCCACCACTTATTGGCACAGCGGCGAGCCCCAGGACAAAGCGGGCGGCTATGCTATCCAGGGCTTGGCGGCGGTGTTCGTCGCCGGGCTCAATGGCAGCTACTCCGCCGTTGTTGGCCTGCCCGTCTGCGAAACCGCAGAACTGCTGGGCCAATTCGGCATACCCTGTTGGCAAAACCTTACCGTGCGCTAAACGCCGTATTCCAGCGCCAAGCCTTAAGCGATCGGTCACTATTGTGAAAACGCCTGAACGAGACCCAGCCATGAGTGAAGAGATTCTGATCAATATCACGCCGATGGAATCGCGCGTGGCGGTGGTAGAGAACGGTGTTCTGCAAGAAGTGCACGTCGAGCGCACCCAAAAGCGCGGGATCGTCGGCAATATCTATAAAGGCAAGGTCGTGCGTGTGTTGCCGGGGATGCAGGCGGCTTTCGTTGACATCGGCCTGGACCGTGCCGCGTTTATCCACGCTTCGGAAATCTCCCTGCGCGAAGGCCCGGCGGTTGAAAGCATCAGCGCCCTGGTGCATGAAGGGCAGAGCCTGGTGGTGCAAGTCACCAAGGACCCGATTGGCTCCAAAGGCGCGCGGCTGACCACGCAACTGTCGATCCCTTCGCGCTACCTGGTGTACATGCCGCGTACTGCCCACGTTGGCATTTCCCTGAAAATCGAAGACGAAGCCGAGCGCGAGCGCCTGAAAAAGGTGGTCAGCGATTGCGTGGCGCTGGAAGGCATCAAGGAGGCCGGTGGCTTTATCCTGCGTACCGCCGCTGAAGGCGCGGGTGCCGACGAAATTCTCATGGACATCCGCTACCTGCGTCGCCTCTGGGACCAGATCGGCGCGCAGATCAAGACCATCGGCGCACCCAGCGTGATCTACGAAGACCTCGGTCTGGCCCTGCGCACCTTGCGCGATCTGGTCAGCCCAAAGATTGAGAAAATTCGCATCGACTCGCGGGAAACCTTCCAGCGCACCACGCAATTTGTTGCCGAATTGATGCCGGAAATCGCTGATCGCCTGGAGCACTACCCGGGCGAGCGGCCGATTTTCGACCTGTATGGCGTCGAAGACGAAATCCAGAAAGCCCTCGAGCGCAAAGTGCCGCTCAAGTCCGGTGGCTACCTGGTGGTGGACCCGGCGGAAGCCATGAGCACTATCGACGTGAATACCGGTGCCTTTGTGGGCCATCGCAACCTCGAAGAAACCATCTTCAAGACCAACCTCGAAGCGGCCACCGCGATTGCCCGCCAGCTGCGCCTGCGCAACCTGGGCGGGATCATCATCATCGACTTCATCGACATGGAAGACGAAGAGCACCAGCGCCAGGTGTTGCGTACCCTGGAGAAGCAACTGGAGCGCGATCACGCCAAGACCAACATCATCGGTATTACCGAGCTGGGCCTGGTGCAGATGACCCGCAAGCGCACCCGCGAAAGCCTGGAGCAAGTGCTGTGCGAGCCGTGCAGCAGTTGCCAGGGGCGCGGCAAGTTGAAGACTCCGGAAACGGTTTGCTACGAGATTTTCCGGGAAATCTTACGGGAGGCACGCGCCTATCAGGCCGTGGGCTATAGAGTTCTGGCTAACCAGAAGGTGGTCGACCGCTTGCTGGATGAAGAGTCCGGCAACGTGGCCGAGCTGGAGGGGTTTATCGGGCGCACTATTCGCTTCCAGGTCGAAACCATGTATTCACAGGAACAATATGACGTGGTGCTGCTCTGATTCGCGTTAGCTCTTATCAACGAGACGGGCAGACCTTGATCTGCCGTCCGACTATTGCCTTTGAGGGTCGCCTGACATGGAGCGTCTGATACGCTTTTTTGCCGCATTGACCCGCTGGGGCCTCGGCCTGTGCGCCTTGCTGCTGGTATTGGCAGCGGTGTACGTGAGCCTTGGCCGTGAATTGACGCCGCTGGTGGCGGAGTACCGTGGCGAAATCGAAGCCAAGGCTCGCACAGCGCTGGATATGCCCCTGAGCATCGGCAGCCTGGAAGGGCGCTGGAGCGGCTTTGCCCCGGTATTGATGGCTCACGACGTGATGGTCGGCGAGGGCGCCAGCGCCCTGCGCCTGGACCAGGTACAAGTGGTGCCGGACATCTGGGCCAGCCTGCTCGCGCGCGAAGTGCGCATTGCCCACCTGGAAGTCAGCGGCCTGCAAGTCAGCGTGAAGGAAGACAAGGACGGCCATTGGGCGCTGCAAGGTCTGCCGGTGCAGGACGACCAGCCGCTTGATCCCGAACAACTGCTGACGCGCATGCAAATGGTCGGGCAGGTTTCATTGCTCGACAGCCAGGTGACGCTGCAGCCATTCGACCAGGCGCCACTGACCTTGACCTATGTCGGCGTGAGCCTGCAGACCGGCGCCAACCGCCAGCGTCTGGATGCGCGCTTGACCCTGCCCGACGGCCAGCCCCTGGCGCTGAACCTGCAGACCCGAATCCGCGCCAGCCAGTGGAAGGACGGCGAAGCCCAGGCCTACCTGAGCTTGCCCCAGAGTGACTGGGCAAAATGGATCCCGGCGAAACTGACCCAACAATGGAAGCTCACCGAGCTCAAAGCCGGCGGCGAATTCTGGCTGACCTGGGCCAAGGGCACCGTTCAAAGTGCTGCCGTGCGCCTCAACGCCCCGCAACTCACGGGCAGCTATGCCGATCGCAAGCCGACGCACATCGAGAACCTGGCGCTTACCGCGTACCTGCAACGCAGTGACAGCGGCCTCAAGGTGCTGTTTGACTCGCTGGCGATGAGCCTCGGCGAAACCCGCTGGGAATCGCGCCTGCAGCTGCAGCAAACCCTGGCGACCGACAAGGCCCAGGAAGTCTGGAACCTGCAGGCCGATCGCCTCGACCTGACGCCGATCACGCCATTGCTGCACGCCTTGGCACCCTTGCCGGAAGCTGTGGCCACCACGCTGGATCATCTGAAGGCCACCGGTACGCTGCGTAACGTGCTGCTGGATTACCGTCCCCAAGACACCACCGACCAGCGCGTGAGCTTTGCAGCCAACCTCGACCGTATCGGCTTTGATGCGTACTTCGGCGCACCGGCCGCGCGCAATGTCAGCGGCAGCATCAGCGGTGACCTGGGCAAGGGTGAGTTGCGTATGGACAGCAAGGATTTCTCCTTGCACCTGTTTCCGATTTTCGCCAAGCCCTGGCAATACATCCAGGCCAATGCCCGCCTGACGTGGAAGCTGGATAAAGAAGGCTTCACCCTCATCGCGCCATACATCAAGGTGCTGGGGGAGGAGGGCAAAGTTGCAGCCGACTTCCTGATTCGCCTGCATTTCGACCATAGCCAGGAAGACTACATGGACCTGCGGGTTGGTATGGTCGATGGCGATGGCCGCTTTACCCCCAAATACCTCCCGGCCGTATTGAGCCCGGCACTCGATGAGTGGCTGCGCACCGCGATCCTCAAGGGCGCGGTGGACGAGGGCTTCTTCCAGTACCAAGGCTCGCTGAATCACGATGCGCTGCCCGCCTCACGCAATATCAGCCTGTTCTTCAAGGTGCATGATGCCGAGCTGGCGTTCCAGCCGGGCTGGCCGCACGTCAGCAAGGTCAAGGGTGAAGTGTTTGTCGAGGAGAGCGGCGTGCGCATCCTGGCCAGCAAGGGGCAGTTACTCGATACCAAGGTCAACGACATCTACGTCAACATTCCCCATGCGCCGGAAGGCAAGGACAGTCACCTGCTGCTCACTGGCAACTTTGCCGGCGGCCTGGGCGATGGCCTGAAAATCCTTCAGGAAGCACCGATTGGTACCGCTTCGACCTTTGCCGGCTGGAAAGGCGAGGGCGATCTGCAAGGCAAGCTGGACCTGGATGTTCCCCTGGCCAAGGGCACCGATCCCAAGATTGTGGTGGACTTCAAGACCGACAAGGCTCGCCTGCAACTGGCTGAGCCGACATTGGACCTGACCCAGCTCAAGGGTGACTTCCGCTTCGACAGCGTCAAGGGGCTGAGTGGCCAGAACATCAGCGCCCAGGCCTTTGATCGTCCCATCACGGCGCAGATTTTTGCCGATGGCAAGCAAGGCGATCTCAACACCCGTGTCACTGCCAAAGGGCAGGTGACCGTCAAGCGCCTGACTGACTGGCTGAAGGTCAGCCAGCCGTTGCCGGTGTCCGGTGATATCCCCTACCAGTTGCAGCTCAACCTCGACGGCGCCGACAGCCAGTTGATGGTCAGCTCCAACCTCAAGGGCGTGGCCGTGGACCTGCCGGCACCGTTCGGCATGCCGGCGAGCCAGGGCCGTGACAGTGTGTTCCGCATGACCTTGCAGGGTAAGGAGCGCCGTTACTGGTTCGATTATGGCGAGCTGGGCAGCTTCACCTTCGCCGCTCCGGCTGACAGTTTTGCCGATGGCCGTGGCGAGCTATTCCTGGGGGACGGCGCTGCGGTGTTACCGGCGGGCAAGGGCCTGCGTATCCGCGGTGTGTTGTCGGAGCTGGATATTGATCCCTGGAAAAAACTCGTGGACCGCTACGCCGGCAACGATCCGGGTGGCAGTGCCAAGCAGCTGTTGAACGGGGCCGACTTCAAGGTCGGCAAGCTGACCGGCTTCGGCACCCAGTTTGATCAGGTCAACCTACAGCTGGATCGCAAACCCGCCGCCTGGGGCTTGCAGTTCGACAGCCAGCAGGCCAAGGGCACCGTGGGGTTACCGGACGCCAAGGGCGCGCCGATTGCGATCAACTTGCAGTACGTAAAATTGCCTGCGGTGGATCCGACGGTGCAGGCGGACGAAAATGCGCCGGACCCGTTGGCTGATGTTGATCCCAAGGATATTCCGGCACTGGATATCGCGATCAACCAGTTGTTCCAGGGGCCGGACCTGGTGGGTGCCTGGTCGTTGAAAGTGCGGCCGACGGCCAAAGGCATGGCATTCAACAGCCTCAATCTGGGCCTCAAGGGCATGTTGCTCCAGGGCGCCGGCGGTTGGGAGGGCGCTCCCGGGGCCAGCAACAGTTGGTACAAGGGCCGCCTGGACGGCAAGAACATTGGGGACGTGCTCAAGGGCTGGGGGTTTGCACCGAGCGTGACCAGTGAAGAGTTTCATGTGGACGTGGACGGCCGCTGGCCAGGCTCGCCGGCCTGGGTCGGTCCAAAACGCTTCTCCGGCAGCCTGGATGCAAGCTTTCGCAAAGGCCAATTCGTCGAAGTGGATGGTGGTGCCCAGGCGCTGCGAGTGTTTGGTTTGCTGAACTTCAACTCGATCGGTCGCCGGCTGCGCCTGGACTTCTCGGACTTGCTCGGCAAAGGCTTGAGTTATGACCGGGTCAAGGGCTTGCTGGCGGCCAGTAATGGCGTGTTTGTGACCCGTGAGCCGATCACCATGACCGGCCCGTCGAGCAACCTCGAGATCAACGGCACCCTGGACCTGGTGGCTGATCGTGTCGATGCCAAGCTGCTGGTGACGCTGCCGGTCACCAACAACCTGCCGATTGCCGCGCTGATCGTCGGCGCGCCGGCCATTGGCGGTGCGCTGTTCCTGATCGACAAGCTGATTGGCGACCGTGTTTCGCGTTTCGCCAGCGTGCAGTACAAGGTAGAAGGCCCGTGGAAGGACCCGAAAATCACCTTCGACAAGCCATTTGAAAAGCCAAACTGAGTACCTGTGGAGTAGCATGGCCTCATGCCTTTTCTGGAGTGTAGGCCCATGTCCTTTGCGGTAATCCAAATGGTCAGCCAAAGCGATGTGCTGGCCAACTTGGCCCAGGCCCGGCGCCTGCTGGAGCAAGCGGCGGCGGGTGGTGCAAGGCTTGCGGTACTCCCGGAAAACTTCGCCGCCATGGGCCGTCGCGATGTGGCCGATATCGGTCGCGCCGAGGCCTTGGGCGAAGGTCCTATCCTGCCATGGTTGAAACAGACCGCCCGCGACCTCACCTTATGGATAGTGGCCGGCACTTTGCCGCTGCCTCCAAAGGATCAACCCAACGCCAAGTCCAATGCCTGCTCGTTGCTGATCGATGATCAGGGCGAAATCGTTGCCCGTTACGACAAGCTGCACCTGTTTGATGTCGACGTGGCCGATGCCCGGGGTCGTTATCGTGAATCCGATGACTATGCTCATGGTAGCCAGGTGGTGGTGGCGGATACGCCAGTCGGCCGTCTGGGGCTGACAGTGTGTTACGACTTGCGCTTCCCGGAGCTGTACAGCGAATTGCGCGCGGCGGGTGCCGAACTGATCACCGCGCCCTCGGCCTTTACGGCGGTAACGGGGGCTGCGCACTGGGAAGTGCTGATCCGTGCCCGGGCCATTGAGACCCAGTGCTACCTGCTGGCGGCCGCCCAGGGTGGCGTGCATCCGGGGCCCCGGGAAACCTTCGGGCATGCAGCGATCATCGACCCTTGGGGGCGCGTGCTGGCACAACAGGATCAAGGCGAAGCGGTGTTGTTGGCCGAGCGCGATAGCAGTGAACAGGCGTCGATACGGACGCGCATGCCGGTGGCGGGCCACCGGCGCTTTTTCTCGCAGGGCGCGCAGCGACCTGCTTCAGAACGATGAATTTAAGGCCAAACCTATGAGCGAGTTGTTGTCCTCAGTCAGTGAACACCTCCTGGCGCCCGGTGGCGTGACCATCGAAAGCTTGCAAACGGTCCTCGGTGATCTGGCCGGGCCAGGCATCGACGCTGCCGACCTGTATTTTCAGGGGCAGATTTCCGAGTCCTGGGCCCTGGAAGACGGGATCGTCAAGGAAGGCAGTTTCAACCTCGACCAAGGTGTGGGCGTGCGTGCGCAGTCCGGTGAAAAAACCGGTTTTGCCTACAGCAACGCCATCACCCTTGAAGCCCTGGGCCTGGCGGCTCGCGCGGCGCGTTCGATCTCCCGCGCCGGCCAAAACGGTACGGTGCAGGCGTTCAGCACCCAGGACGTGGCCCAGTTGTATGCGCCGGATAACCCTCTGGAAGTGATCAGCCGCGCCGAAAAGGTCGAGCTGCTCAAGCGTGTAGACGCCGCGACCCGCGCCCTGGACCCGCGTATCCAGCAAGTCACCGTAAGCATGGCCGGCGTGTGGGAACGCATTCTCGTGGCCTCCACCGATGGCGGCCTGGCGGCGGATGTGCGGCCGCTGGTGCGTTTCAATGTCAGCGTGATCGTTGAACAGAACGGCCGCCGCGAGCGCGGTGGCCATGGCGGCGGCGGGCGTACCGACTACCGTTATTTCCTCACCGAAGACCGCGCCATAGGTTATGCCCGTGAAGCGCTGCGCCAGGCGCTGGTTAACCTGGAAGCGATCCCCGCGCCGGCCGGTACGTTGCCGGTGGTGCTGGGGTCCGGCTGGTCCGGCGTGCTGCTGCATGAAGCCGTGGGCCACGGCCTGGAAGGTGACTTCAACCGCAAGGGCAGTTCCGCCTACAGCGGGCGCATGGGCGAGATGGTTGCGTCCAAGCTCTGCACCATCGTCGATGACGGCACCCTGGCCGGGCGTCGTGGTTCGCTGAGCGTCGATGACGAAGGCACCCCGACCGAGTGCACCACACTGATCGAAAACGGTGTGCTCAAGGGCTACATGCAAGACAAGCTCAACGCCCGCCTGATGGGCGTGGCCCGCACCGGTAACGGTCGTCGCGAGTCCTACGCGCACTTGCCGATGCCGCGCATGACCAATACGTACATGCTCGGTGGCGAAAGCGACCCGGCCGAAATCATCGCCTCGGTGAAACGCGGTATCTACTGCGCCAACCTCGGTGGTGGGCAGGTGGACATCACCAGCGGCAAGTTCGTGTTTTCCACCAGCGAGGCGTACTTGATCGAAGACGGCAAGATTACTGCGCCGGTCAAAGGGGCAACGTTGATTGGCAACGGCCCTGAAGCCATGAGCAAGGTGTCGATGGTCGGTAACGACCTGTCGCTGGACAGCGGTGTGGGGACGTGCGGGAAAGATGGCCAGTCGGTGCCGGTGGGTGTCGGCCAGCCAACCTTGAAAATTGATGCGATCACCGTGGGTGGCACGGGGTCGTAAGAACGGGAGCTTCGGGTGGCGAAGGTCGCCACCCGGGGAAGAGGGTCAGCGCAGGCCGCGTTGACTATCGTCCAGCTCACGGATGTATTTGAAGATTTTTCGGCTGGAGGCCGGTGGCTTGCTTTGCGCCAGTTCGTGCTGGGCCTGACGGATCAGGGAGCGCAATTGTTGGCGATCGGCATCCGGGTACTCGATGACGAACTTCTCCAGTACCGCGTCATCGCCGGCGATTAAGCGATCACGCCAGCGTTCCAGGTTATGGAAACGCTCGTTGTACTGGCGAGTGGAGGCATCGAGTTGATCGAGCAAAGTCAGAATGGCGTCAGTGTCCTGGTCGCGCATCAGTTTGCCGATAAACATGAGGTGCCGTTTACGCGCGATATTCGCGGTGTGCTTGGGCGCATCGTTCAGAGCCCGGCGCAGGGCGTCGGTCAATGGCAGTTTTGCACACAAGTCAGGCTTGAGTGTTGTAAGGCGCTCGCCAAGGTCAACCAGAGCATGCAGCTCGCGTTTGACCTGAGATTTGCTTTTCTCCCCATCGAGGGAGTCGTCGTAAGAATCAACCATGGTGGCAGTCCGCAAAGAAACGCCGCCATGATAACCAGTCGGGGGCCGCTTGTCCGGCCCGGTCGCTAGAAGGCCTTAACCGAAAGCAGAATTTGAGTGGAGAAAACCATGAGTGCAACCCAAAGCGTCGGTCCGCAAGCGTTACCGGCACTGCAGGAACAAGTCGAGCAGATCATTGCCGAGGCCAAGCGCCAGGGGGCCAGTGCCTGTGAAGTGGCGGTGTCCCTGGAGCAGGGGTTGTCGACATCGGTACGCCAGCGGGAAGTGGAAACTGTTGAGTTCAACCGCGACCAGGGGTTTGGCATCACCTTGTACGTGGGCCAGCGCAAAGGCTCGGCCAGCACCTCCGCCAGTGGCCCGGAAGCGATTCGCGAAACCGTCGCTGCAGCACTGGCGATTGCCAAGCACACGTCTGAAGATGAAAGCTCGGGCCTGGCAGATGCAGCGCTGATGGCTCGGGACTTGAAGGATTTTGACCTGTTTCATGCCTGGGACATCACCCCGGAGCAGGCGATTGAGCAGGCACTGACCTGTGAAGCGGCGGCATTTGATGCCGACAGCCGGATCAAAAATGCCGATGGCACCACCTTGAGCACCCATCAGGGTTGCCGCGTGTATGGCAACAGCCACGGCTTCATCGGCGGTTATGCCTCGACGCGTCACAGCCTGAGCTGCGTGATGATTGCCGAAGCCAATGGCCAGATGCAGCGTGATTACTGGTACGACGTGAACCGCCAGGGCGATTTGCTGGCGGACCCGGTGAGTATCGGCCAGCGTGCCGCGCAACGTGCTGCCAGCCGCCTCGGCGCACGCCCGGTACCGACCTGTGAAGTGCCGGTGTTGTTCTCGGCGGAACTGGCCGGCGGTTTGTTCGGCAGTTTCCTGGGGGCGATTTCCGGCGGCAACCTGTACCGCAAGTCGTCGTTCCTCGAGGGTGCGATTGGCCAGAAGCTGTTCCCGGAATGGCTGACCATCGATGAGCGCCCGCACCTGATGCGCGCCATGGGCAGCTCGTCGTTTGACGGTGATGGCCTGGCGACCTATGCCAAGCCGTTCGTCGAGAACGGTGAGTTGGTGTCCTACGTGCTGGGTACTTACGCCGGTCGCAAGCTCGGCCTGCCAAGCACCGCCAACTCCGGCGGCGTGCACAACCTGTTCATCACCCATGGCGATGAAGACCAGGCGGCGCTGCTGCGGCGCATGGGGCGTGGCTTGCTGGTCACCGAGTTGATGGGCCATGGCTTGAACATGGTTACGGGCGACTACTCTCGTGGCGCGGCGGGTTTCTGGGTAGAAAACGGCGAGATTCAGTTCGCCGTGCAGGAAGTGACCATCGCCGGCAATATGCGCGACATGTTCAAGCAGATTGTCGCAGTGGGTAATGACCTGGAACTGCGTAGCAACATCCGCACCGGCTCGGTGTTGATCGAGAAGATGACCGTCGCCGGCAGCTAACCCGCCGAAAGACGCTGTAAAAAAGGCGCGCCATCCATTGGATGGCGCGCCTTTTTTTGTGCCTGGAATTCCGAGGGATTTGCTCAGGCTCTTGTTTTGATTCTCAATATCATTTAATAATAAATATCATTACCGAGTGAGTGTGGATCATGAGTTCCGTCCTGCATGAGGATCCCTACCTGGAAAGCTGGCGTTGGATGAGTCGTCAGATTCGCTGCGGCCTTGATCCCGACGAGCCCCGCCTGATCGAACATTACCTGGCCGAAGGCCGGTACCTCGCCTGTTGCACCGCGACCCACCCGTGGACTATCGGCGAAACCTCATTCCGCTTGCTGCTCGACACCGCCTCCGACATCGCCTTGCCCTGGCACTGGCGGTCCATGTGCCTGGACCAGGCCTGGCGCCCGTTGCGTGACCTGGAAAAACTGTCCCACTGTGCCTGCCGCCTCAAGCGCTGGCAGACCTTTGCCTGGCAATTGGCGACCTGCGAATTGCTGCCGTCCATTTCTGTTTCTGACCTGGTGCAAGGATCTTCCGATGAGTAACACCCGTATCGAACGCGACAGCATGGGCGAACTGCAAGTGCCCGCCGAGGCCCTGTATGGCGCGCAAACCCAGCGTGCGGTGAACAACTTTCCCATCAGTCACCAGCGTATGCCGGCGCAATTTATTCGTGCGCTGATCCTGGCCAAGGCTGCGGCGGCCAAGGCTAACGTCGAGCTGAAACAACTGAGCGAAGCCCAGGGCAAGGCCATCGTCGATGCTGCCCAGGGTTTGCTGGAAGGTGACTTCATGCAGCACTTCCCGGTGGATATTTTCCAGACCGGCTCTGGCACCAGTTCCAACATGAACGCCAACGAAGTGATTGCGACCCTCGCCAGCCGCTTGCTGGGGGAGCCGGTCAACCCCAACGATCACGTCAACTGCGGCCAGAGCAGCAACGACATCATCCCGACCACCATTCACGTCAGCGCGGCGCTGGTGTTGCATGAGCAAACCCTCCCGGCACTGCTGCACCTGGTACAGGTGATCGAACACAAGGCTGAAGAGGTGCACCGCTTCGTCAAGACCGGGCGCACTCACCTGATGGACGCCATGCCGGTGCGCATGAGCCAGGTACTCAATGGCTGGGCGCAGCAGCTCAAGGCCAATATCGGCCACCTGCAAGACCTGCTGCCAAGTTTGCAGGCGCTGGCCCAGGGCGGCACTGCCGTCGGCACCGGGATCAATGCGCATCCGGAGTTTGCGGCGCGCTTCAGCCAGCAACTGAGCAATCTGACCCACGTCCAGTTCACCCCGGGCAAGAACCTGTTTGCCCTGATCGGCTCCCAGGACACCGCCGTCGCAGTCTCGGGGCAGCTCAAGACCACCGCCGTATCCTTGATGAAAATCGCCAACGACCTGCGTTGGATGAACTCCGGCCCATTAGCCGGTCTCGGTGAAATCGAGCTGGAAGGGCTGCAACCGGGCTCCTCGATCATGCCGGGCAAGGTCAATCCGGTGATCCCGGAAGCCACCGCCATGGTTGCCGCACAAGTCATCGGCAATGACACGGTGATCACCATCGCTGGCCAGTCCGGCAACTTCGAACTCAACGTGATGCTGCCGATCATTGCCCAGAACCTGCTCAGCAGCCTGGAATTGCTGGCCAACTCCAGCCGCCTGCTGGCCGACAAGGCCATTGCCAGCTTCAAGGTCAACGAAGCCAAGCTCAAGGAAGCGCTGTCGCGCAACCCGATCCTGGTGACCGCACTTAACCCGATCATCGGTTACCAAAAGGCCGCCGAAATTGCCAAGAAGGCCTACCAACAAGGCCGCCCGGTGATTGACGTGGCGCTCGAACACACCGACTTGCCCCGCAGCCAACTGGAAATCCTGCTGGATCCGGAAAAGCTCACGGCCGGCGGCGTGTAATCACCGACCCTGCTTTGGAGGCTCACCATGGAGCACTGGAAACGCACGATCGAACGGGCCAATCGCTGCTTTATGGCGGGTGAGCTGGTAGATGCCCGCGAGGCCTATCTGCAAGCCCTGGCCCTGGCTCAAGTGTTGTTTGAGCGCTGGGCGGACGCCGACGAAGCGGTGGCGGCTTGCGTCATTTCCCATCACAACCTGGCCGACCTGCACCTGCGCCTGAACCAGCCGGAAGAAAGCGCGGAATACCTCTGCGCCATTCACCAGCGCCTGTTGCAGACCATGCAGGACACCCGCCTGAACCCGCTATTGCGGGAAGCGGCATTGCGCCAGAGCAGCAAGACCTACGTCGAACTGCTGAATTTCATCAGCGATCACGGTGAGTACCCACGTACCCACCGCCTGCTGGGCAGCAACGTGGCGCCATCGGATGCGTCGACCCGCAACAGCCCTTTTTATGGAGCTCATTGATATGTCCTACACCTTGCCGGCCCTGCCTTACGCCTACGATGCCCTTGAACCGCATATCGACGCGCAAACCATGGAGATTCACTACACCAAGCACCACCAGACCTACATCAACAACCTCAACGCGGCTGTCGAAGGCACCGAGTTTGCCGGTTGGCCTGTAGAGAAACTGGTGTCCAGTGTGCAGCAATTGCCGGAAAAACTCCGGGCGGCGGTGATCAACCAGGGTGGCGGTCACGCCAACCATTCGTTGTTCTGGGCCGTTATGTCGCCCAAGGGCGGCGGCAAACCGGACGGTGCGCTGGGCAAAGCCATCGACGAGCAGTTGGGTGGTTTCGACGCCTTCAAAGAGGCGTTCACCAAAGCCGCCTTGACCCGTTTCGGCAGTGGCTGGGCGTGGTTGAGCGTTACCCCGCAAAAGACCCTGGTGGTGGAAAGCAGCGGCAACCAGGACAGCCCGCTGATGAACGGCAATACGCCGATCCTCGGCCTGGATGTTTGGGAGCACGCTTATTACCTGCTGTACCAGAACCGTCGTCCGGAATACATCAACGCGTTCTACAGCGTCATCAACTGGCCGGAAGTTGCCGGACGCTACCAGGCTGCGCTGGGCTGAAACTCCTCTATAACAAGATCTAAGGCCGACTATGGGCACTGAAACACTGGCGATCAGCAGCGTGCGAATGTTTCGCTATGCGTTTGGCTCGCTGCTGCTATTGGCAGGAACTGCATTGCTGGTGGCCCAAGGGCTGGCCTGGCTGGACCTGGAACCCCGCATCCTGCGGGCCTTGCAAGGTGGTGCGATTTGCGCGCTTGGCACCGCCTTGGGCGCCGTGCCGGTACTGGTGATTCGCCGGATGCCATTGGCGGTGAATGACACGCTGCTCGGTTTCGGTGCCGGGGTGATGCTGGCGGCGACCGCGTTTTCGCTGATCGTACCGGGTATCGCGGCGGCAGAAAGCCTCGGCCTGACGCCTTGGGCCGCCAGCGGCTTGATCAGTTTCGGCATCATGCTGGGCGCATTCGGGTTGTATCTGGTGGATCGCAAGGTCTCTGGCGCCAGCCCGGAAATGCTGGTGGGCAGTCCGGAGCATCCGGTGATACCACCGCGCATCTGGCTCTTTGTGTTCGCCATCATTGCCCACAACATTCCCGAAGGCATGGCGGTGGGGGTCTCGGCGGGCGGTGGTATGCCTGACGCTGACAGCTTGGCCATGGGCATTGCCTTGCAGGATGTGCCGGAAGGTCTGGTGATTGCGTTGGTGTTGGCTGGGGCAGGGATGTCGCGGGTCAAGGCGTTCCTGATCGGCGCGGCGTCAGGCTTGGTAGAGCCGGTGTTTGCGGTGCTGTGTGCCTGGCTGGTAAGCCTGGCGGAGGTGCTGTTGCCGTTGGGGCTGGCACTGGCGGCGGGGGCGATGCTGCTGGTGGTGACTCACGAAGTCATTCCCGAGTCGCGGCGCAATGGCCATGACAAACTCGCCAGCTTGGGGCTGTGTATCGGGTTCTGCTTGATGATGGTGATGGATACAGCATTGGGGTGAAGCCGCATCCGGCTTCACTCGGTCACATGAAGGCGGGTTTACTCGCCTTCATCGAAGTAGTTATTGATCAACTTCACCAGCGCATCCATCGCTTCCTGCTCTTGCTCGCCTTCGGTCTTCAGATGAATCTTCGTGCCCTTGCCCGCAGCCAGCATCATCATGGCCATGATGCTTTTGCCGTCGACCATGGATTCGGGGGTGCGTCCCGCGCGAATCTGGCAAGGGAATTGCCCGGCGACGCCGACGAACTTGGCCGAGGCCCGGGCGTGCAGGCCCAGCTTGTTGATGATTTCAATTTCCAGAGCGGGCATCGCGGAGGTGTTCCTTTCAGCTGAGGTCGCGGTGGCGAACCTGGACGTTCTTGAGGGTTTGTTGCAGCACCTGGCCCAGGCGTTCGGTCAGGTAGACGGAACGGTGGTGGCCGCCGGTGCAGCCAATGGCGATGGTGACATAAGCCCGATTGCTCGCCGCAAAACGCGGCAGCCACTTGAGCAGGTAGCTGGAGATGTCCTGGAACATTTCCTCCACATCCGGTTGCGCCGCCAGGTAATCGGCCACCGGTTGGTCCAGCCCGGACTGATCGCGCAGTTCCGGCTTCCAGTACGGGTTGGGCAGGCAGCGCACATCAAACACCAGGTCGGCATCCACCGGCATGCCGCGCTTGAAGCCAAACGACTCCACCAGGAAAGCGGTGCCCGGCTCCGGCTGATTCAGCAGGCGCAGCTTGATCGCATCCCGCAGTTGATACAGGTTCAGGCTGGTGGTGTTGATCTTGAGGTCGGCCAGGTCAATGATCGGCCCCAGCAGCTTGGTCTCGTCCTCAATGGCTTCGGCCAGCGAACGATGCGGGCTGCTCAGCGGGTGGCGTCGACGGGTTTCGGAGAAGCGCTTGAGCAGCGTCTCTTCATCGGCGTCCAGGTACAGCACATCACAATGAATGTGCTTGGCCCGCACTTCTTCGAGCAGCTCCGGGAAGCGGGTGAGGTGGCTGGGCAGGTTGCGGGCGTCGATCGATACGGCGACCAGCGGTTGCGCCAGCTCAGTGTGAATCAGTGCGCGTTCCGCCAGTTCCGGCAGCAGGCCAGCGGGCAGGTTGTCGATGCAATAGAAGCCGTTGTCCTCAAGGACATTGAGAGCCGTGCTTTTACCTGAGCCGGAACGGCCGCTGACGATGATCAAACGCATGATTACTGCCCGTTTTGTTCATCCAGGACAACCTGATAGAGCGCCTCATTGCTGGGGGCACTGCGCAGTTTGTCGCGTACTTCTTTGCGGTCGAGCATGCTGGCGATCTGCCGAAGCAGTTCCAGGTGCGCATCGGTGGCGGCTTGCGGGACCAGCAGTACAAACAGCAGGTCAACCGGGGCGCCGTCGATGGCGTCGAAATCGATAGGGGCGTCCAGGTGCAGCAGGGCGCTGACTGGAGACTCACAGCCTTGCAGGCGGCAGTGAGGAATGGCGATGCCGTTGCCAAAGCCGGTCGAGCCGAGCTTTTCACGGGCAATCAGGGCCTCGTACACAGCTTGCGTATCCATTTCGGGCACTTCGCGGCCGATCAGGTTGGCAATTTGTTCGAGGGCGCGCTTTTTACTGCCGCCCGGCACGTTCACGAGGGAACGGCCGGGGGTCAGGATGGTTTCAAGTCGGATCATGGGTGGGGAGTGTTAGCGGCCAGTGCCTTGAAGAAGGCTCTGCTGCTTTTCCTTATGCTTTTTAAGTTGGCGGTCAAGCTTGTCTGTGAGCAAGTCGATTGATGCATACATGTCTTCATGTTCGGCATTGGCGACCACTTCGCCACCAGGTATCTGAAGTGTCGCTTCGATTTTCTGCTGAAGCTTGTCGACCTTCATGATGACCTGCACGTTGGTGATCTTGTCGAAATGGCCCTCAAGCTTCCTCAGCTTCAGCTCGACGTATTCGCGCAATGGAGGGGTGACTTCTACATGGTGTCCACTGATGTTGACTTGCATACAGCTTCTCCTTCGTTGCCAGTGCATAAAGCGACGGGTAGGAATACCCGCCACTGGAACGCTATGGCCCGCCCGTCACATCAAACGTTTACGCTCGCTGGAAGGCGCGATCCCAAGGGACTCGCGGTACTTGGCGACGGTTCGACGGGCGACCTGAATGCCTTGTGCCTCCAGTAAACCAGCGATCTTGCTGTCACTCAACGGCTTTTTCTGATTTTCCGCGGCAACCAGTTTTTTGATGATCGCGCGGATCGCCGTGGACGAGCATTCGCCGCCTTCGGAGGTGCTGACGTGGCTGGAGAAAAAGTATTTCAGTTCATAAATACCCCGTGGGGTATGCATGAATTTTTGCGTGGTCACCCGGGAAATCGTTGATTCGTGCATGCCCACCGCCTCGGCGATGTCGTGCAGTACCAGCGGCTTCATCGCCTCATCGCCGTATTCCAGGAAGCCGCGCTGGTGCTCGACGATCTGGGTGGCGACTTTCATCAGGGTTTCGTTGCGGCTTTGCAGGCTCTTGATGAACCAGCGGGCTTCCTGCAATTGGTTGCGCATGAAGGTGTTGTCGGCGCTGGTGTCGGCGCGGCGTACAAAACCTGCGTATTGCGGGTTGACCCGCAGGCGCGGCACCGATTCCTGGTTCAGCTCCACCAACCAGCGTTCGTTGTCCTTGCGCACGATGACGTCGGGCACGACGTATTCGGCTTCGCTGGACTCGATCTGCGAGCCCGGGCGCGGATTGAGGCTCTGCACCAGCTCGATGATCTGGCGCAGGTCATCTTCCTTGAGCTTCATACGGCGCATCAGCTGGCTATAGTCGCGGCTGCCCAGCAGGTCGATGTAGTCGGTAACCAGGCGCTGCGCTTCGGCGAGCCAAGGGGTCTTGGCCGGCAATTGGCGCAGTTGCAGCAACAGGCACTCGCTGAGGGTGCGTGCGCCGATGCCGGCTGGCTCGAATTGCTGGATGCGGTGCAGGACGGCTTCGATTTCGTCCAGTTCGATGTCCAGTTCCGGGTCGAAGGCCTCGAGGATCTCCTCAAGGGTCTCGTCCAGGTAGCCCTGATTGTTGATGCAATCGATCAGGGTCACGGCGATCAGGCGATCGGTGTCGGACATCGGGGCCAGGTTCAGTTGCCAGAGCAAATGGCTCTGCAGGCTCTCGCCGGCGGACGTGCGGGTGGTGAAATCCCACTCGTCATCATCGTTGCTCGGCAGGCTGCTGGCGCTGGTCTGGTAGACGTCTTCCCAGGCGGTGTCCACGGGAAGCTCGTTGGGAATGCGTTCGTTCCATTCGCCTTCCTCAAGGTTATCCACCGTGGGGGCGGTTTCCTGGTAGGAGGGTTCCTGTACGTCGGGATTGGGTTTTTGCTCGATGTTGTCGGCCAGCGGGTCTGCATTATCGAAGTCGTCGCCTTCTTCCTGGCGTTCGAGCATCGGATTGGACTCCAGGGCCTCCTGGATTTCCTGTTGCAGGTCCAGGGTCGACAATTGGAGCAGGCGGATGGCCTGTTGCAGCTGAGGTGTCATCGTCAGCTGCTGGCCCATTCTCAGGACTAGCGATGGTTTCATGGCAGGGGCTTAACACCTTATTCGCCGGCGCAATGCGCCATCCACGACAGGGCGCGTGAGCGCCAAACATAAGCAAATTATATGCCTGATATCGGGGGCTTTGCCTAGAGCGCGGTAACAATAAAAATAATGAGGTTTTTATTGACTACCGCACTCCATGGCGAATGGCCTGATACCACCGTGTTTACAGGCGGAACTCGTGACCCAGATACACTTCCTTGACCAGTTCGTTGGCCAGGATAGTGGCGGAGTCACCTTCGGCAATCAGCTGTCCATCGTTCACGATATACGCGGTTTCGCAGATATCGAGGGTCTCGCGGACGTTGTGGTCGGTGATCAATACACCGATGCCCTTGGCCTTGAGGTGATGGATGATCTGCTTGATGTCACCGACCGAGATCGGGTCGACACCGGCGAAAGGTTCGTCCAGCAGGATGAACTTCGGCGCAGTGGCCAGGGCGCGGGCGATTTCCACACGACGACGCTCGCCGCCGGAAAGGCTCATGCCGAGGTTGTCGCGAATGTGGTTGATGTGGAATTCCTGCAGCAGGCTTTCCAGCTCTTTCTTGCGCCCGGCGCGGTCGAGTTCCTTGCGGGTCTCGAGGATGGCCATGATGTTGTCGGAAACCGACAGCTTGCGGAAGATCGATGCTTCCTGGGGAAGATAGCCGATACCCGCCTGTGCACGACCGTGCATAGGCTGGTGGCTTACGTCCAGGTCGTCGATCAGGACGCGGCCTTGATCGGCCTGTACCAGGCCGACGATCATGTAGAAGCAGGTGGTCTTGCCGGCACCGTTGGGGCCGAGCAAGCCGACGATCTGCCCGCTGTCGATCGACAGGCTGACATCGCGCACGACCTGACGGCTTTTATAGGCCTTGGCCAGATGCTGGGCTTTCAGGGTTGCCATTAATTCGCCTTCTTCGCGTCAGGTTTCGGCGCCGGCTGGGCTGCGCCCGGTTTCTGCTTCGGCTGGATAACCATGTCGATACGCGGCTTCGGCGTGCTGATTTTCGAACCGGTGGCACGACCGGCCTGGGCAATCTGCTTCACCGTGTCGTAGACGATTTTTTCGCCGTCGGTGGTGTTGCCGTCATTGATGACGCGGGCCTGGTCGATCAGCACGATACGGTTTTGCTGGGCGTGGTACTGGATCGTCTTGCCGTAGCCTTTGACCGGAGTAGGGTCGCCGACTTTCTGCAGTTGTTCGAAGTACGCCAGGTTGCCGACCGAAGTGACCACGTCGATATCGCCTGCCGGGGTGCGAGTCAGTGTCACGGTATTACCCGTCACTTTCATCGAGCCTTGGGTGATGATCACGCTGCCGGTGTAGGTCGCGATACCTTGCTTGTCATCCAGCTGCGCATCGTCAGCCTGAATGTGGATCGGTTGCTGGCTATCGTTCGGCAGAGCCCAGGCGCTCACGCTTCCCAGTGCTGCGCCCAGGCCGAGCAAAATAGGGAGGGTTTTAACGAGCCTCATACTGTCCTCTTACGTTCGATAGCAGGTGTATCCTGCTTTCTTTCAAATACGCTTTCATTCCCTTGCCAGTCGATACACCGCCAGCGCCGTCAATTCTAACGTCTTGCTCGGTCTGCGCATATTGCTTCTGTGGGAATACGGTCATGCGACTGCTGGTAATAATGGTGGCGCGATCCTTGGCGTCGGTACGGGCTACGCGAACCGAGTCAATCAATTCCACTTGGGTGCCGTCCGGGTTGACTTCGCCACGTTCGCTGGTGACGTGCCACGGAAATTCGGCACCGCGATACAGGTTCATGTCCGGCTTGGTCAATAAGGTGACCTCGGATGCCTTCAAGTGTTCGACCTTGTCGGAGGTCATTTCATACTGAACCTTGCCATCCGGCAGGTACTGAATGCTGTGGGCGTTGATGGCGTAATAGTCGATAGCGCTCTCGTCAACCTGTGCAACCGGCTTGTCGAGGAAGCGCTCCGGGCTGATATTCCAGTAACCGACCGCGAGAAATACGGCGGCGATGATGGCAAATATCAGAAAATTGCGAATCTTTTTACTCAGCATAAAACGCTCTATAGGTAGGCGGCATGGGCCGCTTCGAGGCTGCCTTGGGCGCGCAGAATCAGTTCGCAGAACTCGCGGGCGGCGCCTTCGCCGCCGCGGGCTGTCGTCACACCATGGGCATGCTCGCGAACGAACGCCGCCGCGTTGGCCACAGCCATGCCCAGGCCGACCCGGCGAATCACCGGCAGGTCGGGTAAGTCGTCACCAAGGTAGGCAACCTGCTCATAGCTTAGGTTGAGTTGGCCAAGAAGCTCGTCCAGAGCCACCAGTTTATCCTCGCGGCCCTGATACAGGTGAGGAATCCCCAGGTTTTGTGCGCGGCGTTCCACAACTGGCGTCTTGCGACCGCTGATGATGCCGGTTTGCACGCCCGCCGCCATCAGCATCTTGATGCCCTGGCCGTCGAGGGTGTTGAACGTCTTGAATTCGCTGCCGTCTTCCAGGAAGTACAGGCGGCCATCTGTCAGCACACCGTCGACGTCGAAAATCGCCAGCTTGATGTGCTTGCCCCGTTGCAACAGGTCGGTGGTCATTTACATCACTCCTGCACGCAGCAAATCGTGCATGTTCAGGGCGCCTACCGGGCGGTCGTCGCTATCGACCACCACCAGCGCCAGAATTTTATGGTCTTCCATGATCTTCAGCGCTTCGGCCGCGAGCATGTCAGGGCGTGCGGTCTTGCCGTGGGGCGTCATGACTTCGTCGATGGTTGCTGTCTGGATGTCGAGGTTGCGGTCCAGGGTGCGGCGCAGGTCACCGTCGGTGAAAACCCCGGCCAGGCGCCCGTCGGACTCCAGAATCACGGTCATGCCCAGGCGCTTGAGGGTCATTTCCATCAAGGCATCTTTAAGCAGGGTGCCGCGCGCGACTTGTGGCAGCTCGTCGCCGGCGTGCATCACGTTTTCCACTTTCAGCAGCAGTCGACGGCCCAGGGCGCCACCTGGATGGGAAAATGCGAAGTCTTCAGCGGTAAACCCGCGGGCTTCCAGCAAGGCCACGGCCAGCGCGTCGCCCATCACCAGGGCAGCGGTGGTGGAGGAGGTCGGTGCCAGGTTCAGTGGGCAGGCCTCGTGGGCAACGTGCACGTTCAAATTCACTTCGGCGGCTTTTGCCAGCGTCGAGTCCGGGTTGCCGGTCACGCTGATCAGCTGGATGCCCAGGCGCTTGATCAGCGGCAGCAGGGTCACGATTTCGTTGGTGGTACCGGAGTTGGACAGTGCCAGGATGATGTCGTCCCGGGTGATCATGCCCATGTCGCCATGGCTGGCTTCGGCGGGGTGTACGAAAAAAGCGGTAGTCCCGGTGCTCGCCAGGGTGGCGGCGATCTTGTTGCCAACATGCCCGGATTTGCCCATGCCGACCACGACAACGCGGCCTTTGCTGGCCAGAATCATCTCGCATGCGCGTACGAAATCCGCGTCGATATGGGCCAGCAAGCCTTCTACGGCTTCGAGCTCGAGGCGGATGGTGCGTTGTGCGGATTGGATAAGGTCGCTGGATTGGCTCATGTCTGAAATCGTATAGCCTGACGAAAAGTCGGCGATTATAGCGGTAATGATCAATTCCCTCACGCAAGTTCGTCAGGCTTTATTCATTACACCCGTGGTTGAGATTGAACCTCAGCAAGGTTTTTTTAGCTGTCCTGTTTCTGAACAAGCTCTGTTCCGGCCTTGGGGGCGCTGTACCAGCAGTGATATAGTTCGCCGCCAGTTCGGTCCGCGCAGCTTTTTTGTCTATTCGGCGCAAGCATTTGTCGAAAACAAGGTGTCTGAGTGAAAGGCTGCATCCCAAGGAGTTTAGATGAGTGCCGATAACGCCTACGCGGTCGAGCTGAAGGGTCTTTCCTTCAAGCGCGGTACGCGCAGCATCTTCAATAATGTGGATATTCGCATTCCCCGCGGCAAAGTCACGGGCATCATGGGGCCGTCCGGCTGTGGCAAGACCACGCTGCTGCGCCTGATGGGCATGCAATTGCGCCCGTCTGCCGGTGAAGTCTGGGTCAATGGCCAGAATCTGCCAACGCTCTCGCGCAGCGACCTGTTCGATGCGCGCAAGCACATGGGCGTGTTGTTCCAGAGTGGTGCGTTGTTTACCGACCTCGACGTTTTCGAAAACGTAGCGTTCCCGCTGCGGGTGCATACACAGCTGTCCGATGAAATGATTCGTGACATCGTGTTGCTGAAATTGCAGGCCGTTGGGCTGCGCGGCGCCATCGATTTGATGCCCGACGAATTGTCTGGTGGCATGAAGCGCCGTGTCGCCCTGGCGCGTGCCATCGCCCTCGACCCGCAAATTCTCATGTACGACGAACCTTTCGTTGGCCAGGACCCGATTGCCATGGGCGTCCTGGTGCGCCTGATCCGCCTGCTCAACGATGCGTTGGGTATCACCAGTATCGTGGTCTCCCACGACCTGGCCGAGACCGCGAGCATTGCCGACTACCTTTATGTAGTAGGCGATGGCCAGGTGTTGGGGCAGGGCACGCCTGAAGAGCTGATGAACGCTGATAACCCGCGCATTCGCCAATTCATGACCGGCGATCCCGATGGCCCGGTGCCTTTTCACTTTCCGGCAGCGGACTACCGCTCAGATCTTCTGGGGAAGCGCTGATGCGCAAGACATCTTTACTCGAAAAGGTTCGCCTTTTCGGACGCTCCGGCATCGATATCATCGGTGTGCTGGGCCGTTCGACGATTTTCCTGTTTCATGCGTTGCTCGGCCGCGGCGGTATTGGCGGCGGTTTTGGCTTGCTGATCAAGCAACTGCACTCCGTGGGTGTGATGTCCCTGGTGATCATTGTGGTCTCCGGGGTATTCATCGGCATGGTGCTGGCGCTGCAAGGCTTCAATATCCTTTCCAGCTACGGTTCCGAGCAGGCGGTAGGGCAGATGGTTGCGCTGACGCTGTTACGTGAGTTGGGCCCGGTGGTGACCGCGCTGCTGTTTGCCGGGCGCGCAGGTTCTGCGCTGACGGCCGAAATCGGCAACATGAAGGCTACCGAGCAGCTGTCCAGCTTGGAAATGATCGGCGTCGATCCACTCAAGTACATTGTTGCCCCGCGCCTGTGGGCCGGCTTCATCTCCCTGCCACTGCTGGCGATGGTATTCAGCGTGGTCGGGATCTGGGGCGGTTCATGGGTGGCGGTTGACTGGTTGGGCGTCTACGACGGTTCCTACTGGGGCAACATGCAAAACAGCGTGACCTTCAGCGGCGACGTGCTAAACGGCATCATTAAAAGCATCGTTTTCGCCTTTGTAGTGACCTGGATTGCCGTATTCCAAGGCTATGACTGTGAGCCCACCTCAGAAGGGATCAGTCGCGCCACCACCAAGACCGTTGTGTACGCCTCGCTGGCGGTACTGGGCCTTGACTTCATTTTGACCGCCTTGATGTTTGGAGATTTCTGATGCAAAACCGCACTGTGGAAATCGGTGTCGGCCTTTTCTTGCTGGCTGGCATCCTGGCTTTACTGTTGCTCGCCCTGCGAGTCAGCGGCCTATCGGCCAGCCCCACCGCCGATACTTATAAACTTTACGCCTACTTCGACAATATCGCCGGTTTGACTGTCAGAGCTAAAGTGACCATGGCGGGTGTAACCATCGGCAAGGTCACGGCGATCGATCTGGACCGCGACAGCTTCACCGGCCGAGTGACGATGCAAGTGGACAAGAAGGTGGATAACCTGCCGACTGACTCCACCGCGTCTATCCTCACCGCTGGTTTGCTGGGCGAGAAGTACATCGGCATCAGCGTGGGCGGGGAAACAGCTCTGCTCAAGGATGGTTCGACCATTCATGACACACAGTCGTCGTTGGTGCTGGAGGACTTGATCGGTAAATTCCTGCTCAATACCGTCAATAAAGACGCCAAATGAGGAATGTGTTCATGATCTCTACTTTGCGACGTGGCCTGTTGGTACTGCTCGCGGCACTGCCGTTGATGGCTAACGCCGCTGCCGGCGGTTCTGCGCATGACCTGGTGCAGGATACGACCACCAAGATGTTGGCCGACCTGAGTGCCAACAAGGAAAAGTACAAGCAAGACCCGAGTCAGTTTTATAACGCGCTGAATACGATTGTTGGCCCAGTGGTGGATGCTGAAGGCATTTCCAAAAGCATCATGACCGTCAAGTACTCGCGCAAGGCGACGCCTGAGCAGATGACCCGCTTCCAGGAAAACTTCAAGCGCGGCCTGTTCCAGTTTTATGGCAACGCATTGCTCGAGTACAACAACCAGGGCATTACGGTTGATGCGCCGAAGTCCGAAACGGGTGACCGTGCAGAAGTCGGCATGACCGTGAAGGGCAGCAATGGCGCGGTGTATCCGGTGTCCTACACCCTGACGAAGATCAATGGCGAGTGGAAACTGCGTAACGTCGTCATCAACGGTATCAACATTGGCAAGCTGTTCCGTGACCAGTTCGCGGACGCCATGCAGCGCAATGGCAACGACCTGGACAAAACCATCAACGGTTGGGCCGGTGAAGTGGCCAAGGCCAAGGAAGAAACCGACAAAGCTGCCGGGAAACCTGCCCAATGACCGAGTCGGCCATTCGCCTTGGCGAGTCCGGTGAGCTGCTGCTCAGCGGCGTGCTGGATTACAGCACCGGGCCAGCCCTGCGCAAGCAGGGCCAGGCGCTGATCAATGCCAGCACTGCCTCCGCGCTGGTGCTGGATTGCTCGGCGGTGGTCAAGTCCAGCAGCGTCGGCTTGTCGTTGCTGCTGTGTTTCATGCGTGATGCACAGGCCGTCAAAAAGCCGGTGAGCATCCGTGCATTGCCCGAAGACATGCGTGAAATCGCTGAGGTTTCCGGTCTGACCGAGCTGTTGGCGCATCCTTAATACACATTATTAAAGAAGCCCCCCGTCAGAGTCCTGCTATGCGGGGTTCGCAGGCGCGGGGCTTTTTTGTATGATGTGCGACCCGCGCGCACTGGGCGCCCATAGAGGTTGATCATGCAGGCCCTAGAAGTTAAAAGCTTCCTTGAAGGAAAGCTGCCCCAAACTAATGTTGAAGTTGAGGGCGAAGGCTGCAACTTCCAGCTGAACGTGATTAGCGATGAACTGGCGGCATTGAGCCCGGTCAAGCGTCAGCAGCAGATCTATGCCCATTTGAACCCGTGGATCACCGATGGCAGCATCCATGCGGTCACTATGAAATTTTTCAGCCGCGCGGCCTGGGCCGAGCGCACCTGAGCCCCCAAGGCGTCGAGATTCTTATGGATAAATTGATTATTACCGGCGGTGCTCGTCTTGATGGCGAGATCCGTATTTCCGGGGCGAAGAACTCCGCCCTGCCGATCCTGGCAGCGACTTTGCTGTGCGATGGCCCGGTTACCGTGGCCAACCTGCCACACCTGCACGACATCACCACCATGATCGAGCTGTTCGGTCGCATGGGCATCGAGCCGGTGATCGACGAGAAACTCAGCGTCGAAATCGACCCGCGCACCATCAAGACCCTGATCGCGCCGTACGAACTGGTGAAAACCATGCGTGCCTCGATCCTGGTGCTGGGTCCGATGGTTGCCCGTTTTGGCGAAGCCGAAGTCGCACTGCCTGGCGGTTGCGCCATCGGTTCGCGTCCGGTGGACCTGCACATCCGTGGCCTCGAAGCCATGGGCGCAACCATCGACGTCGAAGGCGGCTACATCAAGGCCAAGGCGCCGGAAGGCGGCCTGCGTGGCGCGAACTTCTTCTTTGATACCGTCAGTGTGACCGGTACCGAGAACATCATGATGGCCGCTGCCCTGGCCAACGGCCGCAGCGTGCTGCAAAACGCCGCGCGCGAGCCGGAAGTGGTCGACCTGGCGAACTTCCTGATCGCCATGGGTGCCAACATTACCGGCGCCGGTACCGACACCATCACCATCGACGGTGTGAAACGCCTGCATTCGGCCACCTACAAAGTGATGCCGGACCGCATCGAGACCGGTACCTACCTGGTGGCTGCCGCCGTTACCGGTGGCCGCGTCAAGGTCAAGGACACCGATCCGACCATCCTTGAAGCCGTCCTGGAAAAACTCAAGGAAGCTGGCGCCGAGATCACCACCGGCGAAGACTGGATCGAGCTGAACATGCACGGCAAGCGGCCAAAAGCCGTCAACGTGCGTACCGCTCCGTACCCGGCGTTCCCGACCGACATGCAAGCGCAGTTCATTTCCCTGAACGCGATTGCCGAAGGCACCGGCGCTGTGATCGAGACCATCTTCGAAAACCGCTTCATGCACGTGTACGAGTTGCACCGCATGGGCGCCAAGATCCAGGTCGAAGGCAACACTGCCATCGTGACCGGCATCGAGAAGCTCAAGGGCGCGCCAGTGATGGCTACCGACCTGCGTGCCTCCGCCAGCCTGGTGATTTCGGCGCTGTGCGCTGACGGCGACACCCTGATCGACCGCATCTACCACATAGACCGTGGTTACGAGTGCATCGAAGAGAAGCTGCAGATGCTCGGCGCGAAAATCCGCCGCGTACCGGGCTAGTTCCAGGAACTGCAAACACGGTCATCGTGGCGAGGGAGCTTGCACCCGCTGGACTGCGCAGCAGTCCCAGTCTTTTTAAACAAAGATCAGGGCCGCTTCGCGCCCCAGCGGGAGCAAGCTCCCTCGCCACAGGACGATGTATGCTGTTAACTGATTTGTTTCAAATCGAGGCTGTAATGGCCTCGATCTGTGTCTGGCGCCGATTGCGACCGGACAGCAATAGCCTGATGAAGGACTGACGTTTCCCATGTTGACCATCGCACTGTCCAAGGGCCGCATCCTTGACGACACTTTGCCGCTTCTGGCTGAAGCGGGCATCGTGCCGACCGAGAATCCGGACAAGAGCCGCAAGCTGATCATCCCCACGACCCAGGACGACGTTCGCCTGCTGATCGTGCGTGCCACCGACGTGCCAACCTACGTTGAGCATGGCGCGGCCGACCTCGGCGTCGCGGGTAAAGACGTGTTGATGGAATACGGCGGTCAGGGCCTGTACGAGCCGCTGGACCTGCGTATTGCCCTGTGCAAGCTGATGACCGCCGGCCGTGTTGGTGATGTCGAGCCTAAGGGCCGCCTGCGGGTGGCGACCAAGTTCGTCAACGTTGCCAAGCGTTACTACGCCGAGCAAGGCCGCCAGGTCGACATCATCAAGCTTTACGGCTCGATGGAGCTGGCACCGCTGATCGGCCTGGCCGACAAGATCATCGACGTGGTCGACACCGGCAACACCCTGCGCGCCAACGGCCTGGAACCCCAGGACTTTATCGCCGACATCAGCTCCCGGCTGATCGTCAACAAAGCTTCGATGAAAATGCAGCACGCCCGTATCCAGGCGTTGATCGACACCCTGCGCAAGGCAGTGGAGTCTCGACACCGCGGTTGACTCACCCGCGCGGCCCTAAGCCGCGCCCGTCTATCCGCCTCATAGCCAGAATTCTCAGGTGCCCAAGCGGAAACGACTGCTAGTTTAGGGCGCCTGAGTTTTTGCCAATTCTATTGAGGCCCTCGCTATGACCACGTCCACTGCAATTGCCCGACTCAACGCTGCCGACCCGGATTTTGCCCATCATCTGGATCATCTGCTGAGCTGGGAAAGCGTGTCCGACGATTCGGTCAACCAGCGGGTGCTCGACATCATCAAGGCCGTGCGCGAGCGCGGTGATGCGGCGTTGGTGGATTTCACCCGGCAGTTCGATGGCCTGGACGTTGCCTCCATGGCCGACCTGATCCTGCCCCGCGAACGCCTGGAACTGGCCCTGACCCGCATCACCGCGCCCCAGCGCGAAGCCCTGGAAGTGGCGGCCGCGCGGGTGCGCAGCTACCACGAGAAACAGAAGCAGGACTCCTGGAGCTACACCGAGGCCGATGGCACCGTGCTGGGCCAGAAGGTCACGCCGCTGGATCGCGCCGGCCTGTACGTGCCGGGCGGTAAAGCGTCGTACCCGTCCTCTGTCCTGATGAACGCGATTCCGGCCAAGGTGGCCGGCGTGACCGAAGTGGTCATGGTCGTGCCTACGCCGCGCGGCGAAATTAACGAACTGGTGCTGGCAGCGGCCTGCATCGCGGGCGTTGATCGTGTCTTCACCATCGGCGGTGCCCAAGCGGTGGCGGCGCTGGCCTATGGCACCGAAAGCGTGCCGAAGGTCGACAAGGTGGTTGGCCCGGGCAACATCTACGTGGCCACTGCCAAGCGCCATGTGTTTGGCCAGGTCGGCATCGACATGATCGCCGGTCCTTCGGAAATCCTCGTGGTGTGTGACGGCCAGACCGACCCGGACTGGATCGCCATGGACCTGTTCTCCCAGGCCGAGCACGACGAAGACGCCCAGGCGATCCTGGTCAGCCCGGACGCCGAATTCCTGGACAAGGTCGCCGCCAGCATCGCCAAACTGCTGCCGACCATGGAGCGCGCCGAGATCATCGAGAAGTCGATCAATGGCCGTGGCGCCCTGATCCAGGTGCGCGACATGGACCAAGCCATCGAAGTGGCCAACCGCATCGCACCGGAGCACCTGGAGTTGTCCGTCGCCGACCCACAAGCCTGGCTGCCGCTGATTCGTCACGCCGGTGCGATCTTTATGGGCCGCCACACCAGCGAAGCCTTGGGTGACTACTGCGCCGGCCCCAACCACGTGCTGCCGACCTCAGGCACCGCGCGGTTCTCCTCGCCATTGGGTGTGTATGACTTCCAGAAGCGCTCGTCGATCATCTTCTGTTCGCCACAGGGCGCGTCGGAGCTGGGCAAGACCGCTTCCGTGCTGGCCCGTGGCGAGTCGCTGACTGCCCACGCCCGCAGCGCCGAATACCGCATCGTTGACGATAAGCAGGGGAACTGAAACATGAGCAAATTCTGGAGCCCGCTCGTCAAGGATCTCGTGCCTTACGTGCCCGGTGAGCAACCGAAGCTGACTAAGCTGGTGAAACTCAACACCAATGAGAACCCCTACGGTCCATCGCCCAAGGCGCTGGCTGCCATGCAGGCCGAGCTGAACGACAACCTGCGTTTGTACCCGGACCCCAACAGCGACCTGCTCAAGCAGGCGGTGGCGAAGTATTACGGGATCGACGCGGGCAAGGTGTTCCTCGGCAACGGTTCCGATGAAGTCCTGGCGCACATCTTCCACGGTTTGTTCCAGCACGACTTGCCGCTGTTGTTCCCGGACATCAGCTACAGCTTCTACCCGGTGTACTGCGGCCTTTACCGCATTGCGTTCGATGCAGTGCCGCTGGATGAACAGTTCCAGATCCGCGTGTCGGACTACGCCAGGCCCAACGGCGGGATCATCTTCCCGAACCCGAACGCGCCGACCGGCTGCGTGATGGCGCTGGATGCCGTGGAGCAAATCCTCAAGGCCAGCCCGGACTCGGTGGTGGTGGTCGATGAAGCCTATATCGACTTCGGCGGCGAAACCGCCATCAGCCTGGTGGACCGTTACCCGAACCTGCTGGTGACCCAAACCCTTTCTAAATCGCGCTCACTGGCCGGTTTGCGGGTAGGCCTGGCCGTGGGCCATCCGGACCTGATCGAGGCGCTGGAGCGGGTCAAGAACAGCTTCAACTCCTACCCGCTGGACCGTCTGGCGATTGTCGGTGCGGCGGCTGCGTTTGAAGACCGTGAACACTTCCAGAACACCTGCCAACTGGTGATCGACAGCCGTGAAAAGCTGGTGGGGCAGTTGCAGGCCAAAGGGTTTGAAGTGTTGCCGTCGGCGGCCAACTTCATCTTTGCCCGTCACCCACGGCATGACGCCGCCGGACTGGCAGCCAAAGTGCGGGAGCAAGGGGTGATTGTGCGGCACTTCAAGCAGGAGCGGATTGCCCAGTTCCTGCGGATCAGCATCGGCACGCCGGAGCAGAACCAGGCGCTGATTGATGCGTTGGGCGAGCTCTAACGGGGCCGTAAGGCTCCACTGTAGGAGCGAGCTTGCTCGCGAAGAACGTTAACGATGACGCGTTTATTCAGAATAAACGCGGCGCCCTCAGGTTTTTCGCGAGCAAGCCCGCTCCCACATTGGTTTTGCGTTGGCAGTTAGATCAGCGGCTCATCCGGCTTCTTGTTCTTCCAGCCATCATTGCCCGGCAGCAGCAGATTCAAGGCAATCGCTACCACCGCACACAGGGCGATGCCCTTCAGGCCAAAGTCATTCGGGCCAGTGCCGGTACCTACCAGCACACCGCCAATCCCGAACACCAGGGTTACCGACACAATCACCAGATTGCGCGCTTCGCCAAGGTCGATCTTGTGGCGGATCAGCGTGTTCATCCCCACCGCGGCAATCGAGCCGAACAGCAGGCACAGAATGCCGCCCATCACCGGGATTGGAATGCTCTGCAGCAGCGCGCCGAACTTGCCGATAAACGCCAGGCTGATGGCAAACACCGCCGCCCAGGTCATGATTTTCGGGTTGTAGTTCTTGGTCAGCATCACGGCGCCCGTCACTTCCGCGTAGGTCGTGTTGGGCGGGCCGCCGAACAGGCCGGCAGCGGTGGTGGCGATGCCGTCACCCAGTAGCGTGCGGTGCAGGCCAGGCTTCTTCAGGTAGTCGCGACCGGTCACGCTGCCCACGGCAATCACACCGCCGATGTGTTCGATCGCCGGGGCCAGGGCCACCGGGACGATAAACAGGATCGCCTGCCAGTTGAACTCTGGTGCAGTGAAGTGGGGCAGGGCGAACCACGGTGCAGCGGCGATCTTCGCGGTATCCACCACGCCGAAGTAGAACGCCATGGCGAAACCCACCAACACGCCGGAGATGATCGGCACCAGGCGGAAAATGCCTTTGCCGAATACCGCCACGATCAACGTCGTCAGCAGCGCCGGCATCGAGATCAGCATGGCCGTTTTGTAAGGGATCAGCTCGGCACCGTCGCCACCTTTACCCATTGCCATGTTGGCGGCAATCGGCGCCATGGCCAGGCCGATGGAGATAATCACCGGGCCGATCACCACTGGCGGCAGCAGCCGGTCGATGAAACCAGTGCCTTTGATCTTCACCGCAGCGCCGAGGAAGGTATAAACGAAACCGGCCGCCATCACCCCACCCATGGTCGCCGCCAGGCCGAACTGCTGCTTGGCGAGGATGATCGGGGTGATAAAGGCAAAGCTCGACGCCAGGAACACCGGGACTTGGCGCCCGGTGACCACTTGGAACAACAAGGTGCCCAAGCCTGCGGTAAACAGGGCGACGTTTGGATCGAGACCGGTGATCAGCGGCATCAACACCAGCGCACCAAATGCTACGAAGAGCATCTGTGCGCCAGACAGAATCTGGCGCCAAAGCGGGTCGTTGAATTCATCCTGCATGGTCACGCGTCCTTCTGCTTGGTACCGAAGATCTTGTCGCCGGCATCGCCCAGGCCCGGGATGATGTAGCCGTGTTCGTTCAGGCGTTCATCGATGGACGCGGTGTAGATCAACACGTCCGGGTGGGCTTTCTCGACGGCGGCGATGCCTTCGGGAGCGGCTACCAGCACCATGGCGCGGATGTCCTTGCAGCCGGCTTTTTTCAGCAGGTCGATGGTGGCAACCATGGAGCTGCCGGTGGCGAGCATCGGGTCGATGATCATCGCCAGGCGCTCGTCGATTTCCGGTACCAGTTTTTCCAGATAAGTGTGGGCCTGCAGTGTTTCTTCATTGCGGGCCACGCCCACGGCGCTGACCTTGGCGCCCGGGATCAGGCTGAGCACGCCTTCAAGCATGCCGATACCGGCGCGCAGGATCGGCACCACGGTAATCTTCTTGCCGGCGATTTTCTCGACCTGGACGGGACCGCACCAACCGTCGATCAAGTAGTTTTCCAGGGGCAGATCTTTGGTCGCCTCGTAGGTGAGCAGCGCTCCGACTTCCTGAGCAAGCTCACGGAAGTTCTTCGTGCTAATGTCGGCGCGGCGCATAAGGCCGAGTTTATGTCGGATCAGCGGGTGGCGGATCTCACGGATGGGCATGGGGAAAGGCTCCGGCGGCGGGCAAAAAAACCGGCCTAGATTAATCTATCCGAGGGTGTTGTCCTATAGACATCTAGTACGTTAGTCCATTAAGGCTTGAACGTTGCGCCTCACATGCGTACCTTTGCCCGCTTTTCTTGCCACAGCACCCCTTGGAGAGCGCCATGTCCGCTGATCTCGAGCATATCCGTCAAATCATGCGCGAGGCTGACTGCCTGTACACCGAAGCGCAAGTCGAAGAGGCCATCGCCAAGGTCGGCGCGCACATCTCCCGCGAAATGGCCGACACTAACCCGGTGGTCTTTTGCGTGATGAACGGTGGCCTGATTTTCGCCGGTAAATTGCTCACTCACCTGCAATTCCCGCTGGAAGCGTCCTACCTGCACGCCACCCGCTATCGCAATGAAACCAGCGGCGGCGACCTGTTCTGGAAAGCCAAGCCGGAAGTCTCGTTCATCGACCGCGATGTGTTGATCATCGACGACATCCTCGACGAAGGGCACACCCTGGGCGCGATCATCGACTTCTGCAAACACGCCGGCGCGCGCAAAGTGCACACCGCTGTGCTGATCGACAAGAACCACGACCGCAAGGCCCGTCCGGACCTCAAGGCCGATTATGTGGGCCTGCCGTGCATCGACCGCTACATTTTCGGTTACGGCATGGACTACAAAGGCTACTGGCGTAATGCCAACGGGATCTACGCCGTTAAGGGGATGTAATCAATGGCCAGCTTTCTTGATCAAACGCTGTTTGCGGAGTTGGCCGAGAAAGCGGCTGACAGCCCTCGTGGCCGGCATCACCACAACTTTCATCAGATGGAAGAGCCGTGCCATCGCATGGCCGTCGGGATGCAGCCCAACACCTATGTGCCGCCTCATCGTCATTTGAGTGCCGATAAGGCAGAAACCTTACTGGTGCTGAAGGGCCGCCTGGGCCTGTTGATTTTCAGCGAGACCGGCGAGGTGTTGACCAAACGCGTGATGCAGGCGGGCGGTGAGTGCCAAGGCGTCGATTTGCCACCCGGTGTGTTTCACGGACTGGTGGTGTTGGAGCCCGATACCTTGATGTTCGAGTGCAAAGCCGGACCGTATCGACCGGTGGGCGAGGGTGAGCTGGCGAGTTGGGCTCCCCGTGAAGGCGATGCTGAAGTGGCTGAGTATCAGCGCTGGATGCTTGCCCAGTTCGATTGAGCTAAAGTGCTGGGCCATCTTCCACGGAGCGGCCCATGCGCTTTTTGATCCGCAGTTGCGCCGCCCTGGCGCTGACCCTCAGTTTGCCCCTGGCGGCCGCACCGGCGCCGTTGCACAGCCAGTTCCTGCCGCCTGACGACCTGACCCTGCGCGCCGAAACCCCGGATCAGCAGCAATTGCTGCAAGTCACCGAGTATTCGGTGGTGGTGGGTAATCAGCGCCAATCCACCCAGCAGCCGATCCCGGTGACCTCGCCGTTGATGATCCGCCTCAAGGGCAAGTCCCTGAACAAGGGCGCGACCATCGCCCAGGTGATCCTCAATTTCGATGCTGAAAGCAAAAGCCTGAAAAAACCGGTGTTCGACGATAAAAGCAAAACCCTGACCTTGTCGTACCCGATGACCCAGTATCGGGTCATCGTCGATTTGTTGCGCAACGACACGGTGTATGTGCAGTTCCTCAGTTACGCCAACGGCCATATCTGGGCTGATTTGCACACCGGCGCCGTGCGCGCCAAATAATCAAGCCGACGCGGATTCGGCCGTGTAAATACACTCAATGTGGGAGCTGGCTTGCCTGCGATAGCTATGTGTCAGTGATAAAGGGGTCAACTGACCTACCGCTATCGCAGGCAAGCCAGCTCCCACATTGGTCCGTGTAGCTTTCGAAGCCGCTGTGCCGCAGGTAAACTGCTTTTCCCGTGTAAATGTCTGCAGGCTGGAGTCGGTAATGCGTAAAGATAAGAAACAGCTGATTGGTGATGAAATCGGCGACGAGCAAATCAAGCTGTTCCTGGATTTCGAGCCGGTAGACGCCACTTCGCCGTCCCTGCACAAACTGATCAAGGCCTACCGTGGCCTGCGTATCGACGACTTCGAGCGCTTCCTGGGCTTTTTCAAGGAAGCCGGCCTGGACCTCGACGGCAAGGACGAGCACGGCCAGACCTTCGTTGAAGTGATCAAGGACCAGCGCAACGCCGCCGAGTACATCGAGCTGATCGAACAAGCCCGCGGCTGATTGTTGCGGACGAAAAAAAACGCCCCGGTCTCATCGTGAGATCGGGGCGTTTTTGCTTATTACTGTAGGAGCGAGCTTGCTCGCGAAGAACCTGAGAACGCCGCGTTAAACCAGGCGCGCTGCGTCATCGTTAACGTTTTTCGCGAGCAAGCTCGCTCCTGCGTCAACCAGTTCCAGGCTGATGTTGTTCTGCGTGTTGATCTTGCGATACAGCTCGGCATCGGTCTCCAGGACCGTTTCCCGAGCCGGGAAGATCTCGTGCAGCTTGGTCGCCCACTCACCGGCGGTTTTTTCCGGGAAGCAGCGTTCGATCAGTTCCAGCATGATCGACACCGTCACAGACGCACCCGGAGAAGCACCCAACAGAGCCGCCAACGAACCGTCCTTGGCCGCAACCAGTTCGGTACCGAATTGCAGCACGCCGCCTTTCTTCGGGTCTTTCTTGATGATCTGCACCCGTTGGCCGGCCACTTCCAGGCGCCAGTCTTCGGCTTTCGCTTCAGGATAGAAGCGGCGCAGGGATTCCAGGCGCTGCTCCATGGATTGGCGCACTTCGCTGACCAGGTACTTGGTCAGGTCCATGTTGTCCCGGGCCACGGCCAGCATCGGGCCGATGTTGCCGGCACGAATCGACATCGGCAGATCAAGGAACGAACCGTGTTTGAGGAACTTGGTGGTGAAGCCGGCGTATGGCCCGAACAGCAGGGACTTCTTGCCATCCACCACGCGGGTGTCGAGGTGCGGCACCGACATCGGTGGCGAACCCACGGCCGCCTGGCTGTAGACCTTGGCCTGGTGGTGCTTGACCACTTCCGGGTTGTCGCAACGCAGCCACTGGCCGCTGACCGGGAAGCCGCCGAAACCTTTGCTTTCTTCGATACCCGAAGCCTGCAGCAGCGGCAGGGCCGCGCCACCGGCGCCAAGGAACACGAACTTGGCGTCGACATCACGGGAGTTGCCGCTGTTGACGTCCTTGATGCTCACGGTCCAGCCGGCGCCGTTGCGCTTGAGGCCGGTGACGCGCTTGCTGTACTTGACCTGGGCATCCGGTGCGCTGGTCAGGTGCGAGAGCAACTGGTTGGTCAGGGCGCCGAAGTTGACGTCGGTGCCGTTCATCACGCGGGTGGCAGCGATTTTTTCGTCCAGCGGGCGACCGGGCATCATCAGCGGCATCCACTCGGCCATCTCGCTGCGATCTTCGGTGTAATGCATGTCCGAGAACGCGTGGTGCTGGCTGAGGGTTTCAAAGCGCTTCTTGAGGAACGACACGCCTTTCTCGCCCTGCACGAAGCTCAGGTGCGGCACGGGGCTGATAAAGGACTTGGACGAGCCGAAGGTGCCTTTCTTGGTCAAGTAGGCCCAGAACTGCTTCGACACCTCGAATTGGGTGTTGATGTGCACGGCTTTCTTGATGTCGATGGAGCCGTCAGCTGCCTGCGGTGTGTAGTTCAGCTCACACAGCCCGGCGTGGCCGGTACCGGCGTTGTTCCACGGGTTGGAACTTTCCGCGGCACCCGAATCCATCAGCTCAACGACTTCCAGCTTGAGGCCGGGGTCGAGCTCTTTGAGCAGTACGGCGAGGGTGGCACTCATGATGCCCGCACCTACCAGTACTACGTCGACTGCTTCGTTATGCGCCATTTAACGCGTCTCCAAAATCTGCAGCACCAAATTGACGGCATGGCTGCCAGGAGTGACGGGGCGGTTCACGTGATGCCCCAGGTTACCCATGGCCAGGATCGCCATGTCCGATTCTTCGCAATTTATCGCAAGCGGACGCTGCCGACCGGGCCTGATCTGCGTATGAACGCATTTAAGGGCGCCTGTGGCAATTCGACTTATGGTCAAGCTCGTCCGATCGTGCAACCAAATCCGTAGCGGACAGGCTTCAAGCTCCGGTTCTTGAGGAGTACTCGGTCCTGTGTGGTGGGGCTGTTCCAGACGCTGATGGTGCTTGTACAAACGCAAAACTATTCATTTGCTCGCCACACTCTTGTGAAGTTGTGAAAACCCGTTTTTTTCACGCTCTTTTGAAGACGTGAACCTCAAAAAAGGGCTGCCCCAGCCTGGCACCTGGCCCGAAATCACTGCCGGCAAGCGGCAAAACGGGCAAACAACTCAAGTGGCCGAGCGCATGGCAGCTCTGGCAGATTCGGGTAAAGACGATGGTTTGCAGAGAAAACAGCAAGCTCGCCAGCTTCACTCGATCTGTGTGGGCGGCTCTCTGTGGGCGGTGCGGGGAGCTAATACAGGAGCATTAGCGATGCTGCGAGGCCCGATCAGGAGACGTCCTTATAATCGGGGGGAGATTGTAGCGAAGAAATGCGCGCAAATGGGCGTGTTTAATGACTTTTATTAGCAGTCTGGTCAGGAGGCCAACACATGCCGTTGCTGTGGCTGCGAAACCCGTGGGTTGATCCGGGCGCTGGCCGGCAGCGGGCGGTGCATCCAGCTCAGGCGAGTCTCTTCGACTTCGACCCAGCCGTCACCGACGGGCGGCAGGCTGCATTGCTTGAAGGCCTGGCAGCAGCCCTGGGCATCGAGCAGGGCAAAGTGACGATGGCTGGTGTGGGAAAAGAACAATGATTTGAGAAGGCGCATGGTGTGTACCCGGTTCGTTACATGCTGCGAAGGTTGGCAGTCTGGCATGACAACGTGGTGACGGTTCTGTGTGAAAATTGTAATTTCGCCGACAGTTCAGGCGCCGTTCAGGATTTGTGGTGAGTGGCGAGCGCTCACCGTTATACTGGCGCCCTGTTTGCATCTAGTCCTGGAGAAATGAGTATGTTGCAACGCCTGTTGTTCGGTTTGATCACTGTGACCAGTTTGACCCTGGTTGGCTGCGCCCACAGCCCGCAACAACTCAGCCCGCAACCGAAAATCACCACCCAACTGGCGCCTGTGGGCCATGGCCAGCCGGTGTCGGTGCGTGTGGTTGATGGGCGTCCGTCGCCGACCCTCGGCACCCGTGGCGGCCTGTACCCGGAAACCAGCGCCATCACGGTGACCGGTGCCGACGTGCTGCCCAAGTTGCAAGCCCAGGCCGAAGCGGCTGTGCGCCTGCTGGGCTTCACCCCGTCCAACTCGCCCGGTGCTCCGCAACTGACCATCACCCTGGCCGAGCTGAAGTATCAGTCGCCCAAGGAAGGCCTGTACGTGACTGAAGCCACCATCGGCGCGACCTTCAAGTCCGACGTGACCGCCGGCACCCGTCGCTACAGCGGCCGTTACGGCGCATCCCTGGACCAGCGCTTCGGCATGGCGCCGAACCAGGAGACCAACACCAAGCTGGTCAGCGATGTGTTGAGCGATGCCCTGACGCGTCTGTTCAAGGATCCGAGCATCGGTTCGCTGCTTAGCTCGCAATAACTGTCAGGCGGGCGCGGAGCGCCCCAGTCGGCATTCCTTTGCGGCGCGTGGGAACGATCACCGGGCTCAGCGATGAGCCCGGTTTTTTTTCGCCTGCAGTTTTCATGCAGCCGTTTCGACATAAAAGTCCAGCACACTCACTCCCGTCAGCAAATCCAGCTCCGGCAGGTCGGCATGCTGATGCCCGCCGAGGGCGCAGTACACCAGCCAGTGGCGGTCCTGCACATTGAACGCGAGGCCGCCCACCAGCGCCTCTTGCTCATCACTTGGGGAAATCAGATACAGCCGATCCTGATTCTGCGCGTGCAACATGACAAGCTCCCGGGCTTTCGAAGGGCAACAGAGTGGCTTGTTAAGGTGACGTTCAGGTGACGCTGTAAATTACTGGATACATTAGCCGTCAATGGGGAAGGAGTAATGACGCGCAGGCGGCGCATATCATTCAGGTTTGTATCTGGATTGATACCTGGACACTGATACATCGAGGTTTGCGATGTCGCTGACCGCACTACTGCTCAATTCCCTTGCCCTGTTGCTCGCCTGCCCGGCGGCTTGGTTGTTGTTTGTCACACGCCTGCGCGAACAGCGCGCGATGGCCAGGCTTGCCGCACAAAGCGAACTGCGGGCCATTGATCAACCGATGTTGTTTCTTGATGTGCTGACGCAACGTACCCATCGCCTGTTCTACCGGCTGGGTTTTGTCTGTCTGGGGCTGGCGTTGCTGGTTTCCTTGCTCAGTACCCGATTGTAAGAACACCCTGAAAACAAATGTGGGAGCGGGCTTGCTCGCGAATGCGGTGTATCAGTCACCAGATGTATTGACTGACACTCTGCATTCGCGAGCAAGCCCGCTCCCACATTAGGTTTGCGCTGTTGCTGGTACCGGGTTACAGGGCAATCCCGGCCTTGACCCGGTATTGATTCCTCACCGGCGTCGCGTATTGCAGCACCAGATACGGCCGATGCTCTACCGGGCATGCATTCAAGCGCCGTTCCCACTCGGCTTTCGCCTTGGCCAACTCATCCGCAGGGAACACCTCGGCTGCGGTCGGCACCTGCAATTGGGGGTCGGCATCGCTCCATTGGGCGTACGCCAGGTAGTGCACCGGGAACAACCGATAACCGCCCAGAATCTGCCGGTCCATCTCGATCGCCAGCAGTTTGGTGTCTTCGAACGCCTCGGTGAACGGCGGCGCGAAGTTGACGTGCACCCGGCCCTTGTAACCGGTGATGCCCAGCGCAATGCTCACGTCATCTTCCCCCGGCGCCTTGCTGTAGGTGCCGGTGGTGGCGCGGATGTACAGCTCGCGGGCCTTGGCTGCGTCGCACGGGTCGTATTCGTAGCTGATGGACACCGGCGTCAGGTTCAGTGACTGGATGACTTCGGCGAACGGCTCGTCCTTGCGGCTCATGTGGAACATCTTGAGGATCGCCGATTCGGTGCGATCATCCCCATCCTTGGCGCGGCCTTCGGCCTGGGCGATCCAGATCGACTGGCAGTCATTGCGAATCGAATGGTTGATGTACGCCGACAGCAACTGATAAGCCGCCATCTTCTCTTTGCGCCCGGTGATCGAGCGGTGCACGATGAAACTCTTGTTCAGGCGCATCAAGTCGCTGACAAACGGCTTTTGCAGCAGGTTGTCACCGATGGCGATCCGTGGCGTGGGCAGGCCGGCGTGGTACACGGCGTAGTTGACGAAGGCCGGGTCCATCACGATGTCGCGGTGGTTGGCCAGGAACAGGTAGGCGCTGCCGGACTTGAACTGCTCGACGCCGGTGTAGGTCACCCCGTCGGTCGCCCGCTCGATGGTGTGGTCGACGTAAAACTCGACTTTGTCCTGTAGCGTGGCCACGGTGGTGACGCCGGCAAACTCACGGCGCAGTTTATGGGCGATCATCGGCTTGAGCAGCCAGCCGAAGGCGCCGGCAAAGCGCGGGAAGCGAAAGTGGGTCAGGATGTCCAGAAAGGCCTTGTCACTGAACAGTCGGGCCAGCACTGCCGGGACTTCGCTGTCGTTGTAAGGTCGGATGGTATCGAATTCGCCCATCATGCTCTCTTGTTAGAAACGGCTAGGGTAAGTAAAGGTTTGGAACAATAAATATCAGGGCGTGGTCCGGGCAATTGGCCGGGACGAAAAATAGCCCTGTAAATAGACCGGCGATTATACGCACAAGTCACCTTGGAGACCGCGATGGAAGAAGAGTCGTACGAATGTCCTTATTGTGGAGAGGTAGTCACCGCGCTACTGGACCTGTCGGCGGGCGATCAGGAATATATAGAGGATTGCCCGGTGTGCTGCCGGCCTATTGTTTTCGAGCTGCAGGTTCATGACGGCGAATGGATGCTCAACGTACGCAGCGAGAACGAATAAATAAAAGGTACGCCCATGCAGCGAATCTACGAGCCGGAAAACCTGATGGAAGGTGAGCTGCTGCAAGGCATGCTCGAAAGCGAGGGCGTCACCGCGCACCTGGTGGGGCGCGATTTGCTCGGTGGCACCGGCGAATTACCGATCTATGGCCTGCTGGCCCTGGCAGTGGAGAATGACCAGGCGGCCTACGCCCGTGAGCTGATCACTGCCTACAACGGCGCGCAACCGGTGCCCGGCGATGAACCCGACAGCTTTCCCGACGTGTTGGTCTGTTAGGCTGTCGGCCAGTTTCTCCAAGAGTCGTGTTGCCCCATGTGTGGACGTTATGCCCTGTTTCGCTGGAACCCCTCGTTTGCTGCCTTGCCGGGCTTTCCGGCCGACCAGCAGGCCCAGTGGAACATTTCTCCGAATGATTCGGTGCTGATCCAGCGCCTCAGCGACGGCCAGCACACCCTGGCTCGGGCGCGCTGGGGCCTGACGCCGCCCTGGCTGACCGATCTCTCGCGCACCCCGGCTCATGCCCGCGCGGAAACCCTGGCAGAGCAACCGATGTTTCGCGAAGCCTTTCGCCAGCGCCGCTGCCTGTTGCCGGCCAATGGTTTCTACGAATGGCGCGGCACCCAGCGCAAGCGCCCGTACTGGCTGACGCCGGGGGAGGGCAGCACGCTGTTTTTTGCGGCAATCTGGGAAGCGTATCCGGTGCAGGAGCAGGTGTGGCTGAGCACGGCGGTAGTGACCCAGGCTGCGCAGAGTCAGCGCCGGCCGCTCATTCTGGATGCGGCGGGGCAGGCCGCCTGGTTGAACCCCGAGACACCGTTGCACACCTTGCAGGCTTTGTTGGCCAGTGAACCCACTGCGTTGCGCGAGCGGGTGCTGGCCAATATGGTCAACGATCCGAAGCTGAATGGGCCGGAGTGCCTGACTCCGGGTTAGCCTCGAGGACGTCAATGTGGGATATGTCTGAAATCTGGCCGCTACACGTCTGTTGTATCTGGCGCCGATACAATTGGCCGACTACGATACGCGCCATGTTTCCAGGGAGCAGGTTGATGAAAAAGACGGTAGCGGTATGTGCGTTGGGCGCGGCGGTATTGCTCGCGGGTTGTCAGTCGGTCAACACCACCAGCGGCGGCGCCGTGGGCGTTGAGCGCAAGCAGTACATGTTCAGTATGTTGTCGAGCCAGGAAGTCGACCAGATGTATGCGCAGTCGTACCAGCAGACCCTGGGTGAAGCCAGTGGCAAAGGGCTGGTGGACAAGACCAGTGCCAACGCCAAGCGCGTGCAGGCAATAGCCAACCGCTTGATCGCCCAGGCGCCCACCTTCCGCCCGGATGCGGCGCAGTGGAAGTGGGAAGTGAACCTGATCAAAAGTGACGAGATGAACGCCAACTGCGGGCCTGGCGGCAAGATCTTTGTCTACAGCGCGTTGATCGACAATCTCAAACTGACCGACGACGAACTCGCCGCCGTGATGGGTCATGAAATTGCCCACGCCTTGCGTGAACACGGCCGAGAAGCCATGTCCAAGGCTTACGGTATCGAAATGGCGAAGCAGGGAGCCGGTGCCTTGTTCGGCCTGGGTCAGGACAGCCTGGCGCTGGCCGATACCGTGGCCAACTACGGCATGACCTTGCCCAACAGCCGCAGCAACGAAAACGAAGCGGACCTGATTGGCCTGGAGTTGTCGGCGCGTGCCGGTTACAACCCGAACGCGGCAATTACCCTGTGGAACAAAATGGCCAAGGCCTCGGAAGGCTCGCCACCTGAGTTCATGAGCACTCACCCGGCCTCCGACAGCCGGATCGCCTCGTTGCAGGCGGCGATTCCGAAGGTGATGCCGTTGTATCAGCAGGCCAAAAAATCCTGAGAATGATCATTCCCACACCGTGTGTGGGAATGACCTGGCTTACCTAGATCCAGCCACTGCTCTGCATGGCCTTGTACACCGCGACAATGGCCAGGATGAAAAACGCCGTAGCCGCCAGTCGACGAATCAGCGTCAGCGGCAATTTGTCCGCCGCGAAATTCCCCGCCAGCACCACCGGTACGTTGGCAATCAACATGCCCAGGGTCGTGCCGATAATCACCAGCCACAGTTCCGGGTATTGCGCCGCGAGCATCACGGTAGCGATCTGGGTCTTGTCGCCGATTTCCGCGAGGAAGAACGCGATCAGCGTGGTCAGGAATGGCCCGAACTTGCGGGAAGTACTGGCTTCGTCATCGTCGAGCTTGTCGGGCACCAGGGTCCAGAGCGCGGTGGCACAGAAGCTCGCCGCGAGGATCCAGTGCAACACCGCATCCGAGAAGAAACTCCCGAACCAGGCCCCCACGGCACCGGCGGCCGCATGGTTGGCCAGGGTCGCGGCGACGATGCCGGCGATGATCGGCCAGGGTTTGCGAAAGCGTGCAGCGAGAATGAGCGCGAGCAGTTGCGTCTTGTCGCCAATTTCGGCCAAGGCAACGATTGCGGTAGGGACAAGCAGGGAATCCAGCATCAGGTAAGTTCCAGGGGCGGGTCGACACGGCTATGACACGTACAGCCTTCCCGCCCCGGGTAAGGTGTTCGTGTCATAGGTCTTGTCAAACCCCGGTCCGTCTGTGCGGACTCCTGGGTCGCATACGCCATGGCCTGTTGACCAAGTATGTTGACGTATGCCGGACGAGCGTGGCGCTCGTGGGAGACTACTCCCCTAGGACGGAGCGGATTCTGCCTAGGCAAAATCCATTCGGCAAGCCTTCTTTTGGAAAAAGATTTCAGCCGCGCTTGGCACGGTAAATGCGAAAACCCTGGCCTTCTGCCTTGATTGCGCACACCCCAAGATGCTCTTCGATCAGCGGCTGATACTTCAGGAAGCTATTCGCTACCAGTCGCAGTTCGCCGCCTTTTGCCAGATGTTTGGCCGCTTTTCGCAGCAAGTTCTCGGTGGCGAAATAATCGGTGTGCACCCCGACATGGAACGGCGGGTTGCTCAAAATCGTGTTCAGATTCATCGGTGCTGCGTCGATGCCATCACCGGTCAACACCTCGGCTTCCAGGCCGTTGGCCGCCAAGGTGAGGCGACTGCTGGCGGCAGCAAAGGCATCCACGTCGAGCATCGTCACCGTGTTATGCGGATAGCGACGTTTGACTGCAGCCCCAAGCACGCCAGCCCCACAACCGAAATCCAGCAAGTGACCGCTTGGCAACTTGTCCAGATGTTCCAGCAGCAGCGCAGTGCCGCGGTCCAGGCGACCGTGACTGAATACGCCCGGCAGGCTCACCACCTTGAGCGGCCCTTCAGCCAGCGGCACTTCGAACACCTGCGCCAGGCTTTCCAGCTCAACCGGTTCGGGGGCGTTGGCCACCGTGACCAGCCACAACTGGCAGTGCCGCGCATTGTCGAGCTTGCGCGGTTTGCCGAACGGGTTCAGTTGCTTGGCCGCACTTTCGATACCGCCTTTCTTTTCCCCGACCAGGTACAACTCTTTGCCGGGCAAACGCGCCGCCACGGCATTGAGCAGGTAGTCGGTGAGGTCCTTGGATTTGGGCAGGAACACCACCGCCGTGTCGAACGAGCGCTCGGGCACGTTCACGCCGAACTGGCTGCGCTCGGCAAAACGCGCGTCCAGCGCGGCCTGGTCGCCGGCGTGCCAGCTCCAGCCATGGGCGTTGGGCAGGCGGCCCAGCAGGTCGTCGGCGGGCAAGCCCACCAGCAGCACGTCGCCTTGAAAAAGTTCGGCCTGGCGAAGCAGTACTTCACTGCGCGGATCCATGGTCTGCTCCTTGAAAAGGGGCGCAGTTTATCAACTGACGACGCGCAGCGGGGCGCCGCTGAAAAAGCCCTGAGCGTTTTCGATCAATTGGCCGACGATCCGCTGCCGGGCTTCGCGGCTGCCCCAGGCGTTGTGGGGCGTGACGATCAAGCGCGGGATGTCGCCGGCCAGCAACGGGTTGCCGTTGACCGGGGGTTCCACGCTCAACACATCGGTCGCCGCGCCGCCCAGATGACCGCTGCGCAGGGCATCGGCCAAGGCTTGTTCATTGATCAGACCACCGCGGGCCGTGTTGACGATGAAGGCGCCGGGCTTGAGCAAGGCGAGTTCGCGGGCACCGATAAAGTCACGGGTGTGCTCGTTGAGCGGGCAGTGCAGGGTCAGCGCGTCGACCTGCGCCAGCAGTTCGTCCAGCGGCACGCGATCGGCGCGGGCCGGGCGGCCTGGAATCGCACCCAGGATCACGCGCATACCGAAGGCTTCAGCCAGGCGCGCAACGGCGCCGCCCAACTCACCATGGCCCAGCAGGCCGAGGGTTTTGCCTTCCAGCTCGACGATCGGATGGTCCAGCAGGCAGAACTGCTTGGCTTTCTGCCAGAGCCCCGCTTGCACATCCCGCTGATAGTCGTTCAAGCGCGTCGCCAGATTGAGCAACAGCATGATCGTATGCTGCGCCACCGACGGCGTGCCGTAACCCTGGCAATTGCTCACGGTAACGCCGTGGGCGCGGGCGGCGGCGAGGTCGACGTTGTTGGTGCCGGTGGCGGTGACCAGGATCAGCTTCAGCTCGGGGCAGGCCGCCAGGGTCTCGGCATTCAGCGCGATCTTGTTGCTGATGGCCACCTGCGCGCCTTGCAGGCGTTCGATAATGTTTTCGGGTGTGGTCTGCTGGTGCAGGCTCAGTTCGCTGAAGAGTGCCCGCAACCCGCTGAGGTCCAGGTCCCCGAGGTCCAGGGAAGGGTGATCAAGGAAGACGGCGCGGCGATTGTTCATTATCAACTGTACCTTTTGCGGCGAGGTTCGAAGGCGTAATCTGCCGAGCCTATCAGATGAAATAATCAGTTACTTCCTGGAGTGTGCATGTACCTCACCGAGTTCTTGACCGTGGCACTGATTCACCTGTTGGCGGTGGCCAGCCCTGGCCCGGACTTCGCCGTGGTGGTACGTGAAAGCGTGACCCATGGCCGGCGCGCCGGCACCTGGACGGCGTTGGGCGTCGGGTCGGCGATTTTCCTGCACGTGGGGTATTCGCTGCTGGGCATCGGCTTGATCGTGTCCCAGTCCATTGTGCTGTTCAACGCATTGAAATGGGCGGCGGCGGCCTACCTGCTGTACATCGGCTTCAAGGCCCTGCGCGCCCAGCCGGCCAAGCCTGCCAGTGAAGAAGACCTGCACCTGGAAGTCGGCGAGCGCACCGCCCGTGGCGCGTTCACCTCGGGTTTCGTCACCAATGGCTTGAACCCCAAGGCCACGCTGTTCTTCCTGTCGCTGTTCACCGTGGTGATCAATCCCCACACACCGCTGGCGGTCCAGGCCGGTTACGGGGTTTACCTGGCTGTGGCCACCGCGATCTGGTTTTGCCTGGTGGCCATGCTGTTCAGCCAGCAGCGTGTGCGTGCCGGCTTTGCACGCATGGGGCATTGGTTTGATCGGACGATGGGCGCGGTGCTGATTGCCATCGGTGTGAAGCTGGCGTTTACCAGCATGAAATAAGCCGGATGCTGGCGCAAAGCTAGCATTCATTGGGTTCTGCAAATCATTCCTTTGGCTGATTTGGCTGAAACATAAGCGCTCTACAGTGCAGATGTTTCAGCCAAGACCGTGCAGTCAGATAAGGGATTCGTATGTTGCAGACTCGTGTTATCCCGCCCGCCGAAGGCGCCTACCAATACCCGCTGTTGATCAAACGCCTGTTGATGTCCGGGACACGCTACGAAAAAACCCGGGAAATCGTCTACCGCGACCAGTTGCGTTATACCTATCCGACTCTGATCGAGCGCGTCGCCCGCCTGGCCAATGTGCTGACCGAGGCTGGGGTCAAGGCCGGTGACACCGTGGCCGTGATGGACTGGGACAGCCACCGCTACCTGGAATGCATGTTTGCCATCCCGATGATTGGCGCAGTCATCCACACCATCAACGTGCGCCTCTCGCCGGAACAGATTCTGTACACCATGAACCACGCCGAGGACCGCTTTGTGCTGGTCAACAGCGAGTTTGTGGGGCTCTACCAGGCCATCGCCGGCCACCTCACCACCGTCGACAAAACGCTGTTGCTCACCGACGGCGCGGACAAAACCGCCGAGCTGCCCAACCTCGTGGGTGAGTACGAAACGTCATTGGCAGCAGCAAGCCCGCGGTACGACTTCCAGGATTTCGACGAAAACTCCGTCGCCACCACCTTCTACACCACCGGCACCACCGGCAATCCCAAAGGCGTGTATTTCACTCATCGCCAACTGGTGCTGCACACCATGGGCGTGGCGACCATCATGGGCAGCGTCGACAGCGTGCGCCTGCTGGGCACCAACGACGTCTACATGCCGATCACCCCGATGTTCCATGTGCACGCCTGGGGCTTGCCCTATGTGGCGACCATGCTCGGCCTGAAGCAGGTTTATCCTGGCCGCTACGACCCCGAATACCTGGTGGAGCTGTGGCGCAAAGAGAAGGTCACGTTCTCCCATTGCGTGCCGACCATCCTGCAAATGGTGCTCAACGCCAAGGCTGGCCAGGGCGTGGATTTCAGCGGCTGGAAAATCGTCATCGGCGGCAGCGCGCTCAATCGTTCGCTGTATGAAGCATCCAAGGCCCGTGGGATTCAACTGACGGCAGCGTACGGCATGTCCGAGACCGGGCCGCTGGTGTCCTGCGCACACCTCAATGAAGAATTGATGGCCGGTACCGAAGACGAACGCACCACCTATCGCATCAAGGCCGGCGTGCCCGGGCCTTTGGTGGAAGCGGCGATCATCGATGGCGACGGCAACTTCCTGCCCGCCGACGGTGAATCCCAAGGCGAATTGGTACTGCGCGCACCGTGGCTCAGCGAAGGCTACTTCAACGAGCCGGAAAAGGGCGCGGAGCTCTGGGCCGGCGGCTGGATGCACACAGGTGATGTGGCCACCCTCGACGCGTTTGGCGTGATCGATATTCGCGACCGCATCAAGGATGTGATCAAGACTGGCGGCGAGTGGATCTCGTCCCTGGCGTTGGAAGACCTGGTCAGCCGTCACCCGGCGGTACGCGAAGTAGCGGTGGTGGGGATTGCCGACCCGCAGTGGGGCGAGCGCCCGTTTGCGTTGCTGGTGGTGCGTGATGGCCATGTGATAGGGGCCAAGGAGCTCAAGGAACATCTCAAGCCATTTGTGGAATTGGGCCACTTGAGCAAGTGGGCGATTCCAAGCCAGATCGCCGTTGTTACGGAAATTCCCAAGACCAGCGTCGGCAAGCTCGACAAAAAACGTATCCGTATCGACATCATCGAATGGCAAGCGAACAACAGCACCTTCCTCTCTACCCTCTGACACTGCTTGCCGTGCCCTCGCGGGCACGGCGGCGCTCTATTCCGAGCCTTCACTTGTGATTTGCCAATTTTCAGCCATCCTTCCGTCGCTGACCTTCGTCAGCATGGCGAAAAGGACTGTGGCAGACGGGTTGGTGATGCAAATCACACTTTAGAGGGATCAAGCGGTACCCCCTGCTGGCTATAGTTCATCCCAGAGTTTTTCAAGGTGCGGTGCTGTGAACCCGGCGGGTTCATGTGTTCGCCCGGCATTGGAATCGTTGTATTCCGGCCGTTACAAGCTCTTGGAAACGACTCACTGCCATAACAATAATGCACATGGAGTAGCGTCGATGATCTCAGCAAACCAGTTCTGGCGCCGGGCAAAACTGCCTTTGGCCGTCAGCCTCGCCTCTACGCTCGCCGGGCCTGCATTCGGCGTCAGTTTCAACATCGGTGAAATCGAAGGCAGCTTTGATTCGTCCCTGTCGGTCGGGGCCAGTTGGTCGACGGCGGGTCGCAACAAAGACCTGATCGGTGCCAACAACGGCGGCAGGGGGTTGTCGCAAACCTCTGATGACGGTCACCTGAACTTCGACAAAGGTGATTCCTTCTCGAAGATCTTCAAGGGTATCCATGACCTTGAGTTGAAATACGGCGACACCGGCGTGTTTGTCCGGGGCAAGTACTGGTATGACTTCGCGCTGCAAAACGAAGACCTGGACTTCAAGAATGTCAGCAACAACAACCGCAAAGAGGGCGCCAAGTCCTCTGGCGGGCAGATTCTCGATGCGTTCATCTATCACAACTACACCATTGCCGATCAGCCCGGTAACGTGCGGTTCGGCAAGCAGGTGGTGAGCTGGGGTGAGAGTACGTTCATCGGTGGGGGGATCAACTCCATCAACCCGATCGACGTGTCCGCATTCCGTCGTCCCGGGGCCGAGATCAAGGAAGGCCTGATCCCGGTCAACATGTTCTATGTGTCGCAGACGCTGACCGATAACTTGTCGGCAGAAGCGTTCTACCAGTTGGAATGGGACCAGACGGTAACCGACAACTGCGGCACGTTCTTCTCGCAGCCGGACGTGGTTTCCGACGGTTGCAGCAACAACCTGCGGGTGCTGAACAAGCGCTCGACCATTCCAGGCGCGGCACTGCCTACCCTCAACGCCCTGGGCGTGGATGTGAACAACGAAGGTGTGCTGGTGCGCCGTGGGCCGGACCGTGACGCCCGCGACAGCGGCCAGTTCGGCGTGGCGATGCACTACAACTTCGAGCCGCTGGATACCGAGTTCGGCGCCTACTTCATGAACTACCACAGCCGTGCGCCGATCTTCAGCGCCCAAGGTGCGCCAGCATCGGCCTATACCCGGCCTCTTGGGCCGCTGGGTGCGCTGCGGCCGCTGATTGTTGCGGGCAGTTCCAACTACTTCATTGAGTACCCTGAAGACATCCGCCTGTACGGCTTGAGCTTCTCCACCACGCTGCCTACCGGTACCGCCTGGAGCGGTGAGTTGAGCTATCGGCCAAACGCGCCAGTCCAGCTCAGCACCACCGACATTCTCTATGCGGGTGTTACGCCGATCCCGGGCTTCGGGAATGCCTCGGTGCTCAAGGGCAGCCCCGGCCAGGACTTGCATGGCTATAACCGCAAGGAAGTTACGCAGTTCCAGACCACCTTTACGCACTTCTTTGATCAGGTCATGGGCGCCAGCCGTTTGACCACGGTCGGTGAAATTGGCGTGACCCACGTCGGTGGCCTGGAAAGCAAATCCGAGGCGCGTTATGGCCGTGATCCGGTCTTCGGTCCTGGCACGCTGCCAGGCGGGTTCTGTAACGCCCTTAACAACTCGACGGCCAACGGCGCCGGTCTGCCGAATGCCGCTGGCCTGAACACCAACTGCAACAACGATGGCTACACCACGGCCACCTCCTGGGGCTATCGCGCTCGTGCCATCTGGGAATACCCGGATGTCTTCGCCGGTGTAAACCTCAAGCCCAACGTGGCGTGGTCCCATGACGTCAAAGGCTACTCGCCAGGTCCTGGCGGCAACTTCGAAGAGGGTCGCAAGGCCGTCAGCCTGGGTGTCGATGCCGAGTACCAGAACACCTACACCGTCAGCCTCAACTACACCAACTTCTTTGGCGGCAAATTCACCACGGTGGATGACCGTGACTTCATCGCCTTGAGCGCTGGCGTGAACTTCTAAGCACACTCTCTTTAAGCAGTATGTTTTCAGGAAGAACCAGAACATGAAAATAACTAAAAATCTGTTGCAGGTGGGTGTGCTGGGGCTGTCGATCATGGCGGGTAGCGTCATGGCCGCTGTCTCGGCCGATGAAGCCGCCAAGCTCGGCACGACCCTGACCCCGATGGGCGCTGAAATGGCCGGCAACGCGGCCGGCACCATCCCTAAATGGTCGCCACTGCCAACCAATGCCGGCGCCGTGGATGCCCGTGGCTTCCTGGCCAACCCGTACGCCAGCGAACAACCGCAATTCACCATCACCGCGCAGAACGTCGAGCAGTACAAGGACAAGCTGGCGCCGGGGCAGTACGCGATGTTCAAGCGCTACCCGGACACCTTCAAGATGCCGGTCTACCCGACCCATCGCGGCGCCACGGTGCCGGCTGATGTGTTCGCCGCCATCAAGAAAAACGCCACCAGCACCAACCTGGTGTCTGGCGGCAACGGCCTGGAAAACTTCGAAACCGCCGTACCGTTCCCGATTCCGAAAAGCGGCGTGGAAGTCATCTGGAACCACATCACCCGCTATCGTGGTGGCAGCGTGACCCGCCTGGTGACCCAGGCTACGCCGCAAACCAACGGCTCGTTCAGCCTGGTGTACTTCCGCGACCAGTTCGTGTTCCGCGACAAGATGAAGGACTACGACCCGAAAAACCCGGGCAACATCCTGTTCTACTTCAAGCAGCAAGTGACCGCGCCGGCACGTCTGGCCGGTGGTGTGCTGCTGGTGCACGAAACCCTCGACCAGGTGAAGGAACCGCGTTCGGCGTGGGTCTACAACGCCGGCCAGCGCCGTGTGCGCCGGGCACCGCAAGTGTCGTATGACGGTCCGGGTACCGCCGCCGACGGCCTGCGTACTTCCGACAACCTCGACATGTTCAACGGTGCGCCAGACCGCTACGACTGGAAACTGGAAGGCAAGAAAGAGCTCTACATCGCCGAAAACAGCTACAAACTCGACGATCCGAAGCTCAAGTATGTCGACATCATCAAGGCCGGCCACATCAACCAGGACCTGGCGCGCTACGAGCTGCGTCGTGTGTGGCATGTGGTTGCAACCCTGAAGGAAGGCCAGCGCCACATCTACGCCAAGCGTGACTTCTTCATCGACGAAGACACCTGGCAAGCTGCGGTGATCGACCACTACGACGGTCGTGGCCAACTGTGGCGCGTGGCTGAAGCCCATGCCGAGAACTACTACGACAAGCAAGTGCCGTGGTACGCCCTCGAAACCCTCTACGACCTGCAGTCCGGCCGCTACCTGGCACTGGGCATGAAGAACGAAGAGAAGCAGGCCTATGACTTCGGTTTCACCGCCACCACCAGCGACTTCACCCCGGCGGCCCTGCGCCAGGATGGTGTTCGCTAACCTGCTGTAACAGAGGCCGCATCCTCGAAAGAAGCCCCGACTGGTTCGGGGCTTTTTTTTGCGGGACCACTGTGGCGAGGGAGCTTGCTCCCGCTGGGCTGCGTAGCAGCCCCAAAAACGGGAGCGCTGCGCACTCCAGCGGGAGCAAGCTCCCTCGCCACAGAGTGTCGGTCGTTCCAGAAGAAGTCCGGATATTTTTTGTTGTAGTCTTTTTCAGACAATTGTTGCAAAGATCTACAAAGCTGCCGCTTTTACCGCTAGTCTGCGGACATCTGCAATGCCGACAACAGCCTTCTACAAGAGCCCGGCGATGACTGATCTGTCCCGAATTCAAGGGCCTGCCAGCGCGGTCATTCCGACCCTGGAAGGGCGCTTCTATCGACCCCCACTGCCTGACGGCTACGTGTTGCGACCGCGCCTGTGCGAACGGCTGAGTGAAGGTTTGGCCGGGCGTCTGTTGCTGGTCAGTGCTCCGGCCGGCTTCGGCAAGAGTTCGCTGGCGGTGGAGTTCTGCCAAAGCCTGCCGGCCCACTGGCAAAGCCTGTGGTTGGGGCTCAGCCCCCGAGATAACGACCCGGGACGTTTCCTTGAACGCCTGCTCGACGGCCTGCAGCAATACTTTCCGCAGTTGGGAGCCCAGTCCCTGGGCTTGCTGAAAATGCGCCAGCGCCATCAACCCTTTGCGTTTGAAGAGTGGCTCGACGGCCTGCTGGATGAACTGACGGTGCACCTGTCGACCCAGACGCCGCTGTTGCTGGTGCTGGATGACTACCATTTGGCCCAGGGTCCGGTACTCGACCGCTGCCTGCAATTTTTCCTCAACCATCTGCCCGACGGCCTGTTGGTGCTGGTCACCAGCCGTCAGCGCCCCGACTGGCACCTGGCGCGCTTGCGCCTGTCCCGGCATTTGCTGGAGCTGAACGAGCAGGACCTGCGCCTGACTCACGCCGAATCTCTGGCCCTGCTGGATCGCCACAGCAGTTCATTGCGCGGCGAAGCCCTGGATAACTTGATCCGACGCAGTGAAGGCTGGGTCGCCGGCCTGCGTTTCTGGCTGCTGGCGGCCTCCGAAGCCGGCAGCGAAGGCGCCTTGCCCCAAGGCCTGCACGGCGGGGAAGGGCTGATCCGCGATTACCTGCTCGAGGAAGTCATTGACTGCCTGCCAGCGGAAGTCCAGGCGTTTCTCTACGACACCGCGTCCCAGGAGCGCTTTTGCAGCGAACTGTGCGACGCCGTGCGCGAAGCCCACGACAGCACCGAAATCCTGCGCTACCTGCAGGCCCACCAGGTATTCCTGGTCCCGCTGGACGAACAGGGCCACTGGTACCGTTATCACCATCTGTTTTCCGACCTGCTGCGCACTCGGCGCGCGAGTAATGCCGTGTTGCCGGCTGCCAGCCTGCACCTGCGGGCCTGTCGCTGGTTCAATACCCAGGGCTTGATCGATGAGGCGGTGGAGCAGGCGTTGCGGGCCGGTCACCTGGATGTGGCGGCAAACCTGGTGCAGAACCTCTCCGAAGAGCAACTGCTGGCGGAGCAAAACGTCGGCATGTTGCTGCGCTGGAAAATGGACTTGCCCGACAGTCTGTTGATGAGCACGCCCCGTCTGATCGTGCTCTACAGCTGGGCGTTGGGGTTGGCCTGCCAACTGGACGCGGCGCAAGAGTTGGCCAGCCATCTCAGCCGCTTTCTGCCGGCGCCGTCAGCCACCGCGCAAAAGTCGATGTTGGCCCAATGGCTGGCCCTCAGCGGGATCATTGCCCGGGGGCGTGGCGACCGCGAGTTGACCCAGTTGTACTGCAGCGAGGCCCTGGAAAGCCTGCCGCACAAACGCTATGGCCAGCGGTTGATGTGCCTGTCGACCCTGTCCAACCTGGCCATCGTCGATGCTGACCTGTGGCGCGCCCGTGGCTTGAACCGAGAGTCCCTGGAGCTGGCGCAGCGCGTCGGCAATCCGTTGTTCGAGGCATTGGCCCATTACGACCGGGCGCGGGTGCTACAAGCCCGTGGCGAGATCCTGCGCTCTCTGGATGAAGTGCGTCAGGGCCTGCAACGCTTGCAGGGCCTCGCGCCGCAACGCCTGTATGCGGTGCGTGCCCGCTTGGCGCTGTACGAAGGTTATCTGCTGCTGGTGCGTTGCCAGCCTGAAGCCGGGCTGGCTCGCCTGCGTGCCGGTCTGGCTGAGGCGCGGGCCTGCCGGGATATCAGCGTGCTGATCGGTCATTGCGTGATCGCCAGCTTCGAAGGTCGCCGTGGCGACTTTCCCATGGCCTTTGCCGAACTGGCCGAGGCCGAGCGCTTGATGCACATCTGGGACGTGCCGCCGATTTTCTACCTGGCGATGATCACCCTGGTCAAATGCGAACTCTGGCTGGCCCAGGGTCGCACCGACCTGGCCGACGCCTGGCTGACACGGCTGGGGCAAACGTACAACGGTGAACAGGCCGCGGCCGCGCCGGAGTTTCACCCGCACCTTCCGCAACATATCGAGCTGCAACAGGCAGCGCTCGACGCCATCCGGCATCAGCCGGCGGCCTCACTGCAACGGCTCGACGAACTGGCGCACCAGGCCCATAACAGCGGCCGGCAGATGATCAGCCTGATGGCGCTGACCCAGCAGGCGCAGTTGCTGTTGGACGGTGGTCAGGAAGCGCTGGCCCGCCCCGTGTTTGCCCGCGCGCTTGCAGCGGCTGCCGGTGGCGCGATGCAACCCTTTCAGCGCTTGCTGGAGCGCTATCCCGACTGGACGCGGGAGCAGCTTTTGCGGGATCCCTATGGTCAGATGAACCAGAGCCTGCTGGCACGCTTGCCGGATGTTGCGGTGGTTGAAACCCCACACACCCTTGAAACCCTAAGCTCCCGCGAACTGGCGGTGCTGCACCTGATCGCCCAGGGTTGTTCGAACCAGGAGATCAGCAATCAGCTGTTTATCTCCCTGCACACCGTGAAAACCCACGCCAGTCATATCAACAGCAAGCTCGGAGTGGAGCGGCGCACGCAGGCGGTAGCGCGGGCGCAGGAGATGGGGTTGTTGGGGTAGGCACCTCGATCAATGGGACCGGAAGCCCCAAACGATTTCCACCACGCGCTCTGCTACCAGCACATAAACCAGGATCAGCAGCAGCTGAAGCACCAAGTGATAACGAAGCTTGGCCAGCCTGCGGATTCCGTCGCTGACATTCAGCACCATCAGCAAGGTGGAAACCACGATCAAGCCCCAACCGGCCACGCTTGACGCCAGGACGCCGAGGAACAGCTCATGCTTCCCGGACAGCGCGTTGGTACCCGCGGCAAACAGCAGCGCACACACCAGCAGGTTCTTCACATTGTCGAAGACCTGAGTGCTGAAATCATTTTCCAGCAGTTGCAAATACCATTTCCAGAATGTGCGCATGGCTCAATCCTTGGCTCGATGTTTACTGCGCGGCAGGGCATTCACTCGGTAACTTGTCGGCGGCCTGGCTGAGCAGTGCGGCAAACCGTTTGACGTTGTTTTGCTGAGCGATCACCAGGTCATCAATGGTTGGGCCGGATGGCGACTGCACCACCGTGCGACACGTCAGCGGCGTGCGTTCGTCTGTGCCCGTCTGGCGCAGTCGCCATTTGACGTCGAGCAGGGCGTACTGCCCGGGGATCGAGTCAAAGCGCTGTACTTCAATACGCACCGCCAGGTTTTTCCGGTTGCTGGCGAGTTGGTCCACCAGCGCGCTGCGCAGCTCATCCACCAGGCTGGCGGCCCACCATTGCGTCTCAAGAATCGCCACGCCGCTGTCGCCCTGGCGGATGACAATCTGCGGCCGGTCGACCTGCGGCGGCACCGTAATGCTTTCAATGCGGATTTCACCCCCCGCGGTCAGGGACGCATTGCTGCGATGCACCGGCGTCAGGGTGTGAAATTGAATCGGCTCGCTGCGGCACGCCGCAAGCAGCAGCAACCCGGCGAGCAGCGTGATCTTCAGCGGGAAGGCCATGGTGGTTGCTCCTGTGGTCATTTGCGCGGTGGCCCTTGCAGGTCCGATGGCGCAGCGTTGTCGGGGCGACCACGAATCAGGGATTCGGGATGGCGTGCCAGGTAATCCGAAAGCTCTCGCAGGGAGCGCGACATGCGGCTCAGTTCATCCAGCGTCTGGGTCAACTGCTCCCGTTGCGGCGAATCCTCGGCCAGGGTCGAACTGGCTGACTGCAAGGTTTTACTCACGTCGGCCAGAGTGTTCTGCACGCGCGGGAGTGTCTTGGCGTTGACCTGACCGAGGCTTTTGCGCAATTCGACCAGGCTCCCGTCGAGGTTGCCGGCAATCCGCTCGATCGGCAGTTGGTTGATCTTGTTGACGATGCCTTCGAGTTTTTCCTGCAGTTGTTCCAGGTTGCCGGGGATGGTTGGAATATTGACGGGGCGCTGGTTTGGGTCAAACACGACTTTTTCGGCCTTGGGGAAGAAGTCCAGGGCGATGTACAACTGGCCGGTGAGCAGGTTGCCGCTGCGAGCCTGGGCCCGCAGGCCGTGTTCAATGAAGTTGCCCATCAGGCGCACGCCGCCGGCCTCATCGTTAGGGTCATGCTTCAGGACTGTGAGCATTTTGGTGTTGGCTTCGCCGAGGCGTTGCGGGTAAATCACGATGCCGACGTTCACCGGGAAGCTACGTTTTTTCTCGTCGAAATCCAGGTTGATCGACACCACTTTGCCAAACTCGATGCCCAGGAACTCCACCGGCGCACCGACGGTGAGCCCGCGCAAGGCTTGATCGAAACGCAGGTTCAGGTATTGCCCCTTGCCATTGGGCGGGGCCAGCGCGGATTGCTGGTCGGCGAACAGTTCATAGGAGTGCTCCTCACCTGCCGGTTTGTCGTTGGGGCTGTACGGCGGGGCCAGGAAAGCGATGCCGCCCACCAGCATCGAGGACAAGGATTCGGTTTTCAGCGCAAACCCATTGGCGCCAACACTCACGTCAATCCCGCTGGCGTTCCAGAACCGGGTGTTCTCGGTGACGTAGGCGTCATTCGGCGCATGCACGAACACATCGATGTTCACGCCTTTGCCGTCGGTGTCCAAGGCATAGGCCACCACCTGGCCGACGGGGATTTTGCGGTAATAGACCGGGGAGCCGATGTCCAGCGAGCCCAAATCCTGGGTGTGCAAGGTGAAGCGCTTGCCAGGCTCGCCATAGGTGATGGGCGGCGGGTTTTCCAGGCCTGTGAAGCGGTTGGCGCGGGTATCGGACTGGCCGATGTCGGCGCCGATGTAATCCCCGGAGAGCAGCGTGTCGATGCCGGAAACGCCGCCCGCGCCAATACGCGGGCGCACCACCCAGAATTGCGAGTCTTCCCGGGTGAAGCTTTCAGCCTGCTTGGACAGTTTGATCGTGGCGTTGACGCTTTTCTGGTCATCGCTCAACTCCACGTCAGTCACCTGGCCGATCACCACATTGCGGTATTTGACGTCGGTCTTGTTGGCGGTCAGGCCGCTGCCGGTCTTGAAGGTAATGGTGATGCTCGGCCCTTGCTGAAGGATGCTGTGCACCACCAGCGAAATGCCCACCAGCACCGCGACAATCGGCACTATCCACACCAGCGAAACGCTGAAGCGCCCTGTCTTGATCGCGGGTTGGCCGGGGGGCAGCGGTTTGTCAGTGGTTTGCGACGCCATCCGGCATCTCCTCGTTGTGGGGGTTTTCCCAGATCAGGCGGGGGTCGAAACTCATTGCCGAGAGCATGGTGAACACCACCACCAGGCCAAAGAACAGAATACCCAAACGTGGCTCGATGGTACCCAGGGCCTGGAACCGCACCAGGGCCGCCACCAGCGCCACTACGATGACATCCAGCATCGACCAGTAGCCAATCACCTCGACGAAGCGAAACAGCTTCGAGCGCTGCTTGCGTGCCCACTGGTTATTGCGTTGCACGGTGACCAGCAGCAGGGTCAGCGCAACGAACTTGATACCCGGCACCGCGATGCTGGCGATGAAAATGATCAGGGCAATGTCCCAGGCGCCGTGCTGCCAGAACTCCAGCACGCCACTCATGATGGTGCTGTCGGCGCCGGAGCCGAGCATCGAGGTGTTCATCACCGGCAGCAGGTTGGCGGGCACGTAAAACGCCAGTGCCGTCAGCATGTAGGCCCAGGTGCGGGTCAATGAGTGGACCTTGCGCCGGTGCAAGGGCGCATCACAGCGTTCGCACGCATCGGGGTTGGCGCGGGTGTCACAGGCCTGGCCGCAGCTGTGGCACAGGCACAGGTTCAGCTCGCTGGCGGTCGGTGGCCGGCTCATAAGGTATCCCACAAGTCGCGAATATCGCGCCCGGCAATGCGGATCAGCAACAGGCTGAGCGCCGCCAGGGCAAACAGGCCGGTGCCGGGCAATACATCCAGCATCCCGGCGAGCTTGAACACCGCCACCATCGCGCCCAGCAGGCAAACTTCCAGCATGCTCCAGGGCCGGAGGGCTTCGAGCCAGCGCATGCAGACTTTGAACGCCGGTGAGCGCCTGCCCTTCATCGCAAAGCCCAGCACCCACATCAGCAGCAGCAACTGGAAGACTGGCGCGATGATGATGGAGATCGCCGCCACCAGCGCGATAAAGGTAATCGGGCCCTGGGCCAGCGCAACCACGGAGTCCCATAAGGTGGCGCTGCTTTTCAGGCCTTGCAGGCTGATGCTCATTACCGGGTAGAAGTTGGCGAAAACCCACAGCATGGCGGCAGTCAGGGTCAGCGCCATGCGTTGCTCCACCGACAGCCCGTTATAGCGCTGGAGCACGCCTGCACATCGGGTGCAGAGGGTTTTCTGATGTTTGCCGAGCGTGACTTTTTCGTACACGCAATCGCAGTGTTCACAGATGATCAATGGGCTGAGGGTCGCCACGAGTCCCACTCCAAGCGCTATAGGTTGCGCGTTGTACGTCTGGCGCCAGAGTAGCTTAGCAGTTGGCTGGTTTGATACCCGTGCACTTGCGGGTGCTTTCGGATCGGGCGTCTCGTCGAACATACTGTGCCCAAGAGTGTGTCTTCGAATTTGCAGGAATAGCCATGAATATTCAGTCCCCCGCGCTGATCCGCGAAACCTTCCCGGTTGGCCCGTTGCAGTGCAACTGCACAATTATCGGCGACCCCGTCACCAAGAAAGCCATCGTGGTCGATCCGGGCGGCAATCACGAGTTGATCCTGGCGCGCCTCGATGCGCTGGGCCTGAAGGTCGTCAGCATTATTCACACCCACGCCCATCTGGATCACTTCCTGGCTTCCGGGCAGTTGAAGGAAAAGACCGGCGCCACGTTGCACCTGCACAAGGAGGACCAGTTTCTGTGGGACAACCTGGAAATGCAGTGCCAGATGTTCCGCGTGCCGTACACACCCGTGCCGCCGCCGGATCGCTGGCTGGAGGATGAAGAGGAGCTGGCCTGCGGTTGTGGGGTCGCCTTGCACACACCTGGACACACACCGGGCTCAATGAGTTTCTGGTTCGCCGATGCGAAGTTGCTGATTGCCGGCGACACCCTGTTTCGGCGTGGCGTCGGGCGTACGGATTTGTGGGGCGGAGACCAGGCGACCATTGTGCGTTCGATCAAGCAACGGCTCTACACCCTGGATGAGACGGCGGTTGTGGTGGCGGGGCATGGTCCGGACACGCGCCTGGGAGATGAAATGCGTGAGAATCCGTTCGTGCGGGCGTGAAGGGAAACCGGGGTAGTTTTTCGGATACCAAATGGCGACTATCGGACGAAACTTATAGAAAAAATGACAATTACCGTTCAGCAAGTCTCTGCTAGGGTTTGACTGTGCACACCGGTGACCGGACATGGAATTTTTGCCGTTTGTCGTGTTCCAAGCTCGGCACAGGTCCATTGCCAATGTCCTCTGCATCACAGAATGCAAAAGTAGGAGCTTCCTTCATGTTCACTTCTCGTCGTCTGCTTGTTGTCGCTACCGCCGTAGCCTTGTTGTCCGGCTGCGCTTCACCTAATCCTTATGACGGCAGCCAGGGACAGGCGAATAATGGTTCAGAGGGCGGCATCAGCAAAACCGCCAAATACGGTGGCCTGGGGGCCCTGGCCGGTGCGCTGGCAGGTGCCGCCATTGACCACAACAACCGCGGCAAGGGCGCGCTGATCGGTGGCGCTATCGCCGGCCTCGGCGCTGCCGGCTATGGCTACTACGCGGACCAGCAGGAAAAGAAACTGCGCGAAAGCATGGCCAATACCGGGGTTGAAGTGCAGCGCCAGGGCGATCAGATCAAGCTGATCATGCCGGGTAACATCACCTTCGCCACCAACTCGGACGCGATCTCCAGCAGCTTCTACACGCCGCTGAACAACCTGGCGAACTCCCTCAAGCAGTTCAACCAGAACACCATCCAGATCGTTGGCTACACCGACAGCACCGGCAGCCGCCAGCTCAACATGGACCTGTCCCAGCGTCGTGCGCAGAGCGTGGCTAATTACCTGACGTCCCAAGGTGTCAGCCCGACCAACCTGAGTGCCCGCGGGGCCGGCCCGGATAACCCGATTGCCAGCAACGCCGACGTCAATGGCCGTGCCCAGAACCGTCGCGTAGAGGTTAACCTGGGTCCGATTCCTGGCCAGCAATACGGTCAGCCGGGCGCCCAGCAGCAACAGGCGCCGCAACAGAACAACCAGTTCCAAGGCAACCCGTACCAGCAGTACCAGTAACCGCCAGCCAATAAAAAGGGCGCCGTGCAATCAATGCACGGCGCCCTTTTTTGTGGTCGTTGATGACATCAGTCGATGTATTCGAACACCTTCACAATCTTCTGTACGCCCGACACACCTTGTACCAGGTTGGCAGAGCGGGTGGCTTCTGCCTGGGTCAGCAGGCCCATCATGTAGACGATGCCGTTATCAGTGACGATCTTGATCCGCGAGCCGGGGATCGCACTGTCGGTCAGCATCTGGGTCTTGATCTTGGTGGTCAGCAGCGCATCGTTGCTGATCGCCAGCAGCGTGATCGGCTCCATCACCTGCAATTCATTGTGGACTTTCTTGACCCGTTGTACGGCGGAGGCGGCTTGTTCAGCCTGGGCCTTGAGGTCGGCACGCGGGGTTTGCCCGGTGAGCAGCACCACGCCGTTGAAGCTGACGACCACGATGCGCGACGCACCGTTGCCCAGGTCCGGAGCGGCCTTGGAAACGTTGACGGATACTTTGGTTTCGATCAGCGAGTCATCGATTTTGCTGCCGAAAGTACGGGTGCCTTTGTCGTCCTGGATGGGCGTGTCGCGGCTTGCTTCGATTACCGAACTGCAGCCGCTGATGCCTAGGCACAGCGTGATTGCCAATAGGCTAAGGCGTTTAACGGTCATTCTTCACTCCCGAACAGTTGGCTGTCGATCAGATCGCACAGGCAGTGGATCGCCAGCAGATGGACTTCCTGAATACGTGCGGTGACATTGGCCGGGACGCGAATTTCCACGTCTTCGGGCAGCAGCAGCGAAGCCATGCCGCCGCCGTCGCGTCCGGTCAATGCTACGACAATCATTTCACGATCATGTGCGGCCTGGATCGCTTGAATAATGTTCGCCGAGTTACCGCTGGTGGAGATCGCCAGCAGTACGTCACCCGGCTGGCCAAGGGCGCGAATCTGTTTGGAGAAAATTTCGTTGTAGCTGTAGTCGTTGGCGATCGAGGTGATCGTCGAGGTGTCGGTGGTCAAGGCGATGGCCGGCAGGCTCGGGCGCTCACGCTCGAAGCGGTTGAGCAGCTCGGAGGAGAAATGCTGGGCATCGCCGGCCGAACCGCCGTTGCCGCACGAAAGCATTTTGCCTTCGTTGAGCAAGGCGTTGACCATGACCTGACTGGCTTGCTCGATGTGCGGTGCAAGTACGTCCATCGCCTGTTGCTTGGTATCGATACTGGCCTGGAAAAGCTGGCGAATTCGGGATTGCATGTCCATCTGTGTGACCTTAAGTAGCGCGGCTGTTTGGCACAGGAATGTGCAGCCCGCAAAGCAAAGAGCAAAAGTGTGCGGTGTAGATGTCCGGCGAATCAGCTGTCAAAGGCATCTTGCAGCCAGTTCAGATCGGCTGTTCCCCGGGGAGTGCTTTCTATGGCAACCACATCGAAACGGCAGGGATGATCGGCCCAGCGACGCTCTTTGAGCAGGAAAAACTGCGCGGCGAGTATCAGCTTCTGGCGCTTGCGCCCGTCGATACTGGCGAGCGCACCACCCCATTGTGCGTGTTTTCTGTAGCGGACTTCGACAAATACTACTGTATCGCCGTCAAGCATGACCAGATCAAGCTCGCCGCGCTTGCATAACCAGTTCTGCGCCAGAAGGCGCAGACCTTGTTGTTGCAGGTACTCGAGGGCTTGAAGTTCGGCGTCCTTGCCGCTTTGTGCGCTTGACCGCTCAGGCATCAGCGCGGGGTATCAGGCAGGCGCTGGATCTCGCCACCGACGAACTTGGCCCATGGCATCTGGCGGTCGACGCGCTGGTTGGCGCTGACGCCCAGGTTGCCCGACAGGCCGTCAACGCGAGTGTCCGGCAGTGCCTTGAGTTGCCCCAGGCGCGGCGCCAGGCGGTATGCATCCACACCCATCGCGTACAGACGGCCGAGGCTGCCGTTGGCTTGTGGCCATTGGGCGGCGACCTGGTTGCGCAGCGGGTCGGTGGTGTTCAGGAGCCAAGGCGTCTCGCAGAACATCACGTTGGTCATGTCCAGGTACTGGTTTTTGTCGCCACTGGCGCTGAACACGTGGGACGTCGCATACACCGGCACGTCGCCAGCGTATTGGAAGTTCAGGGTCGGCTTGATCTGCTGGGCCAGTTGCGGCGTGACGGCCAGGAAGATGAACTCGATGTCCTGGCGGCGCGACGGCTGGGCGGATACATCCGAACCTACAGTGCTTTGCAGGCTCTTGGCGCGGCCTTCACTTTTGCGCAACTGGAACAGGTCGGCGATCTGCTGGGCCAGGGCTACCGGCTGGTCAACGTACTCGACGCCTACCACGGTGCCGCCATTGGCTTCCCAATCCTGACGGAAGGCTTTGTAGACGCGCTCGCCCCATTCGCCTCTCGGCACCATGGCGGCGGCGCGGTGCAGGCCATCGGCACGGGCGCGACGGGACACTTCACGGGCTTCGTCTTCAGCGGCCAGGCCGAACTGGAACAGTTGCGCCGGGTTCTGGTCGGCTTCGCTGTAGTTCAGGGCGAGGGTGGTGATTGGCAATTGCGGGCGAGCGCTGAGTTGCTTGACCAGCGGTTTCTCCAGGGGGCCGACCACCAGTTGCACGCCGGCAGCTTGTGCCTTGGCGTAGAAGTCATCGATGGAGGTCAGGCGGGAGCTGTCGTAGAACTCGATCACCGGCGGCTTCTGCCCGGCTTGTTCAGCCTGGTAGTGCGCGGCCATGAAGCCTTCGCGCAGCGCCTTCGCGACGCCGGCCAGCGGGCCTTCCTGTGGCAGCAACAGGGCGATCTTGTTCAACGGCTGGCTGGCCAGTTCCTTGAGCTTGGTCAGCGGCTGCGGCAATTGCGAGGCCGCCGGGTGGCCCGGGTTCTGGGCGCGCCAGGTGTCGATGGCCGCTTGCTGTTGTTCCAGGGTGCCGGCGCTCTTGACCGCCTGGGCCAGGCTGATCCAGCCGTCCAGCGTCGGGTTGCCGCTGGCTTGCAGCTGATCGGCAGGCAAGGCTGCAATCAATGCCCAGATGGCTTCGTGGTTGCTGTTGTAGGCGTCGCCCGTCAGCAGCGGAGCCATGGCGACACGCTCGCGAGCGGCGGCCAGGGTCTGGCCGTCGGCTTCATAAGCACGAGCATGCACGGTACCGGTACGGATCTGCTGTTCAGGCGGCAGCTCCTTCAGGTTTTGCAGGCTTGGGTGGTTCAACGCCGTCAACGCGGCCTTGGGCTGGTTGCGGGCCATCGCCAGTTCAGCCGACAGGGTGCTGGCAAATACCTGCGCCGCCGGTTTCAGGGCGTCCAGTGGCACTTGGGCAAGAATCTGCGCCGAGCGTCCCGGGTTGTTTTGGTGGAACGCCAGGTCAGCCGCACTCAAGCGCAACAGCGCGGCTTTTTCCGGAGTCTTGGCCGAAGTCGCCTGTTCGAGCAGTTGCTCGATGCTGGCATCCGGGGTCCGGGGGAGGTCGCCAAGGCTGGACGAGGGCGAGCTGGCGCAAGCCGCCAACAGGGCAGCGAGGCAGAGGGCAGAGAACAGCCGCAGGCAAGCGATCATGTAAGTGTTCCTGATACCGATCAAATTAGCGTGGAATTGTACCCAAGCACTGGCCGGGGCGCGATGTTACTGGCGTGAAACCGTCTATTTAGGTCGTGTAAATGTTGCAAGAGCCTACAGTTGGCTGAAATGGAGCTTGCCCCGAGGGCATATATTCAAGGCGTCTACGCGCTACAATGTGGCTTTTGCCAATCATAGAGGTGTGCGCTTTGACTGCTCCAGGTCCTTTGAATTCCACTGCTGGCTCGCTTTTTGTCGTGGCGACGCCCATTGGCAACCTGGACGACATCAGTGCGCGCGCATTGAAAGTACTGCGTGACGTTAAGCTGATCGCCGCCGAAGACACTCGGCACTCCCAGCGGTTGATGCAGCATTTTGGCATTCCAACACCCTTGGCCGCGTGCCATGAACATAACGAGCGTGAAGAAGGCAGTCGTTTTATCACCCGTTTGTTGGCGGGCGATGATGTGGCATTGATCTCCGATGCGGGGACGCCGCTGATTTCCGACCCTGGCTACCACCTGGTTCGCCAGGCGCGGGCCGCTGGTATCAATGTAGTGCCTGTTCCGGGAGCGTGCGCGCTGATTGCTGCATTGTCTGCAGCCGGCCTGCCGTCGGACCGATTTATCTTTGAAGGCTTCCTGCCGGCCAAGGCTGTTGGTCGTCGGGCGCGCCTGGAACTGGTGAAAGAAGAACCGCGCACGCTGATCTTCTACGAAGCCCCGCACCGCATCCTTGAATGCCTGCAGGACATGGAGCTGGTATTCGGCGGCGATCGCCTGGCCTTGCTGGCGCGGGAAATCACCAAAACCTTCGAAACCCTCAAGGGGCTGCCGCTGGAAGAGCTGCGGGCGTTCGTTGAAGGCGACAGCAATCAGCAGCGCGGGGAATGCGTGGTATTGGTAGCGGGCTGGTCGGCGCCGGAAAGTGAAGACGCGGTCGGCAGCGAGGCAATGCGCATTCTGGATCTGCTGCTCAAGGAGATGCCATTGAAGCGCGCGGCGGCCCTGGCTGCGGAAATTACCGGTGTGCGCAAGAACGTGTTGTATCAAGCCGCGCTTGATAAACAAAAGGGCGAATAGTTCCGGGTTCCAGCCTGCACTCCGTCTGAACATGATGGCATTAGTGTCTTTTAATACTTGTTCTAACGCCGCCGTGCCGTTAACCTGCGCGGCGGAGAGTCGATTGGACAGTCGCTGCCTTCTATGAAAATTAGAGGGGGGAGGAAAGTCCGGGCTCCATAGGGCGAAGTGCCAGGTAATGCCTGGGAGGCGTGAGCCTACGGAAAGTGCCACAGAAAATAACCGCCTAAGTACTTCGGTACCGGTAAGGGTGAAAAGGTGCGGTAAGAGCGCACCGCACGACTGGCAACAGTTCGTGGCTAGGTAAACCCCACTTGGAGCAAGACCAAATAGGGTCCCAAGGCGTGGCCCGCGCTGGGACCGGGTAGGTTGCTAAAGATGTCCAGTGATGGCCATCGTAGACGAATGACTGTTCAAGACAGAACCCGGCTTATAGATCGACTCTCCACCTTTTTCCCTTCTGTCCGAATCTCGGGCAGGAACCTGGTAGTAACGCGAGAATCCCTCCCTGCTGAATCATCAGCAGATGCGTCTTCGTAATACCGAAAAAATCTTACTCTTAATAAATTACTTTAACTTTAAGCCCTAGCTCTTTGAGCTATTTGGCGTTGTTGAGTCAAAATTGCCGTCAAACTCTCGTTTCTCCTCCTTTTACCTTCCTAAATCTCCGTTCTGTAAGGCTTTTCCTTGAATCCGCGCCTTGACGGTGTGGTGGGCGCATTCCTATAGTGTGCGCAAGTGGCGGAAAGTGGCACAAAGTGGGTTTTTTGAACGTAAAACGCTAAAATTTGGAGAAACGCATCTGTGTTTCGCGGAGCTAACGCTATCAGTCTCGATGCAAAAGGCCGTCTCGCCATGCCGAGCCGGTATCGTGACGAGCTCATTTCGCGAAGTTCCGGACAGTTAATCATCACCATCGATGCCGTTGACCCTTGTTTATGTGTTTACCCGCTCGATGAGTGGGAGCTGATTGAAACCAAGTTGCGTGCGCTGCCTTCACTGCGTGAAGAGAACCGCCGCCTGCAACGTTTGCTGATTGGTAATGCCGTCGACCTCGAACTCGATGGCAGTGGTCGTTTCCTGGTTCCACCGCGTCTGCGCGAATACGCCAAGTTGGACAAGCGCGCGATGCTGGTAGGCCAACTGAACAAGTTCCAGTTGTGGGACGAAGATGCCTGGGATGCTGTTTCTGCAGCTGACCTGGCTGCTATTCAACAACCGGGCGCTATGCCTGATGAACTGCGTGATTTGATCCTGTGACTATTGATAGCGGCTTTAACCACATCACCGTACTGCTTGACGAAGCCGTTGAGGCTCTCGCCGTACGCGCGGATGGCTGCTATTTGGATGGCACCTTCGGCAGGGGCGGGCACAGTCGGCTGATTCTCAGCCAGTTGGGTCCGGACGGTAAGCTCCTCGGGTTCGACAAAGACCCTCAAGCGATTGCCACCGGGCAAGCGCTAGCGGCCGAAGACGGCCGCTTTGTCGTTGTGCAGCGCAGCTTTGCCGAGCTCGGCGCAGAAGTGGCCAAGCGTGGCATGGCGGGCAAGGTGGCCGGGGTTCTGCTGGACCTGGGCGTGTCTTCGCCACAGCTGGACGACCCTGAGCGGGGCTTCAGTTTCATGAACGACGGCCCGCTGGACATGCGCATGGACCCAAGCCGTGGCGTCAGCGCCGCGCAGTTCATCGCCACCGCACCCCACGAAGAAATCACCCGTGTATTCAAGGAATACGGCGAAGAGCGCTTCGCTGGCCGCATGGCGCGTGCCGTGGTCGAGCGCCGGGAAATCCAGCCGTTCGAGCGCACCGCTGACCTGGCTGAAGTGCTGAAAGTCGCCAACCCTGCATGGGAAAAGGGCAAGAACCCGGCAACCCGTGCGTTCCAGGGCCTGCGCATTCACGTAAACAACGAATTGGGCGATCTGGAAGCCGGCCTTGAAGCCGCTCTGGAAGCGCTGGAAGTGGGCGGTCGCCTGGTGGTGATCAGCTTCCACTCCCTGGAAGACCGCATCGTCAAATTGTTCATGCGTCGTCTGGTCAAGGGCGAATCCGACAACCTGCCGCGCAACCTGCCGGTACGTTACGAAGCCTTTGTGCCGAAAATCAAAATCCATGGCAAAGCGCAGTTCGCTTCCGAAGCCGAACTCAAGGCCAACCCACGTGCCCGTAGCGCTGTCATGCGCGTTGCGGAGAAGTTGCGGTGAGCAAGCTTTTCGCCAAGCCCCTCCCGGGCGGCAGCTTCTTTATGTTGCTGTTGTTTGTTGGCGTGCTGGTGTCCGCGATTGCGGTGTCCTACAGCGCCCACTACAACCGTCAACTGCTCAATACCCTGTACGGGGAACTGAGTGTGCGCGACAAGGCGCAGGCAGAGTGGGGCCGGTTGATCCTGGAACAAAGTACCTGGACAGCCCACAGCCGTATCGAAGTGCTGGCCACTGAACAGCTCAAGATGCACATCCCTGGCGCTGCAGAAGTTCGCATGGTGGCGCCATGATGAAACTTGAGGGCGCACTCTACCCATGGCGTTTCCGTTTGGTGCTGGGGTTGTTGGCACTGATGGTGGGCGCGATTGCCTGGCGGATTATCGACCTGCAAGTGGTGGACCGTGACTTCCTGATCGGCCAGGGCGATGCCCGTAGCCTGCGGCATATCCCGATTCCTGCGCACCGCGGCCTGATCACCGACCGTAATGGCGAGCCTCTGGCCGTCAGTACTCCGGTGACCACCCTGTGGGCCAACGCCAAGGAAATGCAGACCGCCAAGGACAAGTGGCCGGAACTCGCTGCTGCCTTGGGCCAGGACCCGAAAGCCCTGAGCGAACGCCTCGAAGCCCAGGCCAATAAAGAATTCATCTACCTGGTTCGCGGGCTTACCCCTGAACAAGGCCAGCAGGTGCTCGACCTTAAAGTCCCCGGTGTCTACGGCATCGAGGAATTTCGGCGTTTCTACCCGGCCGGCGAAACCACTGCCCATATGGTGGGTTTCACCGACATTGATGATCACGGTCGCGAAGGCGTGGAACTCGCCTACGACGAATGGCTGGCCGGGGTTCCCGGCAAACGGCAGGTCATCAAGGATCGGCGCGGCAGACTGATCAAGGATGTCCAGGTCACCAAAAACGCCAAGGCCGGTAAGCCCTTGGCGTTGTCGATTGACCTGCGCCTGCAATATCTGGCCAACCGCGAGCTGCGTAACGCGATCATCGAGAACGGTGCGAAAGCCGGCAGCCTGGTGATCATGGACGTGAAGACCGGCGAGATTCTCGCCATGGTCAACCAGCCGACCTACAACCCGAATAACCGTCGCAACCTGCAGCCGGCGATGATGCGCAACCGCGCCATGATCGACGTGTTCGAGCCAGGTTCGACCATGAAAGCCATCTCCATGAGTGCCGCCCTGGAAACCGGGCGCTGGAAGCCCTCCGACAAGGTCGAGGTCTACCCGGGCACCCTGCAGTTGGGCAAATACACCATTCGTGACGTGTCCCGTAGCGAAGGCCCGGTGTTGGATTTGACAGGCATCCTGATCAACTCCAGTAACGTGGGCATGAGTAAAGTCGCCTTCGATATCGGCGGCGAAGCGATCTACCACCTCGCGCAAAAAGTCGGCCTGGGGCAACCCACTGGCCTGGACTTCCCGGGCGAGCGTGTAGGCAACCTGCCGAACTACCGCGACTGGAAAAAGGCCGAGACCGCAACGCTTTCCTATGGTTATGGCCTGTCGGTCACCGCGATCCAGCTGGCCCACGCCTTCTCGGTGCTGGCCAACAATGGCCGCATGGTGCCGCTGAGTTTGATTCACCTCGACGAGGCACCGCCTGCGACCCAGGTCATCCCGGAAAACGTCGCCAAGACCATACAAGGCATGCTGCAACAAGTGATCGAAGCACCGCGCGGCGTATTCCGTGCCCAGGTGCCGGCGTATCACGTGGCAGGCAAGTCCGGTACTGCGCGTAAAACCGCAGTCGGCACCAAGGGCTACGCCGAGAACTCCTACCGCTCGCTGTTCGCAGGCTTCGGCCCGATGAGCGATCCGCGTTACGCCATCGTTGTGGTTATCGATGAGCCGAGCAAAGCCGGTTACTTCGGTGGCCTGGTCTCGGCGCCGGTGTTCAGCAAAGTGATGTCCGGGACGTTGCGCCTGATGAACATCACGCCGGACAACCTGCCGGCTACCCAACAAGCGAACGCCGGTCCACCGGCCGCTGCGGTAAAAGCCAATGGAGGGCGCGGCTGATGTCTCTTAGCCTGAACAAGATTTTTGCCCACGCTGGCCGCGATCTGCTGATTCGCGAGTTGACGCTGGACAGCCGTAACGTGCGTGCCGGTGACCTGTTCCTGGCTGTACCGGGTGGCAAGTTCGATGGCCGTGACCATATTGCCGACGCGCTGAAACGCGGTGCGGCGGCAGTAGCCTATGAAGTGGAAGGCGCCACTGTGCTGCCGATCACCGACGTGCCATTGATTCCGGTCAAGGGCCTGGCGGCGCAGCTGTCGGACATCGCCGGGCGCTTTTATGGTGACCCGAGCCGCACCCTGAACCTGGTGGGCGTGACCGGCACCAACGGCAAGACCAGCGTGACCCAATTGGTTGCCCAGGCGCTTGACCTGCTGGGCCAGCATTGTGGCATCGTCGGCACCCTGGGCACTGGTTTCTACGGCGCGCTGCAAAGCGGCCTGCACACCACGCCTAACCCGATTGCCGTACAGGCGACCCTGGCCGACCTGAAAAAGGCCGGTGCCAAGGCGGTTGCCATGGAAGTCTCGTCCCACGGTCTGGACCAGGGCCGCGTAACCGCTCTGGCGTTCGACGTGGCGGTGATGACCAACCTGTCCCGCGATCACCTGGATTATCACGGCACCATGGAGGCATACGCCGCCACCAAGGCCCGTCTGTTTGCCTGGAATGACCTGAAGTGTCGAGTGGTCAACCTGGACGACGAATTCGGTCGCCAGTTGGCCGCCGCCAAAGGTGACGGTCGCTTGATCAGCTACAGCCTGGAAGATTCCAGCGCCTACCTGTATTGCCGTGAAGCCACCTTTGATGACGAAGGCGTGCGCGCCACCCTGGTGACGCCGCAGGGCGAGCACCATTTGCGCAGCACCTTGCTCGGGCGTTTCAACCTGAGCAACGTATTGGCCGCCGTCGGCGCCTTGCTCGGCCTGGATTACGCCCTCGACGAAATCCTGCGAGTGTTGCCGAAGCTGGAAGGCCCGGCCGGTCGCATGCAGCGTCTTGGCGGAGGCACACAGCCGCTGGTAGTGGTCGATTACGCCCACACCCCGGACGCCCTGGAAAAAATCCTGCAAGCCCTGCGTCCTCACGCCAAGGGCAAGTTGCTGTGCCTGTTCGGCTGTGGCGGTGACCGCGATCGCGGCAAGCGCCCGCTGATGGCTGAAATCGTCGAGCGCCTGGCTGATGGTGTTCTGGTTACGGACGACAACCCGCGCAGTGAAGACCCAAGCCAGATTTTTGATGACATTCGTGTCGGCTTTAAAAATGCGTCCAAGGCCACATTTGTTGCCGGTCGCGGTGCAGCCATCGCCCAACTGATCGCCAGCGCGAGTGCTGACGACGTGGTGGTGCTGGCCGGTAAAGGCCACGAGGACTACCAGGAAATCAACGGCGAACGTCACGCTTTCTCTGATCTGGTCGAGGCCGATCACGCCTTGACCGCATGGGAGGTGGCTCATGCTTAAGGCGCTCAAGTTCAGCGAACTGACCCAGGCCTTGTCGGCCCGCGTGCTGTCGGCTGATTGCCGCTTTGATGGCGTCAGCATCGACAGCCGGACGATCAAGCCCGGGCAACTGTTTGTCGCCTTGGCCGGCCCAAGTTTTGATGGCCACGACTACCTGAATGACGTCGCTGCCAAAGGCGCTGTCGGCGCTCTGGTGCAGCGCGAAGTTGCTGGCTCGACACTGCCGCAATTGCTGGTAGCCGACACCCGCCTGGCCCTCGGCCAACTGGGTGCGCTGAACCGTGCCGCTTTCACCAATCCTGTCGCGGCAATCACCGGCTCCAGCGGCAAAACCACGGTCAAGGAATTGCTGGCCGGGATCCTGCGCACGCGCGGGCCGGTCCTGGCGACTCGCGGTAACCTGAACAATGATTTCGGCGCTCCGCTGACCCTGCTCGAACTGGCCCCGGAACACACGGCGGCAGTGATCGAACTGGGTGCTTCGCGCGTCGGCGAAATCGCCTACACCGTGGCCATGACCAAGCCTCACGTCGCGGTGATCAGCAACGCCGGCACCGCCCACGTCGGCGAGTTTGGCGGCCCTGAAAAGATCGTTGAAGCCAAGGGCGAAATCATCGAAGGCCTCGACGCGTCCGGCACCGCCGTGCTGAACCTCGACGACAAAGCCTTCGAAACCTGGCGTGTACGTGCCGCCGGTCGCAAGGTCTTGAGCTTTGCGGTGCACAACGCCGCTGCCGATTTCCATGCCTCGAATATCAAAGCCGACGCTCGTGGCTGCCCGTCTTTCACTCTGCATACCCCGCAAGGTGACGAGCACGTACAACTGAACCTGCTGGGCAACCATAACGTCGCGAACGCCCTGGCCGCCGCTGCTGCTGCCCATGTGCTGGGCGTGTCGTTGTTTGGCATCGCCACCGGCCTTGGCGCAGTGCAACCGGTCAAGGGTCGCACCGTCGCGCAACTGGCCAGCAACGGCATGCGCGTGATTGATGACACCTACAACGCCAACCAGTCTTCGATCTGTGCCGCCATCGATCTGCTGACCAGCTTCGACGGTCGCAAGGTGCTGGTACTGGGGGACATCGCCGAACTGGGCGAGTGGGCCGAACAGTCTCACCGTGAAGTCGGCGCCTATGCCGCCGGCAAGGTCGACGCCTTGTACGCCGTTGGACCGAACATGCTTCACGCCGTGGACACCTTCGGGCCGGGCGCCAGGCATTTCGCCAGCCAGGCCGAACTGATCCAGGCACTGAGTGCGGCTGAACAAGACAAACACACCACTATTTTGATCAAGGGATCGCGCAGCGCGGTGATGGAAAACGTCGTCGCGGCCTTGTGTGCCTCAAGTACGGAGAAACATTAATGCTGCTGCTGCTGGCTGAGTATCTGCAACAGTTCCACAAAGGCTTCGCGGTCTTTCAGTACCTGACCCTGCGCGGGATTCTGGGTGTGCTGACCGCGCTGTCGTTGTCGCTGTTCCTCGGGCCATGGATGATCCGTACCCTGCAAAACCTGCAGATTGGCCAGTCCGTGCGCAACGACGGCCCGCAGTCGCACCTGTCCAAGTCCGGCACCCCGACCATGGGCGGCGCGTTGATCCTGTCGTCCATCGGCATCAGTACGCTGCTGTGGGCTGACCTGCATAACCGCTACGTCTGGACCGTGCTGCTGGTGACCTTGCTGTTCGGCGCCATCGGCTGGGTGGATGACTACCGCAAGGTGATCGAGAAGAACTCCAAGGGGCTGCCAAGCCGCTGGAAGTATTTCTGGCAGTCGGTGTTCGGCCTGGCGGCGGCAATCTTCCTCTATACGACTGCGCCAAGCGCGGTCGAGACCACCCTGATCATCCCGATGCTCAAGGACGCCAGCATCCCGCTGGGTGTTGGCTTCGTGGTACTGACTTACTTCGTGATCGTCGGCTCGAGCAACGCGGTTAACCTGACTGACGGCCTCGACGGCCTGGCGATCATGCCGACGGTGATGGTGGGCGGCGCGCTCGGCATCTTCTGCTACCTGTCGGGTAACGTGAAATTCGCTGAATACCTGCTGATCCCGTATGTACCGGGCGCGGGCGAACTGATTGTGTTCTGCGGCGCCTTGATCGGTGCGGGCCTTGGGTTCCTGTGGTTCAACACCTATCCGGCACAAGTCTTCATGGGCGACGTCGGCGCACTGGCGCTGGGCGCGGCCCTGGGCACCATCGCGGTGATCGTCCGCCAGGAAATCGTCCTGTTCATCATGGGCGGTGTGTTCGTGATGGAAACCCTGTCGGTGGTGATCCAGGTTGCCTCCTTCAAATTGACCGGGCGCCGCGTGTTCCGCATGGCGCCGATTCACCACCACTTTGAACTCAAGGGCTGGCCTGAGCCGCGGGTGATTGTCCGTTTCTGGATTATCACCGTGATTCTGGTTCTGTTCGGCCTTGCCACCCTGAAACTGAGGTAGAAACGAGTGTCCCTGATCGCTTCAGACCACTTCCGCATCGTTGTCGGCCTCGGCAAGAGCGGCATGTCCCTGGTTCGCTTCCTGGCGAACCGGGGCACGTCGTTTGCCGTGGCCGATACGCGGGAAAATCCACCGGAGCTGGTCACGCTGCGCCGTGACTACCCGCACGTGGAAGTGCGTTGTGGCGAGCTGGATGTCGAGTTTCTGTGCCGTGCCGATGAGCTCTACGTGAGCCCCGGCCTAGCCCTGGCGACACCGGCCCTGCAAGCGGCGGCGGCCCGTGGCGTGAAGTTGTCCGGCGACATCGAGCTGTTCGCGCGTAACGCGAAGGCGCCGATCGTGGCCATCAGCGGTTCCAATGCAAAAAGCACCGTCACCACCCTGGTGGGCGAGATGGCGGCTGCGGCCGGCAAGCGCGTGGCAGTGGGCGGCAACCTCGGTACTCCGGCGCTGGACCTGCTCAACGACGACGTCGAGCTTTACGTGATGGAGCTGTCGAGCTTCCAGCTGGAAACCACCGACCAGCTAAACGCCGAAGTGGCCACCGTGCTCAACGTCAGCGAAGATCACATGGACCGCTACAGCGGGCTGCCGGCCTATCACCTGGCCAAGCATCGGATCTTCCGGGGCGCGCGGCAAGTGGTGGTGAACCGTCAGGACGCCCTGAGCCGTCCGCTGATCGGCGAAGGTCTGCCGTGCTGGACCTTCGGCCTGAACAAACCCGACTTCAAGGCTTTCGGCCTTCGGGAAGAGAACGGCGAGAAATACCTGGCCTTCGAATTCCAGAACCTGATGCCGGTGCGCGAACTGAAAATCCGTGGTGCCCACAACCAGGCCAATGCCCTCGCGGCGCTGGCGCTCGGTCACGCAGTTGGCTTGCCGTTCGACGCCATGCTCTCGGCCTTGCGCAGCTTTGCCGGCCTTGAGCATCGCTGCCAGTGGGTTCGCGAGCTGGATGGCGTCGGCTATTACAACGATTCCAAGGCCACCAACGTCGGTGCGGCACTGGCCGCCATCGAAGGTTTGGGTGCCGATATTCAAGGCAAGGTCGTGCTGATCGCCGGTGGCGACGGCAAGGGTGCTGACTTCAAGGACCTTAAAGGCCCGGTCGCCGCTAACTGCCGCGCCGTGGTGCTGATGGGCCGTGATTCCGGCTTGATCGCCGATGCCCTGGGCGACGCCGTACCGCAGGTGCGTGCGCAGTCCCTGGATGACGCCATCGCCCAATCCAAAGCCCTGGCCCAGCCGGGTGACGTGGTGCTGCTGTCGCCTGCCTGCGCGAGTTTCGACATGTTCAAGAACTACGAAGAGCGCGGCCAGCTGTTCGCCCGCGCCGTGGAGGCCTTGGCATGAGTATCAATTTGCGGAACATCATCAAGCCGTACCCGTCGCCGCTCATTACCGGGCGCGGTATCGACCTGGATTTCCCGATGCTCGCCGGTTGCCTTGCGCTGCTGGGCCTGGGCCTGGTGATGATCACCTCGGCGTCCTCGGAAGTGGCCGCCGTGCAGTCGGGCAACACCCTGTACATGATGATCCGCCACCTGGTGTACCTGGTCATCGGCCTCGGTGCGTGCATCGTCACCATGATGATCCCGATCGCCACCTGGCAGCGCCTGGGTTGGCTGATGCTGGTGGGAGCGTTCGGCCTGTTGGTCATGGTGATCGTGCCCGGCATCGGGCGTGAGGTGAACGGTTCGATGCGCTGGATCGGCTTCGGTGCATTCAACGTGCAACCGTCGGAAATCGCCAAGGTGTTCGTGGTGATCTACCTCGCCGGTTACCTGGTGCGGCGCCAGAAAGAAGTACGCGAAAGCTGGATGGGCTTCTTCAAGCCGTTCATCGTGCTGCTGCCCATGGCCGGCCTTTTGCTGATGGAGCCGGACTTCGGTGCCACCGTCGTAATGATGGGGGCGGCGGCGGCGATGCTGTTCCTCGGTGGCGTGGGCCTGTTCCGCTTCACCTTGATGGTGGTGCTGGCGGTGGCCGCCGTGACCATTCTGGTGCAGGCGCAGCCCTACCGGATGGCCCGTCTGATTACCTTTACCGACCCGTGGTCCGATCAATTCGGCTCCGGCTACCAACTGACCCAGGCGTTGATCGCCTTCGGTCGCGGCGAGTGGCTGGGCGTTGGCCTGGGCAACAGCGTGCAGAAGCAGTTCTACCTGCCGGAAGCCCACACCGACTTCGTGTTCTCGGTGCTCGCCGAAGAGTTGGGCGTGGTCGGTTCGTTGTGCACCGTCGCGCTGTTCGTATTCGTGTGTGTACGCGGCATGTACATCGGCTTGTGGGCCGAAAAGGCCAAGCAATATTTTGCCGCTTACGTAGCGTACGGCTTGTCGTTCCTGTGGATCGGCCAGTTCCTGATCAACATCGGGGTGAACGTCGGCTTGCTGCCGACCAAGGGCCTGACCTTGCCGTTCCTCAGTTACGGCGGCAGTTCGTTGGTGATTTGCTGCGCCTGTCTCGGGTTACTGCTGCGCATCGAGTGGGAGAGTCGAACCCACCTGGGCAGCGAAGAGATGGAGTTCAGCGAAAGCGACTTCGCCGAGGAGCCGAACCATGGGCGCTAACGTGCTGATCATGGCGGGCGGCACCGGTGGCCACGTGTTCCCGGCGCTGGCCTGTGCCCGCGAGTTCCAGAACCGCGGCTACACCGTGCATTGGCTCGGTACGCCGCGCGGCATCGAAAACGATCTGGTACCGAATGCCGGCTTGTCGCTGCATTTGATCAACGTCACCGGCCTGCGTGGCAAGGGCAAGTTGTCCCTGCTCAAGGCGCCGTTCGTGTTGCTCAAAGCGGTGTGGCAGGCGCGCAAGGTGATCCGTGAAGTGAAGCCGGTGTGCGTGCTGGGCTTTGGTGGTTACGTGACTGGCCCTGGTGGTGTCGCGGCAAAACTCGCCGGTGTGCCGGTGATCGTTCACGAGCAGAACGCCGTGGCCGGCACCGCCAACCGCCTGCTGGTGCCTTTGGCTGCCCGGGTGTGCGAGGCCTTCCCGAAGACCTTTGGTGCTGCGGACAAGCTGCGCACTACCGGCAACCCGGTGCGTACCGAGCTGTTCATGGACATTGCCCGCCAGCCGTTGGCCGGTCGCAAGGCGCACCTGTTGATCCTGGGCGGAAGCCTGGGCGCCGAACCCTTGAACAAATTGCTGCCTGAAGCGGTGTCGCAACTCCCTGAAGAATTGCGCCCCGAGATCTTTCATCAGGCCGGCAAGAACCACGATGAAGTGACCGCCACGCGCTATCGCGAAGCGGGTGTGGAGGCGAATGTGCAGCCCTTCATCAAAGACATGGCCCAAGCCTATGGCTGGGCCGACCTGGTGGTCTGTCGCGCAGGTGCGTTGACCGTCAGTGAACTGGCCGCCGCCGGTCTGCCGTCCTTGCTGGTGCCTTTGCCCCACGCGATCGACGATCACCAGACCCGCAACGCCGAATATTTGGCCGGGGAGGGCGCTGCCTTCCTGCTGCCGCAAAGAACGACTGGCGCCGCCGATTTGGCCGCACGCCTGACCGAGGTTTTGATGCAACCGGAACGACTGAACAGCATGGCGAGCACCGCAAGCCGCCTGGCCAAACCTGACGCAACCCGCACCGTGGTCGATATCTGCCTGGAGGTGGCCCATGGTTGAGAATCAGAAAGCCATGCCGCAGCCGGAAATGCGCCGCATCCGTCGCATCCACTTCGTCGGTATCGGCGGCGTGGGCATGTGCGGAATCGCCGAAGTGTTGCTGAACCTGGGTTACCAGGTGTCCGGCTCCGACCTGAAAATGTCGCCGGTCACCGAGCGCCTGGAATCGTTTGGCGCGAAAATCTTTATCGGCCACCGCGCCGAGAACGCTGCCGAAGCCGATGTGCTGGTGGTCTCCAGCGCTGTGAACACCTCCAACCCGGAAGTGGCGACTGCCCTTGAACGTCGCATTCCCGTGGTGCCGCGCGCCGAGATGCTGGCCGAGCTGATGCGCTACCGCCACGGCATTGCCGTCGCCGGTACCCACGGCAAGACCACCACCACCAGCCTGATCGCCTCGGTGTTCGCTGCCGGTGGCCTGGACCCGACGTTCGTGATCGGTGGCCGCCTGAATGCAGCCGGCACCAATGCACAACTCGGTACCAGCCGCTACCTGATCGCCGAAGCCGATGAAAGCGACGCCAGCTTCCTGCACCTGCAACCGCTGGTGGCCGTGGTGACCAACATCGACGCCGACCATATGGCGACCTACGACGGTGACTTCAACAAACTGAAGAAAACCTTTGTCGAGTTCCTGCACAACCTGCCGTTCTACGGTCTGGCCGTGGTGTGTCTGGACGATCCGGTGGTGCGTGAAATCCTGCCGCTGGTGAAGCGTCCGACCGTGACCTACGGCTTCAGCGAAGACTGCGACGTGCGCGCAATCAATGTGCGCCAGCAGGGCATGCAGACCTTCTTCACCGTGCTGCGTCCTGACCGCGAGCCGCTGGATGTCTCGGTGAACATGCCGGGCAACCACAACGTACTCAACTCCCTGGCGACCATCTGCATCGCCTCCGACGAAGGCGTCAGCGATGAAGCCATCGTCGAAGGCCTGTCGGGTTTTGCCGGCGTAGGTCGTCGCTTCCAGGTCTACGGCGAACTGCCGGTGGACGGCGGCAACGTGATGCTCGTGGACGACTACGGTCACCACCCGACCGAAGTCGCGGCGGTGATCAAGGCCGTACGCGGTGGCTGGCCGGAACGCCGCCTGGTGATGGTGTACCAGCCGCACCGCTACAGCCGTACCCGTGACCTGTACGACGATTTCGTCAATGTACTGGCGGATGCCAACGTGTTGCTGCTGATGGAAGTCTACCCGGCCGGTGAAGAGCCGATCCCGGGCGCCGACAGCCGCAAGCTGTGCAACAGCATCCGTCAACGCGGCCAGCTGGATCCGATCTACATCGAGCGCGGTGTGGACCTCGCGCCAATCGTCAAGCCGCTGCTGCGCGCCGGCGACATCCTGCTGTGCCAGGGTGCCGGTGACATCGGCGGCCTCGCCCCTAAATTGCTGGCAAGCCCGCTGTTTGCCGCCGCGCAGGGGAAGTCGAAATGACCACTGACTACGGCTCGCTGTTCTCCACCATCCAACCTGCCGACTTCGGCCGCGTCGCGGTGCTGTTCGGCGGCAAAAGTGCTGAGCGTGAAGTGTCGCTGAAGTCCGGCAACGCCGTACTGGAAGCGCTGCAAAGTGCCGGTGTGAATGCGTTCGGCATCGACGTGGGTGATGACTTCCTGTCGCGCCTGCAGGCCGAGAAAATCGACCGGGCCTTCGTCATTCTTCACGGCCGTGGCGGTGAAGACGGCAGCATGCAAGGCCTGCTGGAATGCCTTGGCATTCCGTACACCGGCAGCGGCATCCTCGCTTCGGCGCTGGCCATGGACAAGTTGCGCACCAAACAGGTGTGGCACAGCCTGGGGATTCCGACCCCGCGTCACAGCGTGCTGTGCAGCGAAGACGATTGTATTTCTGCAGCCAAGGAACTGGGCCTGCCTTTGATCGTCAAACCAGCCCATGAAGGCTCCAGTATCGGCATGGCTAAAGTGAACTCAGCCGCCGAATTGATTGACGCATGGAAAGCGGCCAGTACCTACGATTCGCAAGTGTTGGTGGAACAGTGGATTCAAGGTCCCGAGTTCACCATCGCTACTCTGCGTGGCCAGGTATTGCCGCCTATCGCATTGGGCACGCCCCACACCTTTTATGACTACGACGCCAAGTACGTGGCTTCCGATACTCAGTACCGGATCCCGTGTGGCCTCGACGCAACCAAGGAACAGGAATTGATGGACCTCACGGCGAAAGCCTGTGAGGCGCTGGGTATCGCCGGTTGGGCGCGGGCAGACGTGATGCAGGATGACCAAGGGAATTTCTGGTTCCTTGAAGTCAACACCGCACCCGGGATGACCGATCACAGCCTGGTACCTATGGCCGCTCGTGCAGCCGGTTTGGATTTCCAGCAGTTGGTGCTGGCGATCTTGGCCGCAAGCATTGAGCCCCGAGGCTAAGACCATGAACGGCGCATCGCTTCGTCATCAGCAACCCGCTCCCGGCCGCAAGCCGGTACCGCGTGGTGCCAGCCGAATGGTGGCTAAAGAGCCGATGTCGGCGCGCATGCCGAAAGCCAATTTTGGTTTTCTGAAGGCGCTGTTCTGGCCGGTGATTCTGGTGGCGTTGGGGTTTGGTACGTACGAAGGCGCCCAGCGTCTGCTGCCGTATGCCGACCGGCCGATCACCAAGATCAGCGTGCAGGGCGACTTGAGTTACATCAGCCAGCAAGCCGTGCAGCAGCGAATCGCCCCGTTTGTGGCGTCGAGCTTCTTCACCATCGACCTGGCAGGCATGCGTTCCGAGCTGGAACAGATGCCATGGATTGCCCACGCCGAAGTTCGTCGCGTGTGGCCGGATCAGGTAACGATCCGCCTGGAAGAACAACTGCCCGTGGCCCGTTGGGGCGATGGACAGTTGTTGAACAACCAGGGCCAGGCATTTGCGCCTCGCGAAGTGGCGAATTACGAGCACCTGCCGCAGTTGTTCGGGCCGCAGCGGGCGCAACAGCAAGTGATGCAGCAGTACCAGGCGTTGAGCCAGATGCTGCGGCCGTTGGGTTTCTCGATTGCGCGACTGGAATTGCGCGAGCGGGGCAGCTGGTTTTTGACCACGGGCGCAGGCAGTTCCGGCCCGGGCATCGAGTTGTTGCTGGGACGCGGCAACCTGGTGGAAAAGATGCGCCGTTTTATCGCCATCTATGAAAAGACCTTGAAAGAACAGATTACGAACATTGCGAGCATCGACCTGCGTTACGCCAACGGCCTTGCCGTCGGCTGGCGGGCCCCTGCGGCGCCCACGGCAGCGCAACCTGCTGTCGCGAAGAATTAAGAAGAGGCAGGACCCATGGCAAACGTGCAAAGCGGCAAAATGATCGTCGGTCTGGATATCGGCACCTCCAAGGTGGTGGCGCTGGTAGGCGAGGTCGCGGACGACGGCACGCTGGAAATCGTCGGAATCGGCACGCATCCGTCCCGGGGCCTGAAGAAGGGCGTGGTGGTGAATATTGAATCCACCGTGCAATCGATCCAGCGCGCCATCGAAGAAGCGCAGCTGATGGCCGGTTGCCGGATTCACTCGGCATTTGTCGGTGTTGCCGGCAACCACATCCGCAGCCTGAATTCCCACGGCATCGTGGCGATTCGCGACCGTGAAGTCAGCTCGGCTGACCTGGAGCGGGTACTCGACGCAGCGCAAGCCGTGGCGATCCCGGCTGACCAGCGCGTGCTGCACACGCTGCCGCAGGACTACGTGATCGACAACCAGGAAGGCGTTCGCGAGCCCCTGGGCATGTCGGGCGTTCGTCTGGAAGCCAAGGTTCACGTAGTGACCTGCGCCGTCAACGCGGCACAGAACATTGAAAAATGCGTGCGCCGCTGCGGCCTGGAAATCGACGACATCATTCTCGAGCAGCTTGCCTCCGCGTATTCGGTACTGACCGACGACGAAAAAGAACTGGGCGTGTGCCTGGTGGACATCGGCGGCGGCACCACAGACATCGCGATCTTCACCGAGGGTGCGATCCGTCACACCGCCGTGATCCCGATTGCCGGTGACCAAGTGACCAACGACATCGCCATGGCGTTGCGCACACCGACCCAGTACGCCGAAGAAATCAAGATCCGTTACGCCTGCGCCCTGGCCAAGCTGGCCGGTGCCGGTGAAACCATCAAGGTGCCGAGCGTGGGCGACCGTCCACCGCGCGAACTGTCGCGCCAGGCGTTGGCCGAAGTGGTCGAACCGCGCTACGACGAACTGTTCACCCTGATCCAGGCTGAACTGCGCCGCAGCGGCTACGAAGATTTGATCCCGGCCGGCATCGTGCTGACCGGTGGCACCTCGAAGATGGAAGGCGCGGTCGAGTTGGCTGAGGAAATCTTCCACATGCCTGTCCGCCTGGGCGTGCCCCATGGCGTCAAGGGCCTGGGCGACGTAGTGCGCAACCCGATTTATTCCACCGGTGTGGGCTTGCTGTTGTACGGGCTGCAAAAGCAGACCGACGGCATTTCCCTGTCGGGCCCGAGCAACCGCGACAGCTACAGAAGCGACGACGAAGCGAAAGCGCCGTTGTTCGAGCGGTTGCAGGCTTGGGTGAAAGGCAATTTCTAAAGATTTACCGCAACACCGTTTCAAGTAGTAGGCGAAAAAACTAGAGAAATGAAAGGAGAGGGAAAATGTTCGAACTCGTAGACAACATCCCCGCAAGCCCGGTCATCAAAGTGATCGGCGTCGGCGGTGGCGGCGGCAACGCTGTCAACCATATGGTCAAGAGCAACATTGAAGGCGTTGAATTCATCTGCGCCAACACTGACGCCCAGGCCCTCAAAAGCATCGGTGCACGCACCATCCTGCAATTGGGCACAGCCGTGACCAAGGGCCTGGGTGCCGGCGCGAATCCGGAAGTCGGCCGTCAAGCCGCTCTGGAAGACCGCGAGCGCATTGCTGAAGTGCTGCAAGGCACCAACATGGTGTTCATCACCACGGGCATGGGCGGTGGTACCGGTACCGGTGCTGCGCCGATCATTGCCGAAGTGGCCAAGGAAATGGGGATCCTGACGGTTGCCGTCGTGACTCGTCCTTTCCCGTTCGAAGGTCGCAAGCGCATGCAGATCGCCGATGAAGGCATCCGTCTGCTGTCCGAAAGCGTCGACTCGTTGATCACCATTCCCAACGAGAAGCTGCTGACCATCCTCGGTAAGGACGCAAGCCTGCTGTCGGCTTTCGCCAAGGCTGACGATGTACTGGCCGGTGCCGTTCGCGGTATCTCCGACATCATCAAGCGTCCGGGCATGATCAACGTCGACTTTGCCGACGTACGTACCGTGATGAGCGAAATGGGCATGGCGATGATGGGCACTGGCTGCGCCAGCGGTCCGAACCGTGCACGTGAAGCCACTGAAGCGGCCATCCGCAACCCGTTGCTGGAAGACGTGAACCTGCAAGGTGCACGCGGCATCCTGGTGAATATCACCGCCGGTCCTGACCTGTCCCTGGGTGAGTACTCCGACGTGGGTAGCATCATCGAAGCCTTCGCTTCCGAGCACGCCATGGTCAAGGTCGGTACTGTTATCGATCCGGACATGCGCGACGAACTGCACGTGACCGTTGTTGCTACCGGCCTGGGTGCAAAAATCGAGAAGCCTGTAAAGGTGATCGACAATACCGTCCATACCAGCCACGCCAGCCAGCAAGCTGCCGCTCCAGCGCCTTCGCGCCAGGAACTGCCGTCTGTGAACTATCGTGACCTGGATCGTCCGACCGTGATGCGCAACCAGGCTCAGGCCGGTGCTGCTGCGTCCCGTAGCCCGAATCCGCAAGATGACCTGGACTACCTGGACATCCCGGCTTTCCTGCGTCGTCAGGCCGATTAATGGAATGTATCAGGGCTATGAAGGTGATTGGTGTTCAGCAAAGGTCTGGTCTGCTATTATCGCCAGCCTTTGTTGATACCAGTTCGCAATTTGCGCTGAAGCGGTCCAAGCCATGATTAAACAACGCACCCTGAAGAATATTATCCGTGCCACAGGTGTAGGTCTGCACTCCGGGGAGAAGGTATACCTGACCCTCAAGCCCGCACCTGTCGACACCGGCATCGTGTTTGTTCGTGCCGACCTGGACCCTGTGGTGCAGATTCCTGCTCGCGCGGAAAATGTTGGCGAAACCACGATGTCGACCACGTTGGTCAACGGTGACGTCAAAGTGGACACGGTGGAGCACTTGCTCTCGGCCATGGCCGGTCTGGGCATCGATAACGCCTACGTCGAGCTCTCCGCGTCCGAAGTCCCAATCATGGATGGCAGCGCCGGACCCTTCGTATTCTTGATTCAATCTGCCGGCCTGGAAGAACAGGACGCAGCCAAGAAGTTCATTCGCATTCTGCGGGAAGTGACAGTAGAAGACGGCGACAAGCGCGCCACCTTCGTCCCGTTCGAAGGCTTTAAAGTGAGCTTTGAGATCGATTTCGATCACCCGGTATTCCGTGACCGCACACAAAGTGCAAGCGTGGATTTTTCCAGCACTTCGTTCGTAAAAGAAGTCAGCCGCGCCCGTACCTTTGGTTTCATGAGTGACATCGAGTACCTGCGCAAGCATAACCTCGCACTCGGCGGCAGCGTTGAAAACGCCATTGTGGTCGACGCGGATGGTGTACTGAACGAAGACGGCCTTCGCTATGAAGACGAATTCGTGAAGCACAAGATCCTCGATGCAATCGGTGACCTCTACCTGCTGGGCAATAGCCTGATAGGCGAGTTCAAAGGCTTCAAGTCGGGCCACGCCCTTAACAACCAGCTGCTGCGCAAGTTGATTGAGCAGACAGATGCTTGGGAAGTCGTGACCTTCGAAGATGCCAGCACCGCACCGATCTCTTACATGCGTCCCGTCGCGGCGGTGTAAGTAACAACTCTCTTTCCTTTTGTTTTTAAAGGCTGCCTTCGGGTGGCCTTTTTTTATGTGCGCCAGGCATGGCGCGTTTTGATCATTCCCACGCTATGCGTGGGAATGCTGCCAGAGACGCTCCGCGTCTCGCTTTATTGACACGCTTGCCACCATCACAGCGTGGCAGCATCAACAACGCGATTGCGCCCGGTGTGCTTGGCTTCATACAGCGCCTGGTCGGCGCTCAGCAGTAACTCCTCCAGTGTGATACGGCTATTTTTGGTCCAGGTACTCAGGCCAATGCTGACGGTAATCGGCACAGTATCCCCGCCCACCCGCGGCAGGTGCTCAACGCTGCTGCGGATATGTTCAGCAATCAACAACGCGCCCTGGCTGTCGGTATGCGGCAGCACCACCGCAAATTCTTCGCCACCATAGCGAGCCGCGAGGTCAGCAGGGCGGCGGATATTGCCGTCGATTACCTGCGCCACCGTGCGCAATGCCTCGTCGCCACCTTGATGGCCATGTCGGTCGTTGAAGGCCTTGAAGTGGTCCACATCGATCATCAGCACCGTCAATGGCTCGCCTGAACGCTGGGCGCGGTCCCATTCCAGGCGCAGGCGCTGGTCCAGCGTGCGGCGGTTGGCCAGGCCGGTGAGCGCATCGGTGGCTGCCAGTTCTGACAGTACCTGCTCGGCGCGATGGCGCCTGCGCAGCTCCATGCAGAGCATCCAGGTCAGCCATAACAGGCCAATGCACAAAACCCCGGTAGCGCCGCTGATCAGCAGCGCTGCACGCTTCCAGGGCGCGAATATTTCCTCTGTCGACAAGCCTACGACGACGACCAGCGGTAAATCCCCCACAGTCGAGAAGGTGTAGAGGCGTTTTTCCTCATCCACACTTGAGGTACCACGAAAGTTGCCGTCGCGCTCTTGCAGGATGCGAGCGACGTTGGGGCGCTGACTGAGGTCCTTGTCGATCATGTCCCGTTCCAGCAACGGCTCTTGGGCCAGCAGGATGCCCTGCTGGTTGATCAGGTTGATGGTGCTGTCGTTTCCAATATTCAGGCTGCGGAACAGTTGCTGGAAATACGACAGGCGCATGGACGCCACGGCAACCCCGAGGAATCGCCCGTCAGGCCCGGAAACCCGACGGCTGAATGCGACGCGCCATTGGTCCTCACACACGCAGCGCGCCATGAAGGGCCGGCTGATAAACAGGCCCAGGTCGGGGTTCTGTCGGTGAGCCTGAAAGTAATCACGGTCGGCGAAGTTGGCGGCTTTAGGCGTCAGCAACGAGGAATCGGCAATCACCTCGCCGGCCTTGTCCAGCAGCAGGATGTCGCCCTTGTACGGCGCTGCTTCCGAACGGTCGAACAGCACCAAGTGGCGGATGCTCGCCGATACACCTGCCAAATCACTGCGTTCGGTCGCTGCGATCAGGCCCTTGATCGATAAGTCGTACAGCTCGACGTTGCGCAGTACGTCGGCGTCGATCAGTTGGGTGATGTTATTGGCGCTGCGCTGGGCCGCCTGCAAGCTGTTGGCGTGTTCGCGGGTCAGCAACACGGCGACCACCAGCAGGATCAGCAGCACCGTGACACAACTGCCGATGATCAGCAGCAGCTCCGGGCGGTGGGTAGGACGGGGCGGACGGGTGGTGCTTGGGCTCATCGGGCGTACTTCTGCTTCGAGGATGCCTTTAGCGTAGTTGCTGATAACGGCTCATGTGGTCTGGCTGTGAACGGTGCGGTTGCGCCCGGAGTGCTTGGCGTCATACAGCGCCCGGTCGGCGCTCAGCATCAGCTCTTCGAGTGAGCCACGGCTGCGTTTGTCCCAGGTACTGAGGCCGACGCTGACGGTGACTGACAGCGCGTCCCCGTCTGCCGGTGGCAAGTGCTCCACCGCGCTGCGGATATGCTCGGCGATGATGCTCGCGCCTTCGTCGTCGGTATCCGGCAGGATCACCGCGAACTCTTCGCCGCCGTAACGGGCCGCAAGGTCGGCGGGGCGACGAATATTGCTGCCGATGACCCGGGCTACGTTGCGCAATGCCTCGTCACCGCCTTGATGGCCATGGCGGTCGTTGAAGGTCTTGAAGTGGTCGACGTCGATCATCAGCAATGCCAGTGGTTCGCCCGAGCGTTGCGCGCGCTCCCATTCCAGGCGCAGGCGCTGGTCGAGGGTGCGGCGGTTGGCCAAGCCGGTGAGGGCGTCGGTGGCCGCCAGTTCCGACAACACCTTCTCGGCGCGATAGCGGCGGCGCAGTTCCCGGCGCAGCATCCAGGTCAGCCACAGCAGGCCTATACACAGCACACCGGTGGCGCCACTGATCAGTACGGCGGCACGCCTCCAGGCGGCAAACACGTCATCGCTGGACAGCGCCACCACCACAATCAGCGGCAGCGCGCCGACGCTGGTGAAGGTGTACAGCCGTTGCGTGCCACTGACGGTGGAGATGGCGCTGAAACTGCCGCTGCCTTCACGCAGCATTCTTTTGAAGTTAGGCCGCGCGCTCAGGTCCTTGTTGATCATGTCGCTTTCGAGCAGGGGTTGCTGGGCAAGCAGAATGCCGTCGTTGTTCACCAGGTTGATGCTGCTGCCGCTGCCGATGGTGAGGCTATTGAACAACTGGTCGAAATACGCCAGGCGCATGGTCGCCACCGCCACACCGGCAAATTCGCCGTTGGGCCCGGGCACCCGGCGGCTGAATGCGATGCGCCAGACTTGATCGCAGTCGCAATGGATCTTGAAGGGCCGGCTGATGAACAGACCCGCATCGGGGTTCTGCTGGTGGACCTGGAAATAGTCGCGGTTGGCGAAGTTGCGCGACGTGGGGGTCAGCGTCGAGGAGTCGGCGGTGACCGCGCCGGCCTTGTCCAGCAGCAGGACTTCACCTTTGAAAGGCGCAGCAGTGGACTGGTCGAACTGCACCATATGCAGCACTTCGGCGGAAACCTGCGGCAAGTCATGGCGGGTGGTTGCGGTGATCAGGCCGTTCAGGGCCAGGTCGTAGAGCTCGACGTTACGCAATACGTCGGCGTTGATCAGTTGGGTGATGTTGCTGGTGGAGCGCTTGGCCGCCTGCAGGGCGCTGGCGTGTTCGCGAGTCAGCAGTACGGCAACGATGATCACGATCAGGATGACGGTAAGGCCACTGCCCAGAATCAGCAAAAGCTCCGGGCGTGCAGGCTGGGTAAAGGCGCGGCGTTCACTCATGGGACTGGCTTCGGCACTCAAGATGCTGGCAGTTTAGTTCCATGCTGTGAAAAATAAGTCGTCGCCGCTAAAAGAAAACTTGAAGGTTAAAAAACGTCAATCGGGTAGTCGACGATCACGCGGTATTCATCCACGTCCCGGTCCACTGCCGCGTAGCCATTGCCGCCGCGATTGGTTGCCCACTGCAGGCGTACAGCCAGGTCCTTGGCCTTGCCGCCTTGCACCACGTACTTGAGGTCGATGTCCCGTTCCCAGTGCTTGGCGTTCTTGCCGTCGGCGCTGTACCAGGATGAGTAACCACGGCTGTCCGGGTCGACGGTGGTCAGGTCGGTCTTGCCGCTGATGTACGACACCGCCGAGGTCAGGCCTGGCAGGCCCAGCCCGACGAAGTCATAGGCGTACTTGAGCTTCCACGAGCGTTCGTTGGGGCCGTTGAAGTCTGAGTATTGCTGGGAGTTGTCCAGGTAAACGCTGTCGCCCTGGCTGATGTAGTCGAACGGGGTGTTGCCGTTGACCCGCTGGTAGGCGGCGGTCACGGTGTGATTGCCGACGCCGACTGTGAAATGCAGGCTGTAGGTGTTGTTGTCGATATTACCCAGCAGGGCTTTGCCGGTGTCCTGGGTGTGGTAGTAGTGCAGGCCCGGGTTGAGGCTGACCAGTTCGTTCAGTTGCCAAGTGTAGTCCAGGTCGTAGTAGTACTGGTTCCAGATGTCCTTGAGTTCGGACGCGTACAGGTTGCTGGTCAGTCCCGGCAGGCCGCTGAAGGACACGCCGGCCCAGTCCATGTGCTGGCTGTCTTCACCGTTGGGCAAGGCGCCGTAGCTGGTGCCGATCCGCCGGTGGCCGCTCTGGTTGTAGAGCTTGGTGAAGCTGGCCTGGCCGCCTTCGAACATCCAGCCGTCCAGGCTGTGGTTGGTCAGGCTCACACCGCGGAAGGTCTGCGGCAGCATGCGGGTCATGCCGCCGGCAATTACCGGGTTGTTGAGGAACAGGTCGCCGGCTTTCAGTTCGGTGTCGAAGGCACGCATTTTCAGGGTCGCGCCGGCGGTGGAGAACGAGCCAGGCGCTTTACCATTGCCGGAGCTCACCGGCAGGATGCTGGAACCGTCGGTGCCGCCACCGCCGTCGAGCTTGAGGCCGAGCATGGCGTTGGCGTCCAGGCCGAAGCCGACGGTGCCTGGGGTGTAGCCTGATTCGAAAATGCCGATGATGCCCTGGCCCCATTCCTTGCTGTCATCGGTGTGAATGTCGCGACGGTCGCGGTTCATGTAGTAGTTGCGAGTGTTGATCTTGAAGCTGGAACCTTCGACGAAACCGTCGGCGGTCGGGGTGTCTGCCGCGTGGGCAAGGGGAACGATCGTTGCAGCAATCGCGAGGAATAACGGGGTGAACGTCAGCGAGGTTTTCACCGGTGGAGCTCCTTTGGGTCAATCGAAACCGGCCAGTGTTGTGGGGTTCCTGGCCTTTTTTCAGCGCAAAAAAAAGCCGCTGAACTCAGCGGCTTTAAGACAGATTCCCAGTGTAGAGCCCTGGAAATAAGTCGAGGGAAATCGGGGGAGAGCGGGTCGGTCTTAACCGCTGCGCTCATCGATGCGACAAATTAGCGCAGGTGAGCGGTGCGATACAGAGTGTAACAAGATAATGACTGTTGCCCAAATCGCAACAGTCTGGTGGTGTGGACGCGGGGCGTCCTGACAACCCCACGCAAGAATGTTAGCGTGCTTGCCATTCCCACGTAGTCGATGAGCCCGCCTTCCATGAAAAAGACTGTCCTCGCCTTCAGCCGCGTCACCCCGGAAATGATCGAACGCCTGCAACAGGATTTCGACGTTATTGCGCCTAACCCAAAGCTGGGCGACATCAATGCCCAGTTCAATGAGGCTTTGCCGCACGCCCACGGGCTGATCGGCGTAGGCCGCAAATTGGGCCGCGCGCAACTGGAAGGCGCGAGCAAGCTGGAAGTGGTCTCCAGTGTGTCGGTGGGCTACGACAACTACGACCTGGCGTACTTCAATGAGCGCGGGATCATGCTCACCAACACTCCCGATGTGCTCACCGAAAGCACCGCCGACCTGGCCTTCGCCCTGCTGATGAGCAGCGCCCGCCGGGTCGCCGAACTGGATGCCTGGACCAAGGCTGGCCAGTGGAAAGCCAGTGTCGGCGCGCCGTTGTTTGGCTGTGATGTACACGGCAAGACCCTGGGCATCGTCGGCATGGGCAACATCGGCGCGGCTATTGCCCGTCGTGGTCGCCTGGGTTTCAACATGCCGATCCTGTACAGCGGCAACAGCCGCAAGACCGAACTGGAACAGGAACTCGGCGCGCAATTGCGCAGCCTCGACCAGTTGCTGGCCGAAGCGGATTTCGTCTGCCTGGTGGTGCCGTTGAGCGAGAAAACCCGCCACCTGATCAGTCATCGCGAGCTGGGGTTGATGAAGTCCAGTGCGATCCTGGTGAACATCTCCCGTGGCCCGGTGGTGGATGAACCGGCGCTGATCGAGGCCCTGCAAAACCAGACCATCCGTGGTGCCGGCCTGGATGTGTATGAGCAGGAGCCGTTGTCGGAGTCGCCACTGTTCCAACTGAGCAACGCCGTGACCCTGCCGCACATCGGCTCGGCCACTAACGAGACCCGCGAAGCCATGGCCAACCGTGCCCTGGAAAACCTGCGCAGTGCGCTGCTGGGCCAGCGTCCGCAGGACCTGGTGAACCCGCAGGTGTGGAAGGGCTGATCACGGCTTGTTGTGTGTAGGAGCGAGCTTGCTCGCGAAGAACTTGAAGGCGATGTATTTATTCAGGTTGCCCGCGTTATCGTTGACGTTTTTCGCGGGCAAGCCCGCTCCTACAGTTTTCAGCGTGCAAGTCGATAACGGTCTATAGATCGTCATCCCTGATCCACAGAAGGTTTTTATGTCCACCACCAAAGCCCGCGCAGACTCACTCTCGCTTCTGCTCTTTACCTTGCGCAGCGGCAAGCTGATGGCGATCAACCTGTTGAAAGTCAGTGAAATCATTCCCTGCCCGCCGCTGACCAAGCTGCCGGAGTCGCACCCGCACGTTAAAGGCATCGCCACCTTGCGCGGCGCCGCCTTGTCGGTGATCGACCTGAGCCGGGCGCTGGGGGAAATGCCCCTGCAAGACCCGGATGGTGGCTGCCTGATCGTCACCGATGTAAGCCGTTCCAAGCAGGGCCTGCATGTGCAGGCGGTGAGCAAGATCGTGCACTGCCTGACCACCGATATTCGCCCACCACCGTTTGGCTCCGGTGGCACGCGTTCGTTTATCACCGGTGTGACCCAGGTCGAAGGCGCCTTGGTGCAGGTACTGGACATCGAAAAAGTCATCCACGGCATTGCCCCGGCGCAGATCGAAGCGGCGCCCACCGACCTGACCATGGAAGAAGCCGAAGTGCTGGGCAACGCCCGAATCCTGGTGGTGGACGACAGCCAGGTGGCCCTGCAGCAATCGGTGCACACCCTGCGCAACCTCGGCCTGACCTGCCACACCGCCCGCAGCGCCAAGGAAGCGATCGACCGTTTGCTGGAGCTGCAAGGCACTGTCGAGCAAATCAACGTGGTGGTCTCGGACATCGAAATGTCCGAAATGGATGGCTACGCCTTCACCCGCACCCTGCGGGAAACCCCGGACTTCCAAGACCTCTACGTGCTGCTGCACACCTCCCTGGACAGTGCGATGAACAGCGAAAAAGCCCGCCTGGCCGGTGCCAATGCGGTGCTCACCAAGTTCTCCTCCCCCGAACTGACCAAGTGCCTGGTGGTGGCGGCCCAGACCGTGGCGCAACAAGGCCTGTGATCGGTGGGTGAATACTTCCAGCTGCTGCGCCGTGACCTCATCGGCAGCCTGCCCGCGCCGCAATGGCCGGCAGATATCCAGCTGGATCATTACCACGAAGCAATGGCTCCGGCGATCCACGCGGTATTGAGCCTGGCCCAGGAACAAGGCGGCGGACGCGTCGGCCCCCTTGAACACTGGCGCCAGCAGTTCATCACCGACGCCGAGTTCGACCCGAAGCTGTGCCTGGTGGCCAGTAATGCCAGTGGCATCCTCGGCGTGTCCCAATGCTGGACCAGCGCCTACATCAAGAACCTGGCCATTCATCCGTGTGCCCAAGGCATGGGGCTGGGCCGGGCGTTATTGCTGCACACGTTCCACGTGTTCAAACAACGCGGCGAGGCGTTTGTCGACCTCAAGGTGCTGGAGTCCAATCGGCGGGCCCGGCACCTGTATGAAAGTGCCGGCATGGTGTTTGTACTTCGGGACCTGGTGCCCGAGGAATAGAAGCACTGGCGCATAACTTGCTTTGCACAGAGGCAGAACGGTAAACAGAGGCAAAAACCCGCCGCCGTTCATGAGCGCCTTCAGACCTTGCCTGGTGACAGATCCTCCATGAATACCCACTTTTCCTGCGTCGGTTGCGGTAAATGCTGCACCGACCACCATGTGCCCCTGACCCTCGAAGAAGCCCGCAGCTGGGCGGCTGACGGCGGCAATGTCATCGTGCTGGTGGAGGGTTTCCTGGGCACTGGGCTTGGGCTGCCCGAGTTGCAGCGCGAACACGCACAACGGCGTTCCGCCATCGTGCCCAGCGGCAACACCGAGGCGTATGTGGCAATCACCTTTGCCGCCTATAACGCCGGGCGCTGCCGGAATCTTGACGAAGACGACCGTTGCCGCATTTACGAGCGGCGGCCGTTGGTGTGCCGTATCTACCCGATGGAGATCAACCCGCACATCCCGTTGAACCCGGGCGCCAAGGATTGCCCGCCGGAATCCTGGGAGCAGGGGCCGGCGCTGATCGTGGGCGGCGAGTTGATGGACAAGGAGCTGGCCGAGTTGATCCGCCGCTCACGCCAGGCTGACCGCGACGACATCCAGGCCAAGGAAGCCGTGTGTGGTTTGCTGGGCATCCATACCACGGCGCTCAAGGGCGATGGGTTTACCGCGTACCTGCCGGATATGAGCCTGTTTGCCCAGGCGATCGAGTTGGCGACGCAAGAGGACGTGCAGGCCAATGAGTGGGTGTTCCATGTGTCCGGGATGGACATTGCCGAGCAGTTGCTGGACGCCGGCGCCCGGATTGCCACCGAGGTGCCGGCGAACTATGCGTTCATTTCGTTGCGCGCGGCTTGAGTGAATGTAAGCCTGTGGCGAGGGGGCTTGTCCCCCGTTGGGCTGCGAAGCGGCCCCAAAATCAGCGACGCCGTTCTGTCTGAAACACCGCACTGACCTTGCTGGGTCTGCTTCGCAGCCCAACGGGGGACAAGCCCCCTCGCCACAAAGACAGCTCATGCCGCTACTAGCGCCGCTTACTCCAGAACTCCTCCGCCAACCGCCGCAAATCCTCCGCCAGCCCCGCCACATCCCCTGAGCTGAGCTGGCTCTGCTGGCCGGCGCTGACTGTCACCTCTGCGGCATTGCGAATGCCGATGATGTTGCGGTTGATGTCCTCGCTGACCGCGCTTTGCTCTTCCACCGCCGCCGCGATCTGCTGGCTCATGGCAGTAATCTGGGTCACCCGCTGGCTGATGCCATCCAGTGCCGCTGCGGCGCGCTGGGCCTGGTCGACACTGGCCTCCACATGCTGGCTGCTTTGCGCCATGGCTTGCACCGCATCCCGGGCGCCGCCTTGCAGGGTGCTGATCATGCGCTGGATTTCATTGGTCGAATCCTGCGTACGCTGGGCCAGCCCCCGCACTTCATCGGCCACCACGGTGAAGCCGCGTCCCTGTTCCCCGGCTCGCGCCGCTTCGATGGCGGCATTGAGCGCCAGCAAGTTGGTCTGTTCGGCAATCGCCCGGATCACTTCCAGCACCCCGGAAATATCGCCGCTGTGGCTTTCCAGTTGATGGATCACTTCGGTGGCCCGTGCTAGTTCCTGGGACAAACGCAGCACCGCATCGCGGCTTTCATCCACCCGCTGGTGGCCTTCCCGGGTCTCGCTGCCGGCCTGGTCAGCGGCCTTGGAAGCCTGCAACGCGTGCTCGGCGACTTGCGCCACGCTGGCGGCCATTTGATTGATCGCGGCGGCAACCTGATCGGTCTGGGTCTGTTGGCCGAGGCTGCTGCAGTGGCTGCTGTCCAGCTGCTCTACCAGCGCCGCTGCATGCCCGGATAGACGTTGCGAGGCGTCACCAATCCGGCCGACCACCGCACCCACCTGGGCCTCCAGCATCTGCATGGCAAACTCGATACGCCCGAACTCATCCCCGCGTCCGGTGTAGATCGTCTGGCTCAGCGGGTTGTCAGCAATCAGCCGCGCCCGCTGGTTCAACTGCGCCAGCGGCCGTAACACAGCGTGCACGCCCGCTACCCCCACGGCACATGTCGCCGTCAGCGCCAGCAGTTGCCAGACCACGGGATAGGTCGCCAGTCCAAGGCCCAAGGCCCACGTTACGGCGCAAGCCCCCAGCACCCACGCCGACAACTTGAGGGTCACTCCCACTACCGGCGGCGCCCGCCGGGTACCGGCACGCAAGCGGGCATAGGCCCGCTCGGCCAGTTGCACCCGCCGCGCATCGGGCTTGGTGCGCACCGACTGATACTCCACCGTCACGCCGTTCCGTGTGACCGGCGTGGCGTAGGCGCTGACCCAGTAATGATCGCCGTTCTTGCAACGATTTTTCACCATGCCCATCCACGAACGGCCGCTTTTCAACACCTGCCACATGTGCGCAAACGCAGCGGGCGGCATGTCCGGGTGACGCAGCAGGTTGTGCGGGGTACCCAACAACTCCTCGCGGGTGTAGCCGCTGATATCGATGAAGTCCTGGTTGGCGTAGGTAATTGCGCTGGTCAGGTCGGTGGTCGAGAGGATATTGGCGTCGGGGGCAAAATCCACATTTCGACCGGTGACCGGCAGATTGATCTTCATGAAAACGCGCGCTCGTGATTGTTGGGGGAGTCGGCAGGGCGTCGACTCTAAGCGCACGGGTTTGGTAAATACTGATCCAGCTCATGATCGGTGCAATTAATTGGCCATTACGGCCTGGCGGGCGGTGCATCAAGACGGTAGGGCTGGACGATGCGCTGGTATTCGCCACTCTGCATCAGTTGCTCGAGGGCGCAGTTAAGGTCATTGCGCAACGCGGTGTCGGGTTTGCGCAGGGCAATTGCCACGCCGTTACCCAGCAGATCGGTGGAGACAGCGGGGCCGAGGAAGTCGAAAATCTGGCCGTCGGCGGTGTCGAGCAGCGCCTCACGGATTTCCACCGTGCCTTGCAGCGTCGCATCGATGTCGCCGGCCAACAGGCTGCGGACCAATTCGTCATTGCGCCAGAAACCCTTGACGATCACGCCCTTCGGCGCCCACTTCGCCAGGGCAAACGCCTCGCGGTTGCTGCCCACCAGCACGCCCACGCGCTTGCCCTTCAGCGAGCGAGGGGTCGGCATCAGGCCTGATGTCTTGCGGGCCACCAGGCGCGTGGTCATCGGATAGAGGTCATCGGTGAAATTCACTCGCCGGTGCCGTTTCGACGTAGGGGCGATGCCCATGATTGCGTCGAATTGCCTGGCTTCAAGGGCGGTGAAATTTTCCACCAGGATCTGATCGACCCAGGTACATCGCATATTGAGCTGTATGCACAGGGCGTTACCCAATTCGATGTTCAGACCTACAAGTTGGCCTTGTTGATTGCGGCTTTGAAAGGGCGGGAACTGCGCGGCCACGGCAAAACGAATTTCGCTGCGTGGTTGATCACCGGCCGCAGCGATGGAGACGACACCGTCTATCAGCGACAAGCCCAGCACAACACAGGTGCGTATAAGAACCACAGGGACGTCCTATTCCGGAAAACCAGCTGCACCACGTCCAGCCCAGAGCGAAAAAGTCGGGGCTGGCGGGTGCGTGCAAGCTTTCAAGAATTGGCCGCAGGCCTACAAGGCGAAACGTCAGTAACTCTTGTAGGCATAAATCTCCATTGCGAAGGATTTATTACCGGTCAGCGCTTGCCCATCGAGCGACGGGTGCCGGGCGGTGCCATGCCCGGGCTCTTGGTGTGGCCGTTCTTCGCGCCGTTTTTGTACCACGGCTGGCTGGCGTTTTTTGCCCCGGCCAGTTCGCCCGGCTTGAACGGAAACTTGAATGCCGGGATCTCGGCCTTGGTTTCGCCTTCGACGCTGTCAGGATTGGCCTGTTGGTCGATGTCGACCGCTTCAACAGCGGGTTGTGTCGGGGAATTCATGGAAGCTCCGGGGAGTACTGAAAATGACGCGGGCCTGACTTGCAGGCCACACCGTCGGGCAGTATACCTGCGTGCCTCGGATCTTTAACCACTGCTCGTACGAATGGTCGGACTTTACTGACGGCGCTGTCAGTTAGCAGTCACTTTGCTGACCGGGTTGGCGGGCTATAAAGAACCTTCATTCTTCCGATCCTTTGCCCTGGCGCCTCACCCCATGCACATTCAACGAAAAACGGCCTTGATCGTGGGCGTCCTTGTGGTACTGGCCGTGGTTGCCTGGGTGGTGACCCGCCCGGCCAAGACCAAACTGACCGCGTCGGCAGCGATTCCGGTGCGTGTGATCAGCGTCAAACAGCAAGACATTCCGGGTTTTGTCAGCGGCATTGGTTCGGTGCTGTCGTTGCACAGCGTGGTGATCCGCCCGCAAATCGACGGCATCCTCACCAAATTGCTGGTCAAGGAAGGTCAACTGGTGAAGACCGGTGACCTTCTGGCGACCATTGATGACCGCTCGATCCGCGCCAGCCTGGACCAGGCCAAGGCGCAACTCGGGGAAAGCCAGGCGCAACTGCAAGTCGCGCTGGTCAACCTAAAGCGCTACAAGGAACTGAGCATCGACGACGGCGTGTCCAAGCAGACCTATGACCAGCAACAAGCCCTGGTCAACCAGCTCAAGGCCACGGCCCAAGGCAACCAGGCGGCCATTGACTCGGCCCAGGTGCAGCTTTCCTACACCCAGATTCGCTCTCCGGTCACCGGTCGCGTCGGGATTCGCACGGTGGATGAAGGCAACTTCCTGCGCATGAGCGACACCCAGGGCTTGTTCTCCGTGACCCAGATCGACCCGATTGCCGTCGAGTTTTCCCTGCCGCAACAAATGCTGCCGACCCTGCAACGCCTGATCGCCGCGCAACTGCCCGCCGACGTCAACGCCTACATGGGCGCCGACACCGACGGCCAGACCGGCGACCTGCTGGGCGAAGGTCGCCTGAGCCTGATCGACAACCAGATCAGCGGCACCACCGGCACCATCCGCGCCAAGGCCGAGTTCAGCAACGGCGCGCAAAAACTCTGGCCGGGGCAACTGGTGACAATCCGGATCCAGACCGCCCTGCACAAGAACGCCCTGGTGGTACCGCCCACCGTCGTGCAACGCGGGCTGGATTCGCACTTCGTGTACCGGCTCAAGGGTGACAAGGTAGAGGTGGTGCCGGTGCAGGTGCTGTATCAGAACAGCGACATGAACATCCTCCAGGGCGTGCAGGCCGGCGACGTGCTGGTCAGCGACGGCCAGTCACGGCTCAAGGCAGGCGCTCAGGTCGACGTGCTCAAGGAGCCGCCGCAGGTGATCCAGACCGTTGATGCCAAGGTGCAGCCATGAGTGGCAGTCGTTCGCCGTCGGCCTGGTGCGTCGACCATCCGGTCGCCACTTTGCTGCTGACCTTCGCCCTGGTGTTACTCGGGATGATTGCCTTCCCACGACTGGCCATCGCCCCACTGCCGGAAGCGGAATTTCCGACGATCCAGGTCAGCGCCACGCTGCCCGGCGCCAGCCCGGACACCATGGCGTCCTCCGTGGCCACGCCGCTGGAAGTGCAATTCAGCGCCATCCCCGGCATGACCCAGATGACCTCCAGCAGCGCCTTGGGCTCCAGCCTCCTGACCCTGCAATTCACCCTCACCAAGAGCATCGACACCGCCGCGCAAGAAGTGCAGGCGGCGATCAACACCGCGTCCGGCAAACTGCCCAGCGATATGCCAAGCCTGCCGACCTGGAAGAAGGTCAACCCGGCGGACAGCCCGGTGCTGATTCTCAGCGTCAGCTCCGACAGCATGCCCAGTACCGAACTGAGCGACTACGTGGAAACCCTGCTGGCCCGTCAGATCAGCCAGATCGACGGCGTAGGCCAAATCAACATCACCGGCCAGCAACGCCCGGCCATCCGGGTGCAGGCGTCAGCCGATAAACTCGCGGCCATCGGCCTGACCCTGGCGGACGTGCGCCTGGCGATCCAGCAATCGAGCCTGAACCTGGCCAAGGGCGCGATCTACGGCGAAAACAGCGTGTCGACCTTGTCGACCAACGACCAGTTGTTCCATCCCGAGGATTACGCCCAACTGATCGTGTCCTACAAGGACGGGGCGCCCGTGCAACTGCGGGATATCGCCAAAGTCGTCAACGGTTCGGAAAACGCCTACGTGCAGGCCTGGTCCGGCGACACGCCAGGGGTCAACCTGGTGATCTCCCGCCAGCCCGGGGCGAATATCGTCGAGACCGTGGACCGCATTCAATCCGAGCTGCCACGCCTGCAAGCCATGTTGCCGGCCTCGGTGCAGGTCAGCGTATTGACCGACCGTACCAAGACCATCCGCGCGTCCTTGCATGAAGTGGAAGTGACCCTGCTGATCGCCATCCTGCTGGTGGTGGCGGTGATGGCGCTGTTCCTGCGCCAGTTGTCGGCCACGTTGATTGTGTCCAGCGTGCTCGGTGTGTCGCTGGTCGCCAGTTTTGCGCTGATGTACCTGATGGGCTTCAGCCTGAACAACCTGACCCTGGTGGCGATCGTGATCTCCGTGGGGTTTGTGGTGGACGATGCCATCGTGGTGGTGGAAAACATTCACCGCCATCTGGAGGCGGGCCTCGACAAGCGCGAAGCGGCGATCAAGGGCGCGGGGGAAATCGGCTTTACCGTGGTGTCCATCAGCTTCTCGCTGGTGGCGGCGTTTATTCCGCTGCTGTTCATGGGCGGTGTGGTCGGGCGGTTGTTCAAGGAGTTTGCACTGACGGCCACCTCCACCATCCTGATTTCGGTGGTGGTCTCACTGACGCTGGCGCCCACCCTGGCCGCGTTATTCATGCGCGCCCCGACCCATCACGCCCACGACAAACCCGGCTTCAGCGAACGCCTGCTTGCAGGCTATGCGCGCAATCTGCGCCGCGCGTTGGCCCATCAACGCACCATGGCCGCAATCTTCATGGTGACCTTGGCCCTGGCCGTGGTCGGCTACGTGTTTATCCCCAAGGGGTTCTTCCCGGTACAAGACACCGGCTTCGTCCTCGGTACCAGCGAAGCGGCGGCCGACGTGTCCTTCCCGGACATGGTCGCCAAGCACAAGGCGATCGCCGAGATCGTCAAGGATGACCCGGCGGTGGAAGCGTTTTCCCATTCGGTGGGCGTGACCGGCAGCAACCAGACCATCGCCAACGGCCGGTTTTGGATCGCTTTAAAAGATCGCGGAGATCGCGACGTGTCGGCCAGCCAGTTTATCGACCGGATCCGGCCGAAACTGGCGAAAGTGCCGGGCATCGTGCTGTACCTGCGTGCCGGCCAGGACATCAACTTAAGCTCCGGCCCCAGCCGCGCCCAGTATCAGTATGTGCTCAAGAGCAATGACGGTCCGACCCTGAATACCTGGACCCAGCGTCTCACCGAAAAACTGCGGGCCAACCCGGCGTTCCGCGACCTGTCCAACGACTTGCAGCTGGGTGGCAGCATCACCCACATCAGCATTGACCGTCAGGCCGCTGCGCGTTTTGGTCTCACCGCCACCGATGTGGACCAGGCGCTGTACGACGCCTTCGGCCAGCGCCAGATCAACGAGTTCCAGACCGAGATCAACCAGTACCAGGTGGTGCTGGAGCTGGACACCCAGCAACGCGGCAAGGCGGAAAGCCTGAACTACTTCTACCTGCGCTCGCCGCTGACCAACGAGATGGTGCCGCTGTCGGCGGTGGCCAAGGTCGACCCGCCCACCGTCGGGCCATTGTCCATCAGCCATGACGGCATGTTCCCGGCGGCCAACCTGTCGTTCAACCTGGCGCCGGGCGTCGCGTTGGGGGATGCGGTGATCATGCTCAACCAGGCCAAGAACGAAATCGGCATGCCGACTACCATCATCGGTAACTTCCAGGGCGCGGCCCAGGCGTTCCAGAGTTCGTTGGCCAGCCAGCCCTGGCTGATCCTCGCGGCACTGGTGGCGGTCTACATTATCCTGGGTGTGCTGTACGAGAGCTTCGTGCACCCGCTGACGATCATCTCCACCTTGCCGTCGGCGGGTTTGGGCGCGTTGATCATGCTGTCCCTGATGGGCCAGGACTTTTCGATCATGGCCCTGATCGGCCTGGTGCTGCTGATCGGGATCGTGAAGAAGAACGGCATCCTGATGATCGACTTTGCCCTGGATGCCCAGCGTGTACGCGGCTTGCCGCCTGAAGAGGCGATTTATGAAGCCTGTGTCACGCGGTTCCGGCCGATCATCATGACCACCCTCGCCGCGTTGCTGGGTGCGGTACCGTTGATGCTGGGCTCCGGCCCCGGTGCAGAAATGCGCCAGCCACTCGGTATCGCGGTGGTGGGCGGGTTGCTGGTGAGCCAGGCGCTGACGCTGTTCACCACGCCGGTCATATACTTGTACCTTGAGAAGTTTTTCCATCGACCCAAACCAGCTCCCCAGCTGGCAACCACACTCTGAGGCTGAGGCCCCGTCCTGGAACAAAAGGCTCATGCGTGTACTGATTATTGAAGACGAAGAAAAAACCGCCGACTACCTGCATCGCGGCCTGACGGAGCAAGGCTATACCGTCGACGTCGCCCGTGAAGGCGTCGAGGGTTTGCACCTTGCCCTGGAGAACGATTACGCGGTGATCGTGCTCGACGTGATGCTGCCCGGCCTGGATGGCTTTGGCGTGTTGCGTGCACTGCGGGCGCGCAAGCAGACGCCGGTGATCATGCTGACCGCCCGCGAGCGCGTGGAAGACCGCATTCGCGGCCTGCGCGAAGGGGCGGACGATTACCTCGGCAAGCCATTCTCGTTCCTCGAGCTGGTGGCGCGCCTGCAGGCCCTGACCCGTCGCAGCGGCGGGCATGAGCCGGTGCAGGTGACCATCGCCGACCTGTGGATTGACCTGATCAGTCGCAAGGCCAGCCGCAACGGCGTTCGCCTGGACCTGACCGCCAAGGAGTTCTCGCTGCTCAGCGTATTGGCTCGGCGCCAGGGTGAAATCCTGTCCAAGACCTCGATTGCGGAAATGGTCTGGGACATCAATTTCGACAGCGACGCCAACGTGGTGGAAGTGGCGATCAAACGTCTGCGGGCCAAGCTCGACGGGCCGTTCGAACAGAAGCTGCTGCACACCATCCGCGGCATGGGTTATGTGCTGGAGAACCGCAGTGTCGGCTAATTCCATCGCCCTGCGCCTGAGCGGCATGTTCACCTTGGTGGCGCTGCTGATCTTCCTGTTGATCGGCGGCGCGCTGTACCAGCAGGTGGACAAAGGCCTGGGCCTGTTGCCCGGTGCCGAGCTGGATGCGCGTTACAGCGTGCTGGAGTCTTCGGTGAATCGCTTTGGTACGCCGGATCACTGGGCGAAGATCACCGCCAAGCTCAAGCTGTTGGGTGAGGAAGACAAGCGCATCCGCTTCTGGGTTGTGAGCAGCGATCCGACCTACGAATACGGCAACCCGGACGCGCAGATTCGTGCCTTCGCCGAAGGCCCGACCGGCAAGCGCGATTTGCAGCTGCCGGGCCATCATCATCCGTTCAAAGTGCTGGTCAGCCAGTTCCCGGCCAAGGACCAGCGTCCGCCGTTGCGCTTCATGATCGCCGTCGACACCGAGAACTTCCGCGCCACCCAGCATCAACTGCTGGTGGCGCTGATCAGCCTGGCGTTTGTCGGCGTGGTGTTGGCGTCGCTGCTGGGGTTTTGGGTCGCACGTATCGGCCTCAAGCCGCTGATCAAACTGTCGGATGAGGCGCAGAAACTCGCGCCGCCGAAACTCTCCGGGCGCCTGCAACTGTCGCCGTTGCCGCCGGAGCTGAAGCAGTTCGTCAATTCCTTCAACTCGACCCTCGACCGGGTGGAGCAAGCCTATTCGCGCCTGGAGTCGTTCAACGCCGATGTGGCCCATGAACTGCGCTCACCGTTGACCAACCTGATTGGCCAGACCCAAGTGGCACTGACCCGTGGGCGTTCGGCCGAGCATTACTTCGAGGTGCTGCAATCGAACCTCGAAGAGCTGGAACGGCTGCGTTCGATCATCAATGACATGCTGTTTTTGGCCAGCGCCGACCAGGGCAGCAAGGCCACCAAGTTGATCAGCAGTTCACTGGCGGACGAAGTGGCGACCACCCTGGACTACCTGGACTTCATCCTCGAAGACGCCCAGGTGCAGGTACGCGTGAGCGGCGATGCCCAGGTGCAGATAGAGAAGGCGCATTTGCGCCGGGCGTTGATCAACCTGTTGAGCAATGCGGTGCAGCACACACTGCCTGGGCAGGTGATCGAGGTGAAGATCGAAGTGCTGGAGGAGCACGTGGCGATCGGGGTGACCAACCCGGGTGATGAGATTGCCAGTGAGCACCTGCCCCGGTTGTTCGAGCGGTTCTATCGGGTGGATGCGTCCCGCAGCAACAGCGGGGCGAATCACGGCTTGGGGCTGGCGATCGTCAAGGCGATCGCGCTGATGCACGGCGGGGATGTGTTTGTGCGCAGCGAGGGCGGCGCCAATACCTTTGGCATTACGCTGCCGGTATAGCGGCTGATCACCCTCAGTTACTCAGCCGTACCCCGCCCAGACTGCCACTTAGCTCATAGGCCGCCAATTCCGCCTGATGCGCGGCCATGATCTCCGGCAGGGAACTGCGCAGGTATTCCACCCACGTCTTGATCTTCGCATCCAGGTATTGGCGCGACGGGTAGATGGCGTACAGGTTCAGTTCCTGAGAGCGGTAGTTGGGCATCACCCGCACCAGGGTGCCGTTGCGCAACCCTTCAATTGCCGCATACACCGGCAACAGGCCAACGCCCATGCCGCTGGTGATGGCGGTCTTCATCGCATCCGCGGAGTTCACCAGGAACGGTGAGCTGTTGATGGCGACACTTTCCTGGCCTTCAGGGCCGTTGAATGACCATTTATCCAGCTGAATCACCGGGCTGACCAGGCGCAAGCAAGCGTGGTTAAGCAGGTCGCTGGGCCGTTGTGCACAGCCATTGGCCTTGACGTAAGCCGGCGACGCACAAGCGATGCTGTAAGTTATCCCCAGGCGTTGCGAAACAAAACCCGAATCCGGCAGTTCGCTGGCGAGCACGATGGACACGTCGTAGCCCTCGTCCAGCAGGTCCGGCACGCGGTTGGCCATGGTCAGGTCAAAGGTCACGTCCGGGTGGGTGCGGCGGTAGCGGGCAATCGCATCGATCACGAAGTGCTGGCCGATGCCGGTCATGGTGTGCACTTTCAGTTGCCCGGCCGGGCGGGCGTGGGCGTCGCTGGCTTCGGCCTCGGCTTCCTCGACGTACGCCAGGATCTGCTCGCAACGCAGCAAATAGCGCTTGCCGGCCTCGGTCAGGGCGATGCGGCGGGTGGTGCGGTTGAGCAAACGGGTTTGCAGATGGGCCTCAAGGTTAGAGACCGCGCGCGAGACGTTGGCCGTGGTGGTGTCCAGTTGCACGGCGGCGGCGGTAAAGCTGCCGGCTTCGGCCACACAACTGAAGGCGCGCATGTTTTGCAAAGTGTCCATGGGGTGCTCTCTGGGAGATGGCAAATTGTGACACGAAGTTTCTTTTTTTTGCAGAGCGAATAATGAACCTACGAACGGATTATCGCCTGAACGGTAACAAAGATTCACAAGAATCCCACCTTATCGCCATCCGGCCCGGCCCTTAGAATTGCGCCACCTTCCCCGCAACACCCTCTCAGGAATTCGCAGCAGTGCCGCGTCGCATCAGCAGAGAGCTGAAGACTCTCAGTGTTTGGGCCTTATCGTTAGCAATCAGCGGCTGCATCGGAACCGGAGGAATTGCCCCTCAAGGCCAGTCACTCGTCGCCAATTCATTGGCCACCGACGAAGCGATCAAAACCGCCGCCCAGGACGCCCACTGGCCCACCGCGCAATGGTGGCAAGCCTACGGCGACCCGCAACTCAACCACTGGATCGACCTCGCCGTGCAAGGCAGCCCGAACATGGCCATGGCCGCCGCTCGTGTGCGCGAAGCCCGGGCCATGGCCGGGATCGCCGAGTCGGCCGAGTCGTTGCAGGTCAATGGTGACGCCACGCTCAAGCGCCACAACTGGCCGAGCGACCAATTCTACGGCCCGGGCGCGCTGGACAATTCCACCACCTGGGACAACAACGCTTCCCTGGGCTTGAGCTATGCCCTCGATCTTTGGGGCCGCGAAAGCAATGCCACCGAGCGTGCCGTGGACATGGCTCACATGAGCGCCGCCGAAGCGCGCCAGGCTCAGCTCGAATTACAGAACAACGTGGTGCGCGCGTATATCCAGCTGTCGTTGCACTTCGCCCAGCGCGATATCGTGGCCGCCACCCTGGCCCAGCAACAACAGATTCTCGACCTGGCGCAAAAGCGCCTGAATGGCGGGATCGGCACCCACTTTGAAGTCAGCCAGGCCGAGACGCCACTGCCGGAAACCCATCGGCAACTGGATGCTTTGGATGAGGCCATCGCCCTGAGCCGTAATCAACTGGCTGCGTTGGCGGGCAAGGGGCCGGGGGAGGGCGCGCAGTTGCAGCGGCCCACGCTGTCCCTTGGTGCACCGCTGAAATTGCCGTCGACCTTGCCCGTCGAACTGCTCGGCCAGCGCCCGGACGTGGTTGCCAGTCGCTGGCAAGTGGCAGCCCAGGCCCGTGGCATTGATGTGGCTCACGCCGGTTTCTACCCCAACGTCGACCTGGTGGGCAGCCTCGGCTACGTCGCCACCGGCGGCGGGATGCTCAGTTTCCTCACGGGTAAAAAGCTCAACTACAGCGCCGGCCCGGCCATCAGCCTGCCGATCTTCGACGGCGGCCGCCTGCGCTCGCAGTTGGGTGAAGCCAGCGCCGGCTACGACATTGCCGTCGCGCATTACAACCAGACCCTGGTCAATGCACTCAAGGGCATCAGCGACCAGTTGATCCGCCGCGAGTCGATGGACAAGCAGCAGGCCTTCGCCGCCGAATCCGTGGCTTCCGCGCAGAAGACCTACGACATCGCGATGATCGCCTACCAGCGCGGCCTCACCGATTACCTCAACGTACTGAATGCCCAGAGCCTGTTGTTCCGCCAGCAGCAGGTGCAGCAACAGGTGCAGGCCGCGCGCCTGAGTGCCCATGCCGAACTGGTGACCGCATTGGGCGGCGGCCTCGGTGCCGGCAGCGACGTACCCTTGGACAGCAAGACTCTTCCGAGCAAAACCCCGGCGGCCCTCGCCGTGTTTGATCACTGAGTAGGATGCAATGACTCCCTTGCCTGCACCGCTGCGCTGGTTGCACTCCCTCGAGTGGCGCCGTGGTTTTTTCGATTGGGTACGCAGTGACGGCGTGACCTGGGTCTATATCTTCAAGGTGCTGATCGCGGCGTTCCTGACGCTGTGGCTGGCCATGCGCCTGGAACTGCCGCAGCCGCGCACCGCGATGATCACGGTATTTATCGTGATGCAGCCGCAGAGCGGCCAGGTATTCGCGAAGAGTTTTTACCGCTTCCTTGGCACCCTGGCGGGCTCGGCGGTGATGGTGTTTCTGATCGCGTTGTTCGCGCAGAACACTGAACTGTTCCTCGGTTCGTTGGCGATCTGGGTCGGCATCTGCACTGCTGGCGCTACCCGCAATCGCAACTTTCGCGCCTATGGTTTTGTGCTGGCCGGCTACACCGCCGCGATGGTCGGCTTGCCAGCCTTGGCTCATCCCGACGGCGCGTTCATGGCGGCGGTGTGGCGGGTCCTGGAAATTTCCCTGGGGATTGTCTGCTCCACGCTGGTCAGCGCAGCGATCCTGCCGCAAACCGCCAGCGCCGCCATGCGCAACGCCTTGTACCAGCGCTTCGGTGTGTTTGCGTTGTTCGTCACCGATGGCCTGCGCGGTCGCAGTGAGCGTGAAGGGTTTGAACGCAGCAACGTGCGCTTCATCGCTGAAGCCGTGGGCCTGGAAGGCCTGCGTAGCATCACCGTGTTCGAAGACCCGCACATGCGCCGGCGCAATGGCCGGCTGACGCGCTTGAACAGTGAGTTCATGAGCATCACCACTCGCTTCAACGCCTTGCACCAGTTGCTCGAACGCCTGCGCAGCCAAGAGGCCGATCACGTGGTGGCCGCTATCAAGCCCGGCCTGCAAGACCTCGCGGAATTGCTCGACGGTTTTTCCGGCCGCGCCCTCACCAGCCCCGATGCGGCGCGCCTGGCCAATCAGTTGAATACCTATAAGGAAGGCCTGCCCGCCAAGGTGCGCAGCCTGCGCACGAGCTTCCAGGAAAGTCAGCCCAGTGACGCCGAGCAGCTGGATTTCCACACTGCCTATGAGCTGCTGTACCGTTTCGTCGACGACTTGCACAACTACGCCCAGACCCACGCGTCCCTCGCGGATCACAGCCATGAACGCGAACACTGGGACGAGCCCTATACCCCGAAAACCAACTGGCTGGCCTGCGCCGCCTCGGGGATTCGCGCTTCATTTATCCTGATCGTCCTCGGCAGTTACTGGGTGGCCACGGCCTGGCCCAGCGGCGCCACCATGACCCTGATCGCCGCGGCCACGGTGGGCTTGTCGGCCGCCACGCCCAATCCCAAGCGCATGGCGTTTCAAATGGCCTGCGGCACCTTGATCGGGGCGCTGGTGGGCTTTGTCGAAATGTTCTTCGTGTTCCCCTGGATCGACGGTTTCCCGCTGCTGTGCGTGATGCTCGCCCCGGTGATCATCTTCGGTTCGTTCCTGGCTTCACGCCCGCAGTACGCCGGGGTTGGCGTGGGGTTGCTGATTTTCTTCAGTACCGGCTCGGTGCCGGACAACCTCACGATCTATAACCCCTACACCTTCATCAACGACTACATCGCGATGGTCATCGGCATGCTGGTGTGTGCGGCGGCGGGCGCGATCATCCTACCGCCCAACAGCCGCTGGTTGTGGCGCCGGCTGGAGCAGGACCTGCGCGAGCAAGTGGTGTTCGCCATCAGCGGCAAGCTCAAGGGCCTGGCGTCAGGTTTCGAAAGCCGCACCCGCGACCTGCTGCACCAGGCCTACGGCTTCGCTGCCGGGCAACCCCAGGTGCAACGCAACCTGCTGCGCTGGATGTTCGTGGTGCTGGAAGTCGGCCACGCGATCATCGAATTGCGCAAGGAACAGGCGATCTTGCCGGTACACCCGGCGTATGCCGAATCCCAGCCGTGGCGCCAGGCGATCCGGGTGATGGGCCGCTCGTTGGTGCGGCTGTTCCTGCAACCCAGCGCCAGCAACCTGGAGCGCAGTCTGATCGCCGTGGACCATGCGATCAGCCGGGTGCAGGCCACCGACGAACCCTTCGCCCCGCACTTCGACACCTCGGCCCTGCGCCGGGTGAAAAGCTACCTGCACTTTATCCGCACCTCATTGCTGGACCCGCAATCACCCCTGGCTGCACTCAAGTCCGAAGGACCCACTCATGCCTCGTGAAATCGCCTTCCACGGCGTCTATATGCCCACCATGACCCTGATGTTCTTTATCGCGGCGGGCGTGGCCTGGGCCCTCGACCGGTTTCTGGCCGGCTTTGACCTGTACCGTTTTTTCTGGCACCCGGCGCTGCTGCGTCTGAGCCTGTTCGCTTGCTTGTTCGGCGCCCTGGCGCTGACCGTCTACCGTTGAGAATGCCCCGATGAAAAAATTTTTCAGCCTGCTCGCGACCTTGCTGGTACTGGCCCTGGCGATCTGGATTGGCCGTACGCTGTGGGTGCAGTACATGGAAACCCCGTGGACCCGCGATGGCCGCGTGCGCGCCGACATCATTAACGTCGCTGCCGACGTTACGGGCGAGGTGGTCAATGTCCCGGTGCGTGACAACCAGTTGGTGAAAAAGGGCGACCTGCTGATGCAGATCGACCCCGAGCACTACCAGATTGCCGTCAAGCAGGCGCAATCGCTGGTGGCTTCCCGCAAGGCCACCTGGGAGATGCGCAAGGTCAACGCCCACCGTCGCGCCGACCTCGACGCCTTGGTGATCTCCAAGGAAAACCGCGACGACGCCAGCAACATCGCCGACTCGGCCCTGGCGGATTACCAGCACGCGTTGGCGCAACTCGAAGCAGCCGAACTGAACCTCAAGCGCACCCAGGTTGTGGCGGCGGTGGACGGCTACGTCACCAACCTCAACGTGCACCGTGGCGACTACGCGCGTATTGGCGAGGCGAAGATGGCGGTGGTGGATATGAACTCGTTCTGGGTGTACGGCTTCTTCGAAGAAACCAAGCTGCCCCACGTCAAAGTCGGCGATAAAGCCGACATGCAGTTGATGAGCGGCGAGACCCTCAAGGGCCACGTGGAAAGCATCTCGCGCGGGATCTACGACCGGGACAACCCGGAGAGCCGCGAGCTGATCGCCGATGTGAACCCGACCTTCAACTGGGTGCGCCTGGCCCAGCGTGTGCCGGTGCGGATCCACATTGATGAAGTGCCGGAGGGCGTGCTGTTGGCGGCGGGGATTACCTGCACCGTGATCGTTAACGACGACCTTTGATACACCCTCAATTCCCTGGCAGGAACCGGATCAATGTGGGAACGAGCAAGCCCGCTCCCACATTTTGATTCAGTGCTTTCAGGTGTATCGAGGTGCATCGCAGGCAGCCCCACAGTTGATTTCTGTTGGTTGGGAAGTCAGGCCTGGCAGTAGGTCTCGTGCAAGTGCCGCCACAGCAGGGCGCCGCTGGCCAGTTTTTCGAATACCACGGTGGCGCGGCGGTCGGTCTGGGTGCCGCTGTCATCGATCTGATGCTCGCGATACGTCACGGTCGCGCCACGTGCATGACGGTCAATGCCAGTCAGTTCGCTCAAGGTTATCTTCAGCCCCGGACGCTGGCCACCCAGGCGGGTGAACAGGTAATTGACCCCGGCCGCGTTCATCCGAGTCCCGGTGGACGGCGCAATCATGCTGAAGTCGGGGGAGAAACGCGCCAACAAGGTGTTCAGTGTTCCCTCGGGCGCAACGCCTGCGAACCATTGTTCGATCTCGACATGGGTCTGGATCACTTCATCAAAAAAATCACGGTAATCAATCATTGTGTGGGCTCGCTGGCAGGGTGAAGCAGTGTCCGTACTTTGGATGCATCCAGGCACAGTACTGCAAATAAGGGGATGAGGGTCAACGCTGCGGCAATCGCGAAGGTCGCGGTGAAGGAGTCCAGCGCAGCCAGCACCCCGCTGAGCACGGCGGCACCGAGGCAAAAACTCAATTGCCGATTGATATTCCACAAGGCGCTGGCATGCCCCATGCGCTCGGCGGGAATGTCGAGAAAGGCCAGGGTTTGCGCGGTGCTGCTGCACAGGCTGCCGCCCAGGCCCATCAGGATGTAGGCGAGCACCACGACTATCGGGTGTGGCTCGATCAGCAACAGGATGCCGATGGATTGCAGCAGCATGCCCGCCAACAGCAACGGCCGAGGCCCGCAGCGATTGAACAGTTTTTTGCTCAAGGCAATCGCCAGCCCCGAGGCCAGCGCCCAAGGCAGCATCAGCGCGCCGATGTGGCTGGCGCTAAACCTGAGGCCGTGCAGATAAAGAATCGCCACCAGGCTGGTGCCGATAAACACGCCCGGAATGAACAGGTAGACCAACATCGCGACCCGTAGCATTGGCCGGCGAATCTGCGCGAGCACCGCGCCGAGATCCAGAGTTGGGCGGGTGGCAGCGGGCGTGTCCGCCTCCAACCAGCTCAACGCCAACATCATGGTGATCAGCGCCAGCGGCAGGTTGGCGAAAAAGATCCAGCGCCACGACACACTGTCCACCACCAAGCCACCCAACGCCGGCGACAGCGCCGGTATCAGCAGCGCCACCAGCATGACTTTGGCCGTCAGTTGGCTGCGTTCTGCCGGCGCAAAATGCCGATACGCCAAGGCTTGTCCCACAGGAATCAACAAGCCACCGCCCAGGCCTTGCAGCAGGCGCCAGCCGATCAGCGCTTCAATCGACGCGGCCTGGCCCACCAGCACGGAGGCCACACCGAACAGCAGCAGGCTTACGGCAATTAAGCGTCGTTCGCCCAACAGGGCCGCCAGCCACACGCTCAGGGGAATCACCACGGTCAGGCCGAGCATATAGGCGTTGCCGATCCACGCCAGTTGCGTGATCGAGGCGTGCAACTCCCGGGCGATATCCGGGTAGGCGATGGTGGCGACAAACATGTTCACCAGGTCGAGGGCGAAGCCCAGTAGAAAGATCCAGGTGACTTTCGAGCGGTAGGTCATTGCGCTGTTCCTGCAGTGGATGGCGGCAGGGTAGGCGGGTGCGGGCTCTTGGGAAACAGCGGTTTGACTGTTAGTTTGTCAAAAATATTTTGACAAAGGAGGGCGTGGCCAATGGTCAGCCTGGATCGATTCGACACCTTCAAGGCCGTTGTCGAGGCTGGCTCATTGACCGCAGCCGCTGACTTCCTCGGGCAAACGCGGGCGGTGGTGAGCTTCAACCTCAAGCGCCTGGAGGCCGAACTGGGTGTCACCCTGCTGACCCGCAGTACTCGGCAACTGGCACTGACCGATGCCGGTGAACGCTTTTACCTGCGCTGCACGCGGATGCTGGAAGAGGCGCGCCTGGCGGTCGAGGAAGCCCGTTCGGAACACAGCCAGCTCAAAGGCACATTGCGTATCACCACCACCGTCGAATACGGATTGGCCGTGGTGGTGCCGGCACTGGAAACTTTTCGCGGCCTGCACCCGGAATTGAACGTCCAGTTATCCACATCCTCCAGCCACGCTGACCTGATCTCCGAGCGGTTTGATGTGGCCATTCGATTGGGACGGATGCTCGACTCCAATCACCGGGCGGTGCAGCTGTCGAGCTACGAGATTTTTGCCGTGGCCGCGCCGGAGTTTGCCGGGGTCGCCACGCTGGATGAATTGGAGCAATTGCCCAAGCTGGGCCATGGGCGGCTGACGGAGTTGGCGGTGGTTGATCCGGCTGGTCTCGAGCGCCTGTATCGCCCGGGGCCTGGCAAGGCTTCATTGGTTGCGGACAGCGCCGCCATTCTCCAGGCCTTCGCCGTGCGCGGGCATGGTGTGGCGATCCTGCCCCAGTGGCTGGTGCAGGAAGACCTGGAGGCCGGGCGTTTGGTTCGTCTGCTGCCGGGTCATCGATTTGCGCCACAGGGGGTGTATGCGTTGTACCCGGATACTCGGCATTTGCCGCTGAAAGTGCGGGCCTTCATTGATTTCATGAAAGGCTGATCAGTCGAGAAACCGTGTGGCGAGGGAGCTTGCTCCCGCTGGGGTGCGAAGCACCCCTGAAAAGGTCAGCGCATTCTTTCAGGAATACTCGGGCGGATGGTTTTGGGGCTGCTGCGCAGCCCAGCGGGAGCAAGCTCCCTCGCCACGGGTGTGGCGGGGGGCTCTTACAGCTGGCCGCTTAGGCCAAAGCGTTTTTTCAACACGATCTCCAGCAAACCCTTGGGCAGCAACGCCGCCATCAACGGCAATGCCCGGCAGCCATTTCCCGAGCGTAACAGGCGCGGCGGTGTTGTCTGTTGCACGGCCTTCAATACATCTGCGGCAAAATCGCGGGCGGGCGTAGGCCGATCCTGTGAGGCCTTGGCCCGGGCGCGGATGCTTTCGCGCAGCGGCCACCAAGGCGATTTTTCATTGATCAACAGCTCGGCCTGGGTGCCGGCGTTTTTCGCAAAACTTGTATCGATGGCGCCCGGCTGTACCTCCATCACCCGTACGCCGAAGGGCGCGAGTTCCATGCGCAACGCATCACTCAAGGCGTGCACTGCCGCTTTCGAGGCGCAATACGCACCGGCAAACGGTGTGACCAGCACGCCGGACACGCTGCCGATATTCACCACTAACCCTTTACGACGACGCAGGGCCGGGAACAGCGCCTGGGTCACCCCGACCACTGAAAACACGTTCGTCTCGAATTGCTGCTGCATCGCCTGAGTGCCGCCGTCGAGCAGCGGGCCCATGGCGCCGTAGCCGGCGTTGTTGATCAGCACATCCAGCTCGCCGATCTGGCCGGCCAATTGAGCGAGCGCGGCGCTGTCGTTGACGTCCAGTTGCACGGCGTTGAAGCCGGCGGCGCGAAGTGCCGTCACATCATCAGTGCGCCGGGCGCTGGCCCACACGTCAAAACCGGCTTGCTTGAAGGCATCCGCCAGGGCACGGCCAATACCACTGGAACACCCGGTGATGAGTACGTTGGGCATGGATCAGTCCTTTGTTGTTAGTCGGAGAAGCTGCCTTGCAAATGCTCGGCGCGAAATTCCAGGGTTTGCGGGCGATAGCCGGGGCGCAGTGGCGGTACCGGCAGGCAGTCTTCCCAGGTGGCGCCGGCTTGCAGTTCGCCGGGCCGCGATAGCGTGGGGCAGCGTAGACGTTGTCGGCCAGGTTGACGGTGTCGCCTGGTGCATAAGCTGCGACGCGCCAGCGCAGTTCGGTCAGTGGCACATCGTTGCCGTTGTTCAGAGTGAGTTTGAGTGGCCGGTCTGCCGGGCATTCTTGAGGCGCGTAGACGGTGCGTAATTCCAGGCGTGCCAATTGTTGGGCCTCACGCTTGTCCAGCCACACTACGCCTACCGCGACCAAACCCAGGCCGATGGCGGCCGCAAGGGAAACCGGCAACGCCTTGGCCGGATAGCGCAGCAGGAGGATCAACCAGGTGATGATCAGTAGAACGCCGATGAACACGATAAAACCCTCGCTTGCCATGAGCATTCATCGTAGCTGAGCCCGGGGGCCAAGCCTAATCACTTGCGGTAATGCATTGCACTTTACCCACCGGAACCCGCTGGCGCTCTTACACCACGGATTGATTCATCACTGGAGTGATATCTCTTTTACAAGGGTAACAATGGACTAACTCCCTTTTGCACAGGGTCCATTCAATGATTGTTAAACGTCATACCGAGTATCAGCCTGATCTTGCCCCTCCTTCAGCTTTAAACGGCCAGCGAGCCGCTGAAAACCAGACGCCTCAGCTCAGTAGCGCGGCGTCATTTTCTGGCCAGGCCTTCCCTGGTGCACCTGCTATGCCGGTCGTTCGGAGCATTCGTCCGGCCACTGTCGCCGAGTATGCTTTTGGTAGACCCGCCTCTGCTCAACAGGGTTATTTCAGCCAGCACAATTCACTCAACATTCAAATCAACCGGTTGATCAGCCAGCAGCCCACCTATGAGCAATTTGTGCAGGAGTATCAGGAGTACGTTGCCAAGACGCCTGGCGCCGTAGGGCAAATTGGTGAGCTGTTTGCCAACGCCGTCACTCGATTCTGGACGTCTCCCCGCCCCACCGAAACAGACCCCAGCCCGCCTCAAGACCAACTGATCAACCTGCACCGCCAAATGCTCTCCACTCAAGCGGCCCTGCGCGTGGAGGACGGTACCCTGAGCCCGGCGAGCAAAGCGCTGATCGACAAAACGTTCCGTTATCCGACCCTGGCGTCCCGGGGAAGCGCTTTCCCCAACGGTGCGCGGCCCGGTGTATATCCGCTCACGGTTGATGACACGACGCTGAACGGCGCGCGCCTGGCCGGGGCCTTCATGATTACCGCCTCCGATGGCTCCCTGCAAACCCAGCCTCACTGGCCCAACGGCAACAAAAACATGCTTGCCAACCAAGACAACGGACCTGTGGTGCTCTACACCCCCGGTGAGGGCTTTGAGGAGTTCGCGACCCCTGCCCAATTGCAGTCGACGCTGATGCAACGAATTGACAAAGGCGGCGTTCGCGCAGAGCTGCTGTCACAGAGCTTGCCCTTGTCGGCGGAAAACCTGCGCAAGCCTTTACGCGGCGAAGACCTGATGCTCAGTTTCGCTCCCACCTCAGGGGACGTGATTGCTGAAGCGATTCCTCAGCTTCTGGAGCGACAAAAAGCCGAACTGAATGCACTGACTCACTCAGACACCAGCGACATGAACGGCCCACAAATCGCCTTGGCCATGAACAACGCCGCCAATTGGTCTACTCAACTGGACGGCAGCAACGCAATACTTGCCCGGGGAGAAAGGCTTGAAGACAAACAACAGCCGCAGTGGCTGAAAAACCTGTCGCGCATGAACGAGGGCGAATACAAGTCTCTGGAGGCGAGCGAGCAGCAATCCCTCCAGTCACTGGTGCCGTTGCTGGAAGCGATTCCTTCACTGCAGGGCTTTGCCCATGACAAATTGGCGACAGCGCTCAGGAAAAAATACCCCACGGTAAATATCGACCCGGACAAGATCGTGGTCACCACCACCACACAATCCAGAACTCATACCGGTCGGCAAGGCGCTTACGTTGCGCGCAATGTCAGCAGGCAGCACAGCTCATTGATTGAGCTTGCCCTGAAAAACCCTACTGCATGGCCCGCCGCAGAAAGCCACCAGCATGTTGAGGTGAAATTCGCCGCAACGCTGACCGATGTTTCAGGCAAGCCGGTGCTCGGGGCAGATGGAAAGCCTGTGGTGTTGGGAACCGAGGAACTCAAGACTCTGGTGAATGAGCTGGATGTGGGCGGTAACTACATCACCCTGCTCAAGGAACGAATGGCGCCTGACGCCCAGACGGGAGCACCGGGGAAACTCCGCTCGGCATGGAAAGCCAACCTGTCGGATGTCATGCAGAAGCAGGCGTTTCTGGGGCAGTTGAATCCGCAGGCTTATCCACAAGGCTCCTCGGGACCTGAATGGGTCCGGGCCGTGCTCGATTTTCCGGACGCTGCCACGCGGCCCCAAGTGGATGGAAAGACCGTTGTCGCAAACACCGTCAGCCACTACGGTCAGGAGCTTCAGGGTGTGGTCGCCATTGGCAACGGCCAGGACGGGCCGCTTGTGCTGTATAGCCCGGATGCGCCCGACGGGATCTCCTTTCGGGAAGTCGCCAATCAGGCGGCGCTCAGTGCGCTTTTCAAAGAACCGGGATGGCGAACCTACGCAAGTAGCAAAACATCGCCGCTCAATCCGGACGGTTTGAGTGCAATCGTCCAGAGGAGCATTGTTGAAAATGTGGGGCGGCTGGGACGGGTGAATGAGTTGGGTAGCAACGCCTACCTCACGCCTATCCAGGGCAATTTACAGGACACTCTGTACAAACAACTGACGGAAATACTGATCGATAAGGCGGACGTCGGATCTGTCAGCTCAGATGAAGTAGCTAAAGAATCGAGATACAACAAGACCCTGTTTGGCATCGAGGTCGCCACGATGTTCATGGACCTGCTGCCCATTGTCGGAAAGGGCGTTTCGACCGCGACCCGCCTGACCAAGGCGGGGCTGCGTGTCATCCGGGCACCGGGACAATCCATCGTCAACGTACTCAACAAACCCAACCGCCTTGCCATGATCTATGCCCGGTATGGCGACGGCAGCGGCATGGCCGCGGGTAGCAAGGCCAGCCCAATTATGCGCCCGGTCCTTAACCCGGCGCCGGCAAGTAGAGTCGTCGTGCCGCTGACGACCACACCGGCGGCACACCAGGTACCGGCAGGGGGCGTCTCAGTCCGCGCATTGCCAGACATCAGCGCCCATTCCGTGCCTGACAGCCTGCTCAGCGGCCGTACGATGCGGGGCGATGGCACTTATCAAGTCGGCGAGCAGTTTTATGTGCGTTACACCGATGGCAGCGGCGTCAGCAAACCGTACGAAATCAGCTCCGTGTACAAGGTCGAGGGTGGATATGTACGGGTCATTGACCCGCAGACCAAAAAGACCGTGGCATTCCTGCAGCCGGCGGGCGACGGCGAATGGCGATTGAACCGGTTGCCGGGTGGCGTCAAATCAGGATTAGGTCCAAAGAAGACTGGCAAGCCTCAGGCGCAAAAGCTGCTGGGCCAGCCAGGCAGCTCTGCTCCACTCTCTGCAACGAATAAGCAATTGGTCAATCATCCAGATTGGCAGTCGGCAGTGGATTCGGGCACGCACAACGCGCAACCCGTTTATATCCACTACACCAGCAAGGAAGGCGCCGAAGCGATTGCTCAAGGGCAAGGTATTAACGATCTGGCACGCGGTGAAACGCGCGCGGGTTCGAAGGGCGGCGTGTACGTTAACCCCCCCGGCCAGCAATTTAATGGTGAAAACGTCGAAAACCTGTTGTTCCTGGGGAACGAACGCTATGTGGGCAGGGGCGACTACATGGTGATATTCAGCACGGATCAGGTTCCGCAGGATCTGGGTTCCATCACGGCGGGCAGCCCGTTCGTTGAGCTGAAGATGAACAAAGAAATCAAGCTGACTGAGTCGAACTTCCTGTATTTGGGGCCGAATCAGTTTCCCGACTATTTCGGTTGAGCGCGTTTGAAAGCGCTGGGGCATTGATCTGAAAAAGCCCCCGACCCACCGGCTGCGGATAGGGGACGCAGTCGGTAGGACGGGGGCTTCTTGTGCCGCTCTTTTACTGCGCGATGGTTTTCACCGACACGCCACGCTCGATCGGCGTAGACCGACCGTAGATATCTTCAAAACGCTCGATATCGTCTTCACCCAGGTAGCTGCCGGACTGCACCTCAATAATCTCCAATGGAATCTTGCCCGGGTTGCGCAAGCGGTGCACCGAGGCGATCGGAATGTAGGTGGACTGGTTTTCGGTGAGCAGGAACACGTTCTCGTCACAGGTGACTTCGGCAGTGCCGCTGACCACGATCCAGTGTTCGGCGCGGTGGTGGTGCATCTGCAACGACAGGCACGCGCCCGGCTTGACCGAGATGTGCTTGACCTGGAAGCGGCCGCCCATGTCCACCGAGTCATACGAGCCCCACGGACGGTAGACCTCGCAGTGGTTCTGGGTTTCGCTGCGGCCCTGTTCGTTGAGAGTGTTGACCATCTGCTTGACGCCCTGGACCTTGTCCTTGTGGGCAATCATCATCGCGTCCTTGGTTTCTACCACCACGATGTTTTCCAGACCGATAACCGACACCAGCTTGCCGTTGCCGTGGATCATGCAGTTCTTGCTGTCCTGGATCACCACGTCGCCTTTGCTGACGTTGCCGTTGGCGTCTTTTTCATTCACGTCCCACAGCGATGCCCAGCAACCCACGTCGCTCCAGCCAGCGGTCAATGGCACCACGCAGGCCAGCTGGGTTTTTTCCATCACGGCGTAGTCGATGGAGTTATCCGGGCAGCAGGCGAAAGTGGCTTCGTCGATGTCGATGGTGTCGGCGCTGTGGTTGCTGCGTTCCAGGGTCAGCAGGCAGGTGTCGTAGATGTCCGGATCGTGCTTTTTCAGCTCTTCCAGGAAGCGGCTGGCGCGGAACAGGAACATGCCGCTGTTCCAGAAGTAACCACCGCTTTTGACGAACTCGGTGGCGCGTTTTTCATCGGGTTTTTCAACGAACTGTTGCACGCGGCTGACGCCTTCGGGCAGCAGCGAATCGTTGGTCGACTTGATGTAGCCGTAGCCGGTTTCCGGACGGGTGGCCGGCACGCCGAACAGCACCATTTCACCACGCTCAGCGGCCACAGTGGCCAGGGCCAGGGCACGTTGCAGGGCTTTCTGGTCGTCCAGCACGTGGTCGGCCGGCAGCACCAGCATCAGCTCGTCACGGCCTTCGTTGACCAGCATCATTGCCGTCAGGGCCACGGCCGGCGCGGTGTTGCGGCCGAACGGTTCCATCAGGATTCGCTGGGTTTCCAGTTTGCGGGCGGCCAGTTGCTCGTTGACGATAAAGCGGTGGTCTTTGTTGCAGACCACGATGGGTGCATCCATGCCGTCGAACACCAGGCGCTCCAGGGTTTGCTGGAACAAAGTGTGCTCGCCGGTCAGGGCCAGGAACTGCTTGGGAAACTGTTTACGCGAAAGCGGCCAAAGACGTGAGCCGCTACCACCGGAAAGGATTACTGGGATCATGTGTTTCTCCTTGAATCAATATGGGTTAGAGCTACTGCGTTCTGTCGTTTCACTCTTGTTTTTGTCTCGGTCCGGGCTGGCCGCTTAATCCTGTAGGAGCGAGCTTGCTCGCGAAAAACCAGAGAGCGCCGGGATAAACCGGGGGCGCTGCGTCATCGTTAGCGTTCTTCGCGAGCAAGCTCGCTCCTACAGGGGGTGCGGTCCGTCCGGTAAATAGTTAGCGGGTCGACACGGGGCGCTTGACCCACACTGGCGACAGGTTGGCGCCGCTGCCGGTGACGTACAGCACTGCGGCCTCACCACGCTCCAGGGCTACCGGCTTCACGTCGCCGACTTTCTTGTCGCCTTCGTACAAGGCCAGGCTGACCTTCACCGGGTTGATTTCGCGCTCGCCACGGCCCTTGGCGGCCACGGCCTGGACCACGTCGGTCTTGCCGTCGGCGGTTTTCAGGGTCAGCGACTTGTCACTGAGGTTCTGCACGCGCACCAGGGATTTCTGCTTGTTCTTGAACGGCGGTTCTTCGATCAGTTGTGGCTGGCCGCTGCCGCTGCTGACCAAGGTGTAGTAGTGATCGGAGGCGAGCTTGACCGGCAGGGTCTGGCTGCCGACCTTGGCGCTGTAGTCACCGCCCGGCATGAAGCTGAAGTCACTGCTGGCCAGCGGTGCAACCTCGTTGAGGTTGGTGCTGCCGACGGTGGCGCTGACTTCCTGGTTGCTGGCGTTGTACACCCGCACAAAGCTCGAGCCTTTTGGCGCGACGGGGCCGTAGAGGGCGGCGTCGCCACCGGCAAATGCGGACATCGAAATAACGCTCATGCCTGCAACGAAGGCAAAGGTTTTTGCGAGACGGCGCGGAGTAGTAGTGAAAGTCATGTGAGTTACCTCTCTTTCAGTTTTGCGCCCGGTTGGGCGTCTCGGAGTTCATGTTTTTAACGGCGGGGGTGTTGATAGCCATGTTCTGTTGGCGCGCACCGGCTTGTTTGAGCTGCGCAACCCACTGCGGGTCGGCATCGCCGATTTCGTTGTTCACAGGCAGATAACGTTCAGGAAACTCCCAGATCAGCACCTGTGGCGGGCTGTTCTTGAAGTCGTCGCTTTTCAGGTAGCTGAGCATCGGCAGGATCGGGCCGTGGCCGTCTTCGGAGTAGTTGATGACGTCGCTGCCCAGGGCTTGCTTCAGTGCGCCGACAAAGTTCCAGTTCGGGTTGGCGCTGTAGCTGGTGCCCACCAGGGCCACCGGGGTTTCGCTGTCGGTGAACAGGGCGTCGTCGCCTTTGGTTTCAGCCAGGTGAGTCACGCGTTTTTGCAGCGGCTCCTTGGGTGGCATCAGGTTTTCGAACAGCGGGTCCAGGGGCAGGAACAGACGCAGGTCGCCCTTGTGTGGCTCGGTCTTCTCGGCTTCGGTGACGAAGCGTTGAGGTTCGCCGCTCAGGGGCGTTTTGTTGGCAATTGTCTTGGCCAGTTCTTTGGCCGCCACTTCAGCGCCGTCCGGTGTCCAGTGGGTGTCGGTGCGCAGGAACACTTGCTGGCCGTGCAGCTTGGCCTGTTGCAGCGGGCCCATCAGGTCGGGAGCGACGATCTTGTCGGCGGCCATGCGGGCATGGAAGTCCTGGTACAGACCTGCGTGGATACTCGCCGGCTGCACTTCACCCAGGTGTTCCGGGTACAGGCGCACCTTGGCCGGCACGATCGCCATCACCAGTTGGATGCCTTGGGCCTTGAGCTTCTGGCGCACGCCTTCCACCAGGGCGTAGTTGCCTTGCAGGTTCTGGTCTTCGTTGACGATGGGGTTGAATTCCTCGTCGCTGTAGAGCCAGTGATCGCGGCCAATCACCACGCCAGGGCGGCCTTCATTGAACAGCTTGTAGTCCAGGGCTGCCCAGAGGTTGGTGCCCAGGCGCTTGATCGGGAACTGGTCGTCGTAATGGGTCTCGACGGCCTTGGTCCAGCGACCGTTGAGCACGGTAGCGTCGGCGTTGGTGCTGAAACCGAAGAAACTGCGCATCGACCAGGCGCCCAACGCCAGCAGCACGGCCATGAACAAGGCGATATAGAGGACGCGTAATGAACGGGTCATGGTCGGCTCCCTCAGAACTGGAAGTAAAGGAACGGCGAGAAGCTCTGCGCCGAAAGTTTGAGAATCGACGCCACGAACAGCAGCAGTACTGCGGCGCGCATGGCGTAGCGTGGCCAGGTGGCGGTCCAGTAGGCCGGTTGCACGGTGGCCTCGGTGCCAACGGTGTAGCCGGGCTCATGGATGCTGCCCGGGGTGTCGCCCGGTACGGCCTTGATCAAGCCAGGTTGTGCAGTCGCCGGGCCATCGGCCTGGGTGTTGACCGCAGGCTTGGTTTTTTCCGGTGGGCGGTTGTTGTAGAAGTCTCGCAGGCCGAAAAACGCCAGGGTTGCGTATGCCACCACCAGGGTTGCCACTTGCAGGCCGGTGAGGCTGGCGCGATTGAGTTCCGAGAGTGACCACTCGCCGAAGCTGAACATCGCGCCGTACATACGGCCGGCGACGTGCAGGTTTTCCGAGCGGAAGATCACCCAGCCCATTACCACCAGCAGGAAGGTGAAGGCCCAGCGCACGACGTTGAAACTGCGCGGTGCGGTGTTGAGGCCGATGGCTTTTTCAATCGCCAGCCACATGCCGTGCCAGGCGCCCCACACGATGTAGGTGATGTTTGCACCGTGCCACAGGCCACCGAGCAGCATGGTCAGGAACAGGTTGCGGTAGGTGGTCAGCGTGCCTTTACGGTTGCCGCCCAGGGTGATGTAGAGGTAGTCACGCAGCCAGGTGGACAGGCTGATGTGCCAGCGCCGCCAGAACTCGGTGATCGACTGGCTGATGTACGGTTGCTTGAAGTTTTCCATGAAGCGGAAACCCATCATCAAGCCCAAACCGATGGCCATGTCGCTGTAGCCGGAGAAGTCGAAGTACAGCTGCGCGGTGTACGCCAGCGCGCCGAGCCACGCGTCGCCGGTGGTGGGGTTTTGCAGGGCGAAGCAATGGTCGGCGACCACCGCCAGGGTGTCGGCGATGAACACCTTCTTGATGAAACCCTGCATGAACCGCGTGCAGCCCTCGGAGAATTTATCGAGGGTGTGGGTGCGGTTGTTGAACTGGTCGGCCAGGTCGCGAAAGCGCAACACGGGGCCGGCAATCAGGTGCGGGAAGATCGCCACGAACGCCGCAAAGTCGATCAGATTGCGGGTGGCCGGGGTGTCGCCGCGGTACACGTCGATGATGTAGCTGATGGACTCAAAGATGTAGAACGAGATACCGATCGGCAACAGCACGTGGGTCAGGATGAAAGGCTCAAGCCCCGCCGACTTCATCATCAGGTTGATGCTGTCTACGCCGAAGTTGGCGTACTTGAAGTAGCCGAGGATGCACAGGTCGACCGCCACGCCCAACAGCAGCCAGCGCTGGGCCGGCTTGGTGCGCACGCCTGCCGCACCGACCTTGAGGCCGATCCAGTAGTTCCACAGCGTCACGGCGGCGAACAGCGCCAGGAAGTCCACTCGCCACCAGGCGTAGAACACATAGCTGGCAACCAGCAGCAGCAGATTGCGATAGCGTTGCCCGCTCAAATAGTACAAGCCGAGGAAGATCGGCAAGAACAAAAACAGGAACACATTGGACGAGAAAACCATCCCGATCTCTCCATGTTTAACCAACAGTCAAGGGCCAACGGCCCCCCCCAAACCCCCCACCGAAAACGGAGAGGGGCGGTATTACATTCCCACTGACGAAACCGGCTCAAAATGTGGGAGCGGGCTTGCTCGCGAATGCGGTGTGTCATTCAACACAGACGGCGACTGTTACACCGCCTTCGCGAGCAAGCCCGCTCCCACATTTGAATTGCGTTTCGTCAGGAGCCTTTGTTGCCTTTCTCGTGCGCCGGGTCGAAGACCTTGGTCAGGTCACCCCCGAGACGGAACGTCTTGAACGGCTGCATCCCGTGCTTGCGCTCGATCACATCCGGCGCGCAGGTGTAGAGGGTGCAGAAGGGCTCAAGCCAGGCAAATTTCATGTCTTCCTTGAGGTCCTTCATGTCTTGTTCCTTGCCGTTCTTCTTCTCGAAGATCTCCGGGTCTTTCACCCCGGCCAGCACGTTGTCGCCCAGGCGTTTCAAGGCGCCGTTGTTTTCCTGGCGCAGGTCAACACCGTTGACCAGGGCAAAACTGGCGATCATCGCCAGCGGCGGCAGGGCATAGTTGTGGTACGACAAAGCCCGTTGCTGACGCTTCAATTCGTTCGGCAGGAAGCCCTGCGCATCGACCTGATTGGCGCCGACCTTGTATTCCTTCACGGCCCAATCAAACAGGTCGCGACGGTTGGTGGCGATGGAGGTCGCCATCACCGACCAGGCGGCCCAGTAGGAGTGGTTGTTGGTTTTATCCAGCGGCAGGTTGTCCCAGTCGCTCACCACCTGGTCGGCCATTTTGCTGAACCAGGCCTCGATCAACTGCGACTCCTGCTGGTGGTTGGCCAGCGGGTGGGAGTCGGAGAACTTCAGGCGTACATAGGCCGAGGCCATGCTGCCCAACGCCCATTTGCGCATGGACTTGCCGGTGTGGTTGAAATCCTTGGACATCAACGCATCCGCCTTGGCCCAACTCGTCAGCCAGTTCAGCGTACATTCCAGCTGCTCCGGGCGACCGTCGCGCATGAATTGCATCACGCGTTTGCTGGTGTCTTTTTCCAGCTTGGTGATGTCGGCGGTGCTGTCGCGAAAGGCTTTTTCGGACTGCACGTTCAACGTGGAGCGAGCCTTGTCCGAACCTTCGTACTTGCTGCGAAACTGCAGCGAACCGGTGTACGGCGCCGGCATGGTGTCGCAGTCATTCTTGAAGTCGCCGGTCTTGAATGCTTCCACCGGGGCGAAATAACCCTGGGGTGGACGCAGTGGCGCGGCGGCATTGACTGATCCGGCGAAGATCGCCATGCCCAGTAATGTTGGAATCAATAACTTCTGCATAAGTAACCTCATTGCCCCGTTGAAGCAGTCTGTTGACCACCGGCGGGGAATACGTTGCGTGTGCAAATTTTCGCTTCGACTTTCTGCGCGGCCTGGCCCGCTTCAGGGCCCTGCACTTCCACGGCCAGCAGGTTTTGCGTGGCCCAGTCTTCATCGGTGCGCAGTTCAAAGGCGAAACGCCCGTCTGTATCGGATGTTTCGGGTTTCTCGATCTTGATGTCCTCGTGGCGCCCGTTCATGTACCAGAGGGTGGCTTGCAGGGTTTTCACCGATGGGTCGGCGAAGCGGATGTCGACCTGGTGACTGCTGTTGCGCAGGTCTTTGTTCGAACTGTTCACCAGCAATTCGTTCTTGCCGGGTTTCAGCGTGGTGCTGGCGCTCATCTGGGCGGTCTTGCCTTCACAGCCGTTGTCCAGCAGCGACATCATCTGGCGGTAGATGGTCTCCTGGTCCAGGCGATACAGCGGCGAGAATTCCCAGATCAGGATCTTCGGCGGGGTCTTCTGGAATTCTTCGCTGCCCAGGTACTGGATCATCGAGCCTTCCAGGCCACCACCGGGGAAGGCGACGTTAAGGATGTCGGCACCGATTTCCTGTTCCAGGAAGCCGGCGAAATTGTAGTTCTTGCCACTGTGGCTGGTACCCACGAGGGTGATCTGCGGGTTGCCGGAATCACCGAACAGGTCGCCGTCTGCCGCTTCGCCCTTGGGCTCGGTGGTGAACTGGTCCATGTACTGGATCGCGTAGCTGGTGCCGCACAGTTGCCCGGCCATGTTGTGCAGGGTGCCGGTCTTGCCCATGCGCCCGGACCGTTTGGTCTCGAATTCGCGCTGCGGGATACCGGCAAATTCAGGCATCGCCCGCACTTTCGCGCCGACGATTTTGGCGGTGCGCTGGGCGCCGTATGGCGTCCAGTGTTGGTCGCCGCGGAAGTAGAAATCGTGGGCCGGCAATTCATCCGGCAGTTGCTCGTTGGTCAGCGGCGACAGGTCCGGTACGACGTAGCCCATCTTGGCGAAGCGCCCGAGCATGGTCTTGTAATTGCCCAGGGCCTTGTCGAAATCGAACCTGGCTTTCTCTTCAGGGTTGAGCTTGTTGCGGTTCACCAAGCCACGGGTCGGCTGGTAGACCACCACCAGTTCCACGCCCTTGCTCTTGAACGCATCGTGCAGCTGCTGCATGCGTTTGTAGCCGGCGGGGCTGGTGTCGAATTCGGTGCGCAGGTCTTCCTGGGTCCGGAACAGCCAATCGCCCTGGGCTTGCACCAGGGTGGTGAAGTTCTGCTGGTAGCGCGTGGTGTAGTTCTTCGCGTCGTGGGCGGCCGGGCACAGGCTGCAGCACGGTTCGGCGGTGAAGGTTGGCGCCTTGATTTCGTCGGCGCGCACGCCCTGGCTGGCCGCGAGCAGGCCGAGGGTCAAACCCGAAAGGCTGAGCAGTTTGATCATGTGTGGGTGCATAAAGGTCATCCTCAGTCCTGCATTTCGGTCTGGCGTTCGACAGGGTCGATCAGCACGGCTTTCTTCTGGCGTACCAGCAAGTCGAGGATCTCTTCCTGGCGATCGCCAAGAACGCCCGAGAAGCTGATGCCACTGGATTTGGTCGGCGCAAGCATTGATACGCGGTACAGCTCGACGCTCAACGGCGAGTCGATGGACAGCGGCCCGCTGCCGTTGGCGGCCAGTTCACCGCCGACCACGATCAGCGAGACCTTGGTGTCGAACGGGTCGAGGGCGATGTCGCGGTCGGTGTCGGTCAAATCCTTGATGTGGCCGTACACGCCGGTCAGCCCGTTGGCCATGGCAATGTTCTCGTACAGGCGAATGTTCACGCTGTTACGCACGCGGATGCCGTGGCGACGGTTGCTGATCACCTTGTTGCCCCACAGCAGGTTATCGCCGCTCTCATAGAGGGTGATGCCGTCGGTGTGGTTGCGGTAGATCTCGTTGTCGGCGATCAGGTTGTTGACGCTGTTACGGTCGATCACCAGGCCCGAGAGCTTGTTGTCGAAGCTGCGGTTGTTGAAGATGAAGCTGTCGTTCACTTCCCGGGAAATGATGATGCCGTGCTTCTTCTTCGTGCCGTAGACGGTGTTGTCGGTGATGATCAGGCCGTGTGAACGGTCGTGGGGGTCAATGCCGTAGACGATGTTGTCCTTGTAGGTATTGCCCTTGAGCACAAAGCCGGTGGTTTCGTAGCAGTAGAAGCCGTACCACATGTCCGAGAACTCGGAGTCGACGATCCAGCCCGTCGGTTCAGGACGCTTGAGCACCTTGGCCATGTTCGGCGTGTACTGGGAAATACTCACGCCATACGACTTACTGTTGGCGTAGCCGAAGCTGGCCATCTTGCTGTTGGCGATGTAGGTCTCGGTGCCGCCCCAGGCCAGCAGGAATGGACGAAATTCCTTGGGCGACTGGAAAGTCGCCGGGCCGTTGGTCTTCTCGCGCCAGCCGGTGATTTTGGTGTCACGTACGAACAGTTGGCCGTCGTTGATCAGGAACGAACCGGCTTCCTGGGACAGGCGCAGCTCTTGAGTCTGCTTGTCGATTTCGAGGATGCCTTTACGGCCCACCACGATCGGCAACTTGGCCAGGAACACACCCGGCGAGGTTTCGCTCAAGTACTGCTTGGGCACTTTCTTCAGCAGGTCCTTGAGGTTCATGTAGCCGTCGTCGACAAAGATCGCCTGGGGAATACCGTGCTGGCGCACTACCCATTCGGCCATCTTGTTGTCGCCGCCGATGAAGTCCTTCAGGGCGTCTTCCTGCATCATCCGGCGAATGCTGACTTTGCCAGGTTTGGTGCGCACAATTTTCTTGGCGATATTGGCCGCGGTGTAGCCGGACACGTCCGGCAGCGCAGGCTTGGCCATCTCCAGCGGCGCGGTCGGCGGGCTGGAGATGGTGTAGGTCTTGGCCTGTTGCAGCTCTTTGGCGATGGTCGGCGCCTTGACCTGCTGCGCGACATCGGCGAAGGCCGAAGTGCTGGCCAGCAGCATCGCTGCGACCAGCAGGCTGACCGAGCCTTTGAGGGCTTGAGGGTTCATTGCGCAGGCTCCCATCAGAACTTCCAGATCACGTCGACAAAGGCGCGATGCATGTACGAGTCGACTTGGCTGCCGTAGGCGTCGCCCGGTTTGAACACGCCTGCACGGAAGCGCACCAGAGCCGACGGTTCGTCGATCGACTGGCTGAGCCCGGCCGGCAGCAGGCCTTTCTTGAAGTACTTGGTGACCACCAGGTCCATCTCCTGGCCCAGGTCTTTCTTGCCATCTTCAAGCGGCAGGGACGTGCTGGACAGGATCGCGCCGGTCACGTCATCGGTGTTGTTCTGCACGGCGTCGATGCCGTTGCTGCCCACCGGCTTGTTGCCGTCGACGCGCCAGAACTTGTGGTACACCAGGCTGGCGTCATAGTCCTCGCGCAGCTGCCACGAACCGAACAGGCTCATGGACTGCATGTTGTTCATCTCGCCGCGAAACGCTTCGCCGAAACGGTGGACGCGGGACTGGGTACCGGTCCAGTTCGAACGGTTGCTTTGCAGGCCGTTCTGCTCGTATTCGGCGCTGGCGCGGGAGTAGGCGGCGCCCACTTGCCACTGCGGGTCGAGGCGCAGGCGCACACCCAAATCGGTGGCCCAGCCATTCACGTCATCGCTGCGCTTGGCATTGGTGGGGCGGGTGCCGTCGGCGTTCAAGGCGTTGACCGTGTCGCGGTCGCCCTGCATGCCGGTGACGCTCGCCCAGTAGTTGACGGTGTTGGTGTTGCGCCAGTTGTAGGCGTCACTGTTGGCTTCGATGCCGAGCCAGGTCAGGTCGCCGTTCTCGCGCTTGTCCAGCGAATCGGTGGCCACGCCCGGTTCCGGGAAGTCGAGCTTGCCGTCGTCATGGGTGTGGTGAGCGCGCAGGCCGATCCACTGGCCTGGCGTCCACTGATAGGCGGCGTCGGCGTAAAGGTGCTGACGGTCCTTGTCCTTGGGCGACAGTTCCTTGAGGTCGGTGCGGTATTCGCTGAAACGCTCGGCGACGCCGACATTGGCCTTGAGCAAGGTGGTGTCGAAGGTCCAGTTCAGCGCTTCGATATTGGTGTCGCGCCATTGGCCGTCGTCGTTGCGCAGGCGTTGGCGACCGAGCTTGAGGATCTCGCCGGGGTAGGGCGTGAAGCCGCCGTAGGCGACCCAGAACTCGCGCATCGCCAGGTAATTCTTCTTGCTCTTGCGGTCGTCATTGCTGGTCTGTTGGGTGGCGTCATCCGAGGACTGTTGCAGGGTGTCGGTCTCGATGATGTCGCTGGAGGTCACGGCCTGGCCCATGGCGTAGGCGCTCCAGTTGCCGCTCTCACCGTAGATCCAGGGGCGCAGGTCAAGGCCGATGCCGTTGACGTCGCCGCCTTTCTGGGTGCCCAGGTCGCGGTCATCTTCGGACTGGCCGGTGACTTTGACTTCCAGGCCGAAGTTCTTGGCTTCGGTCAGCGCGGCCAGGGTCGGGCACGACCACAGCAGGGCGAAGGTCAGGCCGATGCCGGCCTTGACGAATGGATTGAGCTTCATAGGGATTCCTCGCCGTCTTCTTCTTGCAGGGCGTGCAATTGCAGCGTGCTTTGGGCCAGGGTGCCGCGCACGGCCAGTTCCTGTTGCACCAGGCGTTGGCCTTCGGCGCGTTGTTCCGGGGTCAGCGGAGCTTCGAGCTGGGTCGCCAGGTCGTTGGCTTCCGGCGTGTCCTGGGCCTTGGCCAACTGGCTGAAGACATAGGCGTTAAGCGGGTCGGGCTTGGTGCCCTTGCCTTGGGAAAACAGTTGGGCAATCGCGAAGTCGGCGCTGTTCTGGCCGTTGCGCGCAGCGGTCAGCAGATGGTCCAGGGCCTTTTGCGAGTAGACCTTGCCCAGGTAGCCACGGCGGTAAATCTGGCCGAGGTAGTAATCGGCAGCCACTTCGCGGCCGACGGCTTTCTGGAAGTGTTCTTCGGCGGCCTTGGCGTCAGCCGGGACCCACTTGCCTTCGTAGTAGAGCTTGCCCAGCAACAGTTCGGCGCGGGGCTGGTCGGCGGCGCGGCCGTTGTCCAGGTACTTCATCATCTGGTCGACGTCACCCAGTTCCGGGAAGTCGTAGAGCAGTTGCGCCAGGCTGACCCAGGAGGCCGGGTAAGCAGGGGCGATTTTTTCCAGCAGCGCTTGGGCGGTTTTTTCGTCAGTCTTGCCCAGGCTTGCATCACCCAGCACGCGAGCGACGCTGTCGACCCGCTGGGCGGTGACGGCGCCACGGCTGTAGCCGGCTTCCATCTGCTTGAGCAGTTCGGCCTGTTTTTCCGGCTCGGCTTTTTCCTGGTAGACCGTGGCCAACTCGACGTAGCAGATATCGGTGGTGTTCAGCGCGGCCTTGCAGATGCTTTCCACTTCATCCAGATGCTGGTCGTAGGTGTCCTGGGTGCGATACAGCAGCACCTGGGCCAGGCCAGCTTCCGGGTAGCCCGAGGCGCGCCATTTGCTGATTTGCTGCTGGGCGTTGATGTTCGGGAAATCATGCGGGTATTGCAGGTACAGCATTGCCAGCGGGATCAGGGTGTTGCCTTCGCCATTGGCAAAGGCTTTTTTTAACAGGCCTTCGGCTTCGTGGTGCTCGGCTTCAGTGGCGCCCGGCTTGGCCACCAGCAGGCGACCCAGGCGTGCCTGGGCACGGGGCGAGGTATCGGCGGCCGCGCGGTAGGTCGCTTCGGCCTGCTTGATTTGCTCGGGGTCGCGGGTGCCGACCTGGATATCCGCCAGGCCCACCTGGGCCTCGCTGTAGCCCAGGTCTGCCAGTTGCTGGTAGTTCTGCTGCGCGGTGACCGTGTCACCACGCTTGAGGGCTTCATTGGCCAGGCGTTGGTCGGGCAGGCCGGCGCAACCGGCGAGGCTGACCGCAACAGCCAGCAACGCCGCAGTTCCCATGTGGGAGCGGGCTTGCTCGCGAAGGGGCCCTGTCAGTTGATGCATGTGTTGGCTGACACACTGCTTTCGCGAGCAAGCCCGCTCCCACAGGGATTGCGGTGTTTTTGAGAGAGTCATCACAGGCATGTCCTCTGCTTACAGACCGTTGGCCATGGCTTTGTCGATCAGCCAATTCAGGGATGGGCCGCGGTCGCTGGTCACTTCAACCGGGCGGCCGGCGTAGGTGCTGTCCAGCGGGGCATCGGGTTTGATCTGCACGCGAATGTCGGAAGACATTTCGCTGCTGTTGAGGCTGGTGCTGCTGACGATGGTGCCGGTACGCACCTGCTCTTCATCCGCCACCTGGAAGTTCACGCGGGTACCCGGGCGAACGTCGGCAAACTGGCGATAGGAGAAGCGTGCATCAACGTTGGCCTGGCTGCCGCGCGGTACCAGTTGGAAGATCACATCGCCCTTGCTGGCGTACTGACCGTCGGCGACCAATTGCTGGGCCACGACGCAGTCGCACGGGGAGGTGAGGGTGCCGGTCATTTGTTTGCCGAACAGCTCTTCAACCTTGGCCGGTTGCAGTTGGTCTTCGTCCAGATGGCCCTTGAGCACATCGAGCATGCTGGTGCTGAACGTCGCCAATGGCGCGCCCTTGGCAGCGACCGCGTCACCTTTGATCAGGCTCTGCACGGTGCCGTCGCGAGGCATGGTCACGTTCATGCCCGGGACGCTCACCAGGCCGGAAGTGGCGTGGCTGACGAAGTACATGCCGTACACCGATTTGACCACGAAGCCGAATGCCGCCAGGCCCACCACGAAGATCCCGAGGCTGAAGGTCACGGCCCGCAGGCGGCCGCCGACGCTCATGTTGCTGCCGCTGTCCTTGACCTTGCGCGCCTTGGTGAAGTTGTCGCGTTGCAGGGTCGCCAGCACGTCGCCCATGGTCACGATGTCGCCGGACAAGTGCGAGGTGATCAGGTGGCGCAGGGTGGAGATGTCTTGTGCATCGAGGTTCTGGAACTGGCAACCGGTGCGGCCGGTCTGGCGGTCGTAGGAGCGAATCTGCAGCTCGACGTCCATCGCCAGGCCCAAGTTATCGATCACGAACTGCAGGCGACCCTTGTGCACATCGCCGACTTTCAGCGGCTGCTGCGGGGCGTTGAACGCCAGGCCGCCAGCGGAGAGGTCGATGACCCGCACTTCCATTGGCGTTTGGTCGGCGCCGAAGAAGCGCAGCTTGGCCGGGATTTTTACCCGGGCGTGCTGGCGCTGGGCTTCGGATTCGTGGACAACGTTGGCGTTTACTTGGCTATTCATGGTGTTTAGTTCCTAGTTAATTCAGGCTTGGCAGGGTCAAACCATCATCAGCAACACGGCGACGAAAATGCTGCCGGCGGAGAAGGTCATGGTCCGAGACGACCAGGTGTTGAACCAACGTTGAAAGCTGGCCAAATCGCGGGTCAGTTTGGTGTCCTGGCGTGTCCAGGACTGTTGATCAAGGCGGAAGAACACGTAGATCTTCACCAGCGCGCCCATGATCTGGTTGTAATAGAGAATCACCGGGTAAGCCGGGCCGATCCGGTGACCGGAGCACGAAAGCAGCAGGGTCAGAATCAGGCGGGTGATGCCGATCCACAGCAGGTAGGCGAGGATGAACGCGCCGCCGTACTTGAAGGTGGCGATGATCGCCACGGTCAGCCCCAGCAGGGAGGTCCACATCGACACGCGTTGATCGAACAGCACGATGCTGGTGAACAGGCCGAGGCGACGCATCCCCAGGCCCAAGGCACGTGAGTTCTGGCGCAGGTTGTTGCCGTACCAGCGGAACATCAGTTTGCGGCTGGCCTTGATGAAGCTCTTTTCCGGCGGGTGTTCCACGGTGTGAATCGCGGCATCCGGCACGTAGAAGGTGTCGTAGCCCAGGCGCATCAGGCTGAACCAGCTGGACTTGTCGTCACCGGTCAAAAACTTGAAGCGGCCCAGGCGCCAGTGTTGCAGCGAGTCGCTTTCCACGTCGGCGATAAAGCCAGGGTCGGTGACGACGTTGGCGCGGAACACTGACATGCGACCGGTCATGGTCAGCACGCGTTTGGACAGGGCCATGGAGCACATGTTGATGTGGCGCTGGGCGAAGCGCAGCTTGTGCCACTCGCTCATGATGTAGCCGCCGCGGACTTCGCAGAACTCGTTGGTGGTCAGGCCGCCGACATTGCCGAACAGCTGGAACCACGGCACGGTCTTGCGCACGACGCCCTCGGCGAGCACGGTGTCGCCATCGATCACGGCCACCACGGCGCGGTCGTCCGGCAGGTGGCGGGAGATGGCGCGAAAACCGAAGGCCAGGCCGTCACGCTTGCCGGTACCGGCGATACGCACGAAGTCCAGCTTGACGTGGTCCGGCGGGTTCATCTTGGCCCACAGGCTCTTGACCAGCAGCTCATCTGACATTTCCACCAGGGAGCAGACCACGGTGGTAGGGAAGCCACATTCGATGGCCTCGCGAATCACCGAGCTGTAGACCTGGGCAGTGGTCAGCGCATCGATTCTGAAGCTGGTGACCATCAGGAATACGTGGGACGGGTCTGCCGCTTTGCCCAGCTTGCGCACTTTGCGCCGCAGGTGCGGGTAGACCACGTACAGGAACAGCATGCCGCGAAAGAAATGCGTAGCACCCATCGAGTAGCGCCAGATACCGACGGCACCAATCAGGAAAATAAAATTCTTCGACTCGGAGTCGAACGTACTCGCCGGCAACAGCAGGGCGAGACCCATCAGCAGGCTCAGGAAAAACAGCCAGCCGGCGGATTGGAGGAGTACGTGTTTTAACTTGGACATAGGCGTCATTCCGCAGGTGAAGGAGGCTTCGAGCGACAAGCGCCGGGGATCAGGACGCTTGCCGCTGGAAACTTGCCGTTGCTGTTACCAGCAAATGCCTTCGGTACGACCGCTTACGCTGGTGGCCTTGGACATGAAGCCCACCAGGTCGACCACTTGCTTGCCGTGGGGTGCGTTATGCGCCAGGGCACGGAACTTCTCATCGCGGTTGCCCAGGATGATCACGTCGGAGTTGTTGATCACTTCGTCGAAGTCCGAGTTGAGCAGGGACGACACGTGAGGGATCTTGCCTTCGATGTAGTCCTTGTTGGCGCCGTGGACGCGAGCGTATTCGACGTTACTGTCGTAGATGCTCAGGTCGAAACCCTTGCCGATCAGCATCTCTGCCAGTTCCACCAGCGGGCTTTCGCGCAGGTCATCGGTGCCGGCCTTGAAGCTCAGGCCCAGCAGGGCGACTTTGCGTTTGTCATGGCTGGAGACGATGTCGAAGGCGTTTTGCACTTGGGACTCGTTGCTGCGCATCAGCGAGTTGAGCAGCGGCGCATCCACGTCGAGGGAGCCGGCGCGGTACGTCAGGGCGCGCACGTCCTTGGGCAGGCAGGAGCCGCCGAAGGCAAAGCCTGGGCGCATGTAGTACTGGGACAGGTTGAGAGTCTTGTCCTGGCAGACCACTTCCATCACTTCGCGACCGTCGACACCTACCGCCTTGGCGATGTTGCCGATCTCGTTGGCGAAGGTCACTTTGGTCGCATGCCAGACGTTGCAGGTGTACTTGATCATCTCGGCGACAGCGATGTCCTTGCGGATGATCGGCGCGTCGAGTTCTTCGTACAGCGACTGCAGGACATCGCCGGAAGCGGTGTCGAATTCGCCGATGACGGTCATTGGCGGCAGATCGTAGTCGGCAATGGCAGTGCTTTCACGCAGGAACTCAGGGTTTACCGCAACGCCGAAGTCGACGCCGGCTTTCTTGCCGGAGCAGTCTTCGAGAATCGGGATCACCACGTTCGCCACGGTGCCTGGCAGCACAGTGCTGCGGACCACGATGGTGTGGCGGGTGGTCTTGTCACGCAGGACAAACCCGATTTCGCGGCACACCGATTCGATGTAGTTGAGTTCCAGGTCGCCGTTTTTCTTGCTCGGCGTGCCGACGCAAATCATCGACAGGTCGGTATCACGGATAGCGTCGGCGAAATTGGTAGTGCCGCGCAGTCGGCCGGTCTGGATACCCTGGCTCAACAGTTCGCCCAGACCCGGTTCAACGATGGGCGATTTGCCCGCGTTGATCAGGTCGATCTTGTCCTTGGAGATGTCTACGCCAATGACCTCATGGCCCCGTGCAGACAGGCAACCGGCACATACCGCGCCGACGTAACCCAAACCAAATATGCTGATGCGCATCGCATTTACCTCATTGTTAATCGTGCCACTAGATGGCCGGAGTTCATGTTTTGAAGCGTCACTCAGGCACTGGAAAGTGCGACGAGTAAACGTCGGTATATCCAGTGCAGGCATACTAAAAGTCGAGTGACTAACTAATGCACTCAAGTTGTGCGCAACGTGGCCTTATTGTTGGGGCTTGCCCTGAAATGCAGCCAGCCTTCCTGGGGAAGGGCCTGGCGCCAGTGCCGCAAGGCGTTGATAGTGGTTTTTAGCCCTTATATATCAACAACTTGGGTTGTCTCACTGACCCATACAGGTGAGCTCAGCCTTGGCCTTGTCGGAGAAAGTAGTGAAAACTTTTCGTCCGCCTTCAACTAATCAGTTGATGATTTGACCATTGAGTCAAAGCTGTATGACAACTTTGCTACTTCCGTTGGTCGCCACGTAAGTCATCTCTTACATCTGCAGAGATAATCGTTACCGGTGGTATGAGCGGTGCTTTAGGACATAGTTCCTGTCCACTCATCCTGTTTCCGGAAATTTCTTGAAATATTAGAAAAGATGGCACTAGTACTATTGTGATAGCACTTGCTATTTGGGCCAGTAGTTGCGGGGAGTTGCGAGGGTTAAATAGTTTTGTGCCACTACTCCTTGAAAAAAGTGGTGCCACTACGAAAAAAATTGACGAATGTCGAGTGAAATAAATGTTAGGGATTCTGAAGAATTATTTTTGACGCCAAATAAATGACGATTATTCGAGCTGAAGAGGGGTTTATTCGAGGAAATTGTTGTGGCGAGGGAGCTTGCTCCCGCTGGGGCGCGAAGCGGCCCTGGCTTTTTTGGGGCCGCTGCGCAGCCCAGCGGGAGCAAGCTCCCTCGCCACGGGTTTCCGGTTTCAGAAAGGCTGAGTTATTCCGGTGCGTGATCCCGCAGAAACACCAGGTTATCCGGCTTCGACTGCTCCGCATTGAAGCGATACCCCTGCACGTCAAACTCCTTGAGTTTGGCCGGGTCGTTGATGCGTTCTTCAATCACAAAACGGCTCATCATGCCCCGGGCCTTTTTGGCGTAAAAGCTGATGATCTTGTACTGGCCGTTTTTCAGGTCCTTGAACTCGGTGTTGATGATCCGCGCGTTCAGTGCCGGGCGTTTGACTGCCGAGAAGTACTCGTTGGAGGCCAGGTTGAGCAACACGTCATCACCTTGTTCGGCCAGGGCTTCGTTGAGCCACTCGCTGATGCGGGTGCCCCAGAACGCGTACAGGTCCTTGCCACGGGCGTTGGGCAGTTTGGTGCCCATCTCGAGGCGGTACGGCATCATCAGGTCCAGTGGGCGCAGCAGGCCGTAGAGGCCGGAGAGCATGCGCAGGTGATCCTGGGCGTAGGTGAAGTCGGCGTCCTTGAAGGTTTCGGCGTTGAGGCCGGTGTAGACGTCGCCCTTGAAGGCCAGCAGGGCTTGCTTGGCGTTGGCGGGGGTGAAGGCTGGGGTCCAGCTGCCGAAGCGTGCGGCGTTGAGGCCGCCGATTTTGTCGGAGACGTGCATCAATTCGCTGATTTGCGCCGGGCTCAGTTCGCGCAGTTGTTCGATCAGCTCCTGGGAGTGGTCTAGGTATTGCGGTTGGGTGAAGCGCGGGGTGACCGGCTTTGACTCGAAATCGAGGGTTTTGGCGGGGGAAATCACCGTCAGCATGAAGTCGTCTCCTTTAATCGTGGGGGGATTCTAGGGGGTAGGGCGGTTTGACTCCACCTATGAAGGTGATAGATGGCTGGGGGTTTGGGTGTATATCCGTTATTTAGGTAACGGCGGCTTAGGGTTCCGCTCTTACAGCCAGCCCTTTCAAGGTCTTTGCCTAAATCGCGTCCTACGCCTATTCCAGGCTGAAATTAAGAAAAAAACGAGTTGAATTTGGTTCAGTCAGCATCTCTTTTGGTCAAAAAATGATCATGTTTTTAGGCTTTTTCCAAAGACCTTGAAAGGGCTGGCTCTTACAGCGGGTCACTTTTGGCAAACGCCCGGAATGCCGGCCCAGCCAAAAGTAACCAAAAGGTCTTTGCCCCACCACTCGGTGCCTCGCCTAGGCTCGGCATGCCCGCACTCCGGCGCGGCTAAATCGGCTTCCCTGCCGATTTACCCGCTCCACCGCGCCTACTTGCGGCCATCGTGGTTGACGGGGCCCGCAGATCAAGATCAAAAGCAGATCAAAAGCAAGAGCACAGCGGCCTACAGGCCGGCTTGAGTGTTAGAAGCAGAGGCAAGATCCAGAGCGAAAGCAGAGCTGCTTTTCTGTGGGAGCGGGCCTGCTCGCGAAAAACCTGAGGGCGCCGCGTTGAATCAGGATGCAAGCGTCATCGTTAACGACCTTCGCGAGCAAGCCCGCTCCCACATTTGGACCGTGCCCGCTTCTGGTTTTGCTGTTGCTGTTGCTTCACCACACTCAAGCCGGCCGGTAGGCCGCTGTGCCCTTGATCTGCTTTTGATCTTGATCTTAGGCGCCCCGTTAAACCACGCTGGCCGAACGCAGGCTTTGGAGCGTGGGTAACCCGGCAGGACGCCGGGTTAGCCGCGCTGGGCCAAGGATGGCCCATCGCGGCGGCCCACGGTCCAAAGCCGGAGTGAGGGCACACCGAGCCCAAGCGAGGTGCCGAGTGGTGGGGCAAGAGCGTTTTGCTTACTTTTGCGCTGTTCAAAAGTGAGC
>NZ_LPNO01000006.1 GCF_001952855.1 Pseudomonas sp. ATCC PTA-122608 | reverse complement strand
AAACACCGAAAGCTATCACATACCCAATTTGCTGAAGCGAGACCAACTGGTCACGACTCAGTACCCGAATTTCTTGACGACCATAGAGCATTGGAACCACCTGATCCCATCCCGAACTCAGCAGTGAAACGATGCATCGCCGATGGTAGTGTGGGGTTTCCCCATGTGAGAGTAGGTCATCGTCAAGATTAAATTCCGAAACCCCTGATTGCTAACGCAATCAGGGGTTTTGTTTTGGGCGGTCGGAAACTTAACGAAATGCCGTTTAAAATCCTTTCTCCCTGATCAAGTCAATCAGTGCCCTCAATCCGGCCGGCACATGACGCCTACCTGGATAATAGAGACGCAAACAGTCAAAAGACGGTGTCCATTCCTCCAGTACGCGCACTAACGCCCCTTTCGCCAAATCATCAGCTGCATTCCATTCCGTAAGATAGGTCAAGCCCAGCCCCGCCCTGGCTGCCTCAAGCATCAATGTCGGATTGTCCAGGGTCAAAACCCCCTGCACCTCTACGGCAATTGCTTCGCCATGACGCTCAAACTCCCAGTGGTAGATCGCACCGCTAGGCATTCGGCTGCGAATACACTGATGGGCCCGCAGATCTATGGGGCTGACGGGGACTGGGTGATTGGCAAAATACTCCGGGCTGCCCAATACCGCAAAACGCTGGGCCGGGCTGATATCGACCGCGATCATGTCTTGAGGAACCGTGTCGCCCAGACGAATCCCTGCATCAAACCCCTGCGCAACGATATCCACCAGACGCCCTTCAGTGACGATATCCAGTTTCATCTGCGGATAACGCCGCAGATATTCCAGCAGCAGCGGCATCACCTGCTTTGCGGCACCCGCCGAGGTATTCAGGCGCAAGGTACCGCTGGGTTCTGCGCTGCGATTTCCCGCCTGTTCCAAGGCTGTGCGGATGCTCAACAGTGCCGGCGTAATTGTCTCGACAAACTCTGCGCCCACTTCAGATAACGACACGCTGCGCGTTGTGCGATTGAACAGCCTCACCCCCATCCGCGCTTCAAGCCCTGCAATAGAGTGACTCAGCGCCGACGTCGACACATTCAACTCAGTCGCCGCCGCACGAAAACTTCGATGCCGCGCCACTGCCAATACGGCTTCCAGTTCATTCAGTCCGGATGTGTTCATTGTCCTGGATCACTCATCAACTCATGCCAATTTGTACGGCTTATCAACTCAATCATAGTGAATTACGGTATGACGCACTAGCTCAGCGTCCCGGAGGACCTATGCAACGCATCAACCAGATTTACATCAACGGCGCTTTTGTAACTCCCCATGGCGAAGAGCTTTTTGACCTGTTCAATCCCGCCACGGGCCAGAGTATCGGCCAGGTTCGGTTGGCAAATGAACAGGACGCCCTGGATGCCATCGCCGCCGCTAAGCAAGCGTTTATCGAGTTTTCCCACAGCTCGAAAGAGGTACGCATCGGCTATCTAAAACGCATGCATGCTGCCGTTGAATCCATTGAGGACGAACTCACCGAAGCGATTATCGAGGAGTATGGTGCCCCGGTTTCACGTGCGCGATGGATGGCCAAGCACGCGGCCAGCGTCCTGCAGGATGCTGCCTCGGTACTCGAGAACTACAACTTCTCCCGACGCATCGGTATTGCCGAGGTGGTCATGCAGCCCTTGGGTGTGGCCGGTTTGATCACCCCCTGGAACAGCAACGCCGGTTTTATCTGCGGCAAGCTCGCTGCTGCGCTGGCCGCCGGCTGTACCGCGGTGATCAAACCCAGCGAAATGAGCGCAATCCAGACCTCCATAGTCACCCGCGCACTCCATGAAGCGGGCTTACCGCCTGGTGTGTTCAACATCGTCACCGGTCGTGGCGAAACCGTAGGCGCCGTGTTGAGCTCCCATCGTGACATCGCAAAAGTGTCCTTCACCGGCTCGACCGCTGTCGGCAAAACAATCCTGCGTACCGGAGCCGAGACACTGAAACGCATCACCCTGGAGCTGGGCGGCAAATCACCGGTGTTGGTTCTCGATGATGCGGACCTCAAGGTGGCCGTGCCCATGGCTCTCCAGGCAGGCTTCATGAACAGCGGCCAGGCCTGCATCGCCGGCACCCGAATCCTGGTACCTGAAAGTCGCCTGGTTGAAATCGAAGCGCTGATGATCGAGGAAGTGACCAAAGTACAAGCCGGTAATCCTCGTGATCCAGCCACGGCCGTGGGCCCCATGGTCAGCCTTAAACAATGGGAGCGCGTGCAACGCTACATTCAGATCGGGATCGAGGAGGGCGCTCACCTGCTAGCGGGAGGCCCCGGTCTGCCAGAAGGCATCACGGCGGGCTGGTTCGTAAGACCCACCATGTTCAGCCGCGTGACCAATCAAATGACCATCGCCCGCGAGGAGATTTTCGGTCCGGTGCTATCGATCATTACCTATGCAACCGAGGAAGAAGCACTGGCCATCGCCAATGACACGCCCTACGGTCTCCAGGCGTACATCCTGTCATCAAATCCCGAGCGTGCCCGCACGCTAGCCAGCCGTATCGACGCAGGGCGGGTCCTGATCAATACCCTCGCCCATGAGCCACTCGCACCGTTTGGCGGCTTCAAACAATCGGGCATTGGCCGCGAGTACGGCACATTCGGCCTGGAAGCCTTCCTGGAACCCAAATCGATCCTCAGTTGATTCCTCAGCATGAAAACGTATGAATAAGGTCAACCAGCCAAACCAAAGTGCATGAACAGGCTCCATAAGCACACCGTTCAGGGAAATCGATGCAAAGTGTTTCTGCATTTTTGGTATGGTGCAGCACATTTTCACAAGGACTGATTTCTCCTCCGCAGGAAGCGGCGTCGACCTTATTCAACGAGATGCTGTAGAAATGCCTGAACCGATACCGATCAAGGATCACGAAAAAGAAAACCGCCTGGTCAACAAGCGGCTGTTGGCCTGCGCGCTGCTGGTAGTGGGTATCACCTGCGCACTGGTAGGCCGGATGTACTTCCTGCAGGTGGTGCAGTACGACTATCACTCCACCATTTCCGAGAACAATCGCGTCCACGTCCTACCGATTACCCCGACGCGCGGTCTGATCTATGACCGCAATGGCGTAGTACTTGCCGACAATCGCCCCAGCTACAACTTGACGATCACCCGCGAGCGCACCACTGATCTCAAGGGTGAGCTGGACGCCATCGTCAGCCTCCTGCATCTGCCCGCCGAAGACCGCGGCGTATTTGATAAAGCGCTCAAGCAGGCGCGTCATCCCTTTGTACCCGTCACGCTGTTTTATGAGCTGACCGAAGAACAGATCGCCGTGCTGGCCGTCAACGAATTCCGCCTGCCGGGCGTGGATGTCGAGCCGCAATTTGTCCGCCATTACCCGCTGGGTGCGCACTTTGCCCACTCCATTGGCTACGTAGGCCGGATCAACGAAAAAGAATCCAAGGCCCTCGACTCTGTGGAATACCGGGGCACGCAGTCCATCGGTAAAACCGGGATCGAGCGTTTCTATGAGTCCGAGCTGCATGGCCACGTGGGCTATGAAGAAGTTGAAACCAACGCCCAGGGCCGCGTCCTGCGAGTGCTCAAGCACACCGACCCGATCCCCGGCAAAAACATCGTTTTGAGCCTGGACGTCAAACTCCAGGAAGCGGCCGAAGAAGCCCTCGGCGACCGTCGTGGCTCGGTGGTCGCTCTCGATCCGGCAACTGGCGAAGTCCTGGCGATGGTCAGCAAGCCGAGCTTTGACCCCAACCTGTTCGTCACCGGTATCAGCTTCAAGGAATATGCAGCGCTTCACGACTCCCTCGACCGTCCGCTGTTCAACCGCGTGCTGCGCGGGCTCTACGCACCGGGCTCGACGATCAAGCCGGAAGTGGCCATCGCCGGCCTCGACAGCGGTGTGGTCACCGCCCAAACCCGCGTGTTCGACCCCGGCTATTACCAACTCCCGGACTTCGATCACAAATACCGCAACTGGAACCACAGCGGCGACGGCTGGGTGGACATGGATGCGGCCATCATGCGCTCCAACGACACCTACTTCTACGACCTTGCCCACAAGCTGGGCATCGACCGCCTGCACGACTACCTGGCCGAGTTCGGCCTCGGGCAGAAAGTCTCCCTCGACATGTTCGAAGAGTCGGCCGGCTTGATGCCGTCCCAGGCCTGGAAGCGCGCCACCCGACGCCAACCGTGGTTCCCGGGTGAAACCGTGATCCTCGGCATCGGCCAGGGCTACATGCAGGTCACCCCGCTGCAACTGGCTCAGGCCACTGCGCTGATCGCCAACAAAGGCGTGTGGAACCGCCCGCACCTGGCCAAGACCATCAATGGCGTGGCGCCAGTGGATGAAAACCCGATGCCCAACGTTGTCCTCAAAGACCCGCGCGACTGGGAACAGGTCAACCACGGCATGCAACTGGTCATGCACGACCCACGAGGTATCGCCCGGGCGGCTGCAGCCGGCGCGCAATACCGGATTGCCGGCAAGAGTGGTACCGCACAGGTGGTGGCGATCAAGCAGGGCGAGCGTTACAACCGTCTCAAGACCCTGGAACGCAACCGCGACAACGCCTTGTTCGTTGGCTTCGCCCCGGCGGAGCACCCGCGGATCGTGATTTCGGTGATGATTGAAAACGGCGAGGCCGGTGGCCGAGTGGCAGGCCCGGTGGTGCGTCAGATCATGGACGCCTGGCTGCTTGATCAGGAAGGCCATTTGAAGCCGCAATACGCGACGCCCAGCAAGGCACCGGGTGACCCTCACGTCTGAGGCCACGAGGGCATGACGCTGGTCATGCCCCATCCTTTTTTAAAGGTTGCGCATTGGTCGATGTCGCCTACTGTCAATACAGGAGGTGTCTCATGCACGAATCAAATGAAATCAAACGTAAAGTCCTGCTCAACGCTCCACGTCAACGCGTCTGGGAAGCACTGACCGATGCCGAGCAATTCGGCAGCTGGTTTGGCATCGCCCTCAAGGGCAAGCAGTTTGCCCAGGGCCGGGCCATTGAAGCCCAAATTACTTATCCCGGTTACGAACATGTGGTGTGGAAGGCCAAAATCGAGCGCCTTGAGCCGCAAACGCGCTTCTCTTTCAGTTGGCATCCCTACGCCGTAGACAAGGATGTCGATTACGACACCGAAACGCCCACCTTGGTGGAGTTCACCCTTGTGGATCACGCCGAAGGCATCTTGTTGCGGGTGGTGGAGTCAGGTTTTGACGCGATCCCCGGCGCTCGCCGCCAGAAAGCCTACAAGAAGAACTCCCGAGGGTGGGACGATCAGATGAACAACATCGAAGACTACCTGGCGAAATCCCATCAGCCGTGAGCGGATGGGACGCCGCAATCATCAGCCCTCGTGGGCGGTGCTGATTTCCAGGGTATCGGTGTAGGTTACCAGCACGCTCTGGCCAACCTTGAGGTCTTTGAGGCCGGCGCGGATTTCCGGTTTTTCCACGGTCAGCACTTTGCTCTGGCCAGCTGGATTTTCCAGGGTCACCTGGTTTTTTTTCAGGTCGATGTGGGTGATCTTCAACTGCACCTGCACCTGGCGGAACGCAGCACCGCCCGGGTTCGGGTTATCTGCGGTCGCGCGCAATACGCCAGTCTTCTCGATGGCATCCGGGGCGCTCTTGTCGATGTCGGTATCCAGCACGGCCGCGACCGAATGAGTCACCAGCACCTTGACCTGATCGCCGACCTTGAGGTTGCCCAGGTCCTTGGCCTGTTCGCTGAGCTGCACATGCACCTCACGACCTTCGGCGCCTTGGAGTACTACCTGATGGCTGGCGGCATCCACCTTCAGCACCTTGGTGGTCACCTCATCGGCTTCCAGTGACTTGGACAGCGGGATATCGGCGGCATGTGCCGTCAAGAAACCAGCAGACAGCAAGGTTGCCAGGGTAATTGCCTGACGAAGAGGGCGAAATACGTTCATTCAATAGACTTCCATGTAAGAGGAGCCTTGAGTCTAGTGATGAGCCGGTGATATGCAAATTCGCCAGCCGATCAAAACGAACCTCTGGGGCGGAACCCGATCACAACAATACAGACCGCTATCTGACAAGGAGAACGCCCATGCCCAGTCAAGGTTCATGCCCGGGATTTATCCCGCCCTACATTCTCCATCGGCTGATCGACCATGGTTCCGAGTGGCAGCGTTCGCGAGCGCTGAATACCCTGACTCACGTTCGCCAGTTGCTGCCCAACCCGGGCAAGCCTGGCCCGGCTCCGGTGGCGCCAATCGCCGGCGCGTTGCAACGCAACCTCTACGATGCCGGCCACCTGACGGTGCTCCCCGGTGACCTGGTGCGCGGCGAAGGGCAGCGGGCCAGCGGCGATGCGGCGGTGGATGAGGCGTATGACGCCTTGGGCGCGACCCACGATTTTTTCTGGCAGGTTTACGGACGCGATTCTATCGACAATCGTGGTTTAGCCCTCGTCGGCACCGTGCATTATGGGGAAGGCTACGACAACGCCTTCTGGAACGGCGCGCAAATGGTCTTCGGCGACGGCGACGGCGAGGTGTTCCAGCGCTTTACCCGGTCCCTGGACGTGGTCGCCCACGAACTGACCCACGGTATCATCGAGAGCGAAGCCGGCCTGGTTTACCGCAATCAGTCCGGGGCGCTCAACGAATCAATCTCCGACGTGTTCGGCGTACTTACCCGGCAATACGTACTCAAGCACACGGCCGAGCAGGCGGACTGGCTCATCGGCGCGGATTTGCTTACCGACAAGGTTCAGGGCAAGGGCCTGCGCTCCATGTCCCATCCCGGCACCGCCTATGACGACCCCGTGCTGGGCAAGGACCCGCAGCCCGCGCATATGCGGGATTTCGTCGTCACCCAGGATGACAACGGTGGCGTGCACTTGAACTCCGGGATCCCCAACCGCGCGTTTTACCTGGCGGCGACTGCCTTGGGCGGCTCGGCCTGGGAGCAGGCAGGGCAAGTCTGGTATGACACCCTGTGCGACGAAAAACTCGATAACGATGCGGACTTCCAAGGCTTTGCCGCCTTGACCGTCGCCCATGCCCGCGAACGTTTCGGTGCGACCCAGGCCAAGGCCGTGGAGAAAGCCTGGGCCGGGGTAGGCGTGAGTCCTGGATGAGGGGGATGTGATGAAACAGCTACCACCCTTGGGCAGCGATGCCACGGTGCGTCTGTCTCGCCAAGGCGGGGTGACCGCGATGCTGAGCCGGCCGCGCGAGATCGAGTTTGCCCAGTGCAACGTGGATGAACGCGAACAGATCTTCACGCTGCTCAATGGTTGCCTGCCGCTGGCCTCGGCTGAGTCAGGAAGGGGCGACCAGCGCTTCTATCAAATCGAAGTGCGTTTTCGCCAGGATGATCGCGATGACCGGTTGCTGCTCCAGGTGCCGGAAGACCTGGCACCTGGAGAGTTAGTCCGGCTGTGGGACAAGGGCCAGGTCTGATCCTCCGGGCTACTTGACCACCACCGGATTAACCGGCGCGCCGCTGCCCCCGACAATCTTCAACGGGGCGGCGGTGTAGAGGAACTTCCACTGGCCGTCATCCGCGCAATCGGCGGCCAGTTCCTCCAGCAACACAATCTCGGTAAAGGCGATTCCCAGGTTGCGCATCAGCGCGCAATGCAGCGGAATCTGCACCCCGGACACCGGGTCGGTGATCACTTCGTTGGCGATGGTATCGGTCACCAGGTTGGGGATTTCCATTTCATGGAACCACTCCACCAGCTCGCGGCTGTAGGTCAGCCCTGGCTCCATCAGGTCCTTGAAGAACTCGGTCTTGCCCAGCTCATAAAACGCACCCATGGAACCGGTGCGGATGATCAGGATGTCGCGCTTTTCAATGGTCACGCCCTGGGCCTTGGCGGCGTCGAGCAAGTCCAGGTGGTTGAAGGTTTCGCCGCGACCCAGGCATTTCTTGCCGCGATGGCGGGCCATGTCGATCAGTACGGCGCGGCCCACCACGCCGCGTTCGGCGATGGCCAGCACGCTGGCCTTGGCCATGCCGCCGACGGTGGTCTGCGCGTCGTAGCCGTTCCACAGTTGATTGTCGTACCAGGCGTGGCCGAGGGCGTCGTACTGCGTCGAGCCTTGCAGTTGCATGAAGATCACGTCGTCGGAGTACGCCGCGCCGCCGGTCATGTGCGGCTGTTTGCCGAAGTGGTAATGGCTGTGGTCGAGGGTGTTGAAGCGCATCGACGGGTTGCGCGCCGGCCACATCGGGTCGCCGTCGGGGTGACCGATCTGCACTTGCAAGGTAAAGGTCTTACCCTGGCGTACCGAGGCGACGCCGCGCAGCACTTCGGCTTCAGTCAGGTAATTGAGGGCACCGACTTCGTCGTCCGGTCCCCATTTACCCCAGTTCTTTGGCAGGCCTTCAAGCAATTCCCGGGTGTTCGGCTCGTTCTTATTATGAAGATCACACATAGCAATTCCGGTCCCTGTGAGAGTGAGTTACACGCAGCGCCCGCCATCGACTTCCAGGCAGGTGCCGGTGATGAACGCCGCTTCGTCCGACGCCAGGTACAGGCAGGCGTTGGCCACATCTTGCGGGGTGGAAAAGCGCCCCAGGGGAATGGTCGCCATGAACTTCTGGCGGTTTTCCGGGGTGTCCGGCACGCCCATGAATTCGCTGAGCAATGCTGTGGCACCGACTACCGGATTCACGCAGTTGACGCGGATATTGTCCGGCCCCAACTCTGCCGCCATGGTCTTGCTCATGACCACCACTGCGCCCTTGCTGCCGTTATACCAGACCAGTCCCGGGCGTGGGCGGATCGCTGCCGTCGAGGCAATGTTGACGAACACGCCGCCGCCCTGGCCGCGAAAGTGCGGCACAAAATGCTTGGCGCTCAAGAAGATGCTTTTGACGTTGACCGCAAATACCCGGTCGAACTCGGCCTCATCGACCTCCAGCATCGGCCGGTTACGGTGGGTGGTACCGGCGTTGTTGATGACGATGTCCAGCCCACCGAATTGCTCCAGTGTGCCGCGCAGCAGCGCGCCCATGCTTTCATCGTTGGCCACGTTGACCTCGATAAAGTGCGCATGGCCGCCGCTTTCGGCAATCTCATTGACCACTCGCTGACCGCCCACGGCGTTCATGTCCGCAACAATTACCTTGGCGCCCTGGCGGGCAAACGTCTTGGCGATGCCCTCGCCAAAACCCGAACCGGCGCCGGTGACGATCGCGACTTTATTGGCTAAACGCATGGTGTGTTCTCCGTTCTTGTTGTTGTGAGGAATCAACCGTGTTTGATCGCAATGGTCTTCAAGGTGGTAAAGCCCAGCAGCGCCTCGAAGCCTTTTTCCCGGCCATAACCGCTGGCCTTCACTCCGCCGAATGGCAGTTCGACGCCGCCACCGGCTCCGTAGTTGTTGATGAATACCTGGCCACAACGCAGCGTGCGCGCCAGGCGCATTTGCCGCGCGCCGTCGCGGGTCCACACGCCGGCCACCAGGCCGAACTCGGTACCGTTGGCCAGGCGAATCGCTTCGGCTTCATCGTCGAAAGGCATCACGGCCAACACCGGGCCGAAGACTTCCTGTTGCGCCAGGCGGCTGTCTGGCGGCACGTCGCGGAACAGCACCGCCTCCTGGAAATACCCGCCGCTGCCGGCCTCGGCCACCACCGTGCCGCGTGCGGCGACGGTGATCCCGGCCTGCTCGGCCTCGCGAATAAACTCCCGCACCAGGCGTTGCTGCTTCTGGTTGATCAGCGGGCCCATGTCCAGGTCCAGCGCCGAAGGCCCGGCACGCAACTCGGAAAAACGCTGGCTGAGGCGCGCGAGCAGGCTTTCGTAGATGCTGCGTTCCACCAGCAAGCGGCTACCGGCGGAGCAGGTTTGCCCGCAGTTCTGCACGATGGCGTTGACCAGCACCGGCAGAGCTTCCTCCAGGTCGGCATCGGCGAACACCAGTTGCGGCGACTTGCCGCCCAGCTCCAGGGTGACCGGGCAGTGGCGTTCGGCAGCAGCTTTCGACACGGCTGTGCCGGTTGCAGTGGAGCCGGTAAACGAGATGTGATCGATGCCCGGGTGTGCGCACAACGCCGCGCCGGCTTCATAGCCGTAACCGGTGACCACGTTGATCGCGCCAGCCGGAAAGCCGACCTCGGCAGCGATCTCCGCCAGGCGCAGTAACGACAGGCTGGCATCTTCCGCCGGCTTGACCACACACGCATTGCCCGCCGCCAACGAAGCGCCGACGCTGCGCCCGAAAATCTGCATCGGGTAATTCCACGGGATGATATGCCCGGTCACGCCATGAGGTTCGCGTACGGTCAATACGGTGTAGCCCGCCTGATACGGCAGGGTTTCGCCGTGCAGTTTGTCGGCGGCACCGGCGTAGTACTCGAAGTAGCGGGCGAGGGCAGTGGCATCGGCGCGGGCGACTTTCAGCGCCTTGCCGGTGTCCCGCGCTTCGATCTGCGCCAGTTCTTCATGATGGTCCAACACCGCCACGCCGAGCTTCGCCAGCAGGCGGCTGCGCTCCACGGCAGATAACGTGCCCCACGGGCCATCGAAGGTTTCCCCGAGTGCCAGGCGCGCCGCGCGGATCGCCGCATCGATATCGGCGGCCGTGCCACGGGCGATGCTCGAGTAGGTTTCGCCGGTGCTCGGGTCGATCACTGGAATGTCTTCCAGCGAGGTCGATGCCAGCCATTGGTTGGCGATGTAATGTGCGTTGGTCATGTTCAACTCCTGTTCCCTGCGACGCATTCGGCGATGGCGCGGCCCACTTCGACGGTGCTGGCGCTGCCGCCCATTTCCCGGGTGCGCGGGCCTTCGGCAAGCACGGTTTCGATGGCGGACACGATCGCCGCTGCGGCTTCCTGGTAAAGCGGATTACCGTCGCCCAAGTGCTCGATCATCAGCGCGGCCGACCAGATCTGCCCGATAGGATTGGCCACGCCCAGCCCGGCGATGTCCGGCGCCGAGCCGTGTACCGGCTCGAACAGTGAAGGGTAATGCCGCTGCGGATTCAGGTTCGCCGACGGCGCAATGCCGATGGTGCCCGTGCAGGCCGGGCCGAGGTCGGAAAGGATGTCGCCAAACAGGTTGGAAGCCACCACCACATCGAACCAGTCGGGGTGCTGCACGAAGTGCGCACACAGAATGTCGATGTGAAACTTGGCCGTCTTCACGTCCGGGTAGCGCCGGGCGATCTCGTTCACCCGCTCGTCCCAGAACGGCATGGTGATCGAGATGCCATTGGATTTGGTCGCCGCCACCAGGTTTTTCCGGGGTCGCTGTTGCGCCAGCTTGAAGGCGTAATCCACCACACGGTCCACGCCTTCCCGGGAGAAAATCGACTCCTGCACTGCGATTTCCCGCGAGGTGCCTTCCCACATCCTTCCGCCGACACTGGAGTATTCGCCTTCAGTGTTTTCCCGCACCACGATGAAGTCGATGTCACCCGGCACACGGCCGGCCAGCGGGCAGGGCACGCCAGGCATCAGGCGCACCGGGCGGATATTCACGTATTGATCGAACTGGCGGCGGATCTTCAGCAGCGACTCCCACACAGCGGTGTGGTCGGCGATGATGTCCGGCGCGCCAACCGCGCCGAAGAAGATCGCATCGTGGCTGCCGATCTGCTCGGCCCAGTCGTCGGGCATCATCGTGCCGTGGGCCAGGTAGTGCTCGCTGCACCAGGCAAAGTGGTCGAAGTCAAAGTGAATACCGAACCGCCGGCTGACGGCCTCGAGTACCCGCAGGCCTTCGGGCACCACTTCGCGGCCGATGCCGTCGCCGGGAATCACGGCGATGCGGTGGGTGGGGCGGGTGTTGGAATCGGACACGCCGTGTCTCCTGTCTTGTTTTTATAGGAAGGTCTGGCGGGGGCATTCTTGGCACAGCTGTTACAGCAGGGGAATTGCTCATTGTGGAATCGGCCTTCGCAAAATTCGAAGGCCGAAGGGTTAGGCCGGGTTGGCGCTGAGGTAGTCGAACAACGCCAGACTGGTCAGCGAGGGCTGTTCCTTGCGCATGCACAGGTACATCTGGCGGTCGGCCCAGGCGTCATCGATTTCGATAAAGCGCAAGGCCATCTCCTTGCGGAAAATCTGCACCGCGCCCTGTGGCAGCACGCCCACGCCCTGGCCGGCAGCGATCAGGCGGCACACCGCTTCGAAACTGCGCACCTGCACCCGCAGTCGCAACGGCATGCCGATGGCGGCGGCGGCTTCGGTAATCAACGGCGTGATGGCGGCGTTGTCTTCCAGCCCGACGAAGTCATAACCGAGCAAATCCTCGAAGCGCGCCTGGCGCATTTTCAACGGATGATCATGGGGCACGATCAGGCACAGGCGGTCCTGGCAGTAGGGTACAAAGCGCAACTCTTCGCTGGGCCGGGTCGTGACAATGCCGACATCTGCCACGCCGTCGCGCACGGCCTGGAGAATTTCCCGGCTGCGCTCCTCGCGAATGTCCAGGCGGATACCCGGGTGCAAGGTGTTCCATTGGGTCAGTTGGCGCGGCAGTTCCTGGCTCATCGCCGAACTGTTGGCGTACAGGCAAACCCGGCCGGTGGCGCCCTTGGCGTAGTCGGCGAGGTCGGCGTGCATGCTGTCCACTGCCCGAAGGATCGACTGCGCATGCTGGGCCAACACTTCCCCGGCCGCCGTCGGCGAAACGCCGGTGGAGGTGCGAGTCAGCAGGGCGACCTTGAAGTGCTGCTCCAGCAGCGACAGGCGTCGGCTGGCGGCAGAGAGGGAGAGATGGGATTGCTCGGCCGCCCGGGACAGGTTGCCCAGCTTGACCGCCTTGAGGAACAGCTCGATGGAAGTGAGGTCGGGGGACATGCCGGGGTCCTTATGCGCAGTGGGTGAAAAACTACGCAGTTGTGACCCCGGTGTCCAACCTGGGGTTAGAAGTCGATGCTGGCCGACAACTTGGCCACGCGCGGGTCACCTTGGGTCAAGTAGCCGCCGAGGGCCGATTCCCAGTACTTGGTATTGGCGACGTTTTCCACGGTGGCACCCAGGGTGACGTCACGCTGGTTCACCTTGAAGGTGTAGCGCGCGCCAACATCGAAGCGGTTCCAGGCGGGCAGGCTGAGGTTGTTGGCCGCGTCGGCGTATTGGCCGCCGGTGCGTAGCATCCGACCGTTAACCGTCACGCCTTGCAGGCCCGGTACATCCCAGTCCACGCCAGCATTCAGTTGGAAGCTAGGTACGCCGATGGCGCGGTTGCCGTCGTTGGCGCCGTTCTGGGTGCCGTTGACTTCGGTGTGGATGATGGTTGCACCGCCCAACAGGCGCAGCCCTGCGATAGGCTCGCCGAACACGTTGAGCTCCACGCCTTTGTTGACCTGCTCGCCCTGGCGAACATAGGTGGCGCTTAAACCGTCGGCGCTGAGTTGTGAGTAGCCATCGGTGGGTTGCTCGATGCGGTACACGCCCAGGGTTGCACCGTAGGTGCCCATGTCGACCTTGACCCCGGCTTCGGTCTGTTTCGAACGCGCCGGGGCGTAGGCCTGGCCGGCGTTGCTGATGGGGGCTGTGCCGGCTGTCTGGGGAGCGGTCGGACCCTGGGCCAGGCCTTCGATATGGTTGGCATAGAACGACACATGGTCCCACGGCTTGAACACCAGGCCGTACACCGGTGTGGTGATCGACTTGTCGTAATCGGCGGTGCGAGTGCCCGTGCCGTAGGCGAAGCCCTGAACCACCAGTTCCTGGCGACGCAAACCAGCGGTCACCAGCAAACGATCATCCATAAAGCCCAGGGTGTCGGAGACCGCCGCACTGCGGGCGAAGGTCTTGGCGGTGATGCCCGGGTCGTTCAAGTCGCCGCCCACGAAGCTGCCTTTGACCGGCTCGGCAACGTCCACCGGGTTATAGATATTGCTGGCGTGGCCGGTGAAGTCGAAGTCATAGGCATTGCGGGTCTGGGCCCAGATCCCGGTCAACCCGAGGTTCAGCTTGTGGCTGACCGGGCCGGTCTGGAACTTGCCGTTCAAGCCTGCCATCAGGCTGGTGTTGTCTTCCTGGTGGGCGATGCGCGAGCCACTGACGGTGGCATTGCCCAGGGTGTCGTTCAATGTGACCGACGAGTAGCGGCCGATCTCGTTGGTGTGCTTGGCACCGCCGGCGACATAAGCGGTCCAGTTGTCGTTGAGGTCGTACTCGGCGCGCAACATGCCGAAGGTGTCTTCCAGGCTGCTGGTGCCCCAGCTCGGCGCGTAGTTGGTGTCGGCCGAAGGTGCGTTGGGGATATGGGTCAGGTTCTGGCCAAGCAGCACGGTGTTGCGCCCGCCATTGATCTTCTGTTTCGAGTAGACAAAATCCCCCGACAAACGCAGTGCATCGCCGCGATAATCCAGGCCAACCGCAAACAGCTTCGAGCGCTGGCTCTCGTCGTCGACCCCGGTATCGCCCTCACGCTGGGAGATATTCACCCGCGCGCCGAAGCGATTGTCTTCGCCAAAGCGCTGGCCGATATCCAGGTGCTCGCCGACCCGGCCATCGCTGCTGATGTCGGTGCTGAAGCGGCGCAACGGAACATCATCGGCGCGCTTGGGTTGCAGGTTCACACCGCCGCCAATCCCGGAGCCGCCGGGCGTCACGCCGTTGATAAAGGCGTTGGGGCCCTTGAACACTTCAACCCGTTCCAGGGCGTCGGTGGACATGATCTGGCGCGGCAGGATGCCGTACAAACCGTTGAACGAAATGTCGTCGCCGTTCAGCGGCAGGCCACGGATCACAAAGGCCTGGGCCTGGTTGGCATAGCCTGACGCCTGGCGCACGGACGAGTCGTTGAGCAGCACATCACCGACGTTTTCGGCCTGCTGGTCACGAATCAGTTTTTCGGTATAGGACGACATGCTGAAGGGCACGTCCATGATGTCCTGATTGCCCAGCACCCCCAGTTGCCCGCCGCGAGCGACCTGGCCGCCGGCATACACCGGGGGCAGGGCGTTGGGCGTAGGTGCGTCGGCGCTGATGGTAGTAGCACCCAATTCCAGAGCCTTGCCGTCCTGACTGTTGTTCGCATCCTGCGTGGTTTCTGGAGTGGCGGCGTGAGCGGTGAGGCTCAGGGAACAGCAAAGGGCGAGCAGGGTCGGGCGAAACGGCACAGCAAAACGGCTGGAGGTGGGCATGGTCGATCCTGACGGCGAACCGTCAATGTGAAGAAAAGGGCAACAACGTTGCGCGTCCTCGCTGCGCGGATACGACTCCGGTGCGAATGATAGTAATTGTCATTAATATTCTGCAACAAGTTTGTGAGATTGTTGTCTTCGTGCGTGTAGGCCATTTCGGTTAAATCGCCGCGCCTTGTCACAGGCCGAGTAGAATCACGCCCTGAAAGCGATTCTTGAGGTGTGGCAAGGTGGATTTACAGCAGGGGTTTGTCCTGACCCGGCATTGGCGCGACACCCCGGCGGGCACGGAGGTCAGTTTCTGGCTGGCCACCGATCACGGCCCAAGGTTTGTGCGCTTGCCGGTGCAGACCTCCGTGATGTTCATCCCCCAGGCCCATCGCAAGCCTGCCGAGCTGCAGCTCAAGGGCGAGCGCGGTATCGAGTTGCGCGACCTGGCACTCTGCGACTTCCACCATCGCCCGGTGCTGGGCCTCTACACCAAACAACATCGCCAATTGATGGACCTGGAAAAGCGCCTGCGCAAAGCCGGCATTGATGTCTATGAAGGCGATGTGCGCCCACCCGATCGCTACATGATGGAACGCTTCATCACCGCGCCGGTGTGGTTTGGCGGTACGGCGGGCGAGGGCGGCATGCTGGTGGAGGCGCAGATGAAACCCGCGCCGGATTATCGCCCGCCACTCAAGCTGGTGTCGCTGGACATCGAGACCACCGCCCAGGGCGACCTGTATTCCATCGCCCTGGAAGGTTGCGGCGAGCGCCAGGTGTACATGCTTGGCCCGTCCAACAAAACTGACGCAGTGGACTTCAAGCTCGACTACTGCGACACCCGCGCCGAACTGCTCGAACGCCTGAACCTTTGGCTCGCCACCCATGACCCCGACGCGATCATCGGCTGGAACCTGGTGCAGTTCGACCTGCGTGTCCTGCACGAGCATGCGCAACGCTTGAACGTGCCGCTGCTGCTGGGCCGTGGCGGTGACGCCATGGGCTGGCGCGAACACGGCAGCCGCAACCACTACTTCGCCGCGGCAGCCGGGCGGCTGATCATCGATGGCATCGAAGCCTTGCGTTCGGCCACCTGGAGTTTCGAATCCTTCAGCCTGGAAAACGTCGCACAGACCTTGCTTGGCGAAGGTAAATCGATCTCCACGCCGTACCAGCGCATGGACGAAATCAACCGCATGTTCGCTGAGGACAAGCCCGCGCTGGCGCGCTATAACCTCAAGGACTGCGAGCTGGTCACGCGGATTTTCGAGAAGACCGAGCTGCTGAAATTCCTCCTGGAGCGCGCCAGCGTCACCGGCCTGCCAGCGGACCGCAACGGTGGTTCGGTGGCAGCCTTCACTCACCTGTACATGCCGCTGATGCACCGCCAGGGTTTCGTCGCGCCGAACCTGGGAGACAAACCACCCCAGGCCAGCCCCGGCGGGTTTGTCATGGACTCGCGCCCGGGCCTCTACGAATCGGTGCTGGTGCTCGACTACAAAAGCCTTTACCCGTCGATCATCCGCAGTTTTCTGATCGACCCGGTGGGCCTGATCGAAGGCCTGCGTCACCCCGAAGACAGCGAGTCGGTGGAAGGCTTTCGCGGCGCACGGTTTTCTCGCACCCGGCATTGCCTGCCGTCGATTGTCGCGCGGGTTTCCGAAGGCCGCGAAGTGGCCAAGCGCGAACACAACGCGCCGCTGTCACAGGCACTGAAGATCATCATGAACGCCTTCTACGGCGTGCTCGGTTCCAGCGGTTGCCGCTTCTTTGACACGCGGCTGGCGTCGTCCATCACCTTGCGTGGCCACCAGATCATGCGCCAGACCCGCGAACTGGTTGAAGCCCGGGGTTATGAAGTGATCTACGGCGACACCGACTCTACCTTCGTCTGGCTCGGCAGCGCCCACTCCCAGGAAGACGCCACGCGCATCGGCCTGGACCTGGTGCAGCACGTCAACACCTGGTGGCGTGAGCGCCTGCAGAATGAGTTCGGCCTGCAAAGCGCCCTGGAACTGCAATACGAAACCCACTTCAGCCGCTTCCTGATGCCGACCATTCGCGGCGCGGAAGAGGGCAGCAAGAAGCGCTACGCCGGGCTGGTCACCCGTGCCGACGGCAGCGAAGAAATGATCTACAAAGGCCTGGAAACCGTGCGCAGCGACTGGTCGCCCCTGGCCCGGCAATTCCAGCAGGAGCTCTACCAGCGGATCTTCCACCGCCAGCCTCATCAAGACTACGTACGCGACTACGTACGTCGCACCTTGAGCGGTGAACTCGACGAATTGCTGATCTACCGCAAACGCCTGCGCCGGCAATTGGGCGACTACGAACGCAACGTGCCGCCCCACGTGCGCGCCGCGCGGCTAGCCGACGAATACAACGACCGCCAGGGTCGCCCGCGCCAGTACCAGAACGGTGGCTGGATCAGCTACGTGATCAGCGTCAACGGCCCCGAACCGCTGGAAGTGCGCCAGGCACCGATCGACTACGACCACTACGTCACCCGGCAACTGCAACCGGTGGCGGATGCGATCCTGCCGTTTGTAAACGACGACTTCAGTACCCTGGTGGGTGGCCAGATGGGCTTGTTCTAAAACGGCTTGCCTTGCAGTGGCGAGAGCCTGCAATCTTGGCCACTGACGACCACCAGACGGCGCAGCACTCCCATGACTGAAATCACCCTGACCGGCACCACGGTCGAACTCCGCCCCCTGCAACGCGAACACTCGGCTGCCTTGGTACAGGCCGCCGCCGACGGGCAACTGTGGAACCTCAAGGTGACCAACGTGCCGGGCCCCGACACCGTCGATAAGTACGTGGACATCGCCCTGGCCGGGCGTGAGGCGGGCACCATGATGCCGTTTGTCATCGTGCGCCGCGACACTGGTGAGGTGGTGGGCAGCACACGGTTCTGGAAGGTTGACCGGGTCAACCGCAAGCTGGAGATCGGCCACACGTATATCAGCCAGTCGGTGCAGAAATCCGGGGTCAACACCGAGGCCAAGCTGTTGCTGCTGACCCACGCGTTTGAAGTGATGGACTGCGTGCGGGTGCAATTCACGACGGATGAACTGAATGAAAAATCCCGGGCCGCGATCCTGCGCCTCGGTGCGGTACAGGAAGGGATCGTGCGCCACGAGCGCATCATGCCCGATGGCCGCAAGCGCAACTCGGTGCGCTTCAGCATCATTGATCCGGAATGGCCGCAGGTGAAAGCGGGGTTGCTGGCCAGGCTGACTCGCTAGGGTTTGTGGCTCAGCTCTTCCACCAGCTCATCCATCCGGTCGGCAATTTTCGGCGTGGTCGACAACACAAAACCTTTTTGCGTGCCCACATAGGTCTCGACGATGTACAGCGTGTCGCCCACATCCAGCCCCAATTCCTGCAAGGCTTCGTCCGGCAGGCGAATGGCGCCGTCGCCGTCCCAGTCTTCGATCGTGACGCGTTTGCTGTGCATGATGGCTTCCCGTTGAACGATTGAACGGCCTAGCCTAACACCTCAACCCACTGCCAGGAGGCTCAGCACCGTGTACACCCTCTACGGAACCCAAGGCACCGGCTCGTGCATCATCGAAATCGCCCTGCAGCGTTGCGGTGTCGAATGGCGCCAGGTCGACGCCTGCTCCTGGGAAGACAGCGCGGGCAGCGAGGCCCTGGCGCAGATCAACCCGCTCAAGCAAATCCCCACCCTGCAACAGCCGGACGGCAGCGTGTTGACCGAAAGCGCGGCGATTCTGATTCACCTCGGCCTGCAATTTCCCGCCTCGGCGTTGCTGCCCGAGGAGCCCGCCCAAGTCATTCGCGGCCTGGTGTACATCGCCGCCAACTGTTATTCGGCGATTGGCATCATTGACTACCCGGAACGCTGGACCGCCGGCGCCGATGCGCAGCAGCATGGACAGTTGATCAGCGGCACCCGTCGCCGCCTGCATGGGGCCTGGGAAGTGTTTGCCGATCAATTCGCCGACCAACTGGTCACCCCGCAGCAGGCTCCAAATGCATTGGGGATCATGGCCGCAGCCGTGTCGCGCTGGGCGGGAGGACGCGAGGCGATACAACAGTCGCGGCCTGAGTTTGCCGTGATGCTGGCGCAGGTGGATGCCGACCCCATCGTGGCGCCGGTATTTGCCCGGCATTGGCCGCTGTAAGCCTTAGCAATCAGAAGAAACAATGAGGCCTAAGGTGGCTAAACGCCTTGCGTCGCGGGCGTCCTGACCTACGCTTTCTGAAGCTGACGTAGGAATCATCCTTGAATTTGACTGTCGCAGACATGAAACTCAAGAACCCTGCATGGAATTCAAAGGAGGTGTGCATGCTCATCCGGTCGCTGACCCTGGCTACCTTGATGGCTTTTACGGGGCCGCTGCTGGCCGCGGATGATCTCAATCCGCTCAAGCAGGACCTGGGCAAGTCACGCCCGTTGGTGGTGGTGGAACTCGACTCCGGCAACCCAACGTTGGCCACTCTCAAGAAACAGCTGGAAGAGCCTGCCAACAAGCAGTCCTTTGAAGAGCGCAGCATGGTGCTCTACACCGTGTCCTTCGGCAGCATCGGCGCCGAAGGCGAGAAGTTCGCCAAGGACCCGAAGGACAACAAGAAGCTCGCCCCGCCTGAAACCAATGCGTTGATCCGCGCGCTCAAGTTGGGTGCCGGCAGTGGTACCAAAGTGATTCTGGTGGGCAAGGACGGCGAGAAAAAACTCGAGAAGACCGTGCCACCGGACACCCTCAACCTGGCGGATTTCTTCAGCGCGATTGATCAGATGCCCCAGGCTGAAAAGGAGCTTGCCGCCCCGGCCGAACCGGAACCGGCTGCGCCGAAAGCCGCGAAGCCTGGCAAAGCTGTGAAGCAAGCACCGGCTTCACAGCAACTGGACGACTGACCCACACTGTAGGAGCGAGCGTGCTCGCGAAAATCGTTAACGAAGACGCGGCCTTTCTGAATGGCACGCCATCCTCAGGTTTTTCGCAAGCAAGCTCGCTCCAGCAAGTTGAGTAGTTGCAGCCTCTGCACTGCGCATCATATGATAAGCATTATCATTTGCACTCTGCGCGCCTTTCATGTCCCCGACCCCTGCGGTAACTCCCACTGACTTGGCCACGCTTTACCAGCAGCAACACCGCTGGTTGCAGCAATGGCTATGGCGTCGCTTGAACTGTTCGCAGAGTGCCGCCGACCTGGCCCAGGACACGTTCCTGCGCTTGCTCACCAAGAACCAGCCCCTTGAAGTCCAGGCACCTCGCAGCTTTCTGGCGAAAGTCGCGCAGAGCGTGTTGTCCAATCACTACCGCCGGCAAAAACTCGAAAAGGCCTATTTGCAGGCCCTGACGCTGTTGCCGGAAGAGTCGGCTCCCAGTGCTGAAACCCAGTGGATTCTTCTGGAAACCCTGATGGCCCTAGACGAAGTACTCAGCCGCCTGGCACTGCCGGTGCGCCAGGCATTCCTGTGGTCGCAACTCGACGGCTTGAGCCACGGCGAAATTGCCGAGCGCCTCGGCGCAAGCATCACCACAGTCAAGCGCTACATCGTCAAGGCGGGCGCCCAGTGCATCCTGCTGGACAGCCAGCGTTGATCAAGCCGTCGCCACTGTCTTTGGAAGCGGCCGAGCAGGCCATGCATTGGCAGCTGGAATTGCAGGCGCCGCAGGTCAGTGAGCAAACCCGCGCCGAATGGCTCGCCTGGCGCCAGCAAGACCCAGCCCATGAATTGGCGTGGCAGCATTCCCAACGGTTTTTCCAGCGGATGCAGGACGTGCGCGCGCCGGCTCATCAGGCATTGGTGAAGGCCGCACTGTTGCCGGCATTGTCGCGGCGCCGGGTGATCAAGAACCTGGCCCTGCTGCTGGCAGCCGGCAGCGTGGCGTGGACGGCCCGGGATACACCCTTGGTGCAGCACTGGACCAGCGACTACAGCACCGGCGTCGGCGAGCAATGGCGCATCGACCTGGCAGACAATACGGAAGTCCAGCTCAATACCGACACCGCCATCGACGTGAAATACACCGACGATACCCGGCAAATCCATCTGCTGCGGGGAGAAATCCTGGTGTTGCCTAACCCGGCGGACACGCGCCCGTTATGGGTCAAAACCGCCGAAGGCCTGACCCGTGCCTCCGCCAACCGCTTCAGCCTTCGCCAGCGGGGCGGTTTTACCCAACTGGGTGCGGACCAGGGCGTGCTCTCGGCCCAGATCCCCATGGGCACCATCAGCCTGCAACCTGGGGAGATCATCAGTTTCGACGCCAACACACTGCTGGCGCGCAGGGAGCAGCGCGACGGCGAGCTGGCCTGGAGTCGCGGCATGCTGGTCGCTCAGGGGCGGCGCCTGGAAGACTTCCTCCATGAACTGAGCCGCTACCGGCGGGGCCACCTGGCCTGTGATCCAGCCGTGAGCGAGCTGCGAGTGTCCGGCACGTTTCCCTTGGGCGACACCGACCGCATCCTCACGACACTGGGCCAAACCCTCAAGCTGGACGTGGAGCATTTCACGCGTTTCTGGGTCACCCTCAAGCCACGACGAAACCTGGCCTGAATTTATTTTCGCCCAAGGGTGGTCCGTTTGCGTTTCTCACGAGACTCGTATCCCCAGAAGCCAACTTTACTGGGGAGCAGGGCATGCAAGCGCGACAACCGATACGTACAACATTGAAAAAAACACTGGCCGTCGCGGTGGTCCGGGGCATTGCCAGCCTGGCCATGGCGGCGCCCGTGCTCTTGGCGCCGGCGTGGGTACAGGCGGCTGAGCAACACACATTCGATATCAAGCCAGGCTCCCTGGCTGCTGCGCTGAACCAGTTCGGCCAGGTCACGCACATCCTGCTGTCTTACCCGGCGGTGCTCACCGAGGGCAAAACCAGCCCTGGCCTGCAAGGGCTGCATGACCTGGACAGCGGCCTGGCGATCCTGCTCGGCAACACCGACCTGCAAGCCGTGCGCGGCAGCGGTGACAGCTATTCCCTGGAACCGCGCCCCACCGGCGACGCCCTGCAACTGGGTACCGTGTCGATTTCCGGCAAGGCCCCGGGTTCGACCACCGAGGGCACCGGTTCCTACACCACCCAATCGTCCAGCAGTTCGACGCGCCTGAACCTCACACCCAGGGAAACCCCGCAATCGCTCACAGTGATGACCCGCCAACGCCTGGATGACCAGCGCCTGAGCACCCTCAGCGATACCCTCGACGCCACCCCCGGCATCGTCGTGCTACGCGACGGCCTGGGCTCGGAGAGCGACAGTTACTTCTCCCGGGGTTTCCAGATCCAGAACTTCGAAATCGACGGCGTGCCCACCGTCACCCGTATGGACAACTACACCCAAAGCATGGCCATGTATGACCGGGTGGAAATCGTACGCGGCGCTACCGGCCTGATCAGCGGTATGGGCAATCCGTCGGCCACCATCAACCTGATTCGCAAACGCCCGACAGCCGAGGCCCGCGCCAGCGTCACAGCCGCGGCGGGTAACTGGGAGCGCTATGGCAGCGGTCTCGACGTGTCCGGCCCGCTGACCGAAACCGGCAACGTGCGCGGGCGCCTGGTGGCGGACTACAAGACCGAACACGCCTGGATCGACCGCTACAAGCAAGAAACCCAACTGCTCTACGGCATCACCGAATTCGACCTGAGCGAAGACACGCTGCTGACCATGGGCTTCAGTTACCTGCGCACCGACGTCGACTCACCCGCCCGTTCCGGCTTGCCCACGCGCTTTACCGACGGCTCGCGGACCAACCTCAGCCGCTCGTTGAACACTGCACCGGCCTGGTCCTATAACGACCACGAGCAAACCAGTTTCTTCACCTCCATCGAGCAGAAGTTCGATAACGGCTGGAGCGCCAAGGCGGAGTTCACCCACAGCGAAAACCAGTTCGACGAGGTCTTCAACTACGTCAACGGCTCCCTCAATCGTGACGGCAGCGGCACCACTCAACTGCCGGTGCGTTTCTCCGGCACACCACGCCAGGACAACCTCGACCTCTACGCCACCGGGCCGTTCGACTTGCTGGGGCGCGAGCATGAGTTGATTGCCGGCGTCACCCTGTCCAAGTACCGCGAAAGCGTGCCCAGTTACGGCGGTTGGCACTACGACTATTCCGGTTCACCGGCGGGCGCCATCGACAACCTGTTCACCTGGGACGGGCATTCGGCCAAGCCGGACTTCAACGTCACCGGCAAGTCCTCGGCGGATGAGAGCCAGTACGCGGCCTACCTGAGCACGCGCCTGCGGGTTACCGATGACCTCAGCGTGATCCTCGGCAGCCGGGTGATCGACTGGAAGCGTGAAACTGAAGACCGTCCTTATGCTGGAGATGCGACGCGCACCGATGAATCGCAAACCGGGGTCTACATTCCCTACGCTGGGGTGGTGTATGACCTGACCGAGAACTGGTCGGCGTATGCCAGCTACACCAAGATCTTCAATCCCCAGGCCACCTGGGTGCGGGACATCAACAACAAGCCCCTGGAGCCGATGGAAGGCAAGGGCTATGAAGTGGGCCTCAAGGGCAGCTTCTTCGATGAGCAACTGAATACCAGCCTGGCATTGTTCAAGCTGGAACAGGACAACCTGGCAATCTGGATCGATACCCCGGGCGGCAATACCTATCGCAACGAGAAAGGCACCACCACCGAAGGCGTGGAGCTGGAACTCAGCGGTGAACTCGCCGAAGGCTGGCAGGCATCCGCCGGCTACGCGTACGCGGTGAGCACGGATGCCAACGACAAGCGCATCGTCACCACCTTGCCGCGCCAGAGCTTGAAGACCTTCACCACCTACCGCCTGCCGGGGGACTTGAACAAGGTCACCGTCGGCGGTGGCGTGAACTGGCAGAGCAAGGTAGGCGAGGACCTGCACACCTTCAGCCAGGGCAGCTATGCGATTGCCAACCTGCTGGTGCGCTACGACATAACCCCCAAGCTCAGCACGTCGGTCAACCTCAACAACCTGTTTGACCGGGAGTACCTCAGTTACGCGGGCAACCACGGGATGTATGGTGCGCCGCGTAACCTGATGACCAGCCTCAAGTACGATTTCTAGGATCCGCAGGCCTGGGGTTTATGCCCCAGGCTTTTCCCCAGCCACCACCACCTTCTTGCGCACCGGGAACGGAAAGTAGAAGAACCGCAGGAACGCCACCCGCTTGATCACCTCGCCGATCATCAACGGCACCACCACCGCCACCACCAGCCCGATAAACGCCGCCGCCACATCCGGCAAGCCCAGGTGCTGCAGCAGGGCGATGGTTTTGTGCTGGATCTCGCCATGGAAAATCAACAGGATCAGCGTCGACTGGCCGATGTAGGTCATGGCGCGGGTCAATACCGCGGAGGTCATCATCAACCCGGCCAGTGCCCAGCAGATGTACACACCGATCACCGCCAGTGCACTGGTCCACAACCAATGGTCATAGCGCCGTTGGGCCAGGTCCATGGTGTCCCAGGTGGGGATGAAAATCGCGAAGTACACCACCAGCGCCACCACCATGCTCAGCAGTGAGCTCTGGTGTTTGCGCAGCACGTCCCGCAGCAGATAACCGAGGATGAAATAGGTACTGCTGATCAACGTGACATCCAGGCTGAAGGGCAGCCCCGGCATCGTCCAGGTCTGGCCGCCAACGGTGATCGGTACCTGCCAGAACCAGTCCAGGGTCCAGACCCCCAGCAGCAATTGCACGCCTACCACCACGCAACTCCACACCAGTGACAGGCCCAGGCGTTGCATCAGCCGCAGCATCACCCAGCCAAACAGCATTGCCGCCCAGAAGTGCGGCAGAAACCACAAGGCCTGCCAGGGCAGGGTGTCCACCGAGGCGTACAGCACGCCGCCAATGTCGGGCAGCAGCGGCTGGCCGCGCAGGATATCGCGCACCAACACGTATGCCAGCATCGTGGTAAAGAACGGCTTGAGCAGGGCATCGGCCTTGCGCACCGCCATTTCAACGAAGGGCTGCTCGGGCTTGAAGAACACTCCGGACAGGAAGAAGAACAGCGGTAGGATAAAGACCGCGAGTATCGGGTACAGCAAATCCGGGGAGTGCTCCACGAACCAACCATGCCCGAACACGATGATCAGGATGCCAATGCCCTTGGCAATATCCATTTGAATCCAGCGTTTTTTCACCTGACTGCTCCCACTCTATAAATCTGCCTTGCGCCACGGCTTGAGCCACAGGCCCATGCCCAGCAACACCACGGCCCCAGCCAGGGTGCTCAACCCCAACTGCAGCCAAATTCCTTGAACCCGAAACAACACCAACGCCGCCACGCTCATCACCAGCCCACTCAACAACCAGTGCCCCTTCCAGGGCAGGGCGCCGAGCAAGGCCTGGCGTTGCATCAGCAGCAACGCGGTGCACAGCACGCCGGCGAGGGCGGCCAGCGGGATACCCGCCAGGCCAAACACAAACGGCAGCACACCCAGCAGCAACACGTTCACCAGGCTGCCCAGCAACTCGCAACGCAGCGGCTGGCGGGTGTCGCCGGCGGCGTAGGCATAACGCGCCAACAGAGCGTTCCAGGCGCCGAACACCAGCGGCACGGCAAACCAGGCCAGCAGCAGCGGCAACGGCGAATCCACCGACTGCTTGGGCAGCAGCAACGCCACCAGGCTCGGCGCCGCCGCCACCAGGCCGACGCCGGCGGGCAGGGTCAGCAGGCTGGCGGTTTCCAGGCCGCGCTTGAGCAGGGCCAGGCGCTCGTCGCCCTGGCGCCGGCTCATCATGCCCAGCAGCACCTGGTTGAGACTCATCAGCGCAATCAGTGGCAAGTTCATCAGCTTGCGCGCCAGGTTGACCCAGGTCACCGCGCCTTCGCCCAGCAACGACGCCACCAACCGTTCAATCAATGCCAAACCCTGGCTGGCGCCATTGCTCAGCAGCAACGGACCGATACGCCCGCCCAGCTCGCGCAATTCCAGGGTCGAAGCCCGCAGCCGCCAAGGCCGCCAGCCCAGGCGCACCATCGACGGCAACAGCGCCAGGGGCATCAGCAAACTGCCCATGAGGCAGGCCAATGCCAGCGAGTGCGGTTGCGTGGCGGTGCCGGCGAGGGCCAGGTAGGTCACCGGCGGCAGGTTGAACAGCAACGAACCGAGCCCCGCGACCACAAAGCGCTCGCTGGCCTGCAACGGAATACTGAACAACGCATGCAGCATCAAGCCCGGCACGCTCCAGGCGAGGATCTGCAAGTTGCTGCTGGCAAGGCTGGTGGCCGTTGCCGCGAGGCCCGGGCCGAGCAGTTGCACCAGCCACGGCGCCAGTAGCGTCAACAGCAGGCTGGTCACCAGCGCAATCAACAGCAGCGCCGGGAACAACACCGCCAGCCAGTCCAGGCGTTCGCTCTCCTTGCGTTGCAAGTACAGCGGCAGGGCGGCGGCGCTCAGCACGCCACCGGCCAGTGACATACGCAAGGCTTCGGGCAAAAACAGCGCAATCAGGAACGCATCACTGCGCTCACCCGCGCCCCACGCGGCCACCAACAACCACTCACGGGCAAACCCGAGGCACAGTCCCAGCAGGGTTGCCAGGGTCAACCAGAACGCCGATCCGAGCATGCCTAGGGTCCGACGCTATCGAGCACGGGCTTGCGATATGACACGGTCTTCGCCTGTGGCAGCCGCGCCGGAAACAGTCGCCGCGCCTCCAGCACGTTGATCCCTACCATCAGCCAGAACAGCGCAATCATCACCAGGGCGAAACTGAAGTAGTGGTCAAAAAAGCCGCTGACCAGTGCCGACAGAATCCCCGCCGTGCTGCCCAGCCAAATCGCGTTGTCCTTGGTCAGGCGGATCGGGCCGATTTCCGGCCGGGACTCACGCCACCAGCGCCAGGTCACCGCGATAAACAACAGCATGCTGATCACGCCGGTCTTGTAGACGAAGTTCAGCCACAGGTTGGAGATTCCCAGCAAGTGCGTGCCCGGCACTGGCGGGTCAACCTTGAAGCCAATGCCCAGCGGGTAACTGGCGACGGCCTGGGGGAACATCCGGTATTCGTCGAAGCGCACTTCGGTACTCGCGTTTTGGGTCGAAAAGATCGTCGCCAGACGTTCCTGCAACGGTGGATACGACAGCACCAGCGCCACGGCCAATGCCACGCCGATCATCAGCAAACGCCCGGTGTAGGGCACCCGCCGCGACGCCATCCAGATCAGCACCAGCGCCAGGCTGACCATCGCGCCCCGGCTACTGGCCAACAGCAAGGCCGCTGCGCCCAGGCAGGCAACGCCCAGGCCGAGGCCGCGTTTCCAGCCGGTGTTGGTGATGCCGTAGCAGAACGCCAACGGCAGCAGCAACGCCATGATCCCGCCGGTGGCGTTGGGGTGCATCCACGGCGAACCCATCCGCGAGGCCATGGCGCCCAGGCCCAGGGACAGGGTGTCGAGGCTGCCGTAATTCATCAGGGTCAGGATCGGCAACATGCCCGAGGCCGAGCGCGAGCGGATAAACACGCCGATGGACATCACCAGCATCGCCAGGGTGCCCAGCAACAACGCGATCACCAGCGCTTCGCGGTTTTTCTGCTCAACCAGCAGCTTGGCGGCGAGGAACAGCACCGACAGGTTCAGCAACCAACGCAACCAGTTCGCCAGGCCGCTGGCCTCGGCGGTAATGCTCACCTGGCCGACGATAAACGGCACCACTGTGAAGATCATCAGCCACATCAACATGCGGTCGGTAGGGCGCCGGGACAGCGGTGGCGCAGCCGGCAGGCGCGAGAGGAAGCCGTGCCAGATCACCGCGGCCCACGTCAGCGCAATCAACGCCTCACTGACCGTACTGCGAATCCCCAGGTTAAGCGTGGAGTAGGGCATGAACGTTGCCACCAGGGCGAACAGCAGCAGCCCCCAGAACGGGAACCGCAAAATCGTCACGGCAGCGGCCAGGCCGATCACTGCCAGCACGGCCTTGGCCGGGGAAAGGAACAGGATCAACCCACCAAACAGCAGGCCGAAGACGATGGCGACGAGGCTACCCAGTGAGATTCTCAATTCAATTCCTCGGTCAGTTCGGCCAGGCGCCGACGGTAGGCCTGGTGGTTGAAACGTTCGGCCCAGCTGCGTAACTGTTCAGGTGGTTGTTCGACGGGTTGGTCGGCCAGGTGCAGCATCAATTGCACCAGCGCCGCACCGTCGGTGGGTGAAAACCGTGGCGCCAAGGGCGGGGTTATTTCGTCCAGCGAGGTACCGCTGGCTACCGCGACCGGGGTGCCGACGCTCAGGGCTTCAATCACCGGCAAACCAAAGCCTTCGGCATAAGAAGGCTGCCACAGGCGCGACGCGTTGCGATAGAGCCCGTGCAGCTCGGCATCGGAGACGCCGCTCAACGCGCGTATCCCGGGGTAGTTGCGCTGTGCTTCGGGCAAATGCTCCAGGCTGCCCACCAGCACCAGTTCCGGCACGCTCGGCGATTGGCTGCGCGCCTGCTGCCAGGCGTCCACCAGGAATGGCACGTTCTTGCGCAATTCCCGGGTGCCCACCAGCAGCCAATAGCGCTCGGGCAGTTGCCGGGCCGAGAGGTCTGCCGGCAAGCCGACAAAACCGACCACCTGATTGGGCAACACACGAATCTTGCCGGCCGCCTTGGGAAACAGCCGCGCCGTTTCATCGGCACTGTACTGCGAAGGCGTCCACACCCGGTCTGCCGTGTGCACCGCATAGGTGATCGACAGGCGATCGCTGGCCTTGTAGATCATCGCCTTCAGGCGATTCGCGTGGTAGTTGTCCAGGGTGATCTGAAACAGGTCATGCAACAGCACCACGGTACGCAGGCCTTTGGGTTTGGGCGGCAGCGGCAGGCCCATATTGAAGGTGCTGATGTACACATCAATGCGCTCATCGCGCAGGGCCTTGGGCAAGAATCCCGCCTCGAAACGCAGGCGCTGATGGGGTTGATGCATGGCGGTCTTGGCGCAGCCCCAGTCCGGGCAATGCGCATTCAGGCGCAGTTCATCGCCCAGCGGCGCGACGGTAAAGCGTTCCAGCTCGATACCGGGCATGGCGCGCAGGGCATCTTCCAGGGCGTATACCTGGCGACTGATGCCTGATTGCGGCGAGGTGCCGACGGTACGGTAATCGAGACCTACGCGCATGCCGGCTCCTTTTGGTTCAGGGGCGACAGTTGGGCGTACACCTGCTCCAACTGGCTGGCAGCGACGCTCCAGTCATGGGCGCGGCGCACATAGGCGCGCCCGGCTTCGCCCATCGGCGCTGCGGTTTCAGGCTGTTGCAGCAGGCGCACCACGGCGTCGGCCAGGCTGTCGGCGGTCTGGCCGCCGAGGTAGTCCAGGCCTTCCACCACATCCAGCCCGGACACGCCCTGGTCGGTACTCACCAGCGGCAGGCCGGCGGCGAGGGCTTCGAGGACCTTTAGCTTGGAGCCTCCACCATGGCGCAACGGCGCCAAAAATACCGAGCAGCTCGATTGCAGGGCCAGCAGGTTGGGCACAAAACCTTGCCACTCGATGCGCCCGTCCTTCCAGCGTTCGCGCCAGCTTTCCGGCATGCCGAAGCCGCAGACACTCATGCGTGCGTCGGGGCAGCGGGCCCAGACCTTCGGCAGGATTTCATCCAGTGCCCACTCGATGGCATCCACGTTGGGTGCGTATTCGTAGTTGCCGAGAAACAGCACGCGGCGGGTCGCCGGGTCAGGGCGGGCGGCGGCGAAGTGCGCGCAATCCACACCGTTGACCACCACCGGCACCGGTTTGCCGGCAATCTGCGCCAGGGTTTGGGCATCGGCCTCAGTCACCGCGACCACTTGCGCGGCCTGGCGCATCACCCGACGTTCCCAGCGGCCGTAGCGCCATTGATCGTAGCGAATAAACGGCAGCGCCCAGCCGGGCAGGCGGTCGTAAGTCGCGGCGCCGAGGGACGATTCCACATTGTGTTCGGTCAGCACAAACGGCTGGGAGCGACGGGCCAACGCAGCTTCGTAAGGCTGGAAGGTGTAGGTGTGTTCGATCTGCACCACGTCCCAATGCTCGGTCAGCAATCGCTCGAAGGTGTCCTGCAGTTCACCCGACAAACCATTCACACTGGCCAGCAGCGGGTAGGGCGCAAACAGCCCGGCCAGCAAGGTCTTCAGGCTGCGCAGCGGGCGGCGCGGCAGGATGATCAGTTGTTCCAGAAAGGCTTCCAGCACCTGGCGATCCGTCAGCGATACCGCCTGTTTGTCATGCAACAGCAAGGTGATCCGGTGCCCGCGCGCAGCCAGGCTGCGCAGCAAATGAAACTGGCGCGTCTTGCCACCGCTGGTAGCGGGCCAAGGCGAGTAGGGCAGGATCCAGAGGATGCGCATGGGTGGCTTCAATCCCATAACAGAATTTGCAGGTTGGGCTTGACCGGTACATCCAGTCCATTGGTGCCACTCAACGGTGTTTCGGTGCTGCGCAATGGGTCGTACAAGGTGGCGGTGGTCATGCCCGGCAAGTGCGCGTTGCCGCCACGGGCCGACCAGAAGAACCAGACCTTGCGCCCATCGGCACGGGTCCAGCCGATGCTGAACAGACCGTCGGGCAATTGGTCGGCGGTGGGCGGATCGCCCGGGGTCAATTTGGGCCCGCTCACCTGCAGGAAATTCTTCAAGGCGGTATACGACGGCTTGGGATTGGTGTCGATGTCGAGCAAGCCATAACTCTGGTCGCGCACGCTGGCGCGCTGGTCCAGGTCACTCAGGGTGAACAGGAAAATCTTGTCAAAATCCAGCGCGCTCATCAGTGCGATGCGGCGCACGATGTAGTCGGCCTGGCCTTGAGGCGTGATGAAGTCCTGCAGCTCTTTCGGGCCTTTATAGGTCGACCAGCCCCACTCGGTGCTCCACAGGGTTTTGACCCCGGCGGCCCGCAGTTTCTGGTTGAACGCGCTGGTTTTGGCGACAAAGTCCAGGTTCGAGGGGTCGTTGCCTTCGGGCAATTGGGTGTAGGGGTGATAAGACACCACGGTGTTCAGGCTTGGCAGGCCCAGTTGCAGCAGCCCGTCGAGCATATTCTGGCCGTTGGGCATTTCGCTGAAGAACGCCATGCCGGCGGTCACCACCGGTTTGTTCGGGTTCACCACCCGCAGCGCGGCTGCGGTGACTTGCAAGAGGTTCGCATAGCCGGCCGGGTCGGCGACGGGGCGCCAGAAACCCAACAGGTTCGGCTCGTTCCACACCTGCCATGCGTCCACGCTGGGGTAACGCTGGGCCAGCAATGCCATGCGGTTGGCGAAGATGCCCGGGTCCTTGGGCGGGAACTGGTCCTGGTAGGGCGAAGAGGCCGGCGCGGTGGTGGCGAACTTCGCCGAGCCCACCAGGTAGAACACCGACTTGATCTGGTTCTGCTGCAGCTTGTTCACCAGCTCATCGAGGGTCGCGACGTTGTACTGGTTCTCGGCGGTTTCCAGCTGGTCCCAGTGCAGGTCCAGGCGCACCCATTCCAGGCCCAGGGCCTTGAGGCGGTCGATCTGCTTCTGATAACGCTCGGGGCTGAACCACAGGAACTGCGCGTTCACCCCCAGAAAATCTTTCCATACGATCTCTTTGCTGCCCTTGAGCACATGACTCTCGGCATCCGCCGGGCGGCCCCAGAGAAAGGCGGTCAGGCCCAGTGCGGCGACGATCGCGAGGGTCGCCAGGTAAGTCCGTTTACGTGCCATGGTTGCCTCCTGCAATGGCTTCACTAAACAGCTTCGCGAACTTCTGCGCGGTCAACGGCCACAGGCGTTCACGACCAATCGCGGCGGCGCGCTCGGCCCAGTCCCTGGCCATTTGCGGATTGCGTGCGAGCAGCAGCAGTTGCTCGCTCAAGGCGGCTACATCGCCTTGCGGATAGATGGCGCCATTGCCGCTGGCGACTTCTTCGGCAAACGCCCGGGCATCGGAGGTGATCGCGCCGCGCCCGCAGGCGGCAGCCCACGACAAGGCACCGCTGGTGCCGCGCTGGCGGCCCAACAGGCCGAGCTTTTTCGATTCGCGATACGGCAGCACCATCACATGGTGCGCCTGGATCGTCTGCGGGATGTCGCTGGCCGGCAAATTCAGCCGCCAGTCGATGGAGCCGGCCAGGCCGAGTTCGGCGATCTGGCTGTTCAACTGCTCCAGGTAATTGCCGCCCGCGCCAAACGCCATTTCGGCGGCAGTGCCACCGGCCAGGGTCAGGCGCACACGGTCACGCAATTCGGGGGCTTTTTCAAAGACGGCGGCCAGGGCCTGCAACAGGTCTTCGATGCCTTTGCCACGGTAGATAAAACCAAAATACAGCAGGTGCAGCGTGTCCAGTGGCGGCAAGGCCACGGGCGGGATATCCAGGTTGGCGTGGTTGATCACCGCCACCTTGCAGGCGGGCAATTGCATGCGCGCCGTCAGGCAGTCGGCGCCCAGGCGGGTGAGGGTCACCAGCCGGGTCAGGCCCTTGGCGACGTGGCGTTCTTCGCGCAGGGTCAAGGGATCGGCCAGCACCACCGCCGCTTGCGGCAATGGGCTGGGCAAGGATTCCAGCAGGTTCAGCGGAAAGGGCAATTGCTCGCGCCGCCAGACCATGCGTTCCGGGTCATGCACCGTGGCAGTCAGTGGCAGCGCAGGGTAGGCCTTGCGCAATTCGCGCAGGGCCAAAAACTCCCCCAGGCGCCCACCGCCCAGCTCGGCGTGGACCAGGTCAACACTCTGCCAATCGAAACCGGCAATCGCCTGTTTGATCGACGCCGTGCTGCTGACCACGCCCGTCAAGGGCGTAGCCACCTCGACGCCCAGTTGCTCCAGTGCCGTCTTGAAATGGTTCGCGTAGTCGGCGATCCCATTCTTTTCCGGCGGCAGGGGAGCGAGCAGGGCGATGCGCATCAGAACGAACCCCGGTATTTGGCGATGGTTTTCAGCACCTTGACCGGCACCTCGAACTTGCGGCGGTTGATGATGATGCCATCGACCTTGCCGAACGCCGTGGTGAGGATCGACAGTGCATGTTCCACCACCGGTACCGTGCTTTTTTGCGCTTCTACGACCAGCGCAATCAGGTCGGCACGGCGCAGGTTGATGAACGCGTCACGGTTGTCCAGCAGCGCCGAGGCATCCAGCAACACCACTTGGCCCGGAACCGCCGGCTCAATCCCGCCGACCCGTACCCGCACGTCATTCTCTTCCAGCAACTGGCGCAACTGCTCGACGATAAAACTCACCCCTTCACCGTGTCGCGCGGAGGTCAGCCCCAGGGTCAGGCCCTGCTCGGCAATACGCTCCAGCGGCAGCAAGCCATACAGGCGATAAATGCTCGCGTTGAAGGCGTTGGTGCTTTGCGCGGTGCTGGTGTCCAGCTCCGGCAGCGTGGTCCACAGCGGCAGGCCGAATTTGCCTTCCACCAGGCCGCCGTCGTGGATCCGTTGATCCAGCAGGTAGCACAGGTAGATCACCAGCAGCCCGACCACGATGGAGAACGGGATCGCCAGCAACAGCATCAACAGGGTTTTCGGGAAGACGCGCCCAGGGTTAAGGGTGGCTTCTTCGATCACCGCGATGTTACTGATTTGGCTCTTGTCCAGTTCACGGTCGATCCGCGATTTCTCCAGGCTGTCGACATACAGCGCGTAGTTTTTCTCGGTGCCGTTCAGCTCACGGGCCAGGCGCGCCAGTTCCGGCTCAATGGCCAGGGCGTCCTTGCGTTGGGCTTCCAGCTCTGTCAGTTGCTTTTGCTGTTGCGTCAGTTGTGTGCGCAGCGCCAGGTTGTTGCTGGTTTCATCCAGCAGCACCCGTTGCAAGTGGATTTCCAGGGTGTTTGGCGCACGGTTTTCCGAGCTTTGCACGGTGTCGCTTTCACCGGCGACCTGGGCCTGCATGGCACGGATCGAGGCATCCAGGGCTTTGACCGGTGGCGCGTTATCCGTGTAGGTACGCATCATGTCGGCTTTTTCCAGGAGCTTCTGGTTCAGCAGGCGACGCAAGTCTTGTTGCTGCGGGTTCAACGCGATCTGGCGAACCGTGGTCACCTCTTTGGGCTGGCCTTTGAGTTGATTACGGGTGCTTTCGATGGCGCTGTCAGACGAGGCAATCAGGCGGGTGGAGTTGAACACTTCGCCACGCAGCACGTTGATCCGCTCGGACAAGTCTTCCAGACGGTCAGTGATGCTCGATGCGCCGATCTCGTTCAAGTGCGTGAGGATCTGGTCCTTGTAGCTCTTGATCTGGGCAGCGCTTGAAGACACCTGGCCTTCATAGAACGCGTACAGGCTCTTGCGGCCCAACGCTTGGGTGCGCTCGTCGATGTACGTCTCGACCCAATCCTTGACCACCGCCTGGGCGATCTGCGGATCATCCCAACGGAAGCTGATGTCCATCACCGTAGAGCCGACGGCGTGGGTCACTTCGAAGTTTTTCTCCAGGCTTTTCGCCAGGCGTTCCACCGGGGTGGTTTCTTCGACGATGCCAACGGTTTCCAGCACCACTCGCACACCGTCAAACACGGCGCTGATGCCTTTTTTGACGTACCACTTGGTGCGTTTCCACACGCCTTCCGGCGGCTGCATCTTGTCCATCACCTCCAGGTAATGCTCGGCCACGGCACGTACGATGGGGCGCCCGGTCAGCAAGCGCTCTTCGTCGACAATCGGGTCGCGCTGAGTGCTCGGCATGACGATCGGCTGACGGTTGTTGACCTCGATCGGCATCGTCGAGTCACGGCCCGGTTTTACCAGCAACCGCGCGGTGGATTCATACTTGGCCGGCAGCAGGAACGCCCCCAGCAAAATGATCACCAGCGCGGCAATCGCCGCCAGTTTGAACTCGTGCTTGAAGATGAAGAACAGGCGCAGAAGATCACGAAAAGAACGGATCTCGATCATGGGATGTCGCTCCTTTAGTGGTTCGTGGTGTAGCTGTAGCCCACACCAATGGATTTGGTGAAGGGAATCAGCTGGTTCAGGTAAGTGTCCACGCCTTGGATCCGTTCGCCGACGTTGGACTTGGGTACAAACACCACGTCACCGCGTTGCAGCGCCACGGGCTTGCGGCCCAGTGCGCCGTTCTTCAGGTACTGGCTGAAATCCAGGAAGTAAGCGTGATAGATACCTTGGCCATCTTCACGCAGCAGGGCGACCATGCTCGCGTTGCCCACCGGGCTGACGCCGCCGGCACCGAGAATCGCCTGCTCCATGGTCGGGGCCGTGGCGATGGAGATCGCCGACGGGTTGAACACCGCGCCGCCGACGATCACCGTGTTACCCGGCGCCTGGTTGATATTCACCGTGACCCGAGGCTCGCGATACACCGGTGCGAGTTTCTGGCTCAGCTCGGCGGCGACTTCCGCCGGCGTGCGCCGCGCCACCTGGATCGGGCCCAGGAAGGGGTAGTTGATCTTGCCGTCGTTCTGCACGGTGTACAGCGTCAGCTCATAAATCGTGCTGACGTTGAACGCCGAGAGGGTCGGCATTTCCCCGGCATCGCGGACGATCCGCAGCTGGTCGCCGATGCGGATCCGCTCCACCGCCGGCGGCAACTGGGCCATGCGATCGAGGGCCTGCTTGCCCTCGTTCACGGTCTTGCCATCGGGCGCGACGATCCGCGCGGGCGTATTGCAGGCGGCCAATGCCATCATGGCCAGGACGAGCAAGGTTCGTTTCATCAAAAGGGTCTTCCTGTAGGTCATGATGCTCACCTCCAATAACCGGGGAACATGCTGATGCGCCGCTTGAGGGCGAGGGGGAGCTGGCGCTCCAGATGGCCCAGCCGGTAGCCGAGCAATTTGAACGCGCTGCGCACCAGTACTTCGGGTACGCGGTGCAATGCACCGGCTTCGCGTAATGCTCGAAGCTCAGCCAGTACATAGCGTTTACCTTCACCGCCGGCATCGCCAAAAGCCTGGCGGATCCACGGCTCACGGCCGTAGAAAACGCCAATGTCGAAGTAGCGGTGAAACTCATCCATGAGACGGTAATCGTGGGAGTGATAGACCAGCGCGGTGGCGGCGTAGCGCACCTTGTAGCCTTCCAGCAGCATGCGGGCGGCGACGTAGGCGTCCTCGCTGCCGATCACATCCGCGGGGAAGCCACCGACGGCTTGCAGGGCGCTGCGCCGGTACACCGAAAAAGAATCCGAACTGAAGCAGGTCTTGATCCCCAACTCCGGCGCATCTGCCAGGCTTTTGCTGCGGCTTTGCGGCGGGTAGTTGAAGTGACGTGACTGGGCGCCCAGCACACCGGCATCCGGGTGCGGCAGTTGGCGGCCATACGCAACGCCGTTGAGCGGGTCCAGTTGCAGCTCGCCCACCAGGTTGGCGAAGGTCTCGGGTTCGGCAGGGATCGCATCCTGAGTCATCACGATCAGCGCGTCGCCGTCGACTTGCTCGCTGGCCCAGCGGCGCGTGCCGCCATGGTTGAAATCCTTGGCATCGATCACTTCGACCCGTACGCCGAACTCGCGAAAACGCGCCACGGTGTCATCGCTGGAGGCGCTGTCCACCACCAGGGTTTCGTCCGGTTGCAGGGTTTGCATGCGCAGCGCCGGCAGCAGCCTGTCGAGGTGGCTGGCCGCGTTGCGGGTCGGGATGATCAGGGCGGTTCGCATCAGCTTTTCACTTCGGCCGGAGCCCGGCCGTAAATGTCGTCAAAGCGCACGATGTCGTCTTCCCCCAGGTACTCGCCGCTCTGCACTTCGATCATCACCAGGTCGATGATGCCGGGGTTGGTCAAACGGTGTTTGTGCCCGGCCGGAATGTAGGTGGACTCGTTGGCGTTGATCAGGAATTCACGGTCGCCGTTGGTAATCATCGCCGCGCCGCTGACCACTACCCAGTGTTCGCTGCGGTGATGGTGCATCTGCAACGACAGCGAGGCGCGTGGCTTGACCACGATGCGCTTGATCTTGAAGCGGCTGCTTTCTTCCAGCACGGTGTAGGTGCCCCACGGCCGGGTAACGGTGCGGTGCAGGCTGAAGGCCGGATGGTTCTGGCGCTTGAGCTCGGCGACGATGTAGCGCACGTCCTGGCTGCGGTTGGCGTCGGCAATCAGGATCGCGTCCGGGGTGTCGACGATGATCAGGTCACTCACGCCCACGGCGCCCAATACGCGCTTGGGCGAGTCGATGTAGCAGTTGTGCACGTCGTGCAGGATCGCTTCACCGTTGATTTGGTTGCCATTGGCGTCGCTCGGGGTGAGCTGGCGCACTGCGTCCCAGGAACCGATATCACTCCAGCCGATGTCGCAGGGCACCACGGCCACTTGCGCGGATTTTTCCATCAGCGCCACGTCGATCGAGATATCCGGCGCCGACCCGAAGCCTTCAGCGTTCAATTCGCGCTGGCGGCAGTTGTTGTTATTCAGGCTGTGGCTGTGGTCGAGGGCGGCTTTCGCGGCGTCCAGTACGGCAGGGGCGTGCAGCGCAAGCTCGTCGAGCAAGGTGCCCGCCTTGAAGCAGAACATCCCGGCATTCCACAGGTGCTTGCCGCCGTCCAGATAACCCTGGGCGGTGGCCAGGTCGGGCTTCTCGACGAAACGCTTGACCCGGAAACCCTGGCCCAGTGCATCGCCTTGTTCGATATAGCCGAAGCCGGTTTCAGGGTGGTCGGGCTGGATGCCGAAAGTCACCAGGTAGCCGGCCTCTGCCAGTTCGCGGGCCTGGGTGACGGCATCGGCGAAGGCGCTTTCATCAATAATCAGGTGGTCGGCGGGCATCACCAGCAACTGCGCCTCGCCGCCGAAATTCTCCTGCACGTGCAGGGCGGCCACGGCGATCGCAGCGGCGGTGTTGCGCCCGAATGGCTCCAGCAGCAGGTCGAGGGCCAGGTGGGTCTTGTTGACCACACGGTAGTCATCGAGGGTGCGAAACAGCATCTCGCGGTTGGTCACCGTCAGCACGCTTTCCACGCCCGGCAAGTGACTGGCCCGCAGGAAGGTCTTCTGCAACAGGCTCTGGTCGTCACGCATGCGCATGAAGGGCTTGGGCATGTTCTGTCGCGACACCGGCCACAGCCGGGTGCCCGAGCCACCGGAAATAATGCAGGGAATCAAGCCGTTGAGGGTGTTCATCAATAGACTTCCTTGGTCGAAAGGACGGCTGGGACCGTCATGAAAACGATGTACAAGTCGAACCACACCGACCACTTCGAGATGTATTCCAGGTCGTACTCAACGCGTTTCTGAATCTTGAACAGGGTGTCGGTTTCACCACGATAGCCGTTGATTTGCGCCCAGCCCGTGATGCCCGGTTTCACCCGGTGCCGCGAGCTGTACTCGCTGACGGCGACTTCGTAGGGCACGCCGGCGGCCTTGGTCGCGGTGGCGTGGGGGCGCGGGCCGACCATCGACATGTTGCCCAGCAGCACGTTGAACAACTGCGGCAGCTCATCGATGCTGGTCTTGCGAATGATCCGGCCCACGCGGGTGATGCGCGGGTCGCCGCGGGTGGTCTGGCGGTCGGCGTTGAAGTCGCTCATCTCGGCGTACATCGAGCGGAACTTGAACACCCGAATCACGTTGTCGTTGTAGCCAAAACGGTTCTGGCGAAACAGCACCGGGCCCTTGGAGTCGAGCTTGATGGCAATCGCCGTGATCAGCATGAGCGGCGACAACGCCACCAGGCCAAGGGTCGCCAGAATCAGGTCTTCGCAGCGTTTGATAAACGGCGACCAACCCCGCAGCGGCACATGGGAGGTGTTGAACATCAGGATGCCGCCGACATCGGTGATGCGGCTGTGGCCATAACGCAGGGCGGCCATGTCGGGCACCAGCATCACGTTGACCGACATCTGCCGCAGGCGCTTCACCAACCCGTTAATCCGCTGCTCGGCGGCCCAGGGCAGGGTGATCATCACTTGGTTGACCTGCTCGGAGCGGATCAGTTTTTCCAGGTCGCGGGTATTGCCCAGCAGCGGCAGGTTGCTCAATTCCTTGGGGATGCGCTCGGTGCGATCGTCGATAAAACCGATCAGGCCGGAGCGGATATCACCGTTGCGTTGCAAGTGGTCGGCCACGTGCACGGCGGTGTCGGTGAAGCCAAGGATCACCGTACGCTGCAAGTATTTGCCGTTGGCCATCAGGTTGCGGAACAGACGCAGCATCACGATCCGCTCCAGCCCGAACAACGCGAGGCTGGCGACAAACCAGAACGCCAGGTTGCGCGGGCTCAACTGCGGGAACATCAGCAGAATCTGGTACATGAACAGCAGGATGCAAAACGCCGAAGACCAGGCCACCAGCATGGTGCGAAACCGCAGGCGGTTGCTGAACAACTCCTCGGAGTAAACCCCCATGGCCTGGAACAGAATAATCGTCAGGATCGCGAAGAACAGCAGCAAGCCGAGAAAGTGCGCGCGCAACTCGGAGGCCATCGGTTCTGGATAAAACACGAGGATCAGCGCTGGCAAAACGGCGGTGAGACCGTGCATCAACTTTACGAAAACAACGAAAAACTCAATAAAACCGGCCCGGGTCAAAAACAGGCTGTCGACTGACGACTTCTCGCGCATAAAAACATCCCTCATTGCACACCAGGGCTTCCTTGTTTGGCTGCTCATCCATAAAGGCAGGGCTTGCTTTATAAGTGGCGCCAGACGAACGGCTTGCTTCGCTGGGTAATACGCAATTACCTATCTATTTGCAGGGAATTTGCGAGGTAATGGCTAAATGATGGTTCTCTTTTCCCTATTCGTCAAGGTTTTGACTTTTTTATAAGGGTATCGGTCTAGACACATTATCTACTCGTCGACGTGACAGATTGTTGACTGTCTTGGTCGAGCTCTCGGGTTTTTCGAGAACAAAATGCTGGCGTTTTGGAGTGTAGGAACAAATTTGGGAAATTTCCTGCCGGGGAGGAAAACCTTTTTTTGACGGAGGTAGGACGCGGGGTTTTTCGGGGACAAGCGACGAGTGGTGAGGACGTGAGTCCGTCACCACATGGGTGCGGTACTAAGCTTGAAGATCGCTTTTCAAAAATGTCGGTCAGTTCGGATGTTGCTAAGCCTTGCGCAAGTGCAAGCACTCAATCGACCGGTCGACGGTGGTCTTGGCTATTTCCAGCAAATGCCACACCGCCAATAACTTCGCCCGCTCGGGGCTTTGCAGCAGTTCGCCGCAGTCGAGGGCGGTGGCCGAGGCGCTGCTGAGCAGGCTGGCGGTGTAGAGCAGGGAGTCTTCGAAGCTCAGGTCTTCGTTCACCGTGTGGAAGCCCTGGGAGGGCAGGTAGTGTTCGAGTGCGCGATTGAACGCGGCGCGGTTTTTCAGCAGGTCGCTGGGTGGGTCGGGGACGGCTTTATTCATGGTGTAGCTCCTTTTCGGTTAAGGAGCCGGCCCTTCGCGACTAAACGTAGGGTGGCGGCTGTACGCAGGTTAGTCGACCGGCCGAAAAGGAAAAACCCGGCGCACCCGAAGGTGCCCTGCGCACAGCCACCATAAAACCTCATGATGGGACCATGCGCCTTTTCAGAACCGGGCGACTAAACCCGTTCACTGATGAGCAGTGAAGGGGCGAAGACTAGCCACCGGTTCCAACAGGCACAAGGCCGAAAGATTGTCTCGGAAACGTCCCGCAAATCAAAGGGATTTACCCTGCTGGCCCTTTATTCATATCCGAATTGCCTCGCGAATTTTCCCCAAGGCTAATCTCAACGTTGCCAAATCAATCGACCCCAACGCCACCCGCAACGCATGCGGCACATGGGCCGTACAGGCAAACGGCTCTGCGCTGGTGACGCGCACACCCTGGCCCTCCAGCGCAGCCACCACTGCATCCGCCCGCAGACCTTCCGGCAACACCAGCCACAGGTAATACGACGCCGGATGCGCAATCACCTCAAACCCTCGCAATACCTCCCGGGCCAGCGCCTGGCGCTGGCGCGCATCCTGACGCTTCTGTTCCTCCAGCGTATCCACCGCGCCGGACTCGATCCAACGGCAGGCCAGGTTCACCGTGAGCGTCGGTGTGCTCCAGGTCGAGACGCGAATCGCTTGCTCCAGCGCCGGTACCCACGCTTTGGGCGCCACGATAAACCCCACCCGCAACCCCGACGCTACGCTCTTCGACAGGCCGGACACGTACACCGTGCGCAACGGCGCATAGGTGAACAACGGCTTGGGCGCCGGCTCTGCGAGAAAGGCGTAGGCGCCGTCTTCGACCAGTAGAAAATCGTAGCGCTCAGCCAACACTGCAAGGCGTTGGCGGTCGGTTTCGCTCATTACCGTGCCCAGCGGATTGTGCAGGGTGGGCATGCAATAAAACGCCCGCACCGGGCGCCGTTTGCACAAGGCCTCCAGCGCATCCAGATCAGTATGGCCAGCGGGTTGCGGCAGAGGCTCCAGGTCTATGCGCTGGGATTGGGCCAGGGTTTTCAACCCGGGATACGTCAGCGCATCAACCGCCAACACATCCCCCGGTTGCAGCAACGCCATCAGGCTGATAGAGAGACCTTGCTGCGCCCCGTTGACGATCAGCACCTGCTCGCCACCCACGCGAATCTGCCGATTGCGCAGGTGCCGCGCCGCCGTCTGCCGCTCATGGGCGCGGCCACCCTGAGGGGCAGAATGCAGCAGGGCATCGAGGTCGCCCGAGGCGGCGATGGCGCGCAAACCGTCTCGCAGCATTTCGGCCTGGCCGGGCAGCGAAGGGTAGTTCAGGCTCAGGTCCACGGTGCCCGGTTGCAGCGGTTGTTGCACCAGGCCCATGCCTCGCAGCAGGGTGGTGTCGCGCACAAACGTGCCGCGCCCTGGCTCACCCACTACCAGACCACTGGCCTCCAGCTCGCTGTACACCCGCAACGCCGTCGCCAGAGCAATGCGATGGCTGTTCATCAGGCTGCGCACGGTCGGCAACTGGGTGCCCGGCGGCAATTTTCCGGCGCGAATCCGCGTGGCCAGTTCATCGACGATCAGTTTGTAGCGGACCTGAGCCATGGCGTGTTCCCGTGTAAAGCGTATCTAGATCAATTTTTTGTTTGTATCAGGTGAGCTGATTAATCTACAGGCTTTCCCGGTGGATGGCTTGAGCATGATCGACCTCGCAACGCTGGCTGTTTTCTCTGGTGCAGTTCTGCTGCTGTTGTTATCCCCGGGGCCGAACATGGCTTTCGTCATCAGCCACGGTGTGACCTATGGCTGGCGTGGCGGCGTGGCGTCCGGGTTGGGCATCAGTGTGGCGGACCTGCTGCTCACGGCACTGACCGCGACCGGCGTGACCGCACTGGTCGCCAGTTGGCCGCCGGCCTTTGACCTGATTCGCTACGCCGGGGTGTTGTACCTGCTGTGGCTGGTGTTCAAGACCCTGCAAAAAACGCCCGCCCTGGATACGTCCCACGTCACCCGCGTGCCGCTGGGCCGGGTGTTTGTGCGGGCGATGCTCAACAGTTTGCTCAACCCCAAGGCGTTGCTGTTTTTCATGGTGTTCCTGCCGCAATTCGTCAGCCCCGAGGCGGGGCCCATCGCGCTGCAACTGGTGGTGCTGGGGATCATCCTGACATTGATCAGCGGTGTCTTTCATGCCGTGCTGGGAATCTTCGGCGGGGCGCTCAGCCGGTTTTTTGCCGGCAAATCGGGCAGCGCAGGCTTACAGAAATGGGGCCTGGCGAGCGTGCTGATGGTGCTGGCCATACGGTTGGCATTGATGTCTCGCCCGACGTGAAATCCCACTTATAAAAGGACGTTACCCATGTACATCGCAGCCTTTATCTACAAGCCTGGTGAACGGGATGACGAGTTCCAGCGCCTCACGGATTTGATCGACGCACTGGCGGCAAGGCTGCCGGGATACGTGGGGGCCGAGTCGTGGCACTCGGCGGATGGGCGTTTGATCAACGCCAGTTATTACTGGCGTGATGAAGCGTCAATCCGCGCCTTTGCCAGCCACCCGACCCACCTGGAAGCCAAGCGTCTGTACCGCCGGTGGTACGGCGGTTATCACGTGGTGATTTCCAAAGTGGAGCGGGCCTACGGGGACGGAACGATCGGGCATCTGGTGCCCGCCGACCGCCACGGGCATGCGAATGCTTAACCCAGCCGTGCAGCCGCGCGTGCCACGATTTCACCCCTTGTCTTGCGCGACTCGGCGGTGCGTTTGCGGGCTTCCTCCAGCACATGCGGCGGCGCGGTTTCTGGCCGGCCTGCATTGAGTGGTGGTGCCGGGGCATATTCAATCTGCAACTGCACCAGTTGCGCCGCCGCTTCGTTGTACAGCTCGGCCGCCAGGGTCAGGGCAAAGTCGATCCCGGCGGTAATCCCGCCACCGGTCAACAGGTTGCCGTCACGCACCACGCGCTCCTGCACCGGGATCGCGCCCAGCGGGGCGAGCATATCGTGGTAGGCCCAGTGAGTGGTTGCCCGACGCCCGCGCAACAAGCCCGCTGCGCCCAGTACCAGGGAGCCGGTGCACACCGAGGTCACGTAACGTGCGGTCTGGGACTGCACCTTGAGAAACGCCAGGGTTTGCTCATCCTCCATCAACGCGCCGACCCCTGAGCCGCCGGGCACGCAGATCACATCCAGCGTTGGGCACTCCTCGTAGGTGGTGCTCGGGGTAAAGACCAATCCGGTGCTGGAGGTGACCGGCGCCAGGTCCTTCCACACCAGGTGCAGTTTCACGTCCGGCAGCGATCCCAGCACGTCGTAGGGGCCGGTGAGGTCCAGTTGCTGGATGCCAGGGAACAACAAAAAGCCGATCTGCAAGGTCATGGGAATACGCCTGATAAAGGGATGGACGGCTTCACTTTAGTCACCTAGGCTTTGGCGCATACGCCATTGAGCCCACGAATCACGCCAATCATGCCCAGAATCATCAACGTGCTCGCGTTCCCCAATGTGCAGGTGCTCGACGTCACCGGGCCCTTGCAAGTGTTTGCCTCGGCCAATGACCTGGCGCGCCAGCAAGGCTTGCCGTTGCCCTATGCGGTCAGTGTGATCGCCGCGCAAGCCGAGCCGGTGATGACCTCGGCGGGCCTGGCGCTGGTGGCCGAGCCGCTGCCGGCCGCCGACGCGCCGTGCGACACCCTGGTGATCGCCGGTGGCTGGGGCGTATACGGCGCCGCCGAAGACCCGGCGTTGGTGGACTGGGTTCGCCAAAAAGCCACCCAGTCAAGGCGCATGACCTCAGTGTGCACCGGCGCCTTTCTGCTGGCCGCCAGTGGTTTGCTCGACGGCCGCCGCGTGGTGACCCACTGGACCCGCTGCGAAGAACTCGCGCTCAAACACCCGGAACTGACCGTGGAGGCCAACCCGATTTTTATCCAGCAGGGCAACCTGTGGACCTCCGCCGGCGTGACTGCTGGCATCGATTTGTGCCTGGCGCTGGTGGAAGAGGACCTGGGCCGCGCCGTGGCCCTGGAAGTGGCGCGGCACCTGGTGGTATTTCTCAAGCGCCCCGGTGGGCAATCGCAGTTCAGCGTGACCTTGTCCCTGCAAAAGGGCGGCAGCCGTTTTGCAGAGTTGCACGCCTGGATCGCCGAACACCTGACCCTCGATTTGAACATCGCCACACTGGCCGCCCAGGCGGGCATGAGCGAGCGCAGTTTCGTGCGCCACTACCGCGCCGAAACCGGCCAGACGCCCGCGCGGGCGGTCGAGTTGATCCGCGTGGAGACCGCCCGCCGGCAACTGGCCGACAGCAGCGCGTCGATCAAACGTATTGCCGTGCACTGCGGCTTTGGCTGCGAAGAAACCATGCGCCGCAGCTTCCTGCGGGCGGTGTCGATCACGCCCCAGGCGTATCGCGAACGTTTTTCCTCACCCGGTTGAAGTTGAGCCTGTTTGAACGAATGGGTACGGTTTTGTACCAAGGTGCTATGTTACTCATAGTCCATTGCGCAGTGTCTTGATCCTAGGCCTCTACGTCGCGGTTTCGACCCTTCCGGCGTACGCACACCCATGAATTCACTACCTCCTGTCCTTGTCGAATTACGCGCGGCGACCGCTGCGCTGCATCGACGCCTCGATACCCGGCTGCCGTTTTCCCGCATGGACCTGGCGCTTTATCGCGAGCTGATGGGCGCCTACTATGGTTTCTATCAACCGCTGGAGCGAGCCCTGGCGCCGTGGGGTGAAATCATCCCTGACCTGGAATGGGGGCGGCGCAGCAAAACCCCGTACTTGCAGGCTGATTTGCGGGCGCTGGGCCTGGAAAACCCGCAGATCGACGCCTTGCCGATATGCCCTGAACTGCCCGCCATCACCAACGTGGCCCAGGCCTTGGGCGCCCTCTACGTGCTGGAAGGCGCAACCCTCGGCGGCCAAGTGTTGCGGGACCTGATCGAGATCAAGATTGGCGTGGGCTCCACCAATGGCGGCGCGTTCATGAATGTGTACGGAGCGCAAACCAGCGCTCTGTGGCAGCGCTTCCTTGATTGTCTTTACCCGTTGCAAACCCCGGTCGACCGTTTGGAGGCGGTGAAGGTCGCCGAGTCGACCTTCCTGTGTTTCGAGCAGTGGCTTGCCCACTGTGGGGTATTGCGATGAGCACGGTCGATACGCTGATCGACGATTGCGCCAGCGAACCCATCCATATTCCGGGCTCGATCCAGCCTCACGGGTTGTTGTTGACGCTGAGCGAGCCGGCGCTTGAGGTACTGCAAGCCAGCAGCAACCTCGCCGTCGCCTTGGGCCTGGGTGCGGAAAGCGCGTCGGGCCAGGCGCTGGCCAATGTGCTTGGCAGCGAGGCGGCGGCGCAGGTGAGCCGTGCCCTGGCGGACCTGGACGCCGATGAAGATGAGATGCACCAACTGACGCTTGATGGCTATGCCTACGACATCCTTCTGCATCGTCATCAGGGCCTGCTGTTCCTCGAGCTGGAGCGGGCGATGACCCTTGAGCACCGCGCCGTCGGACAACTCGCCCGCACGCTGCGTCGCTTGCAGTCGACCAAGACGCTCGAGGGTTTGTACCAGACCTGCGTCACCGAGATTCGCAGCCTCACCGGCTATGACCGGGTCACCTTGTACCGCTTCGAGCAGGAAGGCCACGGCAAGGTCATCGGCGAGGCGCTAAGCGAAGGCATGCAGCCGTACCTGGGCCTGTGTTTTCCCGCCTCGGACATCCCGCCCCAGGCTCGCGAGTTGTACCGGCTGAACTGGATCCGCGCGATTCCCGACGCCGAGTACCAGCCGGTGCCTATCCTGCCGGCCCTGCGCCCCGACAACGGCCAGCCCCTGGACCTCAGCTTCGCCGTATTGCGCAGCGTGTCGCCGGTGCACTGCCACTATCTGAAGAACATGGGTGTGCGTTCCTCCATGAGCATTTCGCTGCTCAAGGACGACCAGCTCTGGGGCCTGATCACCTGTGGTCATCGTGAGCCGTTGCGCGTGCCCCATGAACTGCGCACGGCCTGTACCAGCATCGGCCAGCTGTTGTCGATGCAGATCACCTTGCTCCAGGAGCAGCAGGAGCGGCGCCAGCAGCAAGAGAACGCGGCGATGATCGAAGCGTTGGTCGCCGCCATGACTGCGGACCAGTGCGATGTGATGGAAAGCCTGTTGCCGTATGCGCAAACGCTGCTGGACCTGACCGCCGCCGGTGGCCTGGCGATACTGGTGGAGGAGCGCCTGCATGTCTTCGGTGTTTGCCCCACACGTGTTGAGATCCACGGGTTGTACCAATGGGTACGCGGGCAGGGCAAAGGCGTGGTGCACAGCCATCAATTGTCTGTGGATTTCCTGCCGGCGGCGGCTTATCAGGCCCACGCCAGCGGCCTGTTGGCATTTTGTCTGCCCAAGCCGGTGGACAACGCGGTGATGTGGTTTCGTCCGGAGGTCAAGTCCACGGTGGAGTGGAGCGGCCAGCCGGTCAAACATCGGGAACCGGGCGCCACGACCTTGAGCCCGCGCCTGTCGTTTGAACTGTGGAAGCAGCAGGTCGACGGCAAGGCGCTGTATTGGTCGCTCTCGGAGTTGAAAGCGGTGGAGAGCCTGCGGCGCAATGCCCTGGAACACGACCTCGCACGCCAGGTTCAGCGCGAACATAAAGCTGTACAGGCGCGTGATGAACTGGTGGCGGTGGTCTCCCATGACCTGCGCAGCCCGCTGACGATCCTGCTGATGCAATGCGGCATGATGCGCAGCATGGTGCCCGCCGATGACAGCAAGGCTAACCGGCGCCTCTCCTCCGCGATTGAAACCATGCAAAACGCTACTTCCCGCATGAACACGCTGTTGGAAGACTTGATCGATATCTCGCGCATCGAGGCCGGGCGCTACAGCGTGTCACTGCAACAGCTCGATGTGGCGGCGACCCAGGAACAAATCTGCTCAATGTGGCAGCCACTGGCAGCCGCCAAGGGTGTGGACCTGACCTGGCGATCTGCTGCGGGGCTGTGTGTGCAGGCCGACCCGGAGCGTTTGTTCCAGGTGTTTTCCAACCTGCTGGGCAACGCCCTGAAGTTCACGCCGGTGGGCGGCGTGATCGAGGTGATTGCCGAGGCGGCGGGGGACGAGGTGTTGTTTCGGGTGTGTGACAACGGCATCGGCATCCAGCCGGCGCAACTGCCGTATATCTTCGATCGCTACTGGACCTCCCGCGAGGGCAACCCCACCGGCAGTGGGCTGGGGTTGTATATTTCCCACGGCATCATCGAGGCCCACGGCGGCACTTTGTGGGCTGAAAGCGTGCTGGGGCAGGGCAGCGTGTTCAGCTTCAGAATCTCTGCTGGGGGTTGAGGTCCAGCAATTCGAAGATCGCCTTGAGGGTCGCTTGGGGCGCTTCCTGGGGAATATTGTGGCCCACGCCGGCCAACACCTCGCGCCGATAAAACCCGCTGAAATTTTCCAGGTCGTCATCTTCAACCGGGGCCGGGCCTACGCCGTCATCGGCGCCGCACAGCGAGATGCTCGGCACCGAAATCGGCGGCGGCTGCACCAGCGCCTGCTCGATGCTTTCCAGCGCCGGATCACCCGGCGCGTACATGAAGCGATGACGGTAAGAGTGGACCACCACCTCGACAAAATCCGGGTTATCAAACGAAGGTGCCGTCTTGCCATACAGGCTTGGTCCCTCGGCCCACGACGGCGACCAGAGCGCCCACAGCAACTGGCAGAACTCACGCCGGTTGGCGGTCAACCCGTCCACGCCGCGTTGGGTGTGAAGGTAAAACTGATACCACAGCCGATGCTCTGTTTCCGGCGCCCGAGGCTTGGTCGACGCAGCAATATCCTGGATGTTGTAGCCATCGCCCGTCACCAGGCCCTGCACCCGTTCAGGCCATAGCGCCGCAACGATACACGCCGCGCGTCCGCCCCAGTCATAGCCCACCAGCGTGGCTTTTTCGATGGACAGGGCATCCATGAAATCCAGCAAATCCTTGGCCAGCGCCGCTTGTTGGCCGGAGCGCATCACCTGATCGTTGATAAAACGCGTCGGGCCATAACCCCGCAGGTACGGCACCAAAACCCGGCAGCCACGTGCGGCGACCACCGGGGCGATCTCGTCGTAGCCGCGAGGATCATAGGGAAAACCGTGCAGCAGAATCACCACCTCACCGCCTTCCGGGCCATGGGCTTCGTAGGCGATATCGAGCATGTGCGTGCGGATGTGAAGGGTGGGCATGGAGGCTCCGAGGGTGGAGGGGAAGTGTGGGAACTGTAGACCAAACCGGTTACCGAACGTGGTTCGAAAGGCTGCAATTGCTTTACTTGTCTAGACCGGCCTGGCGCAAGCCGATGCAGTTGCCCCACGGGTCGCGCACCTGGCACATCCACTCGCCGCCTTCGATTTTCATCGGGCCGCGATACAACGTGGCGCCTAACGTGACTGATGTTTCCGTCGGCGACCAGGCCGGCAGTGACGCCGAATAATGCGTCGGCAGAGCGCCGATCAATACGCGCCTTGTGGTAACGATAATGTTTGCCCAATAACCTGTGGCGAGGGAGCTTGCTCCCGTTGGGCTGCGCAGCAGCCCCAGGTTTTGTTGACAGTGTTCTTTGAGTTGGATGGCGATGAGCTTTTTGGGGCCGCTTCGCGACCCAGCGGGAGCAAGCTCCCTCGCCACAGTGAGGGGCTGACTTAAATCTCTGCGTGGGTGATGACGTGTTTGAAATGATGCCGCCACAAGTCCGCGCCCAGTTTCCCTGACCGATCCAGCGACGAACCGACGGTCAAATCGCTGATCAGCGTTGGCTGCAAGCCAGCGTCAAACAACGCAAACCCGGCCGCCAGCACACAGGTATCAGTCTGGATGCCACACACCAGCACCCTGTCCGGCGCGAGGCTTTTCAGGTGGCTGATGGTCTCGGGCGTGGGGGCGTAGCCGTGTTTGATGAAGACATGGTCGGCAGCGATCAGGCTGTTGTCGTCGGGCGCCGGCTGCCAGCCCAGTTGGCGGGCGAACGGGGTGATGCTTTCGTCGTGGCGCTCTACGGTGGCCACTGAGGGCATGCGGCCCAGCAGGGCGTTGATGCCGCCCACCAGCCAATCGGGCGGGGCGAAGGAGGGTTGTACGTCGATGATCAGCAGAACCTGGTGCATTGGAATCCTGGCAGGGATCGAAGGACCACGCATTGTGCACCGGGTACACCTCGTCTCCAAGTCTGGCGCGCTCTATGTGGGAGCTGGCTTGCCTGCGATGGCGGTGGATCTGCTCATACATCAATGACTGAGACACCGCTTTCGCAGGCAAGCCAGCTCCTACAGGTTTACTCATTTGCCTTCAGATTGTGCTCGGGTTCAAGGTTGCCAAACCGTCTTCACCCCACTCAACTTCCGGTCCAGAAACGTCGCTGCGCTGATCAGCGCCAAATGGCTCAACGCCTGCGGCGTATTGCCCAAATGCCGTGCCTGGTTATCAAACTCTTCGGCATACAACCCCAGCGGGTTCGCGTAGCGCAGTAACTGTTCAAACTCCAGATGCGCCTTCTCCACTTGCCCGGCCCGGGCCAGGCATTCCACGTACCAGAACGAGCACGCCGCAAACGCGCCTTCGGTGCCTTGCAAGCCGTCAATCTGGCTGTCGTCGTTGCGGTAGCGATAAACCATCCCATCGCGCACCAGGCTTTTCTGGATCGCTTCCAGTGTCGATAACCAGCGCGGGTCCGTCGCCGCAACGAAGCGCACCAGCGGCATCAACAGCATTGAGCCGTCCAGTGCCGTGCTGCCGATATGCTGCACAAAGTGCCCGCGCTCTTCGTTCCAGAAGTTGCTCCAGATATCCGCGTAAATCGCCTGGCGGGTCTGGTCCCAGCGGGCAAACGGCGCCGGCAGCGAGCGTTTGGACGCCAGGCGAATCGCCCGGTCCAGGGCCACCCAGCACATTAGCCGCGAATGCAGGAAGTGATGCTGCTCGCCGCGCATTTCCCAGATGCCGACGTCTTTGTGGTTCCAGGTTTCGCAGACCTGGTCGGCCACTTCCACCGTGTGTTTCCAGCCCTCGTGGGAGATGGCTTCGCCGTATTTGTTGACCAGGTATACGGCGTCCATCAGCTCACCGTAGATGTCCAGTTGCACCTGGTCGTAGGCCTCGTTGCCGATGCGCACCGGTTGCGCACCGCCGTGGCCGCTGAGGTGGCTCAGCTCGGTTTCCGGCAGTTCCTGGCGGCCGTCGATGCCATACAGAATGTTGATCTTCATCGGCTGATCGCAGCAGTCACCCACACGGCCTTTCAACCAGCGCATGTAGCCGTTGGCTTCCTCGATAAACCCCAGGCGCATAAACGCGTAGACGGTAAATGAGGCATCGCGGATCCAGGTGTAGCGGTAGTCCCAGTTGCGCTCGCCGCCGGGTGTTTCCGGCAGGCCGAAAGTCGCGGCGGCGAGGATTGCACCGTGTTTGCGCGAGGTCAAAAGCTTCAAGGCCAGGGCCGAACGATTGACCATTTCGCGCCAGCGCCCACGGTAGTTGGATTGGGAAATCCAGCCGCGCCAGAACTTCAGGGTGCGATCCAGGCACAGGTCGGTACAGTCGTTTTTAACGCGGGGATCTTCCAGCCCACCGAGGACAAATTCGGCGCCTTCTTCCTGGCTCAGTTCAAAGGACGCTATGGCCGCGTCGCCGTCCAGCTGCAGGGCATGGCTGCTGGTCAGGCGCAGGCCGGGTTGGTCTGCGGCCTCAAACAACACGTCGCCGTCAGCTTGAGTGGCCCGGGTCTGGGCGCGGGCGTAGTCATGACGCACCGCGCAGCGCATATGGATGCACGCTTTACCGCTGACCACCCGCACCCGGCGAATCAGGATCGGCAGGTCGTCGACTTCTTCACTGACGGTCAAGAAGTCGGTGATTTCCACCACCGCCTCATTGCTCAACCAGCGGGTTTGCAGCACGTTGGTGTCTGGCAGGTAGATCTGCTCGCGGCGGGCCTCGGGCAGGTCGGGCGTGAGCTGGAAGATCCCGGCGGCGGGGGAGTCCAGCAACGAGCAAAAGATGGACGGGCTGTCGAACTCCGGCCAGCAGAAAAAATCGATGCTGCCCTTGTCATTCACCAGCGCTGCACTGCGCATGTCGCCGATGATGCCGTGGGCATCGATGGCACTTTGTGGTTCGTTTTTCAGATCAACCATTGCCACGAAACTCCGGATAAAGGCTCATGCCGCCATCAATAAACAAGGTGCTGCCCACTACGTAATCGGAGGCATCACTGGCCAGCCACACCACCGCATTGGCGACATCTTCGACGTCACCCACACGGCCATAGGGAATCAACTTGAGTAGCTCCACCTCGGCCGCGCCTTCGGTGGCGGCGCGGTTGATGGCCGTGCGAATCGCCCCCGGCGCAACGCCGTTGATGCGGATGCGCTGCTGGCTGACTTCTTGAGCCAGGGTGCGCATCAGCATTTCCACACCGCCCTTGGACGCGGCGTAATTCACGTGACCGGCCCAGGGAATCACTTGGTGCACCGAGCTCATGTGGATAATCTTCCCGGCGGCCCGGGAAACGCCTTCGCGGATGCCCTGGCGATTGAAGATGCGCAAGGCGGCGCGGGCGCAGAGGAACTGGCCGGTGAGGTTAACGCCGATCACCGCGTTCCAGTCGTCGAGGGTCATGTCGACGGCAGCGGCGTCTTTCTGCATGCCCGAGTTGGCCACCAGAATGTCCAGGTGCCCAAACGCCTCAAGGGTTTGCGCAAACAGGCGCTCGACATCCGCCTCTTTCGACACATCGGCGCCAATTGCAATCGCCCGACCGCCGTTGGCATTGATCTGCGCCGCCAGTGCTTCAGCCGGCGCCGCCTGGGCGTTGTAGTTCAGCACCACGGCAGCTCCAGCCTCCGCCAGGGCCTTGGCGGCCCCCGCGCCGATCCCGGAACTCGCGCCGGTTACCAGCGCCACTTGTTGCTCCAACGAAATGCGCATTGCCCCACCCAACCTTTTTCAGAGTGCCCAATTAGCTGACTGATGGCGTGGGCCACAAGTTCACCGGCTGTCTGGAATGCGACGATGGCTGTCTATATCTATCGTTTTTGCCACAGGGCTTTTCGCTAGAATCAACGCCTGATTGATGCGAGACCTGAGCCGATGAACCGCCCACCCCGCCCCTGGCTTGAAGCCTATGCCGACAATTACCGCAACGACGACGTGGTGCACCCCCATTGCCATGCCCAGGCGCAGCTGATCCATGGCGTGTCCGGGGTGATGGTGGTCAGCACCGCTCAGGGCAGTTGGCTGGTGCCGTCCGGGCATGCGCTGTGGGTGCCGGCCGGAACCCCGCACGAGATCCGCATGGCCGGCGAAGTGCATATGCGCACGCTGTTCCTGATGCCCGAGGCCGAGCCGGGGCTGGGGCGCACCTGTCAGGTGATCGAAGTGTCGGCGTTGCTGCGGGAGCTGATCGTCGCCGCCACGCAGATTGCCGGGCACCACAGCCCGCGTCTGCAGGCCATGATCGAGTTGATCCGCATGGAACTGCTCGCCGCGCCGGTGGTGGCGATGCACGTGCCGGTGCCCGGCGAAGTACGGCTAGCCAGGCTGTGCACGCATTTCATCCGCAACCCCTCTGACGACAGCAGCCTGGAATCCTGGGCCGACAGCCTGAACATGAGCGCCCGTACCCTGAGCCGGGTGTTCCAGCGCGAGTTGGGCATGAGCTTCGGTGAATGGCGCAAGCGCGCGCGGTTGGCCCTGAGCTTGAAACTGCTGGCCCAGGGCGTGTCGATTTTAGAGGTGGCGCTGGAGCATGGTTATCAGAGCCCGAGTGCGTTCAGCGCGATGTTTCGCAAGTCGTTGGGCTATCCGCCGAGTCATTTTCGGCCGGTTTGATAACCAATGCGCTGGTTGCCGTTAGTCGCTTTTTTGAGTTCGTTGGGCTAGTGCAGAGCAATCAGCGGGATGCCGGAGGGGCCGATCCAGAGTGGTTAATCGGGAAAGAGGGGCCAGAAAATCACGGTTTAACTCGTTTAGTACCTGTTAGAAATGACAGTAGTAAATATCTCGTTTGTGCGGCATTAGTAAACGCAGCGGCAAGCAGGATGAGTCCTAAAAGTTATTTTCAGGGAAGGATCGAAGATGAATCATCTACATGGATTTTTACTGGTCGGCGGTCTCTCGATTGTGGGTTTGGGGGGCGCCCAGGCCGCGACATGGGTTGCGTTTTCATCGTCGGCAGGTGCCCAGTGCACGCCGGCGAGTATCAATAACAGTGGTATGACCGTCGGCAACTGTACGCCCGCCAGCACCACCGCCAATAATGTACCTTGGGTCGGAGATGGCGCTGCCCACGGTGCTCAATCACCCTTGGCGACGCTGGTCAGTGGGCAGCCTTGCTCGGTATGGGGGCTTGCGCATTCGGGGCAAGCAGTGGGGGATTGCTCGGATGCCAACAATGCCTCCTTTGCAGTCGTGTGGGGCTCGGTGTCTCCAACCACCACACCGCTCAAGCTGGATTCTTTGCCTGCCACACTTCTGATTCCCCTGCTTCGCCCCAAGGACGTTGACACCACAGGCACTGCTATCAACGGCCAAGGCGATGTTGTCGGGTCAAGTTTTAACGCGAGCCGCCAAGGCACTGTGGTGTTTTACCCAGCAGGTACAGGTGCGCCGCAGCGTGTATCGGATTGGGGAGACGGCTGTGCCGCCGTCGATGTAAATCTGCCGGCATCAGGCAATCTCATGATCGCGCTCAACTGTCCCAATAGTGCCGGGAATTCTACTGCGAAAGTCGCTGAAAAGACCGGGGCGGCTTTCAGCGTGACCTCGCTGGCGCTGCCAACGGGGGCCAGTTACTGCACTGTTTCCCAAACGAATAACGCATCGCAGTTCATCGGTACGTGTATTTATCCCAACTCGGCGACCAACGTCGCTAAAAGTGCCTATTGGAGCAGCAACACAGCGGCGCCTTTGGTGCTGACGCTATCAACGGGGTCAAGGAACACCGCCGTCGGCATTAATCAGGCTGGGTTGGCTCTGGTTGTTCAAACGACAATCGAGGGGCGTAGACAGTACATTGCCTGGCAGCCGTCGACCTTGCCGTTGCCGATTGTCCAGTTCATCCCGCTACCCACTGGAAGTGTATGGGGAGACGCAGGGGCAATAGCCGGTGGAAGCCGGGTCACGTTGAACGCTGTCACTCCCAGTCAATACATCACGGGTTGCACGTGGGCACCGTCGGCTGGAAGCGTTTGTGTGCCCACTATAGGCGGAGGGAGCAACAGCCAAGTGGCTGTCATCTCTGAAAATGGCAGCTATATGGCGGGTATGGTGCTGGACGCTGCGCAAACTGTGATCAGCGTCACGACCACATTACCTTGAGCAAAAGAATAAGGAGGATTGGGCAATGAACATCAGGAAAATGATCATGTGCATGGTGTGTGCTTCGATAGCGGTCGGGGCCGTGCCGAGCAGCGTAGCAATATCAAAACTATCCAATCACGCTAATTTTGAAAAGTTTGCACAGAGTTCGGGTTGGACATTGCTTAGCGCCGTTTTCCGTCCCGGGATTTACACGGATGCCCCAATTCCCTACGCCACAGGGGTTACCGAGAAGAATGCCCCCTCCGTCGATTCCTGTCGCGGGGGAATTGTTTTTGTGAAGGATCCGCGCTCTGGGGTCGTCAGCAAAGAGTACTGCTAAGAGGTAGGCCGCTCCGCCCGTACGCTGTGTTGCGTCATGTAACGCTGTTGTCCGTTTAGCGACGATACATGGCCCTGACGCGGGCGAATCGGACAGGCCATCTGCCTAGTCTGCAAGGCTCCTTCTTGAGCGAGCCTTGCGATGCACAGCCCTTCTTTTCATCCATGGATGCCCATCGCCCTGTTGAGTGTGCTGGCCGGGTGCAGTGGCGTGTCCGGCCAGCCGTCGACCGTCACCGCGCAGCCCTCGCCGCGGCTATCCGTCGAGTCGGCCGAGCCATTGCCCGCCCGCTGGTGGCAGCTGTACCGCGACCCGCAGCTGGACGCCCTGGTGGCGGGGGCCTTGCGCCAGAACAAAGACCTTGAAGCCGCTGCCGCCCACGTCGACGCATTGCTGGCGCGGCTGGAACAGGTCGACGGCGAGCGCCTGCCGTCCACCTCTCTGGATTATGGCCTGGCCTACGGTCGCAGCCGGGATGACCAGACCCTGGCCCAGGCCACCAACCGTCATGCCGGTGCCGAATGGAGCCACGCGCCTGAGTTTTCCCTGAGCTACACCCTCGACCTGTGGGGCGAGGTGCGTTATCGCATTGCCGCGGCACGGGCCGATGCCCAGGTGGCGCGAGCGCTGGAAGACGAGTTGCGGGTGACGGTGGCCGCGCAGACGGCCCGCGCTTATGCCCAGGCCTGTGTTTATGGATTGCAGGAGCAGGTGCAGGCCCATTCGGTGCAGTTGCTGGAGCAGAGCGTTGCGGTTACGCAAAAGCTGCAAAAGGCCGGTGCGGCGACGGACCTGGACCTGACTCGCCTGCAAGGCCTGCTGGAAGAAACCCGCGCGCCCTTGCCGATGTTCACGGCTCGGCGCAGCAGCGCGTTGTATGAGTTGGCCGTGCTCAGCGGGTTGCCGCCCGAGCAGGTCACACCACGCAACTGTGCCCACAGCCCGCAATTGCAGGCGGCGTTGCCGGTGGGCGAGGGGTGGGCGCTGGTGCAACGGCGGCCGGATATCCGCCGTGCCGAGGGGCAACTGCGCTCGGCGACCTCGACGGTGGGCCTGTCCCGGGCCGAGCTTTACCCGCGAATTACCTTTGGCGCGATGCTCGGTTCATCCGCCAGCAGCCTGGGCAAACTCGGTGACCGCTACGCAACGGTGTATTCCGTCGGGCCGCTGGTGTCCTGGCGCTTTCCCAATCGGCAGATTGCCCAGGCGCGGGTCAAGCAGAGCCAGGCCGAAGCGCGCCAGGCCCTGGCGCGGTTCGACGGCACGGTGCTCAACGCGTTGAAGCAGGTCGAGCAGGCCATGGCCTTGTACCAGGGCGAACAACAGCGGCGCGAGGCCCTGGCCGCCGCGCTGGACAACAACCGCCGCGCCTTCGACCTGGCCTCCCGGGCCTACCACGCCGGCGCGCTGGACGCCCTGCAACTGCTGGACAGCGAGCGCAGCCTGGTGGGCCTTGAGGCCCGCGTGGCCGAGTCCGACCTGCGCCTGATCAATCGCCAGATCGACCTGTTCCAGGCCCTCGGTGGCGGCTGGCAGCGTGATGATACAACCGACCCCTTATCTGTCGCTGTCAATGGAGCCACACCATGAACCAGGCTGTTGAACCGATTCGCCTGACCGTTATGCAACGCCATCGTCGCGCCCTGGTGACCACTGCATCGCTCGCCACGCTGTTGGGGCTTGCAGCCTTTGCCGGGTATTGGTGGCAATGGGGGCGTTTTCTGGAAGAAACCGATGATGCCTATGTACGCGCTGACTGGGTCGCCATCAGCCCACGGATCGCCGGGTATGTGGCCCAGGTGCTGGTGGAAGACAACCAGCCGGTCAAGGCCGGCGATGTGCTGGTGCGTATCGACGACCGGGATTTCACCGAGCGCCTGAACAGCGCCCAGGCGCAACTGCAACAGGCGCAGGCGGCAGCGACGGCGCAACAGGCCTCGCTGCAAACCCTCGACGCGCAAATGGGCGAGCAGCAGCAACGCATTGCCCAGGCAAAGGCGGCGTTGAGCAGCGGCGAGGCCGAGGCCCGGCGCGCGCGGCTCGATTATCAGCGTTATCGTGAGTTGGTCGCCCAACAGGTGGCCAGCGCCCAGCACCTCGAAACCGTCAGTGCTAGCCAGGCCAAAGCCCAGGCGGCCCTGGCACAAGCCCGCGCCCAAGTTGCGCGGCAGCAAGCGCAGTTGCAGGTGTTGCAGGCGCGCCGGCAACAGGCGCAGGCGCAAATTGTCGAGCACCAGGCGCGCATCGGCGAGGCCCAGGCCAATCTCGCCCTGGCCGGCAATGCGTTGAAGGACACCGAGATTCGCGCGCCTTTCGACGGCGTGGTGGGCCAGCGCAAGGTTCGTCGCCAGCAGTATGTGATGCCCGGCCTGCCACTGCTGGCGGTGGTGCCGGTGGAACAGGCCTATGTGATTGCCAACTACAAGGAAACCCAGTTGCAGCACATGGCGCCCGGGCAGTCGGTGGAGATCGCGGTGGACAGTTTTGCCGGTGCGCATTGGCACGGCCAAGTGGAAAGCATCGCCCCCGGCTCCGGTGCCGTGTTCGCGCTGTTGCCGCCAGACAACGCCACCGGCAACTTCACCAAGATCGTCCAGCGGTTTCCGGTGAAGATCCGCCTGGAGCCCGGCGAATCGCGGGTTCTGCCGGGCATGTCGGTCATCGCCACGGTCAACACCCGTCCCGCCGTGAGCCAGGAGCACGTTCATGGAGGCTGAAGGGCGTGTGCCGTTTCGCGCCTGGGTAGCGGTGATCGGCGGGCTGTTCGGCTGCTTCATGGCCGGGATGAACGTGCACGTCACCAGCGCCGCGCTGCCGGAAATCGAAGGCGCACTGGGCGCGACTTTTGAGGAAGGCTCGTGGATTTCCACTGCTTACCTGGTGGCGGAAATCATCATGATTCCCCTCACCGCGTGGCTGGTGCAGGTGTTTTCCCTGCGCCGGGTGATGCTGTGGGGCTCGGGGATATTCCTGGTGGCGTCGGTGGCGTGTTCGCTGTCGCCCAACCTGCAAGTGATGATTCTGATCCGGGTGGTGCAGGGCGCGGCCGGGGCAGTGCTGATTCCCTTGTCATTCCAGCTGATCATCACTGAGCTGCCGGCCAGCAAGATCCCGCTGGGCATGGCCTTGTTCAGCCTGGCCAACAGTGTGGCCCAGGCCGCCGGGCCGTCGATTGGTGGCTGGCTGACCGACGCGTATTCCTGGCGCTGGATCTTCTACCTGCAACTGTTCCCGGGGATTGCGTTGCTGGCGGCGGTGGCCTGGTCCATCGACCGCCAGCCGATGAAACTCGGCCTGTTGCGGCAGGGCGATTGGCTGGGCATCGGCTGCATGGTGCTGGGCCTGGGCGCGTTGCAGATCGTGCTGGAGGAGGGCGGGCGCAAGGACTGGTTCGGCTCGCCCTTTATCGTGTGGATGACGCTGTTGGCGGTGGTGGGATTGATCGGCTTCGTGGCCCGTCAGTTGTGGGGCAAGCATGCCTTTATCAACCTGCGGCTGTTGGGGCACTACAACTTTGGCGTGGCCAGCGTGGCGATGTTTATCTTTGGCGCGAGCACCTACGGGTTGGTGTTTCTGGTGCCCAATTACCTGTCGCAATTGCAGCACTACAACGCCAGCGAAATTGGCGTGAGCTTGATTGCGTATGGGCTGGTGCAATTGATCATGGCGCCGTTTCTGCCGCGCTTGATGAAGTGGGTCAGTGCAAAAATGCTGGTGGCCTCGGGGTTTGCGATCATGGCCTTGGGCTGCTGGATGGGCGCGCACCTGTCGGCGGACAGCGCCGGCAATGTGATCGTGCCCTCGATCGTGGTGCGCGGGATTGGTCAGCCGTTGATCATGGTCGCGTTGTCGGTGCTCGCCGTGCATGGGCTGGCCAAGGCGCAGGCGGGGTCGGCGTCGGCGGTGTTCTCGATGCTGCGCAACCTGGGGGGCGCGGTCGGTACGGCGCTGCTGGCGCAATTGGTGGTGGTGCGCGAGCGGGTGCATTCGGCGCGGATCGGTGAGTCGGTGACGCTGTTTGACCCGGTGCTGCAACAGCGCTTGCCTGGGGGCGGGGTGCTGCAGGAGCAGTTGCCGGAGCATCAGGTGGTGTTGGACCTGCTGGACCAGAGTGTGCGCCATCAGGCGTTTTTGATGGCCTACAGTGATGCGTTCTTTCTGGCGTGTGTGGCGTTGGCCGCGTGTGCGGTGGCGGCGTTGATGTTGCGGCGTATCTAGGGTCAATGTTGTGGTTCGCTCAGGTGAGCGCAATGTTTCGGGTGGGTTTTTATGGTTTGGGGGGCTGGGTACATATCCGTTATTTGGGTGATGGCTGGTATTGGTTCCGCTCTTACAGCGGCTCACTTTTGAAAAGCGCAAAAGTAAGCAAAACGCTCTTGCCCCACCACTCGGCACCTCGCTTGGGCTCGGTGTGCCCGCACTCCGGCAGCACGAAGCGGGCCGCCGCGACGGGGCGTCCCTGCACCGTCGCGGCTAAACCGGCGTCCTGCCGGTTTACCCGCTCCGTACTGCCTGCGTTCGGCCAGCGTGGTTTAACGGGGCGCCTAAGATCAAGATCAAAAGCAGATCAAGGGCACAGCGGCCTACAGGCCGGCTTGAGTGTGGTGGAGCAACAGCAACAGCAAAATCAGAAGCTAAAGCGGGCACGGTTCAAATGTGGGAGCGGGCTTGCTCGCGAAGGTCGTTAACGATGACGCTGGCATTCTGGATGAACGCGGCGGTCTCAGGTTTTTCGCGAGCAAGCCCGCTCCCACAGAAAAGCAGATCTGCATTCGCTCTGGCTTTTGATCTGGCTTCTAACACTCAAGCCGGCCTGTAGGCCGCTGTGCCCTTGATCTGCTTTTGATCTTGATCTGCGGGCCCCGTCAACCACGATGGCCGCAAGTAGGCACGGTGGAGCGGGTAAATCGGCAGGGAAGCCGATTTAGCCGCGCCGGGCCATGGATGGCCCGTCGCGGCGGCCCGCGGAATCGGGCCGGAGTGCGGGCATGCCGAGCCTAGGCGAGGCACCGAGTGGTGGGGCAAAGACCTTTTGGTTACTTTTGGCTGGGCCGGCATTCCGGGCGTTTGCCAAAAGTGACCCGCTGTAAGAGCGGAACCATAGGCGGCCGTTACCTAAATAACGGATATGCCCCCCTGGATCCTGACAACCCCCGCCGCACTCGTTCAGCGAACGACATGGAGCTTCAACCCGCGCAACAACAACTCCAACCCATGCAAGGCTTCTTCCAGCCGCGCCCCCGGGTCTCCATCCTGAGCGATCCACAGCGATGCGCTTACCAGGCTGCCATTGATCAGCCTCGCCAGCGCCTGGCTGCACGCCTGCTCGACGAGGCCCGCCTGCATCAGGTCATCGAGCAAACGGCGCAGCGAGTCCACGCATTGCTGCTGGTCAGTTGCGCCCAGCACCGCCGGGGCATCCTGCAATACGATGCGCTGGACCTCGGGATCCTGAGCCATGCGCAAATAAACTCGGCAGCGCTCGCAAAACCCTTCCCAAGGATTAACGGCCTGTTCCGAGATACGCTGCAGGCTCGCGTCCATTTCACCGTCGAGCTGCGCAACCACCGCCGCCAGCAAGCCTTTCTTGTCGCCAAAATGATGGTACAACGCTCCCCGGGTCAGGCCGGCGCGCGCGGTGAAATCGTCCATCGACGTTTGGGCGTAACCTTGCGTGGCGAAGGCCTGGCGGGCGCTGGCGATCAGGCGGGCGCGGGTGTCTTCGATCATGTCGGCACGGGCTCGGCTCATGGGTAAGGCTCGCAATAGGTGATTGACATACGGTGCGTATGTTACGCATGATTTATCACATACGCACCGTATGTATTTTGCCCTGAAAACCTCGAATAGCAAGTTTCAGGGCGCTCAGGAAGAGGTTACACACATGGCAAACCCCTACGCCGAGCTGTTCCAGGCGCCAGGTTCCAGGGCTTTTGTATTGGCGGGCATGCTCGCCCGCATGCCGATCTCCATGACCGGCATCGGCTTGATCACCATGCTGTCGCAAGTGCACGGCGGTTACGGTTTGGCCGGTGCGGTGACGGCCACCTTCGCCCTGGCCACCGCGTTTTGCGCGCCCCAGGTCTCACGGCTGGTGGACCGTTACGGCCAGGGCCGGGTGTTGCCGGTGGCCGCTTCCATCGGCGGCGGCGCGCTGTTGCTGCTATTGCTCTGCACCCGCTTGCAGGCGCCGACGTGGACGCTGTTCATCTTCGCCGCCCTGGCCGGTTGCATGCCCAACATGTCGGCCATGGTGCGGGCGCGCTGGACCGAGTTGTATCGCGGTCAGCCCAAGTTGCAAACCGCGTTTGCCCTGGAGTCGGTGCTGGATGAGGTGGTGTTCATTGTCGGCCCGCCGGTTTCGGTGGGCCTGTGTGTGCTGCTGTTTCCCGAAGCGGGGCCGTTGATTGCGGCACTGTTCCTGGCGGTGGGTGTGACGGCATTCGTGATGCAGCGCCGCACTGAGCCACCGGTGCATGAACACCACGCCGAACACGGCCGTTGGCTGATCGCCTCGCCCTCGGTGTTGATCCTGATGGTGCTGTTGATGGCCATGGGCGTTATCGTCGGCGTGGTGGATGTGGTCAGCGTCGCCTTCGCCCAGCATCAAGGCCAGCCAGCCGCCGCGAGCATTGTGCTGTCGGTGTACGCCATCGGTTCGTGTCTGGCCGGGCTGGCGTTTGGCGCGCTCAAGTTGAAAGCACCGCTGCCGCGCCAGTTCCTGTACTGCGGCGTGGCCACGGCGATCACCACGTTGCCGTTGCTGCTGGTGACGAACATTCCCGGGTTGGCGGCGGCGATCTTCATCTCCGGGCTGTTCTTCGCCCCGACGCTGATCGTGTCCATGGCCTTGGTGGAGCAAATTGTCCCGCCGAGCCGCCTGACCGAAGGCATGACCTGGCTGATCACCGGCCTGAGCATCGGCGTGGCCATTGGCGCCGCCAGCTCCGGCTGGATGATCGACAACTTCGGCGCCCCCAGTGGGTTCTGGGTGGCGCTGGCGGCGGGGGCGGTGGTGCTTGGGGCGGCGGTGTTGGGGTATCGGCGGTTGGGCTGATTACCCTGCAACGAGTGCGCCGCGATGTTGCAGGAATTCGTTCAACGCTTGCCGTGTGAGGTCGTTCAGCGTGACTTTTTGCCGGGTCGCCGCGAGGGCGGCGGCTAAATGGAGGTCGTGGCCGACACGGACGTTGAACGAGCCCTTGCAGGGCTTTTCCGGTGTTTGCCCAAGGCCTTCGCAGGTCGCGATATAGTCGTCTACCGCGTTGCAAAAGGCCGCGTCCAGTTCGGCGACGGTTTTACCCTCATAGCTGACCAGTGCCTTGATGAAAAGCAGCTTTCCGAACAGGCAATTGTCTTCGATGCTGGCTTCGATGGAGCCGATGTAGCCTTTGTGTTTCAGCTGATTGTTCACTGAATCAGTTCTCCTGATTTCAATTGTTCGATGATTTGGCGCCGAATGTAGTGTTTCAGTTCGTTGCCGGGGTGAGGCTTGTGCAGGGTGATCATTGCACAGGGGTCGCCCTTGTCGAACCTGACCCGGCTACCCGCCCCTTCGATTTGCGTGTAGCCCAGGCGCCCCAGCAGCGTGACGAGTTCGGGCCAGGTAAACGCTGATTGCTCATTGAGCAGTTTGGCCAGCAGCTTTTCATTTTTCGACACGGCGATCCTTGCCTGTAACTAAATGTAGTTGCAATTGATGGGTTGAGTCAATGATAGGACAGCCTCGCCGAGCCACTCGGTGTTTGATGTAACCCTTGATGACACTGCTGCCTGCGCAACAAATCCCCCGCTAATTTTTCCCCTCCGGATTCGTTTTATAGGGACGACGTGCCTTTGGAGCCGAGCCACATGAACGTACTGCTGGAATTCAATGCCTTCCCTTTGTTGAGTGAGCGGGGCAGCTTGCCATTGTTGATTGAGGCCCCGGAGCCTGGTCTCGGATTGATGGATGTGTTCAATGAGCTTCAACCGCTGGTTGAACAGCATCTGCCGCAGGCGGGTGGCATCCTGTTTCGCGGCTTTGAGGTGGGCGGTGTGGACGCGTTTCGCCAGTTTGCTCAGGCATTTGGTCATCCGTTGCTCAATTACGAGTTTGGCTCCACACCGCGCAGCAATGTCACCCAAGGCGTCTACACCTCGACCGAATACCCTGCGCATCAGAGCATTCCGTTGCACAACGAGCAGGCCTACACCCTCGAGTGGCCAATGAAAATCTGGTTCTACAGCGTGATTGCCGCGCAGACCGGCGGTGATACGCCGATTGCCGATAGTCGGGAGGTGTACCGCCGAATGCCGGAGTATGTTCGCCAGCGTTTTATCGAGAAGGGCCTGATGTATGTGCGCAATTATGGCAATGGCCTGGATGTGGGATGGGAGCAGGTATTCAACACCGAAGATCGGGGTGTGGTAGAGGCCTATTGCCAAGCGCACGCCATCGAGTGGGAGTGGAAAGACGATGGCGAGCTGCGCACGCGCCAGACCTGCCAGGCGGTGGCCCGGCACCCGTCGACCGGCGATTGGGTGTGGTTCAATCAGGCGCACTTGTTCCATGTCTCCAACCTGCCGGACGAGGTGCGGGAAACCTTGCTGGACATCGTCGATGAAGAGGACCTGCCCCGTAACGTTTATTACGGGGACGGCTCGCCCATCGAGGCCGAGGTGCTGGACGAGGTGCGTCGGGTACTGGACGAGTGCGCTATCCGTTTTCCCTGGCAGGCGGGGGATGTGCTGATGCTCGACAACATGCTCGCCGCTCATGCGCGTTCGCCCTTTACCGGGCCCCGGAAGGTGGTCGTGGCGATGGCACAAGGTTATAGCGAGCAACCTCGCTGAACCCTTACTTGGCGAGCCCAGGCGCAGCGCCCAACGGCGTTGCGTGCAGGTGATCGGCCTGCGGCTTTCCTGGCTAAATTAGCCTCTCCCTTGCTCGTTCTACTGGAAACGCCTTGGCCCGCAGGCCAGGCCGCAGATCAGTAAGGACGGAATGCATGAACGCTCAAGATTCACTTAGACTCGCTCGTCGTTTTATAGAGTTGCCTGCGCCGAAGCGGCATTTGTTTCTTGAAGCCTTGAAAGCGGAGAACGTCGACTTTTCGCTTTTTCCCATTGCGTCCGATGTGCAGGTGGCGGGGCGGGACGCCTTGTCCTATGCGCAACAGCGTATGTGGTTTGCCTGGCAGTTGGACCCGCGTGGCAGTGCCTACAATCTGCCCATGGCCGTGACGTTGCTGGGTGAGGTGGATCGGCAAGCGTTGCAGCAGGCTGTCGATAGTCTGCTGGGCCGTCACGAAACCTTGCGTACGGTGTTTCGCGAGCAGGATGACCAGGTGCTTCAGCACGTCCTTGATGCCGGGGAGGTCAGGGTCGAATTCATCGACTTTTCAGCGCTCGAAGACGCTGAGCGCGACGGGCGGATCGACACGGTCACCCGTGCCGAAGCCCTTGCCCCGTTCGATCTGATTCAAGGGCCTTTGCTGCGTATCAAGTTGCTGAAGAAAAACCATGACGAACACCTGTTGCTGGTGACGTTGCACCACATCGTCGCCGACGGTTGGTCGATGGGGGTTCTGATCGATGAACTGGTGCGGCTCTACGATGCTGCCAGTTCGGGTGAAACGGCAACCTTGCCGGCCTTGCCCATTCAGTACCGCGATTACGCACTGTGGCAGCGCAGTTGGCTGGAAGCGGGTGAGCAGGCGCGGCAACTGACGTATTGGCTGGACAAGCTCGGTGACGAGCATCCGGTCCTCGAATTACCGGCCGACCGTCCACGGCCTGCGGTGCCGGGGCATCGTGGCGAGCAGTACGCCGTGGATATCGATCCGCAATTGGCAGCCCAACTGAGGGGTGTCGCCAGAAAACACAATGTCACCCTGTTTATGCTGATGCTGGCTTCCTTCAGTGTGTTGTTGTACCGCTACAGCGGGCAAAACATTCAGCGCGTCGGGGTGCCGGTTGCCAATCGGCAGCGTACTGAGGTCGAGGGGTTGATCGGGTGTTTTATCAATACCCAAGTGCTGCACACCCACATTGACCCATTGATCGATACGGCTGAGCTGTTGCGCCGGGTCAAGGCCAGCGCGCTGGAGGCACAGTCCTTTCAGGACCTGCCGTTCGAGAAACTGGTGGAGGTGCTCAACCTTGACCGCAGCACCGCCCACAGTCCTTTGTTCCAAGTGTTGTTCAACCACCAGGCGAACGTGACGGACGTCCAGACCATCAAGACCCGCTCCGGGCTGGTGCTGGAAAAATCCCCTCAGCCCAAGACCACGGCGCGCTTCGACCTGGCCCTCGATACCGTTGAAAGTGACGGGCAGTTGCAGGCGGCGTTTACCTTTGCTGTCGACCTGTTTGACCGGGCGACCATTGCCCGTCTGGCTGAGCATTGGGTGCAGGTGCTGCGGGGCCTGGCGCAGGAAACCGTACTGCCCATCGGTGAATGGCCCTTGGGTGATCAATTGCGGCCTCAGGACGGGCTTACCGTCGAGCCGGACACCTGCGTGCACAGCCTGATTGAACAGGTTGCCCGGGATTTTCCCGAGCGTGTGGCAGCGGTCCATGAGGGCCACACCATCAGCTACGGCGAGCTGAACCGCCAGGCCGGGCAGTTGCAGCAGCAGTTGCAGGCGGCAGGGGTTGTGCCTGAGCAGGCAGTGGGTGTGGTGGCCGACCGGTCACCGGGCATGCTGGTGGGCATGCTGGCGATCCTCAAGTGCGGTGCAGCCTATGTGCCCCTTGAGCCTGACCAGCCGGCCCAGCGCCTGGCCTTTATGCTTGAAGATGCGGGCATTGTTCACGTCCTCGCCCCCTCGAATTGGGCGCAAACGTTGCCGGTGGGCATACAGTCGATCGCCTTCGACCGCATCGCGGATCTGCCGGGTACGGCACCTTGCGTTGAGGTTGCGCCGGGTAATCTGGCTTACATCATCTACACCTCCGGCACCACTGGCACGCCCAAGGGGGTCGCGGTCTCCCATGGTGCGCTGGTCAACTACGTGCAGGCTGTTTCACGGCGCTTGCCGATGGCCGACATCCAGAACCTGGCGATGACTTCCACCCCGGCTGCGGACCTTGGGCACACGGTGTTTTACGGTGCGCTGTGCAATGGCAAGACTGTGCACCTGTTGAGCAAGGAACGGGTGCTGGATGCGGATGCATTTGCGACCTACATGACCGAACACCGGATCGATGCGCTGAAGATCGTACCGTCGCACCTGGACGCCATGCTTTCGGCCAGTGGCAGCGGTGCAGTGTTGCCCCGCGAGTGCCTGGTTCTCGGTGGCGAAGCCTGCTCCGAGGCTTTGCTGTCGCGGATTGCCGGGTTTTCTCCAGCGCTTGCGGTCATCAATCACTACGGGCCGACCGAAGGTACGGTGGGGGCGCTGACGGCGCCGCTGGTCGCCGGGCAACCGCTTCATTTGGGTGACCCGCTGGACAGCGTGCGGGTACAGGTACTGGACGCGAGCCTGCTGCCAACACTCGGCGGCGCCAAGGGTGAATTGCACATCGCGGGCGTTGGTCTCGCGCGCGGTTACATTGCTCGTCCGGGGCTGACGGCCGAGCGCTTCGTGCCGGACCCGCACGGCCCTGCCGGCTCGCGGATGTATCGTACCGGCGACTTTGTGCGGCGTGACCCGACTGGCGCTTTGCGGTTTATCGGGCGCATGGACCATCAGGTGAAAATTCGCGGTTATCGGGTGGAGCCGGGCGAAGTCGAGCAGCGCCTGCAAGACCTGCCGGGCGTCAGGAAGGCGCTGGTCCGGGTCACCGGTGTGCCCGATGCGCTGCAACTGGTTGCGTACGTGGTTGCCAGCCAGGCGCCACAGGATGAGGCGGCCCTGAACGCTTCAGGCGTCGAGCTGCAAAAGGCTCTCAGGGGCTTTATGCCCGAGCACATGATCCCTGGGCAGATCGTGTTTCTTGATGAAATGCCCCTCACTGCCAATGGTAAGGTCGACGCCAGCCGTTTGCCGGCCCCAGGCGCTACGAGTGATGAGCGGCAGTACGAGGCTCCCGTCACCGACCATGAAAAACTCATGGCCAGCATCTGGGCAGAGGTGCTAGGGGTCGAGCGTGTGGGGTTGGGCGACAACTTCTTTGCACTGGGCGGTCACTCGTTGCTGGCCACGCAAATCGTCTCCCGGGCGCGCCGTCAATTGGGGCTGGATATCCCGTTGCGATTGCTGTTCGACACCCAGGACTTGCGCAGTTTCTGCGCCGAGATCACCGGCCAGGCCGGCGCGGATGACGCGCCGTTTCGAATCCTTGATCGCCAGCAGAACCTTGCGGTGTCTCATGCCCAGCACCGGCAATGGTTGTTCTGGAAAATTCACCCGCAGAGCTCGGCCTACAACACGCCAATGGCCGTGCGAGTCAGCGGTTCCCTGGACAAGCTGGCGCTGCGCGCGGCATTCGATGCGCTGGTGGCACGCCATGAAAGCCTGCGCACGGTGTTTGTCGAAGAGCAGGGCGTGCCCTGTCTGAAAGTCCTGCCGAGCCTTTCGGTGCCCCTCGCCGAGGAATGCATCGGTGCGTTGCAGGGCCAGGCTTTGGAGCTCAAGTTGCAGGAGGAGATCCAGCGCCCCTTTGACCTGGCGAACGGCCCGTTGCTGCGTATCAAACTGCTGCAAGTCGGGGCCGAGGAGCATTTGCTGTTGCTGACGCTGCACCACATCGTTTCCGATGGCTGGTCCATGAGTGTGATGGTGCGTGAGTGCATCGCCAGCTACAACGCCCGGGTTTCGGGGCAGGCACCTGTCGCGCTTGCGCCGCTGGCTGTGCAATACGCGGACTATGCCACGTGGCAGCGCGAGCGCCTCAACGACGGGCAGATGCAGGCCCAACTGGGCTACTGGAAAGCCCGCCTGGAAGATGACTTCAGCGTGCTGGAGCTGCCCGCCGACCGCGTTCGGCCGCAGGTCCAGAGCTACCGCGGCGGGCGCATCGACGTGCGCCTGCCCGCTGAGCTGGCGGCCGGTTTGCGCCGCTTGGCGGTGAGCGCCAATGCCACCTTGTTCCACATTTTCCTGGCTTCTTTCGGCTTGCTGCTGGCGCGTTACAGTGCCACTGAAAAGATCAACGTCGGTGTGCCGGTGACCAACCGCAACCGCCTGGAACTGGAAGGCCTGATTGGCTTTTTCGTCAACACCCTGGTGGTGCGGGTCGGGGTGGATTTTACCGCGACCTTCAATCAGCTACTGGCCCAGGTCAAGGAAACCAGCCTGCAGGCCCAGGCCAACAAAGACATCCCCTTCGACGTGCTGGTGGAGGAGTTGGCGCCGGAGCGTGGCCTTGGCCATAACCCGTTGTTCCAGGTGATGTACAACCACATGCGTGACCTGGGCGAACAGGTCACCGGGCAGAGCCTGATCGGTGCGGATGTGCAGGAACTCGACTTGATCGAAGGCACCTCGCAGTTTGATTTGTCGCTCGATACCGTGGAGCGTTCGGATGGTGTACTGGCGACGTTTGTGTACGCCAGCGACCTGTTTGACCACGCCCGCATCGAACGCATGGCCGAACATTGGTTGAACCTGTTGCACGCCCTGGCTGCACAACCCCAAGTGAGCGTCGACCGGTTACCGTTGTTCTCGCCGCAGGAGCAGGTACGCCTTGAGCGCGACTGGTGCCAGGGTGCACAGACCACCCACTTGGCCGATACCGCCGTGGCGCGCCTGTTCGAAGCGCGTGTGCACGAGCAGCCCCAGGCACCGGCGCTGCTGATGGGTGATGAGCAACTGAGCTACGCCGAGCTGAATCGCCAGGCCAACCGCCTGGCCCATAAGCTGCGTGAACTGGGTGTGGGGCCGGAAGTGTTGGTTGGGGTTGCCGTTGAGCGCAGCCTGGACATGGTGATCGGCCTGCTGGCCATCCTCAAGGCCGGCGGCGCCTACGTACCGCTGGACCCGGACTATCCCCGTGAGCGCCTGGCCTACATGATGGAAGACAGCGCGATTGTCCTGCTGCTGACCCAGACGGCCCTGCAGTCCCGGCTGCCGATTCCGCCGGGGCTGCCCAGCCTGTGCCTCGACCAGCCGGACGACTGGCTCGCCGCCTACAGCGCCGACAACCTGGCCGTGCCTGTTGACCCGCAGTCCCTGGCGTATGTGATGTACACCTCGGGTTCCACCGGGCGGCCCAAGGGCGTGGCGATTAATCAGGGCTCCCTGAGCCTGCACGCCCAGGTATCGCTGGGGTTCTTCAACCTGTCGGCGAGCGACCGGATCCTGCAATTCGCCACCTTCAACTTCGATGGGTTTGTCGAGCAGTTGTACCCCGCACTCACGTGCGGCGCCTCGGTGGTGATACGCGGGCCGGCGTTGTGGGACAGCGGAACGTTCTACCGTGAATTGATCGACAAGGACATCAGCGTGGTCGACCTGACCACTGCCTACTGGTTCATGTTGGCCAAGGACTTCGCCGCCAAGGGGCCGCGCGATTACGGGCGCCTGCACCAGTTGCACGCAGGTGGCGAAGCCATGCCGCCGGAGGGTGTCGTGGCGTGGAAACAGGCAGGCCTGGGCCATGTACGGTTGCTCAATACCTATGGGCCGACCGAAGCCACCGTTACTGTCACCGCTCATGACTGCACGGCGTTCGCGGCGCCAGACAGTTCGGCACCGCCGGCGTTGATGCCTATCGGCAAGGCCTTGGGCGGGCGCTCGATTTACCTGTTGGATAACGGTGCGGCCCTGACCGCTCCCGGCGCTATTGGTGAGCTGCAGATCGGCGGCGGCCTGTTGGCGCGCGGCTACCACCATCGCCCTGCGCTGACGGCGGAACGTTTTATCCCCGACCCGTTCAGCGAACATCCTGGAGGTCGCCTGTACCGCACGGGCGACCTGGCACGCTACGTTGAAGACGGCGTAATCGAATACGTCGGCCGCATTGATCATCAGGTGAAGATTCGTGGCTTTCGCATCGAACTCGGGGAAATCAGTGCGCGGCTGTTGGAGCACCCGGCGCTGGGCGACGCCTTGGTCATCGATATCGATGGCGTGCTCGGCAAGCAACTGGTGGGCTACCTGGTGCCGACCGATGCGGCCATCCTGCATGCCGACGCCGAGGTCCAGGCCGCGTTGCTGGGGCGCATTCGCGAGGACTTGAGAAGCAGCCTGCCGGACTACATGGTGCCCGCGCACCTGATGTGGATGGCCGAGCTGCCCCTGACCCCCAACGGCAAGCTCGACCGCAAGGCCTTGCCGGCCCCGGATGCCCGTCAGATGCAGGCCCATTACGTGGCCCCGGCCACGGAGCTTGAGCAACAACTGTGTGACATCTGGGCCACGGTGCTGCGCATCGAGCGGGTCGGCATGCACGACAACTTCTTTGAGCTGGGCGGCCACTCCTTGCTGGCGGCCCAGGCGATTTCCCGAATCAACACCCAACTGGGCATCGATATGCCAATTCGCCAGATCTTCGAGACACCTGTCTTGAGTGAGTTTTCACGAACCCTGGAAAGTGCCGGCCAATCGCTGACTGAAGCGGGCTTGTCCGATATCGAGCAACTGATGAACGAAATGACGGAGGCTTGAACATGGATAAGACTACAGCTGAACGGATTGCCAAGCGCTTCGTTGGCCTGCCACTGGAGCAGCGCCGCCAGATCCTGGAAAAAATGCAGGCCACCGGCCAGAGCTTCAAGCTGTTGCCGATTGCGGCTACCCGTCATGACGTGGCACGCATCCCGCTGTCGTATGCGCAACAGCGCATGATGTTCCTGTGGCAACTGGAACCCGACAGCTCCTTCTACAACATCCCGATGGCCGTGAGCCTCAAGGGCGAGCTGAGCCTCGACGCGTTGAACCAGGCGTTAAGCCAACTGGTGCAGCGCCACGAAACCCTGCGGACGCGCCTGGTCTCTCAGGACGGCGAGTTTTACCAGGAGATCCTCGAACACCCAAGCGTTGTCCTGGAACACGAAGCTGTGGACGACCGTGCAACGCTCGACAGCCTGGTCAAGCAGGAGCTGAGCCGTCCGTTCGACCTGCTCAACGACCCGCTGCTGCGGGTCAAACTGTTCCGCCTGGAGGCGCACGAGCATGTGTTGACGGTGTGCATGCACCATATCGTCAGTGACGGCTGGTCCAGCGAACTGATGGTCGAGACCTTCGTGCAGTGCTATGACAGCCTGGTGACCGGGCAGGCGATAAACCTGCCGCCGTTGCCGATCCAATACGCCGACTACGCCATCTGGCAGCGCGCCTGGCTGGAAGCGGGCGAGGGCGAGCGTCAGTTGCAGTATTGGCAACAGCAACTGGGCAGTGAGCAACCGGTGCTTGAGTTGCCTCTGGACCATCCGCGTCCAGCCCAGGCCAGCTACAAGGGCGCGGTGCTGCGGGCGGATATTGCGCCGGCCTTGTCGGCAAGCCTCAAGGCGCTGGCGCAGAAAAACGGCCAGACCCTGTTCATGCTGATGCTCTCGGCATTGGCCGTGGTGCTGTCGCGTTACAGCGGGCAGTCAGATATCCGCATCGGCGTGCCGAACGCCGGGCGCAATCGCAAGGACCTGGAGGGGCTGATCGGCTTCTTCATCAACACCCAGGTCATGCGGGTTCAGGTCGATGAATACACCACCTTCCAGGCGCTGCTTGAGCAGGTAAAACACGTGGTGGGGGGCGCACAATCCCATCAGGAATTGCCATTCGAGCAACTGGTGGATGCCCTGGCGCCGGAGCGCAACCTGAGCCACAACCCGCTGTTCCAGTTCAAGCTCAACCAAAACGTCGCGGGCGAAGCCAGCAGCGCAGGCGCGCGCAAGACGCTGAGCGGGTTGAGCGTCGAAGAGTTCCCCTTGAGCGGTGCTGACGCACGTTTTGACCTGGCGTTTGACTTCAGCGATAGCCCGAACGGTATCGAAGCCTGGTTCACTTACGCCACAGACCTGTTCGAAGCGCCGACCATTGCGCGTATCGCCCAGTCATTGCAGCAGTTGCTGCAGCAATTGGCACGGGCCCCGGACAGTCGCTTGCTCGACCATCCACACGCCGCCCCGGCTTCCCTGGAAGGTGACGTGCTCGCGTTTGCGCACACCGATTTTCTCAGCCTGTGGCAGCAATCGCTGGAAATGGCGGGTGACACGCCAGCGGTGCGGTGTGGCAAGCAAATGCTCACTTACCCTCAGCTGGAGCGCCAGTCGAACCAGTTGGCGGCTTACCTGCGTCAGCAGCAGATCGGCGCCGGCAGCCTGATTGCCTTGTGCCAGGAGCGCTCTGTTGAGTGGGTCATCAGCATTCTTGCGGTGCTGAAAACCGGGGCGGCCTTTTTGCCGCTGGACGGCGCCCAGCCAACCGAACGCCTGCAAACGCTATTGGTCGACAGCGCTGCGGCCTTGCTGATTCGTCCTTCTGGCGATGAGCTGTTGGGGCAACTGGACGCCTGCCCGGTACTGGCCTTTGAACCGGCTATCTGGAGTCACTGCGATGACGCGGCCGTGAGCAGCGACGTATTGCCCCAGCATACCGCCTATGTGATCTACACCTCGGGCTCCACCGGCCAACCCAAGGGCGTGGTACTCAGCCACCAAATGCTGGCCAACTATGTGCAAGGTGTCCTGGAGCGCTTGCAGGTACCGGCGGGGGCGAGCATGGCCATGGCATCGACCGTGGCGGCGGATTTGGGTCACACCATGCTGTTTGGCGCATTGGCCAGCGGCCGGTTGTTGCACCTGCTGACCAAGGACCATGCTTTCGACCCGGACAGTTTTGCCAGCTACATGAACGAGCATCAGGTGGATGTGCTGAAAATTGTGCCCAGTCACTTGCAGGGGCTGCTGCAGGCCGCCGACGCGGGCGCTGTGCTGCCTCGGCGCCTGCTGATTGTCGGTGGCGAGGCGTGCCCTTGGTCATTGGTCGACAAGGTGCGTCAACTGCATCCGGATTGCCGCGTGGTCAACCATTACGGGCCAACGGAAACCACCGTGGGGATACTCAGTCATGAAGTGCTGGAAAACCTCGAGGGTTATCGCACCGTGCCGGTGGGCCGGCCGCTGGCCAACAGCCGGGTGCGGGTGCTGGATAGCGGGTTGAACCCCGTGCCTGAACGGGTGGCGGGTGAGTTGTACCTGGGCGGGCAGGGCGTTGCCCAGGGTTACCTGGGCCGCGCGGCACTGACCGCCGAGCGTTTTGTACCAGACCCGCAGGCGCGTCACGGCGAGCGCCTGTATCGGGCAGGCGACCGGGCACGGGTCGAACAGGGCCGGGTGGAGTTTTTGGGCCGTGCCGATGAGCAAGTCAAAATTCGCGGTTACCGGGTTGAGCCTGGGGAAATTGCCGAGCTGTTACGCACCCTCGAGGGTGTGCAGGATGCGGTGGTCCTGGCGCAAGCCCTGGAAAGTGATCCGAGCCGTCTGCAACTGGTGGCTTACTGCGTGGCGGCCCCCGACATCAATGCTGCAACACTGGCCCCGCAGTTGCAGGCACGCTTGCCGGACTACATGGTCCCGGCCCATATCCTGCTGCTCGAGCGCTTGCCGCTGACCCTCAATGGCAAGCTCGACAAGCGTGCCTTGCCCCAGCCTGAAGTGGTCAGTCGCGAGTACGTGGCACCGGTGGGCGAGATTGAAGAGAAGCTCGCGAGTGTGTGGGCCGATGTGCTCAAGCTTGAGCAGGTGGGCACCACGGATAACTTCTTCGCGTTGGGCGGCGATTCAATCCTCAGCTTGCAAATCATTGCCCGGGCCAAACGCCAGGGCATCAAGATCACCCCTAAGCAACTGTTCGAAAAGCAGACCGTTGGTCTGTTGGCGCAAGTGGCCAAACGGGTTGAGGAAAAACCTCGCACCACGGCACCACAGCCGGTGCAGGAAGCAAATGGCAGGGTCCCGTTGTTGCCGATTCAGGCGCGGTTTTTCCAGACGCCTGTCGATCAGCGGCAGCGCTGGAACCAGTCAGTGCTGTTGACCCTCGCCGAACGCATGGCCCCGGCTGCCCTGGAAGCCGCATTGCAAGCGCTGGTGCAGGCCCATGATGCGTTGCGCATGAGTTTCAGCGAGCAGCAAGGCCAATGGCGTGCGGAACTCCGGGCCCGTGCGCCTCAGCCCATCCTTTGGCAAAACACCCTGGATGACCTTGCGCACCTGCCCAATGCAGCCGATGAAGCCCAAGGCAGCCTCGACCTGAACGAGGGCCAGTTGGTGCGTGCGGTGCTGTTCGATCTGCCGGACGGCCAGCAACGTGTGCTGCTGGTGATTCACCATCTGGTGGTGGACGGTGTTTCCTGGCGCGTGCTGCTGGAGGACCTGCAAACCGCCTATCGACAGGCTGACCAGGGCGTCGCCATCACCCTGGACGCCAAGACCAGTTCACTCAAACTGTGGGCCGCGAATCTGCAGCGCTATGCCGGCGATGAAGCCCTGGCGGCTGAACGTGATTATTGGCTCAACGCGCTGGATCAGGGGAGCGCGGCGTTGCCGTGTGACTTCGTCGACGGTGCGCTGACCAATCGTCAGGCCGCCAACGTCTCTTCACGCCTGGACAAGGACCTGACCCACAAACTCCTCAAGTTGGCGCCCGTGGCGTATCGCACCCAGGTCAACGACTTGTTGTTGACTGCCCTGGCCCGCGTGCTGTGCCAGTGGAGCGGGCAGCCGGCGGTGAGCATTGCCCTGGAAGGTCATGGTCGCGAAGACCTGTTCGACGACATCGACCTGAGCCGCACCGTCGGTTGGTTCACCAGTTTGTTCCCGGTCAAGCTCACACCCCAGGCCTCGGTTGGCGAGAGCATCAAACACATCAAGCAGCAACTGTGGCAGGTGCCCAACAAGGGGATCGGCTACGGCGTGCTGCGTTACCTCGGTGCCGAGGCGTTTGCCGCTCAACTGCGTGCGCTGCCCGAAGCCCGGGTGACGTTCAATTACCTCGGGCAGTTCGACGGCAGTTTCGCCCGGGACCAGGGCGCTCTGTTCGTACCGGCCAGCGAAGGCACCGGCAAGCGTCAGAGCGACGATGCGCCGCTGGGTAACTGGCTGAGCATCAACGGCCAGGTGTATGACGGCGAGCTGACCCTGGATTGGACCTTCAGCCGCGAGATGTTCCGCGAGGACACGGTGCAGCGCCTGGCCAGTGCCTACGAGCAGGCACTCAAGGAGGTGATCGAACACTGTCTTGACGAGACCAGCCAAGGTGTCACGCCGGGGGACTTCCCGTTGGCCGGCCTGACCCAGCAGCAACTGGACCGCCTGCCGGTGGCTGCGCGGGACATCGAGGACATTTACCCGCTGTCGCCGATGCAGGAAGGTCTGTTATTGCACACCTTGCTGGAGCCCGGTTCGGGCATTTACATGATGCAGTACTGCTACCTGGTGGAGCACGGCATTGACGTGCCGGCCTTTATGCAGGCCTGGAAGCTCGTCGTCGGACGCCACGAAGTACTGCGTACCTCATTCTGCTGGGATGTCAGCGAGCGCATGGTGCAGATCGTTCACAGGCGACCGGAGCCGGCCATTCGTTTCTACGATTGGCAGCACGTCGACAGTGCCGATTACGAAAGCAAACTGGCTGCCGAGCTGGCGGATGAGTTGCACCAGGGCTTCGATCTGGCCAGGGAAGTACCGTTCCGCCTGCGCCTGATCCAGCTGGCGCCGGAGCGCTTTGGTTTTGTCTTCAGCAACCACCACGTGCTGTTGGACGCCTGGTGCCGAATGGGCATTGTGGATGAGTTCTTCAAAATCTATGACGGTTTGCTTAAGGGCGTGCCGGTGCAACTGCCGGTGCCTTCGCGCTACCGTGATTTTATTGCCTTGCTCGAAGGATGGGATCAGGGTGCCTCCAAGCAATTCTGGACGGACAACCTGCGTGGTTTCGAGCGGCCGACGCCGTTGCCGTTCGACCACACCGTCAACCGTGAACAAGGCGAGGCGACGGTGGACGACCGGATCGTCTACTTCAGCCGCGAGCAGAGTGCCGCATTGGCTCAGAAGGCGCAGAGCGCGCAATTGACGGTCAATACTTTGGTGCAAGGTGCCTGGGCGATGCTGTTGCAACGTTACAGCGGCGAACGGGACGTACTGTTTGGCATCACCGTGGCGGGGCGGCCCATCGAGTTCCCGGAAATGCAGGCGACAGTAGGGCTGTTCATCAACAGTATTCCACTGCGCGTAGCCGTGCCGGGAGCGGAGTCCACGCAGAGTGCCAGGGCGTGGTTGCAGTCACTGTTCGAGCATAACCTGGGGTTGCGCGAGCATGAGCACCTGCCGTTGGTGACTGTCCAGGGTTGCAGTGAAGTCGGCGCCGGGCAACCCCTGTTCGACAGCCTGTTCGTGTTCGAAAACGCGCCGGTGGAATCCAGCGTGGGGGTGCAGGCGGCGAGCATGAAAGTCCAGGCCGGGACCTCTCGCACCCACACTAACTACCCGATCACGGTGGTGGTGTACCCGGGTGAAGTGCTGGGCCTGCATTTGTCCTATGACCAGCGTCTGTTCGACGCGGCGACCATCGAAACCTTGCTGGCTGATTTCCAGGCCACGTTGCTGGCGCTGGCCGAAGGTCTGGATCAACCGTTCCATCAACTGCCGGGCCTGAGCCACAGCGTGTCCGAAGTCGATCAACTGCCAGCGTCACTCAACGAGGGCTATGCCCGGTTGTTCGGCGCAACCGTTGCGGACAACCGCCAGCGTATCGCCGCCAGTTGCCAGGGCCGTAGCTGGACCTATGACCAACTGGACGTGCAGTCCACCCAATTGGCCCGGGTCCTGCAATCGGCAGGCGTCGAGGCCGATGGCCTGGTCGCCGTGCTGGGTGAACGCGACCTGCCGTTGCTGGGCATGGTGATTGGTACCTTCAAGGCGGGTGCGGGCTACTTGTCCCTGGACCCGAACCTGCCGCTGAAACGCCTGACGGATGTACTGGGCCTGAGCCGTGCGTCGGTGCTGGTGTGCGACAGTGCGTGCCACACCCTTGCCCGGCAATTACTCGAGGGACTTGAGCAGCCACCGGCCTTGCTCGTATGGGAGCAGGTGCAGGCGCAACCGCCGCTGACCAACCCCTTGCGCGCACTGCCGATGGATGCCGGGCGCCTGCTGGCGTACGTGATCTTCACCTCAGGCTCCACCGGTGTGCCCAAGGGCGTGATGGTGGAACAGGCCGGTATGCTCAATAACCAATTGAGCAAAATTCCTTACCTGGGCTTGAGTGCGGCGGATGTGATTGCCCAGACGGCGTCCCAGAGTTTCGACATCAGTGTGTGGCAATTGCTCACCGCCACCTTGTGCGGTGCCAGGGTGCAAATCATCCCGGATGCCATTGCCCAGGATCCGCAACAGTTGCTGGAGCATGCGCGCACCACGGGCGTGAGCGTACTGGAGTGCGTCCCCGCGATGATTCAGGCGGTATTGGAGCTGCCCGCAGTAGCGTTGCCCGCCTTGCGTTACCTGCTGACCACGGGGGAGGCCATGCCGCCCGCACTCGCTGCACGCTGGCTGGAACGCTACCCGCAGATCGAGTTGATCAACGCCTATGGTCCTGCGGAATGCTCCGACGACGTGGCCCTGTACCGCGTCCGGGAGCCCGCTGGGCAAACGCACTTGCCGATTGGCACGCGCACCGATCACAACCGTTTGTATGTGCTGAATGATTTGCTCGAGCCGATGCCGGCACGGGCCACGGGTGAGCTGCACATTGCCGGTGTGGGAGTAGGGCGCGGCTACCTGGGTGACCCGGTGCGCACCGCCCTGAGTTTCGTTCCTGACCCGTTCAGCATCCATCCCGGCGGGCGCTTGTACCGCAGCGGCGACCTGGCCCGGCAACAGCCCGGCAGTGAGGTGCTGGAGTACATTGGCCGAGCCGATTTCCAGGTGAAGATTCGCGGTTATCGCATTGAACTCGGAGAGATCGAGGCACGCCTGCAGGCTCACGAGGCGCTGCTGGGCGTGGTGGTTGTGGATGTCGAAGGTGTCGGTGGCAAGCAATTGGTTGCGTACTGCGTGCCTCGCGACCCGGCGCTGATCGAGGCCGGCCCGCAGGTGCTGGGCGAGCTGCGTACCGCGCTGGCGGAGCATGTACGTGCCAGCCTGCCGGGCTACATGGTGCCAGCGCAGTGGGTGATGCTGCCTGCCTTGCCGTTGACCGCCAACGGCAAGCTGGACCGCAAGGCACTGCCGCAGCCCTCTGTCAGCCAGTTGCAGGCGGACTATATAGCGCCGGTGACTGAGCTGGAGCAACAGATGGCCGCAATCTGGGCTGATGTGTTGAAAGTGCCGCAGGCAGGCCTGGGTGACAACTTCTTCGAACTGGGTGGCCACTCGCTGCTGGTGGTGCAAGTGGTGGTGCGTGTGCGCGAGCAGTTATCGATCGAGGTCAGCCTGCGCGAACTGTTCGAACATCCGACCCTGGCCGCGTTCAGCAAGGTGGCTGCCGGCAAGCAGGACCAGAGTCAGACGATTCACAGCGAATTGGCTAAATCTTTGGAGGCCCTCAAACGTCTTACTACAGAGGAAATTGATGAGCTGACTTCGTAGGAGGGAGAGGGACACCTGACTCCCACATTTCAGCATTCAAGGAGCCGGACATTGTCCGGCTCTTTCATGTGTTCAACACCCCCGCGTGCCCCCGGGCGTTGAGCCGGTATTGGTGTAGGAGAGGTTCAAGTGCAAGCATTGCTCGATTCCGTAGAGTCACTGTCACCCAAGGAACGCAAGGCGCTGGCCACCTTGCTCAAGCGACAGGGCGTCAACCTCTATGGGCTCACCCCGATATTCAAAAGGGCCAGTGCCGAGCTTCCTTTGCTTTCCTACGCGCAGCAGCGCCAATGGTTTCTCTGGCAACTGGCACCGGACAGCAGCGCCTACAACATTTGTGCCGCGCTGCGCCTTGAAGGTGTGCTGGATGTGGATGCCCTGCGCGCCAGTTGCCAGGCATTGGTGGAGCGCCATGAAGTGCTGCGCACCACCTTTCGTCAGGAAGACGACCAGACCGTGCAGGTGGTGCATCCGACGGGAGGCTTCACCTTGCAGGTCGATCCGTTGGCGGGCGCCGACCTCGACTGGCAGATCAAGGCGTACGTGCAGGCACAGACCGCCCAGCCGTTCGACCTGGAGCAAGGCCCGCTGCTGCGCATGAACTTGCTGCGGGTGAGTGAGCAGGACCATGTGCTGGTATTGACGGTGCATCACATTGTTGCTGACGGCTGGTCGATGCCGATTCTGGTCAACGACCTGGTGCAGTTTTACGCCGGCCACTGCCAGGGCCAGGCGGTGACGCTGCCTGAGTTGCCGATCCAGTACGCCGACTATGCCCTGTGGCAGCGCAACTGGATGGAAGCCGGCGAGCGTGAGCGTCAATTGGCGTATTGGCTGGAGAAGCTGGGGGGCGAGCAGCCGGTGCTGGAACTGCCCGCCGACCGCATGCGCCCGACGGTGCCCAGCGGCGCCGGTGCGCGCGTGGCGATGGATCTGGACGTGGCGTTGCTTGGATCGCTCAAGGGCTTGGCGCAGCAACACGGCGTGACCTTGTTCATGGTGCTGCTGGCGTCCTTCCAGGCGCTGTTGCATCGCTATTCCGGGCAGCGCGAAATCAGGGTCGGCGTACCCATTGCCAACCGTGCCCGCAGTGAAACCGAAAGCCTGATCGGCTTCTTCGTCAACACCCAGGTGTTGAAGGCCGAATTCGATCCGCAGCTGCGATTCAGTGACTTGCTGCAACAGGTCCGGCAAACCGCGTTGGATGCCCAGTCCCATCAGGACCTGCCCTTCGAACAACTGGTGGAGGCGCTGCAACCCGAGCGCAGCATGAGCCACAGCCCGTTGTTCCAGGTGATGTTCAACCACCAGACCCAGGTTGCCAACACCAGCCGTAACTTGCCGGGCCTGACGGTCAGTGGGCTGGACTGGCAAAGTCATACCACCCAGTTCGACCTGACCCTCGACACCACCGAGCACGCTGCCGGCCTGTCGGCCTCCCTGACCTACGCCGTCGACCTGTTCGATGCCCGTACCATCGAGCAGCTCGGTCGGCACTGGCACAACCTGCTGATTGCCATTGGCCAACAGCCTGCACAGCGGATCAACGAGTTGCCGCTGCTCTGCGCCGACGAGCGCCAGCGCATCGTTGAGGACTGGAACCGCACTGCGGCGTTCTATCCCCGCGAACACTGTGTGCCGCAACTGTTTGAAGCGCAGGTTCAAGCCACTCCGGATGCCTGTGCACTCACCTTTGCCGGGCAGTCGCTGACCTACCGACAGCTCAATCGACAGGCCAACCAACTGGCGCACAAGCTGCGCGACCTGGGTGTCGGCCCGGAGGTGCTGGTGGGCGTGGCACTGGAGCGCGGGCTGGAGATGATTGTCGGCCTGTTGGCGATCTTCAAGGCCGGCGGTGCGTATGTGCCCCTGGACCCGAACTACCCTCGTGAACGCCTGGCGCACATGATGAGCGACAGCGGCCTGAAACTGCTGTTGACCCAAGGCAGCCTGGTGGAACAACTGGCGGTGCCGGCCACGGTCAGCAGTCTGTGCCTGGACCAGGCTCCCGGCTGGTTGGGTGACTGCAGCGAAGAAAACCTGCCGGTGCTGGCTTTGCCGGCGAACCTGGCCTATGTGATCTACACCTCCGGCTCCACGGGTTTGCCCAAGGGCGTGACGATTCGCCACGATGCCTTGGTCAATTTCCTCTGGACCATGGCTGAACGTCCGGGCGTCGACGCCGGCGACCGTGTGCTGTCCCTGACCTCGTTATCCTTCGACATCGCAGGCCTTGAGCTGTACCTGCCGCTGCTGCGGGGGGCCTGTGTGGTGCTGCTGCAAGACCAGCAGAACCAGGACCCCCACGCGCTGCTCAAGGTGATCGACGAGCAAGCCGTCAGCGTGATCCAGGCCACCCCCTCCACCTGGCGCATGCTGCTGGATGCCGCTCCCCCGCAGGCACTGGCTGGCAAGAAAGTCCTCAGCGGCGGCGAAGCCCTGACTGCCGAGTTGGCCGAACGCCTGATCGCCCAGGCGGGCCATGTGTGGAACCTGTATGGCCCGACGGAAACCACCATCTGGTCGGGCGTGCACTATGTGCAGCGCAGCAGCGACGTCTGGCTGGGACGCCCTGTCGGCAACACCACGTTCCATGTGCTGGATGGCAACTTCGATGCTGTCCCGGTGGGCGTCAGTGGTGAGCTGTACATCGGTGGAGAGGGCTTGGCCCGCGGGTATCTGCAACGTCCCGGGCTGACCGCCGAGCGCTTTGTGCCGGACCCGTTCGGTAACGGCCGTCTTTATCGCACGGGTGACCTGGTGCGCTACCGCCAGGAGGGCGTGCTTGAGTACATCGGCCGTCTCGACCACCAGTTGAAGATTCGCGGGTTTCGTATCGAGCTCGGCGAAATCGAATCGCGCCTGCAGGCTCATGAATACGTGCGCGAAGCGGTGGTCATCGACATCGACGGGCCGTTGGGCAAGCAGTTGGTGGCTTATCTGGTCAGCCACGACCCAAGCGCCCACCAGGCCGATGACGACACCCAGAATGCCTGGCGACAAACCCTGAAAACCTGCCTGAAACAGCAGTTGCCGGACTACATGGTGCCGACCTACCTGGCCTTTGTAGAAAAGATGCCGCTGACACCCAATGGCAAACTGGACCGCAAGGCCTTGCCGCGGCTGGACGCCAACAGTGCCCCGCAAGCGAGTTATGTGGCGCCGCACACCCCGCTGCAAGTGGCGCTGGCTGAGATCTGGGCGCAGGTGCTGAAGGTCGAGCAAGTTGGCCTGAGTGATAACTTTTTTGAGCGGGGTGGCCATTCCCTTTTGGCAACGCAGATGATCGGCCGTATCCGTCAGCGCCTGGGCCTGGAAGTGCCGCTGCGTCGGCTGTTCGAGGCCCAGGACCTGGCCGGCTTTGCCGAACTGGCGGGGCGGGCAGCGAGTGCTGCCAGCGTGCAGGCGATTACCCCGGTCGACCGCAGCCAACCCATTGCGGTGTCTTATGCACAGCAACGGCAGTGGGTTCTTTGGCAACTGGAACCCACCAGCGCCGCCTACAACATCAGCGCGGCCTTGCGCCTGAGCGGGCCTCTGGACAGCGAAGCGCTGCGTCGTGCGTTCGAAGCATTGATCGGCCGCCACGAAACCCTGCGTACCACGTTTACCCAGGACGGCAATACGCCGTTGCAGGTCATCCATCCGGCCGGCGAGTTTGTGCTGCCAAAGGAGGCCTTGGCCGGGCAGGCGCAGTTGGCCGCGCGGGTTCAGGCCCTGGTGCAGCAGCCGTTCGACCTGGAGCACGGGCCGTTGCTGCGGGCACGCTTGCTGCACTTGAGCGACGAGGAGCAGGTGCTGGTATTGACCCTGCACCACATCGTGACTGACGGTTGGTCGACACCGATCCTGGTGGACGAACTGGTGCAACTCTACGCCGGCTTCAGCCAGGGCCAGGCGGTGGACCTGGCCCCGTTGCCGATCCAGTATGCCGACTACGCCGCCTGGCAACGCCAATGGATGGAGGCCGGCGAACGCGACCGGCAGCTGGCGTACTGGACGCAAAAACTTGGCGGCGAGCAGCCTGTGCTGGAGTTGCCCACCGACCGTGCGCGCCCGGCATCGCCCAGTCGTGCCGGCGCCCAAGTGGCCGTCACCCTCGAACCTGCGTTGATCAATGACCTGAAGGCCCTGGCCCAGCGCCAGGGTGTCACGCTGTTCATGCTGTTGCTGGCCTCGTTCCAGACCTTGCTGCACCGCTACTCGGGGCAGGCCGAGGTGCGTGTCGGCGTGCCGGTGGCCAACCGTACACGGGGGGATATCGAGCGATTGATCGGTTTTTTCGTCAACACCCAGGTGCTCAAGGCCGAATTCGAACCGTTGGTGAGCTTTGCCCAGGTATTGCAACAGGTCAAACAGACAGCGCTGGAGGCCCAGGCCCATCAGGACTTGCCATTCGAGCAATTGGTCGATGTGTTGCAGCCCAAGCGCAGCCTGAACCACAGCCCGTTGTTCCAAGTGATGTTCAACCACCAGACCGATGCCAAAAGCAGCCGTCAGCCATTGCCGGGGCTTACCGTCGAAGGGCTCGACTGGCAGGCCCACAGCACGCAGTTCGACCTGACGCTGGACACCGTCGAGCATCAGGATGGCCTGTCGGCAGCGTTCACCTACGCCAGCGAACTGTTCGACGCCGGCACCATCGAGCAGTTGGGGCAGCATTGGCGCAATGTGTTACTGGCGGTCATCGAGCAACCCTCGCAACGGGTCGAAGACCTGCCGCTGTTGGACGATGCACAGCGCCGCAAAATTGTTCGAACCTGGAACCGCACCGAAGCCGTCTACCCCGGTGAGCGCTATGTCCATCGTCTGTTTGAGCATCAGGCACGCCAGCAGCCTCATGCCACGGCATTGCTGTTTGCGGAGCAAACGCTGAGCTACGCGCAACTCAACCACCGTGCCAACCGCCTGGCGCACAAACTGCAGGCGCTGGGCGTCGGCCCGGAAGTGTTGGTGGGTGTGGCCCTGGAGCGTAGCCTGGGGATGGTGATCGGCTTGCTGGCGGTTCTCAAGGCGGGGGGCGCCTACGTGCCCCTCGACCCGGATTACCCGTCCGACCGCCTGGCCTATATGTTGGCCGACAGCGGGGTGGGCTTGCTGTTGACCCAGAGCGCGTTACTGCAACAACTACCGGTCCCCGAGTCGGTGCAAACCGTCTGCCTGGATCAGGACGGAGACTGGCTGGAGGGCTACAGCGACCGTAACCCTGAGCCGTCGCTGGCACCGGGCAACCTGGCCTATGTGATCTACACCTCGGGCTCTACGGGCCGGCCAAAGGGAGCAGGCAATACCCATGAGGCGTTGCTGAATCGGCTCAACTGGATGCAGAAGGCCTACGCCTTGCACGCCGATGACACGGTGCTGCAAAAAACCCCTTTCAGCTTCGACGTCTCGGTGTGGGAGTTCTTCTGGCCGCTGATGGCCGGCGCGCGACTGGCTATTGCCCAGCCAGGAGAACACCGCGACCCGGAACGCCTGCGCGATGCAATCTTGCGTTACGAGGTCAGCACCCTGCATTTCGTGCCTTCGATGTTGCAGGCCTTCATGGCGTGTGAAGGGGTGGAAGCCTGTCGTGGCATCCGCCGCGTAATCTGCAGCGGCGAGGCGCTGTCCAAGGCTCTGTCGGAGCAGACCCGTGCCCGTCTGCCTGGCGCAGGCTTGTACAACCTCTATGGTCCGACCGAAGCAGCCATCGACGTCACCCACTGGACCTGCGGCGAAGAGCACGGGGTCAGCGTGCCGATTGGCAGGCCGATCGATAACCTCAAGACCCATATTCTTGAGTCGAGCCTGAACCCGGCGGCACGCGGTGTCAGCGGTGAGCTGTACCTGGGGGGTATTGGCCTTGCCCGGGGCTACCACCAACGTGCGGCCCTGACCGCCGAGCGCTTTGTACCCGACCCTTTCGACCCGGTGGGAGGTGGCCGCTTGTACCGCACCGGCGATCTGGCGCGTTACCGGCAGGAGGGCGTCATTGACTACGTCGGGCGAATTGACCACCAGGTGAAAATCCGTGGCCTGCGCATTGAATTGGGTGAGATCGAGGCGCGGTTGATGGAGCATCCGCAGGTTCGCGAAGCGGTGGTGCTGGCGGTAGGCGGGCCTTTGGGCACGCAACTGGTTGGCTATTTTGTACCGGTGAACAGTGCCTCAGCCCAGGCTGGCGATGCGTTGCGCAGCGAGCTGGCAAGCTTCCTCGGCCAGGGGCTGCCGGACTATATGGTGCCTGCGCACCTGATCAGCCTTGATGGCATGCCCGTCACGGCCAACGGCAAGCTCGCCCGCAACCTGTTGCCTGCGCCGGATGTCAGCCAGGCGTTGGTTGACTACGTTGCCCCGCGTTCGGCGATTGAGCGCCAATTGGCGGATATCTGGCAAGACGTGCTGAACCTGCCCCGGGTAGGGATTACCGATAACTTCTTCGCCTTGGGCGGGGATTCCATCATCTCGATCCAGGTGGTCAGTCAGGCCCGGCAGTCGGGTTTGCAGATGGCGCCCAAGGATCTGTTCCTGCAACAGACCATCGAGAAACTGGCCGCCAACGTGGCCCCGGTTCGTGCCCAGGTCAATACGCAACCGGTCACCCTGCATGGGTTGAGCGAACAGCAGGTGCAGGCCTTGCCCATTCCCCATGGGCAGGTCGAGGCCGTGTACAGCCTTTCACCGATGCAGCAGGGCATGTTGTTCCTGGGGCTGAACAGCAATCCTGAAGACGAGCTGTACATCAATCAGCTCAACGTTTCGGTCGACGGCTTGCATGTAGAGCGCTTGCGCCAGGCCTGGGCCGACGTGGCGCAAAGGCACGACGTGTTGCGCACCGGGTTCCTCTGGCAAGACCTGGACGAGCCGCTGCAATTCGTCCTGCGCGACGTTGCCCTGCCGATGACTGAACTCGACTGGCGCCATGAGGCGGCCACGGACGGATTGATCAAGGACATGGCACGGGACGAGCGCCTGCGGGGCTTCAACCTCGACCAGGCGCCGTTGCAGCGTGTGGTGCTGATCCGCCTGGCGGATGACCGTTATCAACTGATCTGGACCTATCACCATATCCTGCTGGACGGGTGGAGCACGTCCCAGTTGATGGGCGAAGTGTTGGCCCGATATTCCGGGCAAACCCTGGACCCTGTGGTGCCGTATCGCAATTACATTGGCTGGTTGCGCCAGCAGGACCGCGTGATCAGCGAAACCTTCTGGCGTCGCCAGTTGGCCGAGTTCCAGGAGCCGACTTACCTGGCGGATGCCTTCGCCAGCGGCGAGCGCGAGCATGGGCACAAAGCCCTGTACAGCCGCTTTACACCCCAGGTGACCCAGGGTTTGAAGGCGTTTGCCGCGGCGCAGCGCATCACCCTGAACACATTGGTACAGGGCGCATGGCTGTTGTTGCTCAGCCGTTACAGTGGCCAGCGCAGTGTGTGTTTCGGGGCTACCGTGGCCGGGCGTCCGAGTGCCTTGCCGGGCGCGCAGAGCATGTTGGGGCTGTTCATCAACACGTTACCGGTGATCCACGACGTCGATCCGCAAGCCCGTGTGGGCCAGTGGCTGCAGGCTGTGCAGCGGGTCAACCTGGAGCTGCGCGACCATGAATACACCCCGCTGGGGGATATCCAGCGTTGGGCCGGGCGTTCCGGGCAGGCTTTGTTCGACAGCATCATCGTCTTTGAAAACCAACCGCTGGATCGCACTTTGCGGGAGTGGAAGGATGATTCGCTGCGTTTCGGCGACGTCGGCGGGGCGGGCCTGACAGACTTCCCGATGGACCTGATGGTGACCCTGGAAGACTACCTGGCGATTGAGTACATGTACCTGCGCCAATGCTTCAGCGATGTGGCGGTGGAAGGGATCCGGGCCAACATGGAAGCGTTGCTGCTGGCACTGTCGGCGAACGCCGACCAGCGTGTCGGCAATCTCGGCCTGCTGCACACGCCGGCCGTGTACGCCCCGACCCCAGTTCAAAACCTGCCGCAGCCTTTGGTCCACCAACGCATCCAGTACTGGGCCGAGCACCAGGGCAGCGCAACGGCGGTCAAGGTCGGCAACCGAAGCCTGTCGTTCGCCGAGCTGGAATCCCGCGCTAACCAACTGGCCCATCAACTGATCGCCGAAGGCGTGGGGCCGGAAGTACGGGTCGGCGTGGCGTTGCCTCGTAGCGAAACCATGATCGTGGCTTTGCTCGCGGTGCTCAAGGCGGGGGCCGCCTATGTGCCTATCGACGCCGCTTACCCGCGTGAGCGCCTGAGCTATTTGATCCAGGACTCCGGCATCGCTTTACTGTTGACCGATTCGCGGCTCGCCGCCAGCCTGCCAATCAGCCCGGCGTTGCATGTGCTGGAGCTTGACCGCCTGGACGGCAGCCAGTGGCCTGTTACCGCGCCAGCGCATCGGGTGCACGAGGAAAACCTCGCCTACGTGATCTACACCTCCGGTTCTACCGGCCAGCCCAAAGGCGTGGTGGTCAGTCATGGACCGTTGGCGATGCATTGCCGTGCGGTGGGCGAGCGCTACGAAATGAGTCCCGCCGACTGCGAGTTGCTGTTTATGTCATTCGCCTTCGACGGTGCCCACGAGCGCTGGCTCACGACGCTCACGCACGGCGGTTGCCTGTTGCTGCGTGACGACGAGCTCTGGACCCCCGAGCAGACCTACGAGGCCATGCACCAACACGGCGTCACTGTGGCAGCGTTCCCACCGGTGTACCTGTTGCAGTTGGCCGAACACGCACGGCTCGATGGCAACCCGCCGTCGGTGCGGATCTACTGCTTTGGCGGTGACGCGGTGCCAGAGGCCAGTTATGCCCTGGCCCGTGAGGCGCTTAAACCGCAGTACATCATCAATGGTTACGGGCCGACGGAAACCGTGGTTACGCCACTGATCTGGAAGGCTGCTGAAGGCCAGGCGTGTGGGGCGATTTATGCGCCGATCGGCGAATGTGTGGGCCAGCGCAGTGCCTACGTCCTCGACATCGACCTCAACCCGCTGCCGGCGGGTGTCGCGGGGGAGTTGTACCTGGGCGGGGAGGGTGTTGCACGGGGCTATCTGAACCGTGCCGCGCTCACGGCCGAGCGCTTCGTGGCCGATCCGTTTACCCCGGGTGGCCGCCTGTACCGCACCGGCGACCTGGTGCGCCAGCGCGAGAGCGGTACGTTCGACTACCTCGGTCGCCTGGATAACCAGGTGAAAATCCGCGGGTTCCGTATCGAGCTTGGAGAGATCGAGGCCCGCCTCAATGCGATGCAAGAGGTCGGGCATGCCGCCGTCGTGGTGCGCGAGGGGCCTGGCGGCAATCAACTGTTTGGGTACGTCACGCTTAACGGCGATGAGGACGGCGGGATCGTCGAGCAACTGCGCGAGCGCTTGAAGCAGGCGCTGCCGGAGTACATGGTTCCGGCGCAATTGATCGTGCTCGACCGGCTGCCGCTCAATCCCAATGGCAAGCTGGACCGCAACGCCCTGCCGATTCCGGATGCACGCAGTGAATATGTGGCACCGCGCAACGAGCTGGAACAGGCCATGGCGGATATCTGGCAAAGCATTCTCAAAGTGGAGCGGGTCGGGGTAACGGATAACTTCTTTGAGCTGGGGGGTGATTCGATCCTCAGCATGCAAGTGGTGGCCAAGTCCCGCAGCCTGAAGAAGTTCGGTTTCACCCTGCGCCTGCGGGACCTGATCCAGAAGCCGAGCATTGCGCAGCTCACCGCCGTGCCTGGCAAGAACGTGCCGCTGCTGGCCCTCAATGCCGAGCTCGGTGCCACGCCTGCGTTGTTCTGTGTACATGCCGGTTTCGGCACGGTATTCGACTATGAGCCGCTCGCACGCCGTCTGAACGGCAAGTGCTCGGTGATCGGTATCCAGGCCCGACAACTGCTGGACCCGAGCTGGCAGGATCAATCGCTGGTGGCCATCGCCCGGGACTACGTCGGCTATCTGCGGAACAAACAGCCCCAAGGCCCTTATCGCTTGTTGGGCTGGTCCTTGGGCGGCACCTTGAGTCTGCTGATGGCGGCTGAGCTTGAGCAGCAGGGGCAGACGGTCGAGTTTGTCGCGTTGCTCGACAGTTTTGTGCCGTCACCCGCCAACGCCGAACAGCAGGACCATTGGCTGGATGATTTGAGCGAGCTGTTGCGGGCGACGGCACCCGACGCGGGGGCCGTGGATGTCAGCGATACCCGCCAGGAAAGCCCGCAGCTTGCGCGTGCCCTGATCAGTGAGGCCCTCAGCCAACGGCCGGCCACGCATGGCCTGGGGGTGGATGAGCTGGCGCAGGTATTTGCCTGCGCCCGTACCCTCAAGCGGCTGTCCCGCGAGCTGGATTATTGCCCGAAAGTGACGGCGCGCCCCCTGAGCTGGTGGGTGGCGGGGCGTGAAGATGAACAACGTGAGCTGGCCCGGCAGATCGGTTGCCCCGACCTGCCTGGCCTCCCGCTGACCTGCGGGCACTTTCAGGTGCCCAGGGAGCTGTCGGTGTTGCTTGAACTGGAAGACGCCCTGGATGGTTTGACCATCGTCGCCGAGCCTTCCTGAACCTTGACCTGTGTCGACAGGCGCCGCCACCGGCGGCGCCTGTCTGGAGAAACCTTGCCCATGCCCCTTAATCCTGATCTCGCCGCCTACCTCCAGTTGGTGGAAAGCGGCCGCCGCAGCGGAAAAGCGCTGCCGATGCACCAGCTGCAACCGGAAGAAGCCCGTCGCCAGTTCGATCAATCCTCGGCACTGATGGACCCGGGTGCCGATGAGCCGGCGTTTATCGAGTCGCGTACCTTCACGGCCCGCGATGGTCACCGTGTAGAGGCCCGGTTGTACCGGCCGCCCGAACTGGACGCTAGCCAACTGAGTGGCGCCGTGCTTTACCTGCATGGCGGGGGTTATGTGGTGGGCAGTCTCGACTCCCACGACGCCCTGTGTTGGAACCTGGCTCAGGAGTGCGGGTTGCCGGTGTTGTCGGTGGGTTACCGGCTGGCCCCGCAGTGGCGGTTTCCGACGGCATTCAATGATGCCCAGGACGCGTGGCAATGGCTGGCGCTCAATGCGCGGGAACTGGGTATCGATGCTGAGCGCATGGCGGTCGTTGGCGACAGCGTTGGCGGTAGCCTGGCGACGGTGCTTGCCAGCAGCCTCGCTGGCCAGGAGGAGCTGCCTCGCCCGTGTCTGCAGGTGCTGATTTACCCGGTGACCGATGCCAGCCGCATCAGTGCTTCGGTGGAGCGCTACGGGGTTGGGCACTTGTTGGAAAAAGACACCCTGGAGTGGTTCTACCAGCAGTATCAGAACGATCCGGCCGACCGCCTGGACCCGCGTTTCTCGCCGCTGCTCGGCGAGGTGAGCGCTCACGTGGCGCCGGCCTTGCTGATCGTGGCCGAGTGCGACCCGCTGCATGATGAAGCGGTGGCCTACGCCCGGCATCTCGAGGCTGGGGGCGTGCAGGTGCAACTGGAGGTGTTCGAGGGCATGTCCCATGATTTCTTGCGCATGGGCTCTATCGTTGATGAAGCCGATGTCGCTCGGGAGCGTATTGTCCTGGCGTTGGCCGAGCGCCTGGGCTGACACACCGGTTTTACGGTGGGCATAAAAAAACCGCATCCCCAGGGATGCGGTTTTTTTTACGCCGTTTAACCGCTATCAGAAGGTGTACTTGGCGGTCACGGTGAAGTTGCGTGGGTCACCGTAGACGTCATACGGGCTCCAGGTGGAGTTGCTGGCGATGCCCTGGTAGTACTTTTTGTCGAACACGTTGTTGACGTTCAGTTGGGTGTCCAGGTTTTTGGTGACCTGGTAGCCGGCCATCAAGCCAACGATGGCATAGGCGTCCTGCTCGACGTGGAAGTTTTGACGCTGGCCGTTGAAGGTGCTGACGCCTTTGTTATACGTACCGCTTTGGCTATAGACGTTGGCACCGATACGCAGTTTGTTCAGGTCACCTTGCAGGTGGTACGTGGTATTGGCCTTGAACAGGTGGCGTGGTACGTCGGTGTCGAACAGGGTGCCTTCCTTGTTCTTGTCGGCATCTTTCTCGTACAGCGCCTGGGCGTAGGTGTAACCGGCACCCACTTGCCAGTTCGGCGTCAGCGCACCGTTGATCTCCAGCTCGATACCCCGGCTCCTGACCTTGCCCGCGGCTTCATAGCAAGCGTAGCTGCCGGTCGGGATGACCTTGCAGCTGGTGTAGTCGGCCACTTCAGCAGCGCGGTTGAGCTGGTCGATCTGGAACAACGAGGCGCTGGCGTTCAACGCGCCGTCAAAGTATTCGCCCTTGATACCCACTTCATAGTTCTTGCCGGTGATGGGCTTGATACTGGCACCGAGCTCGTCCTTCTCGCTTTGTGGCTGGAAGATATCGGTGTAGCTGGCATAGAGCGAGTAGGTGTCGTCCAGGTCATAGATGACACCGGCATAGCGGGTCAGGTTACGCACCACCTTGGTTTTGCCCGAGGTGTAGTACTGGTCGCTGATCTGGTTGTAGACATCATTGGAGTCGTACCAGTCCAGGCGCGCGCCGAGAATCACCTTCAGCGGATCGGCCACATTCCAGCGAGTCGTGACGTAGAGGCCTTCCTGGTTGACCTTTTCGCTGAGGGAGTAAACGTCTGGAACGGTTGGTTTTGGCTGACCTTTGGGGTTGAAATTGTTGATGTCGACGTTGTTGAAGAAGATCGTGCCGCCGGTGGCTTCGGTCTTGAGCTGGCGCTTGCTGGCGCCCACCACCAGTTCATGCTGGCGGCCGAACAGCGCAAACGGGCCACTGGCGAAGAAGTCATAGGTGGACTGGTCGTAGTCGCGGCTCTGGTTGAACACACGTTGCCGGTAGGAGTAGTCGCTGTTGCGTTCCAGCACTGCACCCAGCAGCTTGAAGTCGGACCAGTTTTTCGACGCGCCAAAGTGCAGGCGCCAGTCGTTGTCGAGGCGGTGATCCACTTCGGCGAACACGGTTTTGTTGTCAATGTCCTGGTGCGACCAGTTGTAGCCGAACGTCTGGGAGCGCGAGAAACCCATGCTGCTGCCGTCGGGGTTCACCGGTAAACCGCCCCAGTTGATGTTGTTATTGTCATTCTGATCAGACGCGCCCACGGTCAGGGTGGTGCTGTCGTTGAGGTCAAATTCGGTGATGCCGTAGAACACGCCGCGCTCGCGACCTGCGTAGTCCTGGTAGCTGTCCTTGTCCTGGTAGGCGCCGACGAAGCGACCACGCACGGTGCCGCTGTCATTGACCGGCCCCGACACATCCAGCTCGCTGCGGTAGTTGTCCCAACTGCCGGCGCTGCCGGTGACGCTCGCCTGGAACTCCTTGGTAGGACGCTTGCGCACCATGTTGATGGCGGCCGAAGGGTCACCGGCGCCTTGCATCATGCCCGTGGCACCGCGTACCACTTCGACACGGTCATAGGGGGCCAGGTCGGCGGTGGCGACCCAGTCGGCGGAATAGGTCGTGGGCAGGCCATCGAACATCAGGTTGTTGATGGGGAAACCGCGGGCGAAAAACTCACTGTTGGCCGGTCGCGCCGCGGACAGGCGCAGGCCCGGTGCCGCCTGGACCACATCGTCGAGGCTGCGCATGCCCTGGTCGTCCATGCGCTGGCGAGTGATCACCGTCACCGCCTGCGGGGTTTCACGCAGGGACAAGGGTAACTTGGTGGCCGTCTGCATTGCGCCGGTGGTGTAGGAACCGCTGTTTTCAGTGGTCGACCCCAGTGTCTGGCCATTGATGGTGGTCGCGCCCAGTTCCAGCGCGCCGCCCGCCGAGGCACTGACGGTCACCGCAGAGCCTTGCACCTGGAAATGCACGCCGCTGCCCTGCAGCAAGGTGGCGATGGCGGCAGAAGGGTCCAGGTTGCCATGCACGGCGGTGCTGCGCTTGCCCTCAAGGTCCTGCGGGCTATACAGCACTTGCAGGTTGGATTGGGTACCGAAAGCCTGCAACGCACTGCTCAACGACTGCGCCGGAATGTTGAAGGGCATTTCCTGGGCGTGTACCAGCATGGGCAGAAGCCCTGCCAGGCCAGCCGCGCAAACGCGCAGATTTGGCGTGAGCGCGTGGCGAATCATCATGGCCAGGACGTGGGGGCGAAGTCGATGTGCAGGCATTATTGGAGTGCTCTTAAGGGTCAACGATCGAGAGATCTTAGTGAGATTACTTCTCAGTTACCAAGTGAGACGCACGTCATCGGCAAAACCGGAAATTAAACCTCGGCAATTTCCTGTTGTTGTGCCGTGACCTTGCCCGAGCGCATGTGCACCAGTTGGTCGGCGACGTCGAAATAGCGGTCGTCATGGCTGATGACGATGATGGTCTTGCCCAGGCGCTTGAGGTCCGGCAGCAGTTCGGTATAGAAAATCCGGCGGAAGGTCGGGTCCTGGTCAGCCGCCCATTCGTCAAACACCAGCACCGGCCGTTCCTCAAGCCAGGCATTGACCAGGGCCAGGCGTTTGCGCTGGCCGGTGGAGAGGTCGGTGGTGGTGAAGGCGCCGTCCTTGATGCTGACCTTGTGGGCGATCTCCAGGCGTTGCAGGTATTGGTTGGCGGTGTCGGGGATGTGCAGGTCGTCGCGTACCAGATCATCGAACAGGTAGTAGTCGGCGAAGATCGTGGTGAACAGTTGGCGATAGTCGTCGCGGTTCTCGGCTGTGATGGCGTGGCCGTTGAGGCGCACCTCACCCTGTTGTGGTGCGTAGAGCCCCAGCAACAGTTTGATCAGCGTGGTCTTGCCGCAACCGTTCTCGCCGACGATAAAAATAATGTCGCCTTGCTTGATGTTCAGGTTCACGGGGCCCAGGCGGAAGGGTTCGCTGCCTTCCACGGGAGGGAAATCAAAGCGCACGTTATTCAGCTCAAGGTTGTGCACCACGGTTTTCGGTGCTTCGGCGTCGCTGAGCAACAGGTGTGGCTCCGGCGAAGAGAAACGCTCCGACAGATCGGCAATGCGCCGGAAGGCAATTTGAGCGCGGCTGACGATGGGCAGTGTGCCGATCAAGTGCTCAAGCGGGCCTTTCATGTACAGCAGCACGAGGACGAAACCGCTCATGACGGTCTTGTCGGCACTCGGCCAGTAAGCCTGCAAGGCCAGGGCGAGACCGATGACCACGAAAAACAGCATCGAGCCGAATGTCTTGGCAATGATGAAAATATTGACCGAACGTACCTGGGTGTCGCAGATGCTATTGGCCGCCGCCTGGATGCCGTCCACGTTCATGCGATGGCGACGGGGGCGGTGAATGCGCAACTCCTTGGCGCCGGAAGCAATCGCGGTGTAGTGCTTTTGCAGCTCTTCTTCCTGCTCCCGTGCTGCGTAGAAACCACTCATGCCGCGCGCCCGGGCTATGTACTGGGCAACGCTGCCGATGACGATGGCAATCAGCATGATCAGGAACATTGGCCACGAGAGCATCGCCAGGTAGCCCAGGCAACCGAGGGTTACCGTCAGGGAAATGGCCAGGGGCGCAAAGGCGAAGGAGAAGTCGCTGATGGTGTCGATGTCGTGGGTCAGTACCGGTATGAGCCGGTGATTGCGGTAGCGCTCGATCTGTTCGATGGGCGCCGACAGGACTTTTTCGCCGAGCTCCTTGCGCAGTCGCGCGATGATTTTCTGGCCCACATAGTTGGTGCCGATATCGGAAAAGATCGAGCTGGTCAGCGCCAGTACACACAGGCCGGCGAACAGCAGGACCACGCCTTGGGTCAAGCCTTCGTCCGAGTGCAGCGAGGTGTTGATGGTCGCCAGCAGGGTCGTGATGGCGAGGCCACCTACCATGCCCAGCACAATCGAGAGCGTCACAATGGGCCAGAAGGGTTTGAGCAGGGCGAACAGTTCGCTGATGGCGCCGCGTGGTTGGCTGGTCATGAAATCTTCCTGTGTGTGGGGATGCCCGGCAATTGCGGGCCGAAACGGGCAGGCACGAACGATCCGCAAGGCAAGCCTGGAGGCTTCTGGCCTGCTGGGTTCTTAGCGAATAGACGAAGGGAGTGGTGCGGGATTTAGGGCAGCATCGCGCGGCGCACGCGCAGTGGTGAGGGGCGGGCGCCCTCACCACATGGTTTTGAGCGTCAGAGTTCCCGTGCGACGCGGAACCCCAGGAAATCACCTCTTACATTTTTCTCGCGGCTGTTACGGTTTCCCGATCGGGAGAATACCGGCGCTTCGCCCCAGTCGTTGCCACGGATGTGGGCGTCGTTGCAGTCACCACCGGTCAACCAGGCGCTGCCATCGGCAGGTGCCCCTTCGTAGTTGGGGTGCCAGCAGTCGGCAACCCACTCGTAGACGTTGCCGTGCATGTCGTACATGCCGAACGCGTTGGGCGGGTAGCTGCCTACCGGTGCGCTATAGGTATAGCCATCCTTGGGGCCGTAGGTGTTGGCATGTTTGCTGATCTGGTATTCGCCCTCGTCATCGAACGGGAAGGGGAATGATCCGGTGCTGCCGGCGCGAGCGGCATACTCACGTTCGGACTCGCTGACCATGCGGTACTTCTGTCCGGTTTTTTTCGACAACCATTCGGTGTAGGCCTGGACCTCGAAGTAGTCGATGCACACCGCCGGCTGGCGCGGCCCCTGTTTGTAGCTGGGCTTGCTGGCCTTGCACAGGCGGCCCGGGCGCGTATCACCGTCCTTGATCACTACGCCGGTTTCGCGGATGTAGGCGTCCAGTTCGGCGGCGGTGACATGGAAGCGGCTCATGGCGAAGGGCTTGGCGAACGTCACGGTGTGCTGCGGGCCCTCGTCGCCTTCACGGCCGATCTCGTCTTCCGGCGTGCCCATCAGGTAGCTGCCGGCGGGCAGCACCACCATTTCCGGGCAATTCTTGCAGTCCTTGAACACCTTGCCCGGGGCTGGAGCGGTTGCCGCGTGTGCAGTCAGGGGCGCCAGGTTGGCGAGCAGGGTCGCCAGGCACAGCATCAGCAGCGCTCGCAACGAACGGGGCTGGCGGGTAGGGAGCGGGGCACTGTTCATGTGTCGTCTCTATAGGGGAAGGGAAGTGGCGGGTTACAGGGTCTTTTCGAGCACGGTCATGAAGCGATCAATCTCGCCTTCATTGTTCAGCAGCCCGGGAGCGCTGCGCACCACCGGGCCGGCGTCGCGATTCACGGCATCGACCACGACGCGGTTGTGCATCAGGTAGGCGGCGACCTTGTCGCTGTCCTGGCCCTTGACCCTGAAAAACGTAAACCCGGCTGACAGCTCAGGGCTGCGGGGCGTGACCAGCTCGATGGACGAGTGGGCCTGCAGGCGGCTTTTGAGGTAGTCATTGAGTTCATGGATGCGGGCCTGGACTTGAGCCTTGCCCAGCTGCAAATGCAATTTGAAGGCTTCATCCAGGGCCCAGCGGTGTTCGAAAGCGTGATAACCGCCGGGTGTCATGGTGGTGGCGAAATCCGTGTCCTGGGAAAAGGTCGGCTCGGTGGGGGTGACGTCCTTGAGCTCCTCGGACCGGGCACAAATAATCCCCGTGCCTCGGGGGCCAAACATCCATTTATGGGTGCCGGCGATAAAAAAGTCGCAGTGCATGTCCGGGAACGCCAGGTCTTCGACACCAAATCCGTGCACGCCGTCGACTACGTAGAGGATGCGATCCTTTTCATCGCGATCGCGGTTGTGCTCATCCACCAGTTTGCCGATCTCGCCGATGGGCAGCTTCACGCCGCTGCCCGACTGCACCCAGGTCATGCCCAGCACGCGGGTGTTGGGGCGAATGCCCTTGGCAATCGAGCCAAGCACTTCATCCGCCGACACCTGGTGGGCGTCATCGAAGAGTTTGATCTTGCGCACCTGGGTGCCCTGTTTCTCGACACGGAACTGCAGGCTGTTGCGGGTCGAATAGTGTTCATGAACGGTGGTCAGAATCTCCTGGTCAGGCCGTACATGAATACCGCCATAAATCATCGCCAGGCCTTCGGTGGTGCTGCCGGTGAGTGCGATCTGCCCGGGCTTGGCTTGCAGATAGCGCCCGGCCCAGTCCCGCACCTGGGCTTCACATTTCCAGGTGTGCTGCAGGTCCCAGTCCATGGCCAGCGCGGGGTTGCGGTCCAGCTCGGCCCGGTGGCGTTCAATGGCCTCGCGCACGGGTTTGGGATGGGACGTGATCAGGAAGTTGGAGAAGTGCAGGTAGTCCGGGTCCTGGGTAAACAGTTGGCGCAGCTGCGCCCATTTATCGGGATTGACGACGGGCACGGGTGCTGTGCCAGCCCGGGCCTCGAGGGCTGCGCCCAGGGGCAGGCTGGCAGCCAGAATGCCTGCATGTTTGAGAAAGGTGCGGCGATCAGTCATGGCGGCAGTTCACTTGGCAGAAAGGGAGGCGACGGGTTTGGCTGCTTGTTGGACCTGGTCCCAGACCCGCAGGAAGTTGCCGCCCCACAGTTTGGCGATGTCCGCTTCCGAGTAGCCTCGCTGCAACAGTTCAGCGGTGACGTTACGAATTTCGCTGACGTTGTCCCAGCCCTGCACGCCGCCACCGTCGTTGAAGTCCGAAGCAATACCGACGTGATCAATACCGATCTTGCGCACGGTGTAGTCGATGGCATCTCCCAGGTCCTTGAGGGTTGCCTTCGGCTCCTCATCGAGGATCGCGTACAGGCTGCTGGCGTACTGGCCGAATTTCTGCTCGGGCCAGGCGGCGATTATCGGGTCGCCGGGCATCAGCGCGACATGCAGGTTAGGCAGGGGAGGCAGGTCGAACCGTGCGCGCAGGGCATTGAGTTTGTCCTGGGTCTTTTGCGTCAGTGGGCGTAGGTAGGTGCCGAACCCGACCACCTGCACGACGCCGCCGCTTTGCTTGATCAGCTGCATTTCCTTGTCGCTGAGGTTGCGTGGAATATCCACGGCCGCCCGAGGAGCGGAGTGGGAGGCAACCATCGGCGTGCGGCTCAGTTGTGCAACCTGCTCCAGGGCCTTGGTCGACATCTGCGACACATCAATGATCACCCCCAGATCGTTGAGGCGCTGCACGGCCTGCTTGCCGATATCCGACAGGCCATCGAGCGCGTCCGGTGAGTCATTGAAGAAGGGCAGCGGGCGGGATGAGTCGGACCAGCTGTTGTTGCCGACATAGCTGAACCCGAACATGCGCATGCCACGGGCCGTCCACAGGTTCAGTTGGTCGAGGTCATCGCCCAGGGGATAGGCATTGAGCATGCTGATGAAGATTGCGAACTTGCCTTCACCGTGCAGGCGCCGGAAATCGTCCGGGGTGTAGGCGATGCCCACCTGGTTGGGAAAGTCGCGAACCATGCCCGTGATGATTTTGTAGCGCACTTCCTGTTGGTTGCGGGCCTCATCGACGAACCCGGCAGTGGGCTTATGGGGGGCGTTGTTGCCGTTCCACATTTCGGGCCAGCCAAATATGGTCAGTGCAGCGCCCGACAGGCGTCCACGATTGGCTTTGGCCAGGTCGAATTGCCGCGGGCCGTCCTTGTCAGCCTCGTTGCCCTCGGTGCCGAACGTCAAGGGCACGGTGATATGGCTGTCGAAGGAAATGATGCGGTCCTGCAACTCCGTCGCCTGCTTCATCACCTTGACGGGATAGCCGGAGGAGTAGCTCCAGACAAGCCAGGCCGCGCCGGCGGCCACGGCTACCAGCAGCGGGAGGCCGATATACAGGGCTTTTTTCGAACGAGGTTTAATCATCGCCATCTCAGTCAGGTCTACCGTCGAAATGCAGGCGCAGGGGCCTTTGCTATCTGGGAAGAACGAGCCGCGGGCGAAAAAATTTAGCCGCAGGGGCGCGGCTTAAATTTTCTCGCGCCATGAACGTTCTAGCTTGGATAAAGCCTGCTTCAGGGCTGACACAGGTAGGGCAATGACGATTTCTCGACGATGGTTCATGGCGGGTCTGGCGCTGACCGGAGCAGCCGTTCCGGCAGCGTTCTATGGGCGTCGCGAGCTATTGCGCCAGGCGCATCCCGAAACCCCGGGAGAGGCGACGGTCGAGTTGGCGGACACCGCCGGCCAGCATTTGGCCAATAGCCTGCGCGGGGTTTGGGACATTCAGTTTATCGGCGCCGATGGTGGCCTGGAGGGTTTGCCGGTCGAGGGGCTGGAACTGTTTCTCGACATTGCCCCGCGCGGGCGTGGCCTGGTAGGCGTCCTCGACACCGCCGAGGCGTTGCGCAGTGATGCCGAGCCGCGTTACCAGGTGGTCGGCGACCTGGCCCCGGGCAACGCGGCCCAACTGTATTGGCGAGTGGGGCGCAGCGATGCGGCCGATGGCGCACCTGGCTACGAATTCAAGGCGAGCCTGGACGAAGTATGGGCGGCCTATGGCAACGCCGGGCCCGGCACCCTCAGCGGATCTGTACAGCGATTGGATCGCGCCCTGGCGCTGCCCGAGCTGGACCTGCGCTTTGTGGCTGTCAAACGCCGCTTTCCCGAGGCCCGTGAGCGGATCGGACTGAACGATACCTTGCTCGCCTGGCTGATCGCTCCACAGCATCGGCTGTTCCACCAGTTGTGGCACGCCTCGCGGGACAAATGGCACAAGTTGCCGGAGGACAAGCGCGGTGCCCTGCGCGGTATCGGCTGGCAGCCGGGCCCCAGGGACCAGGAGCGTGGCGCACGCGGGCCGGACAAGGACCGAAACGGCTCCGGGATCGACTTTTTTTTCATGCACCGGCACATGCTTGCCACGGCGCGTTCGATGCAGGCACTGCCCTCCTGGCGCCACTTTCCTTTGCCACAGCCTGAGCTGTTGCGCGATCGACTGGGGTTTGCCCACTATTTCGATAACCATGACGGGTTTGCGTTACCGCCAACCTGGCTGGCGGAAGGGGACGACACCTATAGCCAGTGGGTCAGTGACATCAAGTCCGCCGAGACCTACCACAGCAACTTTCAGGTCTGGGAATCTCAGTGCCGGGACCCCCGTTATTTGTCGAAACTGACCCTTGGCCAGTTCGGCTCCGAAATCGAGCTGGGCCTGCATGATTGGTTGCACATGCGCTGGGCCTCGGTGCCGCGTGACCCGTCCAACAACGCGCCGGTACCCTTTGCCAGGGGGCAGGCCGATTTCTCGCCGCGCTGGTATATCGCCGAAAACGACTTTCTGGGGGATCCTTTTTCTTCCCATGTGAATCCGGTGTTCTGGCATTTTCACGGGTGGATCGACGATCGGCTGGAAGATTGGTTTCGCGCTCACGAGCGCTTTCATCCCGGTGAACTGACGCGCATGGAGGTCAATGGCGTGCCCTGGTTTGCGCCGGGGCGCTGGGTCGAAGCGGGTGACCCTTGGCTCGGCCCCACCACGCACGGGTGCAGCACGACACCCGGGCTGCAGGTGGGTACCTCGGTAGAAATGGATCCGGAGACCATGAAGCTGGCGCTGCGCATCATTTTCGAGGCGGATGAGAGTATGAAGGACCTGTTCCGTCGAGTGCCGCAACGCCCATGGTATGCACGGCACCTGTCCCTCGGACGTTCCTTCTGGGACTGATCGGTTAGCCCTGCGGCAGGCATGGCTTCACTGTGCCTGCCAGCCTCCCCCCAGAGCCTTGTACAGCGCGATACTCGCCTGCATGCGCGCCAGTCGTAATTGCACGTTCAGGTCCTGCGCTGCATACAGTGTGCGTTGAGTCTCCAGCACCGTCAGCAAATCCTCGGCACCTGCTTCATAGCGACTCTGGGCAATCTCAAAAGCCCTCTGCGCCTGGTCCAGCTCTTCACGCTGCCACTGCCGCTGCTCGTCGAGGCCGTGGATGCTGTTGAGGGCTTTTTCAACGTCGGCAAACCCGTTGATGATCGCGCCCCGGTAGAGTTGCAGGAGCTCATCCTGGCGGGCCAGGGTTTTGTCGCGCTCGGCCCCCAGGCGCCCGTTGTCGAAGATGGGCGCGGTGAGCCCGGCGGTGAGGTTGTAGAACGGGCTTCGCAGAATGTCTGACGCGGTGCTGGCGCCCGAGCCGATGCTGGCACCCAACAGGACGGTGGGCAACATGGCCGCACGGGCCACGACCACGTCGGCCTGGGCTGCGGCAAGTCGGGCCTCGGCGCTGGCAATGTCAGGGCGGCGGCTGAGCAGTTCACTGGGAATCCCGGCGGCGATGCCCGGCCAGTTGATGTGTTCGAAGCGTTGTTGCCCCAGGTCGAGCTGTTGCACCGGTACACCGAGCAGGGCCGCCAGGGTGATTACCGCCTCCTGCGCCTGTTGCTGCACCTGCGGCAATTGCCTTTGCTGTGCCGCCACCAGGCTCTTTTGCTGGGCCAGCTCCAGGGCGGTGGCCGAACCTGCGGTGTAGCGTGCCTGGACCAGGTCAAGCACGTTGCGCGCGTTGGCCAGGTTCAGCGCGGCGATACGGTTTTGCTCCTGGAGTGCCAACGCTTGCGTGTAGCTGTTGGCCACGCCGCTGAGCAGGGTCAGTTCTACGGTGGCTTGATCGAATTCGCTGGCACGCACCCCAAGTGTTGCGCTGTCACGCGCGGCGCGGCGGCCACCCCAGAAATCGACTTCGTAGCTGGCGGTGAGGCTCGCGTCAAAGCTGTCCACGGCCTTGTTGTCATCGTCGACATCCAGTTGGCTGTAGCCCTTGCCGCGCAGCAGTTTCTGGCGGCTGGCATTGACGCCGCCCACCACGGAGGGCAGCAGCGGTGCACCGGCGATCACGGCACTGGCTTGCGCCTGATGTACCCGGGCGATCGCGGCAGCCAGGTCGTAACTGCCAAGCTGGGCTTGGCTCACCAGCCGGTCGAGGGCCGGGCTGCCGAAGGTGCTCCACCATTTTCGGGTGTCCTGGCGTGGGGTGTCGGGGTTGGGTGACTGCCAGGCGGCGGGCGCATGCACACCACTGTCTACGGGAGGAGCCAGGTTGCTGCAGGCCGCCAGCATCAGGCTGACGGCGAGGAGGGACAATTGCGCTTTCATGGGGCGATCATTCACTGGTAAGGGCCGTGACCGGGTCAAGGCGAGCGGCTTTGCGGGCTGGCATAAAGCCGAAAACGACACCCGTCACCAACGCGCAGGCGAACGCGCCGAGGCCTGCCGGGAAGGAAAAAGCAACGGCGATATCGCTGAGGGTCAACACACCACCGATGAGCAAGGCCAAGACAATTCCGGTCACGCCGCCTACCAGTGAAAGCATCACGGCTTCAGTCAGGAACTGACGCAGGATGTCCCGCTGGCGGGCGCCGGTGGCCATGCGGATGCCGATTTCCCGGGTGCGTTCCCGTACGGTCATCAGCATGATGTTCATCACGCCGATGCCACCCACCAGCAGTGAGATGGCGGCAATCGCACCCAGCATCAGCGACAGGGTGTTCTGGGTGCGGGCTTCGGCCTGAATCATCGCAGCGTTGTTGGTCAGTTCGTAATCGCGCTTGCCGCCATGCAGGTGCAGCATCAATTGGTCGATGGCGTGTTCAGCGTCTTTGACATTGCGCGCATCGGCGGCGGCGATCGCCACGTATTCGGGATTGCGGCTGCCGAACAGTCGGATGCTGGCGGCGGAATAGGGCACGGCAATCCGGTCGTCGCTGTCCTGGTCGCCAGAGCTTGCGCCCTTGCCGGCCAGTACGCCGACCACCTGGAAGGGCACGTTTTCAATCAGGATGTACTGGCCGATGGGGTCGGCAACGTCTTTGAGCAGGGTGTCCCGGACCTTCTTGCCGATCACCGCCACGGCCGAGGCTGCTTGTTCATCCGCTTCGGTAAAGTAGCTGCCTTCGACCACCGGCCAGTTGAAAATAGTCGGGAAGTTGGTGTCGTTGCCACCCACGTAGGCGGCGTGGTCAAGGTTGCCGAAACGTACCGTCGCCCGCGCGCCGTTGACGGGCATGATGCGTTGCACCTGCGGCAAGTCGGCAAGGGCAGCCACGTCATCCAGGGTGATGATGCCAGGCGGTGAGCGTGGGTTCGGCGTGTGGCCGCTGAGGTAAATAATGTTGGAGCCGAAGGCGCCCATCTGTGCCATGACTTGGCGCTTGCTGCCTTCACCCACGGCCAGCATCACCACCACTGAGGCCACGCCGATAACGATCCCCAGCAACGTCAGCGCCGTGCGAAACCGGTTGATCCACATCACCCGCCAGGCTGCGCGGACCGCGTCCACCAGTTCACCTTTCCAGGCGCCGGTGTGCTCGCTGCCCAGGGCCAGGCGCTGGCGCAGGTCCACCGCCTGAAGGGCGCCTGTGGGGGCATCGGCAGCGGTGGCGTGTCGGGCGGTATCGCTGATGATCTGGCCGTCGCGGATTTCAATGATGCGCTTGGCGCGGGCGGCGACTTCCCGGTCGTGAGTAATGAGAATGACCACGTGCCCCTGGCCTGCCAGCTCATCCAGCAGGGCCATGACCTCCGCGCCGCTTTGGCTGTCCAGGGCGCCGGTGGGCTCGTCGGCGAGGATGATGTGCCCGCCGTTCATCAAGGCCCGTGCAATGGACACCCGTTGCTGTTGGCCGCCGGACAATTGATGGGGGCGGTTGCCGGTGCGGCTGGCCAGGCCCAGGCGGTCCAGCAGTGCAGCGGCACGGGCGTGACGCTCGGCTGCCGGCAGGCCGGCGTAGATGGCTGGCATCTCGACGTTTTCCTGGGCCGAGCCCGACGGGATCAGGTGATAGCCCTGGAATACAAAACCGAACGCTTCCCTACGCAACCAGGCCAGCTCATCGCTGTCGAGTTGGGCGACGTTTTCGCCGGCGAACAGGTAGTCACCCTGACTGGGTCGGTCCAGGCAGCCAAGGATATTCATCAGGGTCGATTTGCCGGAGCCCGAGGTGCCGACAATCGCGACAAACTCGCCCGCATGAATCGACAGGTCAATGCCTCGCAGCACGTCGACCTTGGGGCTGTCGTCACCGCCGTAGGACTTGCGAATATCGCGCAGTTCGATCAGAGGCGTTTGCATTCAGCCGTCCTTGCCGTCGGATGTACCGGTCAGCAGGTGATCGCCCTCGTTCAAGCCCTCCAGTACCTGAATGTGGCGCCGGTCGCTGATACCGGTGCGCACTTCGAGGCGTTTGATCGTGCCATTGGCCGCCACCACCTGGGCGATGTGCCGGTCTGGAGTGGGGCCGCTGCGCAGTGCTGCGATGGGCGCCGTGAGGGTGTTGTGGGCTGCACTGGCGACAAAAAATACCTGGGTGGTCATTTCGGCCATCAGCGCATGGTCGGTGTTTTCGACATCCAGCAACACCGTATAGAGCACCACCCGGCCGCTGCCGCTTTTGCTTGAACTGGCAGGGCTGCCGCCGCCCTGGCTGGTTTCGTTGAGAGGCTTTGGCGGGATCGGCAGGATCTGCCGCACCGTGCTGGTCCAGCGCCGTGCTCCACCACTCAAGGTGGTGAAGTAGGCGCTCATGCCGGGTTTGACGTGGCCGATATCGGCCTCCGACACCTCGGCCCAGACGGTCATGGGCGAAAGCTTGGCGATACGCATGATGAGCGGCGTCTGCTGCTGAGCGTTGAGGGTCTGGCCAACGCGAGCATCCACGGCCACCACTGTGCCCGACATCGGTGCGTAGATGCGGGTATAGCCCAGTTCGGCTTCGTCGCTGCGCAGGCTGGCCTGAGCCTGGCGGATCTGTGCCTGGAACATGTCAACACGCGCCTGGGTGGCGCTCAGTTCAGCCTTGGCGGTCTGGACGTCTTCCTCGCGCGTGGCGTTACTCGTCACCAGCCGTTGCTGGCGCTGATACTTCTGTCGCGCCAGTTCGTGCTGGGCCCGTTGCTCCTGCAACTGGGCCTGCAGGTTTTCAATTGCATAGCGACTCGCGTCCAGCTTGGCTTTTTGCGTGGACGGGTCGATCTCCACCAGCAGTTGGCCTTCCTTGACCTCGTCACCCGCCTCGACGTGGATCTTCTGGATCTGTCCGGACGCCTGGGCACCCACGTCTACATAGCGCCGGGGCTGAAGGGTGCCTAGCGCAGTCACACTGCTTTCGATATCACCCCGGGTCACGGTGACGGTCGTCAGGCGGTCCCGGCCCGGTGGCAGGACCTGCCAGGCAGCGACAGCAATAACAGGAATCAGGCACGCGACCACAAGCAGGGCGCGTCGGGCAGGTCGAGGGCGTTTCATGCTTAGGTTCCAGCCAGGAAAGATCGGGCCGCAGGTGCGGGAAGCTGTCAGGTAAACGAGAGAATTGGCCGAAGATTTAGGCCGTTACATATGTGGTTACAGCTCTTGTCGAAGAAAAAATGGCCTGTCGATGCAAGTCTTCTTTAAAACTAGATGAGAATTACTATAAATTACACACGCCTCAAACTGCCATCATCGAGCAGCGTCACCGAAACGGCGGTTATCTTCGATTTCAAGGACCTAATGCCGCTCTCCAAGCGGTTGGGAGTCATGTTGGAAAACTACTATCGCGAGCTGGTGTGTTTCCTTAATGCCAGGCTGGGCAACCGTCAGGTGGCCGAAGATGTGGTGCATGACGCTTATGTGCGGGTGCTGGGGCGCGCCAGTGAGGTCCCGATCGAGCAGCCCCGGGCGTTTCTTTATCGCACGGCGCTGAACCTGGTGATTGACGGTCATCGGCGCAACGCCCTGCACCAGGATGAACCCCTGGAAGTACTCGACAGCGAAGAGCGTTTTTCGCTGTCCTCGCCCCACCACAGCCTGGATCACGGCCAGCGCCTGGAGATGCTCGATCGCGCCCTGGCCGAACTGCCGCCGCTCTGCCGTGACAGCTTCCTGCTGCGCAAGCTCGAAGGCATGTCTCACCTGCAAATCGCCGAACGCCTGGGTATTTCCCGCGCGCTGGTGGAAAAACATATCGTCAATGCCATGAAGCATTGCCGGGCACGTATGCGTGAGTGGGATGCGCACTGATTCCAGCGGTAGCTAAATTTTTTTTCATTGTCCTCGTCTTCTATCAACACATGACCTGTTGCTGTGCCTTCAGGTCGCTGAGGCTTTCCCGCCCCCAACGCCACGGGGCTTATCCAGAGGACACTGGAATGACACAGGCAATTGCATCGCCCGCGGTTCACGACCTGATCGGTATCGGTTTCGGCCCTTCGAACCTGGCGCTGGCCATTGCCTTGCAAGAGCGCGAGAAAGCCCAGGGCAAGCTGGACGTGCTGTTTCTCGACAAGCAGGCCGACTACCGTTGGCACGGCAACACCCTGGTGGCCCAGAGTGAGTTGCAGATTTCTTTCCTCAAGGACCTGGTGACCCTGCGCAACCCCACCAGTCCGTATTCTTTCGTCAATTACCTGAAAGCCCACGGGCGCCTGGTAGATTTCATCAACCTGGGCACCTTCTATCCGTGCCGCATGGAGTACAACGACTACCTGCGCTGGGTCTCCGGGCAGTTCCAGGCGCAAAGCCGTTATGGCGAGGAAGTGCTGGCCATCGAGCCGATCCTGCATCAGCAGCAGGTTGAGGCGTTGCGGGTGATCTCACGGGATGCCCAGGGTGAGCAGCATGTGCGAACGACCCGTTCGGTGGTGGTCAGCGCCGGGGGTACGCCGCGTATTCCGTCGTCGTTCAAGGCGCTCAAGGACGACGGGCGGGTGTTCCATCACTCCCAGTACCTGGCGCGCATGGCCCTGCAGCCGTGTGTCGATGGCAAACCGATGCGCATCGCGATCATCGGTGGTGGCCAGAGCGCGGCCGAGGCGTTTATCGACCTCAACGACAGTTTCCCTTCGGTGCAGGTGGACATGATCCTGCGCGGTTCGGCGCTAAAACCTGCCGATGACAGCCCGTTCGTCAACGAAGTGTTCTCGCCGGAGTTCACCGACCTGGTGTTCCAGCAGAACGGCAGTGAGCGCGAGCGCTTGGTCAACGAGTACCACAACACCAACTATTCGGTGGTGGACCTGGACCTGATCGAGCGTATCTACGGGATCTTCTACCGCCAGAAAGTCTCCGGCATCGCCCGTCACGCGTTCCGTACCCTGACCACCGTGGAAAAAGCCACCGCCGGGCCGTTGGGCGTCGAGTTGGCATTGCGCAACAACGCCACCGGCGAGACCAGCCTCAACCATTACGACGCCGTGGTACTGGCCACCGGTTACGAGCGCCAGATGCACCGCCAGTTGCTGGCACCGTTGGCCGAATACATGGGCGACTTCGAAGTCAGCCGCGACTACCGCATCGTCACTGATGAGCGCTGCAAGGCCGGCATCTATATGCAGGGCTTCAGCCAGGCCAGCCATGGCTTGAGCGACACCTTGCTGTCGATCCTGCCGATCCGTGCCGACGAGATTGCCGCGTCGCTGTACGAATACGATCGCAGCCGCGGCAAGGGCCGTTCGGTGCAGGATCTCTTGTTCGCGACCGCTAGCTGAGGACTGACCGCTGCCCATTGTAGGAGCGAGCTTGCTCGCGAAGGTCGTCAACGATGACGATGGAAACCTGATACCCCGCAGCGCTCTCAGGTTTTTCGCGAGCAAGCTCGCTCCTACAGACGGCACTTGAACCCCGGGGCTTGCTGCTGATACTGTACAAAAAACCAGTATCGGTAGAAGTCCCATGCAGTTGATCGAAAAACTCAGCATCCTTGCCGACGCCGCCAAGTACGACGCCTCCTGCGCCAGCAGTGGCGCGCCCAAGCGCAGCTCGGAAGGCAAGGCGGGGCTGGGTTCCACCGATGGCATGGGCATCTGCCACAGCTATACGCCCGACGGTCGCTGCGTGTCCTTGCTCAAGGTATTGCTGACCAACTTCTGCCTCTACGACTGCCAATACTGCGTCAACCGCCGTTCCAGCGACGTGCCCCGTGCACGCTTCAGCCCGGAAGAGGTGGTGACCCTGACCCTCGATTTCTACCGACGTAATTGCGTAAGCGGGCTGTTTCTCAGCTCCGGCATCATCCGTTCGGCCGACTACACCATGGAGCAGTTGGTGCGGGTCGCCAAACTCCTGCGGGAAGAGCATGACTTCCGTGGCTATATCCACCTCAAGACCATTCCCGAAGCCGACCCGGCGCTGATTGCCGAGGCGGGGCGGTATGCCGATCGCCTCAGCGTGAATATCGAGTTGCCGACAGACAAGAGCCTGCAAACCCTGGCGCCCGAGAAGCAGATCGTCTCGATCAAGCAGGCGATGCAAACCATCTACACCGGTGAACAGACCGTGCTTAACGAACCCCGCGCGCCGCGTTTCGCGCCGGCCGGGCAGAGCACGCAGATGATCGTCGGCGCCGATGACACCGACGACAGCACCATCCTCCACAGTGCCGAGGCGTTGTACGGCAATTTCAAATTGCGCCGGGTGTATTACTCGGCGTTCAGCCCGATCCCCAACAGCCCGAAAAGCGTGCCCCTGGCCGCGCCGCCGCTGATGCGCGAGCACCGCTTGTATCAGGCGGATTTCCTGTTGCGCAGCTACGGGTTCAGTGCCAATGAGCTGTTTGAAGGGCCGGGTGACCTGGCCCTGGATATCGACCCGAAACTGGCCTGGGCCCTGGAGCACCGCGAGGTATTCCCGCTGGACTTGAACCGCGCCGAGCCGACGCTTATTGCGCGCATTCCCGGGATCGGCCTGCGCACCACCCAGCGGCTGGTGGACCTGCGTCGCCAGCGCAAGATCCGCTTCGAGGACCTGGCGCGCATGCGTTGTGTGCTGGCCAAGGCCAAGCCGTTTTTCATCACCAGTGACTACCATCCGCAACAGGCGGAAAGCACCAGCGTGCTGCTGCGCGAACAACTGCGCGACCGTCCGCAGCCGCAGCAAATGGGGCTATGGGGATGATCAGCCTGGAATGCGACAACCTGTTCAGCACCTGGCGCGAGCAGGCGCGCTGGTTGCTCAGCCATCAGATTGACCCCAGCCACGTGAGTTGGGGCGTGGCCGAGGTGGCGGACCTGTTTGCCACCGACGAGCAGTACCCGGCGGAGTGCGGGCCGTTCCAGGCGCGGATTCCCAAGGCGCTGCTGGAGCTGCTGGAGTCTGCCGCGTGTTATCACGGTGAACAGCGCTGGAGCCTGTTGTACGAGGTGTTGTGGCGCGTCAGCCATGGGGACCGCACGGCGATGATGTCGGGGGACAAGCTGGGCAGCGAGTTGCAGCGGCGGATCAAGCAGGTGCAGCGCGAGGCACATCACCTGCATGCGTTTGTGCGGTTTATCGCGTTGCCGGCAGAGGCGGGGCCGGAGTTGCCCGAGTACGTGGCTTGGCATGAGCCGGCCCACGACATCTTGAAGGTTGCCAGCCAGCATTTTGTCGGGCGCATGGGGCGTCACCGCTGGATGATCGCCACGCCGTTGGACGGGGTTTATTACGACGGGGAGCAGTTGATGCATCGGCGGCAATGCCCGGTGGAGTGGCAGGCGTTGGCACAGAATGTCGAGGATCCCCACAGTGCGATGTGGCTGACGTACTACAGCCATATCTTTAACCCGGCGCGGTTGAATCCCAAGGTAATGGAAGGGCATTTGCCGAGTCGGTTCTGGAAGAATCTGCCGGAGGGCAAGTTGATTCCGGGGTTGATCAGCGAGGCGCGTACGGGCAAGCAGCGGGATGGGCAGGCGAAGATGATCGGGGCGCGTCCAGGCAAGCGGATTTCAAGCGGGCACGGTTAAAGGTGGGAGCGGGCTTGCTCGCGAATGCGGTGTGTCAGCAGCACATCCAGCGACTGATACACCGCATTCGCGAGCAAGCCCGCTCCCACATTTGATCTCTATTGCCTGGAGGGGCGGGTTCAGGCCAGTTCGGTCGCGGTGTTTTTTACGACCGCCAACTCCGGATGCGCCACCAACTTATCAATGTGCAATTCATCATTGTTCAACCAGGTTTCCGTCAGCACCCGATAGTGCTCCATGTCCCGGCAGCGCATGCGCAGGCTGTAGTCGAACGGCCCGCTGATCAGTTGGCATTCGAACACTTGCGGGCAGGCTTTGACGCATGCCTCGAATGCCTTCTGCGCCGAGCGCCCGCTCTGGTTGGAGAGGGCCACCAGTACCAGCAGTGACAGCCCCGGCGAAACCATCTGCACGTCGATGATCGCCCCATAACCCCGGATGACCCCGCGTCGCTCCAGCTTGCGTACCCGTTCCAGGCACGGCCTGGGCGTCAGGTGCACCAGCGACGAGAGTTTTTCGTAGGTGATGCGTCCCTGGTGCCGTAACACGTCGATGATGGCTTCATCGATGCGGTCCAGCACAGGTGAGGCGTTCGGTCCGGTGGCCTTGGTATCCATGGTGTGTGGTGTTCACTTCAATCGGTTGGAAAGAAATTGCTGCAAGCGTTCGCTGTTCGGCTGGTCGAGGATTTCGGCTCCGCCTTGTTCCTCGACGCGGCCCTGGTGCAGGAACAGCACTTGGCTGGACACCTGACGGGCAAAGCCCATTTCGTGGGTGACCATGAGCATGGTACGACCTTCCTCCGCCAACGTCTGTATGACTTTAAGGACTTCTCCTACAAGTTCAGGGTCGAGGGCCGAGGTGGGTTCGTCGAACAGAATAATCTCCGGTTCCATCGCCAGGGCCCGGGCGATGGCCACGCGCTGTTGCTGGCCACCGGACAGGAATGCCGGATATTGATCCGCCACCCGGCCCGGCAGGCCGACCTTGTCGAGGTACAGGCGTGCGCGTTTTTCCGCCTCTGCGGCGCTCACGCCGAGCACCCGGCGCGGGGCCATGGTGATGTTTTCCAGCACGGTCATGTGGCTCCACAGGTTGAAGTGCTGGAACACCATGGCCAGGCGGGTGCGCAGGTTCTGCAATTGCGCCTGGTGCGGCGCCCGGGTGCCGGCGCGGCCTGGCTGCATTTCGATGCTGATGCCGTCGAGGGTGATGACCCCGGCGTCCGGCTGCTCGAGGAAGTTGATGCAGCGCAGCATCGTGCTTTTGCCGGAGCCGCTGGCGCCGATCAGGCTGATCACGTCGCCGTTGCGTGCGTTCAGCGAGACGCCCTTGAGCACTTCATGTTCGCCATAGCGTTTGTGCAGGCCTTCGACCTGGAGTTTGACGTTGGCATTTTCTGCCATGGCCACCGGTTGGGTAGCGGGGCGTACATCGGTTGGATAAGTGGCCAGGGCCTGCGCGGACTGATTCATGGGTTAGCCTCGGGTAGGAACAAGAAAACGCATCCAGCGACGTTCGGCCAGTCGAAACAGGCCCACCAGTGCATAGGACAGCAGCATGTACAACAGGGCCGCGATGCCGAAGGCCTGGAACGTCAGGAACGTCTCGGCGTTGGCATCGCGGGCCACCTTGAGGATGTCGGCGATGGTGGCGGTAAACGCCAGGGAGGTGGCGTGCAGCATCAGGATCATTTCGTTGCTGTAGGCCGGCAGTGCACGGCGCAGTGCGGCGGGCACCACCACAAACAGGTTCAGGCGCCAGCCGTGCAGGCCGTAGGCCCTGGCAGCTTCGATCTCGCCGTGGGGAATGTTGCGAATCGCCCCGGCAAAGATTTCCACGGTGTAGGCGCAGGTGTTCAGCACAAACGCCAGCAGCGTGCAGTTCAGCGCATTGCGGAAAAACTGGTTGAGCAAGGCGTTGTCCTGCACCACGTCCAGGCCATAGAGGCCGGTGTAGCAAATCAGCAACTGGATATACAGCGGCGTGCCGCGAAACAGGTAGGTGTAGACCTCCACCGGCCAGCGAACCCAGAAGTGCTCCGAGACCCGGGCGATCGCCAGCGGGATCGACAGGAAGAAGCCCAGCACCACCGAGATAATGAACAGCCACAGGGTCATGGCCACCCCGGAAAAGCCGTTGCCGTCGGTGAACAGGTAGGCCAGGCCGTATTGCTGGATCAGTTCGATCATCGCGCCATCCCCTTGATACCCACGTTGTAGCGCCGTTCCAGGCGTTTGAAGATGCGGTTGGAGAGGGTGGTAATCACCAGGTACACCAGGCCCGCGAGGATCAGGAAATACAGCGGGTCATTGGTGGTCTTGCCGGCGTTTTGCGCGGCCTTGACCAGGTCCGAGAGGCCGATGATCGACACCAGCGCCGTGGACTTGAGCAGCACCAGCCAGTTATTGCCCAGGCCCGGCAGGGCAAAGCGCATCAGTTGTGGGAACAGCACCAGGCGAAAGCGCTGCCAGCGGCTCAGGCCGTAGGCGGTAGCGGCTTCGAGTTGGCCGGCGGGCACGCTGAGAATCGCCCCGCGAAAGTTCTCGGTGAAATACGCACCGTAGATAAACCCGAGGGTGATGACACCGGCGGTGAACGGGTCGATTTCGAAGTAAGCCCAGCCGAGCATTTCACTCAGGTCGTTGAGCCACAGTTGCAGGCTGTAGAAAATCAGCAGGATCAGCACCAGGTCCGGCACGCTGCGAATCAGCGTGGTGTAGAGCGTGGCCGGAACCCGCAGCAGCTTGACGCTGGAGAGCTTGGCAGCGGCGGCGATCAGGCCCAGGGACAGGCTCAGCAGCAGCGCCAGGAACGCCAGCTTGACCGTCATCCAGGCACCCTGAGCCAGCAACGGGCCGAAGCCTTGCAAGTTGAGGAATTCATTCATGGAGGAGGAGATCTCTCATAGGTAGGAGCGAGCGTGCTCGCGAAAAACTCAAAGGCCCCGCGTTTACTCTGGGTTCACGCGTTATCGTTGACGATTTTCGCGAGCAAGCTCGCTCCTACAGGGGATTTTTGCCAGGCTTGGGCATCACTCGTTGTAGATATCCTGATCGCCGAAGTATTTCTTCTGGATCTGTGTGTAGGTGCCATCGGCCTGGACGGCGGCGATGCCCTTGTTGATCAGCTCCACCAACTCCTTGTCGTTCTTGCGCAGGCCCATGGCGATGTCGAGCGGCAGGGTCGGGTCCTTGAAGGCCGGGCCGGTCTTGAAGTCGGCGCCTTCAGGCTTGGACAGGAAGTTGAGCTGGGCTTCGAGCTTGTCGGTCAGGGTGGCGTCCAGGCGACCGTTTTGCAGGTCGGCGTAGTTCTGCTCCTGGGACTGGTAAGCCTTGATCTGCGCGCCCAGCCTGGCCAGGTGTGCACGGGCGTAGGCTTCTTGCAGCGAGCCTTGCAGCACGCCGACCTGTTTGCCTTTCAGGGATTCGGGGGTGTCGCCGAAGTCGGCGCTTTTGCGGGTGATCACCGAGGTCGGGCTGAGGAACAGGCGGTCGCTGAAGTCGATGACTTTCTGGCGGGCCGGGGTGACGGCCATGGAGGACATGATGGCGTCGAACTTGCGTGCGCGCAGGGCCGGGATCATGCCGTCGAATTCGTTGTGGACCCACACGCATTTGACTTCAAGCTTGGCGCAGATGGCGTTGCCCAGGTCGATGTCGAAACCTTGCAGGCTGCCATCGGCGGCGACTGATTCAAACGGTGGGTATTCGGGGAAGACCCCAAAGCGGATTTCTTTCCATTCCTGAGCCTGGGCAGCGGTTGCGGCCAATGGCAGGAGCAGCGCAGCGAAAAGTGATCGGAGCGGAGTCATGTGTATTCCCTATATTTTGTAATTGATGTCAGGGCAGTAGAAAACTGAACGCTAAGGTGAAGAGGCTTTTTGTGGCGAGGGAGCTTGATCCCGCTGAGTTGCGTAGCGGCCTCAAAATCCTGGGAGCGCTACGCACTCCAGSGGGAGCAAGCTCCCTCGCCACATTGGGCTGCCTCACCACATTGGGCTGTTTGTTGTCAGAGAGAATGCTTCAAGATGGTGCGTTTTTTGTGTCGTTTACCCCTGCCGCGGCGCGCGGAATGTGCTGTTAAAACGCGAGCTACAGCGGAAACGGCTGTCGCACCCGCTAAATCGGCTTGCCGGTTGGGTTTTTCCGGCCTGCTGCTCACGCAAAGCAGCAGGCCAGAGCGGTCTCAGGCGCGCTTTTTCTGCTGTGCGGCCGGTGCTTGTGCCAGGCGGGCAAACAGGTCCTTGGGGTCGGCCAGGTCCGGTACCAGTTCCAGTTCGCTGCCCACGTCCAGCGCCTTGGCCACGTCCAGCACGTAACGCAGGGCGGAGTAGTCTTCGATGGCAAAACCCACCGAGTCGAACAGGGTGACCTGGCGCGCATTTTCACGGCCCGGGGCCTGGCCGTTGATCACTTGCCACAGCTCGGTGACCGGCGAATCTTCCGGCATGTGCTGGATTTCGCCTTCGATGCGGCTTTGGGGTTCGTACTCGACGATCACACGGGCACGTTCGACGATTCGTCGGTCCAGCTCGGTCTTGCCCGGGCAGTCGCCGCCGACGGCATTAAGGTGCATGCCCGGCTCGATCATCTCGTCCGTGAGGATGGTGGCGTAGGCCTTGTCGGCGGTGACGGTGGTGACGATGTCGGCACCTTTCACGGCTTCGGCCACGCTGCCCGCCAGGATCACCTTGATCGCCGGGAAGGCTTTCAGGTTGGCCGCCAGTTTGGCGGTGGCCTTGGCATCGATGTCGAACAGGCGGATTTCAGTGATGCCCAACATCGCGTGGAAGGCCAGGGCCTGGAACTCGCTCTGGGAGCCATTGCCGATCAACGCCATGCTGCGGCTGTTGTCCCGGGCCAGGTAACGCGCTACCAGGGCCGAGGTGGCGGCGGTGCGGATCGCGGTGGTCAGGGTCATTTCCGCCAGCAGTACCGGTTTGCCGGTGTCCACATCGCCGAGTGCGCCGAAGGCCATGACGGTGAGCATGCCGCTCTGGGTGTTTTTCGGGTGGCCGTTGACGTATTTGAAGGCGTAGAGCGAGGCGTCGGACACCGGCATCAACTCGATCACGCCCTCGGGCGAATGGTTGGCCAGGCGTGCGCATTTTTCAAAGTCCTGCCAGCGCAGGTAGTCGGCGCGGATGTACTCGGCCATCTCGGTGATGCAGGTTTGCAGGCCTTTTTGCGAAACCAGGTAGCTCAAGTCGTTGACGTCGATATAGCGGGTCATGGGAAGACTCCTTATTGAAATGAGCGGCGGGTGGGCAGATGCACTTCCGCCAACATGCAGCGGGCACTGCCGCCGCCGATGCGTTCGATGTTGTCGATGTTCACCACCACCGGGCGGGTGTGGCGTTCCACATGCTGGCGCTGGGCCGGCTTGAGCGAGCCCCAGGCGCTGGCCGACATCACCAGCAGCGGCTGACCGTTGCGGTCATGGATTTCCAGCATGTTGCCGGCGAAGGCTTCCAGTTGGTCGAAGTCCAGGGCGACGATGTCTTTGCCGGTGTCGCGCAGGGAGCGTTCCAGGGCCTGGCGCTCGTGGTCGTCGGGCAGGGCTTGCAGGCACACCACGGAAAGGTCGCGGCCGACGCTCATCATCACGTTGCTGTGGTAGATCGGCGCGTGGTGGCGGTCGACGGCGTGGAATACGCAGAGTTGGTAGTCGAGGCGTTCGGCGAACTGGCGCAGGGCGTCCTGATGGGTACGCCCGGAATGGCAGGCGTAGCTGATGCGGTGCTGGCGGTCGAGGACCATGCTGCCGGTGCCTTCCAGGAACATGTTCTGTTGTTCAAGGTGGCTGAAGTCGATGGTGTTGTGGATCGCGAAGCGCTGCTCCAGTACTTGCAGCACGCCTTTGTCGCGCTCCAGTCGTCGGTTCTGGCCTTCCATCGGGTACAGCACCAGGCTGCCGTCGGCGTGGCTGCTCCACCAGTTGTTGGGGAAGATCGAATCCGGGGTGTGGGGAGCGGGGGTGTCTTGTACCACCAGCACTTCCACGCCGTGGTGGCGCAGGGTATCGACGTAGCCGTCGAACTCTTCCAGCGCTTTCTGCTGTGCAGCCAATGGGTCGAGGGGCACGCGCTGGAAGCGGTTGTTGATCGCGGTGTCCGGGTTAAAGGCGAAGTGCGCCGGGCGGATCATCAGGACGGTGTTGGTGGTTTGCATGGGTGCACGGGTCCATGGGGTTGGGCAGTGAAGCTATTTTGTGCGGTGTGACGGAAGAATCCCGGCTGAAGTGAGGGGGTGGCTCAGCCGGGAAAGCTGAAAAGTGGGGTGGTGCAGCCGAATCGGCTGTGAAGGTGAGTGGAGATCGAAATGTGGGAGCTGGCTTGCCTGCGATAGCGGTGTATCAGCCAATCAAGCGTTGACTGACAGACCGCTATCGCAGGCAAGCCAGCTCCCACATTAGTATGGGGACGTTGCAGGAATTGAGTCCGTCATTAAGGAGTGCCCATGCCCACTGAAGTTCGTCTCGCCCAAACCACCGATGCCGAGGGCATCAGCCAGGTCATTCTGGCGGCCCTGCATGACAGCAATGCCCGGGATTATCCGGCTGATGTGATTGCGCGGGTGGCGAGCAACTTTACCCCCGAGGCGGTGCTGGGATTGCTTGGACGTCGAACGGTGCTGGTGGCGATTCAGGATGAGGTGATCGTTGCCACGGCGGCGCTTGATGCCAATGTTGTGCGCTCGGTGTTCGTCAATCCGGCGCTGCAAGGGCAGGGCATCGGGCGTTTGCTGATGATTGAAATCGAGCTGCGGGCGCGGGAGGCCGGGGTGACGACGCTGAATGTGCCGTCTTCGCTGACGGCCGAGCCGTTCTATACCAAGCTGGGGTTTCATACGGTACGCGATGTTTACCATGGTAATGAACGCACGCTGGTGATGGAGAAGTCGCTGTCATCGCGCCATCCCATTGGCGCCTATCGCGACCGGCCGCATCGGGCGCAGGTGGTAGCGCTGTGGCAGGCGGCGTTTGGTTATGACGCGGCGCACAACCTGCCGGGCCTGGCGATCGATAAGAAGCTGGCGGTCAACGATGGGTTGTTTTTTGTGGCCACTGACAAGAAAGCGGTGATCGGCACCATTCTCGCCGGCTACGACGGGCATCGTGGCTGGCTGTATTCGGTGGCGGTGCATAACGATTATCGCCGTCAGGGCCTGGGCGCTTCGCTGGTGCGGCATGCGGAACAGGCGTTGACTGCGTTGGGCTGCATGAAGATCAACCTGCAGATCACCAGCGGCAATGATGCGGTGATGGGGTTTTATGAGGCGTTGGGTTATGGCGCCGAGCCGCGGATCAGCATGGGCAAGAAGATCCTGGAAAACATCCCGACGGATAAAGCCTGAACTTCGGTTTTCCAAACACTGAAATCAAATGTGGGAGCGGGCTTGCTCGCGAATGCGGAGTATCAGTCAATAAATCTGTCGACTGACACTCCGCTTTCGCGAGCAAGCCCGCTCCCACATTTTGGTTTTGCAGTGTTGCTTAGACCTTGACGATCCAGCCCTCAGGCGCTTCTACGTCGCCGGACTGTACGCCAGTCAGCTCTTTGTAGAGCTTCTGGGTGACCGGGCCGACTTCTTTTTCGCTGTAGAACACGTGCAGCTGGTCTTTGTACTCGATGCCGCCGATCGGGGTGATCACGGCTGCGGTGCCGCAGGCGCCGGCTTCCTTGAAGTCCGACAGCTTGTCGATCAGCACGTCGCCTTCAACCACTTCCAGGCCCAGGCGGGATTTGGCCAGCTCGATCAGCGACAGGCGGGTGATGCCTGGCAACACCGACGGCGAGTTCGGGGTGACGAACTTGTTGTCGTGGGTGATCCCGAAGAAGTTGGCCGAGCCGACTTCTTCGATTTTCGAGTGGGTGGCCGGGTCGAGGTAGATGCAGTCGGCGAAGTTGGCTTTTTTCGCCAGGGAACCAGGCATCAGGCTGGCGGCGTAGTTGCCACCGACCTTGGCCGCGCCGGTGCCGTTCGGCGCGGCACGGTCGTAACCGGAGATCAGGAAGTTGTGCGGGGTCAGGCCGCCCTTGAAGTAGGCGCCCACCGGGATGCAGAAGATCGAGAAGATGAACTCTGGTGCGGTGCGCACGCCGATGTTGTCACCGGTGCCGATCACGAACGGGCGCAGGTACAGCGCGCCGCCGGTGCCGTAGGGCGGGATGAACCGCTCGTTGGCGCGGACTACTGCTTTGCAGGCTTCGATGAAGGCGTCGGTCGGCACTTGTGGCATCAGCAGGCGGCCACAGCTGCGCTGCATGCGCGCGGCGTTCTGGTCCGGACGGAACAGGTTGATCGAACCGTCCTTGCAGCGGTAGGCCTTGAGGCCTTCAAAGCATTGCTGGCCGTAGTGCAGGGCGGTGGAGCCCTCGCTGATGTGCAGCACGTTGTCGTCGGTCAGGGTGCCTTCTTGCCAGGCGCCGTCTTTCCAGGTCTGGAGGAAACGCTTGTCGGTCTTGATGTAGTCAAAACCCAGCTTGTCCCAATTGATGCTTTCGTTACCCATGACACCCTCTATCTTTTGTCAACCGCCTGATCGAAGGCAGGCTTATGGTTTATTTCTGGATGGGCGCAACAATACTTCATTCCCCGGTGCGTTCGCACCCCCTGTAGGAGCGAGCTTGCTCGCGAAGGTCGTGAACGATGACGCTGGAAACCTGGTGCCCAGCGGTATTCTCCGGTTTTTTCGCGAGCAAGCTCGCTCCTACAGTTGGGAGTTGGGTGTGATCGCCCGTTACATGTGCAATGCGTGCCCCAGGGCCCGCAGCGCTGCTTCCTGCACCGCTTCGCCGAGGGTTGGGTGGGCGTGGATGGTGCCCGCCACGTCTTCCAGGCGTGATCCCATTTCCAGGCTCAGGCCGAAGGCGGTGGACAATTCCGAGACGCCCACACCGACCGCTTGCCAACCGACGATCAGGTGATTGTCGCGGCGCGCCACTACCCGCACGAAGCCGGTTTTCGACTCCAGGGTCATCGCCCGGCCATTGGCGGCGAACGGGAAGCTCGAGACGATGCAGTCCAGGCCTGCGGCCTTGGCCTCGTCCGGGGTCTTGCCGACTACCACCAGTTCCGGGTCGGTGAAGCACACCGCCGGGATCGCAGCCGGGTTGAATTCGCGGGATTTACCGCTGATCAGTTCGGCAACCATTTCGCCCTGGGCCATGGCGCGGTGGGCGAGCATCGGCTCACCGCTGAGGTCGCCGATGGCCCACACGTTGCGCATGCTGGTCTGGCAACGGCTATCGATCTTGATCGCCGAGCCGTTCATGTCCAGGTTCAAGGCTTCGAGGTTCCAGCCCTGGGTGTTGGGCTTGCGACCAACGGCAACCAGCACCTGGTCGGTTTCCAGCGACAGCGTCTCGCCGCTGGGGTCGCGCACTTGCAGGGTGTTGTTTTCAAAGCCGGTGACGCTGTGTTTCAGGAACACCTTCACCCCCAACTGCTTCAGGGATTCGGCCACCGGTTGGGTCAGTTCGGCGTCGTAGGCCGGCAGGATTCGGTCCTGAGCCTCAACCACGCTGACCTCGGCGCCGAGCTTGCGATAGGCAATCCCCAGCTCCAGGCCGATGTAACCACCGCCCACCACGATCAAGCGTTTAGGGATGCGTTTCGGCGCCAGAGCTTCGGTGGACGAGATGATCGGCCCGCCAATCGGCAGCATTGGCAGGTTGACACTTTTCGAGCCGGTGGCCAGCAGCAGGTGTTCACACTGAATGCGCTGGTCGCCGACGTCGACGGTCTTGCCGTCCACGACCTTGGCCCAGCCATGAATGACCTGGACCTTGTGCTTTTTCAGCAGCGCGGCAACGCCGGTGGTCAGGCGGTCAACGATGCCGTCTTTCCATTCCACGCTTTTGCCGATGTCCAGGGTCGGCACATCGACTTCGATGCCCAGCGGCGAACCCTGGCTGTGGTGCACGGTTTGCTGGAACTGTTCGGCGACATGGATCAGTGCCTTGGACGGAATGCAGCCGATATTCAGGCAGGTGCCGCCCAACGATTGGCCCTCCACCAGAATGGTCGGGATGCCCAGTTGGCCGGCGCGAATCGCTGCGACGTAACCGCCAGGCCCGCCGCCGATAATCAGCAGCGTGGTGTGCAATGTTTGAGACATGGGTTACTCCAGGAACAGGCTGGCGGGTTGTTCGAGCAGGCCACGGATGGCCTGGATGAATTGCGCCGCGTCCATGCCATCGACCACCCGGTGATCGAAGGAACTGGAGAGGTTCATCATCTTGCGGATTACAATCTGGCCCTTGATCACCATCGGCCGCTCGACAATCCGGTTGACTCCGACGATGGCCACTTCCGGCAGGTTCAGCACTGGTGTGCTGACGATCCCGCCCAATGCGCCCAGGCTGGTCAGGGTAATGCTCGAACCCGACAGCTCATCGCGACTGGCCTTGCCATTGCGCGCAGCATTTGCCAGACGATTGATTTCTTCCGCCGTGCCCCACAAGTTGCGGGCTTCGGCGTGACGCACCACCGGCACCATCAGGCCGACATCGCTCTGGGTGGCGACGCCCACATGCACCGCGCCGAGGCGGGTGATGACCTGGGCTTCGTCGTCATAACGCGCGTTGATCTGCGGGTAGTCGCGCAATGCGACGACCATGGCCCGCACCAGGAACGGCAGCAGGGTCAGCTTGCCGCGGGTGGCGCCGTGTTTCTCGTTGAGGTGCACGCGCAACTCGTCGAGGGCCGTGACGTCGATCTCCTCCACGTAGCTGAAATGCGCGGCGCGTCGGGTGGCGTCCTGCATGCGCTGGGCGATCTTGCGGCGCATGCCGATCACCGGGATTTGCTGTTCGTCGTTGCGTTCGGCGTACGGGTTGGAGGCACCGGTATTTTTCGCCGGACCCTGGAGCAAGTAAGCGTCCAGATCTTCATGCAGAATCCGGCCGGCCGGGCCGGAGCCCTGGACCAGTCGTAGCTGGATGCCAGCATCCAGCGCATGTTTGCGCACGGCCGGGGAGGCCAGCGGGCGGTCATCGGCCTCGCGGGCGACGGGCGCTTGCGCAGCCGCCACTGCAGGTTTGGCTGCCGGCTTGGGCTCAACCACCGGCGCGGCCTTGGCTTCGACTTTCGGTGAAGGAGCCGGTGCAGGCGCGACCTCTTCAACCACCGCCGACAACGCCGACTCCCTGGTATTGCCTGCGCCTTCCACTTCAATGCTGATCAAGATACTGCCGACCGCCATGACTTCACCTGGCTCGCCGCCGAGGGAAATCACCTTGCCGTGCACCGGCGACGGAATGTCCACCATGGCCTTGTCGGTCATCACGTCCGCCAGCACCTGGTCTTCTACCACCAGGTCGCCGACCTTGACGTGCCATACCGACAATTCAACTTCTGCGATGCCTTCGCCAATGTCCGGCATCTTGATAACGTGCGTGCCCATTCAGACCTCCATAACCCGATGCAAAGCCGCGCCCACTCGGGTCGGGCCAGGGAAATACGCCCACTCTTGCGCGTGCGGGTAGGGGGTGTCCCAACCGGTGACGCGCTCGATTGGCGCTTCCAGGTAGTGGAAGCAATGCTCCTGCACCAGCGCCACCAACTCGGCGCCGAACCCGCAGGTACGGGTGGCTTCGTGAACGATCACGCAGCGGCGGGTTTTCTTCACGGAATTGACGATGGTTTCCAGGTCCAGCGGCCACAGGCTGCGCAAGTCGATGACTTCAGCATCGATGCCGGTTTCTTCGGCGGCGACTTGCGACACATACACCGTGGTGCCGTAGGTGAGGATGGTCACGTCCTTGCCCGGGCGGGCGATGGCGGCCACGTCCAGCGGCACGGTGTAGTAACCGTCCGGTACTTGCGCTTGCGGATGCTTCGACCACGGGGTTACCGGGCGGTCGTGGTGGCCGTCGAACGGGCCGTTATACAGGCGCTTGGGTTCGAGGAAGATCACCGGGTCATCGTTTTCGATGGAAGCGATCAGCAAGCCCTTGGCGTCGTACGGGTTGGATGGCATCACCGTGCGCAGGCCGCAGACCTGGGTGAACACCGCTTCAATACTCTGGCTGTGGGTCTGGCCGCCGTAGATGCCGCCGCCGCAGGGCATGCGCATGGTCAGCGGTGCAGTGAACTGGCCGGCCGAACGGTAACGCAGGCGGGCCGCTTCGGAAATGATCTGGTCGGTGGCGGGGTACACGTAGTCGGCGAACTGAATCTCGGCCACCGGCCGCAGGCCATAGGCGCCCATGCCGACGGCCACGCCGACGATCCCGCTTTCGGAGATCGGCGCGTCAAACACCCGCGAGGTGCCGTATTTGTTCTGCAAGCCTTCGGTGCAACGGAACACGCCGCCGAAGTAACCGACGTCCTGGCCGAACACCACCACATTGTCGTCGCGCTCAAGCATCACATCCATGGCCGAGCGCAAGGCCTGGATCATGGTCATGGTCGTGGTGGTCATGGCGGTTTCCAGCTCGATATTGTTGTTGTGATCGTTCATGTCAGACCCCCAACTCTTGACGCTGGCGCTTCAAGTGCTCCGGCATCTCTTTATAGACGTCTTCGAACATGGTCGCGGCGCTTGGAATCTGGCCACCGGCCAGGGTGCCGTACTGTTCGGCTTCTTTCTGGGCCTTGATCACTTCGGCTTCAAGTTCGGCACTGACCGCCGCGTGTTCCTCTTCGGACCACTGGTTGATGCGGATCAGGTGCTGCTTGAGGCGAGCAATCGGGTCGCCCAGCGGGAAGTGGCTCCAGTCGTCGGCGGGACGGTATTTGGACGGGTCGTCTGAAGTGGAGTGCGGGCCGGCGCGATAGGTCACCCACTCGATCAGGGTTGGCCCCAGGTTGCGACGGGCGCGTTCGGCGGCCCAGGCGGAGGCGGCGTACACCGCGACAAAATCGTTGCCGTCCACCCGCAGGGAGGCGATGCCGCAACCCACGCCGCGTCCGGCAAAGGTCGTGGCTTCACCGCCGGCGATGGCCTGGAAGGTGGAGATCGCCCACTGGTTATTCACTACGTTAAGGATCACCGGCGCCCGGTACACGTGGGCGAAGGTGAGGGCGGTGTGGAAGTCGGACTCAGCGGTGGCGCCGTCGCCGATCCAGGCCGAGGCAATCTTGGTATCGCCCTTGATCGCCGAGGCCATGCCCCAGCCCACACCCTGTACGAATTGCGTGGCGAGGTTGCCGGAAATCGTGAAGAAGCCGAAGTCTTTTACCGAGTACATGATCGGCAACTGGCGGCCCTTGAGCGGGTCGCGCTCGTTGGACAGCAGTTGGCAGATCAGGTCTGCCAGCGGCACTTCGCGGGCCATCAGGATGCTTTGCTGGCGGTAGGTGGGGAAGCACATGTCGTCGATGTTCAACGCCAGGGCCTGGGCGCTGCCGATGGCTTCTTCGCCGAGGCTTTGCATGTAGAACGACATCTTTTTCTGACGCTGGGCGACCACCATGCGGTTGTCGAAAATCCGCGTCTTGAGCATGGCGCGCATGCCCTTGCGCAGAATCTCGACCGGCACGCCTTCAGCCCACGGGCCGAGGGCCTGGCCCTGATCGTCGAGCACGCGAATCAGGCCTTTGGCCAGGTCGGCGGTGTCGGCGGGTTCTACGTCAATTGGGGGTTTGCGCACCGTGCCTGCGTCAGTCAGGCGCAGGTAGGTAAAGTCGGTCTTGCAGCCTGGGCGGCCCGAGGGTTCGGGGACGTGCAGGCGCAGTGGTTCATACTGCTGAGTCATGGCTTTCTACGCTCTATCTTGTGAATTTCTTGTAGTGGGCGCGGTAGCTGACAGTCCGTCTTCGGGTAGAAGAAATCTTGTCCTACAACAATCATAGGCTCGGGGCAGGAGAATATTTATCTCTGTTTCATTGCGTTGGAGATCATTTGGGGATAAAAAAACTGCATAAACATAATAAACAGGTGGTTTTGTCTCATGCGCAAACTGGACCGTATCGATATCGGTATTCTGAACGCCCTTCAGGAGAACGCCCGCATCACCAACGCCGACCTGGCCCGCTCGGTGAACCTGTCGCCCACCCCGTGTTTCAACCGGGTCAAGGCCATGGAAGAGCTGGGGCTTATTCGCGACCAAGTGACACTGCTGGACGCCGACCTGCTGGGGCTGCACGTCAATGTGTTCATCCACGTCAGCCTGGAAAAACAGAACGAACTGGCGTTGCAGCAATTTGAAGGGGCGATTTCGGATCGTCCCGAAGTGATGGAGTGCTACCTGATGGCCGGCGATCCCGACTATTTGATTCGGGTGCTGGTGCCCACCATCCAGTCCCTGGAGCGCTTCATGATGGACTTCCTGACCAAAGTCCCCGGTGTCGCCAACATCCGCTCCAGCTTTGCCCTCAAGCAAGTGCGCTACAAAACTGCGCTGCCGCTACCGGCGAATGGCATCAACCTCGGTTAATGAGCGACACAAAACAAATGTGGGAGCGGGCTTGCTCGCGAATGCGGTGTACCAGTCTATATCTTCGGTGACTGACACTCCGCATTCGCGAGCAAGCCCGCTCCCACATTTTGTAATGCGTTTCACAGTTGGTTGAGCGGAATCTTCAGATACACCACCCCATTCTCCTCCGCCGGCGGCATCACCCCGGCCCGCACATTCACCTGAATCGCCGGCAGCAACAATGTAGGCATGCCCAACCCGGCATCCCGCGTGGTGCGCATCTCGACAAACGCCGCCTCATCCACCCCATCATGCACATGAATATTCCCCGCCCTTTGCTCAGCCACTGTAGTCAGACACTTGGCGGCGCGCCCTTCGGGCGGATAGTCATGGCAGACATACAGGCGGGTCTGCGGCGGGAACGCCAACAACTTGCGCATCGACGCAAAGAGCTGGCGCGCATCGCCGCCAGGGAAATCGCAGCGCGCCGTCCCCACATCCGGCATGAACAGCGTGTCGCCCACCAGAATCAACTGGTCATCAATCAGGTAAGCCATATCCGCCGGCGTATGCCCCGGTACATGTAGCGCCTGGGCCTTCAGATTACCGATGTGAAACACCTCATCCGGCGCAAACAGGTGGTCGAACTGCGACCCATCTACCCGAAACTCCGGTTCCAGGTTGAACAGGTTCTTGAACACCCCCTGTACCTTGCTGATGGACTCCCCAATCGCGATCTTGCCCCCCAGCTGCCGACGCAGATACGGCGCCGCCGACAAGTGATCCGCATGGGCATGGGTTTCCAGCAACCACTGCACCTGCAAGCGATGCTCGCGCACAAACGCGACCACCTTGTCCGCCTGGCCGGTACCGGTGCGTCCGGAGGCCGGGTCGTAGTTGAGCACCGAATCAACGATGGCGCATTGGCCACCGTCCGTTTCATAGACGACGTAGGTGTAGGTCGACGACGCCTCGTCCAGAAAGGATTGAATCAACGCTGACATGACGTGTTTCCCAGATAGCTAATGGCGACTTACATTCAGTTAGGTTTCCACATAACCTTGTGAGCTTAAGTGAATTAAAGGACCCGAGGCAAAGGATGGCATCGTGGTGGCAAACAGCTAGGGCGTGATGCCATACGGCAACGACCCTTGCGTGCATTAACTAAAAAAGGCCATAGACCATGAACGACCAACACTGGGGACCTACCATCAGTGGCGATATCGTTGTCATCGGTGGCGGCTCGGCGGGCATCGGCCTGTTGGCCAGCCTGCTCAAGCGCGACCCGCACCTGAACATCATCCTGATCGAACCCAGCGACCACCACTACTACCAACCGGCCTGGACCTTGGTGGGCGGCGGCGCCTATGACGTTACCAAGACCGTGCGCCCCATGGCCGACGTGCTGCCCAACGGCGTCACCTGGATCCAGGCGGCGGTCAGCGAATTACTGCCCGACGAGCAAACCCTGGTGCTCGACAGCGACCAGCGCGTCAGCTGGAAAAACCTGATTGTCTGCCCGGGCCTGCGCCTGGCCTGGGAAAAAATCGAAGGCTTGCCAGAGACCCTTGGCCAGCATGGCGTAACGTCCAACTACAGCTACGAACACGCCGCCTACACCTGGCAACTGGTGCAGCAACTCAAGCATGGCACGGCGCTGTTCACCCAGCCGGCCATGCCGATCAAATGCGCCGGCGCCCCGCAAAAAGCCATGTACCTGTCGTGCGATCACTGGCTCAGGCAGGGTGACCTGAAAAACATCAAGGTCGAATTCAACCTGGCCGGCGCTGCCTTGTTTGGTGTACCTACCTTCGTGCCGCCGCTGATGAAGTACGTTGAAAAGTACTCGGCGCAACTGGCGTTCAACTCCAACCTGGTCAAGGTCGACGGCCCGGCGCGCAAGGCCTGGTTCGAGATCAAGGACGCCGAAGGCAATGTGCGCGTCGAAGAGAAAACCTTCGACCTGCTGCACGTCGTCCCGCCGCAAGTTTCTCCGGACTTCATCCGCCAAAGCCCCCTGGCCGATGCCGCCGGCTGGTGCGAAGTGAACCCCCAGAGCCTTCAACACTTGCGCTACCCGCATATCTTCGGCCTGGGCGATGTGTGCTCCACCACCAACGCCAAGACCGCCGCGGCGGTGCGCAAGCAAATCGTGGTGGTGGCGGAAAACCTGCTGGCCCTGCGCAAACAGGCACCGATGCCGCTCAAGTACGACGGCTACGGTTCCTGCCCGCTGACGGTGGAGAAGGGCAAGGTGGTACTGGCCGAGTTCGGCTACGGCGGCAAGCTGCTGCCGACCTTTCCCCTTGACCCGACCGTGGCACGGCGTTCGGCATGGTTCCTCAAGGCGAGTTTCCTGCCGTGGTTCTACTGGAACGGCATGCTCAAGGGCCGCGAGTGGCTGACCCGACTGGCCAAGGTGGATTGAGGCAACCCTATGCTGCTGGCAAGTTTTTTTGGCGTGTTGATGGGGTTGGTCATGGGCTTGACCGGTGCCGGAGGCGGCATCCTTGGCGTCCCGGCGCTGGTGTTGGGGCTGGGTTTGACCATGACCCAGGCCGCGCCCGTGTCGTTGTTCGCGGTGGGGGCCGCCGCCGCCGTGGGGGCTATCGATGGCTTGCGCCATGGCCTGGTGCGTTACCGCGCGGCGCTGCTGATTGCGCTGCTCGGCGCGCTGTTTTCGCCGCTTGGGGTGTTCTTCGCCCATCAGATGCCGGAGAAGGTCCTGATGGGCCTGTTCAGCGCGCTGATGGTGCTGGTGGCCTGGCGCATGCTGCAACGCGAGAAGCTTGAAGCCGGGCCGAGCGACCACGGCACCGCATCCTGGGGCCAGAAGAATTGCATGCTCGATCAACAGACCGGACGCTTTTCCTGGACCGCCAAATGCACCGCCACCCTGGCGGCCCTGGGCGCGGTGACCGGTGCGGTCTCGGGCTTGCTCGGTGTGGGCGGTGGCTTCCTGATCGTACCGGCGTTCAAGCAACTGACCGATGTGCAGATGCGCGGCATCGTCGCCACCTCGCTGATGGTGATCAGCCTGATCTCGTTGATCGGCGTGATCGGCGCGTTTCATGCCGGGGTCAGGATCGAGCCGATGGGCTGGGTGTTTATCGGGTCGAGCATTGTCGGCATGTTGGCGGGGCGGCGCCTGTGCTCGGTGATCAAGGCGCGCACCTTGCAGGTTGGTTTTGCCACGCTGTGTGTGCTGGTGGCGGCGGGCATGCTGTTTCGGGCCCTCATTCAGGTGCCTTGAAATGCGCTCAACATCCCGCTCCTACGGGTATTGCGGTATCAGCGCCGTAGGTAGGAGCCGAAGTCGATGTCCCCGGCACTGAGAATCGCCTGCACCCGATTGTGCACATTCAACTTGCGCAGGATCGCCGAGACATGGGCCTTCACCGTGGTCTCGGCAATCTCCAGGCTATAGGCAATTTGCTTGTTCGAGTCGCCCTTGGTCATCCGCTCCAGCACCAGCAATTGCTTGCGGGTCAGGGCCTGCAGCAGTTCCGGCGCAAGCCCCAGGCAATCATTCATGCGCCGTTGCCCGCCGATTTTCTGGCTGCGAATAATCTCCGGCGGCAAATACACATTGCCGTTGAGAATCTGTTGGATCGCCTCGGTCATCTGCAGCCTGGGCGAGGACTTCGTGATAAACCCCACCGCGCCATAGGTGATGGCTTGCAGCACGACCTGCTTGTCCTGCTCGGCAGACACGATCACCACCGGAATCGTCGGCGACTCGTTGCGCAGGTTGATCAGGCCATTGAGGCCGTGCATGCCGGGCATGTTCAGGTCCAGCAGGATCAGATCCAGGTCATCGTGCTCCTGGCTCAGGGCCAGGGCGCTGTCCAGGTCGCCGGTTTCCATCACTTCGCTGCCCGGGAACCCGTCGCTGATGACGTTGTGGATCGCTTCGCGAAACAGTGGGTGATCGTCGGCAATCAGAATTTTGTACATGGCCGTTCACCTTATTATTTTTGCTTATTTAAGCAGGTCCCATCCATAGGGGCATGCGCCCATTACATGCCAGTCTCGATGCCTTGGGAATGCGACGATAGAGAGGGGAATCAGTACCAAAGTAGTAGATCGTGCCGTGCGTCGCGGTTTCAGCGCTACCCATTGGTCTGATTGCATTCAGTGCCGGATGGGTTAGTGTGGAGTGCATCTTCCAGAATAATAAAAACAGGCTTACCAATGAGCCCGAACCTGAGTCTGCTGCGTAAATTCGTTTCCCCTGAAATCATCTTTGGCGCTGGCTGCCGGCACAACGTCGGCAACTACGCCAAGACCTTTGGCGCGCGCAAGGTGCTGGTGGTGAGCGATCCCGGCGTGGTGGTTGTCGGCTGGGTGGCCGATGTCGAGGCCAGCCTGCAAGCCATCGGCATCGACTACTGCCTGTACACCGCCGTCTCGCCCAACCCCCGGGTTGAAGAGGTGATGCTCGGCGCGGAGGTCTACCGTGAAAACCATTGCGACGTGATCGTCGCCGTCGGTGGCGGCAGCCCGATGGACTGCGGCAAGGCCATCGGCATCGTGGTCGCCCATGGCTGCAGCATCCTCGAGTTCGAAGGCGTCGACACCATCCGCGTGCCGAGCCCGCCGCTGATCCTGATCCCGACCACCGCCGGCTCCTCGGCGGATGTCTCGCAGTTCGTGATCATTTCCAACCAGCAGGAGCGCATGAAGTTCTCCATCGTCAGCAAGGCGGTGGTGCCCGATGTATCGCTGATCGACCCGGAAACCACGGCGAGCATGGACCCGTTTCTCTCGGCCTGTACCGGCATCGATGCGCTGGTGCATGCCATCGAGGCCTTCGTGTCCACTGGCCACGGCCCGCTGACGGATCCCCACGCGCTGGAAGCCATGCGTCTGATCAATGGCAATCTGGTACAGATGATCGCCAACCCCGGCGACATCGCCCTGCGGGAGAAAATCATGCTGGGCAGCATGCAGGCCGGGCTGGCGTTTTCCAATGCGATCCTCGGCGCGGTGCATGCCATGTCCCACAGCCTTGGTGGCTTTCTCGACCTGCCCCATGGCCTGTGCAACGCAGTGCTGGTGGAACATGTGGTGGCGTTCAACTACAGCGCAGCACCGGAGCGTTTCAAGGTGATTGCCGAGACCTTCGGCATTGATTGCCGGGGCCTCAACCACCGGCAAATCTGCGGCCGGCTGGTGGACCATCTGATCGCCTTGAAGCACGCGATCGGCTTCCATGAAACCCTCGGCCTGCATGGGATTCGAGTGGCGGACATTCCCTTTCTGTCGCAGCACGCCATGCACGACCCATGCATCCTTACCAACCCGCGTGAATCCAGCCAGCGTGACGTTGAGGTCGTCTATGGCGAAGCTCTCTGACGATCAGCAACGGGCACTCGCGGGGCTGCTGGGGCTGGGCAACCAATCGGCGCGCAAGAGCCATTACCCCGAACTGACCGCGCGCCTCGACGAACTGGAAGCCGAGCGCAAACGCTACATCCGCCTCAACGACGAATTGGAGCAGCGGGTCGCGGCGCGTACCGACGAGTTGCTGGAAGCCAACCGCAACCTGCAACAGCAAATCGCCCAGCGCGAGAAGATCGAGCAGGACCTGCGCGATGCCCGGGATGCCGCACAGGCCGCCAACCGCAGCAAGGACAAATACCTTGCCGCCGCCAGTCATGACCTGCTGCAACCCCTCAACGCCGCGCGCTTGCTGATCTCCACCCTGCGCGAGCGCAACTTGCCCAGCGTCGAACACGTGTTGGTGGAGCGCACCCACCAGGCCTTGGAAGGCGCCGAGGATTTGCTCACCGACTTGCTGGACATTTCCCGACTCGATCAAGCGGCGGTCAAGCCGGACATTGCCCTGTACCGTCTCGACGAACTGTTCGCACCGCTGGTCTCGGAATTCCAGTCGGTGGCCGCGGCGTCCGGGCTGAACCTGCGGGCGCGTACAGGCCATTACGCAATCAACACCGATCTGCGGCTGGTGACGCGGATCCTGCGCAACTTTCTCAGCAACGCCTGCCGCTACACCAGCGCCGGCTGCATTCTGCTGGGCGCCCGCCGCCGGGGTGAGCGGTTGCGCCTGGAGGTGTGGGACACCGGGCGCGGAATTGCGGCGGACCGTCTGCACTCCATCTTCCTGGAGTTCAATCAACTGGACGTGGGTCGCGCCGCCGACCGCAAGGGCGTGGGACTGGGGTTGGCGATTGTCGAGCGCATCGCCGAGGTCCTCGGTTATCCGGTGGCGGTGCGTTCGTGGCCGGGGCGCGGTTCGATGTTCAGCATCGAAGTTCCCATCAGCGAGGACATGCCGCTGCCCATCAGCGTGGTGGCCGCGCAACCGAGCACCGGCAACCCGCTGCCGGGCCGCCGCCTGCTGGTGCTGGATAACGAAGTCAGCATCCTCGACAGCATGAGCGCGCTGCTTGGGCAGTGGGGCTGCGAGGTGGTCACTGCTACCGATCAGGCCGGCGCACTGGTTGCGTTGCAGGGCAGGGCACCGGAGCTGATTCTCGCGGACTATCACCTGGACCATGGCGTGGTGGGCTGTGAGGTAGTGCGCCAGTTGCGCGAGCATTTTGGCCACAGGATTCCGGCAGTGATTATCACCGCCGACCGCACCGACCAATGCCGCCGTGCATTGCAGCGGCTGGACGTGCCATTGCTGAACAAACCGGTCAAGCCCGGCAAGTTGCGGGCGGTGTTGACCCAGTTATTGGCCTAGCCACTTGATACCCGTCAACACCGGGCGTGACGCTTTGCCTCATGCTGCGGGCCTGATTTAAAGGCCGACGGAGAACCCCATGAGTGCCCCCGCAACAACTGCTGCTTCATTCAAGTTGCCCCTGGGCCTGGTGGCCGGCGTACTGGTGATGGTCGGCGTGCTGCTGTTGCCGCTGCCGGCCGATTTGCCGGTGGCCGGGCACCGGATGCTGGCGATCCTCGCGTTTGCGGTGGTGGTGTGGATCACCGAAGCGGTCTCCTATGAGGCCAGCGCGATCATGATCACATCGTTGATGGCGTTTTTGCTCGGCACCGCGCCGTCGCTGCAAGACCCCACGCACCTGATCGGCTCCAGCCCGGCGATCAGCATGGCGTTGACGGGGTTTTCCAACCCGGCATTGGCGTTGGTGGCGGGTGCGTTGTTTATCGCGGCAGCCATGACCCATACCGGACTGGACCGGCGCATTGCGTTGGTCACCCTGACCCGCGTGGGTACCAGCACCCGGGGGATTCTCGTCGGGGCAATTGCCGTGACCATCCTCCTCAGCCTGGTGGTGCCCAGCGCGACGGCGCGCAGCGCGTGTGTGGTGCCGATCATGATGGGGGTGATTGCGGCGTTCGGCGTGGACAAGCGCTCCAATATCGCAGCGGGGATCATGATCGTCGTGGCTCAGGGCACGAGCATCTGGAACGTCGGGATTCAGACGGCGGCGGCGCAGAACCTGCTGACGGTTGGCTTCATGGACAAGATGCTGGGGCAGCGGGTGTCGTGGATCGATTGGTTGATTGCCGGGGCGCCGTGGGCGGTGATCATGTCGGCGGTGTTGTTGTTTTTGGTGTTGAAGCTGCTGCCGCCGGAAAGTGACAGCATTCCCGGGGGCAAGGAGGCGGTGGCGCAGTCGCTGGTGGATATCGGGCCGATGACGGGGCCGCAGAAGCGGTTGCTGACGGTGTCGGTATTACTGCTGCTGGCGTGGGCGACCGAGGGACGACTGCACAGCTTTGATACGACTTCGACGACGTACGCCGGGTTGGTGTTTTTGCTGATGCCGGGGATTGGGGTGATGACCTGGAAGGATGTGCAGTCGCGGATTCCGTGGGGCACGGTGATTGTGTTTGGTGTGGGTATCAGCCTGGGTACGGCGTTGCTGACGACCCAGGCGGGGCAGTGGCTGGGGGCGCAGGTGGTGGCGCATACCGGCTTGGACCAGGTGGGGTCGCTGGGGGTGTTTGCGATTCTGGGGGCGTTTTTGATCGTGATTCATTTGGGGTTTGCCAGTGCCACGGCGTTGACCTCGGCGTTGTTGCCGATTTTGATTGCGGTGTTGCAGACGTTGCCCGGGGAGTTCAGTCGGCTGGGGATGACGATGTTGCTGGGGTTTGTGATGAGCTACGGGTTTATCCTGCCCATCAATGCTCCGCAGAATATGGTGTGTTTGGGGACCGGGACGTTTACGGCTCGGCAGTTTGCCAAGGTTGGGATTTTGGTGACGCTGGTGGGGTATGGGTTGATGTTGGTGTTTGCTGCTACGTATTGGAGTTGGTTGGGGTGGGTTTGAGGGGGGGGGCATATCCGTTATTTAGGTAACGGCCGCCTATGGTTCCGCTCTTACAGCGGGTCACTTTTGAAAAGCGCAAAAGTAACCAAAACGCTCTGCCCCGCCTGTCGGCGCCTCGCCTAGGCTCGGCGTTCCCTCACTCCGGCATTGCTCCGCGGGCCGCCGCGACGGGCCATCCATGGCCCGGCGCGGCTAAACCGGCGTCCTGCCGGTTTACCCGCTCCGCAATACCTGCGTTCGGCCTCGGGCTGAATGGGGCAGTCAGATCAAAAGCAGATCAAAAGCAAGAGCACAGCGGCCTACCGGCCGGCTTGAGTGTTAAGAGCGAAAGCAAAGCTGCTTTTCTGTAGGAGCGAGCGTGCTCGCGAAAAACCTGAGGTCGCCGCGTTCATTCAGAATGCCAGCGTCATCGTTAACGACCTTCGCGAGCAAGCCCGCTCCCACATTTGGACCGTGCCCGCTTCTGATCTTGCTGTTGCTGTTGCTTCACCACACTCAAGCCGGCCTGTAGGCCGCTGTGCCCTTGATCTGCTGTTGATCTTGATCTTAGGCGCCCCGTTAAACCACGCTGGCCGAACGCAGGCTTTGGAGCGTGGGTAACCCGGCAGGACGCCGGGTTAGCCGCGCTGGGCCAAGGATGGCCCATCGCGGCGGCCCACGCTCCAAAGCCGGAGTGAGGGCACACCGAGCCCAAGCGAGGTGCCGAGTGGTGGGGCAAGAGCGTTTTGCTTACTTTTGCGCTTTTCAAAAGTGAGCCGCTGTAAGAGCCAGCCCTTTCAAGGTCTTTGCCTAAATCGCGTCCTACGCCTATTCCAGGCTGAAATTAAGAAAAAAACGAGTTGAATTTGGTTCAGTCAACATCTCTTTTGGTCAAAAAATGATCATGTTTTGAGGCTTTTTCCAAAGACCTTGAAAGGGCTGGCTGTAAGAGCGGAACCAATAGCGGCCCTGACCGCAGCAACGGATATACACCCCCAACCGCCCAAACCCCTCCCAAGATGGCAAGTTGAACTCCACTCAGGTTTACTACTCCCTGAGTAACCGTTCCACCGGCCCCAAACGCCGGTCATCAAGGCCACTGAATGGACAAATACACCCCCCACACCTGGCAGCCCCACGAACGCCCGAGCCTGCCGGGCTCGCCGTCGACGCCGCTGCATTCCACCCGCAAACGCTGGGCCTACGCCCTCGTCGGCGTGCTCGTGGCAATCACCGGTGGCCTCGGCAACTCGCTGGTGATCGCCAACCTTGTGTACCTCCAGGGTGCCCTGGGCGCCACGACGGCCGAGATGGCCTGGCTCCCCGCCGCCTACGTCATGACCAACGTCTCAATGAACCTGCTGCTGGTAAAATTCCGCCAGCAGTTCGGCCTGCGTGCGTTCACCGAAGTGTTCCTGGTGCTCTACGCCCTGGTCACCTTCGGCCACCTGTTCGTCAACGACCTCAGCTCGGCCATCGCCGTACGCGCCGCCCACGGCATGGTCGGCGCCGCCCTCAGCTCCCTGGGCCTGTACTACATGATCCAGGCCTTCCCCGCAAAATGGCGGATGAAAGCCCTGGTGCTCGGCCTCGGCACTGCGCAACTGGCATTACCCCTGGCCCGATTGTTTTCCGAAGACCTGCTGCAAATCGCCGAATGGCGTGGCCTGTACCTGTTCGAACTGGGCATGGCGCTGACCTGCCTGGGCTGCGTATTCCTGCTCAAGCTGCCCCCGGGTGACCGCTTCAAGACCTTCGAAAAACTCGACTTCCTCACCTTCGCCATCCTCGCCACCGGCGTCGCCTTGCTCTGCGCGGTACTGTCCCTGGGCCGTATCGACTGGTGGCTAGAAGCGCCGTGGATCGGCGTGGCGTCGGCCTGCTCACTGGTGCTGATCATGGCCGGCCTGGCCATCGAACATAACCGCTCCAACCCGTTGCTGATGACCCGCTGGCTGGGCAGCGGGGTGATGATTCGCCTGGCGCTGGCGGTGGTCCTGATTCGCATGGTGCTTTCGGAGCAGTCCACCGGCGCCGTCGGCTTCATGCAAATGCTGAACATGAGCAACGAACAGATGCGCACGCTGTATTGGGTGATGCTGGCGGGGGCGATTGCCGGCCTGGCCACCAGCGCGCTGACCATCAACCCCTCGCATTTGCTGATGCCCTTGATCATCTCCCTGGCCTTCATGGCCACGGGTTCAGTGATGGACAGTTTTTCCAGCAACCTCACGCGCCCGCAAAACATGTACGTCAGCCAGTTCCTGCTAGGCTTTGGCGGCACGTTCTTTCTTGGGCCGACCATGGTTTTAGGCACGAAAAACGTGCTGACCAACCCCAGGAACCTGGTGAGTTTCTCGGTGCTGTTCGGGATCTGCCAGAACCTCGGCGGGCTGATTGGCGCGGCGTTGCTGGGCACGTTCCAGATCGTGCGGGAGAAATTTCATTCCAGCATGATCGTCGAACACCTGACCTTGCTCGACCCGCGTGTGGCGGCGCGGGTGGCCAGTGGCGGCTCGGCCTATGGCGGGGTGATCGCCGACCCCGAGTTGCGTAACCTGATGGGCATTCGCAGCCTGGCCACCGCGGCCACCCGTGAGGCGAATGTGATGGCCTATAACGATGTGTTCATGCTGATTGCGATCATCGCCATACTCACCATGATCTGGATTTTTATCCGCAGCCTCTGGCTGATAAGTACCACTAAAGCTGCCGCCAGTGCAGCGCCTCCCGTTCAACCCAGCGGCGCACTTTCTTCATGACCGAACCGACGACGACCACCACCAACGCCATCGCTTCCACGCCGGAAGGCACCGCACCGCCGAGCATGCCGGCTACCGAACCGCGCTCCTTGCGGGTGCGCATCATCTCCTCCATGGGCTTTGCCGCAATTGCGATTATCGGCGTGCTGATCGTGCTCTACGCCTGGCAGTTGCCGCCCTTCAGCAGCGCCGTGGAAACCACCGAGAACGCCCTGGTGCGTGGCCAGGTGACGATCATCGGGCCACAGCTCAGCGGCTACGTGTATGAAGTGCCGGTGACGGACTTCCAGTACGTCAAGGCCGGGGATTTGCTGGTGCGCCTCGATGACCGCATCTACAAGCAGCGCCTCGACCAAGCCCTGGCGCAACTGGCGGTGCAGCAGGCGTCCCTGGCCAATGTGGTGCAGCAACGCAACAGTGCCGAGGCGACCATCAAGCTGCGTCAGGCTGCCTTGGCTGACAGCCAGGCCCAGGCGCGCAAGAGCACCGCTGACCTGCGCCGCAACGAAGAGTTGATCAGCGACGGTTCGGTGTCCAAGCGTGAGCTGGACGTGACCCGTGCGGCCAATGCGCAAACCATCGCAGCCGTGGCCCAGGCTCAAGCCAGCCTGGAAATCGCCCGGCAGGATTTGCAGACGGTAATCGTCAATCGCGGTTCGTTGGAGGCGGCGGTGGCCAATGCCGATGCGGCGGTGGAGCTGGCACGTATCGACCTGTCGAACACCCGCATCATCGCCCCGCGTGACGGGCAACTGGGGCAGATTGGCGTGCGCCTCGGAGCCTACGTCAACAGCGGTGCGCAGTTGATGGCGCTGGTGCCGAACCAGCTGTGGGTGATTGCCAACATGAAGGAAACCCAGATGGACAACGTGCAGGTTGGCCAGCCGGTGACCTTCACTGTGGATGCCCTGGACCATCGCAAGTTTCACGGCACGGTGCAGCGTATTTCACCTGCGACCGGCTCGGAGTTCAGCCTGTTGCAGGCGGATAACGCCACTGGCAACTTTGTGAAGATCGCCCAGCGGGTGCCGGTGCGGATCACCGTCGACCCGGGGCAGGAGCAGAGTGAGCGGCTGCGGCCGGGGTTGTCGGTGGTGGTGAGTATCGACACGGCGGGGCGCCTGAAAAACACCCCACCCTAAGACACAATGGAGATCAAAATGTGGGAGCAGGCTTGCTCGCGAATGCGGAGTGTCAGTCGCAGATGGGTTGACTGATCCACCGCATTCGCGAGCAAGCCCGCTCCCACATTGGTTTTGTGTTGCTAGAGGGGGTTGTATTGCAGGCTGAAGCCGAGTTCGGCTGATTCGCTTTGCTCTAGCATCTTTAGCCCCGGCCTGCCCGGCAGGTGATGGGCATTCACCGGATGACTCACCGGCTCGAAGCAGAAAAAGTCCAGCCCCGGCGGGCAGTACAGCAGGTAGTAGTCGCTGCCGGTGGCCTGGCATTCCAGGGTATAACCCAGGTCTGGCTGCTGGATGACGCAGCGCCCGTCCCATTGGCAAAAACCGTTATCCACCAGCGTCTCGGGCAACGATTTGAGCTGCTGGAAATCCCACTCGACGGGTACGGCAGCCAGCCCCGTAGGTAATTTCGATGCATCACTCATCCACACCTGCCCAGCCTTGGCCTGCAATTGTGTGCCGGGCCTGCGGGGCAGATACGGATGCAATCCCAGCCCATGCCACGCCGCTTTTTCCGCCAGATGGGTGACGCGCAACGTGATGCTCAACCTGCCGTCTTTCAACTGAACCCGCTGCTCGGCGCGATACGCAAAGGGTGTGCTGCAGTCCAGTTGCAGCACCACCTCATCCACCGACTGCCTGACCACGTGCCACGCCTGCTGCCGGGCTGTTGGGTTCGAGTGCCAACCACCCAGACGGGTTATCAAAGCCACCCTCGGCAATCCGATTCGACCAGGGCGCCAGTGGGAAACACCCCAGCTTGCCCGGTAGGCCGCTGGCCAACGCCTGTTGATCGGTGTGGCGCAGCAAGGGCTGGCCGCTGCTGCGCACGGTCCAGTTGACGAGGCTGCCACCCAACGCTGGTGCCAGCGTCAGGTGGGTGAGGTTGTCTTCGAGTTCAAGCATCATGAGTGTCAGCAGACCTATTGGATGATGAATGCTTCTGTGGCAGGGGGCGAGGGAGCTTGCTCCCGCTGGGCTGCGTAGCGGCCCCAAAAAAGCGGGAGCGCTTCGCACTCCAGCGGGAGCAAGCTCCCTCGCCACAACAGCTCCCTCGCTACACACAGTGTGGGGCTTATAGCACCAACCCCGGCAACCACAACGACAACGCCGGAATGTAGGTCACAGCCATCAGCACCAGAAACAGTACGCCATAAAACGGCAGCAGCGCCTTCACGGTCTTCTCAATGCTGACCTTGCCCACCGCCGCCCCCACAAACAGCACCGCGCCCACGGGCGGGGTGATCAGGCCGATCCCGAGGTTCACCAGCATGATCATGCCGAAGTGCACCGGGTCGACGCCGATGCCCAGCACGACCGGCAACAGGATCGGCGTGAGGATCAAAATCAGCGGCGCCATGTCCATCACCGTGCCCAGCAACAGCAACATGGCGTTGATGCACATCAGGATCACATAGCGGTTGTCCGACAGGGTCAGGAACATCGTGGTGATCTTCGCCGGGATCTGCATCAGGGTCATGATGTAGCCGAAGCTGGCGGCGAACGCGATCAGGATCATCACGATGGAAATGGTGCGCACCGTGCGGTGCATCAGCTTGGGCAACTCGCTCCATTTGTAGTCGCGGTAGATGAACATGGTCACGAAGAATGCCCACAACACGGCAATCGCCGCCGACTCGGTAGCGGTGAAGATACCCGACAGAATCCCGCCAAGAATGATCACCATGGCCATCAAGCCCCACAGGGCGTCGGCGCAGATTTTCAGTGCCTGTTTCAGGGGAATCACTTCGCCTTTGGGGTAGTTGCGCTTTTTCGCGAAGATCAGGCACAGCACCATCAGGCACGCGCTCATCAGCAGGCCCGGGACCACGCCGGCCATGAACAGCGAGGCGATGGATACGGTACCGCCGGCCGCCAGGGAGTAGAGCACCGAGTTGTGGCTGGGAGGCGTCAGCAAGGCCTGCACCGAGCCGCTCACGGTGACGGCGGTGGCGAACTCACGGGGATAGCCCTGGCGTTCCATTTCCGGAATCAGCACCGAACCGACGGAGGCCGTATCAGCCACCGACGAGCCGGAGATCGCCCCAAAAAACGTCGAGGCCATGATGTTCACCAGGGACAAGCCGCCGCGTACAAAGCCCACCAGCACCCCGGCAAACGCCACCAGCCGGCGGGACATGCCGCCCTCGGCCATGATCGCCCCGGCCAGTACAAAGAACGGAATCGCCATCAACGAAAACTTGTTCACCCCGCCAGCCACCTGAATCATCAGGGCCTGGAACGGAATGTCGATCCACCACGCGCCGATCAGCGCAGAAAGCCCCAGGGCGTAAGCCACCGGCATGCCAATCAGGATCAAGGCGATAAAGCTGCCCAACAGAATCAATGCGTCCATTCAGGCAGCCCCTTCACTTTCTTCAACCAGGTCGAAGCGCACGACCCGACGGTTGCTCTGGTCACCCAGCAGGAGTTTTTCCAGCACAAAAATCAGCGTCAGCAAGCCGCCAATCGGGATCGGCATGTAGGTGATGCCCACCCGCAAGGTCGGCATGGCGCTCATGAACTGGTTCCAGGTGGACAGGCACAATTTGCTGCCCCAGATCGTCATGAACAGGCAGATGGTGCCCATCAGCAATTGCGAAATGATACCGACGATTTGGCGCTGGTCAGGTGGCAGGCGGTCGGTGACCATGGCCACCGACATATGCGCCCCGGCGCGGTAACTGGCGGCGGCGCCGACAAAGGTGAACACCAGCATCAACAGGATGGCGGTGGGCTCCGGCCAGCTGGAACCGGTGCCTAGAATGTAGCGGGCGAAGATGCCCCAGGGGATGATCAGCGCGACGCCGAGAACGGCGAGGCCGGCGACCCAGATGCAGCTCATGTAAATGCGGTCGTTGATGCGCAGCAGTAAATTCTTCATGGCGTTCACCGTGACCGGGCGCATCGATATCGACCGCGCCGGGCCTTTTCTATGAGAGGCGGGTGGTTTACTCGACGGCTTCGATGCGCTTGATCAGGTCGGCGTATGGGGCGCCGTACTTGTCGCGGATCGAAGCGGTGGCCTCGTAGAACGGTTTCTTGTCGATGTCGATGAACTCCACACCGGCGGCCTTGAGCTTGGCTTCACTGCTGGCGGACTTGGCGTCCCACAGCTCGCGCTCCTGGATCTGCGCGGCCTTGGCGGTGTTTTTTACCAGCACCTGTTGCTCGGGGGTGAGCTTGTTCCAGGTGATTTTCGACATCACGATGGGCTCGGGCAGGATCAGGTGGCCGGTGAGGCTGTAGAACTTGGCGTTCTGGTAGTGGTTGTGTTCCAGCAGGGTGGGCGGGTTGTTCTCCGCGCCGTCGATCACCCCGGTCTGCAGGGCGCTGAAGATCTCGCCGGTGTCCATGGCAATGCCGTTGCCGCCCATGGCGTTGATGGTTTCGATGAAGATCGGGTTGCCCTGCACGCGAATCTTCATGCCCTTGAGGTCTTCGATCTTGCGCACCGGTTTCTTGGTGTAGATGTTGCGCGTGCCGCCGTCCATCCAGGCCAGGGCCACCAGGTTGAATTCGGAGTCGGTGATTTTGGCGAGGATTTCATCGCCGATTTCGCCGTCTATGACCTTGCGCATATGCACCTGGTCGCGGAACACGAACGGCATGTTGAACACGTTCACGTCCGGCACCACCGGCCCGACGATGCCGAGGCTGACCCGGGCCATTTGGATCGCGCCGACCTGAGCTTGTTCGACCACTTCCTTTTCCGAGCCCAGCACGCCGCCGGGGAACATCTTGAAGGTCAGGCCGCCGTTGCTTTCGGCGACCAGGGTTTTACCCAGTTGTTCTTCGGCGACGACGGTGGGATAGCCGGCGGGGTGGATGTCGGCGAACTTGATTTCCAGTGCGTGGGCGGTGTTGCTGAGGGTGAACACGAACGGGAGTGCAGCGGCGAGCAAGGTGCGTTTGAAGTCCATGGGGTGTCTCTCCAGTCTTGTTATTGTTTTGTTCAAGGCACAGCGATGCAGCTAGAGGATGAACTGCGGTTCGGGCATTCCCTGTACGCCAGGGTTCAGGGCAAAGACGCCGCCGGCGAGGGAGTGCGGGCTGTGGTCGTCGCGGATCGAGGTGACGAACAAGGTGTCCAGGCGGCTGCCACCGAAGGCGCACATGGTGGGCTTTTTTACCGGTATGGCCAGTGAACGGTCGAGGCGACCGTCGGGGGTAAAGCGGTGGATCAGCCCGGCGTCGTTGGCGCAGATCCAGTAGCAACCTTCAGCATCGACGGCCGCTCCATCGGGGCGGCCGAGGAACTGGTGCATGTCGACAAACAGCCGGCGGTTGGACGGCGTGCCGCTGTCGATGTCGTAGTCGAAGGCCCAGACCTGCTGGATCAGCGGGTGTGAGTCCGAGAGGTACATCGTGCGCCCGTCGGGGCTGAAAGCCAGGCCGTTGGGGGTGATGAAACCGTTGAGTGCGGCGTGAACGGGCTGACCTGTTTCGTAGCGGTACAGTGCGCCGTCGGCGGCATTCGCGCCCATATTCAGCACCATGCTGCCGGCCCAGAACCGGCCCTGGCGATCACAGCGGCCATCGTTCAGGCGCATGTCCGGGCGGGCGTGCTCGACGCTGGCCAACGGCGTGGTGTCGAGGCTGCCATCGCTGTGGGGCGTCAGCTGGAAAAAGCCGGTTTCCATGCCCGCGACCCAATTGCCCGCGCGGGTGCGCGCCATGCAGGCGAGCATCTGCGGGGCTTTCCAGGCATGGACATGGCCGCTGGCGGCACTCCAGCGTTGCAGGCCGCCGTTGGGAATATCCACCCAGTACAGGGCATTTTCCTCAGGCACCCACACCGGGCATTCACCCACTGCGTTGCGGGCGTCGACAATCAGTTCTGCTTGCATGGCCACTCATTCCCTTGGGTTGGTCTGTGGTCAGTCACCGAATGGGCCGGCGGCACAAAACGCGCCGCCCTGGTACACCCTCGCCGGGTCGTCGATGGCGGGCAGCGGCTGGGCTTCCACCTGTTTGCGGAACACTTCGGAGGTGTCTCGCGGGGTGAAACCCAGGTGGGCGGCGAAGCGGTTGTCCCACCAGACGTCGAGGTTATCCGACATGCCGTAGACCACGGTGTGGCCGACATTCGGTGTGTACAGCGCACGCTCGAGCAGTTGGGTCAGGTCGTCGAAGCTCAACCAGGTGTGCATCATCCGGCGGTTTTGCGGTTCCGGGAACGAGGAGCCGATGCGGATGCTGACGGTTTCGATGCCATAGCGATCGAAGTAGAAACTGGCCATGTCCTCGCCGTAGGATTTGGACAGACCGTAGTAACTGTCCGGGCGGCGCGGGGAGTGGGCGTCGAGGGCTTCGTCCTGCTTGTAGAAGCCGATGACGTGGTTGGAGCTGGCGAAGATGACGCGCTTGACCCCATGGCGGCGGGCGGCTTCGTAGATGTGGAAGACCCCGCAGATGTTTGCGCCCAGCACTTCCTCGAACGAGCGCTCCACCGATACGCCGCCGAAATGCAGGATCGCATCGACGCCTTCCACCAATTGGTGCACGGCCTGTTTGTCGGAAAGATCGCAAGGCAGCACTTCTTCGCCGTTGTCAGCGGCTGGGGCCATGTCGGCTATATCCGACAGGCGCAGTACCTTTGCGTAAGGGCGCAGGCGTTCGCGCAAGACTTTGCCCAGGCCACCAGCGGCGCCAGTGAGCAGCAAGCGGTTGAACGGGGTAGGGGCTGTTGTGGTGGTCATGGTGGTCCCGTTATTGTTGTAGGTTGTCGTATGACTAATCCGAAGTATCGTTAGGCTTTCCTACACTTGTCAACGCGCTATTGGTCGAAGTTGATAGAGGGTCATCGCTGTCCTGTGGCGAGGGAGCTTGCTGTGGTGAGGGGGCGAGGGAGCTTGCTCCCGCTGGAGTGCGAAGCGCTCCCAAGATTTTGGGGCCGCTGCGCAGCCCAGCGGGAGCAAGCTCCCTCGCCACAGCAGCTCCCTCACTCCAGCAAGCTCCCTCACCACAAAAGCCTTTCCTGTTGCTTGTAAACCGCTATAACAACGAAATCGGGTAACTGATGAATATCCGGTTTTCATCAAACTCGTTGGTACTGAAATCCCGGCGCATTGTTGCGTTGCGCCAGCGCACATTCAGGTCCCGCAGTGGACCGCTTTGTACCGTGTAGGCCAGTTCCGACTCGCGCCCCCATTCCTTGCCGTTGGTGATCGCCCCGGTGTGCACGTTATCGCCGCTGATATAGCGGTTCATCATGGTCAGGCCGGGAATGCCCAGCACCACGAAGTTGAAGTCGTGCCGCACCTGCCAGGATTTTTCCTTGGCGTTGTCGTAGCTGGCGTTGTAGCTGTCGTTGGCCAGGGTGCCGCCGCTGGTGCCGTTGACCCGCATCCAGGCGCTGTCACCGGTGAGTTTCTGCAGGCCGATATAGAAGCTGTTGCCTTTGTATTTGGCCGAGAGCAGGGCGAACGCGGTTTTGTTGTCGAGGTCGCCCGCAAGGGCCTTGCCGTCTTCCTTGCCGGTGAAGAACCCGAGATTGGCGCCCAGGGTCCAGTCGCCCACGGGCTGGCTGTGTGTCAGGTTGAAATACTGCTGCTGGTAGATGTCGCTGAGTTCGGCGTACCACACGCCCACTTGGGTGCGCTTGTCGTTGAAGGTGTATTCGCCGCCGCCGAAGTTGAAGCGGTCCGAGGTGAATGCGGCTTTGCCGTTGAGAAACATGTCATCCATGCTCGCGTCGTTGCGCGGGCTGTTGCCGCGGAACTGGCCGCCATACAAGGTCAGGCCGGCAATTTCGCTGGAGGTGACCTGGCCGCCACGGAAGGTCTGCGGCAGTGAGCGGCCGTCATCCGAGCGCAGGATCGGCAGCACCGGCATCCATTCGCCGACTTTCAATTCGGTGTTCGACAGTTTGGTTTTCAGCGCCACGCCCAGACGCCCGAAATTGTCGGCGGGGCGGCCATCGCTGCGGGTCGGCAGCAATTGGGTGCCGGAGGTGCCTTTGCCACCGTCGAGCTTTTGCGAATACAGCCCCAGCACGTCCAGGCCGAAACCGACGGTGCCTTGGGTGAAGCCGGACCGGGCATCAAGGATGAAGTTTTGCGTCCACTCCTCGGCCTTGCCCTGGGGATAAGCGGGGTTGGTGAAGTTGCGATTGAAGTAAGCATTGCGCAGGTTAAGCGTGGCTTTGGCGTCGTCGATGAAGCCCTCTGCCGAGGCGGTGACGGGGAGGGCGAAGGCCAGGCTGCTCAAGCCGATGGCGGCAAAACGGGCGGTGCAGGAGAAATGGCGGACGTGTTGGCTCACAGTGACGCTCCGTTGTCTTTTTGTTGTTTTTATTTTTTGTTATACGTTGTCGTACAACATTGGAGGCGATATTTGCGAGGTTTTAGGGGCTTGTCAATCGAAAGTTATACGATGACTCCCCGTGTGAAGGGAGCCACTGGAGGAGGGATTATCCTGCTGCAACCATGGGCGGCAAGGTACCAAGCAGGGAAACGGCGGCCACCGCTGAAATACCTAGTAACCATTCAATCATCACGCTGGCCTTCAACGCAGGTAACCGCTGCTCACAGTTGTGAATCCGCAGGCGGTTCAACAGTGCCAGGGCGAGCATGCCGAATACCAGCAACACCTTGATCAGCAGGATCAGGGCGAACCCGCTGAACAATGGCGTGGGCCAGAACTGCCCGGTGAGCACTCGCACGTTAATCAGGCCGGTCACCAGCAGCCCCGTCACCAGGCCATAACCGATGCCACTGAAGCGCTTGAGGATCGGTTCCAATGGATAGCGGGGCGATTGCCTGAGGATCAACACCAGCATCAGCAATCCGCCCAGCCAGGCACCGACACACACCAGGTGCACCACCTGATTGAGGATCAGCAGTTGCCCGGCCAGGCCATTGAGCATGGCGCCATGGCCCACCGGTGCCAGCGTCGCCAGCAGTAGCGCACAGAGCGGCAGGCGCAACGCCTTCCACGGCGTCATTAAGCCGAGCACCAGCAGTACGTTCAGCACCAGGTGCCAGGTCCAGACCTGGCCGAAGAAGGTTTTACCCAGCACCAAGTGCACCGTCGACAGCTCCAGCGCGCCCAGCCCGACCCCGGCCATGCTCGCGCTGATCAACAGCAACCACGCCACCCCCGACACCAATGCCAGCCACGCCAAGCCTTGGGTGATGCGCGACAGGTGTCGGTCCAGCACCGGTTGCGGCCCTGCTCCCAGCAACCAGGGCCTCAACACACAGGCCCCGAACATCAACAACACCACGATGAAATGCAGGAAGCGGCACAGCACCAGCAGGGTGGCCATGAATTATTGGCCGACCTTGAAGCTGTATTCACCGTTGCTCTTGTGGGTATCCACCGAGACCGCGTTCCACACCACTTTGTAGTTACCGGCGGCCAATGGAGCGGCCGGAGTCACCACCAGAACCTTTTTGTCGGCGTCCGGGGTTTCCAGGCCCTTGATCGCGACTTCGGTGCCGTCCTTGCTCAGGGACACCTTGGTGAACGTCGCTTCAACGCCTTCGGAGAACGTCAGGCGCAGGTCCTTGGGCGCGGCGACGCTGCTGTCGGCGGCAGGCTCCGAGCTTTTCAAGTGGGCGTGGGCAAAGGCGGCCGAGGCGCCCAGCAGGGAGGCGAGCAGGGCGACGGTGGTGAGGGTTTTCTTGATCAACATTGTTCAATACCTTCAGGTGAGAGTCAGTTGTTCGGCAGAGCCGCAAGCACCGGGCCGTCGCACGCGTCTCGCAGTCGAATCGTCATGAAGATGATCCTTCGAGGGGATGGCGATGCTAACCAATCCGCTATCCACGGGGAAGGTGCTTGTACGAAGTTTCACAGTGGCGTGTCGCCGCGGTCTAGAGCGGATGGTAGTCTTGAAGTCATGTTGTTGTCAGGGAGCCCTTATGGGCAATCACAAGATCGGTATTCGTCGGGTCAACGTCGAAAAGATTCTGCTGGCGGCTGAAAAGGTCTTCGCCGAGAAGGGCTATGGCAGCACCGCCATGGCCGACATCGCCGAAGAAGTGCAACTGCCGCGCTCCAACCTGCATTACTACTTCAGCACCAAGAGCGAGCTGTACAGCGCGGTGTTGTTCGACCTGCTGGAAGTGTGGAAGCAGGACGCCTTGTGCTTCGAGATGTTCGACGACCCGCGGGTGGTGCTCAGCAGCTACATCCGCGCCAAGATGCAACATTCCCGCAGCCGGCCCTATGGTTCCAAAGTATGGGCCAACGAAATCATCCACGGCGCACCGACCCTGGGTGAGGCGCTGGACGTGAGCCTGTACGACTGGGCCAAGATGAAGGAAGCGAAGATTCGTCAGTGGGTGGAAGACAAGCGGATCTTGCCGGTGGAACCGTCGAGCCTGCTGTATATGATCTGGGCGTCGACCCAGCACTATGCCGACTTTGATCATCAGGTGAAGATCCTGAATGATCATCAGCCGTTGTCGGATATGCAGTTTGAACGGGCAGTACAGACGGTGACGAGTGTGATCTTGCGGGGGATTGGGTTGGAGCCGTAGATCGTTCCCACGCGGAGCGTGGGAACGATCATCCAGGGCTACACGGCTTCCCGGTAGGGATTCCTCGGATCCTGTGTCCAGTTCAAAAACGGCTTCCCGGTCTCCACCGGCACCATCTCGATACAGTCCGCTACCGGGCAGGTGATCTGGCACAGGTTGCATCCCACGCATTCATCATCGATCACCTCGTACTTATGCGTCCCATCCGCCTGCCTCAAGCTGGCAATCGCCTGGTGTGAGGTGTCCTCGCAAGCAATATGGCAACGCCCACAGCCAATACACGCCTCCTGGTCAATCTTGGCGATCACCTGGTAATTGATATCCAGGTACTTCCAATCCGTCGTATTGCCCACCGCTCGCCCGGAAAATTCCTGCAGGCTGCTGTAGCCCTGGCTGTCCATCCAACGCGACAGCCCGTCCTTCATCTCTTCGACAATCCGAAACCCATGCAGCATTGCTGCCGTGCACACCTGCACCGCGCCGCAGCCCAGCGCAACGAATTCCGCAGCATCGCGCCAGTTGCCAATCCCGCCAATGCCGCAGATCGGCAAACCCTGTGTCTGTGGATCCCGGGCGATCTCCGCCACCATGTTCAACGCAATCGGCTTCACCGCCGAACCGCAGTAGCCACCGTGAGTGCTTTGGGTGCCCACCATCGGCAGGGCGACCATGCGCTCCAGGTCGACACTGGTGATGGAGTTGATGGTGTTGATCAGCGACACAGCATCCGCGCCCCCGCGATACGCCGCTCGCGCTGCCACGCGAATGTCGGTGATGTTTGGCGTGAGCTTGACGATCACCGGCAGCGAGCAATAGGTCTTGCACCAGCGCGTCACCTGTTCCACGTACTCCGGCACCTGGCCCACCGCCGCGCCCATGCCGCGTTCCGGCATGCCGTGGGGGCAGCCGAAGTTCAGCTCGATGCCGTCGCAGCCGGTGGCTTCCACCAGCGGCAGGATGTGTTTCCACGACTCTTCAACACAGGGCACCATCAGCGACACGATCAGTGCGCGGTCCGGCCAGTCCTTTTTCACCTGGGTAATTTCCCGCAGGTTGATCTCCAGTGACCGATCGGTAATCAGCTCGATATTGTTGATGCCGAGCACTTCACGGTTGGCGCCAAAGTGTGCCGAGTAGCGTGATGAGACGTTGACCGCAGCCGGGTCTTCGCCGAGGGTTTTCCAGACCACACCGCCCCAGCCTGCTTCAAAGGCGCGGACCACGTTGTAGGCCTTGTCGGTAGGCGGCGCGGAGGCCAGCCAGAACGGATTGGGGGCTTTGATGCCGGCGAATACAATCGAGAGATCGGCCATTACGCAGCCTCCACTTTCAGCATTAGTTGAGCGTGCATGGCTTCAGCGGCCAGCTTGCCGTGTTGCACGGCCTGGACGGTGAGGTCCTGGCCGAGGCTGACGCAATCACCGCCGGCATACACACCCGGGATGCTGGTGCGCAGCTGTTCGTTGACGAAGATGCGATCGCCCTGGCGTTGCAACTGGTGGGCCAGCGGGTCGTGCAGCGCCGCGTCGTCGAAACCTTGGCCGATGGCCTTGAAAATCGCGTCAGCGGCCAGTTCGAAGGTTTCACTGGTGGCCTGCAGGCGGCCATCGACCATGCGGGTGCGGGCGAAACGCATGCCGCGAACATGGCCCTGATCATCGAGCAACACTTCCTCCGGTTGAGCCCACGTCAACAGGCGTACCTGGTTGGCCTTGGCGATATCTTGCTCGTGGCCGGTGGCGCCCATTTCAGTCAGGCCACGGCGGTACACCAGGTTGACGTCATGGGCACCGAGGCGGGCCATTTGCACGGCCATGTCGATGGCCGTGTTGCCGGCGCCGAGGACAATGCAGCGGTCGGCCAGGGGCAGTTGGCTGAGGTCATCGGCCTGGCGCAGTTCACGGATGTAGTCGGTGGCGGCGAGCAGGCCGGGGGCGTCCTCGTGAGGCAGGCCGAGTTGTTTGCTGGCGGCCAGGCCGAGGCCGAGGAACACCGCATCGAACTGCTGGTGCAGCTCGCTCAAGGTCAGGTTGTCGCCGAGACGCTGGCCGTGACGGATTTCGATGCCGCCAATTTGCAGAAGGAAATCCAGTTCCTTTTGCGCGAAGTCATCCACCAGTTTGTACTTGGCGATCCCGTATTCATTCAGGCCGCCGGCTTTTTCCCGGGCTTCGAAAATCACCACGTCATGGCCGTGCAAGGCGCTGCGATGGGCGCAGGACAACCCTGCAGGCCCGGCGCCGACCACCGCGATGCGCTTGCCGGTGGGCGCGGCGCGCTGGAACGGGTGTTCGCTGAAGTGTGCGTTGTCCACCGCGTACCGCTGCAACAGGCCGATCAGCACCGGGGCGCATTCCTCGGCGTTGTTGCGCACGCAGGCTTGCTGGCAGAGGATTTCTGTCGGGCAGACCCGGGCGCAACTGCCGCCGAGGATATTCGCCGAAAGGATCTTCTGCGCGGCGCCTTGGACGTTTTCGGTGTGGATATTGCGGATGAACGACGGGATATCGATCTCGCTGGGGCACGCGTTAACGCACGGCGCGTCGTAGCAGTAGAGGCAGCGCGACGCTTCCAGTTGGGCTTGCCGAGCATTGAGCGGCGGCGCCAGGTCGGTGAAATGCGCGGCGAGGGCCGCCGCATCTTCATGGGGGTGGGGAAGATGGTTCAGGGTCTGGATCACGGTATTGGCCTCACGGTTTTTGAGGTGCTGCCTCTGGTGGGCAGTGGTTTTTTTGTTGCCTGTACCGGCCTCTTCGCGAGCAAGCCCGCTCCCACATTCGACTGCATTTATCCTGTTGGAATGGGGGCGAATGTGGGAGCGGGCTTGCTCGCGAATGGCGGCCTCAGCGTTTCACAGCAACCGGCCTGGAACGCTCCGCCCGCTTGCTCAACTGCTCAAACACCGACGGATACGCCGGCCGTTCGATGTACCGCCCCGCACCTCGCTCGGCGCGCAAATCCCCATCTGCCCAGACCAGCTTGCCCTGGCTGATGGTGTGGCTCGGCACGCCGCGTACGGTCTTGCCTTCGAAGATGTTGAAGTCGACTTTCTGGTGGTGAGTCTTCGCGGAAATGGTCCGTGTGCCTTGCGGGTTCCACAGCACCAGATCAGCATCGGCCCCCACGCGGATTGCACCTTTGCGCGGGTACAGGTTGAAGATCTTCGCGGTGTTGGTAGAGGTCAGCGCAACGAACTCCTGCATCGACAACCGCCCGGTGTTCACGCCCTCGTCCCACAACAGCGCCATGCGGTCTTCGATACCGGCGGTGCCATTGGGGATCTTGCTGAAGTCATCTCGCCCGGCGGCCTTTTGCTCGGCGCAGAAGCAGCAATGGTCGGTGGCGGTGGTGTGCAGGTTGCCCGATTGCAGGCCATGCCACAGCGCCTCCTGATGCCCGCGCGGGCGGAAGGGCGGGCTCATCACGTAGCCGGCGGCGGTCTGCCAGTCGGGGTGTTGATACACGCTGTCGTCCAGCAGCAGATGCCCTGCCAACACTTCGCCGTATACCGGCTGGCCTTTGCTACGGGCATAGGTGATTTCATCCAGCGCTTCCTGGGTGGACACGTGCACCAGGTACAGCGGCGTACCGATGGTTTCGGCAATCCGGATCGCCCGACTGGCCGCTTCGCCTTCCACCTGCGAAGGCCGCGACAGCGGGTGCGCCTCAGGCCCGGTAATGCCCTGGGCCATCAGCTTGCGTTGCAAGTGGTACACCAGTTCGCCGTTTTCGGCATGCACCGTCGGCACCGCGCCCAGTTCCAGGCAGCGTTCGAAGCTCGCCACCAGGGTGTCGTCAGCGGCCATGATTGCGTTTTTGTACGCCATGAAATGCTTGAAGCTGTTGATGCCGTGATGGCTGACCAGCTCGGCCATTTCCTCGCGGACCTGCTCGCTCCACCAGGTAATGGCGACGTGAAAACCGTAGTCGGAAGCCGACTTCTCGGCCCAGCCGCGCCACTGGTGGAAGGCTTCCAACAGGGATTGCTGCGGGTTGGGAATCACGAAGTCGATGATCGACGTGGTGCCGCCCGCTAACCCGGCAGCCGTGCCACTGAAAAAGTCTTCACTGGCCACGGTGCCCATGAAGGGCAATTGCATATGGGTATGGGGATCGATGCCGCCGGGCATCAGGTATTGACCGCTGCCATCGAGTATCTCGGTGCCAGCGGGAATATCCAGATCAGTGCCAATGGCGCGAATTAGACCGTCTGCGCATAAAACATCGGCTCGATAACTTTCATCATGGGTAATAACGGTAGCGCCACGGATCAACAGCGACATGTCGAGTTCCTCACAGGCTTGACCGGCTTGTGCCAGTTCTAAGTGTTGTAATGCATCGCGCCGCTGGAGAATTAATTCCTGTCAGCGGTGACAGGAATAGAAACTAGCCCGAGTTTTTCGAATGAGCAAGGATATTTTTCATAAGCTTATATTCGTATTAACTGATTGATTTTAAAAGATAAAAAATCAAAATCACCAAAATGTAGCGGCCTCTCACCATTTTGACGCACTTGACAGGTTCCCAATATGAGCAACATTTCTTATTGCAAATCAGACGCTTGAGACATGCCTCTTGACGGGGCCGGTAAATAAAAATAATTGTGTTGCACCAGATTGAGTCCTGATGGTTCGGACAACTTCTGCGTTATTTGGCCTGAGTAACGCTGAAAGTAACGAGGGGCTCTTCGGTCGAGACAATAAAGCTGATAAACATCAGCGAGTTATATAAGCGGTGCGGGAAGGGCAACGGTTTACGGCACGGTTATTGAGTGCGGTGGCGGTTGGCCGGGTCCCGGATGTCATGTTGTCAACGAGGTACTCCGGCCATCCCGTGCACGTCACGGGGTGAGCAAAAATAATTCGAAAAAACCGTGGAGCGGCCATGCAACAGAACAGATCGCAAGTCATTGAGCGCAACGGCCTGTACGAACTCGACGCCGGCCCCGACGTCCTCGACAGCCCCCGCTACAACCACGATATGGCACCGACCAAGGTGCACGAGCGTACCTGGAACAAGTGGCACATCACCGCGCTGTGGATCGGCATGTCGGTGTGCGTGCCGACCTACACCCTGGGTGGCGTGCTCACCGCGTACTTCGGGTTGTCGGTGGGCGAGGCGCTGATGGCGATCCTGCTGGCCAATATCGTGGTGCTGATTCCGCTGACCCTCAACGCCTTCCCCGGTACCAAGTACGGTATTCCGTTCCCGGTGTTGCTGCGCTCGTCCTTCGGCGTACTTGGCTCCAACGTGCCGTGCCTGATTCGCGCCCTGGTGGCGTGCGGCTGGTTCGGCATCCAGACGATGTTTGGCGGGTTGGCGATTCACCTGTTCCTGGGCTCGATTTTCGAGGGTTGGAAGTCCCTCGGCGGCACCGGTGAAGTGATCGGCTTCATGATCTTCTGGACGCTGAACCTGTGGGTGGTATTGCGCGGCGCCGAGTCGATCAAATGGCTGGAAACCCTGTCTGCTCCGCTGCTGGTAGCGGTGGGAATCGGGCTGCTGGTGTGGGCGCTGCCGAATGTCTCGCTGACCGAGTTGATGGCGATCCCGCCCAAGCGTCCCGAAGGCGCGAGCCTCACCGGCTACTTCATGGCAGGCCTGACGGCGATGGTGGGTTTCTGGGCCACCTTGTCGTTGAACATCCCCGACTTCAGCCGCTACGCCAAGAGCCAGAAAGACCAGATACTCGGGCAGATTTTCGGCCTGCCGCTGACCATGTTCCTGTTCGCCGCCCTCGGCGTGATCATGACCGCTGCCTCGGTGAAACTGGTGGGCGTCAGCGTCTCCGACCCGGTGACCCTGATCGGCCATATCCAGAGCCCGGTGTGGGTAGCCGTGGCCATGGCGCTGATCATCATCGCCACCTTGTCCACCAACACCGCGGCGAACATCGTGTCGCCCACCAACGACTTCCAGAACATCGCGCCCAAGCTGATCAACCGCACCACGGCGGTGGTCCTTACCGGCTTGGTGGGCCTGGCGCTGATGGCCCATGAACTGCTGAAAAAGCTCGGGCTGATCATCTCCGACGTGAGCCTGGAAACCGTCTACTCCAACTGGCTGCTGGGTTACTCAAGCCTGCTGGGGCCGATTGCCGGGATCATGGTGGTGGACTATTTCATCATCAAGAAACAGCAACTGGACCTTGCCGGCTTGTACCGCGATGACGTGTACCCGGCGTGGAACTGGCATGGCTTCCTGGCGTTTGGCGTGCCGGTGGTACTGACGCTGTTGTCCCTGGGCAGCGACGCGTTCAGTTGGTTCTACAGCTATGGCTGGTTCACCGGTTCGGCACTCGGCGGGTTGCTGTATTACGCCCTGTGCATGAAGCGCGGGGCTCGCGTGGTCGCCGTGAAAACACCGCTCTAATCGATGTGCAATGCGATCAAATGTGGGAGCGGGCTTGCTCGCGAAGGCGGTGGTTCAGCTAACACATCTGGCGACTGACACACCGTATTCGCGAGCAAGCCCGCTCCCACATTTTTGATCGCAGTCCGCCAGTGAGAGCCTGGTCAAATTCATAAGAATTACTGTCTGAGGAGATCCCCATGAACGCTGCCATAGACGTTCTGCAATCCACCCATCAGCACATCAACCGCGATCGCCTGTGGCTGTCCCTGATGGAACTCGCCAAGCTCGGCGCCACCCCCAAGGGCGGCGTCTGCCGCCTGGCCCTGACCGACCTCGATCGCCAGGCCCGCGACCTGTTTGTGAAGTGGTGCGAGGAGGCGGGCTGTACCGTGACCATCGATGGCGTCGGCAATATCTTCGCCCGCCGGCCGGGGCGCAATCCCAAGTTGCCGCCGGTGATGACCGGCAGCCATATCGACACCCAACCCACCGGCGGCAAGTTTGATGGTTGTTTTGGGGTGTTGGCGGGAGTGGAAGTGCTGCGAACCCTCAATGACCTGAAAGTGGAAACCGAAGCGCCGCTGGAAGTGGTGGTGTGGACCAACGAAGAAGGCTCGCGCTTTCCGCCATGCATGATGGGGTCCGGGGTGTTTGCCGAGAAATTCACCCTGGCCGATACGCTGGCCAAGACGGATGCCGACGGCGTGACCGTGGGCGATGCGCTGAATGCTATTGGTTATGCCGGTACGCGGCCAGTGAGCGGGCACAAGGTCGGCGCATATTTCGAAGCGCATATCGAACAAGGCCCGATTCTTGAGGATGAAAAGAAAACCATCGGCGTAGTGCTGGGCGCCCTTGGCCAGAAATGGTTCGACCTGAAATTACGCGGTGTCGAGGCGCACGCCGGCCCAACGCCCATGCACCTGCGTAAAGACGCATTGGTAGGCGCTGCTGCTGTGGTCGCCGCCGTCAATGCGGCTGCGTTGGGTCATCAGCCTCACGCCTGTGGCACCGTCGGTTGCCTGCAAGCTTATCCCGGTTCACGCAACGTCATTCCTGGCGAAGTGCGCATGACCCTGGATTTCCGTCATCTGGAACCGGCACGACTGGATTCGATGATCGCCCAGGTGCGCAAGGTAATCGACGAGACCTGCGCCAAGCACGGCCTCACGTTCGAGATGACACCCACCGCTGACTTCCCGCCGCTGTACTTCGACAAAGGCTGCGTGGATGCCGTGCGTGATGCGGCCAATGGGTTGGGGTTGTCGAACATGGACATTGTGAGCGGGGCAGGGCATGACGCAATTTTCGTCGCAGAGCTGGGGCCGGCGGGGATGATCTTTGTGCCATGTGAAGGTGGCATCAGCCATAACGAAATCGAGAACGCCGCGCCGGATGATCTGGCGGCGGGCTGTGCGGTGTTGCTGAGGGCGATGGTGGCGGCGTCGGTGGCGATTGCCAGCGGCAAACTGGCTGCATAAATCACGGCCCTAGAAACCTACTGTAGGAGCGAGCTTGCTCGCGAAAAACCTGAGGGCGCCGCGTACATCAAGGCTGTACGCGTAATCGTTGACGTTTTTCGCGAGCAAGCTCGCTCCTACAGTTATAACCTCAAAGGCCAAGTGCGCGGCGATGGCATTGATGGATTCCTGATCCTGAGAGGTATTAAGCAGCAGGGTTTTGCGATCGTTCCCACGCTCTGCGTGGGAATGCATCCCGTGACGCTCTGCGTCACCACTGCGCATGACTTTAACCTTGCATCGCCAGTTGGACGCAGAGCGTCCGAGGCGGCATTCCCACGCAGAGCGTGGGAACGATCATCCAGTGGGCTCGAGATTTGTGTCAGGCTTCCAACCGCCGCCGAGTGCTGTCACCAAACTCACACTCGCCTGCAACTGCCGTGTCTGCACCGCTTGCAACGTGCGCTGTGCCTGCAACGCCGCGGTCTGTGCCGTCACCACATCCAGGTAACTCACAGCCCCTGCCTGATAACTGTTCATCGCCAGCGCTTGGGTGTGCTCCGCAGCATTCGCGGCGGCCTGTTCATCCATCGCCTCCTGCTGCAAATCACGCAGTTGCCCAAGGTTGTCTTCCACCTCACGCACGGCTCTTAACACCTGGCTACGATAGTGCGCCGAAGCCTCTTCAAACTCCGCCTTGGCCTGGCGTTCATTGGCGCTCAGCCGTCCGCCATCAAAGATCGGCAGGTTGACCAAGGGCCCCAGCGCCCAGTACCGATTGGCCGCCGAGAACAGGTTGCCGACGCCTTGGGTCTGCCCGCCAATCAACCCGGTCAAACTGAAATCCGGATACCACGCGGCCTTTGCCACGCCGATATTCGCGTTGGCCGCAAACACCCGTCGCTCCGCCGCCGCAATATCCGGCCGGCGTTGCAGCAGATGGCTCGGCAGCTGTTGCGGAATCCCCGGCAACGCAATCAATTGCCGGCTCGGCGGCAGCTGGAATTCACTGGCCGACACACCCACCAATTCACCAATCGCATGCTCGGTGAGATTGCGCTGACCGCGTACATCGTCAAGCTGGGCCTCGGCTTCAGCCAGCTGATTCTGTGCGCGGGTCAGGTCGAGTTCCGAGGCGATCTGTCCTTCATACCGGCTGCGGGTCAGTTGCAGCGCCTGGCCAAAATCATCCAGCGAACTGCTGAGAATCCGGCTCTGCGCATCCAGCCCGTTGAGCTGCACGTACAGCGTCGCCAACTGATGCTGCAGGCTCAGGCGTGCCACCGCCAAATCATCCCCGGAGGCTTGGGCCTGCGCATCGCCAGCCGCCACTTGGTTGCGGATTTTGCCCCACAGATCCAGATCAAAGCTCAGCGCAAACCCCGCCGTGTTGCTGTTGTACACCGAAGGCTGGGTATCGCCCCGCAGCGGCCGGGAATCCGATTGGCGCTGACGCAACGGCTGTGCGCTGGCGGTGATTTGCGGGAACAATCCGGCATGCAACTGGCTGGCATACGCCTGGGACGCATCGAAATGCGCCAGCGCCGCCGCCAGGTCCGGGTTGGCCTTGAGCAGTTGTTCCTGCAGGTCGTTCAAGCGCTGGTCCTGGTAAAGCTGCCACCACTTCGGCGCCAGTTGGTCGGAGGGTTGGGCGCTGTGCCACGGACCGTCGCTGGTCTGTTCGCGGTATTTGGCCGGCAGGTCAATGGTCGGTGCCTTGTAGGTGGGCGCCAACGAGCAACCGTGCAGCGCCAGCAACACCAAGGCTGCGAGGGGTTTAAGCCTTGGGTGCATGGGCACCTCCGGCGTCGGCCAGTTGCACGGCGTCGCCTTCGCGCAGGGCGTCGGGCGGGTTGTCGACTACGCGATCGGCGGGTTTCAGGCCTTGATCGATGACCAGGCGCTCGCCGAGGTCGAGGCCGATGTGGATGTCTTGCAGGTGCACATGGTTCTTGGCGTCCAGAACCGCGACCTGGGTGCCTTGGGCGCGGAAGATCAGGGCGCTGGCCGGGATGCTCACACCATGGGTGTCTGCCGGAATCGCCAGGGTGGCTTCTGCGTAGTCGCCGGGCAGCAACTTGCCGTCCGGATTGTCTGCCACGAACTGCGCGAGCAGGGTGCCGGAGCGGCGGTCGATGGCGGTGGAGTCGCCCATCAGCTTCGCGCTGAAGTGTTCGCCGGGGTGCTCGGGTACCGTCAGTTGGGCGGCCAATCCGGGATGAATCACCGCCGCATAGTTCTGCGGCACCGGCACATAGAGCCGCAGTTGGTGGGTGTCGGCGATGTCGAACAGTTCCGGATCGCTGTCGCTGTCGGCCTTGATCAATTGGCCGATGTCGGTATTACGCGCGGTGATTACGCCAGCGAACGGCGCGCGGATGGTCTTGTAGTCTTCCAGGGCCGACAGCCGCGCATAGTCTGCCTCTGCTGCCTGGGCATTGGCCTTGGCAGCCAGGGCGTTGGAGGTTTTTTCATCGGCCTCCTGGCGCGATACCGAATGGCTGTCCAGCAGGTTTTTCCAACGGGTGGCGGTGGTTTCCGCCAGTCGTGCGTTGGCCTGTTCCTGCACCATGCGCGCGTGGGTTTGTGCCACTTGCTGGTCGAGGTCGGGGCTGTCGATCTCGGCGAGGATTTGCCCGGCCTTGACCTGGGTGCCGATGTCGACCTTCCAGTCTTTGAGATAACCGCTGACCCGCGCATGAATCGGTGCCTTGCTCCAGGCTTCCAGGTGTGCGGGCAGGCGCAGGGTGTCGCCGGCCGCGTTCTGCTTCGGCTGGAACACCAGCACCTGCGGCACTGCGGCGGTTTCGGTCCAGGCGGTGACGGATTTTTCATGCATCGTACGGGCGTGCAGGCCGTTGGCGACCAACAGGGCAGCCAGTGTCAGGCCGCCGACACCCATGAACATCAGACGCTTGCGCGAGGGTTTGTGATCAGACGACATGTGGGGTTTCTCCAGCAGCAGCGCGAGTAGGGTGACGACCGTGGACCAAACTGAAGACCACGGGTACAAACAGCAAAGTGGCAGTGGTGGCGAGGATCAGGCCGCCGATCACGGCACGTCCCAGCGGCGCGTTTTGTTCTTCGGACAAGGCCAGCGGCAACATGCCGATGATCATCGCCAGAGCGGTCATGCACACCGGGCGGAAACGTGTGTAGCCGGCTTCCAGTGCGGCCTTGAGTGCGTCGCCATGTTCGGCCAGGCGCTCTCGGCAGAAACTCACCACCAGGATCGAGTTGGCGGTGGCCACGCCCATACAGAGGATGGCCCCCGTGAGTGCGGGCACCGACAGCGAGGTGCCGCTGAGGAACAGCATCCACACGATGCCCGCGAGGGCCGCCGGCAGCGCGGTGATGATCACGAACGGGTCAGTCCAGGACTGGAAGTTGACCACGATCAGCAGGTAGATCAGCACCACTGCGCCGAGCAGGCCGAAGCTCAAGCCGTTGAACGCTTCATGCAGCGCATCGATCTGCCCGTGCAGGCTGATGGTCGCGCCTTTGGGGCGCATCGGGGCCATGTCATTCAGCACCTTTTGCACATCGCTGGCGACGCCGCCGAGGTCGCGGCCCTGCACGTTGGCGTACAGGTCCAGGGTCGGTTCGATGTTGTAGTGGGTCACCACCGCCGGGCTTTGTACCCGTGAAATCGTCGCCACGCCGCCGAGGATTTGCGACTGCCCATCGGCACCGGTCACCGGCAGCGCTTCCAGGGACGGCAGGCTGTCGAGGCGATACTGCGGGGTGGCAGCCACGATCGAATACGACACGCCATTGGCCGGGTTCAGCCAGAACGTTGGTGCGGTTTGCGAGCTGCCGGCCAGGGACGCAACCATGCTGTTGGTCACGTCGCGCTCGGTGATGCCCAGGCCGTTGGCGCGCATCCGGTCTACGTTGACTTGCAGTGACGGGTAGCCGGTGGACTGCTGGATACGCAGGTCGGCAATGCCCGGTACATGTTTCAGGCGACGTTCCAGTTCCACGGCGTAGGCGCGGTTTTCTTCATCGCTGCGCCCGGAGATTTTCACATCCAGCGGGGCCGGTGAACCGAAGTTGAGGATCTGGCTGCTGATGTCGGCCGGCAGGAAGGCGAACTGGCTGCCGGGGAAACTTTCGGGCAGGGCTTCACGCAGCTTTTTCACGTAGTCAGCAGTTGGCGCGTGGTCTTTTTTCAGGGTGACCTGGATATCACCGTCCTGTGGGCCGATGGTGCCGCTGCTGCTGTAGGCCATGTCGATGCCGCTCAGCGGAATGCCGATGTTGTCGACGATAGTGTCTAGTTCGTCGGCCGGAACGATCTCGCGAATCCGCGCTTCGATCCGGTCAAACGCTGCGGCGCTTTCTTCGATCCGCGTGCCCAGCGGCAAGCGCACATGCAGGGCCATGGCCCCGGCGTCGGTGGCCGGGAAGAAGTCCTGGCCCAGGCTTGGCAGCAGCAGGAACGAGGCAAGAATGCAGGCCAGGAAGCCGACGATGAAACGCTTGCGAGCACCCAGGGCCAGGGTCAGCAGGCTGTGGTAGACGTCGCGCACGTTGGAGAAGTGACGCTCGAAACCCTGCTGGAAATTCAGCACCGATTGCAGCACGGCGTTGCGCTGGGGTTTGTGCTGGTCGCCCTCGTGATGGTTGATGAATTCATCTTCCGGGTGATGGCCCTGGCCTTGCTCCGGCACGTGCGGCTTGAGCAGGAACATCGCCAGGGTCGGCACCAACGTTCGCGACAGAATGAACGAGCTGGCCATGGCGAAGATCACCGCCAACGCCATCGGGCGGAACAGATAACCGGCGATGCCTTGCAGCATGAACATCGGCACGAACACGATGCAGATACACAGCAGGGACACGAACGCCGGGCCGACAATCTGCTTGGCGCCGTCGAGGATCGCGTCTTTCACCGCCTTGCCTTGTTCCAGGTGCCAGTTGATGTTCTCGATGGTCACCGTGGCGTCGTCCACCAGAATCCCCACCGCCAACGCCAGCCCGCCGAGGGTCATGACGTTGAGGGTTTGCCCGGTGGCTGCAAGCAATGCGATCGCCGAGAGCACCGCCAGAGGAATCGACGCGGCGATGATGATGGTCGAGCGCCAACTGCCGAGGAACAGCAGGATCATTGCGCTGGTCAGCAACGCCGCGATGATGCCTTCCTGGGCCACGCTGCCCACCGACTGTTTAACGAACACCGAGGCGTCGCCGAGCAGTGAGGTCTTCAGTGAAGGCGGCAACGTTTCATTGATGCGCGGCAGCATCTGGCGGATGCCGTCGATAATCGACAGGGTGGAGATGCTGCCGTTTTTCAGGGCCGGCATCAGCACCGCACGGTGGCCGTCGACGCGCACGATGTTGGTCTGCGGCGGCGAGCCGTCACGCACGTGGGCCACCTGGCCGATGGTGATGATCGCACCGTCGACCGTCTTGATCGGCAGGTCGTTGAGCTCGTCAATCGCCTTGGGGCTGTTGTTGAGCAAGATCGTGTATTCGTTGGGGCCGAGTTTGGCGGTACCCACCGGGATGATCTGGTTCTGCAAGGCGAGAGCGTTGCCCACGTCCTGTGCCGACAGGCCTTTGGCGGCCAGCGCCTGCGGGTCGAGGTCGAGGGTGATCTGGCGTTGCTTGCCGCCCATTGGCGTGGGCATGGCCAGGCCGGGCAGGGCACTCAGGGGCAGGCGGATATTGTTCTGTACCAGGTCGCGGATTTTCGCTTCCGACAGGCTGGGGCTGGAGAACGCCATCTGCAGGATCGGCACCGTCGAGGCGCTGTAGTTGAGGATCAGCGGTGGGGTGATGCCCGGTGGCATCTGCTTGAGCACGGTTTGTGACACCGCTGTTACCTGGGCGTTGGCGGTGCGGATATCCACGCCGGGCTGGAAGAAAATCTTCACGATGCCCATGCCGGGTAACGACTGCGATTCAATGTGTTCGATGTCGTTGACGGTGGTACTCAGGGAGCGTTCGTAGGTGTAGATCACGCGACCGGCCATGGCGTCCGGGGACAGGCCGTTGTACTGCCAAACCACCGCGACGACGGGGATGCCAATGTCGGGAAATACGTCAGTGGGGGTACGCAAGGCCGCCATGGGCCCAATGATGCAGATGAATATTGCCAGCACGATAAACGTGTAGGGCTTGAGCAGTGCGGTCTTTACCAGCCCGAGCATGCCGTAACCTCCAAAGGAGTGGGATTGCAAACCCCGGCAGTCTTGCCCGACCCACCTAACACGCACCTTTCAGCCAGGTGAAGGAAGATTTAGTTAACGGCTGAAGATCCTTTCATATGTATTCATTTGTTCAATAATGGTGACAGTACCAAGCTGGATACCGATCGAACGGGAGCTGTTTTGCCCCTTCACTCTTTATCCATTTGGAGTTCTGCCATGTCTCTTAAACCCTTGTTGTTGATCCCGGCCTTGAGTGCGGTCCTGCTGTTGTCGGCGTGTGCCGGCCCGATGCCGAAGGCGGACCCGAGCGAAGCCTGGATCGGCCTGCAAGAGGAGGCGCCCAACGACCTGATGGCCGAGCGGGTAGACGGTAAAAACATTAATGATGGCCGCTACTTCGAAGTGAAACCTGGAGCCCATCGCCTGGATGTCACCTTGTTTGAAGAAGAGGCGGGGGATGACAATCAGCAGGATTGTCGCGGGCATGTTACTTACGGCAACTTCAAGGCCGGTGAACATTACACCTTGGTGGAATCCAGTCTGGGTACCACGGTGCGTGCCGAGTTGAAGGACGGCCACGGCAAGGAAGTGGCGCAGACCGATGACTTCAGTTGCATGCCTGGCTAAGGCGTCAGGCGTGGTGCCCGGCAGGTTTGTGCAGGTTGTCGGGCGCTGCGGGTTTTACCTGTGGGTGATGGTGCCGGCGGGTCACGCGCATCACGCCCCAAAGCATGGCGGCGGCGACGGCCAGCCAGCCACAGATCAAAAGTAGAATCGTTGTTGTCAGGCTCATAAGTGCCTCCTTTGCCCGGTACGGGGCACACACTGTCTTCTCAATGGACAGTCTAGCTATCCGCAGGTTGCCTGCTATTGACCAATGGTCGTGTGCATCCAACTTGTTTGCTCTATGGCGGGCCCTTTACTGCGGTACAAGGCTATACCCGCGCCCCTGAGCGTCCTATGATCAGGGCCCATGTCGGCAGTTGATCAAGTGAGTGAAGAAGTTGCGGTTTCCCTCGAACATTAAAACCTCCTGGTGGGTCGCAGCCTGTTTCATGGGGCTGGCGGCCTGCACCTCGCACCCTAAACCCACGAGCATCCCGGGCCTGCCGGAGAGCGTCGAACTCAAGGGCGTGCCGGCGTTTCGCGGCGAGACTTACCTCGGTGGCCCGGCCGCTCTGGCCAGCATGCTGTCCCAACAAGGCATTGTGATTACACCGGGGCTATTGGATAAGCCTCTGCATTTGCCGGGCGCCGAAGCGGACCTCGAGCGCAACATGCAGGTGTTGGCCCGTGAATACGGGATGTTGGTGTATCCGCTGGAAGGTCAGCTGCCGGCGCTGCTGGCACAGGTCGCGGCTGGGTACCCGGTGATGGCGCGTATCACCCAGGGCTCGACCTTCTGGGCCGGGCCGCGGTATGTCGTGGTGGTGGGTTACAACAAGCAGAAGAGCATGGTGTTGCTGCGTTCGGGCTTGGAGCGACGCATGCCGATGAATTTCAGCGCGTTTGAGTCGGCGTGGAAAGACGGCGGCAAGTGGGCGGTACTGATTCAGCGGCCCACCCAGTTGCCGGTCAAGGTCGACGCCCAGCGCTGGCAGCAGGCGGCAAGCGCCACGGCCCAGGCCGGACAGGAGCAGGCCGCGGCTCAGGCGGTCAAGACGCTGGCCAGTCAGGCCAAATAAAAAACGGCGCTCAAGGGCGCCGTTTTTTATGGGGTTATTTAGCTGTCAGCGCGACTCGGTCACCTGAACGTTCGCCCGTGGGCGGTTCTTCAGGTTCTTGTCAGCCTTGTAGCGCAAGGCGACGTCCGGCACCGAGCCGCTCTTGCCGGTCTCGACCCAGCTGCGGATGCGACTGGCATCGGCAAAGTGGGTGAACTTGCCGAAGGCGTCGAGGATCACCAGCGACACCGGGCGATTACCCATGCTGGTCACCAGCACCAGGCAGTGGCCGGCCTGGTTGGTAAAGCCGGTCTTGGTCAGCTTGATGTCCCAGTTGGCGCGGTTGATCAGGTGGTCTGTGTTGGAGAAACCCAGGGTGTAGTTGGGCTTGCGGAACGAGACGGTCTTTTCCTTGGTGGTACTCAGCTGGCTGAGCATCGGGTATTTGCGCGCGGCGGCCAGCAGCTTGCTCAAGTCGCGGGCGGTGGACACGTTGTGGATCGACAGGCCGGTGGGTTCTACATAGTGGGTGCTGGTCATGCCCAGCGCCTTGGCCTTGGCGTTCATCGCCGCGATAAAGGCCGGGTAGCCGCCCGGGTAGTGGTGGGCCAGGCTGGCGGCGGCGCGGTTTTCGGAGGACATCAGGGCAATCAGCAACATCTCTTTGCGCGGCATCTCGCTGCCGATCTTGACCCGGGAGAACACGCCTTTCATCTCCGGCGTGTCCTTGATGTTGATGTCGATGTATTCATCCATGTTCTGCTTGGCTTCCAGGACGATCAGGCCGGTCATCAGTTTGCTGACTGAGGCGATCGGCACGATGACATCCGGGTTGCTGGCATAGATGACTTTGTTGGTCTGCAGGTCTACCACCATCGCACTGCCGGAGGCGATGTGCAGGGTGGACATGTCGCGGGGGGCCATAGTGGTTTCGCCGGCGTTCGCGAAGGTGCCTGTAAATGCAAAAAATAGGCTGATGATGGAAAGATGAATTTTCACGCGGATGAACTCGCTAAAAAAAGTAGGGATATACCGTTTTGCACGGACTTTCTGATAAATGCCGTTACATTTTAGGAGTATGGATCAGAAACTGTCGAATGTTCATCTGAAAACAGATGAAAGCCCTTAAAAACTAAGAAAAAAGTACTTTTTATCCGGCCAATAAAAAGCCCTGCGATAAGGCAGGGCTTTTTCAGAGCAGCTGGTTATTAGCTGTGCAGGGTTTCGGCTGCGTACAGGGTATTTTCCAGCAGGCAGGCGCGGGTCATCGGGCCAACACCACCCGGTACCGGGGTGATCCATCCGGCGCGGGGCAGGGCTGTTTCGTACACCACGTCGCCCACCAGCTTGCCGTCGTCCTGGCGGTTGATGCCTACGTCGATAACGATGGCGCCTTCCTTGATCCACTCACCCTTGACCAGGCCGGGTTTGCCGGCAGCAACCACTACCAGGTCGGCGCGGCCAACGTGGCCAGCCAGGTCCTTGGTGAAACGGTGGGTGACGGTCACGGTGCAGCCGGCCAGCAGCAGTTCCATGGCCATCGGGCGACCGACGATGTTCGATGCGCCGACAACGACGGCATCCAGGCCATACAGATCGACGCCGGTGCTTTCCAGCAGGGTCATGATGCCCTTCGGAGTGCACGGGCGCAGCAGCGGAATACGCTGGGCCAGGCGGCCGACGTTATAAGGGTGGAAACCGTCGACGTCTTTGTCCGGGCGGATGCGTTCAAGCAATTTCGACGCGTCCAGGTGCTCGGGCAATGGCAGTTGCAGCAGGATACCGTCGATGGCCGGATCGTCATTGAGGCTGTCGATCAGGTCGGTGAGGGCCTGCTGGGTGGTGTCGGAATCCAAGTCGTAGGCTTTTGAGATAAAGCCGACCTCTTCACAGTCTTTACGCTTGTGCGAGACATAAACCTGAGAGGCAGGATCGCTGCCGACCAGGATCACCGCGAGGCCCGGCGTGCGTAGGCCTTGTTGGCTGCGCTCGGCGACTCGTTTGGCGATCTGCTGGCGCAGGCTGGCGGCGATTGATTTGCCGTCGATAAGTTGTGCAGTCATTACGCGTGATTAACCATCGAGAGGGGGAAGAAAAGTGCGCGCATTCTCGCATGCCATGGCGCGAGGGCAAAGGCGCTTGGTCTGCAAATTCCCCTAACCCCTTAAATAAAATGAATTTTTTATAAAAAGGATTTGACGGGTTTCGGGTGCATCTATACTATTCGTCGCACTTGTCGGGCACAGCCTAGCACTGGTTAGTTTGTAATCCTCCAAGAGTACAGATTAATAAGGCGCCCGTAGCTCAGCTGGATAGAGCATCCGCCTTCTAAGCGGATGGTCGCAGGTTCGAGTCCTGCCGGGTGCGCCATTAGGCAGCTTTGGCACAAGTAGCGCAATATGGTGGGCGTAGCTCAGTTGGTAGAGCACGGGATTGTGACTCCCGTTGTCGAGGGTTCGATCCCCTTCGTCCACCCCATATTTAAAAGGCGCCAGATTAATAGTCTGGCGCCTTTGCTTTAAAAGCTTCAAGCGCGGATGTGGTGGAATTGGTAGACACACTGGATTTAGGTTCCAGCGCCGCAAGGTGTAAGAGTTCGAGTCTCTTCATCCGCACCAAATAAAGCTTCATGAAAAGCCTGCTGGCTTTCCTGAGGCTCAACAAATAGCCATTTTGACGGGCTTTTTGGTCACGCAATATGGTGGGCGTAGCTCAGTTGGTAGAGCACGGGATTGTGACTCCCGTTGTCGAGGGTTCGATCCCCTTCGTCCACCCCATATTTCGAAAGGCGCCAGATTAATAGTCTGGCGCCTTTTTTGTTTCAGCGGTTTGAGTTTTAACGCAGTCGCAGGTGCTGGGCTGCAAGGGCAGGGCGTTTCGTCGTATTTATGTTTCGCGATGATGCCGCACTGCTCGCTGGCCTTGTCCGCAGGGTCGGTTGTCAGGGAGATGATTGGCAGCTGCTTCTATATATAGAAGGGTTGGCGCAGAGCCCTGGCGTGATGGGATGTATTTGCTACCGGGGCGAGCTGCACTCGTGCATTCGTACCTATAAATTGCCCGCTGTTTTTTTACCCGTTTTCAGTAGGGTGACTTCTTGAGTTTGACCCACTAGAATGCATGCCCTTGATTCTGGGGTCGGAAACGGCCAGCTAACGTCTGTGCAACGAGGAATATCCATGCAAGTTTCTGTTGAAAATACTTCTGCTCTTGAGCGCCGCATGAGCATCACCGTGCCGGCCGAGCGCATCGAGACCCAGGTCAACAAGCGTCTGCAGCAGACTGCCCAAAAGGCCAAGATCGCTGGTTTCCGTCCAGGCAAAGTGCCAATGAGCGAAATCAAGCGCCGCTTCGGTGCTGATGCACGTCAGGAAGCAGTAGGTGACGTGATCCAGGCTTCCTTCTACGAAGCCGTTGTCGAGCAAAAGCTGAACCCGGCTGGCTCGCCTTCCATCGAGCCTAAGTCCCTGGAAGCAGGCAAGGATCTGGAATACGTTGCAATCTTCGAAGTGTTCCCTGAATTCGAAGTTGCCGGTTTCGATTCGATCGCCATCGAGCGCCTGAGCGCTGATGTTGCTGACTCCGATCTGGACAACATGCTGGAAATCCTGCGCAAGCAGAACACTCGTTTTGAAGTGGCCGATCGCGCTGCCCAGAACGAAGACCAGCTGAACATCGATTTCGTTGGCAAGGTTGACGGCGAAGTGTTCGCTGGCGGCTCCGCCAAAGGCACTCAGCTGGTGCTGGGTTCCAACCGCATGATCCCTGGTTTTGAAGACGGCCTGGTTGGCGCCAAAGCCGGCGAAGAGCGCGTTCTGAACCTGACTTTCCCGGCTGACTATCAGAACCTGGACCTGGCTGGCAAAGCCGCCGAGTTCACCGTGACCGTCAACACTGTTTCCGAGCCTAAGCTGCCAGAACTGAACGAAGAGTTCTTCAACCAGTTCGGCATCAAGGAAACTGGCATCGAAGGTTTCCGCACCGAAGTTCGCAAGAACATGGAGCGTGAGCTGCGTCAGGCGATCAAATCCAAGGTCAAGAACCAGGTGATGGACGGTCTGCTGGCCGCCAACCCGATCGAAGTGCCTAAGGCCCTGCTGTCCAACGAAGTTGATCGTCTGCGCGTGCAGGCTGTTCAGCAGTTCGGTGGCAACATCAAGCCTGACCAACTGCCGGCCGAGCTGTTCGAAGAGCAAGCCAAGCGCCGCGTTGTACTGGGTCTGATCGTGGCTGAAGTGGTCAAGCAATTCGACCTCAAGCCTGACGAAACCCGCGTTCGCGAAATGATCCAGGAAATGGCTTCTGCCTACCAGGAGCCTGAGGCTGTTGTGTCCTGGTACTACAAGAACGACCAGCAGCTGAACGAAGTGCGTTCGGTTGTGCTGGAAGAGCAAGTTGTGGATACTGTTCTGCAGAAGGCTAAGGTGACCGATAAAGCGGTCTCTTACGAAGAAGCAGTCAAGCCGGCTGAAGCAGCACAAGCCGACTGATCGCTCAACTCGTTTGAAAATACACCCATAAGCCAGCCTCGCGCTGGCTTATGCGTATTCAAGACATGACTATTTGGGAGTAACTGCAGAGCATGTTCCGTAATTCGTATATTCAGCAGAACTCTGATATCCAGGCCGCTGGCGGCCTGGTCCCGATGGTTGTCGAGCAATCTGCTCGTGGCGAACGCGCCTATGACATCTACTCGCGCCTGCTCAAGGAGCGAGTGATCTTTCTGGTTGGTCCGGTAGAGGACTACATGGCCAACCTGATCTGTGCGCAGCTGCTGTTCCTTGAAGCGGAAAACCCGGACAAGGACATCCATCTCTACATCAACTCCCCGGGCGGTTCGGTAACGGCTGGCATGTCGATCTACGACACCATGCAGTTCATCAAGCCGAACGTATCGACCACCTGTATCGGTCAGGCGTGCAGCATGGGTGCTTTCCTGCTGACCGCTGGTGCTGAGGGCAAGCGTTACTGCCTGCCGAACTCTCGCGTGATGATTCACCAGCCACTGGGCGGTTTCCAGGGCCAGGCATCGGACATCGAAATCCATGCCAAGGAAATCCTCTTTATTCGTGAGCGTCTCAACACGCTGATGGCCAAACATAGCGGGCATACCCTGGAAGAGATCGAGCGCGACACCAACCGTGACAATTTCATGAGCGCCGAAGCGGCTCGTGAATACGGGTTGATCGACGCAGTGATCGAAAAGCGCCCCGCTTAATATAAGCAGCTCAAAATAGGGCTGGTCGGCAGGTCCGACCACCAGTGGGCTTGAAAAAGCCCTCAATAGCCTTCATCTTGTGTTGCAAGCCTATCGGATTTGGATCGAACGAATGACTGACACCCGCAACGGCGAGGACAACGGCAAGCTGCTCTATTGCTCCTTCTGTGGCAAAAGCCAGCATGAAGTACGCAAGTTGATTGCCGGCCCCTCGGTCTTTATCTGCGACGAGTGCGTCGACCTGTGCAATGACATCATCCGTGAGGAGGTGCAGGAAGCCCAGGCCGAAAGCAGCGCGCATAAATTGCCTTCGCCTAAAGAAATCAGCGGCATCCTTGATCAGTATGTGATTGGTCAAGAGCGTGCAAAGAAGGTTCTGGCCGTAGCGGTGTACAACCACTACAAGCGTCTGAACCAGCGTGACAAGAAAAGTGACGACGTCGAGCTCGGCAAAAGCAACATCTTGCTGATCGGTCCTACAGGCTCGGGTAAAACCCTGCTTGCAGAAACCTTGGCTCGCCTGCTGAACGTTCCCTTCACCATCGCCGACGCAACCACTCTTACCGAGGCCGGTTACGTAGGTGAAGATGTCGAGAACATCATTCAGAAGTTGCTGCAGAAATGCGATTACGACGTGGAAAAGGCCCAGATGGGCATTGTCTACATCGATGAAATCGACAAGATTTCGCGCAAATCCGACAACCCGTCGATCACCCGGGACGTTTCCGGTGAAGGCGTGCAGCAAGCGCTGTTGAAACTGATCGAAGGTACAGTTGCTTCCGTACCGCCACAAGGCGGCCGCAAGCATCCACAGCAGGAATTCCTTCAGGTTGATACGCGCAACATCCTGTTCATCTGTGGCGGTGCGTTCTCCGGTCTGGAAAAGGTTATTCAAAACCGTTCCACCCGTGGTGGCATTGGCTTCAGTGCAGAAGTACGCAGCAAGGAAGAAGGCAAGAAAGTCGGTGAATCCCTGCGTGAAGTCGAGCCTGACGATTTGGTCAAGTTCGGTCTGATCCCGGAATTCGTTGGCCGTCTGCCGGTCCTGGCGACGTTGGACGAGCTGGATGAGGCTGCGTTGATGCAGATCCTCACCGAGCCGAAAAACGCCCTGACCAAGCAATACGCCAAGCTGTTCGAGATGGAAGGTGTGGACCTCGAGTTCCGTGCTGACGCGCTCAAATCGGTGGCCAAGCGGGCACTGGAGCGCAAGACCGGCGCCCGTGGTTTGCGCTCGATCCTCGAAGGCGTACTGCTCGACACCATGTATGAAATCCCCTCGCAGTCCGAGGTGAGTAAAGTGGTGATCGACGAAAGCGTTATAGAAGGTAAGTCCAAGCCACTGTATATCTACGAAAACAGTGAGCCGGCTGCCAAGGCTGCGCCAGACGCGTAAGCGTTGCACCGCCGAGCTGTACAAAATAAAGGGGCCTTAACGGGCCCCTTTGTTTTTACTGCGTTTAACTGATGCCATTACGCTTGTTTTTTTTGCAGGCAGCCCCCATCTTGGTTTCAAGTTACTTTCATCTGTCATAGAGGCGAAATCATGAAGACAACCATCGAATTGCCTCTCCTGCCGTTGCGTGATGTCGTCGTCTATCCGCACATGGTTATCCCGCTGTTCGTGGGGCGCGAGAAGTCTATCGAAGCCCTCGAGGCCGCGATGACGGGCGACAAGCAGATCCTGCTGCTGGCCCAGAGAAATCCTGCTGACGATGATCCGGGCGAAGATGCCCTGTATCGCGTTGGTACCGTTGCAACTGTCCTGCAACTGCTCAAGCTGCCTGATGGCACCGTCAAGGTGCTGGTGGAAGGTGAGCAGCGCGGTGCGGTCGAGCGCTTCATGGAAGTGGACGGCCACCTGCGCGCCGAAGTGGCGTTGATCGACGAAGTCGATGCCCCTGAGCGCGAATCCGAAGTGTTCGTTCGCAGCCTGCTGTCCCAGTTCGAGCAATACGTACAACTGGGAAAGAAAGTCCCCGCAGAAGTCCTCTCTTCCCTCAACAGCATTGATGAGCCAAGCCGCCTGGTCGACACCATGGCCGCGCACATGGCGCTGAAAATCGAGCAGAAGCAGGACATTCTCGAAATCATCGATTTGTCTGCCCGGGTCGAACACGTCCTGGCGCTGCTGGATGCCGAAATCGACCTGCTGCAGGTCGAGAAGCGCATTCGCGGCCGTGTCAAAAAGCAAATGGAGCGCAGCCAGCGCGAGTACTACCTGAATGAGCAGATGAAGGCCATTCAGAAAGAGCTGGGTGACAGCGAGGAAGGCCACAACGAAATCGAAGAGCTGAAAAAGCGCATCGATGCCGCCGGCCTGCCAAAAGACGCCTTGACCAAGGCCACTGCCGAGCTGAACAAGCTCAAGCAAATGTCGCCGATGTCGGCCGAAGCCACCGTGGTTCGCTCGTATATCGACTGGCTGGTGCAGGTGCCGTGGAAGGCCCAGACCAAAGTGCGCCTGGACCTGGCCCGCGCCGAAGATATTCTGGACGCCGATCACTACGGCCTCGAAGAAGTCAAAGAACGCATCCTCGAATACCTCGCCGTGCAAAAGCGCGTGAAGAAAATTCGTGGACCGGTGTTGTGCCTGGTCGGTCCTCCTGGTGTGGGTAAAACCTCGCTGGCTGAGTCGATTGCTCACGCAACAAACCGTAAATTCGTACGCATGGCCTTGGGTGGTGTGCGTGATGAAGCGGAAATTCGTGGTCATCGCCGGACTTATATCGGTTCGATGCCAGGAAGATTGATTCAAAAGATGACAAAGGTGGGTGTGCGCAACCCGCTGTTCCTGCTTGATGAAATCGACAAAATGGGCAGCGACATGCGTGGCGATCCGGCCTCTGCCTTGCTGGAAGTGCTCGACCCCGAGCAGAACCACAATTTCAACGACCATTACCTGGAAGTCGACTACGACCTGTCCGACGTAATGTTCCTGTGCACCTCCAACTCGATGAATATTCCGCCAGCCTTGCTGGACCGGATGGAGGTGATTCGTCTGCCGGGTTACACCGAAGACGAGAAGATCAACATCGCTGTCAAATACCTTTCGCCCAAGCAGATTGCGGCCAACGGCCTGAAAAAAGGCGAGATCGAATTTGATGCCGACGCGATCCGCGACATCATTCGTTTCTACACCCGCGAGGCCGGTGTACGGGGCCTTGAGCGTCAACTGGCGAAGATCTGCCGCAAGGCCGTGAAGGAACATGCGCTGGAAAAACGCTTCTCGGTGAAGGTCACCGCTGAGCTGCTGGAACACTTCCTGGGCGTGCGCAAATTCCGTTACGGCCTGGCTGAGCAGCAGGACCAGGTGGGTCAGGTCACGGGCCTGGCGTGGACTCAAGTGGGCGGCGAGTTGCTGACCATCGAGGCCGCTGTTATCCCGGGCAAAGGGCAATTGATCAAGACCGGTTCCCTGGGTGACGTGATGGTCGAATCCATCACTGCCGCGCAGACCGTGGTGCGCAGCCGTGCGAAGAGCCTGGGAATCCCCCTGGACTTCCACGAGAAGCACGACACCCACATCCACATGCCGGAAGGGGCGACGCCGAAAGACGGCCCTAGCGCAGGCGTAGGCATGTGCACGGCACTGGTATCAGCCCTGACCGGCATTCCGGTGCGCGCCGATGTTGCCATGACTGGGGAAATAACCCTGCGTGGGCAAGTGCTGGCCATTGGTGGCCTCAAAGAGAAATTGTTGGCTGCACACCGTGGTGGTATCAAGACCGTGATCATTCCTGAAGAGAATGTTCGCGACTTGAAGGAGATTCCTGACAATATCAAGCAGGATCTGCAGATTAAACCGGTTAAATGGATTGACGAGGTCCTGCAAATTGCGCTGCAATACGCGCCGGAGCCCTTGCCGGATGTGGCTCCGGAGATAGTTGCAAAAGATGAAAAGCGCGAGACTGACTCTAAGGAAAGAATTAGCACGCATTAATACGTTTAAGCCTGGGGGCTTCCTTGACAGCTTTTTAGAGCCCTTGTTATAAAGCGGCTCTTAAGTGTCTGTAGGCCATTCAGCACTGGTTTTTGCTTTCACCAAAAAACTTAGAATCATACTCAATAGATATAAGGGGACTTAGAGTGAACAAGTCGGAACTGATTGATGCTATCGCTGCATCTGCTGATATCCCGAAAGCCGCTGCTGGCCGTGCGCTGGACGCAGTAATCGAATCCGTCACTGGCGCTCTCAAGGCCGGCGACTCTGTGGTACTGGTTGGTTTCGGTACTTTCTCTGTGACCGATCGCCCAGCTCGCACTGGTCGTAACCCACAGACTGGCAAGGCTCTGCAAATCGCCGCTGCCAAAAAGCCAGGTTTCAAAGCCGGTAAAGCCCTGAAAGAAGCCGTTAACTAAGCTTCTCTCAAGCCTTACCCATCCGGGTCGGACGCAGGTCTGACCTGGCAGCGGAGCGGCAGCTGACCCAAGTATCCATCGGGTCGCCACGCCGGGGGTGTGGGTTCAAACCCCCGTCCGCTCCGCCAGCTACGAGAAGGCGCATCCTCGGATGCGCCTTTCTTCTATCCGGACTCTACCCACGCTCCACGGTTGCCTAATTTTGAAGTTCAACCGTTTCTGGGGGACGCATGCTGCAGAATATCAGGGACAATTCACAAGGCTGGATTGCCAAGACCATTATCGGGATCATCGTCGCATTGATGGCGTTTACCGGTATCGAGGCTATTTTTCAGGCTTCGACCAACAACAAGCAGGACGTGGCCAAGGTCAACGGTGAAGAAATCACCCAAAGTGAACTGGGCCAGGCCGTCGACATGCAACGTCGTCAACTGATGCAACAGCTGGGCAAGGACTTCGATGCTTCCTTGCTGGACGAAAAGCTGCTGCGCGACGCCGCGCTCAAGAGCCTGATCGATCGCAAACTGCTGCTGCAGGGCGCGGCCGATTCGAAATTCGCTTTCTCCGAAGCCGCGCTGGATCAAGTGATCCTGCAGACACCGGAATTCCAGGTGGATGGCCAGTTCAACGCTGAGCGTTTCGACCAGGTGATCCGTCAGCTGGGCTATAGCCGTATGCAATTCCGCCAGATGCTGAGCCAGGAAATGCTGATCGGCCAGGTTCGTGCTGGTATTGCCGGCAGCGGTTTTGTGACTGATGCCGAAGTGCTGGCTTTTGCCCGTCTGGAAAAACAGACCCGCGATTTCGCCACCGCCAGCGTCAAGGCCAACCCTGATGCGGTGAAACTCACCGACGACGAGGTCAAGGCTTACTATGACCAGCACGCCAAAGAGTTCATGACCCCGGACCAGGTGGTCATCGACTATCTGGAGCTGAAGAAGGCTTCCTTCTTCGACCAGGTCGCGGTCAAGGACGATGAGCTGCAGGCTCTCTATCAGAAAGAAACCGCCAACCTCGCTGAACAGCGTCGCGCGGCGCACATCCTGATTGAAGTCAACGACAAGACCACCGACGAGCAGGCCAAGGCCAAGATCGAAGAGATCCAGGCACGCCTGGCCAAAGGCGAGAAGTTCGAAGCCCTGGCCAAAGAGTTCTCCCAGGATCCGGGTTCTGCAAACAACGGCGGTGACCTCGGTTTCGCCGGCCCTGGCGTCTACGACCCAGCCTTCGAAACAGCGCTGTACGCGTTGAACAAGGACCAGGTTTCGGCGCCGGTGCGTTCGAGCTTCGGCTGGCACCTGATCAAGCTGTTGGGCGTTGAGGCACCTGAAGTGCCATCGTTCGCCAGCCTGAAAGACAAGCTGACCCGCGAGCTCAAGACCCAGCAGGTTGAACAGCGTTTCGTCGACGCGACCAAGCAACTGGAAGACGCTGCATTCGAAGCTTCCGACCTGGCCCAACCGGCGTCGGACCTGAAGCTGACCGTGCACACCTCCGCGCCATTCGGCCGTGAAGGTGGCGAAGGCATTGCTGCCAACCGTGCCGTGGTGACCGCTGCATTCAGCCCTGAAGTACTGGATGAAGGTGCCAACAGCACCGCCATCGAGCTGGATCCGGAAACCATCGTGGTGCTGCGTGCCAAAGAGCACTTGAAGCCTACTCAGCTGCCGCTGGAAAGCGTTGCCACTGCCATCCGTGCCCAGTTGACCAAGGAGCGCGCAAGCGCTGCGGCGAAGACTCACGCGGACGAGCTGATTGCCAACCTGCGTGATGGCAAGACACCGCTGAATCAGCCGGTGGATGGCCAGGCCTGGAAAGTCACCGAAGCGGCCACCCGTGGCCAGGAAGGCGTCGAGCCAGCCGTGCTGCAAGCCCTGTTCCGCATGCCAAAGCCTGCGGCCAAGGACAAGCCAACCTTCACCAGCGTGACTCTGCCAGACGGTAGCCTGGTGATCGTGCGCTTGAACGCAGTCAACGAAGCCGCTGCCCCGACCGATGACGAGAAGGCTCAGTACCGCCGCTTCCTCGCGTCCCGTGTGGGCCAGCAAGACTTCGCCGCGTATCGCAAGCAGTTGGAAACCAAGGCTGAGATCAAGAAGTTCTGATCTCGTTACTGCCTGAATAAAAAGACCCCGGCCTGAAGAGGCCGGGGTCTTTTTTTATCCACTCAAGCAGCTGACTGAACCAGTCCTTGATTCAACGCGCAAACTTGAGCTTGCCCCAACTCAAGCCAATCACAGCCGCCAGGGTCGAAGCGCTCAGCACACTCAGCTTGGCAGCCGACAGCAGCGTCGGATCGGAGAAGGCCAGCGACGAGATGAAAATCGACATGGTGAAACCAATCCCGGCCAACAGGCCGACCAGGGCGACGCCGTTCCAGGTCACGCCTTCCGGCAGTTGGCAGATGTTCAGTTTGACCAGCACGAAACTCGCCAGCATCACCCCCAGCGGCTTGCCGAGCACCAAGGCCAGGATGACGCCCATGAACACGCCGTGGGGCAGCGGGTCGTCCAGATTGAACCCTTGCAGGCTCACCCCCGCGTTGGCCAGGGCAAACAGCGGCATGACGCCGAAGGCTACCCACGGGTGTAACCCGGCTTGAATCCGCTGCACCGGCGGCAACATTTCTCGCTGGGCCTTTCTCAACTGCTGCAACGGTTTGGCCACCTGATGAGCGCTTTCAGCGGGATGCGAAAGCCGGTCCATCAGTTCGTTAAATGTGCGCCCGATGGTGTCCAGCGGGCGTTCACGGGTGGGCCTTGAAATGACAGGCGTCATCAAGCCAAGCACCACGCCGGCGAGCGTAGGATGTACACCTGTCTTCAGCAGCCCGAACCAGACAATCGCCCCGGGCAGCAGGTACACAACCGCCTTGCCAATCCCCATCCGCTGAAAGACCAGCACCAGTGCCAGCCCGCAGGCTGCGATCACCAGGCCCATGTAGTCCAGGCTCGCGGTGTAGAAGATCGCAATGATCAGGATGGCGACGATGTCATCAATGATCGCCAACGCCAGCAACAGAATGCGCACGCCGGCCGGAATGGATTTACCCAACAGCGCCAGCACACCTACGGCAAACGCGATGTCGGTGGCGGTGGGCACCGCCCAGCCGCTGGCCGCTTCAGTGCCATGGTTGAGCAGGGTATAGAGCAGCGCCGGCATCAGCACGCCACCGAGTGCAGCGCCCAAGGGCAGGGTGGCCAGTTTCAGGTTGGCGAGTGCACCGTCCCTGATCTCCTGGCGAATCTCGGCGCCCACCACCAGGAAGAAGATGGTCATCAGCCCGTCGTTCACCAGGAAGTGCAACGAGCGCGAGACCGTGAAGTCTCCCAGCCCGATAGTGAGTGGGGTGTTCCAGAAGTGTTCGTAGGAATCGGCGACCGGGCTGTTGGCCCAGATCAGCGCGACAATCGCCGCCAGCAGCAACACGATGCCGCTGACGGCCTCGATGCGTGAAAACCGCTCCAATGCAGAAAGAGCGCCTTCGACCAAAACCTGGGGGCGAGGAATAGCAGGGTGTTTATCAGGCACGACAAGTCTCCATTGGCGGCCCGACCAATGCTTATCCTTTAACCTGCGCTGTGCCGTATGCAGCAGCGCACCCAGGGCGATCATAAGAGTTAAGAAACATTACGTCACGTTTCGTTTAAACATCGGTTAAACGCAGCGTCGCCATCAGGGCCAGCACGACCAACGCGACGACCGCCCACGGAAACGCTGTCACGCCCCAACCCTGTAGCAACATGCCGCCGAGCAGTCCACCGCCGGCGATGCCCAGGTTCCACACCGTCACCAGCATCGACTGCGCGGCATCGGCTGAATCCCCGGCCGACTTGGCCAGCGCTGTTTGCAGCAATGCCGGCAGGCCGCCAAACGCCAGCCCCCATAACGCCACTGTGGTGTAGATCACGGTCGCCGAGGTGATCCAGAACGCCAGCGCCAGGGCCGACAGTGCGAACATTGCGCAGCTGATCACCAACAACGCACGCAGCCGCTGATCAATCAACGCGCCGACAATCCAGATGCCCAGCAGCGCCGCCAGGCCAAATACCAGCAACACCTGATCGATGTCCGCCGCAATCCCGGCAGGTACCAGGAATGGCGCTATATAGGTGTAGAGAATGTTATGGGCCAGCACGTAGGTAAGGGTCACAAACAGCACCGGACGAATCCCGGGCAGTGCCAGCACCTGGCGTAGCCCCAAGCGTTTTTCCGCTCGCTGCCCGGCAAAGTCCGGAACCTGCCAGCGCACCCAGGCCAGCAGCACAACCGTAAGACCGGTCATGATCGCAAAGCTCAGACGCCAGCCCACCGTGGTGCCCAGGAATGTCCCGGCGGGCACGCCCAGTGACAGCGCCAAGGGCGCCCCGAGCATGGCCACGGCAATCGCCCGGCCTTGCAAGTGTGGCGCAACCATGCGGCTGGCGTAACCGGCGAGCAGCGCCCAAAGCAACCCCGCGAACACCCCGGCGAAGAACCTCGCCACCAGGGTCAGCAGGTAATCGCTGGAAAACGCTGTCACGCTGTTAACCAAGGCAAACCCGCCGATGGCAATCATCAGCAACGGCCGCCTGCGCCAGCCCCGGGTGGCGATGGTCAGGGGAATCGCGGCCAGCAGCGAACCAAGGGCGTAAAGGGTCACCAACTGGCCCACCAAGGCGTCGGACACCCCGAGCCCGGCGCCCATTTGCGGGAGCAAGCCCGCTGGCATGGCTTCGGTGAGGATGGTGATGAAGCCGGCGGTTGCCAATGCCAGCAAACCGCCCAGTGGCAGGCGTTCACGGCTCGCCGCAAGGGCCGGGGAGGGTAAGGCGTTGTCGCTCATGTTTATTGGCTCCGGTTTTCAAACGAAAGGGCAGGGAGCCAGAGTAGGGTGCTGCGCGGTGTAGAAAAACAGGCTAAGGTTCCGAACTTATCGGACGCCAACGTCCGCAATCTTCGGGAGCGAGACGATGGACAGCCTCGGCAGTATTTCAGTGTTTGTGCAGGTGGCGGAAACCCGCAGCTTTACCGAGGCTGGCCGACTGTTGGGAGTGTCGTCCTCGGCGATTGGCAAAAGCATTGCGCGCATCGAAGAGCGCCTGGGTGTGCGCCTGTTCCATCGCAGCACCCGCAGCATCACCCTGACCAGCGAGGGCGCGCTGTTTCTCGAGCGATCCCGACGGATCCTGGCCGAAGTCGAGGCCGCAGAGCAGGAGCTGAGCCAGGCATCCGCCACACCAAAAGGCAAGCTGCGCGTCAGCCTGCCCCAAGTGCGGGGCCTGTTGATGCCGGTGCTGACGGACTTCATGCGGGCCTATCCCGAGATCGAACTGGACGTGGACTTCTCCGACCGCATGGTGGATGTGATCGAGGAAGGCTTCGATGCGGTGATCCGTACCGGCAAACCCGAGGATTCGCGCTTGATGGCACGCCATCTCGGGTATTACCGCCTGGTGCTGGTGGCGTCCCCGGAATACCTGCGTCTGCACGGCACACCGCGCCAGCCCCGGGACTTGAATGACCACGCCTGTTTGCGCCACAAGTTCTGCGCCACCGGCAAGCTGGAAGCCTGGCCATTGCGCCCCGAACCTGGCCTGCCGGAGCCGGTCCTGCGAGCGCCGCTGGTCTCCACCACCATCGAATCGCTGATGTACGTGGCCCATGCAGGCCTGGGGATTGCCTGCCTGCCGGACTTCATGGTCCGCGAGTCGGTGGAGCAGGGCCGGCTGCAACGGGTGCTGGACTATTACCTGGACCACAGCGGCAGCTTCTGGATGCTCTGGCCATCAAGTCGCCATGCTTCGGCGAAATTGCGCGTGTTTATTGACCATATGGGCGAGCGGCTTTTTCCCGCAGACACCGTCCCATAAGGCTGTGACGTTTTACCGACAGGAATTCGCGCGCCAAGGCCACGTTCTGTTGCACAATACCGCCCTGACTGTTTTCCTCAGGATTTTCGATGTCGACATCATTTCACTTGCGTAGCCTCGGGTTGGCGCTGGTGCTGGCGGGCGCTGCGGGCTGCTCGTCACCCAAGACCGCTATTTATGAACATGAGAATTTCGACGACTCCGGTACGTTTTCCCGGGATTACCCGGTCAGTGATACCGCCGCCTGCGAAGCGGCGCGGCGTGCGCTGTTGAGCCAGGGTTACATCATTACCAGTAGCGATCCAAAGCTGGTGGCAGGTAACAAGAGCTTCCAGCAGACCGGCGAAACTCACCTGCAGATCAGTTTCAACGTGGTGTGTGCCGACGATGGCAGTGGCAATCATCACTCGACGATGTTCGCCAACGCCTTGCAGGATCGCTACGCGCTGAAGAAGGTCAACAACTCCGCGAGTCTCGGCGTGGGTGTGTTGGGCTCGGTGTCGATGCCGATTGGCTCCACCGATGACTCGATGGTCAAGGTGGCCAGCGAGACGGTGTCTGCGCCAAAGTTCTATGAGCGTTATTTCGCGCTGGTGGATGTTTTCCTGCCCCAGGAAGTGAAAAAGGCTGCGCATATTCCAGAGAAGCCCAAGGCTGACCTGGGCATTCCAGAACCGAAGGCAGCTCCGGTGGCCGATAAGGTGGAGGCGCCTAAAGAAGCGCCGAAAGAAGTGCCCGCCACCCCGGCTGCCCCCGTGACGCCGGCGGTTGAGCCAGCGGCATCGGAGCCGGTCGTACCGCCGGCAGAACCTGCACCGATTGCGCCAAAGGAAACCCCGGCACCTGCGCCGGAGGCTACCCAACCAACGCTGCCGGCGCCGACCGAAGCGATTCCGCCTCTGCCGACGCCTGCGCAGTAACTACACCGCTACGGGGTTGGCCTTGTCGACGTTGATCTCGTAGCGGCTGATCGCCTCCGCCACCTTGGTGCGGCTGATCAGGCCGTCATCCGCCAGCGCCTTCAAGGCCGCCAGTGCAATGAAATACCGGTCCACCTCGAAGAACTCACGCAAGGTTTCGCGGGTATCCGATTGCCCGAAGCCATCAGTGCCCAGCGCTACAAAACGCCGGCCCGGTACGAACGGGCGGATCTGGTCAGCAAAGATCTTCATGTAGTCGGTAGCGACCACCACGGGCCCGGGCTGGTCCTCCAGGCACTGCTCGACATAGCTGGTACGCGGCTCGCTTTCCGGGTGCAGCAGGTTCCAGCGCTCCACGGCATGGCCTTCCCGGCGCAGCTCGGTCAGGCTGGTGACGCTCCACACATCACTGGCCACGGCGAAGTCATCCCGCAGCAAATCAGCGGCGGCGATGACTTCGCGCAGGATCGAACCGCTGCCCATCAGCTGTACCCGTGGTTGCGCGGTGTCTTCAGCCGCCTTCAACCGATACATGCCCTTGAGAATCCCATCCTCGACGCCGTCGGGCATCGCCGGGTGCGGGTAGTTTTCGTTGAGCAGGGTGATGTAGTAGTAAATGTCCTCTTGCTCGACGTACATCCGGCGCATGCCCTCGCGAATGATCACTGCGAGTTCGAAGGCAAAGGTCGGGTCGTAGGAAATGCAGCACGGGATCACCGATGACAGCACATGGCTGTGGCCATCGTCATGCTGCAAACCTTCGCCCATCAAGGTCGTGCGCCCGGCGGTGGCCCCCAGCAGGAAACCCCGTGCCCGAGCATCGCCCGCGGCCCAGGCCAGGTCACCCACTCGCTGGAAGCCGAACATCGAATAGAAGATGTAGAACGGTACGGTCATCAACCCGTGGTTGGCGTAGGACGTACTCGCGGCGATCCACGAGGAAATGGCGCCGGATTCATTCAGGCCTTCCTGCATGATCTGTCCGTCCTTGCTCTCCTTGTAGTAGGAAAGCTGACCGGCATCCTGTGGGGTGTAGAGCTGGCCGACCGCGGAGTGAATGCCGATCTGGCGGAACAGGCTTTCCATGCCGAAGGTGCGGGACTCGTCCGGCACGATCGGCACGATCAACTTGCCCAGATTCGGGTCCTTGAGCAGGGTGCCAAGGATGCGCACGAAGGCCATGGTGGTTGAAATCGAGCGCTCGCCGGTGTCCTTGAGCTGGGTGGCGAAGGCTTCCAGTTCCGGGATCTTCAACGACTCGACCGCGCTGTGGCGAGCCGGTACGTAACCCCCTAACGACTGGCGGCGCGCGGCGAAATAGCGCGCTTCTTCGCTGTCGGCAGCGGGTTTGAGATAAGGGATTTCGGCCAGTTGATCGTCGGCCACTTCCAGTCCGAAGCGGTCGCGGAAAGCTTTGACGGCTTCAGCGCCCATCTTTTTCAATTGGTGGTTGATGTTCTGGCCTTCGCCGGCCTCGCCCATGCCGAAGCCCTTGACGGTTTTCGCGAGGATCACCGTAGGCTGGCCGCTATGGCGCACGGCGGCGGCATAGGCGTTGTAGACCTTGTCCGGGTCATGGCCGCCTCGTGAGAGTTTCCAGATATCGTCGTCGGACATGTCCGCCACCAGCGCCAGCAACTCCGGGTATTTGCCGAAGAAGTGTTCCCGCACGTAGGCGCCGTTTTGCGATTTGTAGTTCTGATAGTCGCCGTCCACACACTCCATCATGCGCTGGCGCAGCAAGCCGCTTTTATCCTTTTCCAGCAGCGCATCCCAGCCGCCGCCCCAGATCACCTTGATCACGTTCCAGCCGGCGGCGCGGTACAGGCTTTCGAACTCCTGGATCACCTTGGCATTGCCACGCACCGGGCCATCGAGTCGTTGCAGGTTGCAGTTGACCACGAAGATCAGGTTGTCGAGTTTCTCGCGCCCGGCCAGGGAGATAGATGCCAGGGATTCCGGCTGATCCATCTCGCCATCACCGAGGAATGCCCACACCTTTCGGCCCTGGTGTTGCTTGAGGTCGCGGAACTCCAGGTAGCGCATGAAGCGCGCCTGGTAGGCGGCGGTGATCGGTCCGAGGCCCATGGATACTGTAGGAAACTGCCAGAAATCGGGCATCAGCCGTGGGTGCGGATAGGACGATAAACCGTCGCCGCCGGCTTCCCGTCGGAAGTTGTCCAGTTGCGCTTCGCTGATTCGGCCTTCGAGGTACGCACGCCCGTAAATGCCCGGCGCCGAGTGGCCCTGGATGTACACCAAGTCGCCATCGAACCTCTCGGTACGCCCACGGAAAAAGTGGTCGAAGCCTACGTCATACAGCACGGCAGCCGACGCGTAGGTCGCGATATGCCCACCCACGCCGGAATGTTTGCCGGCGCGCAGCACCATGGCCATCGCGTTCCAGCGAATAAACGCATTCAGCCGCCGCTCGGTGGCCAGGTTGCCGGGGTAGGGCAACTGGCGGTCCACCGGGATGGTGTTGACGTAAGGCGTGGTCACCCGCCCGTAGAAGTCGCCATGCCGCGCCACGTCGAAATCCAGCAACTGATCAATCAGGTAATGCGCGCGCGGGCGGCCTTCGGTGGACAGCACCGATTCGATGGACTCCAGCCATTCGCGGGTTTCCTGTGGATCGTCGTCGAGGCGTACTGCAGTGTTCGGGGTCATGTCAGGCTCCAGGGTGGACGGGTTTCAGCGTGTGGGCTCCTTGTGGGAGCTTCGCGAATGTAGTTGCAATTGCAACTACATGACTGAATCTAGCGCGGGATGAGCTACTATTGCAACCTTCTTGAAATTCCCCGGATGGTGTTGCATGTCGTCGAAAGAGCCTGATGTCTGGTTCCGTTTTGTTCGGGCCCACAGGACGGTCATCCGTGAAATCGAGCGGCGCCTGGCCGATGCCGGTCTGCCGCCGTATGCCTGGTACGACGCTTTATGGGGCCTGGAAAGTGGCCCCGATGGCACCCGGCGCATGCATGAATTGGCCGATGTGCTGGCCATCGAACGCTACAACCTGACGCGCCTGGTGGACCGCCTGGAAAAGGACGGCCTGGTGGTGCGTTCGCGCTCCGACGGTGACGGTCGTGCAGCCTTTGTATCGATCACCGATGCGGGCCGGGTGTTGCGTAAAAAGATGTGGAAAATCTACGAAAGCAGCGTGGATGAGTTGTTTTTGTCGCAGCTCGACAGCGAGCAACGCCGGGGCTTTGCCGAGGCGCTGGAACGCACGGCGGGGCTGGCGGTGGAGGCGGGCGTGCAGACCCGTGGGCGGCGTAAGACCTGAAGCCAATATTCCAGGCGACGCGGATCCCGTGTGGGAGCGGGCTTGCTCGCGAAAGCGGTGTGTCAGCAACAGAAATATCAACAGGCACACCGCCTTCGCGAGCAAGCCCGCTCCCACATTTGATCTGTGATGGATTACAGATCGTCATTTCAGGTGATATCGATGCAGGGCGGCTTCTACCTGTTCTGCTTCGATAAGGCCGTCATCCGCCAAAGCCTTCAATGCCAGCACCGCGATCCAATATCGACCGGGTGCTGACGCCTCTACCGAGCCCGCCCCCAACGCCACAAACCGCGCATCCACATACCCCGCCAACTGGTCAACGATCGGCTGCGGATACCCGGTGACCGCGACCACCGGCGCGCCATCCCCAGCCAGGCAATCCCTTAGATGGCAACTGCGCTTCGGTGCCAGCGGGTGCAGGCGGTTCCAGCGTTGCGCCGCATCCGCCTCACGGGCCAGCCGTGTGTAGCTGGGGCAGCTCCACAGTTGCGTCTCGACGTTCCACTCCGTTTCGAGCAACAGCGCGGCGTGCACGACTTCTTCAAACGCTCGACCCGCGCCCAGCAACCGCACCTTCAACTCGCTTGTGTATGAGCGTCGGACCCGGTACATGCCCCTGAGCGCATGGTCACAATCCTGCGGGCTCAACCTCGGCCCGTCGTGCTGGTCGTGCAGTGCCAGGTAGTAAAACCCCGACTGGCCGTCGACATACAGCGCCTGCAAACCTGCCAGCACAATCGCCCGGGCTTCCTCGCCGGAGGCCGGGTCATAAGGTGTGCAGTGGGGATTGCTGGCCAGCCATAAGGGCAGTGAAGGGGAGGGCCGGGTTTCATTGTCGTTGCACAAGATGCCCCGCTGGCGGGTTTCGCTGGACAGTGCGCGCAACTGCGCCGATGACGCGGCCGTGTGCAGGTACAACATGGGCTTTTCCCCGGTGTTGCGCGCGAACCACGTGGGCCAGCTCATCACCCGGCGGGAGCGCGACTGGCCGCGAATCACCCATGCCTGCCGGCTGGACTCCAGGGTGTTAGCCATGGTCATCACGCTATACAGCGGCGAACAGCGGGGCTGCTGCATTGCATTCAGGGCGTCGATACAGATCAGGGCAGAGCGTTCGGTGCTGGCAGTCATGAGCAGGGTCGCTTGGCAACGGGTGCCCTTACCCTAATGGAATTCAGCTTGTGATTGCAATTGCAATGATTGCAGTTGCATCTAAAATTCACCCGGCTAAATCAACCCAACCCTGCTACGTTTAATTTTGAAGTGCAGGAACGTCATGCCACGGACATTTTTTCGTCATGACGGCACTTTAGGCTGGTTGTGCAGGTCACTTAGCAACCCCTTTTCATAATACAAGGAGTCAACCATGGACGATTACCAGGAAGAACTGCTGGAGTTCCACGCCTTCGAACTGGATCCGCTGGATCCGGCCGATGATGCAACCGAGCTGTAAGACAGACGTCAGGCGGAATGCCGCTGACTGCGGCGAAATTCCCCTGGGGTCTGGCTGTTCCAGCGCTTGAAGGCCCGTTGAAAGGCTTCCGCTGAGGCAAAACCGAGTAAATAGGCAATTTCACCGAACGCCAGTTCGGTATCGCGAATATAGGTCATGGCCAGGTCGCGGCGAGTGTCATTGAGAATCGCCCGGAACTGCGTCCCTTCTTCCGCCAGCTTGCGCCGCAAGGTCCAGGTCGGCAGTTTCAAGCGTGCCGCCACTTCTTCCAGGTCGGGTTCCCGGCCACCATTGAGCATCGGCCCGAGCAACCGGGTAATGCGCTCGCGCAGGCTGCGGGTGCGCGTCAACTGCTCCAATTCCCGTTCACACAACTGCACCAGTAATTGCCAGGTACTCGGGCAATGTTCCGGGTTGCGCATGGCCAGGGTTTGCTGGCTCAGGCGCAGTTGATTGTGCTCGGCGCCAAACTGGATCGGGCAGTCCCCCAGCACGCTATAGCGTTCGCTGTAGTCGGGGGCCTCGAATTCGATTTCGATGCGCTGCGCCTGCACCGGTTGCAAGCTTATGCTCGACAATTGATGCAGCCAGCCGGCGATGATCGAGTCCACCACGAAGCGGTTGTACGCGTTGTACGGGCTGATGGAATAGAAGCGCAGCCAGGCGCCGTCAGTGTCCTCGTGAAAGCTCGACTGGCCTCGATAGTTGGAGCCGTACAAGGCTTCGAAGCGCGTCAGAGTGCGGGCGGCTTCGCGAACGGTGGGCGCTTGGGCGGCTGTAACACCGGCGAGGCCGGCCTGGCTCAAGCGGCTGAGCTGGCCCATGCGCAGACCCAGGCTGGGGTCGCCGGTCAGCTGGATGGCGGCGTGGCCCAGGCGCATATACCGCGGGATCGACAAGCGAGCACCCGCCTCGGCCAGGCGCGCAGGGTCAAAGCCGTATTGCAGCAACAACGGTTGCGGGTCCAGGCCATGGCTGTGGATCGCATCGGCCAAGGTGTGGACAAAACCCACCGACAGGTCCCCAAGCCGCACCGGTTTCATCGCGTTACAGCCACACGTTCAGCAGGCGTGCGCCACGGGCATTGCCGTCGGCGAACACCTGGCCGTTGCTGCTGAGGAAGCTTTGCCCGGCGCTGCCCATGTCGAAGAATTGCCCACGCAGGAACACGCTCATGCCGGCGGTGGCCTGGCTGATGGGTTGCTGGCTGATCAGGGTCAGGCGGTGCCAGGCTTCGCCTTCGCTGAGTTCTTCCGGCTTGAGGCTGATTTCCGGTGGTGTCGACACGCTTTTGAAACCGCGCCACGGCTTGTCCCAGGTCTCGCGGCCAATCACGAAGGCCGGTACCGCCACCAATTGCGCGCCTTGCTCGTTGAGCTTGCGGTAGTTGTCCGGGTACCAGCTGTCACTGCCGATCAGGATGCCCAGGCGCCCGGCCGGGGTGTCGACCACGCTGACGGTGTTTTCGTCGCCGGGCTCGATAAAGCCGCGTTCATCGAAAATCGGATACAGCTGGCGTTGCGGCTGGCCCACCGCCAAGCCATCACGGTCAAAGACCACGCTGGTGTTGTACAACGCGCCGTGGCCGATCTGCAGTTGGCCCTGGCTGACGCTCGGGTTGGGCAGGGCAATGGAGCCGGCCACCAGGGTCACGCCGAATTCCTTGGCCAGGCCGCCGAACAGCACCTGATAGTCGCGGGCCATTGCCGGGGCCTTCATGCGCAGGTAGGCGTCGTCGATGCGGTCATCACCCTTGGCGCTGATCAACGCCCGCACGAACAACAACGGGTTGCTCGCCGACAGCCAGTTCATCGCTTCCTTGAGGTTGGTGGCCTGGTACAGCTCGTTCTTCTCGCCACTGACCATCAGCCAGGTGCCGATATGTTCCGGCAGCACCACGATGGTCTTGTCGTTGATCAAGCCCTGGTCGCGGGCCTTTTGCAGGTAGGCCGCCAGCTTCAGGTGCAGGCGTTCCAGGCTCTGGTAGTCGGCGGGGAACAGTTCCGGCTGGATGCCCAGCAGGTTGCCGCGGTCGGCGGGTACGCCTTGGTCGACGGCCAGGTTGATCCGCAGGTCGGACAGGTAATGGCCCACTGGGCGTTCCTGGGTCCAGACCAGATAGGCGGAAACGGCGGCGACCAGGGCCATGATGAGGGTGAATCCAAGAAGTTTACGCATGGGAAAAAAACAACGGACCGGGTGCAGGGTTCGGTACCTAGGGTAGGGCTCATGTACGCAGTTGCCAAGGGGCGCTGCGCATTTGGATCAATAACTTGTCAGTTACAGTCATTGAGCGGCAACCGGCAGCCTCTTAGTCTGTGGGACATAAACCGATGGAGTGCCATTCGAGCGCTCCACGTCCCGTGATGATCCGTTGTGGAGCTGTACCATGACCGCTGCTGCCTACCCGCACCTGCTGGCCCCGTTGGACCTGGGTTTTACCACCCTGCGTAACCGCACCCTGATGGGCTCGATGCACACCGGCCTTGAAGAGAAACCCGGCGGCTTCGAGCGCATGGCGGCCTATTTTGCCGAGCGCGCCCGTGGCGGCGTGGGCCTGATGGTCACCGGCGGCATTGGCCCGAACGATGAAGGTGGGGTGTATGGCGGTGCAGCCAAGCTGACCACCGACGAAGAAGCGCAGAAGCACAAGATCGTGACGAAAGCGGTGCACGAGGCGGGCGGCAAGATCTGCATGCAGATTCTCCACGCCGGGCGCTATGCCTACAGCCCGAAACAGGTGGCGCCAAGCGCAATCCAGGCACCGATCAACCCGTTCAAGCCCAAAGAGCTGGACGAAGAAGGTATCGAAAAGCAGATCAATGATTTCGTCACCTGCTCGGTACTGGCCCAGGTCGCCGAGTACGACGGCGTGGAAATCATGGGCTCCGAAGGCTACTTCATTAACCAGTTCCTCGCGGCTCACACCAACCACCGCACCGACCGTTGGGGTGGCAGCTACGAAAACCGCATGCGCCTGCCGGTGGAAATCGTGCGCCGGGTGCGCGAAGCCGTAGGCCCGAATTTCATCATCATCTTCCGCCTGTCGATGCTCGACCTGGTGGAAGGCGGCAGCACCTGGGAAGAGATCGTGCAGTTGGCCAAGGCCATCGAGCAGGCCGGTGCAACGATCATCAACACCGGCATTGGCTGGCACGAAGCGCGCATCCCGACCATCGCCACCAAGGTGCCGCGTGGAGCGTTCAGCAAGGTCACTGCGAAGTTGCGAGGGGCGGTGCAGATTCCGTTGATCACCACCAACCGGATCAACACCCCGGAAATCGCCGAGCAGATCCTGGCCGAAGGCGATGCCGACATGGTCTCGATGGCGCGCCCATTCCTGGCCGACCCGGACTTCGTCAACAAGGCTGCCGAAGGCCGCGCCGATGAAATCAACACCTGCATCGGCTGCAACCAGGCGTGCCTGGACCACACCTTCGGCGGCAAGCTGACCACCTGCCTGGTCAACCCGCGTGCGTGCTACGAAACCGAACTCAACTACCTGCCGGTCAAGCAGATCAAGAAAATCGCCGTGGTGGGTGCCGGTCCTGCGGGCCTGGCGGCCGCCACCGTTGCCGCCGAGCGTGGGCATCAAGTGACGCTGTTTGATTCGGCCAGCGAGATCGGCGGCCAGTTCAACATCGCCAAGCGCGTGCCGGGCAAGGAAGAGTTCTTTGAAACCCTGCGCTACTTCAAGCGCAAGTTGCAGACCACCCACGTCGAGCTGTGCCTGAACACTCGGGTCGACGTTGAGCAGCTTGTTGCGGGCGGTTACGACGAGATCATTCTCGCCACCGGCATCGCGCCGCGTACGCCGGCCATCCCGGGTGTGGAAAACGCCAAGGTGCTTAGCTACCTGGACGTGATTCTGGAGCGCAAGCCAGTGGGCCATCGCGTGGCCGTGATCGGTGCCGGCGGTATCGGTTTTGACGTGTCGGAGTTCCTCGTGCACCAGGGCGTGTCCACCAGCCTGGACCGCGAGGCGTTCTGGAAAGAGTGGGGCATCGACACCCACCTTGAAGCCCGCGGCGGTGTGGCCGGGATCAAGCCCGAGCGCCATGCGCCGGCGCGTGAAGTGTTCCTGTTGCAGCGCAAGACGTCCAAGGTCGGCGACGGCCTGGGCAAGACTACCGGCTGGATTCATCGCACCGGCCTGAAGAACAAGCAGGTGCAGATGCTTAACAGCGTCGAGTACCTGAAGATCGACGACGACGGCCTGCATATCCGCATTGGCGCCGAGGGTGAGCCGCAGGTGCTGGCGGTGGACAATATCGTCATCTGTGCCGGCCAGGACCCGCTGCGGGAACTGCAGGACGGCCTGGTCGCAGCCGGGCAGAACGTGCACCTGATCGGCGGTGCGGATGTGGCGGCCGAGCTGGATGCCAAGCGCGCCATCAACCAAGGTTCGCGCCTGGCGGCCGAGCTGTAAACACTCAAAAGGGGCGGTGGTAGACTACCGCCCCTTTTCTTGTGCAGAACCGCCCTAATGGGTCCTTTCGACTGGCTTCCCCACGCACCCCTTGAACCCCTGAAGCTGGACTGGATGGGGCCGGTGGAAGTGGCCGTGCTGCGCCTGGATCGCATCGACCCGCTGATCAGCGGCAACAAGTGGTTCAAGCTCACCGAGCACCTGGCGCAAGGCCGGGCGGTGGGGGCCAGCGGGATCATCAGCCTGGGCGGGGCTTACTCCAATCACCTGCATGCACTGGCGGCGGCCGGGAAACGCTTCGGGTTTCCTACCGTTGGCTTGCTGCGTGGCCATCCGCAAGACACGCCCACGGTGCTCGACCTCAAGGCCTTCGGCATGCAACTGCATTGGTTGGGGTATGGCGGCTATCGCGCGCGCAATGAGCCGGACTTCTGGCTGCCCTGGCGCGAGCAGTATCCGCACCTGCACCCGGTGCCTGAAGGCGGTGGTGGCGTGGCCGGTGCGTTGGGCTGCGGGGTGTTGGTCCGTCAGGCACAGGCGCAGTTAAGTGGCCTGGGCTGGGCGGATTATCACGGTTGGTGGCTGGCGGCGGGTACCGGCACCACGCTGGCGGGATTGGTGCTGGCCGAGGCGGGCGCGCATCCGGTGTATGGCGCGCTGGCGGTGCCCGACGACCACGGGGTGGCGCAGCAGGTACACACGCTTGTGCAGGAGGGTTATGAATTGCTGGACGCCAGCCGGGGCGGCTTTGCCAAGGTCGATCCGGAGTTGCTGGCCTTTATCGACACCACCGAGCAAGCCTGTGGCCTGCCCCTGGAGCCGCTTTACACCGGCAAAGCGTTATTGGCGTTGAAGCAGCAGATTGAAGCCGGAAGATTTTCCCCCGGCACCCGCCTGATCTTCGTCCACACCGGTGGCCTGCAAGGCCGCCGGGGCTTTCTGTAGGAGCGAGCTTGCTCACGAAAAACGTCAACGATAACGCAGCGCTATCAGGTTGCCCGTGTCGCCTATTCGTTTTTCGCGAGCAAGCTCGCTCCTACAGTCATCCATGATTTCGCTCGCGCCCCGGCATCATTCGCAGCGCTGTAGTATCGCGCAGGATGTAATGGTGAACGATCGCAGCCAACGCATGCAGCCCGATCAACCAGTAACCCACCTTGCCGAACAGCACATGCCAGCTTTCAATCTCCTTGGCCAACGCCTTGTTTTCGGCAATCAGCGGCGGCAGCTCAATGCCGTAGAACATCACAGAGTGCCCCTCGGCGCTGACGATCAGCCAGCCGGCGATGGGCATGCCGATCATCAAGGCATACAGCGCCATGTGCATCAGGGTGGCCAGGAAGGATTGCCACTGCGGTGGGGCTGGCACGATCTTCGGCGCCACCCCCAGGCTGCGGGCGAACAACCGTAGCCACACCAGCACAAATACCGTCAGGCCGAACATGAAGTGCATTTCCACGATCAACGTACGTGCGCCGCTGCCTTTGGGAAACTGCCCGCGTAACTCAATGCAGGCGTAGACCACCGCCAGCAGCACCACCATCAGCCAGTGCAACGCAATCGACATGGTGCTGTAACGCGTATCGGAATTTTTCCAGGGCATCGCTTTCTTCCTCACTCATCAGGGCAAACCTCCGTTCTTTGGCGACGGAGTCCTTTCAATGTAAGCCTGTTTTACGAGGTTTGCCCGTGAGAGGAGGGTGTATAGGCGATCTTTTGATCTCGATCAGTTGCCCTGCGGCATTTCACCCCGTGCCAGGCGCAGGTTGATGTCGGCGATCACGGCAGGCAGGTCGGTGATGGTGTCGATCATGTAGTGCGGGCGAGAGCCTTCGAACATGGCTTCGATGCGCGTGCGTTCGCTGGCGAGCGTGCCGGCATTGAGGGCGCGGAACTGCTCGTAGGTCAGGCCCAGGGCGTTGCCCGAACAGGTCAGCGCCACGGTCCACATCCCGGCGCGACGGCCTTCGAGAATGCCCGGCACGGTGTCGTCAATCTTCACGCAGGCCGCGACATCATCAATCCCGAGGGCGATCACGTTGGCCAGAGCCTGGGCTGGCCATGGGCGACCGTTGGGTACTTCGTCGGTGGCGACCACGTGGTCGGCAACGTAGCCGTTGGTGGCGGCCAGTTCGACGACTTTGTCCATTACCTGCTTGGGGTAGCCGGAGCACGAGCCGATCTTGATCCCTTGCTTGCGCAGGTTGGCGATGGTGTCCAGGGCGCCGGGGATCAATGCCGAGTGCTCGGCGATTTTCTCGATCTGCAGCGGCATGAAGCGTTGGTAGATGGCGGTCACGTCATCGTCAGTCGGCGTGCGGCCAAAGGCCTTGCGATAGCGCTCGGCCACTTGCGGCTGGTCGCACAGGGTGCGGATGTGGTCCCACTTGCCCATGCCCATCGGGCCACGGGCTTCTTCGATGGAAACCTGCACGTCGAATTCAGCGAAGGCTTCGACAAAAATCTGCGTGGGGGCGAACGAGCCGAAATCGACCACGGTGCCGGCCCAGTCGAGGATCGCGGCTTGAAGCTGGGTTGGGTTTGCGTAGTTCATGGTTCAGATCCTGTTTAAAAGCGGATTTATGTAGGAGCGAGCTTGCTCGCGAAGGTCGTTAACGATGGCGTTGGCATCCTGAATGAACGCGGTGCCCTCGGGTTTTTCGCGAGCAAGCTCGCTCCTACAGGAGGCAATTCAGTTTTATATTTCGAGCACGTTCATTTCTTGCAGCACCTCGGCCACCGCCGCGACAGCGGCTTGCATCTCGGCCTGGTTTACATGGCCGATGCAGCCCACGCGGAAGGTTTCCACCTGGGTCAATTTGCCGGGATACAGGATGAAGCCCTTGGCCTTGACCCGTTCGTAGAACTCCTTGAACTGGTAGCGCGGGTCTTTCGGCGCATGGAAGGTGACGATGATCGGTGCCTGGATCGCCGCAGGCAGGAAGCTGCGCAGGCCCAGTTCGGCCATGCCGTCCAGCAGCGCCTGGCAGTTGTTGGCGTAGCGCTGGTGCCGGGCGGGCAGGCCGCCTTCTTCGTTGTATTGCAGCAGCGCTTCGTGCAGTGCGGCGACCACGTGGGTCGGCGGAGTGAAGCGCCACTGGCCGGTCTTGGCCATGTAGCTGTGCTGGTCGAACAGGTCCATCGCCAGGGAATGGCTGTTGCCTTGGGCAGCGGCCAGCGCCTGCTTTTCAGCGAACACAAAACCCATCCCCGGTACGCCTTCCAGGCACTTGCCGGAGGCGGCGATCAGCGCGTCGAATGGCACCTCGCGGGCGTCGATCGGCAGCGCGCCGAAGGAACTCATGGCGTCGATGATCAGGCGCTTGCCGTGGCGGGCGATGACCTGGGCGATCTCGGGCAGCGGGTTGAGAATCCCGGTGCTGGTTTCGCAATGGATCAGTGCGACGTGGGTGATGCCCTTGTCGGCGTGCAACAGGCGGTCGACGTCGGCGGCGGTGGTGGGTTCGTCTTCGGCGGTTTCAAACGTACTGAACTCGCGGCCGAGCACTTCGCAAATCTTCGCCAGGCGTTTGCCGTAGGCGCCGTTGATCAGCACCAGCACCTTGCCGTCCCGTGGGACCAGGGTGCCGATGGCCGCTTCCACGGCGAAGGTGCCGCTGCCTTGCAACGGCACGCAATCGTGGCTGTGGGTGCCGTTGACGATCACCAGCAGCTGCTCGCAGAGGCTGGCGGTCAGTTGATTGAAGCGGTCATCCCATGAACCCCAGTCGACCATCATGGCCTGGCGGGTACGGGCCGAAGTGGTCAAGGGCCCGGGGGTCAGCAGGATCGGCGCGGCAGTGCTCATTCGTGTGTCCTCGCAAAACAATGGGATGAACTTACGGCGCCTAAATTGCAGTTTGGCTTGTCATCAATCAAATTGTTTGTTGTTATGCGAGCTATCAGTGAGGCCGATAGCTATGAACCTGTTTCAACTGCGTGCATTTGATGCCGTCGCCCGCGAGGGCAGTTTTACCCGGGCGGCCGAGCGCCTGTTCATCAGCCAGCCGGCGGTGACCGGGCATATCAAGGCGCTCGAGGAGCACTACCAGATTGCCTTGCTGCGGCGTACCGCGCGACGGGTGGAGTTGACCGAGGAGGGCACCAAGCTGGCGGCGATCACCCGGGCGATCTTCGGCCTGGTGGAGGAGGCGCAGACCTTGCTGGAGGCCAACCGGCAACTGCTCACCGGGCGCCTTGAAGTAGCGGCGGACGGGCCGCACATGGTCATGCCGATGTTGGCCAGCCTGCGGCAGCGGTATCCGGGGATTACCGTCAATTTGCGCCTGGGCAACGCTCAGGAAACCCTCGCGGCGCTGTTGTCTGAGCGGGCTGATGTAGCGGTGTTGACGGAGGTGGAACCGCGCAAGGGCCTGCATTTGCAGCCGTTGATCGAGTCCCGGATTTGCGCGTTGGTGCCGGCCGGCCATCCGTGGTTGGCGGAGCCTGCGGGGATTCGGCTGGAGCAGTTGGATCAGGTAATCATGGTGTTGCGTGAGCCCAGCTCGATTACCCGACGCACTTTCGACGATGCCTGCGCCCAGGCCGGTGTGCAGCCCAGGGTGTTGCTCGAGTTGGACAGCCGTGAGGCGGTGACGGAAGCGGTGGCAGCGGAATTGGGGGTTGGGGTGGTGTCGTCGATGGAGGTCAGCCGGGATCCGCGGGTGCACGCGATTCCGATCCAGGGTGAGGGGCTGGTGAACCGGCATGTGATCGGGTGCATGGAGCGGCGGCGGGAGTTGCGGTTGATTCAGGCGTTTTTCGAGTTGGCGCCTTAGAGGGTGTTGGCTCAAGGTCTAGTTGGCCCCTTCGCGAGCAAGCCCGCTCCCACATTTGACCGCATTCCATGGGTAGAACTCGGTCAAGTGTGGGAGCGGGCTTGCTCGCGAAGGGGCCCTCAAATTCACCGCAAACTTTCCCGCACAATCTCCAGAAAAGTCGCCACCACCCGCCGTGAACTCTGCTCTTTCAAACACACCAGGGTTTCCTTCATCCGCTGCGTACAATCACGGATCGGCATCGCGTACACCCGTGAGTCCGCCCCAAACTCCGCAGCCGACACCACCCCCACGCCAATCCCCACCACCACCGCTTCCCGCGCGGCTTCGCGGCCTTCCACCTGGATCGCCGGGCGAATCCGCAGCCCGGCCTGGTGCATCTCCTGTTCCAGGGTCTGACGGGTCACCGAGCCGATTTCCCGCAACACCAGCGGCGTATCGTCCAGGTCCGCCAGGCAGATCGACTCGCGCCCGGCCCACGGATGGTTGCGGGCGACAAACGCGAGCAATTGATCATCGGGCAAGCGCAGTGACAGCAGCCGCTCGTCGTCCACATCGCGCCCCAGCAGCGCAAGGTCGGCCTGATAGTTGTAGAGGCGAAACAGCGATTCATCGGTGTTGCCGGTTTCGATCTTCACGCTGATGCCCGGATATAACTGGCAGAAGCGCGCGATCTGCGGCAACACATGCACGGGCGCATCCACCGCGAGCGTCAGAGTGCCGGTTTGCAAGGCGCGGGAATCCTGCAGCAGCTCTTCGGCTTCCGCCGCGACGGCAAACAAGCGCTGGGTAATACTCAGCAGGCGCTCTCCGAGGTCGGTCAATCGCACCGAGCGTTTGTTGCGATGAAACAGCAGCACGCCGAAGCGTTCTTCGAGTTTGCGCACCTGGTCGGAAATGGCCGGCTGGCTGAGGAACAAGCGCTCGGCGGCGTGGGTAAAACTGCCGTGCACGGCCACCGCATGGAAGGCTTTGAGTTGGGCGTGGGACACCGACATCGCGAATCCTCTTACAAGCTCAGCTTATATTTGAAATACGATAAATCGATTTTACCTATTAGTCAGCCATTGCTTTTATAGCCCCAGTCGCCGTAGGTCGAGCCCTACACCTTTGGCGGCCATGGGTCTTTTGCGTGTTTACCAGCAGGACTCATCTGACCAGCACCGCCGCCTCCCAGGCGCCGGTACTGCAGTGCTCAACAATAAAAATACAGGCGTTTGCTTTTCATTCTGCCGGCACACTCACACCCGAGGTCAGAACCACCATGAATACTCCCTTGAGTAGCATCAAGCGTTGGCGCGTGCAGATTTTCGCCATCACCTGGCTGGCGTACGCCGCCTTCTACTTCACCCGCAAAGCCTTTTCGGTGGCCAAACTGGGGATCGTCGACGACCCGAGTTTCCCGCTGGACAAGATGATGATGGCCAACCTGGATGGCATCTACCTGGCGGCCTACGCCGTTGGCCAGTTCACCTGGGGCATGCTCGCCGACCGTTTCGGGCCACGTGTGGTGGTACTCGGCGGGTTGCTGATTTCCGCCGCCGCCGCCCTGGTGATGGGCACGTTTGCCACTTTGCCGATCTTTGTCACCTGCATGTTGATCCAGGGCCTGGCCCAGTCCACCGGCTGGTCCGGGCTATGCAAGAACCTTGGCAGTTTCTTCCCGGCGCAGCAGCGTGGGCGGGTGCTGGGGTTATGGAGTTCGTGCTACGCCTTTGGCGGCCTGGTGGCGTCGCCCTTTGCGGGTTGGTGGGCGTATACGCTGATCGGCACCTGGCATGCGGCGTTTATCTCCAGTGCCGCTGTGGTCGCCGTGGTCGCGGTGCTGTTTTTCATTTTTCAGCGCAACACGCCACAGGATGTGGGCTTGCCGGCGGTGGAACCGGAGCCGGAACAGACTGCTGCTGAAAAGAACGCCAGTGTGCTGGAGCCGCTGCGTGCCATTTTGCGCAACCGCACGGTGTTGACCCTGGGGCTGGCGTATTTTCTGTTGAAACCGGCGCGTTACGCGATCCTGTTGTGGGGGCCGGTGATTGTGTATGAGCAGATGCCGTCGGTGGGCAAGGTCGGTGCAGCGATTGTGCCCACGGCGTTCGAGCTGGCGGGGTTGCTGGGGCCGATCATGATCGGCATGGCATCCGACAAACTGTTCGGCGCCCGGCGCATGCCGGCCTGTGTCCTCAGCCTGTTGGCGCTGACGGTGGCCCTGGCGTTGTTCATGGGCGCCTTGCACACCGGCAGTGTGGCGCTGGTGATGGCGTTGCTGTTTGTGATGGGCCTGACCCTGTACGGGCCGGACTCAATGATCAGCAGCACCGCCGCCATCGACTTCGGCACCGCCAAGGCCGGCGCGACGGCGGCGGGGTTCGTCAACGGCTGCGGTTCGGTGGGGGCGATCCTTGGCGGCTTGCTGCCGGGCTACTTCGACACGGTCACAGTGTTCATTGTGTTTGCCGGTGCCGCGCTGTTTTCCTCGCTGGTGTTGATGCCGTACTGGAACGCCAGGCCGGCGGTGCTGGCGCAGGTGGGCGACTTCGTGCCCGACCGTGAGCGCGCAATCAATCCCTTGCGGACCTGAGGGGCATGGCCGGTTTTTTGGTGGATTAGAGTGTTTCAGCGCTATAAACTCTGCCCCCAAAGCGCCGGCCAGTAGACGTCTCGGCGCGATGGACAGAAGAGAGTGAGTCATGGGCGCACAGTGGAAAGTCAAACATAAAGAAGCGGCATCCAATGCCAAGGGCAAGATCTTCGGCAAGTTGGTGAAAGAGATCACCATTGCTGCCCGTAACGGTGCCGACACCTCCACCAACGCACACTTGCGCCTGGTGGTGGAGCAGGCCAAAAAAGCCTCGATGCCCAAGGAAACCCTGGAACGCGCGATCAAGAAAGGCGCCGGTCTGCTCGGTGAGACCGTGCAATACCACCGTGTGACCTACGAAGGTTTTGCCCCGCACCAGGTGCCGCTGATCGTTGAATGCGTGACCGACAACATCAACCGCACCGTGGCAGAAATCCGTGTGGCGTTCCGCAAAGGGCAACTCGGTGCGTCCGGCTCCGTGGCCTGGGACTTCAATCATGTGGGCCTGATCGAAGCCTCGCCGGACAGCCCGGAAGCCGATCCGGAAATGGCCGCGATTGAAGCCGGTGCGCAGGATTTCGAAGAAGGCGAAGAAGAGGGCACGACCCTGTTCATCACCGAGACCACCGACCTGGACGCCGTGCAGAAAGCCTTGCCGGAGCAGGGTTTCACCGTGTTGTCGGCCAAGCTGGGCTACATCGCGAAGAACCCGGTGAGCGGTTTGAGCGATGAGCAAATGGCTGAAGTCGAAGCCTTTCTGGAAGGCTTGGACAACCATGATGACGTGCAGGATATGTTCGTCGGGTTGGCGGGTTAATTCTAATCTGATGTGAACTCGGTCCAAATGTGGGAGCGGGCTTGCTCGCGAATGCGGTGTACCAGCCAAGTATGTATTGACTGACACACCGCCTTCGCGAGCAAGCCCGCTCCCACATGGGTTTAGCGGTGTTTAGAAGACTGCAACAGGGTTGTGATTTCCTTGAACCCTGGCCGGGTCAGCACCTCCGGCTGGCAGCAGTCATCCCGCAAGGCTTCCAGCGCCGCGCGCTTTTCCTCGCTTAACCCCGTATCAATCCTTTCCAGCAACTCCCCCAGCAAAACCCCAAACGCCCGCACTTCAATGCGCTGCAACGCGCGGGCTTCCTCGCTGTCGACCGTGGCATGAAACGACGCAGCACCAAAGTCTCCAAGCAAACACTCACCGGCCTCATTCCACAGAATGTTATGCCCGTACAAATCGCCGTGGGTGATGCCTTGCGCATGCAGGTGCGCCGCCACCGAAGCGATGCCCCGGGCCATGCGCAACGCCACGTCCGCGCTGAAGCGGGTGGTGGGCTCGTAGATATCCCGGGTGCACGACGCCAGGCTCGGCAGGGCCGCGAGGTTGCGGTAGCTCGGCTCGATCAGTTGCATCACCAGCGCCGCCTGGCCTTGCGGGTGGTCGACGACACGGCCTTCTACCTTGATCAGGTTGGCATGCAGTCCGGCAGCGATGCAGGCGTGCATTTCGTGCAGGGGCGAGCCGTCGCTGGTAATGCTGCCCTTATAGAGCTTGACCGCGACCGCCTTGGCCAGCCCGTTTGGCGGGATCCAGGACGCCTTGCGTATGATCCCGGAAGCGCCTTCGCCCAATACGTCGTCCAACACCAATTCTGACCAGGGAATGTTTGGCGTCGGGTCATGCCGGGCCTCTTCCGCGGCCATTTCTACCGGGTTGCCGGCGTAGGCCAGCCAGGTCAGGCTCGGCAAGGTCAGCAGCCAGTCGGGCAGACGGGTCAGGCGGTTGGAGGCGATGCGGATCAGTTCGAGGTTTTTGCACTGGGCCAGGCTTGGCGGCAACTGCTCCAGGTGGTTGCCGGCCAGCATCAGTTTTTGCAGCAACGGCCGTTCACCCAGCTCGCTCGGCAACTGGCTGATGCGGTTATCAGTGAGGATCAGCCAGCGCAGCAGTGGCGGCAGCGATGCCGCCGGCACGCTGCTGATCTGGTTCGACTTGAAGCCGATCATGCTCAGCCGCGCGCACTGGCCCAGGCATTCCGGCAGTTCGGTAAAAGCGTTTTCCGAACAGAACAGCACGCGCAAATGAGGCAGGCGGTGCAAGTCATCCGGCAGGCTGCTGAGGGCGTTACCGGTGAGGTTGAGGATTTCCAGGGAGTCGGCCAGGTCGAAGATCTCCCGGGGGAACTCGGTCAGCCCGCAGCGCAGGTCCAGGCGTTTGATGCCGGCCAATTGGCCGGCCTTGAGTTGGGCAAGGGTATCCATGAACGGCGCGTCACTCGGCAATAGGGGCGTGAATGGCGCTCATGATAGCGGGTTGCGGCCCGATCTTCTGCAACTGCCCGAGGCGGCTGGCGGTGCGGGCCAAGTCGATCGCCTGGCCACTGAGGGATTCTTCCAGCGGCTGCTCGCCGATGAGCACTAAGTGTTTGTCCTGGTCGTAGAGCACGTCCACCAGGTTGATGAACCGTTGCTGGGTGGCAATCGGGCACTCCGCCAGATGCGGCAGGCCATCGATGATCCAATGGTCATAGTCGCGGCACAGTTGCAGGTAGTCCATGACCGCGGTCGGTTGTTCGCACAGGTCGCTGAAGGTGAAGGCGATGCTGCGGCCCTGATGCCTGCGGGCAATCAGTTGCCGGGCACCGACCGCCAGGCTCAGTGGTGGGTGATCCGCTGACGGCAGGCCCAGGGCCTCGCGTTGCGCAGGTGTGCCGGGCCAGACGAACCGGCCTGCCGTAAAGCGCTGATCGCCATGGGCCTGGGCCAGGCCGCGATAATCCTGGGGGGCACTGACTTCCATCACGTCCATGCGCGCACTGATCAGCTCGATCACCGGCTTGAATCGCTGGTGGTACAACGGGTTCGGCAACAGCCCGGCAGGCGGGTAATTGGAGGTCACCAGCACCCACACCCCGCGCCGGAACAGCGCCTTGAAGAGTCGGCTGATCAGCATCGCGTCGCCGATGTCGTGCACGTGAAACTCGTCGAAGCACAGCACGCGGCAGCCATCGAGCAGTTCATCCAGGGTCACGCCCAGGGCATCGCGCTGCTGGCGATGGGTAAACATGCCGCGGTGCAGGTGGGCGAAGAAGTCGTGGAAGTGCACGCGCTGCTTCTCGGCCATCGGCAGTGCCTGGAAAAACCCGTCCAGCAGCCAGCTTTTGCCCCGGCCCACGGCACCGTGCAGGTACAGGCTGCGGGTAGGGCGCCCGGCCAGCAGGTGCGCGGTTTGCCGGGCCATGGTCTCGATGACCTGCAACTGGCTGGGGCTGAGGGTATAGCCCTGTTGCCGGGCCTTGCCTTGAAAAAAAGCCGCGATGCCGGGGTCGGCGTCGGTGGCCGCAGGTTTACCCAGCAACCGTTTGAGCAGGGGCGGTAAAGCAGCCAATGTCAGTCACTCTGTGTTTCGGTGGTCGCTCACTTTAGAGCGCCGGTTGCGGTTTGACCAATAGAGAAGCACAGGGTGAGCTATCTGGAAAAGGCATGGCTGAATGGATCCAAAACAACGACTTGACTGGCGGATTCCCCTCAAGTGACTAACCTCATACACAGCAGTCACCCCTGTATAAGGATTTGGGGCAGTGAAGGGACAAGCAGTCTTGGCAATCATGAGCGCGATGCTCTGCAACACGGTTTATGGCGCTCAGCTCCAGGTTGAAGTGCGCATCGACGTGCAGCGGGGGTGCCAGTTGGTCGGCACCACGCGCGAAGCAGGTATCGAGCAGCTCGGTGTGCTGGATTTTGGCAGCGGCGCCCGCCTGGATGACCCGGCAGGTCCGTTGAGTGCAGCCTTGATCAGCCAGCGCCAACCACGCCTTGAGTGCAACCCGGACACGCCGTATCAGATGCGTGTCGACGGGGGCCTGCATGGCGGCGTCGGCGAAGTGCGTTACCTGGGCGCCGCAACCCCTTCGATCAAGCCCATCCCCTACCGAATTTATGCCGACGCCGCGCGCCGCATCCCCCTGGCTGTGGACGTGCCGGTGAGTGGGCGCGTGCCCGACTCCGGCACCGTGGACTTGCCCCTCTACGGACGCATCGAACCGCTCAAGGACATTCCCGCCGTGGGCCGTTATTCCGACCTGCTCAAAGTGACGGTGACATGGTAAGCCGCGGCCTGGCCTGCGTGGCGCTGGGCGGCCTGTTGCTGCTGGCCGAGGACGCCCAGGCGGCGGTGGCCGGGCAGATTCATGCACGGCTGGTGATCACCGCCAGTTGCCAGGTGAGCAAGGGCACCGAAAGCGCGCCGGTGAGCCCGGATGGCGGCTCGGCCTTGCTGGATTTCGGCAGCCACGGGCCTACCTGGGACAAGGGCCTGGGCGCCGGCATCAGTGATGGCGACAAGGCGGCGCTGGCGGTGTCCTGCAACCCTTCGGTGGTGAGCAGCTTCACCGTGACCATCGACGGTGGCGCCCATGGCGATGGCACCACCCGGCGCCTGAGCAATGGCCGGCAAACCATACCGTATCGGCTGTCGGCCGACCCCGCAGGCCTGAGCACCTACAGCATCGGCCAGCAACGCAATTTCGTCGTGACCAAGGGCGCACAGGTACCGATCCCGGTATTCGGCTCGGTGGTGGCGAATACCAGGGCCCTACCGGCCGGCATCTACACAGACACCCTGACGGTGACTCTGGATTGGTAAATCATGAGGATGGACATCATGCATGCACTTGTATCTAAAGCAGTTTTTCCATTAATCGCACTGGTGTGGGTGTCGGGCGCCCAAGCGGCCACCACGGTCACCGGGCAGATCAGCTCCACGCTGATCCTGACCAACAGCTGCCTGGTCAACGGCGTGGGCGGCACCACCGGTTTGAACTTCGGTACGATCAATTTCGGCACCACCAACAGCCAGTTCACCACCCAGTCCGGCCAAGTGCTGGGCGGTGGCGGGGGCGCGTTGTCGATCCAGTGTTCGTCGGGTACCTCGCCGGTGATCACCGTCGGCGCCGGCTCCCATGACGGCCAGTCCACCGGCGGCACCCGGGCGCTTTACGACGGTGTTGCCAACTATGTGCCGTATGACTTCTACACCGACACCGGGCATTCGACGCTCCTGGCGATCAACGGAACCATCAACGTAGGCGCGAGCACGGGGGTTGCGCAAACCGTGAATATCTACGGCCAGGCCGTGGGCAAGGTAGGGCTGCCGGCCGGTACCTATACCGATACGGTGTCCGTGCAACTGACGTTCTAGTGCCATGAAACGGGCCTGCTGGACGGCGCTGGCGGTCATCACGGGTTGGGGGATGCCGTTGTCGTTGCTGGCGGTGACTACCCAGACAATCCAGGTCAGCGCGACGATTGCCGCAGGCTGCCTGGTGGTGGGCGGTGGCACGAATTACGGCAGCCTGGCGTTCGGCAGCTACTCATCGTTGTCCACCAGCACAGTGTCGGTGGCGCTGAGCGGCGGGGTCACGCTGCAGTGCACGCCGGGAGTCACCTTGAACATGACCGTCGATGGCGGTTTGCACAACGTCAGTGGCCGGCGCATGCAGCTCAATAGCGGCAGTGCCCAAGTGGCGTATCAGCTGTTTCGGGACGCGGCGTTCAGTCAGAGCCTGGGGATCAGTCAAAGCGTCAGCGTGGCCTATAGCAACGCAAACAATATAACCCTGCCGATTTACGGCCGGGTGGTGTTACCGGGTAATCAGCCTGGGGGGACGTACAGCGACGTGCTGCAGGTGCAGCTGTCCTGGTAAGGCGATTGGCATGAGGAGTGGAATCTATGTTTGCAGCTTCCCGGCGGTATTGGGTCGCGGGTTTTATCGGCTTGGTGGCATTGGGCGCCGGGCAGGTCCAGGCCGCCAGCTCGGTGCTGATCTGGCCCATTGACCCGGTGCTGGAAGCCGATCAACAGGCCAGCGCCTTGTGGTTGGAGAACCGCGGTACAGAGACCGCCAACCTGCAGATTCGGGTATTTGCCTGGAGCCAGGGCGGTTTCGACGAGCAATACCAGAACCAGCGCGACGTGATCGGCAGCCCGCCGGTGGCGAAGATCGAGCCGGGGCAGAAGCAACTGGTGCGCCTGACCCGCACGCGAGAAATACCGCCGGGCCAGGAGCTGGCGTATCGGATCATCATCGACGAAATTCCTGGCGCCGTGCCTGAAACGCCTGCCGCCGATGGCAAGACGGCCGCCGCAATCCGCTTTCAGATGCGCTATTCGGTGCCCTTGTTCGCCTACGGCGCAGGCCTGTGGAGCAAGGACGACGCGACCCGCCAGCGCGACCCCAAGGGTGCGGGCAAGCCGGAGCTGAGCTGGAAGAAAGTCACGGTGGGCGGTCGCAACTATGTGGAGATGCGCAATCAGGGCGCGGTGCATGCGCGGCTGACCGATGTGGCGTTCAAGCAGGGCGGGCAAACCCGGCCGCTGGTGGACGGCTTGCTGGGCTACGTGCTGCCGGGCGCAACCATGCGCTGGCCGGTGCCGGAAGGTGTAGCGGGCGACCAGCCGTTGCAGGTACGGGTCAATGGCGCAACGCAACTGGAGAACCTTGTACCGGGACGGTAACGCAATGGAATAGGGCATGGAGTCGCCCTTGATCTTAACGGATGGAGATGTCCATTGATGGACACAATGCCTTGGTGAGCCATGAACGGGCTCGTATTCGATGGCGATCGGTGTGGGTGGGCGGCCTGTCTGGCCTGGCGCTTGCGCCGCTTGGCATGGCCGCGCCGCTGCCGCCGCCCCCCAGCAACATGGAGGCTGTGGCCGATGCACAGTTGTTCCTCGAACTGGTGGTCAACCAGTTGGATACCGGCCGGGTGGTCGCCGTGGATCAACGCGCCGGTGGCTTGTTTTTGCCGGCGGCGACCTTACGGGATATCGGCATGAAGCTGCCGGCCGGCATCACCACTGAAGTCGCACTGGACCAGGTGCCCGACTTGCACACCGATTACGACAGCCAGGGCCAGCGCCTGATGCTGACAGTACCGCCGGCGTGGTTGCCGGCGCAGTTCATCGGCAACCGCAATAACTACCCGCGCACCCAGGCGCTCACCAGTTTTGGTGCGTTGCTCAACTACGACGCCTACTTGAATGACACCGATGATGCCGGCACTTACCTGGGTATCTTCAACGAAGTGCGGTTGTTCGACACGTGGGGCACGTTGTCCAATACCGGCCAGTACCGCACCACCTTTGGCGGCCAGACCAGCGGCAGTACCCTGGACAATGGCTACCGGCGCTATGACACCACCTGGCGCTTTTCCGACGATGAACGCCTGCTGACCTACGAGGCGGGCGACGTGATCAGCGGCGCGTTGCCGTGGAGCAGTTCGGTGCGCCTGGGCGGGGTGCAAGTGTCGCGAGACTTCGGTGTACGCCCGGACCTGGTGACTTATCCCTTGCCGCAGTTTGCCGGGGAGGCGGCGGTGCCGTCGTCGGTGGACCTGTTTATCAACGGCTACAAATCCAGCAGCGCCGACCTGCAGCCAGGCCCCTACACCTTGACCAACGTGCCGTTTATCAACGGTGCCGGCGAAGCGGTGGTCGTCACCACCGATGCGTTGGGTCGGCAGGTTTCAACCACGGTGCCGTTCTACGTCACCAGTACCCTGCTGCAAAAAGGCCTGTCGGACTTTTCGGTGGCGGCCGGTAATTTGCGCAGGGACTACACCATTCGGGATTTTGGCTACGGCCCCGGCGTGGCCAGCGGCACGTTTCGATACGGGGTGTCGGACTACTTCACCTTGGAAAGCCATGCCGAAGCCTCGGGCGACCTGACCCTTGGCGGGCTCGGCGGCAACGTGCGGCTGGGCAACTTCGGGGTGCTCAACACGGCCCTCAGCCAAAGCCAGTTTGACGGCGAGACCGGCCAGCAACTGAGCTTCGGTTATCAATACAGCAACCAACGCTACAGCCTGTCTTACCAGCGGGTAGAGCGCCGCGACCAGTACGCCGACCTGACCCTGGTCGACACCCCTTATGCGAGCCTCAGCAAACGCAGTGAGCAGGTGACCCTGAGCCTGAACCTCAACGATTTCGGCAGCATCGGTGCCGGCTATTTCGATGTGCAGGCGGCCGATGACTCCCGCACCCGGCTGATGAACCTCACCTGGAGCAAACAGCTGTGGCGCAACACCAGTTTCTACCTGTCGGCCAACCGCGAGGTCGGTGACAGCAACTGGGCCATGCAGGCGCAGCTGGTCATCCCGTTCGACATCTACGGCAGCCTGGCCCTGAGCAACGAGCGCAGCCAGGCCGGCGAGAGTCGCCAGCGGGTCAACTACAGCCGGGCGGTGCCGTCCGAAGGCGGCGTGGGCTACAACCTGGGGTATGCCAGTGGCGACGGGCCGGCCTATCGCCAGGCCGACCTGACCTGGCGCATGCAGTCGGTGCAATTGCAGGCAGGCGTGTATGGCAGCAGCGACGCCGAGACCCGTTGGGCGGATGCCAGCGGCTCGCTGGTGTGGATGGACAAGCAAGTGTTCGCGGCCAACCGGGTCAATGACGCGTTTGTGGTGGTGAGCACCGACGGCTATGCCGGGGTGCCGGTGCTCTATGAAAACCAGTTGGTGGGTGAAACCGATCGCAACGGGCATCTGCTGGTGCCGTGGAGCAGCGCTTATTACCGCGGCAAGTATGAAATCGACCCGCTGAACCTACCGGTCAACGTGCAGACCCCGAATGTCGAGCAACGCGTGGCGGTGCGTCGCGGCAGCGGCTACCTGCTGGAGTTCCCGGTGCGCCGGGTGATCGCGGCCAGTATCACCCTGGTGGATGCCCAGCATCAGGACCTGCCCCTGGGCAGCCAGGTGCGCCACGAGCAAACCGGGGCGCGGGCGGTGGTGGGTTGGGAGGGCCTGGTGTACCTGGAGAACCTGGCGGCCCACAACACCTTGCAAGTCACTGTGGGTGAGGGCCGTACCTGCCAGGCAACGTTTGATCTGGACATCAACGAGGAGCAGGTGCCGCTGATCGGGCCGCTGGTTTGCCAATGAAATAAGGAGTGTGAGTGTGAGGGGCAAGGAATGGATAGTTGGACTGCTGGGGCTGGCGGGGCTGGGGTTTTCGGCACAGGGTATGGCCGCGTGTTCGGCGCCGGGAGCTACGTCGCCGGCCAGCTTTGGCTCGATCAGTTCGATGACGGTGCGCACCGCCCCCCAGACCAGTTCCACCACCAACGCAGGCTTGAACTGCGGGGCCACGTTGATTTCGCTGCTGGCAGCGAGTGATCACTTCTATGCAACCATCACCTCGGCCACCAGCGGCATGGTCGGCCCTACCGGGGATGTCATCGGTTATACGATTTACGGCAACAACAGCACCAGTTACCCGATCAACCGTGGCACCCAATTCGATTTCGGCGCGACGGGCATTGCCCAAAGCGTTGGCCTGGTTTCCGGGCCGGGCACGAAGACCTTGCCGCTTTACCTGAGCTCGATCACCGGCAGCAACGTGGCGGCCGGCCTCTACACGGAGACACTCAGCATCGCCTGGGTCTGGAACTATTGCTCGGTGCTGGGGGTTGGGTCGCTGTGTGTCTTCCGGGATTCCGGCTCGGGCACATCTTCCCTGACGGTCAGCATGACGGTGAGCAACGACTGCCAGATCACCGCGCCCAACATCAGCTTCGGCAGCGCGCCGGTGATCAGTGGCTTTTCCAGTGTGACCGGGCAGGCCACGATTGCCTGCACCAAGGGCAGCGCCTACACCGTGGGCATCAGCGACGGCCAGAACCCGGTGAGTGTGGGTGGGCAGCGGCGGATGGTTTCTGGCAGCAATTTCCTGAATTACGACATTTTCAAAAGCGCCACCACCACCCGCTGGGGCAGCGTGAGCACCGCCCGGCGCGCCAGCTCCACGGCTGAGGTGAATCCCGGGAATGGCCTGGGCACCGGCAGCCAGGTGTTCAATTACAACGCGGCGATCTATACCAACCAGGCCACACCGCCGGCGGGCGTCTACGTCGACAACGTGGTACTGGATGTAGGTTTCTAAAAGCGCATCGTCTGCTTGAGCATCCGCGTGGTCGACGGGTCTTGCGGGCTGACCATCGCATAGTTGTAGCCCGCGCCCGACCAGTATTCGGCCTGCAGCCCGTCGGCACTGCGGCTGCCACGGGGCAGGAATTTGTTTTCCGGGCCCGGCGGACGGATATAGAAACTGATGCGTCGCCCTTGGGGGTCTTCATACAGCACCATGGCTGCGGCGCCTTGTTCGGTGCTGAGCAGGCGCCCACTGACCGCCTTGAACCCGGCCTGGCTCAGGTCCGGCAGGCGGTAGGCCTGGTTGAAGTAACGGTCGAGCCAGCCTTGCATGTCGCCACCGCCTTGCACGTGGTAGTCGGCGGGCAGGATGCCGTCCTGGGCAAACAGGCGGTAGGCCTGCATTGCGTCGCTCATGGGCGCCATGCTCTCGAGGAGGGTGGCCTGGCGGGCCTGCCAGCCACCGAGCCCGCCGACACTGACGGCAATCAACAGCATGGCGGCCGTCGCGAGATGGCGGCGTGACTGGCGTTTGACTCGCTGACGGATCAGGGCCGGGTCCAGCTCAGGGTTGGCCGGCTGTTGCAGCAAGCCGCTCAAGGACGCCCGCAGGTGCTGCGCGTCCTGTTGCCAGGCGTGCACCTGGGCGGCGACGTCCGGGTGGGCTGCCAGCCAGGTTTCGAGCTGGCGGCGGTCAGCGTCCAGGAGCTGGTGATCGACGTAGGCATGCAAATCGCGTTCGCTGGGAGGCAAGCTGATCATTTGAGTATCCGCAGGGCAGGGCTGGTGATTTCGCCGTCGCTGAGCTGGCGCAGGGCCTGGCGTGCGCGGGACAGGCGAGACATCACGGTGCCCAGGGGCACCTCAAGGATGTCGGCGACTTCTTTGTAGCTCAAGCCTTCCACCGAAACCCACAGCAGCAGGGCACGTTGCTCGGTGTTCAATTTATCGAAGGCTTGCAGGGTCGATTGCGCGATGACGGTGCGCTCGACCGACGGCTGCGAATCATCGCGGCCGGTGAAAAATTCCAGCATGCGCGTGTACCGCCGGGAACGTCGATGGGCATCGAGAAACTGCCGGTAGAGGATCGAGAACAGCCAGGCGCGTAAGTCGCCTTCGAGGCGTTTGTCGGCCCAACTGATGATCGCGCGTTCAAGGCTCGCCTGCACCAGGTCATCGGCACTGCTGGTGTTACGCGTGAGGGACACGGCAAATCGCCGCAGCCTGGGGATGAGTTCACGTAACTGTTCGTCGAGTTCGTGCATGGGATTCTGGCTAGTCACTACGCTGGGACTAGGAAGACGTCCGGCGTTGAAGGTTATTCCAGGCCAATAAAAATAAACAGCAGGCCAGGGAATAGAGTGCGCTGGCGTTCGTCCCAAGTGTTCCGACCTTATGTTTCACCCACTCAAGGCCCCTGGCCCTGGAGTTATTTCATGGTAGATCACTCATCACCGCCCCGTCCGCCGCTGAGCACCGCAAGCCTGATAATTCGGTTGGCCAGCATCGGCGTGGTGGTTGCGGTTGTGGCCGGGGCGTTTGCCTACGTTAACGGCAGCCTCGACCCACAACGCTTGCGCCCAAAAACCTTGGTCAACGCCCTGGAAACCAACAACGGCCTGCACCCTGGTTACCGTCGCAACCACGCCAAGGGCGTGTGCGTGGCCGGTTATTTCGAGAGCAGCCCCGAGGCGCGCCAGTACTCCAGTGCCCAGGTATTCAGCGAAGCGCGCACCCCGGTGATCGGGCGCTTTGCGCTGCCCAGCGGTAACCCGTATGCGCCGGACAGCAGCGTGCCGATCCGCAGTTTTGCCCTGCAATTCAGCTTGGCCAACGGCCAGCAATGGCGCACGGGGATGAACAGCATGCCGGTGTTCCCGGTGGGCACGCCTGAGGCCTTCTTTGAGATGCTCAAGGCTGGCGCACCTGACCCGGCCACTGGCAAGCCGAACCCGGCAGGTATGCCGGCGTTCTTCGCGGCGCATCCCGAGACCGCGCCGTTCCTGGCCTGGGTCAAGACCGCCAAGCCTTCCGCCAGCTACGCCACCGAAACCTATAACGGGATCAACGCGTTCTACCTGGTAAACGCCAGCGGTCAACGCCAGGCCGTGCGCTGGGGCGTCGTGCCCCAAAGCCAGGATGCAGCGGGGGCCACGGCGCCCGCCGGCAGCGATTTCCTCGAAAAAGACCTGGCCCAGCGCCTGGTGGCCGGGCCGCTGCGCTGGCAGTTGAACGTCACTCTGGCCAACCCGGGAGACCCGGTGGATGACGCCAGCAAGACCTGGACCGGTGAGCACAAAGTATTGAACGCCGGCACCCTGGTGCTGGAAAGCAGCCAGCCGCAAATGGACGGCGATTGCCGCGACATCAACTTTGATCCACTGGTTCTGCCGAGCGGTATCGAAGCCTCGAATGACCCACTGCTGGCCGCCCGTTCGGCGGCGTACGCCAGTTCCTACCTGCGTCGCACCAGCGAAGTCAGCCAGTTGCACAGCGCCCCTCAGGAGTCGAAGCCATGAATGCCCAACCCCGGTTTTTCGCTCCACTGGCGCGGCTGCTGCATTGGCTGATGGCGTTGATGATCATCGCCATGCTGTTTATCGGCGCGGGCATGGTGGCCTCGGTATCGGAACGCCACGAGTGGCTGATCCACCTGCACAAGCCGTTGGGGATTGCGATCCTGGCGCTGGTGATCGTGCGCTTGGTGGTGCGGTTTTCCACCCGTCAGCCGCCGCTTCCGGCGGACTTGCCGCTGTGGCAAGTGCTGGCGGCCAAGGCGTCCCATGTGGTGCTGTATGCGTTGATGCTGGTATTGCCGCTGTTGGGCTGGGCGATGATTTCGGCGGCCGGTGATCCGGTGATGCTCAGCAACTCGGTGCAATTGCCGGCACTGGTGGGGGCGAATGCGCCGCTGTTTGCGGTGTTGCGCAAGGCTCACGGTTATCTGGCTTATTTGCTGTTTCTGACGGTGCTGCTGCACCTGGCGGCGGCGCTGTTCCACGGGCTGATCCGGCGTGACGGCGTGCTGCAAAGCATGACCGGGACCAAGGACTGAAGCTTTGCCCGACGACGGCAGCCGTGGTGCCGCCGTCGTCGGGGACAGTGGAGGGTTAGCGCAATACGCCGACGATATCCGCCACGCTGCTCAGCACATCTTTGCCCAATTGCATCGAACGTTTGCCCGACCAGCCGGTGAGGGGGTTGGGCGCGTCGTCGTTGTCCTTGAAGGGCATTTCCAGGGTCAGCGACAGGCAATCGAACTTCTCGCCGACGCTGTTGCACGCCAACGTCATGTTGGCTTCGCCCGGCAGGTCGCGGGTGTAGCCGTGCACGGTCTGGAAGTCGCGGGTGAGGCCGCTCAAGTGGCTGCGCAAGTGTTTCTCCAACTGCTCGATGCGCGGTGTGTAGCCGGGGTTGCCTTCACAACCGGCGGTGAACACGTAGGGGATTTCTTCGTCGCCGTGGATATCCAGGAACAGATCGACGCCGTATTTTTCCATTTGCTGCTGCACGAACAGCACTTCCGGGCTGATCTCCTGGCTCGCACTTTGCCAGGCGCGGTTGAGGTCCTGGCCCATGGCGTTGGTGCGCAGATGGCCGTGGAACGCGCCATCGGGGTTCATGTTCGGCACCAGGTAAAGATCGGCGGCGGCCAGCAGTTTTTTCAGCTCGGTGTCACCGTCCTGTTGCAGGCGTTCGATGACGCCTTCCATAAACCATTCGGCCATGTGTTCGCCGGGGTGCTGCTGGGCGATGATCCAGACCTTGCGCTTGCCGGCTTCGCCTTTGCCACGGCGCAGCAGTGGGATATCACGGCCTTCGACACTTTTGCCGGTGGCCAGCAATTGCGTGCCGGCGCGGTTCAGCGCCTGGTCGATCAGCCAGTCGTGGCGTTCGCGGCTGTAGGGTTCGAAGTAGGCGAACCAGGCTTGTTTTTCACGGGTTTCGAGGGTGATGTGCAGTGTCTCGCCATCAAAGCGGGTGGGCACCCGAAACCAGTTGATATGGTCGTAGGACGCTACTGCGTTGTAGCCACTCCACGCGTGCTTGTAGGAAGAATGGCCCGCGTTGCTCAGGCGGAACGTGTGGGTGTGGCCCACATGCATGCCTTCGGCCTTGAAGTGGAACCACTGGAAGTGCTGGCTGCGCGTATCGGGCTTGATAGCCAGCAGCAACTGGTGGGCATCACTGGCGTCGAGCACCTGGATATTGCCGCTGTCGAAGTCGGTGCTGATCTTGATAGAGGTCAAGGCCACGGTCATAGTCTGGTTGCCTGAATATGAGTGTTGTGGCGGGCATTTTACACCGGAGCGGGGTAAAGCCTGGATGCAATTTTTGCGGGGAATAGAGGGGGGCGTCGTCCTTGACGCCGCAGCAGCTTAGAATCTATGAGATTGATTCTCAAGTGCTATTTTGGGAAGAACCGGCCTAGAGCGCTCGATCGACTTTCTTTTGGCGATGGTCTTTTGCTACCATGCGCGCCATCAAGCAACACACAGTCTTCATTAGCCTGAAGCCACGCCAGGAAAAACTGGCAAAAAAAAGACCCGGCCAAAGAGCCGGGTCAAAAACCGTGATTAGCCTGATGAGGAGATATTCCAAGAGTCCGACCTAAGGTCTCTTGGTCTATCGACTGATCTCGCGATCAGCTAGGTCCAATAATAATCATTATCATTTGCAAGTCAAATGTTTTTATCCCTCAGATAGAAATATTTTTCCTTCGCGTCTGTTACATCCTGGCCGACTGTTCGGTGTCCCTCGCCGAAACCCGCAGCGACCGCTCCACCATCACCTTCGCCATATCAATCAAATAGACCACTGAAAACGCCAGGTCCCGGCTGCTGCCGTGGGCGCTGTTTGCCGATTCGTACGCGGTGGCCGCAGCGCTGCGCAGCAGGTCGGAGGCGTGGACCAGGGCTTCCTCGTCGCTGATGCCTGGCTTGACCGCGAACAGGGTGTCGTCAACGGCGGGCGGCGTGCCATCCTCTTTCAAGTAATAGTCCAGTGCGCGCTGGGCGGCGCCGCTGCTGCGCATGAACAGCAGTTCGTCTTCATCGCAGATTTCGGGCAGGGAATACGGGGTTGTCGTCATAAAGGTCGGTGCTCTGGGTGGATGTCGAAAGCCTGCAACCGATATTAGTACTAATCGTATTTATGGCGTTTTATTGATTACTACAAACTGTTTATTGTCGTTGTGACTACACAACGTATTGTCAGGCCCCATGGATAAGTGGATAGCGTTGGTCAAGGCCAGCATGAAAGACCGCAAGGTCACGCAGGACCAACTGGCGTCGCGCCTGGGCATGTCTCAGGGCGGAGTCGGCCACTGGCTGAACAAGCGCCGGGTGCCAAGCCTCGCCGACATGAACCGGGTGATGCAGGAACTGGGCCTCGATTATCTCGAGGTGGCGCTGGTGATTCGCGAAAAAGCGCTTGCACCGGTGGAGCAGGAATTGGAGCCAGTGCCGCACTACAACCCGAATTACCGGTACCCGCTGAGCGACGGAAAGGGAGCGTACCAAGTGCAGGAAGAATCTCGGCCTTACAACGCTACCCGTTTCCAGATGAGCGACTATCACGCCCGTGGCAAAGCGTTCTGGATGCGGGTGATCGGTGATGCCATGGCTGCCCCCAGCGGCTTGAGTATCCGCGAGGGTATGATGGTTCTGGTGGACCCGGCCATCAAGGCCGAGCCCGGCAAATTGGTGGTGGCCCAATGGGCATTCAATCCCCAGGCCACCTTGCGCAAACTGGTGAAGCAAAGCGGCCAGCTTTACCTGGTACCGCTCAACCCGACCTACCCGAAAATGCTCTTCAGCGAAGAATGCCGGATCATCGGCGTGGTGGTGCAGGCGGTCACGAGGTTTTAGCTCGCGGCTTCCAGTTCCACCAGGGCGCTGCCTTCACCGACCATTTCACCTTCCTGGCAGTACAGCGCCTTGACCACGCCGGCATGGGGCGCGCGGATGCTGTGTTCCATCTTCATGGCTTCCAGCACCACCAACTGCGTACCGGCTTCAACCGTTTGCCCGACCTCCACCAGCACCCGCACGATGCTGCCGTTCATCGGCGCGGTCAGGCCGCCCTGATGGGACTGGCTGGCGTCGACGGCGGCAATCGGGTCGAACAGGCTGACGCTATGCACCTCGCCATCCCAACGCAGAAACACACGGCCGCCCTCGCGGACCGCCAGATGGGAGCGGCGTACGCCTTGCTGGTCGATCAGCAACTGCTCGCCACGCAACTGTGGCGGGTTAACGCCGGCTTGCAGCATCACCAGGCGATCCTGGCCGTTGCAGCTCAAATGCAGGGAAACCTCGGCCGGCAACCCGGCGCGAAAGCCGCGCATGTCTGCCCAAGGCGAACTGGAATCACTGCTCGATTGGGTCTGCATGAACGCCTGGCCTGCTGCCTGCCAGAACTCATCGCTCAGATCGCCTGGTGCAGGTAGCAGCTCATCCTGATAACGCGGGATAAACCCGGTATCCAGTTCAGCCGCCGCAAACGCCGGATGGCCGATGATGCGCCGCAAAAAGCCCAGGTTGGTCTTCAGGCCACCCACGGCAAACTCATCGAGCATCCCCAGCAACCGCAGGCGCGCCTGCTCGCGGTCTTCGCCCCAGGCAATCAGCTTGCCCAGCATCGGGTCGTAGAACGGTGAGACGTTGTCGCCTTGCTCGACACCGCTGTCCACCCGGCGCCCCGGCCCTGGCGTGGATTCGCGGTACAACGCCAGGTGCCCGGTGGCTGGCAGGAAATCATTGGCCGGGTCCTCGGCGTACAAACGTACTTCAATCGCATGCCCCAGCAGCGGCACTTGCTCCTGAGTCATCGGCAGTGGCTCGCCCTGAGCCACACGGATCTGCCAGGCCACCAGGTCCAGGCCGGTGATTGCCTCGGTTACCGGGTGTTCCACCTGCAGCCGGGTGTTCATCTCCATGAAGAAAAACTCGCCCCGGGCGTCCAGCAGAAACTCTACAGTGCCCGCGCCCACGTAACCGATGGCCTGGGCGGCACGCACCGCTGCTTCGCCCATGGCTTTGCGCTGCTCGGCACTCAGGCCCGGCGCGGGGGCTTCTTCGACGACTTTTTGATGGCGACGCTGGATCGAGCAATCACGCTCATTCAGGTACAGGCATTGGCCGTGCTGGTCGGCGAACACCTGGATTTCCACGTGGCGCGGCTTGAGTAAATACTTCTCTACCAGCATCTGCGCGTTGCCAAACGAGGACAGCGCTTCACGCTGCGCCGAGGCCAACGCTTCGGCCAGTTGGCTGACGTCCTCGACCACTTTCATGCCCTTGCCGCCACCGCCGGCCGTGGCCTTGAGCAACACCGGGTAACCGATACGCTCAGCCGCCTGGCGAAAGGTCTCCAGGTCCTGGGCGTCACCGTGGTAGCCGGGCACCAACGGCACACCGGCGGTTTCCATCAGCGCCTTGGCGGCAGATTTACTGCCCATGGCATCAATGGCCGAGGCGGGCGGGCCGAGGAAGATCAGCCCGGCCGCTTCAATCGCGCGGGCAAACCCTGCGTTCTCCGAAAGAAACCCATAACCCGGGTGAATCGCCTGGGCGCCACTGGCTTGGGCCGCGGCGATCAATTTGTCGATTTGCAGGTAACTGTCGGCGGCCTTGCTGCCGCCCAGGTCAACGCGGATATCCGCTTCGCGGGCATGCCGCGCGTCGCGGTCCGTGGCGCTGTGCACGGCCACGGTGGTCAAGCCCATGGCCTTGGCGGTGCGCATCACCCGGCAGGCGATTTCGCCGCGATTGGCCACCAATACAGTGGTAAGCGTCTTCATGAACGCGGCTCCTGAGGCTGCCAATTGGGCGCGCGTTTTTGCAAAAAGGCGCGCAAGCCTTCCTGGCCTTCGGCGCTGACGCGGATCCGGGCGATGGAGTTTTCGCAATAGCGACGCAACGCTGGCGTCAGCGCGCCGTGGCCGACTTCGCGCAACAAATCCTTACTGGCGCGCATGGCTGCCGGGCTGTTGAGCAGCAGGTTGGTAATCCACACTTCAACGTGGACGTCCAAATCATCAGCCGGATAACTTTCCGCCAGCAAACCGATTTCCCGCGCCCGCTGGCCACCAAAGCGATCCGCCGTCAGGGCATAGCGTCGCGCTGCCCGCTCACCGATTGCCTGCACCACGAACGGGCTGATCACCGCCGGCGCCAGGCCAATGCGTACTTCCGAGAGGCAGAACTGCGCATCATCGGCACCAATTGCCATGTCGCAGCAACTGATCAACCCAAGGGCACCGCCGTAGGCCGCACCCTGAACCACTGCCAGCGTCGGGATCTTGAGCTTGGCGAGGTTGTACATCAGCTCTGCCAGCTCACGGGCATCGTCCAGGTTGGTGTGATAATCCAGCTCGGCCGATTGCTGCATCCAGGCCAGATCGGCACCGGCACTGAAATGCTTGCCGCGCCCGCGCAGTACCAGGAAGCGCAGGGCCGGGTCGCCTTGCACCTGATCCAGGGCAATGATCAATTCGCGGATCATTTCGGCGTTGAACGCGTTGTTCTTGGCTTCACGACTGAGCCACAAGGTGGCAAAGCCACGCGGGTCGATGACCAGTTCGAGGGTATTGAAATCGCTCATGTAAGGAGCTCCATGATGATGTGATGCATGTTGTAGGAGCGAGCTTGCTCGCGAAAAACCTGAGGGCGCCGTATTCATCCAGACTGCCCGCGTCAGCATTGACGACCATCGCGAGCAAGCTCGCTCCTACAGGTCACATGCGGAACACGCCGAAGCGGCTCGGCTCGATAGGGGCGTTCAGCGCGGCGGACAAGGCCAGGGCCAGCACGTCGCGGGTCTGCAACGGGTCGATGACGCCGTCGTCCCACAGCCGTGCGCTGGAGTAGTAGGGGTGGCCCTGGGTTTCGTACTGGTCGAGGATCGGCTGCTTGATCGCGGCTTCCTCGTTGCTGCTGAAACCCTGGCCTGCGCGCTCAGCCTGCTCACGCTTGACCTGCACCAAAACGCCGGCCGCCTGTTCAGCCCCCATCACGCCGATGCGTGCGTTGGGCCACATCCACAAGAAACGCGGGTCATAGGCGCGGCCGCACATGCCGTAGTTACCGGCGCCGAAGCTGCCGCCGATGATCACGGTGAATTTCGGCACCTTGGCGCACGCCACGGCCGTCACCAGCTTGGCACCGTGCTTGGCGATGCCGCCGGCTTCGTATTTCTGGCCGACCATAAAGCCGGTGATGTTTTGCAGAAACAGCAGCGGAATCCCGCGTTGACAGGCCAGCTCGATAAAGTGCGCGCCTTTCTGCGCGGCCTCGGCGAAGAGGATGCCGTTGTTGGCCAGGATCGCAATCGGGTAGCCGTGCAGGTGCGCAAAACCGCACACCAGGGTGGTGCCGAACAATGCCTTGAACTCATCGAACACCGAGCCGTCCACCAACCGTGCGATCACTTCGCGCACATCGAACGGTTGCTTGGCGTCAGCCGGGATCACGCCGTACAGCTCCTCGCTGCTATAAAGCGGTGCCAGCGGCGTGCGTTGTTGCAATTGCCCCAGCTTGCGCCAGTTGAGGTTGGCCACACTGCGCCGGGCCAGGGCCAGCGCATGTTCGTCGCTGTCGGCATAGTGGTCGGCGACTCCGGAAATCTTGCAGTGCACATCGGCACCGCCCAGGTCTTCGGCGCTGACCACTTCACCGGTCGCCGCCTTCACCAGCGGCGGGCCGGCGAGGAAGATCGTGGCTTGCTGGCGCACCATGATTGCTTCGTCCGCCATCGCCGGGACATACGCGCCACCGGCGGTGCAGGAACCCATCACCACGGCGATCTGCGGAATGCCCTGGGCGCTCATGTTGGCCTGGTTGAAGAAGATCCGCCCAAAGTGTTCGCGGTCCGGGAACACTTCGTCCTGGCGCGGCAGGTTGGCGCCGCCGGAGTCCACCAGGTAGATGCACGGCAGGCGGTTCTGCTCGGCGATGGTCTGGGCGCGCAGGTGTTTTTTGACCGTCAGTGGATAGTACGAGCCGCCTTTCACGGTGGCGTCGTTGGCGACGATCATGCACTCGACGCCTTCCACCCGACCAATCCCGGCAATCACCCCGGCCGCCGGCACGTCTTCGCCATACACCTGGTAAGCGGCCAGTTGGCTGAGTTCAAGGAACGGCGAGCCAGGATCGAGCAAGCGATTGATCCGCTCGCGGGGCAACAGTTTGCCTCGGGACGTATGCCGCTCCTGAGCCTTGGCGCCGCCGCCTTGCTGCACTTGGGCGAGCAGGGTATGCAGGGCGTCGACCTGTTGGAGCATCACCGCGCTGTTGGCGGCGAATTCCGCCGAGCGCGGGTTGAGCTGGGTGTGCAGGGTAGCCATGGTGCGCGCTCCGTTCAGCGGGTTTCGTTAAACAGTTCGCGACCGATCAACATGCGCCGGATCTCACTGGTGCCGGCACCGATTTCGTACAGCTTGGCGTCACGCAGCAGACGGCCCGCCGGGAATTCATTGATATAGCCATTGCCGCCGAGAATCTGGATCGCGTCGAGGGCCATCTGGGTGGCGCGTTCGGCGCTGTACAGGATCACCCCGGCGGCATCCTTGCGCGTGGTCTCGCCGCGCTCGCAGGCCTGGGCCACCGCGTACAGGTAGGCGCGGCTGGCGTTGAGTTGGGTATACATGTCGGCGACCTTGCCCTGGATCAACTGGAACTCGCCGATGCTCTGGCCGAACTGCTTGCGGTCGTGGATGTAGGGCACGATCAAATCCATGCAGGCCTGCATGATTCCGGTCGGGCCCCCGGAGAGCACCACGCGTTCGTAATCGAGGCCGCTCATCAGCACCTTTACGCCGCCATTCAATGCGCCGAGGATGTTTTCTTCCGGCACTTCGACGTCATCGAAAAACAGCTCGCAGGTGTTGGAGCCGCGCATGCCGAGCTTGTCGAACTTATTGCTGCGGCTGAAGCCTTTCGAGTCGCGCTCGACGATAAATGCAGTGATACCGTGGGCGCCCTTTTCGAGGTCGGTCTTGGCGTAGATCACGTAGGTGTTGGCGTCGGGACCGTTGGTGATCCAGGTCTTGCTGCCGTTGAGCACATACACACTGCCGCGTTTATCGGCGCGCAGCTTCATGGAGACCACATCGGAACCGGCGTTCGGCTCGCTCATCGCCAGGGCGCCAACGTGTTCGCCGCTGATCAGCTTGGGCAGGTACTTGAGTTTTTGTTCGTGGGTGCCGTTGCGATTGATCTGGTTGACGCAGAGGTTGGAGTGCGCGCCGTAGGACAACGCCACCGAAGCCGAACCCCGGCTGATCTCTTCCATGGCCACCACGTGGGCCAGGTAGCCCAGGCCGGCGCCGCCGTATTCTTCCGGCACGGTGATGCCCAGCAGGCCCATGTCGCCGAACTTGCGCCACATGTCGGCGGGGAACAGGTTATCGATGTCGATCTGCGCAGCCCGCGGCGCCAGCTCCTTGGCCACGAAGGACTGCACCTGGTCGCGCAGCATGTCGATGGTTTCACCGAGGGCGAAGTTCAGGGAGGGGTAACTCATGGACGGGCACCTTCTAGCGTTGTTTTTGTGTGGTCAATGCGCCGGGGAGGGCGATCACCTTTACGTTAACGTAAACTTGCGTTGCAGGCCTGTCAATCGTAGTTTACGTTTACGTCAACCTACAAAAAAGACAACAGGGGTCGTTATGGATCAATCGAATCAGAGCTACAGCCGTGGCTCTCAGGACAAAGCCCTGCTGGCCATGACTATCGGCCAAGCCTTCGATCACACGGTTTCGCGCTACCCCGACGGCGAAGCCCTGGTCGTGTGCCATCAACCGCATCGCTATACCTGGCGGCAACTGGCAGAGACGGTTGATTTGCATGCACGTGCGTTCCTGGCCATGGGGATGCAAACCGGCGACCGCCTGGGCATCTGGGCCCCCAACTGCGCCGAGTGGTGCATCAGCCAGATTGCCAGCGCCAAGCTCGGCGTGATTCTGGTCAATATCAACCCGGCGTATCGCAGCAGCGAACTGGAGTACGTACTCAAGCAGTCCGGTTGCCAGTGGCTGGTGTGCGCGGGGTCGTTCAAGGCCTCCGATTACCACGGCATGCTGCAGGAATTGAAGCCCGACCTGCGCGGCATCATCAGCCTGGATCCCAGCCCGCCCCCGGGGTTCACGCCCTGGTCGCAATTGGCGGCGCTCGGCGCGGGCATTCCACCCGAGCAACTGCACACCCGCCAGGCCAGCCTGCACTTCGATCAACCCGTCAACATCCAGTACACCTCCGGCACCACCGGCTTCCCCAAGGGCGCCACGCTCAGTCACCACAACATCCTCAATAACGGCTACATGGTTGGCGAAAGCCTGGGCCTGACCGCGCAAGACCGCCTGGTGATCCCGGTGCCGCTATACCACTGCTTCGGCATGGTGATGGGCAACCTGGGCTGTATCACCCACGGCACCACAATGATTTACCCGAATGACGGTTTCGACCCGTTGCTGACCCTGACCGCCGTCGCCGAAGAACGGGCCACGGGGCTTTACGGCGTGCCCACGATGTTTATCGCCATGCTTGATCACCCGCGCCGCGCTGAATTCGACCTGTCACACCTGCGCACCGGGATCATGGCCGGCGCCACCTGCCCGATCGAAGTGATGCGCCGGGTCATCAGCGAGATGCACATGAGTGAGGTGCAGATTGCCTATGGCATGACTGAAACCAGCCCGGTGTCGTTGCAGACCGGGCCGGATGACGACCTTGAGCGGCGGGTGACCACCGTCGGTCGTACCCAGCCACAGCTGGAAAGCAAGATCATCGACGAGGCGGGTAACACGGTTGCTCGGGGGCAGGTGGGTGAGTTATGCACCCGTGGCTATAGCGTGATGCTCGGTTACTGGAACAACCCCGACGGCACTCGGGAGGCCATTGATGACGCGGGGTGGATGCACACTGGCGATCTGGCGACCATGGATGAAAACGGCTACGTGTGCATTGCCGGGCGTAACAAGGACATGATTATTCGTGGCGGCGAGAATGTGTACCCGCGGGAGTTGGAGGAGTTTTTCTTCACCCACCCGGCGGTGGCGGATGTGCAGGTGATCGGGATTCCGGATGAGCGCTATGGTGAGGCGATTGTGGCGTGGGTCAAGTTTCATCCGGGGCATGTGGCCAATGAGCTGGAGCTGCAGACGTGGTGCAAGGGTCGGATTGCGCACTTCAAGACGCCTAAGCATTTCAAATTTGTGGATGAGTTTCCGATGACGGTGACGGGGAAGATTCAGAAGTTTCGGATGCGGGAAATTATGATTGAGGAGTTGGGGGAGGGGGAGGGGGAGGATTGATGGTGTACATATCCGTTGCAGCGGTAACGGCTACTTAGGGTTCCGCTCTTACAGCGGGTCACTTTTGAAAAGCGCAAAAGTAACCAAAACGCTCTGCCCCGCCTGTCGGCACCTCGCCTAGGCTCGGTGTGCCCTCAGCTCCGGCATTGCTCCGCGGGCCGCCGCGACGGGCCATCCATGGCCCGGCGCGGCTAAACCGGCGTCCTGCCGGTTTACCCGCTCCTCAATACCTGCGTTCGGCCTCGGGCTGAATGGGGCAGTCAGATCAAAATCAAAAGCACAGCGGCCTCCCGGCCGGCTTCCTTCTCTGTAGGAGCGAGCTTGCTCGCGAAAAACCTGAGACCGCCGCGTTGAATCAGGATGCCCGCGTCATCGTTAACGACCTTCGCGAGCAAGCCCGCTCCCACATTTGGACCGTGCCCGCTTCTGGTTTTTCTGTTGCTGTTGCTGTTGCTTCACCACACTCAAGCCGGCCGGGAGGCCGCTGTGCCCTTGATCTGCTTTTGATCTTGATCTTAGGCGCCCCGTTAAACCACGCTCCAAAGCCGGAGTGAGGGCACACCGAGCCTAGGCGAGGTGCCGAGTGGTGGGGCAAGAGCGTTTTGCTTACTTTTGCGCTTTTCAAAAGTGAGCCGCTGTAAGAGCGGAACCATAGGAGGCCATCACCCAAACAACGGATATACACCCAAATCACCCTCCCCGAGAAAGCACAAAGGGGACCCGAAGGTCCCCTTTAATTTGTCGTTGCGTGCTCTTTTTTTATTATTGAGGGGCGGTCTGTTGTTGTTTTTGGCAACCGTGGCCCTTTACCGCTGTTTTTGGCGACCCCCATCCGGGGTCAAGAGCAAACGTATTTTTTTGAGCGCTGATCTGCTTCTTCGCACGCGATCCAACCAGTGGGTAGCTACCTGAAGGTAGTTTTGTTCTTCTCTATCCGGTTGCGGGTTTCGGCATCTGCCGTACCCTGCGAAGCACATCTTCTCCAAAAAAATCTGTTAGCTGCGTCTCTGCCGTGTTGTTTTTGTTATGTCAGAGTCGTTACGTCTTATTTTTATTAGGTTTGGTGCTTTTTATTCTTGTTATGCAATAGAGATAGCAGAAGCCGTGCCAACTTTGTAAAGTCCTTTAAAATCAATGGCTTGATTTTTAAGCGGGAAATTTCCTTCAGGAAATGCGACAAGATATGTTCCCGTGTTACCCGATGTGTAGCCGCGAGGTAACACATCGTCACAGGCGCGCTACTCAACCGGCGCTACGAGCCTTCGCCACACGCGAACCCGTGGGGCGGCCGAGCACCGTACAAATCTGCTGACCCGCCAGAATCAGCTTGTCCATGTCGATACCCGTCTCGATGCCCAGGCCATTGAGCAGGTACAGCACATCCTCCGTGGCAACGTTACCGCTGGCACCCTTGGCATAGGGGCAGCCGCCGAGGCCCGCAATAGAGCTGTCGAACACTTGGATACCTTCCTCAAGACTGGCGTAGATATTGGCGATGGCCTGGCCATAGGTGTCATGGAAGTGACCGGCCAGCTTGTCCCGTGGCACCTGCGCGCCGACCACCTCGAACATCCGCCGCGTGGCGCCTGCAGTGCCCGTGCCGATCGTATCGCCCAGGGACACCTCATAGCAGCCCATGGCAAACAGCTCGCGAGCGACTACCGCGACGTGTTCCGGTGCGACCTGACCTTCATAGGGGCAACCCAACACACACGACACATAACCCCGCACACTCACGCCATGCTGCCTGGCCGCGTCCATGATCGGCACGAAGCGCTCCAGGCTTTCGCTGATGGAGCAGTTGATATTGCGCTGGGAAAACGCCTCGGACGCCGCCGCAAACACCGCGACTTCCTTCACGCCCGCCGCCAGTGCATCTTCAAAACCCCGCAGGTTCGGCGCCAGTGCGCCATAGGTCACCCCGGCCTTGCGCTGGATCTGCGCAAACACCTCGGCCGACCCGGCCATCTGCGGCACCCACTTGGGCGACACAAAGCTGCCGACTTCGATGTAACCCAGGCCGGCGGCGCTCAGGGCGTCCACCAATTGCACCTTGTCGGCGACGCTGATGGGTTGCGCTTCATTCTGCAGGCCGTCGCGCGGACCGACTTCCACCAGGCGCACATGAGAGGGAAGGGACATGGCAGCTACCTTTTATGAATGGCCAACCTGGCCCTGAATGGTCTGTTCCAGCGCCTGGGTGCACCGCTCTTCGGCGGTGTCCAGCTCCAGCTTCATCTGTTCGATGTCCAGCAACTGTTGTTCCAGCTGCTCGCGGCGCTCGGCGATTTTCGCCAGCATGCTGTGCAGCTGTTTCTGGTTACCGCTGGTGGGGTCGTAGAGTTCGATCAGCTCCCGGCACTCGGCCAGGGAGAAACCGATGCGCTTGCCCCGCAGGATCAACTTCAGGCTGACCTTGTCCCGGGGCGAGTAAATGCGCTCCTGGCCCCGGCGTTCCGGGGACAGCAGGCCTTGTTCTTCATAGAAGCGAATGGCGCGGGTGGTGATGTCGAGCTCGCGGGCGAGGTCGGAGATGCTGTAGGTCGTGCTCATGGGGGCGCTCAAGGAGTGTCTTGAGCGTTAAGCTAATGGCTGGTTGACGTTAACGTCAAGCGCATTGCCACTGCAACGTTAACGATAACGTGGGCTGTCTGGTTTTTACGCGGCGCTCTCAGGTTTTTCGCGAGCAAGCTCGCTCCTACAGTTTGTCCAGCTTCTTCTCATGGGCCGTCACTTGCTGGCATAACTCGATCATTTGCTCGCGCATCCAGCGGTTGGCCGGGTCCTGGTCGGTGCTTTCGTGCCAGTACAGATGGGTTTCCACCATGGGCACATCATTTACCGGCAGGTTGAACCAGTGCAGTTCATGGCGCCGGGCAAACCGCTCCGGTACGGTCATCACCATGTCGGTCTGCTGCAACACTTGCGAGGCCATCAAGTAATGTTGGGAACGCAGAGCGATCTTGCGCTGCAGGCCCATCTTGCCCAATGCCAGGTCAACGTGGCCCAGGCCGTTGCGCCGGCTGGAGATATGAATGTGGGTCAGCGACAGGTAGTCATCCAGGGTGAGCTTGTCCTTGCCCGCCATCGGATGCCCCTTGCGCATGGCACACACGTAGCGGTCTTCCATCAGCTTCACATGGCGTACTTGCGGGTCGGTGTTGAGCGGCGCATCCACCGCAAAGTCCAGGCGACCGGCGGCCAGTTCCTTGGTGGTTTCCCGGCGTTTGGACAGGAAGCTCTCGATCACCACCGTCGGCGCCAGGCGGCGCAGGCGCTGGAACAGTGCGGGCAAGATCACCGCTTCGGTGAGGTCGGTCATGCTGATGCGGTAGGTCTTGGCGGCCTGTTGCGGGTTGAAAATCCGGCTTTCCTGCACGGACACCCGCAGCAACGACAGCGCATTACGTACCGGGCCGATGATGTTCTGGGCCATGGGCGTGGGCACCATACCCTGGGCGGTACGCACGAACAGCGGGTCGTTGAAGGTCTCCCGCAGGCGGGCCAGAGCGTTCGACACCGCCGGCTGGGTAATCCCCACAATCTGCCCGGCGCGGGTCAGGTTGGCTTCGGTGTAGATCGCGTCAAAGACGATGAAGAGGTTGAGATCGACCTTGCTCAGATTCATTTCGCTGCGCTCTTATTGTTAGGTGTCCATACGCCGATCATATATCGGTGATGAATGTTAATACACGCCGAGAATAGGCTAGGTAAATTATCAACGCTGTTCTAGCATCGATTCATGACCTCAACAACCTCCATTGAGAAGGTGCTGCCCATGGATTTCGCCTATTCGCCCAAGGTTCAGGAACTGCGTGAACGCGTCACCGCATTCATGGACGCCTACGTTTACCCGGCCGAGCCTGTGTTTGAACGCCAGGTTGCCGAAGGTGATCGCTGGCAGCCCACCGCGATCATGGAGGAGTTGAAAGCCAAAGCTAAAGCCGAAGGCCTGTGGAACCTGTTCCTGCCGGAATCCGAACTGGGCGCGGGCCTGACCAACCTGGAATACGCACCCCTGGCGGAAATCATGGGCCGCTCTTTGCTGGGGCCGGAGCCGTTCAACTGCTCGGCGCCGGATACCGGCAACATGGAAGTGCTGGTGCGCTACGCCAACGAAGAACAGAAACAGCGCTGGCTGGAGCCGTTGCTGCGCGGCGAGATCCGCTCGGCATTCGCCATGACCGAGCCGGACGTGGCGTCTTCCGACGCCACCAACATGGCGGCCCGTGCGGTACGTGACGGCGACGAGTGGGTGATCAACGGTAAAAAATGGTGGACCTCCGGCGCCTGCGACCCGCGTTGCAAGATCCTGATCTTCATGGGCCTGAGCAACCCGGATGCGCCGCGCCACCAGCAGCACTCGATGATCCTGGTACCGGTAGATGCACCGGGTGTGAAAATCGTGCGCCCACTGCCGGTGTTCGGCTACGACGACGCGCCCCATGGACACGCCGAAGTACTCTTCGAAAACGTCCGTGTGCCGTACGAAAACGTCCTGCTGGGCGAAGGCCGGGGCTTTGAAATTGCGCAAGGTCGCCTTGGCCCGGGCCGTATCCACCACTGCATGCGCTCCGTCGGCATGGCCGAGCGCGCGCTGGAGTTGATGTGCAAACGCGCCGTCAGCCGTACCGCTTTCGGCAAACCGCTGGCTCGCCTGGGTGGCAATATCGACAAGATCGCCGACTCGCGGATGGAAATCGACATGGCGCGCCTGCTGACATTGAAAGCCGCCTACATGATGGACACCGTGGGCAACAAGGTCGCGAAAAGCGAAATCGCCCAGATCAAGGTGGTGGCGCCGAACGTGGCGTTGAAGGTGATCGACCGCGCCATCCAGATCCACGGTGGCGCTGGCGTCTCCAACGACTTCCCGCTGGCCTACATGTACGCCATGCAGCGCACCCTGCGCCTGGCCGACGGCCCGGACGAAGTGCACCGCGCAGCGATCGGCAAGTTCGAGATCGGCAAATACGTGCCGCGGGAGATGATGCGCAGCGGCCAGTAAAACCGAGGTGTCTTCATCGCAGGCAAGCCCACAGGGGAATGCAGTCAACTGTGGGAGCCGGGCTTGCCCGCGATGAGGCCAGTCCGGGCAATAAAGATCTTTAAGTCCTCAATACACCCAAACCTCCACCCGCCGATTCTTGATCCTTCCCTCATCCGCCGTATTCGCCGCCACCGGCATCTCCGCGCCAAACCCGCGTATGTCCCTCAGCACCACGCCGCTCTTGACCAACTCCCGCCGCACCGCCATCGCCCGCAATTTCGACAACAGCGCCGCCCGTTGCGCATCACTCTTGGCATCCCCAAACCCCACCAGCGTCACCTGCTTGTCCAGCTTGCCGTGGCGCTTTATATAAGCCACCACCCGCATCAAGTCCTGGCGCGCCTTGTTGTCGAGGCTGGCGCTGCCTTCCTCAAACCGGAAATTCACGGTCAGCCGCTGCGCCTGCCGGGCAATCGCCTGGTAATCCTCGGGCATCGGCGCCCGCGGTTCCACGGTCATGGCTTGCACCTGCTGCGCGATAAAGCCATTGGCGGCCACGATCGCCTGGCCCTTGCTGCTTTGCGCAAAGTCCACCAAGGCCTTGGCCCAGGGATTGTGCTCAATCGGCGGCAAATAGAAAAACAACCGGCGTGACAGCGGGTAATCCTCGGTGGCAATCAGGCTGTTCAACGGCAGCATGGGCTGTGAGTCGCCATCGACAATGGCGACTGCCTTGGCCTGGCGCACATAAGGCAAACCAATAAAACCGATACCCTGCGGGTCATGGCTGACGGCATCCGACAACGCCTCGCTGGACTCGAACCGCTTGGCGCTGGCATCCAGTGCTTTGCCGCGACGGCTGAGCACCAGCTCCTTGAAGGTATCGTAGGTGCCGGACTGATCATCCCGCGCGTACAGGTGAATCTGGCCGCCGATGCCGCCAATTTGCTCCCAAGTCGAAACCTCGCCGCTGAAAATCTGCGCCAATTGCTCGGTGTTCAACCTACCCAACGGGTTGCGCGGGTTGAGGATGATCGCCAGGCCATCAATGGCGATGACTTGTTCAGCATCCGGGCTCTTCAGGTCGCCTAGGGGTTCCAGGTCCACCAGTTCACTGTCCTTGATCGGCCGGGAAGACGCCGCAAGATCGGCGCTGGCTTTTTTCAGTGCGCCAAACCCGGTGCTGGAGCCATGGGCGGCCACTTCCACCGTCACCCGCTGGCCCTGGCGAGTCTTGCCGATGATGTGCTGTTCGTTGGCCTGCTCAGATGGCTCGCTGTGCACCGCTTGCAACCCCTGTTGCTCCATCAGTCCCTTGACCAGTGCCGGGCCAAGCGCCGCGCCGATAGTGTTGGAACCCTGGATGCGCAAGGCCGGGCCATGTTCGGGGAAGGGCAGTGGGGTGGAAAAAGCGGCGAGGGGAAATGCGCTGAGCAGTGCCAGCAGGGATAGAACGCGCAGCATCATGCCGGCACCTTCTCAAACCAAAGGGAGTGCCGCGAGATTAAGTCAGGAAGGTTGCATAAATGTGACGAGGGCCGGTTTCCCGACCCTCTGTGCTGAATCAGCTCAATTCCAGCCAGATCGGCGCATGATCGGAGGGTTTTTCCATGCCGCGCAGGTCGTAATCCACACCGGCATCCTTCACCCGGGGCAACAAGCCTTGGGAAGCCAGGATCACGTCGATTCGCAGCCCGCGTTTTGGCTCGTCTTCAAAACCACGGCTGCGGTAATCGAACCAACTGAAGCGATCCGCCACGTCCGGGTTGAGGTGGCGGAAGCTGTCCACCAGGCCCCAGTTCTTCAGGCGTGCCATCCACTCGCGTTCTTCCGGCAGGAAGCTGCATTTGCCGGTCTTCAGCCAGCGCTTGGCATTGTCGGCGCCGATACCGATGTCGCAGTCTTCCGGGGAAATGTTCACGTCGCCCATCACCACCACGGCCTGGTCATTGCTGAACTGCGACTCCAGGAGGGTTTGCAGGTCCTCGTAGAAGCGCTGCTTGGCCGGGAATTTGGTGGGGTGGTCGCGACTTTCACCCTGTGGGAAATAGCCGTTCATGATGGTAATCGGGTTGCCGTTGGCGTCGGCGAAGGTGCCCCAGATAAAGCGGCGCTGGGCGTCTTCTTCGTCACTGGCAAAGCCTTTATGCAGCGCCAGCGGTTCCTGGCGCGAGAGCAGGGCGACACCGTAGTGGCCTTTCTGCCCGTGGTAATAAACGTGATAACCCATGGCCTGCACCTCGGCCAGCGGGAACTGGTCGTCGTGGACCTTGGTTTCCTGCAAACCGATAACGTCCGGCTGATGTTTCTCGATCAGTGCCGCCAGCTGATGAGGGCGGGCGCGCAGCCCGTTGATATTGAAAGACACGATTTTCATGGTCGGCGGTCCAGTCTGGCAAAAGGGCGATGCTAGCCGACAAGTCGGACGGGGGCCAGCCTTGTAGCCGCTGCCGAGGCACGAGGCTGCGTTGGGCTGCGAAGCGGCCCCCGGTGGCTACACTGAACGAAACAGTGCCGCAGACGTTCGTAATAACAAGAGCGCAACCTTTTGAGTCAGCGCCCAGGGGAGATTCACTGTTATGCCTGACACCTCGACTGCCATCGCCCAGATCCACATGCTCGACAGCGGCTATTCCCGCGAAGCCCGTTCGCTGTTGTACCAGGCCTACCGGCATGAGCCGACGTTCGCCTACATCTTCGAAGCCGAACGTCCCGGCTACGAACAGCGGGTGCGCGCCACGGTGCGTGAACTGGTCAAGCAACACTTCTTCCAGAAACTGCCGGCCATTGGCTTGTTGGTCAACGACCGACTGATCGGCATCGCCCTGATCGCGCCACCGACACGCCGCCTGGGCATCACCGAAAGCTGGGCCTGGCAGTTACGTATGTGGCTGAGCACCGGTGTGCGCGGCACCCGGCGCTACCTGGAATACCATCAGGCAGTGCTGGCGTGCCTGCCCTCGGATTCGGTGCATGTGCTGCCGTTGCTGGGGATTCACCCGCAATTCCAGGGCAAACACTACGGTGAGCAATTGCTGGAAGCGGTGCACAACTGGTGCGCCGAAGACCCGCATTCATCCGGCGTGGTACTGGATACGGGGAATTCTCGCTATCTGGAGTTTTATAAGCGTCAGGGCTATGAAGAGATTGGCGAGGTGGCTGTAGGACCGGTTCTGGAACACGTGTTCTTTCACGCAAATCCGCAAGTGTTACAGGCTGCAACCCTTTAGGTCAGAATTATTCAGACAAATCAGGGTTCTAAGACGCTCCCAAGCTCGTGTAGCATCCCGGCCTATGAAGTTTCCAGGAAGATTTACCAGCGGCTTGATTCTGCTGTTCACGAGCTGCGGCGCCTTGGCGCAAAGCGAATTGGATGTGCGCATCAAGCCTTCAAACGACGCGTTGAAAGCCAACATCGAAGGCTATATCGGCGGGGTCGGCGATCGTGACGAAGAAGCCCTGCTGCGCTTCAGCCGTGGCGCTGAGGAGCAGGCCCGCAAGGCCGCCCAGGCGCTGGGTTTCTACCAACCGCAGATCGCCAGCGATGTGAAGGGCGGCAAGAACCCGCGCCTGATTCTGACCATCGATCCCGGCGAACCGGTGCATTTGCGCAATGTGACGATTCGGGTCGATGGCCAGGCCGCCGACCTCAAAGCCTTTCGCGTGCCCGCCAGCGACCAACTCAAATCCGGCGCCGTGCTCAACCACGGCAACTACGAAGACGCCAAGCGTGTCATCCAGAACCAGGCGTCACGCTTCGGCTTTTTCAGCGGGCGCTTTACCAGCCAGAAACTCTCGGTCGACCCCAAGGCGGGTGTGGCCGATATCGAACTCATTTATGACAGTGGCCCACGCTACACCTTGGGCAAGGTCAGCTTTGCCGGCGACACGCCGTTTGATGAAGACCTGCTGCAACGCATGGTGCCGTTCAAGAGCGGCGCGCCTTACGACTCCGAACTGATCGCCGAACTCAACCAGAACCTGCAATCCAGCGGTTTTTTCGAGGGCGTGCGCGTGGACGCTGCCCCGGCAGCCTCGGCCAATGACGTGATCCCGGTGGCCGTGCAACTGGAAACCCGCAAGCCCCGCACCATGGGCCTCGGCCTTGGTTACTCGACGGACGTCGGCCCGCGGGGCAAGGCCAACTGGACGCGCCACTGGGTCAACCCCCAGGGCCACAGTTATGGCTGGGAAGCCGAACTGTCGGCGCCGCGGCAGAACGTCGGGCTGTGGTACGACATTCCAATGGACCCGCCACTCACCGACAAACTGCGTTTCGCCGGCGGCTACCAGAATGAAGAAATCGCCAACACCGACACCCTGAGTAAATTGCTGACCCTCGGCCCCGAGTGGCACAGCAAGTTGCCCAGCGGCTGGACGCGGGTGATCTCGCTCAAGTGGCAGCGTGAAGAATATCGCCTCGGCAACGACTCGGGCCTGAGTACGCTGCTGATGCCCGGCATCAGTTATTCCTACTTGCGCAGCGACAACCGCATCGACCCGCACAACGGCTATCGCCTGCTGTTCGACGCCAAGGTCGCCAAGGAAGGCTTGGGCTCCGACACCAACCTGCTTTACGGCACGGCGACGATCAAGGGCTTGACCACCCTGTGGGATAACCATCGTTTCCTGGCTCGGGCGCAGTTTGGCGGCAGCGCCACCAACGGCTACAAGTCCGTACCGCCGTCGTTGCGCTTTTTTGCCGGTGGCGACCAGAGCGTACGGGGTTACGAGTACCAGACCCTGTCTCCGGAAAACGATCGCGGCGACCGCATCGGCGGCCGCTACATGGTTGCCCTGAGCGCCGAGTACCAATATTCCATCGCCGAAAAATGGCGGATCGCGACCTTTATCGACCAAGGCAACTCGTTCAACACCCTGGAAATGCCGAGCCTGAAAACCGGCGTGGGTGTTGGCGTGCGCTGGGTGTCGCCGGTCGGCCCGATCCGCCTCGACCTGGCCCATGCCCTCGAAGATCCGGGCGGCATTCGTTTGCACTTTTCCATGGGGCCTGAGCTGTGATGCGTGGTTTGAAAATAGCGGGGCTGGCCATTCTGGCGGTCCTCGCGGTGATACTGCTGGCGCTATGGACGGTGCTGGGTACTCAAGTCGGCAGCCGATGGGTGCTGGACCAGGTGCCGGGTTTGACCGTGGAGAATTTCCAGGGTCGCCTGGGCGGCCAGTGGAGTGCCGACCATCTGTTATGGCAGCAAGACAGCAGCCGCGTGGAGCTGCAGGCGCCTAAGTTCGACTGGTCGCCGGCCTGTTTGATGCGCATGACCTTGTGCATCAACCAACTGGATGTAGAGCAGGTGAGTCTGCAATTTCCACCCAGCACCGAAGACAGCAGCGGGCCGATTACCCTGCCGGACTTGAAACTGCCGGTCGCCCTTCAGTTGGGCGACATTCGTGTCGGCAGCCTGCTGTTCAATGGCAGCGAAGAACTCCGGGGCCTGCAACTGGCGGCGCACTGGACTGCCGCCGGGATGCAGATCGACTCGGTGCACCTGCAACGGGACGGCCTGGTACTCGACCTGTCCGGCCTGCTGCAACCCACTGGCAACTGGCCGTTGGCCGCCAGCGGTAACCTGAGCCTGCCTTACGCTCCGAGCGGTGCGCCCTGGACGCTGGCGCTCAAGGTCGATGGCGATTTGCTCAAGACCCTCAAGCTCGATGCCGACAGCAGCGGCTACCTGCCTGCCAAGCTCAGCGGCGAGTTGCAACCCCTGGTGGAAAACCTGCCGGCGCAACTGCACATCACCGCCGACGGCTTTAAACCCAGCGCCGATTTGCCCGATACCCTGCAACTCAATCAGTTGGACCTGACGGCCAAGGGCGACCTGAGCAACGGTTACCAGCTGCTCGGCAAAGCCGTCCTGCCAGCGGAAAAAGGCCCAGTGGACCTGCTGCTGCAAGGCAAGGTCGACGCCAAGGGCGCGCAGATCGCCGGGCTGGACCTGAATGCCGGCGACAAACAAAGCCTCAAGCTCAGTGCCAATCTGGACTGGCAGCAAGGCTTCAGCGCCGACGCGAAAATCGACTGGCTGGATTTCCCGTGGCATCGCCTGTACCCGGTGATCGACGAACCCCAAGTCGCCTTGCGTACCTTCAATGGCGAAGTCTCCTACAAGGACGGTAACTACCTGGGCAACTTCAAGGCCGACCTCGACGGCCCGGCGGGCAAGTTCAGCCTGGCCAGCCCGTTCAGCGGCGACCTCAAGCAAGTGTTCCTCCCCGAGTTGAAACTCGCCGCCGGTCAGGGCAAGGCCGAAGGCCACCTGAACCTGCAGTTTGCCGATGGCATCGCCTGGGACACGGCGCTGGACCTGTCGGCCATCAACCCGGCGTACTGGGTCGCGGAACTGCCGGGTACTCTGGCCGGCCCGCTGCGCAGCAAGGGTGAAATGAAGAACGAGCAACTCAAGCTCAACGCCGACCTCGACCTCAAGGGCCGTCTGCGCGGCCAGCCCGCCGTGCTCCAGGCCAAGGCCGAAGGCGCAGGCGAGCAGTGGACCCTCGGCGCCCTCGACATCCGCCTCGGCGACAACCGCGTCTACGGCAGCGGCAGCCTGCAGCAACGGCTGGCTGGGCAGATCGACATCAAACTGACGCGCCTCGCCCAACTCTGGCCGCAACTGCGCGGGCAGATGAACGGCCGCCTCGACGTCGCGGGCACTCTGCAGGCGCCCCAAGGCAAGCTCAACCTGGTGGGGCAACAACTGGCGTTTGAGGACAATCGCCTGCAAAACCTGACCCTGGACGCGAACCTTGATAACGCCCAGCGCGCCAAAATCGACTTGAAGGGCAGTGGCATCCAGACCGGTGAAACCCAGCTCGGCACCTTCACCGCCAGCGCTCAGGGCGATATCAAAAGCCAGAAAGTCCAGCTCGACCTGGCCGGCCCGCTACTCAAGCTGGCCCTGGCCCTCGACGGCAATCTCGACAAAGGCAACTGGCGCGGGCGCCTGGCCAGCGGTGATGTGCAAGCCGGTGGCCAGGACTGGAAGCTGCAAGCGCCGGCGAAAATCGAGCGCCTGGCCGACGGCAAATTGACCTTTGCAGCCCATTGCTGGGTCTCCGGCCCGGCGAGCCTGTGCGGCGAAGACCAGCGCTTGATGCCCGAGCCGAAGCTGCGTTACCACCTCAAGCAGTTCCCCATCGACAGCCTGGCCCAGTGGTTGCCCAAGGATTTCGCCTGGCAGGGCAAGCTCAATGCCGACGTGCAGCTTGACCTGCCGGCCAGCGGCCCTAAAGGCGTGGTCTCGGTGGATGCCAGCGGCGGCACCCTGCGGGTCAAGGACAAGGACCAGTGGCTGGACTTTCCGTACGACACGCTGAAGCTGGAAACCACCCTTAACCCCACGCGCATCGACACCCAGCTCAACTTCCGTGGCGGCAAGCTCGGCGAGTTGCTGTTGCAGGCGCAGATCAATCCGCTGCCGAAGAACAAACCGGTCACCGGCAATTTCACCCTGACCGGCCTCGACCTCGCCGTCGCCCGGCCATTTGTACCGATGGTCGAGAAACTCAATGGCAAGCTCAACGGTAGCGGGCGAATCGGTGGCAGCCTGCTGTCGCCCCAGGTCAATGGCAGCGTCACTCTGGTCGGCGGCGAAATCTCCGGCCCGGAACTGCCCACCAGCTTCGAAGGCCTGAATATCCAGGCATTGATTGCCGGTGAGAGCGTGCAGCTCAATGGCGGCTGGCGCAGTGGCAAGGCCGGGCAGGGCACCATCAAGGGTCAGATCGACTGGGGCCAGGCCCTGGCGGTGGACATCGCCCTGCAAGGCATGCAACTGCCGGTCACCGTGGAGCCGTACGCCGACCTGGAAGTGGCACCCGACCTGAAAATCAGCATGAGGAACGACAAGCTGGCGATCTCCGGCAAGGTGCAGATTCCCAAGGGCGAGATCACTGTGCGCGAACTGCCGCCATCGACGGTCAAGGTCTCGGATGACACGGTGATCGTCGGCAGCCAGACCGAGGAGGGCAAGCCGCCGATGGCCATGGCGATGGACATCGACGTCGAGGTGGGCAAGGACAAACTGAGCTTTGCCGGGTTTGGCCTCACCGCCAACCTGCAAGGCCACGTACACATCGGCGACAACATGGACACCCGTGGCGAACTGTGGCTCAACGACGGCCGCTACCGTGCCTACGGCCAGCGGCTCACGGTGCGCCGTGCGCGGCTGCTGTTCGCCGGGCCGATTGACCAGCCCTACCTCGACATCGAAGCCATCCGCCAGACGGATGACGTAACCGCCGGGATTCGCCTGAGCGGCAGCGCCGAGCAGCCCACCACGCAGATCTTCTCGGAACCGGCGATGAGCCAGGAGCAGGCGTTGTCTTACCTGGTACTGGGTCGACCGCTGAGCACCACGGGCGAAGACAACAACATGCTGGCCCAGGCAGCGCTGGGGCTGGGGTTGATGGGCAGTGCCGGAGTGACATCGGACATTGCCAAGAACCTGGGCATCCAGGATTTTGAACTGGACACCCAGGGCAGTGGCAACAACACCGCCGTGGTCGCCAGCGGCAAGATCTCCGAGAAGCTCAGCCTGCGTTATGGCGTCGGGGTTTTCGAACCGGCCAACACCATTGCCTTGCGCTACCTGCTGAGCAAGAAGGTGTACCTGGAAGTGGCCAGCGGCGTCGCCAGCTCCCTGGATATTTTCTACAAGCGCGATTTCTGATCCGTACACGTTAATGGTGGGAGCCCGGCTCCCACCTTTTATCCGCTAATTACCAAGCAACCTAACTATTCGTTTGACATTCGCTGCCTAGGCAGTAACATCGTGTCACACATTCACTGCTTAGGCAGTTAATAGGCTGGTCACGATGAAGCACTTCACCCCCGAAAACTTTCACAACTGCCACCTCGGCTTGCTGCTGGGCCGGGCTGCGCTGCTCAAAGACAAGATCATCGACACCCATATGGAACCCCACGGCATCACGGCCGCGCAGTTCAAGGTGTTGATCATCATGGCCCAGTACGGCGTCGACACCCCGGCCGAACTGTGCCGCAACCTGTCCCTGGACAGCGGCTCCATGACCCGCATGCTCGACCGCCTGGAACAAAAGGACCTGCTGGCGCGCAAGCGCTCCGAACAGGACCGGCGCCAGGTGCAGTTGGTGCTGACCGCGGAAGGCCAACGCGTGGCGGACATGTTGCCGCACATCGGCGCCCAGGCCTTGAACCAACTGGCAGGTGCGCTGGAACCGGGTGAACTGCAAACCCTGGAAAAAATCTTGAAGAAAATTCTTATAGCTGCGGGTGACCCCATCACCATTCAGCGGGTAGGTGGTGCATGAACAATCGCTCCTTGCGTGCCGGCCTCAGCCTTGTGCTGGTGGCCATGACTATGGCCGGTTGTGCCAATTTCAGCGGCTTGAACACAGAAGGCAAACGCCTCGAAGCCAATAACCTGCAAACCGGCAAGTCTCTCAGTGGCGTGACCCTGTCCGCCGCCGCCTGGCCCACCGCCGATTGGTGGAAAGGCCTTGGCGACCCACAGCTCGATGGCCTGATCCAGGAAGCCCTGCAAAACAGCCCCGACATGCAAGTGGCCAGCGCCCGCGCCCACCAGGCCGAAGCGGCTGCTTATGCCGCCAATGCGGCGCGCATGCCGACCCTGGATGCCAGCGCCGGTGTCAGCCGTTCGCGCCTGGCCAAGGACCAGGACCCGCGGGGCGAGGGGGATGCCTACGCCACGGTGCGCAACATCGGTGCCAGCTTCAATTACAACTTTGACCTGTGGGGCGGCCAGCGCGCCGCCTGGGAAGCCGCGCTGGGCCAGGCCCGCGCCGCCGAAGTCGATCAACAGGCCGCGCGCCTGACGCTGGCGGCCAACGTCGCCAAGGCCTACAGCGACCTGGGCCAGGCCCATATCGTGCGCGACCTGGCCAACGATGACCTCAAGCGCACCCGGCAAATGCTCGACCTGGGCCAGCGTCGCCTGAACTCCGGGATCGACAGCCAGTATCAGTACCAGCAAACCGAGAGCCTGGAAGCCAGCTCCCAGTCGCAACTGATCGATGCGGAAAAACAACTGCAGAGCGCCAAGATCGCCCTCGCCGTGTTGCTCGGCAAAGGCCCCGACCGTGGTGGCGAACTGGTACGCCCCAACGTGCTCAAGCCCAGCGCCGTTGCCGTGCCTTCGGTGCTGCCTGCCGAGCTGGTGGGCCGTCGTCCGGACCTGATCGCCGCACGCTGGCGTGTCGAGGCGGCGAGCAAAGATATCGCGGCCAGCAAGACCCGTTTCTACCCCAACCTCAACCTGAGCGCGAGTGCCGGGGCCGAGTCGTTGCTGGGGGATGCGATGTTTGGTTCGGCCAGCCGTTTCTTCAGCATTGCGCCGACCATATCGCTGCCGATCTTCGACGGTGGCCGCCTGCGTGCCGACCTCGATGCCCGCGACGCCGACTACGACCTGGCCGTGGCCCAGTACAACAAAACCCTGGTGCAAGCCTTGGGCGATATCGGCAACACCCTCGTGCAATTGCGCGAGACCGGCCGGCAGATCCAGGCCCAGCAACACGCCGCTGACATTGCCCAGCAGTCCTACGACACCGGCGTCCAGCGGTACAGCTCAGGTATCGGTAATTACCTGGACGTGCTCAGCATCGAACAGCAATTACTCCAGGCCCAACGTCAGTTGGCCACCCTGAATGCCGAGCAAATCGATCTTTCGATTCAATTGATGCAGGCCCTGGGCGGCGGTTTTCACGCCGATAACGTGGCCTCGACCACCCCAGCCACGCGCACTGAATAATTCAAGGTACTTGTCATGGCCACTGCCGAAACCAGCAACAACGCTCCTGAAACAAAAAAGCCTGAACAACCGTCCACCAGCAACCCGCGCAAACGCAAAATCATGCTGTTTGTCCTGGCGCTGATCGTCATCCTCGGCGCCGTGGGCGTGTGGGGTTGGTACGAACTGTATGGCCGCTTCAGCGAAAGCACCGACGACGCCTACGTCAACGGCAACGTGGTGGAAATCACCCCGCTGGTGACCGGCACCGTGGTGAGCATCGGTGCCGACGATGGCGACCTGGTTCATGAAGGCCAGGTGCTGATCAACTTCGACCCCAACGACGCCGCCGTCGGCCTGCAAAGTGCCCAGGCCAACCTGGCCCGCACCGTGCGCCAGGTGCGTGGCTTGTACAGCAACGTCGATGGCATGAAAGCCCAGGTGCTGGCGCAGAAAGCCAACGTGCAAAAGGCCCAGGACAACTTCGCCCGTCGGAAAAACCTGGCGGCCGGCGGGGCGATTTCCCAAGAGGAACTGTCCCACGCTCGTGATGACCTGACCTCGGCACAAAACGCCCTGGCCAACGTTGAGCAGCAGTTCAAGACCACCAGCGCGCTGGTGGACGACACCGTGATTTCGTCCCACCCGGACGTGCAAGCCGCCGCCGCGCAGTTGCGCCAGGCCTATCTGACCAACGCCCGCAGCACCCTGATTGCACCGGTGACCGGCTATGTGGCCAAACGTACCGTGCAACTGGGCCAGCGGGTTCAGCCGGGCACTGCGCTGATGGCCGTGATCCCGCTGGATCAACTGTGGATCGACGCCAACTTCAAGGAAACCCAACTGCGGGATATGCGTATCGGCCAGCCGGTGGATATCGAATCTGACATCTACGGCAGCGACGTGAAGTTCAGCGGCACCGTGGACAGCCTCGGCGCGGGCACCGGCAGTGCATTTGCCTTGCTGCCGGCGCAGAACGCCACCGGTAACTGGATCAAGATCGTGCAACGGGTACCGGTGCGTATCCATGTGAACGCCGATGAGCTGGCCAAGCACCCGCTGCGCGTGGGCCTGTCCACCGTGGTCAACGTCGACCTGCACGACCAGAGCGGCCCGGTATTGGCCCAGCAGGCGCCGCAAAAGGCCTCGTTCACCACCAACGTGTACGACCGCCAGTTGGCCGAAGCCGACGCCATGATCACCCAACTGATCCATGACAACAGCGTTGCCGCTCCCAAGGCTGCCCAGCGCTGATTCGCCAATCCATCAGCTACGGCCCCAGCGGCCGTAGCGCCAATCATGTTGCACAGGATTCGCGATGAGTAACGCTAACGCCTCCTTCACGCCGCCCAGCTTGCTGATGGCCACCATCGGCCTGTCCCTGGCGACCTTTATGCAGGTGCTCGACACCACCATCGCCAACGTGGCGTTGCCGACGATTTCCGGCAACCTCGGTGTGAGTTCGGAGCAGGGCACCTGGGTAATCACCTCGTTTGCGGTGAGCAACGCCATCGCGCTGCCGCTGACCGGCTGGTTGAGCCGTCGCTTCGGCGAGGTGAAGCTGTTTCTGTGGGCCACCATCCTGTTTGTTCTGGCCTCGTTTCTCTGCGGCATCTCCACCTCGATGCCCGAGCTGATCGGCTTCCGGGTGCTGCAAGGCCTGGTCGCCGGCCCGCTGTACCCGATGACCCAGACGCTACTCATCGCGGTCTATCCCCCCGCAAGGCGAGGCATGGCCCTGGCGTTGCTGGCGATGGTCACGGTGGTGGCGCCGATTGCCGGGCCGATCCTCGGCGGCTGGATTACCGACAGCTACAGCTGGCCGTGGATCTTCTTTATCAACGTACCCATCGGCATCTTTGCGGTGATGGTGGTGCGTTCGCAGCTGAAGAAACGCCCGGTGGTCACCAGCTACCAGCCGATGGACTACGTCGGTTTGCTCAGCCTGATCGTCGGCGTCGGCGCCCTGCAGATCATCCTCGACAAGGGCAACGACCTGGACTGGTTCGAGTCGAACTTCATCATCATTGGCGCGGTAATCTCGGCGATTGCCCTGGCGGTGTTCGTGATCTGGGAAATGACCGACGAGCACCCGGTGGTCAACCTGCGGCTGTTTGCCTACCGCAACTTCCGCATTGGCACGATTGTGTTGGTGTTGGGGTATGCCGGCTTCTTCGGGATCAACCTGATCCTGCCGCAATGGTTGCAAACCCAGATGGGCTACACCGCCACCTGGGCGGGCCTGGCGGTGGCGCCGATCGGGATTCTGCCGGTATTGATGTCGCCGTTTGTGGGCAAGTATGCGCACAAGTTCGACCTGCGCTTGCTGGCTGGCCTGGCGTTCCTGGCGATTGGCTTGAGTTGCTTCATGCGGGCTGGCTTCACCAATGAAGTCGACTTCACGCACATCGCCCTGGTGCAGCTGTTCATGGGTATCGGCGTGGCGTTGTTCTTCATGCCGACCTTGAGCATCCTGATGTCCGACCTGCCCCCGGCGCAAATCGCCGACGGCGCAGGCTTGGCGACCTTCCTGCGGACCCTGGGCGGCAGCTTTGCAGCCTCGTTGACCACCTGGATCTGGATTCGCCGGGCGGACCAGCACCATGCCTACATGAGCGAAAACATGACCACCTACGACTCGGCCACCCGGGACGCCTTGCAGGCGCTCGGTGGGGCAGGGCACAAGGCGTATGCGCAGCTTGATCAGATACTGACGAGCCAGGCGTACATGATGTCCACCGTGGATTACTTCACGTTGCTGGGGTGGATGTTCATGGCGTTGATCGTGATTGTGTGGCTGGCGAAACCGCCGTTCGCGGCGAAGGCCGGGCCGGAGGCTTCGGGCCACTGATGTTGCTTATGATCGTTCCCACGCTCCGCGTGGGAATGCCGCTTTGGACGCTCTGCGTCCGCTTGTGAAGGTCGTGACGCAGAGCGTCACAGGATGCGTTCCCACGCAGAGCGTGGGAACGATCTGGGTCAAGCGCCGGGCAGTGCCAACTGTGGGTTGACGAAGTCAAACGCCGCCAGTTGAAACCCTTGCTCATCCACCTGCAACGCCCACCCTTGCTTGTCCCAATCCCCCAGCACAATGCGCTTGGCCGCCTGCTCGCCAATCTGCAGCTTGTGAATCGCCGGGCGGTGGGTGTGGCCATGCACCAACGTACGCACGCCAAACGCCTGCATCACCCTCGGCACTTCCTCAGGCGTCACATCGACAATATCGTTGGCCTTCATCCGCACCTGGGCGCTGCTTTCACTGCGCAGCTTGCGAGCGAGCTTGTGCCGCGTGCGCAAAGGCAGGTGGCGCAGGATGAACAGGGTGATGGGGTTGCGCAGGATGCGCCGCAGCTTCATATAGCCAAGGTCGCGGGTACAAAGGCTGTCGCCGTGCATCAATAGCACGGGCTCGCCTGCGAGCTGCACCACACTCGGGTCCTTGAGCAAGGTTGCGCCTGCGGCTTTGCAGAACGCCTTGCCGATCAGGAAATCCCGATTGCCATGCATGATGAAAATCTGGGTGCCGCTGTCGCTCAGCTCGCGCAGAGCCTCGCAAATCGAGCGCTGGAAGGGCGTCATCCCATCGTCGCCAATCCAGGCTTCGAAGAAGTCCCCCAGAATGTACAACGCCTGGGCGGAACGGGCGCGGCCGTTCAGTAAATCCAGAAACGCCCGGGTTATGTCCGGGCGCTCCTCTTCCAGATGCAAATCTGAAATCAGCAATATCACTCAACGATCTCGGCTTTCTCGACGATAACGTCTTCTACCGGTACATCCTGGTGACCTGCCTTGCCGGTGGTTTGCACACCTTTGATCTTGTCGACAACGTCGGTGCCGGCGGTGACTTTACCGAATACCGCGTAACCCCAACCCTGCACGTTCTTGCCGCTGTGGTTCAGGAAGGCGTTGTCGGCAACGTTGATGAAGAACTGCGCGGAGGCCGAATGCGGCTCCATGGTACGGGCCATGGCGACGGTGTACTTGTCGTTGGAAAGGCCGTTGTCCGCTTCGTTCTGGATGCTAGGACGCTTGTCTTTCTTTTCTTTCATGCCAGGCTCGAAACCGCCGCCCTGGACCATGAAGTTGCCGATGACACGGTGGAAAACAGTGTTTTCGTAGTGGCCGGCTTTAACGTACTCGATGAAGTTGGCGACGGTGATCGGCGCTTTCTCGGCGTTCAGCTCGATGACGATGTCACCGTGGTTGGTGGTCAGTTTGACTTGAGTCATGTTCACTACTCTTTCAAGGAATTCGTGGGTTTGGGCGTTTTGCGCCTTACCTGCTTGGCAAAAACGGCAGCCAAGGCGCGCAGTTTAGCGTGACCTGCGGGAATTTCGAGGTGGTTTTTTACCGCCCGTGCAATAAATGCAGCAGTTTTTGGCCACGCTCTGTCAGGGCCTTGACAGCATCGGCTATGATAAGCCCTTTGTTTGTCGGCCTCACCCGGCCAAGTACTTCGTCTGTTCAAGGATCCTATGAGCAAGCCCACTGTCGACCCTACCTCGAATTCCAAGGCCGGACCTGCCGTCCCGGTCAATTTCCTGCGCCCGATCATCCAGGCGGACCTGGATTCGGGCAAGCACACGCAGATCGTCACCCGCTTCCCGCCTGAGCCCAACGGTTACCTGCACATCGGCCACGCCAAGTCGATCTGTGTGAACTTCGGCCTGGCCCAGGAGTTCGGTGGCGTCACGCACCTGCGTTTCGACGACACCAACCCGGCCAAGGAAGACCAGGAATACATCGACGCCATCGAAAGCGACATCAAGTGGCTGGGCTTTGAATGGTCCGGTGAAGTGCGCTATGCCTCCAAGTATTTCGACCAGTTGTTCGACTGGGCGGTGGAATTGATCAAGGCCGGCAAGGCCTACGTCGACGACCTGAGCCCGGAACAAGCCAAGGAATACCGTGGCACCCTGACCGAGCCGGGCAAGAACAGCCCGTTCCGCGACCGTTCGGTAGAAGAGAACCTGGACTGGTTCGCCCGCATGAAAGCCGGCGAATTCAAGGACGGCGAGCGCGTACTGCGGGCCAAGATCGACATGGCCTCGCCGAACATGAACCTGCGCGACCCGATCATGTACCGCATCCGCCACGCCCACCACCACCAGACCGGTGACAAGTGGTGCATCTACCCGAACTACGACTTCACCCACGGTCAGTCGGACGCTATCGAAGGCATCACCCACTCCATCTGCACCCTGGAGTTCGAAAGCCACCGTCCGCTGTACGAATGGTTCCTCGACAGCCTGCCGGTACCGGCGCACCCGCGTCAGTACGAATTCAGCCGCCTGAACCTGAACTACACCATCACCAGCAAGCGCAAGCTCAAGCAACTGGTTGATGAAAAGCACGTATTCGGCTGGGACGACCCGCGCATGTCGACGCTGTCGGGCTTCCGCCGTCGCGGCTACACCCCGGCGTCGATCCGCAATTTCTGCGACATGGTCGGCACCAACCGTTCCGACGGCGTGGTGGATTTCGGCATGCTCGAATTCAGCATCCGTCAGGACCTCGACGCGAACGCACCGCGCGCCATGTGCGTGCTGCGTCCGTTGAAAGTCGTGATCACCAACTACCCGGAAGACCAGGTCGAAAACCTCGAACTGCCGCGTCATCCGCAGAAAGAAGAACTCGGCGTGCGCAAGCTGCCGTTCGCCCGTGAAATCTACATCGACCGCGATGACTTCATGGAAGAGCCGCCAAAAGGCTACAAGCGCCTGGAGCCGAACGGCGAAGTGCGCCTGCGCGGCAGCTACGTGATCCGTGCCGACGAAGCGATCAAGGACGCCGATGGCAACATCGTCGAACTGCGTTGCTCCTACGACCCGGAAACCCTGGGCAAGAACCCGGAAGGCCGCAAGGTCAAAGGTGTGGTGCACTGGGTGCCGGCCGCGGCCAGCATCGAATGTGAAGTGCGCCTGTACGATCGCCTGTTCCGCTCGCCTAACCCCGAGAAGGCTGAAGACAGCGCCAGTTTCCTGGACAACATCAACCCTGACTCGCTGCAAGTTCTCACTGGTTGTCGTGCCGAGCCATCGCTTGGCGACGCACAGCCGGAAGACCGTTTCCAGTTCGAGCGCGAAGGTTACTTCTGCGCGGATATCAAGGACTCGAAACCCGGTGCTCCGGTATTCAACCGTACCGTGACCTTGCGTGATTCGTGGGGCCAGTGATCTAAGGGATTCATCGTGCTAACGATCTACAACACACTCAGCAAAACCAAAGAAGTCTTCAAGCCGCTGGATGGCAACAAGGTGCGCATGTACGTGTGCGGCATGACCGTGTACGACTACTGCCACATCGGCCACGGCCGCAGCATGGTTGCCTTCGACCTGGTGACCCGCTGGTTGCGTTTCAGCGGTTATGACCTGACGTATGTGCGCAACATCACCGACATCGACGACAAGATCATCAATCGCGCCAACGAAAACGGCGAGTCGTTCGACGCGCTGACCGAGCGCATGATTGCTGCGATGCACGAGGACGAGGCGCGCCTCAACATCCTTAAACCGGACATGGAACCGCGCGCCACGGACCATATCCCGGGCATGCACGCGATGATCCAGACCCTGATCGACAAGGGTTACGCCTACGCCCCGGGCAACGGCGACGTGTACTACCGCGTCGCCAAGTTCATGGGCTACGGCAAGCTGTCGCGCAAGAAAATCGAAGACCTGCGCATTGGTGCGCGGATCGAAGTCGACGAAGCCAAGCATGACCCGCTGGACTTCGTGCTGTGGAAAGGCACCAAGCCCGGCGAGCCGAGCTGGGAGTCACCTTGGGGCGCCGGGCGTCCGGGCTGGCACATCGAATGCTCGGTGATGTCCACCTGCTGCCTGGGCGAGACCTTCGACATTCATGGCGGTGGCAGCGACCTCGAATTCCCGCACCACGAAAACGAAATTGCCCAAAGCGAAGCGGCCACCGGCAAGACCTACGCCAACGCCTGGATGCACTGCGGCATGATTCGCATCAATGGCGAGAAGATGTCCAAGTCCTTGAACAACTTCTTCACCATTCGCGACGTGCTGGAGAAATACCACCCGGAAGTGGTGCGCTACCTGTTGGTATCGAGCCACTACCGCAGCGCGATCAACTACTCGGAAGACAACCTCAAGGACGCCAAAGGCGCCCTGGAGCGTTTCTACCACGCGTTGAAAGGCCTGCCCTCCGTGGCACCTGCGGGCGGCGAAGCGTTCGTTGCGCGGTTTACCGAAGTGATGAACGACGACTTTGGCACACCGGAAGCCTGCGCGGTGCTGTTTGAAATGGTGCGTGAGATCAACCGCCTGCGCGAGAGCGATCTCAACGCAGCGGCGGGGCTTGCCGCACGTTTGAAAGAGCTGGCGAGCGTGCTGGGCGTATTGCAGATGGAAGCCGATGACTTCCTGCAGGCGGGCGCTGAAGGGCGTGTGGATGCCGCTGAAGTTGATGCGCTGATTCAGGCACGTTTGACTGCCCGAGCCAACAAGGACTGGGCGGAGTCTGACCGTATCCGTGACCAACTGACCGCGATGGGTGTGGTGTTGGAAGACGGGAAGGGTGGGACGACGTGGCGGTTGGCTGATCAGGCTTGATGGGTGAATGCTGAATGAAAACGCCCCGATTGGTTCGGGGCGTTTTTTTTGGTGCATAACTTACAACGAGTCGCTGACCGGACCCCTGTGCGCAGACATAGTTGACACATTCAAGTGCAGGCAAAGCCTGCTCGAGTTCAAAAACAAAGCTGCTCCCCTGTAGGAGCGAGCTTGCTCGCGAAAAACCTGAGAACGCCGCGTTCATCCAGAATGCCAACGTCATCGTTAACGACCTTCGCGAGCAAGCCCGCTCCCACATTTGGACCGTGCCCGCTTCTGATCTTGCTGTTGCTGTTGCTCCACCACACTCAAGCCGGCCGGTAGGCCGCTGTGCTCTTGCTTTTGATCTTGATCTTAGGCGCCCCATTAAACCACGCTGGCCGAACGCAGGTATTACGGAGCGGGTAAACCGGCAGGACGCCGGTTTAGCCGCGACGGGGCAGGGACGCCCCGTCGCGGCGGCCCGCGGAGTAATACCGGAGATGAGGGCACACCGAGCCTAGGCGAGGTGCCGAGTGGTGGGGCAAGAGCGTTTTGCTTACTTTTGCGCTGTTCAAAAGTGAGCCGCTGTAAGAGCGGAACCCATATCTGCCCTGACCAAAAAAACGGATATGTACTCGATTCAACCCACTCGCTCAATGAGCATCAGCGCTTGCCACTGACCTCATACAGGCTTTGAACAAACCCATTATCCGACGCATACGTGCCGATATGCCGAAGCTCATGCTCGCCACCCGACTGGCTGAACAAGGGAATCCCCTGACCCAGCACAACCGGAATACGCGTGATGATCATCTCGTCAATCAACCCCGCCTCAAGAAACGCCTGAATCGTCTGGCCTCCATCGATATACAGGTGTTTCATCCCGCGCTCGGCTAACGCTGCCACGAGGCTGGTGACATCCTGGCTCACCACCTCAACCTTGCCCTTCAACTCCGCAGGTATCTCAACCGATTGCCGAGAGAGCGCTATAACCGGCATACCCTCATAGGGCCACTCCGGGAAGGACAACACTTTCTCCAGGGTCTTGCGTCCCATCACCAAGGCATCAACCGTGCCAATGAAGTTTTCATAGGTCACACCGCTCAATTCGGCCCCGTCGTACTCCGGCCGATGAAGCCACTCGATATCCCCGTCAAGCCGGGCAATAAAGCCATCGACGCTGGCTGCGATAAAGACCGAGCATTTGATATCCATGGGGCGTGAAACTCCTTTTCTGTGGGCTTGAAAACACCGGCTGTGATTGGCCGGTAACGCTAATGTTAATTTAATCTTCCGATGCAATAAGCGACCATTACCAAAAATAACCATGGGTTGCCTGGCGCAGGCCGACACCCCTTTTTTTTGCAGTGCGAGGATCTATGCGCCGTTGGTTAATCCGCTACCGTTACGCAATCATCTTCTGGCTGTGCTTCGGCGTTTTCCGCACGTCCCTGGCCGACTGGAACCCCATCCCGTCCGGCTCCATGCGCCCGACGTTGCTAGAGGGCGACGTGGTACTGGTCAACCGCGTGGCATACGACCTCAAGTTGCCCCTGACGGACATATCCCTGGCCAAACTGGATAACCCCCAGCGCGGCGATGTAGTCACGTTCTCCTCACCCAAGGACGGCATCCGTTTGATCAAACGCATCGTCGGCATCCCCGGCGACACCCTGGAAATGCGCGATGAGGTGCTGTGGGTCAACGGCACACCGGCCACCTACAGTCATGGCCAAGACATCAGCGAGCCTATCGCACCTGGCCAGACCGTCCCAGGGATCAAACTGACCGAGCTTGCGAACAACAGCCAGCGCACGATTCAGTTCATGCCGACAGTACGGGCGTTACGAAACTTCGGCCCGGTGGTGGTGCCCGCCGACAGTTACTTCATGCTGGGCGACAACCGCGACAACAGTGATGACTCCCGATACATCGGGTTCGTGCCGCGTCGGCTGTTGATCGGACACGCCCACCATATCCTGGCGTCAGCGCAGATCCTGGACCATTGGATGCCACGATTGGGCCGATTTGGCGCGCCGATACTGTAGTGGGCTGATCACGCTTTCGGACCCAGCGCCCTTAGCGCGAACCATCAGCCGGGGCCGTGAAAAAAACGCTCGCAGAAACTACGCTAAGCGCTCGCGGCACGGGGTCGCGGTCGAATGTTGGGGGGCTTGCCACGGTTACCTCGGTTATTTCATATCGCTGTAGGTCAACCTGAACTCCGACAGGGCCGGATGATCGGCTTTCCACTGGCGGCCATACGCCTTGGCGGTTTCTATTTGCTCGGCGCTCAATTCGGTGCCTAGCTGTTGCAGGCAGGTCGCAGCCTCACGATGCCGGGCATTTTGCCGGGTGCTGTCCATGACCAACCAATACAGGCCATAGGCATGGGTCAGGTTGATGGGATAGTAGTAGCGGCTGGTCTCTTCGACATTGATACCGGCAAGCGCCGCGGCGTAGGTCATGACCCCGTCGAGTTCATTGAGGGCCAGTCTTTTTTCAAGGTGAATGCGCTGGTAGGAGAGGTTGCGGTAATAGGTTTGCATATTCCCCAGCCACGTCATCGCGGGTGGAAAATCCTTGAAGGCCGCATACCTCAACATGGAGTCGCGATTGTCACTGGCCTGGTTTTTGTCAAACAGCAGCGCGGCGATGTAATAGGCCTCTGCGCAGCCTGCATCACCTGCCTTGACAAGCCATGAGCGGTCTTGGGTCAGCTCGTACAGTTGCAGCATCGCCTCGCCCTCGCCTGCATCGGCACCCGACTGGGCGAGGGTCTTGGCTTTGGCCAGGTTGGTTTCGCCACCCAGGCGCATCAGGGCGTACACATGATCCTGGTCGGCAGCCAGGCGATAGCACGCCTGGGCCTCGGGGCTGACACTGCCGACCCGGCGCCGAATGGCTTCGCCCAAGGCGTATTGGGACGGGGCATCGCCGGCCAAAGCGGAGATGGTCAGGTGAGTTTCGCACTCTTCGAATTCACCGAGTTGATACAACTCGAGACCTCGCTTTTTGGCGGCCTGTTGCTGGGTGGTCAATTGTGAAATCAGCGCGTTCAGCGAGTTGAGTAAATCAAACAGCGTGGTCAGTGCATCGGAATGGGTATACATGGTCTTTACCTGTATCGGAAAGGTAGGTTGTCCGATAAAGGTACGAGGGGGAGTCATGGCCGGGGTGACAGATAGTTATCTGTATTTTCAGCTGCCGCTGTCGGTCCCACGGCTACTGACTTCAGCCGGCACGTCGTCCCCGGCCATGCGCTTGCGGAACAACGCCGTACGCGCCAGCAGCAACGTGGTCACCGGTACCGTGATCGACAGCAGGATCGGAATCAACCAACCGTGCAACACCGGCCCGGACTTGAGCACCGAAAAGTAGATGATCGAGGCCAACGCCACACACCACGCCCCCAGCGTCGAGGCCAGTGCCGGTGGGTGCATGCGCTGAAAGAAGTCCTTCATCCGCAACAGCCCAATCGCTCCAATCAGCGCAAACAGGCTGCTAAGCACCAATAAAACCGCGACGATCACTTCAACCCACAGCGGTAACACACCCATATTGATCATTCGATCACCTCCCCACGCAGCAGGAATTTCGCCAGGGCAAACGACCCCACAAAACCAAACAGCGCAATCAACAATGCCGCTTCAAAATACGTGTCACTGGCATACCGAATGCCCAGCACCAGCATCATCAGCATGGCCAGGATGTACAGGTAATCCAGCGCGAGGACCCGGTCCTGGGCCGACGGGCCTTTGAACAGGCGAATCAACGTCAGCACCATGGCCAGGGAAAACAGGAACAGGCTCAACAGGATCGCATTGGAGAGCAGGGCGCTCATTCGAAGATCTCCATCAGGGGCCGTTCGTAGGCGTGTTTGAAGTGCTCGATAAACTGCGCTTCGTCATCCAGGTCGAACACGTGGATCAGCAGGATGCTGCGGTCCAGGGCCAGTTCCGACCACACGGTGCCCGGCGTCACGCTGGTGATCATCGCCAGTACGGCCAGGCCGTTTGCATCCCGCAGGTCCAGCGGGATCTTGATAAAACGCGAGCGCGGAGGACGCGAACTGCAGACCAGGATGCCCCAGGCTACGGCAAGATTGGAGATGATCACGTCACGGCCCACCATGAAGAACAGGCGGATCATCACGCCCGGGCGGCGGATGCGGATCGGCAACGGGCGCAGCGGCGCCATCATCAGCGGTGCGGCAAAACCGAGAATCGCACCCAGCAGCAGGTTGCCGGGGCTGACGGACAGGTTCAACACCAGCCACAACAACCACAGCGCCAACGACAGCCACGGGGCAGGGAACAGACGCTTCATGGCTGCATCTCCAATGCGGCGGCCTTGGCTTCAGGGCTCGGCACCGGGCGCGTCGCCATGACCGCCATCACATAATGCTCCGGGTTGTTCAGGCTTTCGGCGGCGGCCTGGGTGTAGCGCATCAGCGGCTCGGCCTTGAAGGTCAGGACGATGCTCAGGCCCAGCAGGAAGAAAATCGGCACGCACTCGAAGCGGCGCAACAGCGGCGACGGGCGTTCTTCCGGGGTCCAGAAACGCTGGATACCGAGGCGGGCGAAGGCGATCAGCGAGGCCAGGCCGGAGAAGATCAACAGCGCCACCAGGCCCCACGCCGCCGGGCGCACCGGTTCGTCGACGGCATTGCCCAGCCCCATCGGGTTGATCAACGCGCTGAGCAGGCTGAGCTTGCCGATAAACCCGGACAGCGGCGGCATGCCGATGATCAGCAGGGCACAGGCGATAAAGCTCAGGCCGAGGAACGCTACGGTCCAGGGAATCACCTGGCCGACTACGGCTTTCTGTTCATCGTCGAGGTTGGTGCCGGGCGGTGGATGCAGGGATTCCATGGCCTTGGGCAGGGCTTCGATTTCATCGTCCAAGGGCATGTCGTTGGCCGAGCGCGAACGCTCGATCAGCTCGGCCAGCAGGAACAGCGCGCTCAACGCCAGGGTGGAACTGACCAGATAAAACAGCGCCCCGGCCGTCAGGCTTGGCTGGGCAAACCCCACCGCCGACAGCAGGATCCCGGCGGACACCAGAATGCTCAGGCTGGCCATGCGTTCCAGGCGTTGCGCGGCGATCATTGCCAGCGCCGCGCAGACGATGGTCGCCATGCCGCCATAGATCAGCCAGTCACCGCCAAACAGCGCCGAGGCCCCGGCCTGGCCGGAGAACAGCAGGTTCCACAGGCGCAGCACGGTGTACACGCCGACCTTGGTCATGATCGCAAACATCGCCGCCACCGGCGCACTCGCCGAGGAGTAGGCGGGTGCCAGCCAGAAGTTCAGCGGCCACATGCCGGCCTTGGCCAGGAAGGCGACGGCGAGGATACCTGCACCGGCGTGCAGCAGGCCGCGATCGGCCTCCGGTACCAACGGGATTTTCAGGGCCAGGTCGGCAAAGTTCAGGGTGCCGGTGACGCCGTAGATCAGCGCTGCGCCAATCAGGAACAAGGTCGAAGCCAGCAGGTTGATCGAGATGTAATGCAGCCCCGATGACACCCGCGCCCGACCGGAGCCGTGGAGCATCAAGCCGTAGGACGCCGCCAGCAGCACCTCGAAAAACACGAACAGGTTGAACAGGTCGGCGGTCAGGAAGGCGCCATACAGGCCCATCAACTGAATCTGGAACAGTGCATGGAAGCTGGTGCCGGCACGGTCCCAACGGGCCATGGCAAACAACAGGGCGCTGACGCCGATGATCCCGGTGAGCACCAGCATCATCGCCGACAGTTGGTCCACCACCAGCACGATGCCGAATGGCACCTGCCAGTTGCCCGGCAGGTACACGCCGATGGAGCCGGGGCCGCCTTTTTGGGTCCAGTACAGCAACAGCACGGCGATGCCGAGGCCGACCATGCTGGAGAACAGGTTGATCCGTGCCTTGAGCGGGCGGTGTTTCTCGCCGAGCATCAGCATCAGCGCGGCGGTCAGCAACGGCAGCAGGATCGGCGCGATGATCAGTTGATTCATCCAGGTCATTCCTTGGGCTCCCGGCCGTCCACATGGTCAGTGCCGGTCAGGCCCCGGGACGCCAGCAGCACCACCAGGAACAGCGCGGTCATGGCGAAGCTGATCACGATTGCCGTCAGCACCAGGGCCTGGGGCAGCGGATCGGTGTAGTTGAGCAAGTCTTGCGGCACGCCGTCCTTGATGATCGGCTCCTTGCCGATAAACAGGCTGCCCATGCTGAAGATGAACAGGTTGACCCCGTAGGAGAGCAGGCACAGGCCCGTCACCACCTGGAACGTCCGTGGCCGCAGGATCAGCCAGACGCCGGAGGCCGCCAGGACCCCAATGGCAATTGCGATGACTTCTTCCATCAGGCGGCTCCTCCTTGGCTGGCAACGGCTTTCGCCTGGTTGCTGGGTTTATGGGCACGCACCGATTGGTGGCCCAGGGCGGTGAGCATCAGCAAGGTCGAGCCGACCACCATGGCGTACACGCCGACGTCGAAGAACAGCGCGCTGGCGACGTGGATGTCGCCCAGCACCGGCAGGCTGAAGTGCCAGGTGTGGGTGGTGAGGAACGGGTAGCCGGCAAACAGTGCGCCAAGCCCGGTCAACGTTGCCGACAGCAAGCCAAAGCCCATCCAGCGCATCGGCCGCAGGCTCATCTGCGCCTCGACCCACTGGGTACCGGCGACCATGTATTGCAGGATGAACGCCACCGACATCACCAGCCCGGCGACAAACCCGCCGCCCGGTTGGTTGTGACCACGCATGAACAAATAGAACGAGACCACCAGGGCAATCGGCAGCAGCAGGCGCACCAGCACGGCCGGCACCATCATGAAGCCCAGGGCGGTGTCGCTGGCCTGGCGCGGGTTGACCAGGTCGGTGGCTACGTCGGGTGCGAGCTGGCGCTGTTGCGCCGGCAATTCCATGCTTTCTTTCGAAGGGCGGAAGCGGCGTAGCAGGGCGTAGACAGTCAGCGCCACGGCGCCGAGCACGGTGATTTCGCCCAGGGTGTCGAACCCGCGGAAGTCCACCAGCATCACGTTCACCACATTGCTGCCGCCGCCTTCGGGCAGGGCGCGGCTGAGGTAGAACGAGGAGATATCGTTGGGGGTCTGGCGGGTCAGCATCGCGTACGAGAGCAGCGCCATGCCGCCACCGACCACGGTGGACAGGAGGAAGTCCCGCAGACGGCGGATGCGTGCCTTGCGCAACGAGCTTGGCAGTGGCGAAACTTCTTCGATCCGCCGTGGCAGCCAGCGCAGGCCCAGCAGGATCAGCACGGTGGTGACCACTTCCACCACCAGTTGGGTCAGCGCCAGGTCCGGCGCGGAGAACCAGACGAAAGTCACGCAGGTCATCAGGCCGCACACGCTGACCATGGTCAGGGCCGCCAGCCGGTGGTACTTGGCTTGCCAGGCGGCGCCCAGGGCACAGGCGATCGCCAGCAGCCACAGGGTGACGAACACGATGGAGCCCGGGATCTTCGGCCGGTCGCCCCAACTGATACCGCTGTAGAGCATCGGGATCAACCCGGCGATCACTGCCGCCAGCACCAGCAGGAACAACTGGGTTTGCAGGCGCTTGGTGCTGATGCGTTTTTCGATCTTGCGCACCCCACGCATCATCACCACCAGGCAGCGCTCGAAGCCGCGCTTGCCGTTGAAGTAGCTGATGATCGGCGGGTATTTGAAGCGGCCCAGCTTGAGCTGCTTGCGCAGTAGCAGATAGAGCACGACACCGCCGGACATGGCCACCAGGCTCATGATCATCGGCGCGTTCCAGCCGTGCCAGATGGCGAGGCTGTACTCTGGCAGCTCACCGCCGACCACCGGCAGGGCGGCAGCGGCGAGGATCGAACCGACCACCTGGGCCGGGAAAATCCCCACCAGCAGGCAGGTAAACACCAGCAACTCCACCGGCGCGCGCATCCAGCGTGGTGGCTCGTGCGGAGTGTGAGGCAGGTTGGTGGCTTTAGGGCCGAAGAACACATCCACGGTAAAGCGCAGGGCATAGGCCACGCTGAAGGTACCGGCGATAGTCGCGATGACCGGCAGGGCGATTTCAACCCAGGCGGTGGCGGAGATAAATACGGTTTCGGCGAAGAACATTTCCTTGGACAGGAAGCCGTTGAGCAGCGGCACGCCGGCCATGGACGCACTGGCGACCATCGCCAGCGTCGCGGTAAACGGAATCAGCTTCACCAAGCCGCTGAGCTTGCGAATGTCACGGGTGCCGCTTTCGTGGTCGATGATCCCCGCCGCCATGAACAGCGACGCCTTGAAGGTGGCGTGGTTGAGGATATGGAACACCGCGGCGACGGCGGCCAGCGGGCTGTTGAGGCCCAGCAGCAAGGTGATCAGCCCGAGGTGGCTGATGGTGGAGTAGGCCAAAAGGCCCTTGAGATCGTTCTGGAACATGGCGCAATAAGCGCCGAGCAGCAGGGTAATGGCGCCGGCACCGCCGACAATCCAGAACCACTCTTCGCTGCCGGACAGCGACGGCCACAGGCGGGCCAGCAGGAACACGCCGGCCTTCACCATCGTCGCCGAGTGCAGGTAGGCCGACACCGGCGTCGGTGCAGCCATGGCGTGGGGCAGCCAGAAGTGGAAGGGGAATTGCGCGCTTTTGCTCAGGGCGCCGATCAGCACCAGGGCGAGCATGATCGGGTACAGCGAATGGGCACGGATCTGATCACCGGCCGCCAGGACCTGGTCCAGGTCGTAGCTGCCGACGATATGCCCGAGCAGCATCACCCCTGCCAGAAGGCACAAGCCGCCGGCGCCGGTGACCATCAGCGCCATATAGGCGCCACGCCGGGCATCGGCGCGGTGGTGCCAGTAGCCGATCAACAGGAACGAGAACAGGCTGGTGAGCTCCCAGAAGAAGACGATCTGGATCAGGTTGCCGGAAATCACCAAGCCAAGCATGGCGCCCATAAACGCCAGGAAAAACGCGAAGAAACGCGGCACCGGGTCTTCCGGCGACATGTAATAACGAGCGTACAGCGACACCAGGGTCCCGATGCCCAGTACCAGCATCGAGAACAACCAGGCAAAACCGTCCATGCGCAATACGAAGTTCAGCCCGAGGCTGGGCAACCACATGAATTCTTCACGTATCACGCCACCGTGGGCGATCTGGGGGTAGAGCAGGGCGACTTGAACCGTCCCGACCAGGGCGACGAGGCCGGCCAGCAGGGACTCTGTATTACGTGCGTTGTGCGGCAGCAAGGCCGCGAGACAGCTGCCGATAAAGGGCAGAAGCAGTAGAACTATCAGGGACATAGGCTTCTAATCTGCGGGAGTTTGGGATGCATCATACGTGCCGGAATCTTGATCACCAAACGGCAAGATGTGGCAGGATCCTACAAGGTAGGCTGAAAAAGACTGTTTGGCATTGTTTCAATGCCTGTATTCAGGGCAGGTATGCTGTTCAAAGGTTTTTTTCAGCCTGTTGCATAAGGACGTGTCATGACCCAACGATTGCTTCAACTTGACCATGTCGCCTACAGCCTGCCGGACGGGCGCATGCTGTTCGACAACCTGAACCATGCCTTCAGCGCCCGGGCGACCGGCCTCGTGGGGGCCAATGGGACTGGCAAGTCCTTGTTGGGCGCAATGCTCGCGGGCACCTTGCAGCCCACCCGCGGGCATGTGCGCCGTGAGGGCAGTGTGTACGCGGTGACGCAACTGCTGGAGCCCGAGCGCTATCCCACCGTAGCGGCGCTGGCAGGTGTCGACCAAGTGCTGGCGGCGTTGGCGCGTATCACCGAGGGCAGTCTGGACGAGCACGACCATGCACTGGCGGTCGATCAATGGGATTGCGCGCCTCGACTGGCGGCGGCCCTTGAACACATAGGCCTGGGGCACTTGGCTGCCGACTCGCCTACCGCGGCCCTCAGTGGGGGCGAACGCCAGCGCGTCGCTTTGCTGGGCGCCTGGTTGTCCAGGGCAGACTGGTTGATCCTCGATGAGCCCAGCAACCACTTGGACATTGATCAGCAACACAAGCTTGCCCAGCAGATTGATCGGTGGTCCGGCGGCCTAGTGCTGATCAGCCATGACCGTGGGTTGCTGGAGCACGTAGACGAGATTGTCGAACTGTCGCCCAAGGGCTTGGCGGTGTACGGCGGTAATTACAGCCACTATGCGGCGACACGGGAGCAGGAGCAGCAAGCGTTCCAGTCGGCGTTGCAGGGGGAGCGCGCGCACGCCAGACGTGAGCAGCGTGAAGCGGTCATCCAGATGGAGCGTCAGCAGCGCCGCAATGCCCGGGGCGACCGCCAGGCCCGGGATGGCAATCAGACCAAACTGATCACCAACGCCCAGAAAGAGCGCAGTGAAAACAGCCAGGGCAAGTTGCGCCTCAATCAGCAGCTGGCGCGTGAGCAGCAACAGCAGCGGATCGCCGAGGCGCGTGCACGGTGTGCGCCCGAGATCCAGCGCATGATGCTGTCGCCGGAAAGCGTGGTGCCTCAGGGCAAGCTGGTGTTGCAACTCAACGAGGTGGTGCTGCCGTTTGGCAGCCGCGCACCGATCAATCTCACCCTGACCGGCCCGATGCGCATGGCGATCCTGGGGGCCAATGGCAGTGGCAAGTCGACCCTGCTGCGGGTGATTGCCGGCCAGTTGCCGGTGGCTGCCGGTGAGTTGGCGCGCAGTTGCCATATCGGCTGGCTGGACCAACACGCCGGGCTGGAGCACCCCGAACGCACGGCGGTGCAATGGCTCTACGAAAGTAATCCGCTATTGACGCAAAGCGAAGCGCGTACCCGGCTGGCGCAAATGGGCATTGATGCTGACCGCGCGATGCTCGACACCTGCCAACTGAGCGGTGGCGAGCGCCTGAAAATTGCCCTGGCCGCACAGCTCTACGCCCAGCGTCCGCCGCAATTGCTGTTGTTGGACGAACCCGATAACCATCTGGACTTGCCCAGCCGGATTGCCCTGGAGCAAATGCTCAATCAATACCAGGGGGCATTGATCGTGGTGTCCCATGACGAGGCGTTTCTGCAATCCATTAACCTGGACGGCGAGTTGCGCCTCTGAGGCGTTTAACCCTGCTTTTCGTGTTCCAGTTCGATCTCGTGTTCGGCGAGCCGCTGCCGGCGGGTTTTCATCTCACTGACAATCACCGCCGCCACAATCAACGCCGCGCCCACCATGGCAATCGGTGGGAAGCGCTCGCCGGCAATCCGCCCGACCACGCCGGCCCACACCGGCTCCCCGGCATAAATCAGCGTGGCGCGAGTCGGCGAGACGCTTTTCTGCGCCCAGTTCATCGCCACCTGAATCACCGCGCTGGTGAGTCCCAGGCCCACCGCGCTGAACAGCAGCAACCAGGAAAACTCCGGCAGCGCCTCGCCCATCGGCACCACCATCAGGAACGACAGCACTGAAGCCGTGGCCAGTTGCACCACCGTCACCCGACGCACATCCACCTGCCCGGCAAAGGCGCTGATCAGGATGATCTCGGCGGCAATCGCCACCGCACCGATCAGCGTGGCGATTTCACCGGGGCTGAAATTCAGTGATGCCCCGGCCGGGCCGGTCAACAGCATCAACCCGGTAAACGCCAGCATGATGCCGATGCTCGGCATCAACCCCGGCCGCCGTCCCAGTACCAGCCATTGCAGCAGCGGCACGAATGGCACATACAGCGCAGTAATAAATGCCGACTGGCTGCTCAGGATCGTCTGCAAGCCAATGGTCTGCAAACCGTAGCCAAACATGATCGCCACACCGATAAAGCACCCGGCCTTCAACTCAAACAGCGTCAGGCCTCGCAGGCTGCGCAATGAAAACGCCCCGACGATCACAGCCGCCGCCGCAAACCGCAGGCCGACAAAAAACATCGGGCCGCTCACGGCCATGGCGTGCTGCACCAGCAAAAAGGTGCCGCCCCAAAACATGGTGATCACCACCAATACACATTCGGCTTTGCTGAAACGGGAAAACAATGGGGAGGTGGTCATGGCGGCTCGGTCTTGCACAGTAGGGGCGCGGACCGCACAATGCGCCGCAAGCTGGGCAGTATACTGCGCAACCCCACCCTGTGAGCAATATAGTGCACAAAGAAAATCCACAACGGGCCTCGGTCCTGCAACACGTCAGCCAGAACGTTCGGCGTTTGCGCCATGCGGCCGAATTGAGCCAGACGGCGTTGTCCGAAAAGTCCGGCGTCAGCCGGCGCATGCTGGTGGCAATCGAGGCGGGGGAGAAGAACGTCAGCCTGTCGACCCTCGACCGAGTGGCCGAAGCCCTGGACGTGGCCTTCAGCGACCTGATCCAGGCCCCGGATGCCGCTGATCACAGCCGTATCAACGAACTGGCCTGGGCCGGTGACATCCCCGGCAGCAAAGCCGTGCTGCTGGCCAAAGCCACCGCGCGCCGCGAGGTGGAACTATGGGAGATGCGCCTGGAGCCCGGCGATCGCTACATGCCCGAACCGGACCCCGAGGGCTGGAGCGTGCAGTTGTTTGTGTTCGAAGGCACGCTGACGCTGGTGCTGGGTGACGAGGAAAAACACGTCGCCACCGGTGAGTTCCTGATGTTCGCCAGTCGCCACCTTCACGCCTATCGCAATGACGGCGAAGTGGCGGTACGGTTTGTGCGTAACGTGGTGATCTAACTGTTGGCAGCGCAACAGTGGTTGGACACTTTGCTGTTTTGAACCGCCAACGACTTCCCTGACTTACCGGCAACCCGCTGATTTCATTGATCATTGGATTCAGGCACGACTCCTGCAATTACCCCAGTATCTCTCTGGAGCCTGGAGTCGGCCCATGTCAGCCCAACCCCTGCAACCTGCCCACATCATTCGTTCAGACGCCGAAGCCATTGCCGTCGCCACCGAGCTGGCCAAGCGTTTTGCCGTCGAGGCCGGTGTGCGTGACCGCGAACGACGCCTGCCGGTAGCCGAGCTGGATGAATTTTCCGCCAGCGGCCTGTGGGGCATCACCATTCCCAAGGCCTACGGTGGCGCCGGCGTGTCCTATGTGACGGTGGCCGAGGTGATCAAGCTGATCTCCGCCGCCGACCCGTCCCTGGGGCAAATTCCGCAGAACCACCTGGGCGTCGTCGACATCCTCCTGCAAACCGCCAGCGAGGAACAAAAACAGGATTACTTCGCCAAGGTCTTGCAGGGTTATCGCTTCGGTAATGCCTTCTCCGAGGCCAAGAGCAAAAACGCCGGTACCTTTGATACGCAAGTGCGCTTTGACGGCGACAGCGCGTACATCAATGGCGAGAAGTTCTACTGCACCGGCGCACTGTTCGCCCATATCGTGCCGACTGTGGGCGTCAACGAAAAAGACCAGGCCTTCATTGCCTTTGTCGAACGCGACGCGCCGGGCCTGCAAGTGATCGACAGTTGGGACGGGTTTGGCCAACGTACCACGGCCAGCGGGGGCGTGACCCTCGACGGCGTGAAGGTGCCGCTCAGTGCGGTGATTCCCGCCCACCAGGCGTTCGATCAGCCCACCGCCAACGGCCCGATTTCGCAAATCATCCAGGCGGCCGTCGACACCGGCATCGCCCTCGGTGCCCTGGAACAAGCCAAGATTCATGCCCGCCAGGCCCGGCCCTGGATCGACAGCCAGCAGGATCACGGTTGGCAAGACCCGTTCACCATTGCCGCCATCGGCGACCTGGAATGGCGGGTCCACGGCACCGAAGCGATCCTCGCCAAGGCCGGCGTTGCCGTAGACCAGGCCTTGGCCAATCCCAACGAAGACACGGTGGCCAACGCGTCGCTGGTGGTCGCCCAGGCCAAGGTGTTGTCAGCCGAAACCGCGCTGCTCGCCAGCAGCAAACTCTTCGAACTGGCCGGCACCCGTTCGGTGTCCGGCAAGCACAACCTCGACCGCTTCTGGCGCAACGCGCGCACCCACACCCTGCATGACCCGGCCCGCTGGAAATACCACCTGATCGGCAACTTTGTGCTCAACGGCGTCAAGCCTGCACGCCATGCCTGGAACTGAGGAGCTTTATCCATGACCGCACTGAATCAGGCGCGCCAACTGCTGGAAAGCACCCGGCGCTTTGTCGAGAAAAGTGATGACCCCTACGTGATCAGCCGCTTCGGCGATTTGCAGATTCGCGTGGAGGTCGCGGCCGCTTTGTTCGAGCGTGCCGAAACCCACCCCAGCCCGGTTGCCCTCACCGAAGCGCAGATCGCGGCGGCCGAAGCTCTTATCGCCGCCAGCAACGCCGAATTCGAACTCACCGGCCAGCGCACCGCACTGCCACCCACCCTTGATGATCCCTTGCGCTGGAAATACCAGATTGTCGGCAACTACCACCTCAACGGTGTCGCCCCCCGGAGTACTGTTTAATGCCTCGTGAAATCCGCTTGAATGCCTTCGACATGAACTGTGTCGGCCACCAGTCGCCGGGCCTGTGGGCGCACCCGCGTGACCGCTCGTGGCAGTACAAAGACCTGGAATACTGGACCGACCTGGCGAAAATCCTCGAGCGCGGCAAGTTCGACGGCCTGTTTATCGCCGACGTGCTGGGCATCTACGACGTCTACAACGGCAACGGTGACGCGGCGATTCGCCAGGCTACCCAAGTGCCGGTCAACGACCCACTGTCGCTGATCGCACCGATGGCGCTGGTCACCGAACACCTGGGTTTTGGCCTGACGGCTTCACTGTCCTTCGAACACCCGTACCCGTTCGCCCGGCGCCTTTCCACCCTCGATCACCTGACCAAGGGCCGCGTCGGCTGGAACATCGTCACCTCGTATCTGGAAAGCGGCGCGAAGAACCTCGGCCAGAAAGCCCAGACCGAACACGATGCGCGCTACGACTACGCCGAGGAATACCTGGAGGTTTGCTACAAACTCTGGGAAGGCAGCTGGGAGGAGGGCGCCGTGTTGCGCGACCGCGAGCGGCGGATTTTCAGTGACCCGAGCAAGATCCACGAGATCCGTCACGTCGGCAAACACTTCCAGGTGCCCGGCATTCACCTCTGCGAGCCTTCGCCACAACGCACCCCAGTGCTGTACCAGGCCGGCGCTTCCAGCCGGGGCAAACAGTTCGCCGCCGAGCAGGCCGAGTGCGTATTCGTTGCCGCACCTTCGAAAGTACTGCTGAAGAAAACCGTCGCTGACATCCGCCGGCGTGCGGCTGAGGCAGGCCGTGATCCGAAGAAAATCCTGATCTTCAACCTGCAGACGGTGATCGTTGGCGAAACCGACGCCAAGGCCAAGGCCAAGTTTGAAGAGTACAAATCCTACGTCAGCTACGAAGGCGCAATGGCCCTGATCTCCGGCTGGACCGGCATTGATTTCAGCCAGTTCAAGCCTGATGAACCCCTCAAGCATGTGCACACCAACGCTATTCAATCGGCTGTGGAAGCGTTCTCCACCGCAGACCCGAACAAGGTCTGGACCCCGAATGAACTGGCAGACTGGGTTGGCATCGGCGGCTTCGGCCCGTTGTTTGTCGGCGGCCCGGAAACCGTGGCCGATCTGTTGCAGGAATGGGTTGAGGAGACCGATGTGGACGGCTTCAACCTGGCCTATGCACTGACCCACGAGACCTTTATCGACGCGGTCGAGCTGCTGGTGCCGGAGCTGCAGAAGCGTGGCGTGTACAAGACTGAGTATGCCCAGGGCACCCTGCGGGAGAAGTTGTTTGGAGACGGCGCACGCTTGGCGGATAACCATCCTGGAGCCCGCTATCGTGACCTGAAGGCCACTGCGATCTAACGGGAGAAACTGAATCAATGTGGGAGCTGGCTTGCCTGCGATAGCGGAGTATCAGCCGGTAGAGATGCAAGCTGACTCACCGCCATCGCAGGCAAGCCAGCTCCCACATTTGATCTTCATCGATCCAACGATTTCAGCCAGCGGACCACCGCATGCTTGTTTCACCAATAGGAGCATCACCCTATGAGCGTGCATGAACTCGAACTTCCGCTGGATGTGGAATGGCCCGCCGAACGGGTCACGGTGCTGCCCGAGGCGTTGGCGCAACTGCGCCATTGGGCACAAGTGACCCCGTTGCACAGCGCCCTGCGCCACAAGCGTGACGGCCAGTGGTACGCCTGGCGCTGGATTGACACCCTGCGCGACGTCGAGCGTCTGGCCGATGGCTTGCGTCAGCAGGGTTTTACCGAACAGTCGCGGCTGGCCCTGAGCGGTGCCTTCGAACCCGGTTTGTTGCTGCTGGCCCTGGCCGCCCAGGTGATCGGTGGCCAAATCCTGACCCTGGCGGACGACCTGGAGCCCGCCGCCTTGCAGCAACAGGTGTGGCGCATTCGTCCTACCCACGCATACATCCAAGGGCTGCAGCCGGTGGCGCTTGTGCAACAGGTCGGCCCCGTGGACACCTCGCAACGGCTCTGCCGCTGGTGGCAGCCATCCGGCAAAACCGAATTGTGGAGCGAGGAGAGCACCCACTGGCAAGGCGGCCTGGCGACGGTGCTGGCGCAATGGCTGAGCAGCGGCCAAAGCCTGGGCTTCCCACAGTCGGGCTGAACTAGGCGTCCCGGGTCGATGTGCTGGATACTGCACGGGGCGATTTTTACCACAACCATTCAGGCAGACAGTAAGGGCGCAATTTCATGAGTGAAACCGAACGCGGACAGGCGACGAGCGCCATTCGCAACGCTGATGTGCTGATTGTCGGCGGCGGCCTGAGCGGGACGATGCTGGCGGTGCAACTGCTGCGCCTGCCGGGCAAGCGGCAGATCCTGGTGATTGAACCGCGTCAGGAACTGGGGCGCGGCGAGGCCTACAGTGCGGTGGAACTCGGCCACACCCTGAACGGCAACGCCGCACGTATGAGCGTCGACCCGGACAACGCCGATGACTTGACCCAATGGCTGACGGATTACATTGCCAAAGGCGGTTGGCCGGAGTCGGACCAACAACACGTGCCCATCAGCGAACTGTTTCCGCCCCGCGGAATTTTTGGCTTGTATGCGCAACAACGGCTGGCGGAGGCCAGGGCGCTATCGGCGTCGACCGTCGAGCATGTCCGGGCTGAGGTGACAGACCTTGAGGTGGATGAACACGCCACGCTGCTGACCTTGAGCGACGGCCAGCAACTGCGCGGTGCGTTTGCCGTATTAGCCACCGGCATGTTCCCGGCAGCGCGTACACCTCAGACCGAATCCAGCGGCTTGAATGCCGCGGCGGTCGACCCGTGGGATGTGCAGGCCATGACCCAATTGGACCCGCACTCCACGGTGCTGATCATCGGTTCCGGGCTGACCATGGTGGATGCCGTAGTCTCACTGGAACAGGCCGGCCATCGCGGGCCCATCGAGATTTTTTCGCGCCACGGCCTGCTGCCCCACGTGCGCCGGCAGCCGCCGGCCTGGGTCGATTTCCTGGGAGAAGACCACCGCTTGCGCAGCCCTCGGCAATTGCTGCGGGAAGTACGCCGCCAATGCAAGCTCGCGCTGGAGCAGGGGATTGACTGGCAAGCGCCGCTGGACACTGTGCGCGCCAATATCGGACGTTTGTGGAGCCAGGCCAGCGAGGCGGAGAAACGCCAGTTCGTGCGGCATATTCGGCCTTGGTGGGAAAGCCATCACCACCGCTCGCCGCCCCTGAGTGCCGAGTTGGTGGCGCGGTTGCACGGGGAAGGGCGGTTGCGGATTCGGGCAGCTTCGTACAAGGGGCTGGTGCCTTCGGCGGGTGATGTCACCATTCGCCTGCGCCCTCGTGGCGAGCAGGAAGTCGTCCAGGTGTCAGGGGCGGCGCTGATCAACTCCAGCGGGATTGAATACGACTGGCGGCGCGTGGCCAGGCCGTTGCCCCGACAGTTGCTCAAACGTGGGTTGATTCAACCCGGGCCGTTGGCCTTGGGGATTGCGGCGGATGTGTCGGGTGCCGTGCTGGACGCCCACGGCCAGGTCAGCCAGCGACTGTTTGCCATGGGCCCACCGTTGCGCGGGATGTGGTGGGAAAGTACCGCGGTGACGGATGTGGCGATTCAGGCCAAGGCCCTCGCCGCCAGGTTGGCACACCTCTAAATCTAATGTGGGAGCTGGCTTGCCTGCGATAGCGGTGGGTCAGCTGCATTTTTATCAACTGACAGATTGCTATCGCAGGCAAGCCAGCTCCTACAGGTCGGGGTTCATGGCCCGACCTTCACAAACCCCGGCTTCAACCCAAACACCTCCACCCCCTGCGCCGTCGACTGCCCGGTTGTCACCGTCACCCGCTCCACCGGCTTATCCATCGCCGCGCGATATTCCACAGTCGTCACCCCCTCCCCGCGACTGATCGCCTGGGCCGGCACGACAATCGCCTGGTCATTGTTGTAGGTCACGATGGTCAACCGCGCACTCATCCCCAACCTTACCCGTTGCAGCTGCTGCGGCGTCAGCTTGGGAATCGACAGGGTTACCGGAAACTGCGCGCTGCCCTGGCTGTCGCTGGCAATCGCCAAGCCACTGACCACACTGACCGACCCTGTCAGCCGTTCCCCGTCAAACCCGTCGCCCAGCACCTCCACCGCCTGCCCTTGGTGCAACTGGTTGATATCCAGCTCCGAGACCTTCGCGACGATTTTCAGCTTCTCGATGTTCGCCAGGCCAAACAGCACCTGGCCCTGGCTGACCTTGCTCCCGGCCTGCACCGGTGTGTTGTTGTTCCCGCCACCCTGGGCCGATGAGTTACTGCCCGGCGCCGGCACCACAATGCCGGAGAACGGTGCCTTGACCTCCTTGCCATCCAGCAAGGTGCGCAGGGCGTCATATTTCACCGTGGCGTTGGTCAGCTCCATATCGGCGATCTGTCGGTATTCGCCCTTGCCTTGCTCCATCGCCTGTTGCAGTTCGCCACGGGCGGCCACCAGGTCCAGCTGTTGCTGGGTGGCCTGTTGCTTGAGGTCATCGAGTTCGTTGCGCGGGATGATGCCGCGCTTGAACAGGTTCTCGCTTTCGGTGAGTTTGCGCTGGGTGTTGCTGGCGGTCATCTCGGCGGTGCGCAGGGTGCGGCGGGCGCGCCCGACTTGCTGGCCGCTGTCCCAGTCCTGCATTTCCTGCACGGTGCGTCGGGCCTTGAGCTGCGCCGAGAGGGCGTCGCGCAGTTGCACTTCAACGGTGGCCGGGTCCATGCGCAGCAGCACCTGGCCGGCTTCCACTCGCTGGCCCTGTTCCACCAGGTTGGCCTGCACATTGCCGTCGAACGGTGCGGTGAGGGTGATGGTGGTGTCAGGCTCGATCTTGCCCACCAGGCCGATCTGATGCACCAGCGGGTCGACTTTCACCTCCAGCCACTGTTCGGCGTTGCCGGTCGGGTTGGCGGCCGGGCTTTGACGGCTGAGCAGCGTGATGCCGACACCGGCCACCAGCACAATCAACACGGCACCCAGCAGGCGCTTTTTATTAGTAGTCATTGAGGGCGATTTCCCAACTTTCCAGCGTCATGCCCAGGGTCAGGTCGAACTGAGTCTGGGCGTTCAAATAGGCAATCAGTGCATTGAGCCGCGAGTTTTCGGCGTTGCGCAGGTCGGTTTCGAAACTCAGTACCTGGAAGTTGGTGGAGCGCCCGGCGCTGAGTTTTTCCCGTTCGATTTCGATCTTGCGCTTGGACAACTCCACCGCCCGCTGGGAAATTTCATACTGACGCCAGCGGGTGCCCAGGTCGCGTACCACGTCGTTGACGTCGCGCTCCAGTTGCTGGCGCGCGTCGGCGATGATGATCTCCTGGTTTTCCACGTCGACTCGCGCGTGCACCTCGGCCTGGTGGGTGCTGATATCACCGATGGGAATCTGCACCTGCACACCGGCGTAGCTGTCCCAGCGCCGGTTATTCGAAGAGCCGTTGTCGTTGTCGGTGGCGGCCCGAATCTGGTTGGCGCCGGCCACCAGGTCCACTTGCCAGCGTCCGGAGTCCTTGGCGATCACCAGGTTGAGGTCGGCCTGCTGGCTGCCGAGCAGGGTGGCGAGGTATTCCGGTTGCTGGTTCTGCGCCAGGAGGAAAGCCTGGCGCTTGTCGATGTCCATGCGCTTGGCTTCAAGGGCTTCGGTAGCACGGATAGGTGTCGACAGGTCGAGGGCCAGCAGGCGCAGCAGGGCCAGGCGGCTGGTGTCCAGTTGGTTCTGGGCTTCTTCCACTCCCAGTTGCTGGGTGGCGATATCGGCTTCGGTCTGCACGATCTCGAACTCGGCCATGCGCCCGGCACTGATCAGCGCCTTGTTCACCTCCAGCAAGGTGTCGGAGCGCTTGAGGGCGTCCTGGACGATGCTTAACTGTTCCTGGGCCCGCAGCAGTTCGCGGTAGGTGGCGATGATATTGCTGATGGTCTGCGCCACGTTGGCCTTGAGGTTCAGGCGGTTGGCCTGCTCCGCCAGGCGTGACAGGCGCAGCGGCGCGGTGGTGGCGTTCCAGCCGGCGCCACGCATCAGGGGCTGGATCACCGACAGGTCGAGGCCGTCGCTGCGGTAGCGCCCGGCGCGATCGGCATTGTTCAGTTGCTGGGTCCAGTTCATGCTCAGCCGCGTGCCGTACTCACTGAGCAAGGTGGCATTGGGCGCGAGGTTAGCGTTGCGGGAGCTGTCTTCAGTGCCTTTAGTGGTGCGGTAATAGCTGTTCAGGGTCAGCTTGGGGTTGAAGGTGTCTTCGGCCACCCGCAGGTCGAATTTCTGCGCCACCCGCTGCAGGTAGGCGCTGCGAATCGCCGGGTTGTTGCGCAGGCCCAGGTACACCGCATCCCCCAGGGTCAGTGTGGTGGACTGGGCATTCAGCGACACACTGCGTTCGTAGCCACTGCGGGTGGTACTGGGCGCGGAGGGGCGAATCACCACGTCGGCGGCCACGCTGTGCAAGCTCACCAGTGCGATCAACAACAGCAGCCGTTTATTCATCGCGCAGGGCCTCCACCGGCTGCAGCCGCGAGGCGGAGACTGCCGGGTAGATCCCGAAAAACAGACCTACCAGCAACGTACTGCCCACCCCCAGCGGCAGCGCGGCCACCGCCAGGGAAAACTGCCAGCCGGACAGCCAGGCATACAGATACGCGGCGGTCATGCCCAGCACCGCGCCGCACAGTGCCCCCACGGCAGTCAACGTCACGGCCTCCAGCAGGAACAGGTTGCGAATGTCTCGTTGGCGCGCGCCGAGGGCCATGCGAATCCCGATTTCCCGGCGTCGTTCCGAGACGTTCATCAGCATCACGTTCATCACCCCGACGCCGCCGCCCACCAGGGATATCGCGCCCAGCGCCAGCAGCAGGTAGGCGAAGGTGCGGCTTTGCCGGGTCATGCCGTCGATCATTTGCTGGGGCACCTGGATGTCGACATCGTGATCGGTGAGTTGATTGCTTAGCGCCACGGTCGCCTCTTGGGCAACACGTTCCATATCCTGGCCGGGGGTGGCGCGGATAATCACATTGCCGACTTGCGGGCTGGCATAGATCCGGCGCATGCCCGGGGCGGGCAAGAACAGCGATTCGTTGGCCTGTACCGGGATCAGCATCGCCCGGGGCTGGCTGTGCAGAATCCCCACCACCAGGAACAGGTAATCGTTGATGCGCACCCGGTCGCCCAGTTGCAGCGGGTCGCCGGGCGCGCTCAAGGCCTGGACGATCTGGTCACCGATCACCACATAGGTTTCGCCCGCATCGAAACTCGACAGGAAACGCCCGTCGCGCAGGGATAGGCGCATCGCGTCCTTCAAGTCTGGCGTCGTGCCAACAAAGCTTGCGTTGAAGGTGCGGCCATGGAACACCACTGGCCCGCTGAACAGCGAGACCGAGGCGATATGGGCGATGCCGGGAACGCTGCGGCGCACGGCTTCCAGGTCGAGGCTGGCCGGCATCTGTGCGTTGCTGGCGCCTTTGGGTGGAAATTGCGCCACCAGGGTGTCGGTGCCCATGTCCTTGAAAATCATCGCCGCGTCCTCGGCGGCGTTGTGCCCGATATTGATCAGTGCCACCACTGAGGAACTGCCGATGACGATACCCAACAGGGCCAGGATCGAGCGCTTGCCCAGGGTGCGCAGGCTGACAAACGCCTCGTGCAGCAACTGGCTCAGGCTTTGTTCGATCCGCAGGCTCATAGGCGCCCGGCCTCTTGCACCACGCCATTGCGCACCAGGATCTTGCGATTCAGGCGCTCGGCGATATGCGGGTCGTGGGTGACAATAATCAGCGTCACCTGCTGCTCGCGATTGAGCGCCAGCAGCAGGTCCATGATCTCCTGGGCGGTGGTGCTGTCGAGGTTGCCGGTGGGTTCGTCGGCGAGGATCACCGACGGGTTGCCGACCAACGCCCGCGCGATGGCGACCCGTTGGCGCTGGCCGCCGGAGAGGTCGGCCGGGCGATGGTGAGCACGGTCGGCCAGGCCCACCTGGTCGAGCATGCGCAAAGCCTGTTCCACCGAGTCATGGCGTGATACGCCGCGATAGCTCAGGGGCAGGGCAACGTTGTCCAGCGCACTGAGGCGTGGCAGCAAGTTGAAGCTTTGAAAGACGAAACCGATCTGCTGATTGCGGATCGCGGCCAGTTGGTCGGGGCTGGCGCTGAAGATGTCATGGCCGGCAAAGCGGTACTGGCCACAGTCGGGCAAGTCGAGCAGGCCGAGGATATTGAGCAGGGTACTTTTACCGGAGCCGGACGCGCCGAGAATGCCGCAGCTGTCGCCGGTTTCGATGGCCAGGCATACATCGTTGAGAATCGACAGGTGTTGCCCGGCCAGCTGATAGCTTTTGCCGATGCCTTGCAGGGAGATGAAGCCTGGGTGCGCGGGGGTATCTGTCATCGTGACTACGCCTGCAGCCTCGACAGCGCCGTGCTTCCCCCGAAAATCCTTGTAACAAGTTCAGGAGCTGCCTGGTACGCGTCACGGACTGGTTTTATTTCTTGTTTTTAAAATATTGTTTGAATACTAACCGCGATCCAGCTGTTCCGCCAGCCATGGATATAGAGCGGTTTTACCCTTTGAAACGATTCTTGAATGGGGCATTTCAAGCGCTTCAAAAGTCCTTTGACTACCCTCAACGAGCCCGTCGCTGTTGGCTTTGAATAGTATGGCGCAGTGTCACTACTTGCTTTCGGGCAGCGGCCCCGGTATAAAAAATCAAATTATTTTTTAAAACAATATTTCCGCAGTGGAACCCCACCCCCTATGGTCGCGAAGAAACTCAGCGCTCCAAACGTTACCAAGACTCGATTGCTGGATGCGACAGAGGCTCTTTTCATCAAGTACGGCTATGACGCTGTTTTGTTGCGGCAGATTACCGAGAGGGCTCAGGTCAATCTCGCTGCGGTGAACTACCACTTCGGGGACAAGGATTCCCTGATGAAAACCCTGCTGATGCAGCGCCTGGAGCCGCTCAACGAGCAGCGCCTGGAGTTGCTGGCAAGGTGCGAAGCCGAATCCGACGGCCCGCTGGATTGCGACACTTTGCTCGGCGTGCTGTTCGCGCCGGCCATGGGCCTGGAGCGCAGCGATCCGGCCAGTGGGGAAGGGCGTTCATTCATCCGCTTCCTGGGACGGGTTTACAGCGACACGTCGCCGTTTATCCAGGAATACCTCAAGGTGCATTACCAGCCGGTGTTCCAACGCTTCTTTGAAGCATTCGCCCTGGCCTTGCCGGACTTGCCGCGTAATGAGTTGGGGGTGCGCCTGCAATTTGCCCTCAAGGCAATCTCCGGGGTAATGGCCGGTACCGAGCTGCGTTTGCTGATGAATTCCATGAGCCTGGGGCGGCCGGCGACGGACGCCGAGGTGATGGCTAAGCTGATCACCCTGGTGTCGGCTGCGATTCGCGTGCCGCAGCAAAGCCCCGAAGCTGAAACGGCCCTGGCGCGGGTGCTCGACACTCAGCGTGCGATTCGTGAGCAAGCGTCGTCGCCTGTCAACAAGGTTGCTCGCTGACACATCAAGGCCGGCTCGCAATGAGCCGGCTTGCTTGATCCCACCTGTACACATCCTTGCGAACACTCAACTCCCGGGCAAAAAAAAGCCCGCTGGGGCGGCGGGCCTTGATGTGCAACGTTTGTAACGGATGAGGCTTTACCCTACGTCTCTGGATGTGAATAAAACGTGAAAAATATGTAAGAGAAAGTGTGAAGTCTAATAGCTTGTGTAAACCCGACAAATGGCTGTCAGCGTTGACAGTGAGCCCGGCCAATAAAGTCCAAAAGGTACTTGCTCACCCGTTCAGGCGCATCCTCCATCAGAAAGTGCCCGGCGTTCTCCACCACGTGCAGCTCTGCCCCACGAATGTCCTGTTGCAAGCGATGTGCATAAACCAGCGGCTGCCATTCATCTTCAGCGCCCCACAAAATCTGCACCGGCAAATCCATGCCCGGCAGGCGCTCAGCGAAATCGGCGGTATACCGCGAGTCGTAATGCGCCACCTGATGCTGGTAGAACGCCGGCTGGCCGATAACGCCACTGATCGGCGCCAGGTATTCCTCCAGCAGCGCGCCCTGCATCACGCTCTTGTCGGACACGGCCATGGCCAGTTGTCGGATCATCAACGTGCGGTGTTCATCCGGCGCCATGCGCGCATGTTCGGCAAATCGCTGATGAATCCCGCGCCAGGTGGGTGATGGCCACGAGTCATAGCTGGGCGCGTCGGCAACCGTCAATGAGTGCACCCGCTGTGGATGGTCAAGGGCAAACAGCAGCGCGTTGACGCCGCCGATGTCATGGCCCACCAGGTGCACACGCTCGAGCCCCCAGTGGTCCAGCAAATCGCCAATCAAGCGGCTTTGCACAGCCACCGACGTATCCCCCTGGAGTGGACGCTCCGAAGCGCCAAAACCCAACATGTCGAACAGGTGGACCTGCATGCCGGCGGCAGTCAGGCGTGGCACCACCTTGCGCCAGATGATGGAGTGGGCGGGCGTGCCGTGCAGCAACAGCACCGGCAGCCCCTCGCCATGGCGGCCAGTGGCAATGCGCCAACCGTTGATCAGAGCGGTTTCGTTAAGCAGGGCAGTCATGGCAAATCCTCGCGGTAAATAAAGGCGTTACCCTAAAGCGCAGCTGGTCATGACACCAATGACAACTTACTCTCTAGCAATCCTGTTTTTGTCATAGGTGTTGATCATGAACCAGCGACTGCCCATCGATGTGCTGCGTGCCCTGCAAACCGTGGTCGAAACCGGCAGCGTTACCCGTGCAGCCGAGCGCCTGAACCTCAGCCAGTCGGCGGTCAGCTGGAAGATCAAGCGCCTGGAGAAACAGCTTGAGCGACCGCTGATCCAGCGCGACGGCCAGCGCTTGGTGGCCAGTGACGACGGCGCGCAGTTGTTGATTCATGCCCGGCGCATCCTTGAAGCCCATGACGCAGCATTGGCGCATTTCAACCCAGTGCAATTGCAAGGCTCCATCCGCCTGGGCGCCACCGAACAGGTGCCGATGGCCGAATTGTCGAACTTGCTCGGCCAGTTTTCTCGGCAGCACCGCCAGCTGGATGTGCGGATCGTAGTGGAACAGAGCCACGTACTGCGCCAGGCCCTGGTGGACCGTGAGCTGGACCTGGCGCTGCACCAGGATTTCATCCCGCGTATCGAAGCGCGGGATCAATTGCTGTGGACCGAACAGGTGCACTGGTGCGCCCGGCCCGGCTGGCAGTACACCGCTGATTCTTGCGTGCGGCTGATCACCTTCGGCCCCGGCTGCTTTTACCGGCAACTGGCGCAGGAACGCCTGAGTGCAGTGGGGATTCGTTGGCAGGTGGTGGTGGAGTGCGGGTCGGTGGAAGGCGTGGTATCGGCCATCGCCGCCGGGCTGGGCGTCGGCCTGCTCAGCAGCGACCACCTCGACAAGCGTGTGGAAGTGCATCGCCCCTTCGACCAGCAGATGCCGTTGCCCGAAGTGGCGAACGTGTTGCGCTTTGCCGAGCACGGCCCCGAGCCCCGGTTGCAGGCATTGCAGCAACTGTTGGTACAGGCGCTGCACCGGGGCTGATCAGATTTTCCAATGGCTGGCGGTTTTAGCCAGCCGCTGGCGCATGCCATCAATATTGGCCGCCAGTTGCAGGGTCAATAACCGGTAACCATCCAGGGCGTTGACCACCGGCACTTCAAAGGTCTGCTCGTGGGTCGGCGTATTACTCGGCCGTTCCAGCCGGTCGGTCGCCCCGGATTGCAGCGCCCGCGCCATGCCGATCAACTGCACCCGAATCTGCCGATGCTCGGCCTTCAACCCCACCTGCATCCGCGCCAGGGCTTCCTTGTCCCGCGGATCGGGCCGGGTGTTGCCGAGAATCTCCAGGGTGCTGATGCACATCCGCAAATGCCGCTGCAGGGTGTCCAGCTCGGTCATGGAAATCCGCACTTCCTTGGACACCGACGGCATCAACGAGCGCAATTGCAGCATCGCCGCATTCAGTCGATTCAGCAGCTTGAGGTGCTCATCATCGGTGACCGACTGGCCGCTGATGATCCGGCTATAAATCGCTGCGCAATCGCGCAAGGCACTGGCCAGGTTGTAGCGCCAGGAATACACCGCATACAGCGGCAGTGCGAAGGAAAACGCCAGGGCCAGCACGATGCCGATCAGAATGTCGACGGTGCGCCACAACCCGTCCGACAACGGATTGTCGCCATGGCCGGCGACGATAAACACGGTGATTGCCGACAACAACGCAATGTACCCACCCTTGCCGATGGCGTGATAGGAAAAGAACCCGCACACCACCGACATCAGCAAATAGGTCAACAGCGGCTGGCCCAGGTACGTCTCCTGCACCACCAGCAGCAAACCGACGCTGGCACCGATCAACGTCCCGTAGGCGCGTTCGACGGCTTTTTTGCCGATATTGCCGTGGTGCTGCAAGCCGCCGATCACGATCAACATCGTCACCGAGGCCCACTCACCGTGGGGCAGATTGATGCCGGTGGTGAGCAGGATCGTCGCGAGCAACCCAATGGAAACCCGTACCGCATGGATCAATTTGGCGTGACGGTAGCGCCGATACGGGTCCAGCAGAGGGCGCAGCAAGCGGCGCGCGAAGAGGGGCAAGTGCAGGTTCATCAATCTGGATGTGGCCTCGTCAATAAGGATTCACACGGTCCAAATGTGGGAGCGGGCTTGCTCGCGAAGGCGGCGTGTCAGTCAATACATCCGGCGACTGAACCACCGCCTTCGCGAGCAAGCCCGCTCCCACATTTTTAGATCGGTGTTGGGCTCAGAAAATATAGTCAGTGGTCAAGAAGCTCGACGTGCGCTCCTGCAGGATATCGCTCACCAGTTCCTTATTGCTCGCCTGGAACTTGGTCGCCACCAGCGTACGGATCGAAAACACCCGCAACGCATCATGTACCGACAGCGTACCCTCGGCCGAGTTCTTGCGCCCGTTGAACGGGAAGCTGTCCGGCCCGCGCTGGCACTGGGCATTGATATTGATCCGGCCCACCTGATTGGCGAACGCGTCCACCAGGCGTCCGACTTCACCCGCGTCGGTGCCAAAGATACTCAGTTGCTGGCCGAAGTCCGATTCCAGCACGTAGTCGATCACCGTCTCAAGGTCGCGGTAAGGCACGATCGGCACCACCGGGCCGAACTGCTCCTCGTGGTACACGCGCATCTGCGGGTTCACCGGGTACAGCACTGCCGGATAGAAAAACGAGCCACGGCTGGCGCCGCCATTTTCGTTCACCACCTTGGCGCCGTGGGCCAGTGCGTCGGTGACCAGGCCGCCGAGGTAATCGACCTTGCCCTGCTCGGGCAGCGGCGTCAGCGACACGCCGTCTTCCCACGGCATACCAGGCTTGAGGGTCGCCAGCTTGCGGTTGAATTTCTCGATAAAGCTGTCGACCACATCTTCATGCACAAACAGGATCTTCAACGCGGTGCAACGCTGGCCATTGAAAGAGAGCGAACCGGTAACCGCTTCGCTGACCGCATTGTCCAGGTCGACCTGAGGCAGCACGATCCCGGGATTCTTCGCATCCAGGCCCAACGCCGCGCGTAGGCGGTGCGGTTTCGGGTGCAGTTTCTTCAAGTCACTGGCGGCCTTGTTGGTGCCGATAAACGCAAAGATATCGATCTTGCCGCTGGCCATAAGCGCGCTGACCGTCTCGCGGCCGCTGCCGTAGATCACGTTGATCACGCCGGCCGGGAAGCTGTCGCGGAACGCCTCCAGCAACGGGCGAATCAGCAGCACGCCGAGCTTGGCCGGCTTGAACACCACGGTGTTGCCCATGATCAGCGCCGGGATCAACGTGGTGAAGGTCTCGTTCAGCGGGTAGTTGTAAGGCCCCATGCACAGCGCCACTCCCAGCGGCACCCGGCGGATTTGCCCGAGGGTGTCCTGTTCCAGCTCGAAGCGGCTGGAGCGGCGGTCGAGTTCCTTGAGGGCATTGATGGTGTCGGTGATGTAGTCGCAGGTGCGGTCGAACTCTTTCTGCGAGTCCTTGAGGTTCTTGCCGATCTCCCACATCAGCAGCTTGACCACCGCATCGCGCTGTTCACGCATGCGCCGCAAAAACGCTTCGACATGCTGGATGCGATCCACCACGCGCATGGTCGGCCACGCGCCCTGGCCACGGTCGTAGGCGGCCACGGCGGCGTCGAGGGCGGTCAAGGCCGTGTCGGCGTCCAGCAGCGGTGTGCTGCCGATGATGACCGGCGTGTCGCCGTCGGCGCCGCGCAACTGCACCGGGCTGCGCACTTCGGCCAAGGGGCCGTTCCACACATGCAACTGGCCGCCGACCAGGTAATCACGTTGTTCAATGGGCGCCGCGAGCCGGAATTGCTCGGGAATCTCGGCGGCAGTGGGAAACAGCTGGGCGAGCAGGTTGTCGGTGGTCATGTCGCTACCCCTGGAATGGTTGCAAAACGTGACTAGAGATTCACCCATCAACGCCCCGCGTGGCAAGGGCTAGACGCATTACGCCCACAAGTGGCCCGTCAACAGGCCGCCGAAAAGCGCCACCCCCAGCGCCGCGCCCACCTGTCGGGCGGCGTTGAGGGTACCGGCGGTAATGCCCGCGCGGTGCTTGTCCACGGCGCCCATCAAGGCACTGGTGGCGGCGGGGGTGATCAACCCGGCGGCGAGGCCGATCACCGGCATCGGCAGGGCGATCCACAGGTAGGATGTGGTGGGGCCGTAGAGCAACATCGGGCCGAAACCCGCCAGGTATAAAAGCAACGCGACGCCAATCAACCGTTCGCTGCCCCAGGCTCGGACCAGACGGCTGGCGACCAGGCTGCCCAGGCTCACCAGCGCGGTCAGCGGCAGAAACGCCAGGCCCGTCCATAACGGGGAGTAGCCCAGTACTCGTTGGAAATACAGGCTCAGCAGAAACACCAGACCGTAGAGCATCAGCGCCGATATCAGCGACACCGCGACACAGGCGCTGAACACCGGGTTGGCGAACAACTTGAGCGGCAGCATCGGCTGCGCCTGGCGGGTTTCAATCCGCAGGAAGGCGATCCAGGCCACAACGCTCAGCAGGCTGGCCAACAGGATCGGCGTGGAAGACCAACCGCGCACCGGGCCTTCGATCAGCACGCCGATCAACGTTGCCAGTGCCAGGATCGCGCTCAACTGACCGCGCAGGTCCAGCGCCCTTGGCGAGCGCTCACTGGCGTTGAGGCGGGCACTCAAGGCAATCGCAATCAGCCCCAGCGGCAGGTTGGCGAGGAAAATACTGCGCCAGCCAAACAGCTCGATCAGCACGCCGCCCACCAGCGGCCCGGCCGCCATCGCAATACCGCCGCAACCCGCCCACACCCCGATGGCCGTCGCGCGTCCGGCCGCGTCGTTGACAAACGCCTGGTTGATCAGCGCCAGCGAACTGGGCACCAACAGCGCCGCCCCCACGCCTTGCAACACCCGCGCTGCCACCAGGGTCATCCAGTCCCCGGACACACCACACAGCAACGAGGCCAGGGTAAACAACAGCAACCCCACCAGATAAAGGCGGCGGGCGCCGAAGCGATCCCCCAGCGCGCCGCCACTGAGCAACAGGCTGGCAAAGCTCAAGGTATAGGCGCTGACCACCCATTGCAGCCCGCTGATGCCGGTGTGCAACGTGGTTGCGATGCGTTCCAGGGCGACATTGACGATGGAGGTGTCGAGTATCACCAACACATAACTCAGGCTGGTGGCGGCCAGTACCCGGCGTTGTGCAAGAAGAGGAGAAGGCATTACGGATCATCCTTGAAGAACCAGGCGGCGAATCTAGCGTGAGCGCCCGGGCCGATGCTTCGACGGTGATCGAAGCATGGCGTCGTCCGGTGCGCCTATACTGGCGCGGTCCTGCTGGAGACCTGCCATGCCCATTGCTGCCAACTTTTCCGACGTCGCTGCCCTGATCGCCGAGCCCGCCCGCGCGGCGATCCTGTTGGCGCTGTTCGACGGCCGCGCGCTGCCCGCCGGTGAACTGGCGCATGCCGCTTCCGTCACCCCGCAAACCGCCAGCACCCACTTGGCCAAGCTGTTGGCCGGTGGTTTGCTGACCTGCGAAACCCAGGGCCGGCATCGTTATTACCGCCTGGCCGGTGAGCACGTGGCGCGGGCCATCGAGTACCTCAGCGTGATCACACCGGTGCCGGCCAAACCCCTGGAGCGCCAGGCACAGGGCCTGCGATTTGCCCGCTGCTGCTACAACCACCTGGCCGGGCAAATGGGCGTCGCCATCACCCAGGCCCTGGAGAACGGCGGCTATATCCTTGCGGTGGAGGACAAACGCTACGAACTCCTTCCGGCTGGGGCGCAGTGGTTTGCCGGGCTCGACGTCGACGTGGCAGCTCTCAAGCCCACGCGGGAGGGTTTGGCGCGCCAGTGCCTGGACTGGACCGAACGCACCCATCACCTGGCGGGTCCCCTGGGCGTTCAACTGCTGAATGCCCTGTGCGAAGCCGACTGGCTGCGCCGCTCGAAAACTTCCCGCGCGGTGCTGGTCACGCCCAAAGGCTGGGCGCAACTCAAGGCGCAGTTGAACCTCGACCCGCGAGCCCTTGAAAACCTTGAGCACAACCGGGCGCTCGCCGGGTAAACTGCGCGGCTTTCTTGAAGGAGTTCACATGAGTCAATACCAGCCGGGCATTCTTGCCGCACCGGTGCCGTTGCAGGCACGCCATCTGTTTTTTGCCATTGAGTCGCTGGACGCCGTACCTGCCGCACTGGATGCGCTGGTGCAACTGGTGGACGCGAATGCGGTGGTCGGTTTTGGTGAGCCGCTGGTCAATGCCCTCGGCGCCCGGATTGACGGGTTGCGGGCGTTTCCTCATGTGAGCGGGCCGGGGGCGGAGAATCCGTCGACCCAGCAGGCGCTGTGGGTCTGGTTGCATGGTGTGGATCGCGGTGAGTTGCTGTTGCGCAGCCGGGCGTTCGAGAAGGCCCTGGCGCCGGGGTTTGGTCTGGTGCAGATGACCGAGGGGTTTCGCTACAAGACCGGGTTTGATCTGACTGATTATGAGGATGGTACTGAGAATCCGCATGATGATGCGGCGGTGGATGCGGCGGTGGCGCCGGGTGGTGCGAGCTTTGCGGCGATCCAGCAGTGGCAGCATGATCTGGATGGGTTTGCGGCGTTGCCGGCTCTGGAGCGGGATCACATTATTGGTCGGCGTCATGGTGATAACGAGGAGCTGGAGGACGCGCCGGAGTCGGCGCACACCAAGCGTACGGCTCAGGAGAGTTTTACCCCTGAGGCGTTTGTGGTGCGGCGGTCGATGCCATGGGCCGAGAATGGTCAGGCGGGGTTGATGTTCCTGGCGTTTGGGCATTCGTTTGATGCGTTTGAAGCGCAACTGCGGCGGATGAGTGGGCTTGAGGATGGGATTGTTGATGGGTTGTATCGCATTAGTAAGCCTTTGACTGGTGGGTATTACTGGTGTCCGCCGGTGCGTGATGGGCGGGTGGATTTGAGCTTGGTGCTCTGAGGTTTTTGTTCTGGGTACATATCCATTATTTAGGTAACGGCCACCTATGGTTCCGCTCTTACAGCGGGTCACTTTTGGCAAACGCCCCAAAAGTAACCAAAAGGTCTTTGCCCCACCACTCGGTGCCTCGCCTGGGCTCGGCATGCCCGCACTCCGGCCCGATTCCGCGGGCCGCCGCGACGGGCCATCCATGGCCCGGCGCGGCTAAATCGGCTTCCCTGCCGATTTACCCGCTCCACCGTGCCTACTTGCGGCCATCGTGGTTGACGGGGCCCGTAGATCAAGATCTCAAGCAGATCAAAAGCAAGAGCACAGCGGCCTACAGGCCGGCTTGAGTGTGGTGAAGCAGAGGCAAGATCCAGAGCGAAAGCAGGGCTGCTTTTCTGTAGGAGCGAGCTTGCTCGCGAAAAACCTGAGACCGCCGCGTTCATCCAGAATGCCAGCGTCATCGTTAACGACCTTCGCGAGCAAGCCCGCTCCCACATTTGGACCGTGCCCGCTTTAGCTTCTGATCTTGCTGTTGCTGTTGCTCCACCACACTCAAGCCGGCCGGTAGGCCGCTGTGCCCTTGATCTGCTTTTGATCTTGATCTTAGGCGCCCCGTTAAACCACGCTGGCCGAACGCAGGTAGTACGGAGCGGGTAAACCGGCAGGACGCCGGTTTAGCCGCGACGGGGCAGGGACGCCCCGTCGCGGCGGCCCGCTTCGTGCTGCCGGAGCTGAGGGCACACCGAGCCTAAGCGAGGTGCCGAGTGGTGGGGCAAGAGCCTTTTGGTTACTTTTGGGCTCCTTTCAAAAGTGACCCGCTGTAAGAGCGGAACCCCTATCAGCCGTTACCCAAATACTGGATATGCCCCCGATCCAAATCCCCCCCCAAACAACGCCGACAGCTATAAACCCCCAACACCACCGGCTTTTTCAGCGCCTCACGCTCAACCCAGGTCGGCGCGACAAACCGATACCCCTGGCCCGTCGCCGTCGCGATATACACCGAATCTTCATCCCCCAACGCCCGGCGGATCGCCTTGATCTGCGCCCGCAGGTTGCATTCCTCCACCACCAACCGTGGCCAGGCGATGTCCAGCAATTGGGTCTTCTCCAACAGCTCACCAGGCCGGGAGGCGAGGGCAATCAGCAACGTCAGGGCCCGATTCCCCAAACTCACCGGCTCACCGTTTTTCAGCAGCAGATGACGTTTGGGCAGCAGGCGATAAGGCCCAAAGTGAATTTCAAAAGCGCTGTCTTCAAGTTGGCTGCGTTGTGAATACGTCATGTGATTAACCTTTATGCTTGTTCAGGACACAGCCCCACGCGCCTCCCTTTCACGCAAGGCTGCAAGGAAGGTTCAGGTGTTGATCGCCGGGATCGGATCTTCCGGATAATCGCCCGGTTCCGTCGGCCCGCCAGTCAAACCATATTGCTTGAGCACCGGCACAAGCTGCCCATAGAACGCGTCCTGCGCCTTGCCATGAGCATCGGCCAGGGCGAAGGGCAGGAAGGCGCTGCCGATCCCGCCGAGAATCGCCGTAGCCCCACCGAGGATGCCGCTGATGGTCCCGGCCACCGCGCCGATTTCCGTAGCGCCATACAACCCGGCCCCAGCCTCCACCAATCCGGCCACCGCCGCACCCGTGCCCAGCACACCGGTGGCCACCGAGAAACTGCCGCTCAGGTAATCACCTTTTTTCAACGAGTCGACACCGCCAATCACCCCGATCACGCCGCCGATAATCCCGCCCGCCGAGCCGATAATCTTGCCGACCGCACCAAGATTGGCGATTTGCTGCGGGCTGAGCGGGCCCTTGCCCACGGGCACCTTGCCGGGGAAGTCACCGATGGTGCCGCCGTCCGGACGATTGACCCACGTGATGCCGTAACCCGCCTCCTTGGCGTATTTGGTGCCACCCTCCATCAACAACCCGGCAAATTGCAGGCCGGCGGATACCCGGTTCGCATCCGCCACCGGCGTGTTGCTGCCGCTGGCCGAACGGGCCATCAGCACGCCGCTCATCAGCACTGCACTGCCGATGTGCAGCAGGCCTTGCTTGAACGCCGGGCTGACGTCGCCGAACTTCATGCCTTCGATGGCCTTGGGCAGTGCGTCGGCGATCTTGTCGCCCTGGCGCCCGATGTCCCATACCGAACGCAGCATCGACACCACTTGCGCCGGGTCGATCTTGCCGCCGTCCGAGGTGACGAACATCTGCGGGTCTTTCTGCTGGGCGTCGTTGATCGCCGCGGTGACTTTGGCTTCGTCGAAGTTGCCCTTGCCGTCCCCCAAAGTGATGTTCAGGGTGTCGGTGGTGGCGCCGCCGAGCAGCGCATCGCCAAGCGCTTCGTTGAAGTTCACCTGCAAGGTGGCGGCGTCCTCTGCTGAGGCTTTGTCGCCGAGGAAGGCCTGGGCCGAGGCAGTGCTGGCGGCGAAGCTGCTGGCCGCGACGGTCGGGTCCATGCCACCGGCCACCGCGTCGGTGAAGGCTTTGCCGGTCACCAGTTCGGTCTTGTAATACTGCTGGACGTTGTCGCTTTGCCCGGCCTTGTCGGCGATGCCGGTCAGGTCCACGTGGCCGTTGCCCCCCAGCGCCAGGTTGGCGATGGTGGTGTCGTTGGCCGCGTTTTGCAGGCCCATGCCCATGTCGATCTGCTTGCCGTTCTGGTCCTTGGCGTTGAGGTTGTCGTTGAGGTTTTTGCCGGTCTCGATGCTATTGGTGTAGTAGTCCTGCATCGCGACTTTCAGGCTCGGGTTGCTGTCGACGATGTCGGCCAGTGCCGGGCCGCGATTGTTTTGCAGGAAGCCTTGCACGTCCGGATCGGCCGAGAGGGTTTCGATGCCGCTTTGCAGCTGCGCCTTGATCTTGTCTTCGTTGGGGTTGAGGCCGTAGTGGGGCGAGGTGTACTTGTCCATCAGCCCGGAGTGGGGTACGTAGTCGCTCACCAGCAGGCGGGTTTGCGCATCGGTGAGTTGCACCAGTACTGCGGCTTTCTGTTCGCCGCTGTAGTTCTGCGGGTTGGCCAGGATGTCGGCGGTCAGGCCCGAGGTGTCGACGCCGGCGACGGCATCCCGGGTGGCGGCACCGTCGAGGAAGGTCAGGGTGTCGCTGTCGGTTTTCGGTGCCTGTTTTTCCAGCCAGGCGCCGATGTTGTCGCGGGTGCCGATGCCGTCCGACTTGCCGGTGGCCGGGTTGTCGCCACCGGTTTCCAGGGCATGGAACATCCCGGGTCTGGACCACATGGCCGCCGCGCCGGTCAGCTCGGTGCTCAGGGCTGAATCGCTGCCCAAGGCTTGCAGGTTGTCGGTGCGCAGCATGCCGTCGTTGCTGCGCTGGTTGGCGTCACCGGGGCGCATCGCTGAACCGGCGCCGGCGGCCAGGCTCTCGTTGGCCATCAGGATTGCCGCCGACTTGGCATTGGCCTTGGCCAGGTCGCCGGGGTGGCCGCCGAGGAAGCTGCCATAGGATTTCGACGCGGCGCCGAGGTCCTTGCCGGCGTTGTCGATGAAGTGGTCGACGTCCGAATGGGTGATCACGTTGTCGGCCTTGCCGCGCCCGCCGGTGTCCAGCGCGGCCATCAGGCTCGGGCTGCTGGCCACGTACTTGAGCACGGCCTGGGCCTCGGGTGGCAGGGTCGTCGGCGGGTTGGCGAAGTCGATCGGCGCGCCGTGCAGACCCCAGGCGTCCCAGTTTTGCGAGAGCAATTGCGCGGCCGCCTTCGGCCGGTTCAGGTCGAGTTCTTCCTTGGTCGGCGTGCCGCTGGTGTTGCCGGTGATGGTGTCCCAGTCCTTGGCGCCGGATACGCCGAACGACGACGTGTCGATCCAGGACGTGTCCGAGGCACCCGCGGCGCCGGTGCTGCCGGCATACAGTTTGGCCACCTGGTCGTACAGCGCGGGGGTAATGTCCTGGGACACGATCACCTTGTCGCCCGAAGCCGTGGTATAGCGAATCAACCCCGGGCCGACTTCTTCGGGCGGGCCGATATTCGCTGCCGGGTCCATGGTTTCCGTGGGGCCGGCCAGGCGGTAGCCCTCGGACTGGCTGGCGTTGATCGCGAAGAGCTTGGCCGAATCGCCGCTGACCTGAGCGAACAGCGCGGGCGTTTCCTTCTGGCTGACCACGATTTTGTCGCCGGCGCTGGTCTCGTAGCGGATCAACCCCGGGCCCAATTCCGTGGTACTGCCGATCGCCTTGTAATTGCCCAAGCCGGGCGCCACGGTGCTGGCGTCGGCCTCCTTGTAGCCGGCGCTTTTGCTGTCAGCCAGGTTCTTCTCAAGCGTCGCGTCGCTTTGCTGCGCGTTGTACTGGTTGACCAATTGCTCAAACAGCCGGGGGTTGTCGATCTGCTTGAGGGTCACCGGTTTGTCGCTGCCCAGCGGGGTGTAGGTGATGCTGTTGTTCACCGGTGCCTGCACGTTCTGGTAAGGCAGCGGGATGGACGGGCCGCGGATTTTCGAGGGGTCGAATACCGGCCGGTCGACGGCGGTGAACAGGGCTTTTTCGAACGTGCTCTGGGAGCCATCCGGGCCCTTGTTGTCAGCAGGATCAAGGCCATTCGGGATCGCAGTCATAGATCACCTGGAAGTTGTCTTATATCAATCGATATTTAGTGCAAGTGCACTAACTGGGGCGGGCGAAAGTTGCGAAGTGTTATTGAACAAGCCCGCGCCGAGCTATCAAACGCGATGATCAAGTCGCTTTTGTTACAAATGGCAATATCTGCAAAGTTGGGCAATTGGCTATTAGGTAAAAGTGTGAAGTTGTTTGCGTTATTTTCATAAATTGTTGGGTAGTCAACATTTTTGCCCTGGCGTTATTGGCTTCCGCATTGTTCAAAACCGTTCATGATTAAGCGAAAGGCCCCGTAATCATTGGGTTTCGTCATGTATTGGGTTTTCAACAAAAGTTCCACGACTGCCTTGGGATGAGATTTTCTCAACGGCAGGTTGAGCCGGATTTTTCACAGCGCCCACCGCGAACGTTTCACAAGCTTTCACAGCGAAGGCGTTTTATTCGTGAGTAGTATGGGTCCCATGCAAACCGACAGCTGCATTGCCAACTCACTGTCTGACGCTGGGAGTTCGGTTCGGTTTGCATGCGGCTTAACTTCCCTATCGATGCAAGGAGATTGAACATGGCTACTACTCCACCAGTAAGTGCAGGCGGCGCCGACGACGCTATCGCGAAGATGGAAGCAACTTTCAACATGGCCATCGAGAAGTCGGCCAAGATCACCGAGATCAGCACCGCGAAAAAAGCAGAGCTCGACGCCACCAAACAGCGTCCGCAGAACTGATTCGCCATACGGGCAGCGCCGGCGCTGCCCGTATACCTGCGTTACCCCGTTGCACCGTTGTTGATCGGCACAGGTGTGGTTGCGACCTGTGATTCTCAAGGGGGCAAACCCAACCATGACAGCCTTGATTTCCCTGGGCCTGCCCGCCGCGAACGGCGCGCCGACCCTGCTCGTGACCCACGGTTTGCACCAGGGCAGTTCCCTGATGCTCGACCAGCCGGTCTACACCCTTGGCGCCGCGCTGGCTGCCGACCTTCTGCTCAGCGATCCCGGAATCGCCGAGCTGCATCTGCGCCTGCGTTTTGAAGGTGCACAGGTGGCCGTCGAAGCCCTTGGCGGTGATGTCCTGATCACTGGCACTGCCGGTGATATCCGTATTCCCCAAGGCAGCGGCCATCGCGCGCGGCTGCCGCTGCAACTGCGCATCGGCACGGCGGGTGTGAGCCTGGTGCTGCCGGGCAGCTCTGAAAAACCGCTTGTGGCAACACGCACATTCACCCCGTGGATCATCGCCAGCGCCTTGCTGTTCGTGTGCGCAGGTGCCTTGGCATTTCGCAACGATCCACCGCAAGCGCAAGCCGTACAGCCGGTCACCGAAAAAACCGCAGCCAAGCCTTCCCGTGCCGAGGCCAAGGCCTGGTTCGAAGGGCAATTACAAGCCGCCCACCTGGACGCCGTGAAGGTCAGCGACGTCGACGGCCAGCTCAATGCCGTCGGCTCTTTCGAGCGGGCACAGAAGCCCCAGTGGGTGGCCTTGCAACAAGCCTTCGACCAGCGTTATGGCCAGCAGATTGTGCTCAACCCGCGGGTCGCGGTGCGTGCGGATGCGGCCCGACCCCGGGTGCGCTTTCAGGCGGTGTGGTTCGGCACTCATCCCTATGTGATCAACGACAGCGGCAAGCGCCTGTACCCCGGCGCGGCCCTGGCCGACAACTGGGTACTGGAACGCATCGAGAACAACCAGGTGATCCTCGCCCGTGGCGAAGAACGCTTCACCTTCACCCTATGACGCTGCTTTTTTCAGCTAAGGCCCCGGGATGAAAGTCGAACCCCGTCCGTTGATTCCCAGTGATGTGCGCAGCGCGCCGGTCGAGGCGATCCGCCCGGTCAATTCGCGCCAGGCCACCGCCTTCGAGGCCGTGCTGAAAACCCGCAAGGTCCAGTCCCGCCGCTCCCTGCGCAGTGACCTGGAAGAACTCACCAGCGCCGCCGGCGTCGACTCGCTGCTGTTCGGCAGCGCACGTTCCCTGGAGTTGCTGGATCACGTGATGCAGCACCTGTTGCCGAACCTCGACGCCGAGCCGCAGATCAAGGCGCTGGCCCATGACCTGATCAGCGAGGAAATCGAGATGCGCCGCACCCTCGAACAACAACGCTCGGAGGTCCAGGCCTGATGTCCCGGGATAACGATGACGCAGTGCAATTGCTCAAGGGCATTGGCGAGCTGTACCGGCGCAACGGCCAGTCTCAGCGTGCGCTGGTGATGTTGCTGATTGCCGTGAGCGTGGCGCCCGACGACCGCCTGCTGCTGCGCTCGCTGGTGCTGGCGTTCACCGACAGCGGCGACTTTACCCGCGCACTCACGGCCCTGGACCGCCTGGTGGCGCTGGAAGGCGAGTCCGCCAGCCTGTTGCTGCTGCGCGCTCGGGCGCTGTGGTACGGCGAACGCAAGGACGAAGCGCGCCAGTGCTTCAAACGCTACCTGGCTGCACGGAGAGTGGCGCCATGAACCTGCTCAACCGCCTGAACGGCATCGCACGCATGGCCGCCCAGCGTACCGACGTGATCATCGTCGCGTTCATGCTGATGGCGATTGTGATGATGATCATCCCGCTGCCCACCTACCTGGTGGACATGCTGATCGGCCTGAACATCGCCCTGAGCATCCTGATCCTGATCGTCGCCTTCTACATCGGCCACTCGGTGGAATTCTCGGCGCTGCCGCCGCTGATTCTGCTCAGCACTCTGTTTCGCCTGTCGCTGTCCATCACCACCACCCGCTTGATTCTGCTGCACGGCGACGCCGGCCACATCGTCAAGGCCTTCGGCGACTTCGTGATTGCCGGCCAGGTGGTGGTGGGCATGGTGGTGTTCCTGATCATCACCGTGGCGCAGTTCGTGGTGATCACCAAGGGCGCCGAGCGGGTCGCGGAAGTGGCGGCGCGCTTCACCCTGGACGCGATGCCCGGCAAACAGATGAGCATCGACAACGACCTGCGCAACGGCGATATCGACCAGGCCGAAGCCCGTCGCCGGCGCTCACGCCTGGAGCGCGAGAGCCAGATGTTCGGCGCGATGGACGGGGCGATGAAGTTCGTCAAGGGCGACGCGATTGCCGGGTTGGTGATCCTCGCGGTCAACCTGCTGGGCGGCATGCTGATCGGCATGATCGAGCGCGACATGGCGTTCGGCGCGGCGGTGCACACCTATTCGCTGCTGACCGTGGGCGACGGCTTGATCGCACAGATCCCGGCGCTGCTGATCTCCGTCGCGGCGGGCACCGTGGTGACGCGGGTCAACAGCGACGGCGAGGCGGGTGACCTCGGCAGCGAGATTCTCAAGCAGTTGGGCGCCAGCTACCGGGCCCTCGGCCTGACCGCATTGATCATGGTCGGCGTCAGCGTGATCCCGGGCTTTCCGACCTGGGTATTCCTGGGTTTGTCACTGGTATTTGGTGGCGCGGCGTTCGTGATGTACCGCCGCCATACCCGTGAAAATCAGGTGGAACCCGAGGCGCTGATCGAGACCCTGGAACCGGAGGTGGAAGTGCAGGCCGAGCAGGATTATGGCGTGGCCCCCGACACGCGGGTGCTGCTGACCCTCGGCAGCGCCTTGGCCCTCAGCGCACCGCGCCAGCTGTTGAGCCAGCGCATCGAAGCGCTGTGTCACGACATTCGCAGCGACCTCGGCGTCGATATGCCGGTGCCGGGCATTCACATGGACGCCAAGGCCACGCCGGGCAGCTTCCGCGTGTCCCTGGAAGGCGTGCCGGTCAGCGAAGGCGAGATGCCGATCAACTGCTTGTTGTTGCAGGACGATCCGGTGCACGTGCAACTGCTGGACATCGCCACCCTGCAAGCCGATTCGCCACTCAATGGCCGCGCCGCGCACTGGATCGAGCGTCAGCACGAAGACGCGTTGCGCGCTGCCGGCATCGGCTTCCTGCTGCCGGACGAAGTGCTGCGCGGCGTGCTGGAGCGCAGCCTGCGCCGCTATGCCGCGGACTTCCTCGGGATCCAGGAAACCCGCCTGCTGCTTGAACGTACCGAAGCCACCTACGGCGAACTGGTCAAGGAAGCCCTGCGCCTGGTGCCCTTGCAGCGCGTGGCCGAGACCCTGCGCTTGCTGGTGGGCGAGGGCGTGTCGATCCGCAATCAACGGGCCTTGCTCGAAGCCATGGTGGAGTGGGGCGCCCGGGAAACCGACGCCGGCCGCCTCGCCGAACACCTGCGCGCCGCGTTGGCGCGGCAGATCAGCCATCAATACGCCGACCGCAATCGGGTGATTGGCGCCTTGGTACTGGCGCCGGGTTTGGAAGACCAACTGCGCGCGTCCCTGCGGCGCCAGGAGCCGAGCCGCGAAGTGATCCCGGAGGAGGTCAACCGCGCCTTGCTCGCCCAACTGCGCCAGGCCTGCGACAAAACCCTCGAGGCCAACAGCGCGGTATTGCTGGTGCATCCGGAATTGCGCCGCAGCCTGCGTCGCTTGGTGCTGCGCGGTGAACTGGAGCTGGCGGTGCTGTCGTTTCGCGAACTGGCCACCGAATACAACCTGCAAGCGCTGGTGACCATCAGCCTCACCGATATCTCCAACCGCCGTGCACCTGCCGCGGCTTCCGTCACTTCCCTGGCGTCTGCCTCATGATCCGTTTTTCTCTGTTGTTGCTGACGTTGGCGTCGTTTTTGTGCAGCGCCCAGGACATTGCCAATGGCGCCCAAGGCTCCATCAGCCTGGCCTCCGGAGAAGGCCGGATCCTGCATTTTGTGGCCCCGGTGGAGTCGGTGCTGGTGGCCGAACCGGGGATTGCCGACCTGCAAGTGGTGTCGCCCGGTGTGATCTACATCTTCGGCAAGGCCCCGGGCAATACCAGCCTGATTGCCCTCGGCAGCGATGGCAAACAGCTCGCCAGCCTGTCCCTGGCTGTCAGCAGCGCCACCCAGGCGGTGACCGCGCCGATGCAGGAATTGCATCCCGGCAACGGCGCGCAGATCAGCGGCGCGGGTAATCGCTTGATCGCCAAGGGCACGGTGCGCAGCGTGGGCGAGGCGACGGATTTGAATGCCTTGCTCAACCCCCAGGGCCAGGGTTTTCAGAGTGCGGTCAACACGACGGAGTACGCCGGTGCGGCCCAGGTCAATTTGCGGGTGCGGTTCGCTGAAGTGTCCCGCTCGGAGCTGCTGCACTACGGCGTGAACTGGAACGCCATGTTCAGCAACGGCACGTTTTCCTTCGGGCTGATCACCGGTGGGCCATTGGCAGCGGCGACCGCAGGTGGCTTGGCGGCGGCGGGCAGCGGTTCGGGCAACACCAATATCGACGGCATGCTCGACGCGTTGCAGGCCAACGGGATTCTGCAAATCCTGGCCGAGCCGAATATCACCGCGATGACCGGGCAGACCGCAAGCTTCCTGGCGGGCGGCGAAGTGGCGATTCCGGTGCCGGTGAATCGGGATCTGGTGGGCATTGAATACAAGTCGTTCGGCGTGTCGCTGCTGTTCAACCCGACCTTGCTGCCCAACGGCCGTATTGCCCTGCAAGTGCGCCCGGAGGTCAGCAGTGTGGTGAGTGGCGGGACAGTGGATTTCGGCAATTTCCATGTGCCGTCGTTCAGCGTGCGCCGCGCCGATACGCGGGTGGAAGTGGGCAGCGGGCAGACGTTTGCGATTGCCGGTTTGTTCCAGCGTGAGAGCAGCCAGGACATCGAGAAGCTGCCGTTGCTGGGGGACTTGCCGATCCTGGGCAACCTGTTTCGCTCCAAGCGTTTTCAGCGCAACGAAACCGAGTTGGTGATTTTGATCACGCCATATCTGGTGGAGCCGGTGCGCAGCCGCACGTTGGCCACGCCGCTGGATGCGCAGCCTGCAACCGCCGCAGCGGCGGGGCCGCGCAGTGGTGGGGCGTTCGGTTTTTACATGAATTGATGAGGGGGCATGTCATGAAAGTTTCGCGTTTGTTGATGTGTTTGCCCTTGTTGGTGGTGGGCTGCAAGACGCATTTGGCACCGGTGTATTACTCGCCGCAGTATCAGGCGGATGGGTTGCCGAGCCAGTGCCAGCAGCCGCCGGCCAAGGATGAGATTGGGCTGGATGAGGATTTCAAGGCGACCTTGCCGTTGGGGTGTGCCAACAATTTGAATTTGATGCAGATGGTGGAGCAGCGGCAGGATTTGAATCAGGGGCGGGCCACCGGCCCGGCGATGGCGGCGCCGGTTGGGCGGGCGGCGCAGGTGTATATCGAGGGGTTTGATCGGGAGCAGTTGCAGCGGCGTCAGGCTCAGCAAGAGGCCAAGGCGGGCGCTCCGGGAGCGGAGCAATGACCCTGCGTATGCATTCCCCCTGTGGGAGCTGGCTTGCCTGCGATAGCGGTATTCCGGGTCCAGCAGATCCATCTGTCACACCACAGACTAACTGTGGGAGCTGGCTTGCCTGCGATAGCGGTTTTCCAGGCCCAGCAGATATGTCTGTCCCACCACTGCCCAAATGTGGGAGCGGGCTTGCTCGCGAAAGCGGTCTGGCAGGCGACCGGGATCTTGAAGCTTACCGTGTACATATCCATTCCTGCGGTAACGGCTTCTTATGGTTCCGCTCTTACAGCGGGTCACTTTTGGCAAACGCCCCAAAAGTAACCAAAAGGTCTTTGCCCCACCACTCGGTGCCTCGCCTAGGCTCGGCATGCCCGCACTCCGGCCCGGCTCCGCAGGCCGCCGCGACGGGCCATCCATGGCCCGGCGCGGCTAAATCGGCTTCCCTGCCGATTTACCCGCTCCACCGTGCCTGCTTGCGGCCATCGTGGTTGACGGGGCCTGATAGATCAAAAGCAAGATCAAAAGCAGGGCAACAGCAACAGCAACAGCAGTTGGGTTTAGTGCGTGTCCACCAACCCCAACTCACGCGCTTGCGCGACCGGATCGCTGATGGCTTTGATGCGGTTGGCTTCTGTGATCAGGCGTGCACGCTCAGCCGCCGGTATATCGTCCAGCGGCAAACCGGCCACTCGTTGTTCGTATCCCGCCAATACCAGCACCAACAATTCATTTCGCTGATGCCGTGGCAACGCGCGGGGCGATTGGGTGACGGGGGCGATGGTGTCCAATGCCTGTTGCGACTGGCCGCCAAGGGCGTAGGCCAGGGCCAGGTTGCAGCGGCTGTCGAGGTCGTCGGGTTGCAGACCCAGGCTTTTGCCGAAGGCGGTTTGTGCCGCCACCGCCTGGCCGTTCAGCACTTGGGCGATGCCCAGTCGGGTGTACGCGACCGGCGACTGGCTGGCCTCTGCGGCTTGGCCCAGGGCCGTCACGGCGCGTTGGGTTTTGCCAAGGCGCAGTTGCGCGGTGCCCAGTCCCAGCAAGGCGTCGGCGTTGTGCGCCTGGAGGCCGAGGGCTTGTTGGAAGGCGCGTTCAGCACCGGGCGCGTCGTTGCCGTCGAGCCGCGCCTGGCCGAGTTTGAGCCACAGGTCGATGCCGGCGCCCGGTTGCTGGGCCGCACGTTCGTACAGCGCCGCCGCGCTGGCGTAGTCGCCGCGTTTGTTCAGGTCGTTGGCCAGTTGCACCGAGCGATCGGTATCGCTCGGCGCAGTACTGGAACAGGCGGCCAGCAACAGGCTGCCGGCAAGCAAAAAGTGTTTGGTCATCGTCACAACTCGTTGGGCGAAGGCGGACGTCATGTAAGCATATTTTCCATGGCGCTCCTATGTCTGTCGGTGCTGTTTGGCGCCTCGATTGCCCACGCCGACGAAGAGCCCGAATGGTTTGCCAAACCCTACGCCTACGTACTGGTGGATCAGGACGTGCGCGCCGCCCTCGAGGAGTTCGGCCACAACCTCGACATCCCGCTGGTGCTCTCGGACAAGGTGCGTGGCAAGGCCCGCAGCACCGTGCGCGCCGCCACCGCCGGGGAGTTTCTGCAGACGCTGTGCAGCACCAACGGCCTGACCTGGTACTTCGACGGCAACCTGTTGTACCTCAATGCCAGCGACGAAATCACCACCAAGCTATTCAAGGCCAGTGCCCTGAACCTGGACCAGTTGCAGGCGTATTTGAACAACCTCGATGTGTTCGGCCAGCAGTTGTCGATGCGCAATGGTCCCGAGGGCGATGAAGTCTTTGTGTCCGGGCCGCCGCCGTACCTGGCGCTGGTTCAGCAGCATGTGGATCACCTGCAACCCAAGGCCGCGGCGCCCGTCGTCGCGCGCGAGCACGGCGTGCGAGTGTTTCGCGGTGCCCAGGTGAGCACTGAAACCCCTTGATTCACCCCAACCCCAGTAAAGGAGCATGACCATGTCCGTAACCGCCGTAGACAGCAACCTCGCCCCCGGTGGCGCCAGCCCTGAAGCCAAGTTCAACGCCGCGGTGGATAACGCCAAGAGCGCCGACAAACCGGAGATGACCGACGCCGAATTCACCGATGCCCTGATCACCCAGGCGGTCACCATCGGCGGTCAATTCATCATCATGCCCAAGGCGCAGGAAATGCTGAATGACGCCATGTCCGATGACGACGAAGAGTAGGGCGCACCCATGACCATCAGTCTCGCTGCCAGCGCCACGGCCTTGCCGCCGTCCGCCGGCGCGGGGCCCGCCGGGGCCTCGCAGAATCTGTTCGAGCACATGGCCAATACGGCCAAGGGCATGCCCGAGGGCGCCAGCCCCCATCAGATTGGCTCCGGCCTGATGGAGCGCCTGAACAGTTTTATCGACCGCTCCCGGACCTTTTCCGAGCGCGCCGATTTGCTCACCAATAACCCGTCGGCGCCGCCGCCAGTGGTCGCTGCGGATATCCGCACCTCGAGTGCCTCGCCCACTGCAGAACCGGGCAAGAAAGTCGCCGAACAGCAGGTCGACCAGATCGTCCATTCACTGGGCAAGATGTTCGACTACTCCATCGAAACCCAGATGGTGGTGCGCGGTGCGACGCAGATTTCCGGTTCCGCCAACACGCTGCTCAAGGGTCAATAACGCCATGCCAAGCCCAAACCGTGCCCTGCGCCTGCTGCTGATCGGCATGCTCGCCAGCCTCTTGCAGGCCTGCGACATGGACCTCTACACCAACCTCAGCGAGCGCGACGCCAACGCCATGGTCGCGGTGCTGCTGCGCGACGGCATCCCGGCGACGCGCAAGGTGCAGGACAACGGCCAGCTGAAAGTGGTGGTCGACGAACAGCGCTTCGCCGAAGCCATGACCCTGCTGGACAACGCCGGCCTGCCGCAGCAGAGTTTTTCCAACATGGGCGAGGTGTTTAAGGGCAACGGCCTGGTGTCGTCGCCGGTGCAGGAGCGGGCGCAGATGATCTACGCCTTGAGCGAAGAGCTGTCCCACTCGGTGTCGCAGATCGACGGCATCGTCTCGGCGCGAGTGCATGTGGTGCTGCCGGACAATGACCTGCTCAAGCGAGTGATCTCGCCGTCGTCGGCCTCGGTACTGGTGCGCTACGACCCGGGCACCGATATCAATACGCTGATCCCGCAGATCAAGACCCTGGTGGCCAACGGTATTTCCGGCCTGAGCTATGACGGTGTCTCGGTGACGGCGATCAAGGCCGCGGTGTCCATCAGCCAGAACCCGGCGCAACCGCGATTGGCGCGCTTCTTGGGCCTGTGGCTGTTGGAAGACAACCTGAACCAGGCGCGGTTGCTGTTCGGCGGTTTGCTGCTGCTCGCCCTCGGCGCGTGCGGCGTGCTGGCCCGGCAACAGTGGGCGCGGCGCCAGTCCCAGGCGTTGTATGTGCTCAAGGAGGGTGAATGAGCCTGGTTGAGCGTTGGCAGGGCCTGATCGCCCAGCCGTTGCAGTTTGTGCGCGAGCAAAGCCTCGGCGAATGTTTTGGCGAAGGCCTGCCCGCCGAGGTGCTGCAAGCCTTGCACGGGCAGCCGCGTTTTCGGTCGCGCCTGGAGCAGTTGCTGGCCAGCCATTATCAGCTGGCGCCGCTTGCGCATCTGGTCACGCCGCCGGCCGCCGATTTGCCGGTGCTGCTGCTGAGCCCGGCGCAATTTGAGCGCCTGCCCAGGCTATGTGGTGCGATTTGGCATGCCTCGACCTTGAGCCGGGAGATCCGCCGAGAAGTGGTCAATGAGCTGCGCGAAGGCCTCGGCCAGGAAGCCTTTGCCCTGGCCCTGGCGAACCGGCAGTTGGGCGGCGCGGCCGACCTGCTGCGTGAACCCGCCGAGTTGATCGACGCGATCGACCGCGATGGCCTCACCTGTGTCGCCGCCTGGCTGCAGGCCCAGCCCGCCGAGTTGCAGGGCTGGCTGCCCCTGCGTTTTGTCGCACCCAAAGGCTATAGCGGGCGCTTGCCCCGCGACCTGGAAATTGTCCAGACCGTCGCCGCCCGGTTACTCGCCGAGGAGCTTGCCCATGAGTGAATTACCCAGCCGTCCTGCTGCGCGGATTTTGCGCGCCGATGAAGCGGCGTTGTGGACCGATGGTTTCGCCTTCGTGCAAGCCGCCAAGGAACACGCCGAGCAGATCAAGGCCGACAGCGACCAGTGGCTGCACACCGCACGTGCCGAAGGCTTTGAAAGCGCGCGGCGCGAAGGCGCCGAACAGGTCGCGCAGTTGCTGCTGGAAGCCCAGGCCCAGGTTCAGCAATACCTGGCCGGGCTTGAAGCATCGCTGGCGGATTTGGCCCTGGGCATCGTGCGTGAAGTGCTCGGCGAGCTGGACGACACCGACCGCGTGGTGCGCTGCACGCGCCAGGCGTTGAGCGCGTTTCGTCAGGGCCAGGCGCTGACCTTGTGGGTGCCACCGGCCGAAGTGAATGCCCTGCGCCAACAGTTGCTGAAGGACGGCATCGCCGTGGAGGCCGATGCGCAACTGAGCGCTGGCCAGGCCCGCCTCAGCAGCCCGGCGGGCTCGGTTGAGTTGGGGCTGGAAGCGCAGTTGCAATCCCTGCGCCGGAGCCTGTTGCCCTTTGCCGAAGAGGGCGTGGCATGAACCTCAATCAACTGCTGCCGCGCCTGACCGAGCGCTTGTCCCTGGCCCGCTTGCGTCCGATGCAAGGCACGGTGCTGAGTATTCGCGGGGTGTTGCTGCGGGCCAGCGTGGCGGGGGCGAGCATTGGCGAGCTGTGTCATTTGCGCGATCCGGTCAGTGGCCGCAGCCTCAGCGCCGAGGTGATTGGTTTTGATGGTGATGAAGCGATCCTGTCGCCCATCGGCTCCATGGAAGGCCTGTCGACCCGCACGCAAATCATCGCCACCGGCGAAAGCCTCGGTGTGGCGGTAGGCGATGCGCAACTCGGACGAGTGATCAGTCCCATGGGCGAGTTTCTCGACGGTGATGGTGTATCGCCGACCCTGAACTTGCAGACCTATCCCTTGCATGCCGAGCCTCCGGCACCGTTCTCACGGCAACTGATCGTACGCTCCATGGCGTTGGGCATTCGCTCCATCGATGGTTTGCTGACCCTTGCACAAGGCCAGCGCATGGGCATCTTTGGCGAGCCTGGGGTGGGCAAGTCCTCATTGTTGGCGAGCATCATCCGTAACAGTGAAGCCGATGTGATTGTGATCGGCCTGATCGGCGAGCGGGGCAGGGAAGTGCGCGAACTGCTGGACGTGCAACTGGACGCCCAGGCCCGCGCGCGTACCGTCGCGGTGGTTGCCACCTCGGATCGCCCGGCGGCCGAGCGGGTACGTGCGGCGTTTGTCGCCACCACCCTGGCCGAGTACCACCGCGACCAGGGCCGTAACGTACTGCTGCTGATGGACAGCCTCACACGGTTCGCCCGGGCCCAGCGCGAAATCGGCCTGGCCGTGGGTGAGCCACCGACACGTCGCGGTTATCCGCCGTCGTTTTTTGCCACCTTGCCCAAGTTGCTGGAGCGCGCCGGCCCGGGCCCCACAGGCAGCATCACCGCGCTGTACACCGTACTCACCGAAGGCGACGCCGCCAGCGATCCGGTGGCCGAGGAAGCACGTTCGATCCTCGACGGGCACATCGCCCTCAGCGCCGAACTGGCTCAGCGCAACTACTTCCCGGCGGTGGACGTGCTGCGCAGTCGCAGCCGGTTGATGGAGCAGGTGGCGGGTGACGAACACAAACGCCTGGCAATGCGCATCCGTGAATTGATGGCGCGTTACGGCGAAATCGAAATGCTGATCCGCGTCGGCGAGTACTCCGCCGGCAGCGACCCCCTGGCCGACGAAGCGATCGCCCGCCATGCCGCGATCGAAGCCTTCCTGCGCCAGAACGCCGACGAACCCAGCAGCCCCGAACACACCTTGATCCGCATGCGCCAGGTGCTGGCATGAGCCCGAAAGCGCAGCAAGATCCAGTGTGGGAGCTGTCGAGCTTCAGCGAGGCTGCGATGGCGCCAGCACAGCCAACATCAATGTTGCCCGGCCCACCGCTATCGCAGCCTCGCCGGGGCTCGACAGCTCCCACATTTGATCTTCATGCACTCAATCGACCCCAGCAGCCCCGAACACACTTTGACCTGCATGCGACAGGTGCTGGTGTGAGCCCAAATCCAGTGTGGGAGCTGTCGAGCTTCAGCGAGGCTGCGATGGCGCCAGCACAGCCAACATCAATGTTGCCCGGCCCACCGCTATCGCAGCCTCGCCGGGGCTCGACAGCTCCCACATTTGATCTTCATGCACTCAGTCGAGCCCGGCAGCCCCGAAAACACCTTGACCTGCATGCGCCAGGTGCTCGCATGAGCCCGAATCCAGTGTGGGAGCTGTCGAGCTTCAGCGAGGCTGCGATGGCGTCAGCACTGCCGACATCGCTATCGCAGCCTCGCCGTAGCTCGACAGCTCCCACATTCAATCTTCATGCACTCAGTGAGTGCGCTGTTGGTATGACGATGGAGAAAAGAACCGATGAAGACTGAACAACTGCGCACTCTGCAAACCCTGCGGGTGCTGCGGGAACAACGGGCGGCCAGCCAGTTGGCGGCGCAGCAGCAACGCTGCGCGCAAACCCACGGCGCCCTGACTGATGCCAAGGAGCAATTGCGCCTGCACCGCGAAGCCGTTGCCCGTGAGGCCGGCGAGATTTACGCCTCACTCACAGAGGGCTTGTCGGTGGCCAGTTGGCAGGCCGCCCAGGATCGCCTGCGGGGCTTGTCCGACGATGAGCGCTTGCTTGAGGGCGACGTCACCCACGTGTCCAGCACCCTGCAAACCCAGGAGCGCGAGCGTGAGCTGTTTCGCCAGGAACGCCTGAGCCGCCAGCGCCAGTCCGATGCCTGGCAAAGCCTGTTGGACGGGCGTGAAAGCTGCGAGCGGGTCGCCGGTGAGTTGCGTGAAGAACAAGGGCTCGGCACATGATCGTCGCCCTTGCCGACCCGTTGGGCCCCTGGCTCGAACACCACGACCCGGCGCTGCTCACCGTGCATAACCAGCTGCACCGCCGGCGCCATGCGTGGCAGGGCCGTTGTGCCGGGCAGGACTTGAGCGTCGCCTGGGCCGCCGATCCCCAGCCGCTGAAATCGCCTCGGGATGTGCAGCTGTTGCTCGGCCAGTCGCCGGTGCGCCTGCGTCTGTCCGCCGCCGCTGTGGAGCAAGTGCTGGTGCCGCTGGCGTTGCAGTTCGACGCGCAGGTGCTGCCGTCATTGCCACGTTCGCTGTTGCTGGAGCTGGCCGTGCTGGATCTGATCGAGCGCCTCGAACCGTTGCTCGGCCACCCCGTGCAGTTGCTCGAAGCCAGTGACGAGGCGCGGTCTTACCCCGTGCACCTAGCGCTGACATTGACCTTCGGCAACACCCCGCCAATGGCCGCCCAGCTCGACCTGAGCGAAAGCGCTGCGTTCCTGGTGGCGCAGTTGCTGGAGCAACACGGCCAGGTCCAAGCCGACCCGTTACCCGCGCTGCGCCAGACACTCTCGGTGCTCACCGGGCAGCAATGGCTGAGCCTCGGTGAGTTGCGCAGCCTGCAGCCCGGCGATGTGCTGATGCTCGAAGCCGGCAGCGGACTGCTGCTGGACCTTGAGGGCCGCCTGCAAGCCCGCTGCCGACGCGACGGCTCATCGCTGCAGCTACAGGAACCTTTGAAATCGCCCCTTTTGGACATGGAGAACACAATGACTGATGTCGATGCCGCCGCGGCCCTGGACGATTTGCCCCTCAAGCTGGTGTGCCAGGTCGGCAGCCTGGAACTGACCCTGGCGCAACTGCGGGAGTTGGGCGCGGGCAGCCTGCTGCAACTGAATACGCCGACGGTGGATGGCGTGGACCTGATGGTCAACGGCCGCCGCGTCGGCCAGGGCCAACTGGTGAAAATCGGTGACGGCCTGGGTGTGCGCCTGCTGAGTTTCGCCACCCCATGACCGGTTATCAGCCGAACCTGATCGAGATCATCCTGGTGGTTGCCACCATCGGGTTGATCCCGTTGGCGGTGGTGACCCTTACCGGCTTCATGAAAATCTCGGTGGTGCTGTTCCTGATCCGCAACGCCCTGGGCGTGCAGCAAACGCCGCCGAACCTGGTGCTGTACGGCATCGCGCTGATTCTCTCGGTGTACGTCACTACGCCGTTGATTGGCGACATGTACCGCCAGGTGGAAGGGCGCGACCTGAACATCGAACACGTCGAGCAACTCAAGGACCTTGGCGACGCCTTGCGCCCGCCGTTACAGGCGCACCTGGCGCGGTTTGCCAATGAGTCCGAGCGCGGCTTTTTCGTGCAGGCCACCGAGACCATCTGGTCGCCGGAAGCCCGTGCCGACCTGCGGGATGACGACTTGGTGGTGCTGATCCCGGCGTTCGTCAGCTCAGAGCTGACCCGGGCCTTCGAGATCGGGTTCCTGTTGTATATCCCGTTCCTGGTGGTGGATTTGCTGGTGTCCAACGTGTTGATGGCGATGGGCATGTCGATGGTCTCGCCGAACCTGATTTCGATCCCGCTGAAAATCTTCCTGTTCGTGTCATTGAGCGGCTGGTCGCGCCTGATGCACGGTTTGATTCTGAGTTACGGCTGAGGCACGACCCATGGGCCAGGACGTTTTCCTGTCATTGATGAAACAGGCACTGATGACCGTGCTGATGCTCTCCGCGCCAGCGCTCGGGGTGGCGATTATCGTCGGCTTGAGTGTGGGCCTGTTCCAGGCGCTGACCCAGATCCAGGACCAGACCTTGCCCCAGGTAGTGAAGCTTGTGGCGGTGCTGCTGACCATCGTATTCCTGGGGCCGGTGCTGGCCGGGCAAGTGGCGGAACTCGGCAGCCAGGTGCTGGATAACTTCCCGTTGTGGACGCGCTGACCGCCCATGGATGCCAGCCTTACCGCACAGTTTCTCGAAGTCGCCTACCCGGTGATCAGCTCGGCTTCGCTGGCGGCCTGCCGGGCCATGGGCGTGGTAGTGATCACCCCGGCGTTCAACCGCCTCGGGCTCACCGGGATGATTCGCGGCTGCGTCGCCGTGGCGATTTCGATCCCGATGTTCATGCCGGTGTTCGACGCCATGACCTCGATGCCCAACCACGGCAGCCTGTTTATCGCCGGATTGCTGATCAAGGAATTCCTGATCGGCATCCTGATCGGCCTGTTGTTCGGCATACCGTTCTGGGCGGCGGAAGTGGCGGGGGAGTTGATCGACCTGCAGCGCGGCTCGACCATGGCGCAACTGGTGGACCCGTTATCCACCGGGGAATCAAGTGTGATGTCCACGTTGCTGACGGTGATGTTGATCACGCTGTTCTTCATGTCCGGCGGTTTTATCCTGATGGTCGACGGCTATTACCACAGCTACCAATTGTGGCCGGTCACCGCGTTCACCCCGGTATTTGCCAGCTCCGCGTTGCTGGCGGTGCTGTCGATCCTTGACCAGATCATGCGCGTCGGGGTGCTGATGGTGTCGCCGCTGATCATCTCGCTGCTGGTCACCGACCTGATGCTGGCGTACCTGTCGCGCATGGCGCCGAACCTGCATATTTTCGACCTGTCGCTGCCGGTGAAAAACCTGTTTTTCTCGATCCTGATGGTGATCTACATCGGCTTCCTGATTCCATTGATGCTGGACCAACTGGCAGAGTTTCGCGGCACCGTGGAGCTGCTGAAAACGCTGGCGGGCATGGAGTAACGCATGGGCGATACCAGCGAAGAAAAATCCCAGCCGGCCACGGACAAAAAGCTCAAGGACGCGCGCAAAAAAGGCCAGGTCGCCAAGAGCCAGGACCTGGTCTCGGGCATGGTCATCCTGTTTTGCACCCTGTGCATCTCAATCCTCGCGCCACGGGCCCAGGCCCAGGTCACCGCGCTGATCGACCTGACCGCGCAGATCTACATCGAACCCTTCGCCACGGTGTGGCCACGGGTGCTGGACCACGCCGAGCAACTGGTGATCGGCATCACTTTGCCGGTGATGGCGGTGACCACCGGGGTGGTAATCCTGACCAATATCATCACCATGCGCGGCTTTGTGTTTTCCGTGGAGCCTATCAAGCCGGAGTTCAAGCGCATCAACCCGGCGGAAGGCTTCAAGAAGCTGTTCGCCTTGCGCAACTTTGTGGAGTTCATCAAGGGCCTGATCAAGGTGCATGTGCTGGCCGTAGCGTTCTACGTGGTGGGGCGGCACGCGTTGCAGGCGTTGATGGAGTCGTCGCGGTGTGGCGCGGGGTGTATCGAGTCGACGTTTTTCCTGGTGCTCAAGCCGCTGGTGTTTACTGTACTGGCGGCCTTCATCCTGGTGGGCGGGGTAGACGTGTTGATGCAACGCTGGCTGTTTGGCCGCGACATGAAAATGACCCGCAGCGAGACCAAGCGTGAGCGCAAGGATATCGATGGCGACCCGCTGATCAAGAGCGAGCGGCGGCGCCAGCGCCAGGAGATGCAGGCGCTGGCCACCAAGCTGGGGCTGGGCCGGGCTTCGATGATGATCGGCACCACCGACGGCTGGGTAATCGGTGTGCGCTATGTGCGTGGGGAAACGCCGGTGCCGGTGGTGGTGTGCCGGGCTTCGCCGGAGGAGGCGTTGGGGATGTTGCAGGAGGCGTTCGACCTGGGCATACCGCAGGCGCCAGACAAAAACCTGGCGGAGGCAATTGCCAGGAAGACAGTACCGGGGGACCCGGTACCGGATGCTTCGTTTCAGGCGGTGGCGGATTGGTTGGTGGCGGCGCGGTTGATTTAGGTCGAGCGTAAGTCTCTGGAACCGATCCAAAGTTAGTCGCCACAGAGTGACAGCCCTCTGCCTCTGCGTTTTCTTGAAGGAGTGCAGAGCGGGAATGTCGAACAATCCAGGAAAACAAACTCATGGCAGAAATCCACCGTCACTTCACGTCTAATGCTCATAGCGCGCAACTCAACAGTCAGGTCCTGCATGCCCAGCGTCCCCCTGCGGATCCCTATAAACGGCTGTCGGATTCTGACTTGGCGTTGGCGCTTGATAAAAATTTCGATGCGTTCAGGCCCTCGGGTACGTCCTATGCAACGTCGGGGAAAATTCGTGAAGTGGCGCAGCGCCAACTGACAGGAAATCCCCAGCAGGACAACCTGACGATGCTGGCCAGGCAGGTAGTCGAGCGCGACCACGTAATGAACGAGCTGGATACGGTGGACCATCGAAGCAATGCACCACGAGATGGCCGTATTGGCCGGTGGAATCCGAAGTTGGCCGCCGAAAAGTTGTCCAAGTCCACGCCCGGCTGCCCACCTCCACACCCTCAACCTTGCCGTCCCGACCCGTGCCATGCGTCGCCTATAAATATTTATGACCGGATGTCCGACTCCAGCGTGGCGCTGGCTTTTGGCAATAACTACAAGGCGTTTGGCAAACCGGAAAATGGCGTGGCCGACGTTGAGCAGATCTACAACATTGCGGGGCGTCAGCTGTCTGGCAACTGGGCAGAGGACAACATGACGTTGCTTGCCCGAGAAATCGTCAAGCGGCCTCATGTGAGCCACGCGTTGGACTCCATCGATGACAACGGCAGGCAGGACGGCATTATCGGTTATCGCAATGCTCAACTGACATCCGCTCACCTGGCGCGCCGCTAAGCACACCGCCCTGGTACTGAACCCCTGTGGAGCCGTTCAGCTACACAGGGTTTTTACCTTGTGTCAGGGCGATCAGGGCTTGTCTACATCATGATACTCACCGCCATACCCATCCCCCACGCGCCAGATGATGTCGTGGTTCTCATTGGTCCATTCCGACGGTTTCAGTGAGTATTTGTAGTCCTCTGAATTGCGGTTGTTCCCGTCGCCGATAAAGTCCGGATGGTCCCGCCGATGATCGCCGCCACGGATGCTCGAGCGTGCATCCCACTCTTCCTTGCGGAAATCAAAAATACTCTGGTCCTGCGGCGCATCCCGCTGGCCCCAGTCGGACAGGTACGTCTGCAACCACACATACGCCTCATCCCCGTTGGGCTTGAGCAGCCCGTCCTGCTTGAAGTCCTGGATCTGGTTCCAGTTCTGCATCGAGATCTTGTGCAGTTTGTGGGACTGCACGGTGCTCAGGATCGCCCCGACAAACGACAGCGCGCCGGAAATCAAAAAGCCCACCGGCCCCAGGAACGGAATGATCCGCCCGGTTACCCCCAGGGTGGTGAGCACGCCGCCGCCAGCCGCTACCAGGCTGCTGACGCCACCGGCCATGGACAGTGAACCGGAGGCGATTTTCACCGGGTCTTTCTCGCGCACTCCATCACGCAAGGTAAACGCCGCCTGGACCACACTGATCACGCCGCCCGCCACGTCGGTGGCCATGCCGATCACCTTGATCGCGCTGCTGGCGAACTTCGCGCCAAACCCGGCACCTGCCACGCCGCCGCGGCTGGCGATGCCTTTTTCGATACCTTCCTGGACCTTCTTCGCGCCTTCGTCGCTCCAGCCGCCACTGTTGAGGGCCTTGCCCACGTCCTTGCCGTCGTCCATGGCCTGGTCGACGATGTCGAAGTACTTCTTTTGCACCGCCTCGGCGTCCTTGGGCAGCGCGTGGTATCCCTCGCCGGGCTTGGCCCACAGGTCGGGCAAGGAACGGTCGAAGCCCATCAGTTTGTAGGCGTTGGTGCCGCGCAACTTGTCGTAGACCTTCAAGCCCAGCGTGGCGAAGTGTGAGCCGGTACCGAGGAAGCCAAGGAAGTCGTTGGCGATGCCCAGGCGCTTCATCGGCGTATCCGCCAGCTTGCCGCCCTGGCCCGCGAGTTGGTAGACGATCCGGCCCATGCCGATCGCCCCGCCCACCGAGCCGAGTACGCCGTTGTCCTTGAGGAAGTTGAGGTTCTTCACGAAGGAGCTGCGGTTCTCTTCGCTGAGGCCCGGCATGATTTCCTTGCTCACCGCCTTGTCGATGTCGCTGAAGCTGATCACGCCGTTTTTCTGCCAGGTATCGCCGAGGGAAATCATCGCCTTGCCGAAGTCGGCGGCGGCGTTTTTGTCCTTGAGCAATTGGTCGACGAATTTCGAATACACCCCCAGCGCCTGGCGCGGCAGGCCGTCGGCGCCGCCCTTGAGCATCGACAGGATCGCCATGGTGTTGTCGGTGGTGGCCAGGGCGGTATTGTCGTCGGAAATCTTGGTGGGATCGTCCATCAGCTTTTCAACGGCATCGGTGTAGCCGTCGATTTGCAGGTTTTGCAGGAAGTTGTCGGCCTTGGCCGGGTCGATGTCGGCGAGGGCGGTGTAGGCGGTCTGGATTTCCTGGGTGGCCAGTTCGGTCTTGCCGCCGTCCTGCAAGGACTTGATGTACTTGGTGAAATTCTCCGAGGAGGTGCTGTCGATCAGTTTCTGCCGGGTCTCGTCGACCTTGGCCTGGCCGCCGTCGACCTTGCCCAGGGCCGCGTCGTGGTTGGCCTTGATGTCGTGCTGGATGGTCGAGTCGCCCAGCAGGTCGTTGATGGTCTGGTCGATGGCCTTGGTGTCGAAGATGTTGTCGCGCACGTCCCGCGAGGTCACGTCAATGGGTGTGGTGGCAATGCCCTGGTTGCCGAAACCGTGCTCGGGAATGATCGACATGCCGTTGTCGGCCATGCTCCGGGCTTCCACCGCTCGCAGGAACTTGGCGCGCGGATCGTCCTTGCCGATGCTGCCGTCCTTGACCCCGGCGCGGTAGCTGTCCACCAGGGTTTTCATTGACAGGTCCTGCACCGACAGCGGGTTGCCGCTTTCATCTTTTTCGGTGGTGGTCAGGTTGTCGACGGACACATCCTTGAGGGGCGGCAGGCCGTTGTCGGTGCGCAGCTTGTCGACGTCGGTGGTCTGCGCGGCGATGTCGCTGCGGTAGCTGGAAATCTGCTCGAACAGCTGTGGGTTGCTGTCTTCCGACACCACGATTTTCTCTTCGCTGCCCCCCGGCTTGTGCTGGGTGAAGGCGATCAGGCCGGGGCCATAATCACCGGCACCGCCAACGCTCATGATGTCCTCGGTGGAGGGCAGGTACGCGTCCGGGCCGGCGAGGGTATAACCGTCGCCCTTGGCCTTTTCGATGCCGGCCAGGGTTTGGCCCTTGGTGGTGTAGGCGGCGAAGGCTTCGGGGGTGATGTCCTTGGACACCACCAGCAATTTGCCGTCGACCTGGTTGACCACGAGGATGCCGTCCATGGGCGCGTCGACCTTGCTGATGTCCCCCATCTTCAGGCTGGCTTCGTCCTTGCGCAGCAGCGCCTGGCCGGGCAGGGACTGGGCGTTCTTGATGTAGTCGAAGGCTTGCGAACCTTCACTGGCGTGCACGGCGTGGAGGAAGTTGTAGAACGTCCCGCCGGCATTGGGGTTGGGATTACTGAGATCGGCGCCGGGTTGCGGCAGGTCGGCTTCGGACTTGCTGATCATGTACTTGTGGCCCTGGTGTTCAAACAGGATCACCCCGGCGCTGCTGTCTTCGGACACCACTTTCAACTGACTGAAATCGAGGTCTCCCGGCAGGCTGGTGACTGCTTCATAACCCTTGGTCTTGCCGTCATTCAGAGCCTGCTTGGTCACCCCAGCCTGGGTGTAGGTGCTGAACGCTTGAGGCGTAAGCAATTCGGAGATGACCAGGGTCTTGCCGTTTTCCAGGCTCACCTTGAGGATGCCGTCTTCGGCCTTGCCCACGGATTTGATATTGGCCAGGCGTACGCCGTCGCCGTCTTCGCGCAGCAGTTGCTGGTCGGGGTTCTTCAGGCTTTCGACGATGGCCTTGCCGGCCGGGGTGCCCTGGGTTTCGGCCAGGGTCTGGAGGAAGGTGTACAACGGCGTGCCTTCGTCGGGACCGCCCTGGTTGACCGGGGCCACGGCATGGCCGAAGCGCAGGTTTTTCAGCACGTCGAACCCGTCCTGGGCGTTGGTCGCGCCCTCGGCGCTGATCTTGTATTTGGCGCCGTCCTGTTCGAAGTAGATCACCCCGGCGTCTTTGTCCTGGGAGATGACCTTGAGCTTGTCGATATCGAGTTTGCCCGGCAGGGCGGTGACTTCCTTGTAGTCCTCGGGCTTAAGGGTTTTGTCGCCCGGTCCGCTGCTGGCCAGGACTTTGGCTTTGTTCAGGACGGCGTCGAAAACGCGCTCGGGAGCGTTGGGTTGATCGACGCGGGGCGACGTGGATTTTTCGGGACGGGTGATCATCGGTTCAGTCCATGTGAGGGGGCGCACGAGGACTCGATCTTAGGGGCTGAAAGCGGGTAAAAGCGGGTTTGTTGGCAACAAGTCACAAGCTTTCACGGGTGTGAAATTCACGTCCCGGGGCAGCGCGTCTCCATCACGTTGGACAACGCATCGCCTGCCGGGCGCAACTGCGCCTGCAGGCATTCGGTGCGGGGCGAGCGCCCCTGGGTACTCACATGCTCCATGAAGGCGCTGATGCGTGTCGGGTCATAGCGGGTGCGCCGGGGGCTGACAAACCAGCCGCGACGGTTTTCCCGATACACCAGGCCTTCGGCTTCCAGCTGCTGCAAGGCTTGGCGCAAGGTGCCCACGAGTACCTTACTCAAAGCGGAACGAAGCCCCATAGGCTGAGGCTGGCAGGCGATCACTGCCCTCGGCGCCGAGGCGGGAACGTAGGGTGCCGGTCTGTGGTGTGGTGCGATACAGGCCGCGTTTTTGCAGAGCCGGGATCACCAGCTCGACAAAGTCATTCAGCGAGCCAGGGCTGATCAACGGGTTGAGCATGTAGCCACTGGTACCGGAGATTCTGGCGTGTTCCTCAATTTTTTCCGCCACCTGCTCCGGGGTGCCCACCAGGATCAAATCGCTGCCCCGCGTCACGTTGGCGAAGCGCTGTCTGACCTCGCCGGCCGTCAACGGTTTGCCGCTGCCATCGGGTTTCATCACATAGGAGGTCATGCCTTCGGTGTGGGTGGACAGCGCTTCATTGTCGGCGTAGCGGCTGATATCGATGCCGGTGTCGCCCGCGTAGCTCACCAACTGCGCTTGCAGGTGGTAGTTGCTTTGCAGGGTGTCGTATTTCTGTTGGGCCTCGATGGCGGTGGGGGCGGTGACGATGCGCAGCACGGTCAGGGACTTGACGTCTTGTTGCCTGCGTCCGCGGGCTTCGGCCTGGCGCCAGATATCTTCGAGCCCCTGGCGTATTTCCTGCGGGTTGGATTTGGCGATGAACACCAGCTCCGCATGCTTGGCCGCGAACTGCCGGCCACGGCCCGACCAACCCGCCTGGATCAGCAGCGGCGTGCGTTGCGGCGAGGGTGACGTGAGGTGCGGCCCGGCCACCCGGTAATGTTCGCCGGCATGCTGGATCGGCCGTACGCGCGAGCCATCGGCATAGGAGCGGGCGAGTTTGTCGGCGAGCACGGCGTCATCCGCCCAACTGCCTTCCCAGAGCTTGTACACCACGTCGAGAAACTCTTCGGCGCGCTCGTAGCGGTCGTCGTGCTTGATCATCTGCTCCAGGCCGAAGTTGCGTGCGGCGCTGGAGAGGTAGGAGGTGACGATATTCCAGCCGATACGCCCATCGGACAGATGGTCCAGGGTGCTGAAGCGCCGAGCATGGGTGAACGGGTGTTCGTAGGAGGTGCTGACTGTGACGCCAAACGCGAGTTTCTCGGTCAGCGCCACCAGTGCCGGGATGATGGTCAGCGGGTCATTGGCGGGGGCTTCCACCGCCCATTTCAACGCCGCCGCTTCGGAGCTGCCGAACACATCGTAGAAACCCAGTACATCACCGAAGAACATCAAGTCGAGGTTGGCTTCATCGGCCGTGCGGGCCAGGTTCGACCAGTACTTGAGGGTGTTGATACCCAGCCGCTCATCCGCCGGGTGGGTCCACAGGCTGGGCGCGCCGCCGCAGCCGACACTGGCTTGTTCGTACAGGCCGAATAACAACGGGGTTGGATCAGACATGATGCTTCCTGCAAATAAAAAGAGGTTATCGGCCGTGAAGGTAGGCCTTGCCGTAGTGCCGCTCCAGGCGGGCCTGAATCAGTTCCAGGCCAATGGACAGCAGCCAGTAGATGACGGCGGCGGTGGTGAGCATTTCGATGTAGCGGTACGACGAGCGCCCGTAGGACTGCGCGAGGAACATCACTTCCCAGACGCCCATGACCGACACCAGCGAGGAGTCCTTGAGCATCGAAATGAACTGGCTGGTGGTCGGTGGAATGATGGTGCGCATCGCCTGGGGCAACACGATTTGCCAGAACGTCACCGTGGGGCCCATGCCCAGCGCGGCTGCAGCGTTACGCTGGCCCTGGGAAACACCGATGATGCCCGCGCGAAAGATCTCGCTCAGGTAGGCCCCGTAGTTCAACGACAGGGCAATGATCCCGGCACTGATGGCGCCCGGCACCACGCCCAGTTGCGGCAGGCCGAGGTAGATCAGCAGAATCTGGATCAGCAGCGGCGTGCCGCGAAAGAACGAGGCATAGAAACTGGCGATGCCGAATGCCACCGCGCTGTTCGACAAGCGCGCCAGGGCCGTCGCAAAGCCCAGGGCCAGGGACAGCCAGATCGAGCAGAAACACAGGAACAGTGTCAGCGCCGCGCCCTGCAGGAAACCGTTGGGCGACAGGTGCAGGCCTACCAGGTTTTGCCACTTGGCCGCGACGATCGCAAACTTCAGGTCGAAGCTCATGAACAAAGCGGCGAACAGACACAGCATCACGCCCCAGGTCAGCCACAGGCGTACCTGGAAGGACAGCCACTGGCGTTTGACGGGCGGTGGTTTCACCACAGTGGGCGGGGTGGGAAAAACACTCATTGGGTGATGTCTGCGCCGATCCATTTCTGGGAAATCTTCGTCAGCGTGCCGTCGCTTTTCAGGTCGGCCAGCACTTGGGTCAGCCTGGCGTCCCACTGTGGGTCGCCTTTTTCGGTGGCGACCACGTTGGGCTCGCTGTACAGCTGTTTGCCGACGACCTTGAAGCGTGGGTCGTGCTTGATCCGTTCATTGGCGGTCACCAGGTTGGTGAGCATTGCATCCAGGCGTTTGCCGGTGCCCAGTGCGAGGTCCTGGAAGGCCACGATTTCATTGTCGTACGGCACGGCTTGAATCTGGCTGAACGGGTAGTCGATGGGCGTGTTGGCGCCTTCAATCACCAGGTCTTTGTTCAGGTAGGCTTCGTAGGTCGAGGCACTGCCCACGCCGACTTTTTTCCCGGAAAGGTCACTGGCCGAGTGGATGGAAGACTCATCAGCGTTGACCACGATGACCGCCGGCGAGGCGTAATACTCGACAGGGAAGTTGAACACTTGCCCGCGGGCGGCACTGGGGGTCATGGAGCAGATGCACACGTCATAACGGCCTTGCCAGCGACCGGCGGCGATCACTTCCCAGGACGGTGTTTCCAGTTTCAAGGTGACGCCGAGCTTGTCCGCGACGGCCTTGGCGACATCCACGTCGAAGCCATCCAGCTGGTTTTGTTCATTGAGAAAAGAGAAGGGCGGATAGTTCTCCATCAGTACGCCGACCAACTGTTTGGATTGCGTGATGCGATCCAGTGTGGCTCCGGCGAACACCGTCGGGCTTGCCACTAACAGGGACAGGCCCAGGGTCACGACAGTACGTAAGTTCATAAATATGCCCATGGGATTTTTTATATTTAAACGCGATAAGGGCTTTATGTTTAATGATTTTATGTACTGTAAACCGCTGTTTTAGTTATATGTTTTCCCAACTGTTGGCCTGGCAACAGTTGGGAAATAAACACCATGTTCATGCTTTACCGACACCATCGCTTGCTACCCCAACCTGCAGTCTCGTGAGGGGCGTGATGTGTGCCGGGATCGCTCAGCTTCAGCCGCTTTTAGCTGCGCCAGACGGGAACAAGATGCTCATCAATCATCCAGTGACCCTCGCCAGGCCGGATACAGGTCCCACCGATCCAGCGTTCCTGGCTGGCGTGGTCCGGCCAGTAAGCCTTGCCGTTCAGAACCTGGCGACCCAGCGCAGTCAACGCCAACAAACGTTGAGGCCACGGCAGTTGAGTCTCGGACTCGATCAACAGCGGATTACCGCCATCAATCAGTGGCCGCATCAGCGCATGGAACATCATGTCCCCCAGGTAAGGCAGCGGTTCGCGCTTGCCCATCAACTCGGCAAACACCCTGCCAAACGGCACAGGCCCGGCCTCATCCACGTAGTGCAGGGACAGGCGCTCGGTCAGTGACAAACCGTCCCGCACACCCGGTAACTCCTGCAACTGCCGACGCAACGCCAGGGCCAGGAAGGGCAGGGCTGTATGGTTGTCCCGGGCCAGTTCCGCCAGCTTGACCGGCGAACTGTCGCAGTACGCCAGCCAGGCCTGTCGCGCCAGCTTCAGCATGTCCTCATCGACCCGCCGACGCTGTGGCCACAGCCACGCCAACACTTCAGGCGCCAGTTGGCCAATGCCGATAAAGCGTTGCACGCCGGGGACACGGTCGACCTCGATCAGCTCGAGCTTTTCAGGCAAACGCTCAAGCCCTGCCAGCGCCCGAATCAGGAACAACTGATCGTAAGCATCCGCCTCACACCACAACACGCTATGACCGGTGTTGGCCAGTTGCTCAAGATGCTTGTATTCGTCTGCATGTCGGCGGGACACCTCGGCCTCGTCCATTGCAAATACCTGGCTGATATAGCGGCTGCGAACGGCTTGGTATTGCTCGGCTGGCAGGTCCTGGACCGGGCCCATGCACAGCGGATCAATCAGCATCCGAAAGTGCCCCTTGAACCCCGCCACACCCAGGCTGTGGGCAATGTCATTGCCGCAGCGCCAGTGGGTGGTGCGGGCCTCGTCGCTGGCCTCGAAACCCGGATGGCGGGCGGCAAAATCCACTGCATCTATGTGTGCTTTGAGTTTGGGCCAACTAGGGAAACCGAGTTCCTTGGCGATCAGCCATTGAGCATCGGATAAGGTGGGCGTAACGGCGGCATCGGGGCTTTTCAGGCGGCGCAACAGCTCCTTGGCGCGCTTGCGTTGCTGCTCAAGGTTGATACGGCCGTTAGTGGACGAGAATGCTTGCGACATACGATCTCCTTGCACAAACCTTGTCCGCTTTAAGGTTGGGAGTCGTAGAAATGTGATATTCAGTCAAGGTCTTGGGCGCAGCCCTTTCCGCGGATGGTGGCGTAGATGGCGCCAGGCGGGAAATATAGGCAGTGCAATGATTGATTGCAAGCCGCGCGGTGGATAGCGCGGCTGAGTTGAGCAGGAGAGCGAAATGAAAGTTGGTGTGATTTCCGATACCCACGGCTTGCTCCGTGCCGAGGCCCTGGCGGCCCTGGAAGGCTGCGAGCAGATTGTTCACGCCGGGGATATCGGTAGCCCTGAAATTCTTGAGCTGCTGGCCTCGATCGCAACGTTGCACGTGGTGCGCGGCAACAACGACCTGGATGCCGCCTGGGCAGAGCATCTGGCGGATCGCCTGGATTTCGAGCTGAATGGCTGGCGGGCACTGCTGGTGCATGACATCGCCGATGTGCCGAAGGAGCTGGATCCGGGTATCAGGCTGGTGATCACAGGTCACTCTCACAAGCCATTGATCGAGTGGCGCGGCGAGCGGTTGTTTCTCAATCCCGGCAGTGCAGGGCGGCGCCGTTTCAAGTTGCCGGTGACCCTGGCGCTGCTTGAGGTGCAGGAGAAATCGCTCAAGCCACGCCTGGTGTCGCTTGAGCCCAAGCGCTGAAGCACCTGTGGCGAGGGGGCTTGTTGTGGCGAGGGAGCTTGCTCCCGCTGGGATGCGAAGCGGCCCCAATAAAGTCACTGCGATACACCTGAAAAAACACCGTTAATTTCTKGGGGCTGCTGCGCAGCCCAGCGGGAGCAAGCTCCCTCGCCACGGGGGACGTACCCTGTCTTACCATTGCGCATAAATCAGGAACAAGGATCATCAAGTCCATGAGCGTATTAGTAGAAACCCGTGCGCTCACGCGTATGGACGAGCGCCGTCAGCTTCAACTGCTGCACCCTACGGATTTCCAGTTGCACCGTGCCGACCGCATCTCCATTACCGGCTCATCCGGTTCCGGCAAAAGCGTATTCCTTAGGGCACTTGCCTTGCTCGACGCGCCCACCTCAGGGGACATTTTCTGGCACGGGCAACCCATCGCCAACGCGCAAATCCCGCAGTACCGCAGCCGTATCAGCTACCTCTCCCAACGCCCGGCACTGATCGAAGGCTCGGTGGAGGACAACTTGCGTTTCCCCTACAGCCTCAAGGCCCTGCACCACCTGAGTTTCGATCCGGATGCGGTCAAGGCACTGCTGGCCCACGCGGGAAAAGAGCCTGGCTTCCTGGCAAAAAATGCCGGCGATTTATCCGGCGGTGAGTCCCAGGTGGTTTCGCTGATCCGTACCCTGCAACTCAATCCCGATGTACTGCTGCTGGACGAACCCACCGCCGCCCTCGACCCGGCGTCATCCCGAGACGTCGAGGCGTTGATCAACGCCTGGGCCGAAGCGGATAACGACCACGCCTACATCTGGGTGTCCCATGATCTTGAGCAGGCACAACGCATGAGCACCACTCGCCTGCATATGGACGCTGGCGTGCTGACGGGAGCCGTGCAGCCATGAACTATCACGACCTTACGGCACTGGACATGGCCATTGCCGCCTCGCTGATTTTGATCAACGGCGCGCTGTCGCTGCTGTTGCGCCTGGGCCTGGAACGTCAGCTGTTCTGGGCCGCCGTGCGCACGGTGGTGCAACTGCTGGCGATTGGTTACCTGCTGGGCTGGGTGTTCGAGTTCGCCTACTGGTACGTGGTGTTGCCGCTGATGTGCCTGATGACTCTGATCGCCGGGCTCTCGGCCGCCGGGCGCGGCAAGCGGACCTACGCCGGCCAGCGGGCCGACAGCATTGTGTCGGTGTGGGGCAGTTCGTGGTTGGTGACGGCCATCGGCTTGTTCGCGATCATCCGGATTCACCCGTGGTACGAGCCGCAGTATGCGATTCCGATCCTTGGCATGATTCTTGGCAATACGCTCACGGGCGTGTCCTTGGGCATTGAGCGCATGACCCAGGAATTGACCTCGGGGCGCAACACCATCGAGATGATCCTGGCCCTGGGTGGCTCACGTTGGGAAGCGGCGCAGGATGCGATTCGCCAGGCGGTGCGGGCGGGGATGATCCCGACTCTGAACCAGATGACGGTGGTGGGGATTGTCAGCCTGCCGGGCATGATGACCGGCCAGGTGCTGGCGGGAGAAAGCCCGGTGGACGCGGTGCGTTATCAGATCGTGATTATGTTTTTGATCGCTGCGGCGTCGGCGCTGGGCACGGTAGGTGCGGTGTTGCTTACCTACCGTCGGTTGTTTTCTCCGGGGCATCGGTTCTTGCGCTACCGGCTTGAAGAGCGGGTGTGACCTTGATGGTGAGGGGGTAGCATTTTTTAGGCGGGAACTGTGTACATATCCGTTGCTGCGGTAACGGCTGCTTAGGGTTCCGCTCTTACAGCGGGTCACTTTTGAAAAGCGCAAAAGTAACCAAAACGCTCTGCCCCGCCTGTCGGCGCCTCGCCTAGGCTCGGCGTTCCCTCACTCCGGCATTACTCCGCGGGCCGCCGCGACGGGCCATCCATGGCCCGGCGCGGCTAAACCGGCGTCCTGCCGGTTTACCCGCTCCGCAATACCTGCGTTCGGCCTCGGGCTGAATGGGGCAGTCAGATCAAAATCAAAAGCAAGAGCACAGCGGCCTACCGGCCGGCTTGAGTGTTAAGAGCGAAAGCAGGGCTGCTTTCCTGTAGGAGCGAGCTTGCTCGCGAAAAACCTGAGAACGCCGCGTTGAATCAGGATGCTCGCGTCATCGTTAACGACCTTCGCGAGCAAGCCCGCTCCCACATTTGGACCGTGCCCGCTTGAGCTTTTGATTTGGCTGTTGCTTCACCACACTCAAGCCGGCCGGTAGGCCGCTGTGCCCTTGATCTGCTGTTGATCTTGATCTTAGGCGCCCCGTTAAACCACGCTGGCCGAACGCAGGCTTTGGAGCGTGGGTAACCCGGCAGGACGCCGGGTTAGCCGCGCTGGGCCAAGGATGGCCCATCGCGGCGGCCCACGGTCCAAAGCCGGAGTGAGGGCACACCGAGCCCAAGCGAGGTGCCGAGTGGTGGGGCAAGAGCGTTTTGCTTACTTTTGCGCTTTTCAAAAGTGAGCCGCTGTAAGAGCGGAACCATAAGCAGCCGTTACCCAAATAACGGATATACACCCGGTCCATCTCCACCAACCCACTTCCTCAGCCCTAACAGCTCCGTAGATATCTGTCAGCTCCCACAGCTTCACCTGTCCTTGCGCAAATAAGGCGCTGACACGCCCCCGTGGAGCGACTGGAACGACTCCTTGCTCCACTCAGGTCAGCGCGTAGACCACCATGGGAGCCGTTCCAGTCCGGTTCAATCACCCACACCGAAATCCAGCTGCACCTTCATCGCCCGGCTCTTGTCCGCCGCCAGTTCAAATGCCTGCACCGCCTCGCTGTATGGCACGGTGTGGGAGATTACCGGGCGCACATCAATCACCTGGCGATTCAGCAAATCCACCGCCTGGGCGAACTCCGAATGGAAGCGGAAGGTGCCCCGCAAGTCGATCTCACGGCTCACCAGCATATTCAGCGGAAGCGAGACTTCGCCGCCCAGGCCAACGGTCACCAGCACGCTGCGCGGGGCCATGCATTCCAGGCCGTTGCGCAGGGCCTGGGCGCTGCCGGAGACTTCGAACATCACGTCGAAGTAGCCTTTTTCGGCGGTATAGCGCTTCAACGCGTCGGCGTCTTCCGCCAGGTTATGGGTACGGCTGGCACCCATTTTCTCGGCGCAGGCCAACGGCCCGGCGGCCAGGTCCACGGCGACGATTTCTCCCGCACCCGCTGCCCGCAGGCTGCCGATCAACAGGTTGCCGATAGGGCCGCAGCCGGTCACCAGCACACGCTTGCCGAAGATCGCCCCGGCGCGCTGGATCGCATGCAAACCCACGGACAACGGTTCGGCCATCGCACCTTCGGCGAGGCTGACGTGATCGGCCAACAGGTGCGCCTGTTGCGTCTCGATCACCAGGGACTGTTGAAACGCGCCTTGCACGTGGGGGAAGGGCATCGCACTGCCGTAAAAGCGCATGTTCAGGCAATGGTTCGGCAGCCCTTGATGGCAATAACGGCAACCCCCGCAAGGCCGCGATGGCGAGACCGACAAGCGTTGGCCGACCTTGAACGGGCCGCCCTCACTGCCCACGGCATCGATCACCGCCGACACTTCATGGCCCAGCACCATCGGCTCGCGCAGGCGCACTGTGCCAAAACCCCCGTGCTGGTAGTAATGCAGGTCCGAGCCGCAAATTCCGCCCCGGGCAATGCGCACCCGTAACTGGTCGGGGCCGAGGGTGTGAGGTTCGGTTTGCGGTTCTATCCGCAGGTCTTTCGAGGCATGGCAGACGATAGCGTGCATGAATTCTCCGGGTTACAGCGAGGCGGTGATGCCACCGTCCACGTACAGGATATGACCGTTGACGAAACTCGCCGCGTCGCTGGCAAGGAACACCGCAGCGCCCGCCAGTTCGGCGACGTCGCCCCAGCGCCGGCTCGGCGTGCGTTGCACCAGCCAGTCACTGAACTCGGGGTTGGCCACCAGGTTGGCGTTCAGTTCAGTCTTGAAATAGCCGGGGCCGATGCCATTGATCGTCAGCCCGTGTGGGCCCCAATCGATGGCCATGCCTTTGGTGAGCATCTTCAACGCACCTTTGCTGGCGGCATACGGGGCGATGCCCGGGCGCCCCAGTTCGCTTTGCACCGAGCAGATATTGATGATGCGCCCACGCTTGCGCGGGATCATCGCCCGGGCCACGGCCTGGCCGACAAGGAAGGCGCTGTCGAGGTTGGTGCTCATCAACTCGCGCCAGTGGGTTTCGCTGTAATCCTCAAGCGGTCCGCGCCGCTGCATGCCGGCGTTATTCACGAGGATTTCCAGCGGGCCCAGGCGCTCTTCGATATCCGCCACGGCGGCCAGCACCGCCGCGCCGTCGGTGACGTCGAATGCCTGGGTGTGCACCTCCAGGCCTTCCGCCGCCAGCAACGCGGCACTGTCACGCAAGGTGCTGCGGTTGCGCCCGTTGAGCACCACCCGCGCGCCGGCCTGAGCCAGGCCACGGGCGATGGCCAGGCCGATACCGGCGCTGGAGCCGGTGATCAAGGCCAGGCGGCCATCGAGGCGGAAGCTGTCTAAAACGCTTTGCATGGATCAATCTCCGGAGGCTGCGACAGTGATCAACCCTAACAATCCGAGTACGGGGCGCCGTCCTTATTGTTATAGGCCAAACCCTGTCATATCGTGCATGACGGGCCTTACTTCACCGCAGCACGGGTTCAGCGTCCAATTTTCATTTGTGATCCCGTGATCAAAAACCGTGATAACAGGAGCCTTCTGATGGAACTCAAGCACCTACGCGCCTTTGTCGTGCTCGCCCAGGAACTGCATTTCGGCCGGGCAGCGGCGCAGCTGTCGATCGTGCAACCGGCGCTGAGCATGCAGATCAAGCTGCTCGAAAGCGGCCTGGGCGTGCGCCTGCTCGACCGCAACCGGCACTCGGTGACGTTGACCGAAGCCGGGCGGGTGTTTTTGCCGGAAGCCCAGGCCACGCTGCACCAGGCCGCCCGCGCCGCCGATGCCGCCCGTGCGTCGAACCGTGGGGAAATCGGCCGAGTGCGCCTGGGATTTGTCTCCTCGGTGTTGCCGGAATTGCTGCCGGGGTTGATTCGCGCGGTGCATCAGCGCTACCCGCGAATTGAACTGGAACTCAAGGACATGCCCGGCCCGGATCAGGCGGCGGCGTTGAAAAACGGCCAGCTGGATTTCGGCCTGATGCGTTTACCGGCGGCCTATCTCGGCGTGCAGACCCGCGCGGTGTTGCAAGAAAGTTTTGTGGTTGCCTTGCCCGCGGATCATCCGTTGGCATCGCAGCAATCAATACAACCGGCGGATTTGCTCAAAGTCCCGGTTTTTATCCTGGCCCGACGGTATGCCCCGGGGTTCTATGACGAGTTCGTCCAGGCCGTGGGCGTGCCCCTGGAGATCGCCTCTGAACTCGGCGAATTCACCACCATGCTGGCGCTGGTCTCGGCCGGGTTGGGTGTGGGGGTGTTGCCGCAGCAGGCGGCCCGGGCGTTGCCGGCCAATTGTGTATCCAGGCACCTGGAATTGGGAGCGTTCAGGGCCAGGACCGGCCTGGCCTGGACCAAACTCGACAGCGCAGTGAAAACCACCGTGTTCAACCTGATCTGCGAGTTGTTTGGTGAATGATTGTTTCATCCGGTGAAATGCTGGATTGTAAAAACTGGCTATTCTGCTGCGTGCCGTAGCGGCGGAAGATAGCGCCATCGACACGATTACCGGGTCGAGTCCCTGGCACATCGCGGAGCCTGTCATGATCAAACTGTACCGTTACCCCTTGTCTGGCCATTCCCATCGGGTCGAGCTGATGCTGTCGCTGCTGGGCGTGCCCGCCGAACTGGTGCTGGTGGACCTGAAGCAAGGCGCACATAAAGCCCCTGAGTTCCTCGCTACCCTCAACAGCTTCGGCCAGGTGCCGGTGATCGATGACGACGGTGTGGTGCTGGCGGATTCCAACGCGATCCTGGTGTACCTCGCCGGTAAATACGGCAACACCCAGTGGCTGCCGACCGAGCCTTTGGCGTTGGCCCGTGTGCAGCGTTGGCTTTCGGCGGCTGCGGGCCCGCTGCATACAGGGCCGGCTGCGGCGCGATTGGTGACGGTATTTGGTGCCGCACTCGATGCCGAGGCGACCATCAGCCGTTCCCATGCGTTCCTCAACGTGGTGGAGCAACAGTTGCGACAGGGCCGTTTTCTCACCGGTGACCTGCCGACGATTGCCGATATCGCGCACTACACCTACATCGCCCATGCGCCGGAAGGTAACGTCTCGCTGGACGACTATCCGCAGGTTCGCGCCTGGCTGGGCAGTATCGAGGCGCTGCCGGGTTTTGTCGGTATGCAACGCACCGCCGTGGGCCTGGCGAAGGCTTGAAGACTTTGTGGCGAGGGAGCTTGCTCCCGCTGGGCTGCGTAGCGGCCCCAAAATCCTGGGAGCGCTGCGCGCTCCAGCGGGAGCAAGCTCCCTCGCCACAACGCTCCCAAGCCACTGGTTTGGTGTACTACATTCGATTAAGGGGGCTCATGGACCGTTTCCAGGAAATGCAGATTTTCCTCGCAGTTGCCGAAGAGCAGGGTTTTGCCGCGGCGGCCCGGCGCCTGAAAATCTCGCCCCCCAGTGTGACCCGCGCGGTTGCCGCGATGGAAGCGCGTATCGGCACGCAGTTGCTCTCGCGCACTACCCGCAGCCTGCACCTGAGCGAGGCAGGCCAGCGTTACCTTGACGATTGCCGGCGCATCCTCGCCGAACTGACCGAGGCCGAAGAGGCGGCGGCCGGCAGCTTCTCGATCCCGTGGGGGCACCTGACGGTCACCGCGCCCGTGTTGTTTGGTGAGTTGTTCGTCGCACCGATCCTGGGGGAGTACCTGGACCAGTTTGCCCAGGTCAGCATCAACGCCTTGCTGGTGGACCGTGTGGTCAATATGACCGACGAAGGTGTCGACGTGGCCGTGCGCATCGGGCATTTGCAGGAAAACGGCCAGCAGGCGATCAAGGTCGGCGAAGTGCGCCGCGTGGTATGCGCCGCGCCGGCTTACCTTGAGCGGCACGGTCGGCCACTGCATCCCGGGCAACTGCGGGAGGCGAAGATTGTCACCTCGTCTTCCAGCCAGTTGGTCAGCGAATGGCAGTTCAGGGAGGGCAGCCAGCCATTGAGCGTGGCCGTTGAGCCACGCCTGGTGGTCACCGCCAACAACGCGGCAATCAACCTGGCGCGCCTGGGCTGGGGCGTCACGCGGGTGCTGTCTTATCAGGTAGCCAGCGATGTGCGTGCAGGCGCACTGGAAATCATCCTGCAAGACTTCGAGCCGCCGGCATTACCGATCCAGGTGGTGTTCCAGAACAGCGCCCGGGTGCCGGCGAAAATCAATACCTTCGTGGACTTTCTGGTCAGTCGGCTCGGGCAGGACGCCGCGCTCAACCCCGCGATAAAGCGGCCTGCCTGATGGACCGCTATCGCGACATGCAGATTTTCCAGGCGCTGGCCCGACAGCCGAGCCTTGCTGCGGCAGCCCGCTGCCTGGGCGTCTCGGGGCCCACAGTGATTCGTGCGATTGACCGGCTGGAGGCGCGCTTGCGGGTGCCATTGGTTCAGCGCAGCACCCGGGGTATTCGCCTCACCGAAGCCGGAGTGACGTTCATGGCGGACTGTTCGCGGATCCTTGACGGCGTGAGCGCCGCCGAAGCGTCTGCCAAGGGCGCGCATGCGCAGGCCGAGGGCAATCTGCGGGTGTTTTTTCCGTTCTTGTTCAGCCGTTATGTGATGGCCCCGCTATTGGCCGACTACCTGGATCTCTATCCCGGGGTCCGGGTGTTTGCCCACTACTACGATCACTATCCGAACCTGAATGAAGACGGTCTGGACGTGGCAATCCTGGTGGGAGAGTTGCCCGGTTCATCCCTGATTGCGCGGCCCGTGGGTCATGTACGCAACATCGTCTGCGCCAGCCCTGGCTATCTGCGTGCCCATGGCGAACCGCTGCAACCCGAAGCGCTCAAACAGCATCGACTGGTCGCCAGCCAAGCTTATTCGGACTGGGTGCAATGGGATTTCCAGGCCTCCAGCATCAAGGCCCGCGCGCGTCTCGGTTGCACCACCGTGCAGGGCGCGATCAATGCGGCGGTGCAGGGCGCAGGGTTGATCCGGTGCTTGAGTTATCCGGTCCACGATCACCTGGCGAGCGGCGAACTGCGTCGGGTATTGCAGGCCCATGAACCGCCGCCGCTGCCGGTGCATGTGGTCTACCGCGAAGGGCGCAACGCTTCGATGCGAGTGCGCAGTTTTGTTGATTTCAGTGTGGCGGCTTTGCGTGAACATCCGGCGTTTCATCCACCGAGGGCTTGATCATGAATTACCAGGACGCGTCCCCCGTCTCGCCATGGCATGCCGGCGAGCGGCAATTGCAGCAAAGTGCCGGCGTGGCCGAGCGCATGGAGGTGATCGGCGCGAAGGTCATACGGGATCACTTGCCGGAGCAGCATCGGGCGTTTTATGAGTTGTTGCCCTATCTGGTGGTGGGCGCCGTGGATGATCAGGGGCTTGCGTGGGCCACGCTGCTGGAGGGGGCGCCGGGGTTTGTGTATTCGCCCGACCCCTACAGCTTGCGTATCGACAGCCTGCCTGCGGTGGCTGATCCCGCCGGGGCGGGGCTGAAGAAAGGTGCGGCGGTGGGGCTGTTGGGCATTGATCTGAATACGCGGCGGCGCAACCGTATGAATGGGGTTGTGGGGACGGCTGGCGCTGATGGTTTTGCGGTGGACGTGGTGCACACCTTTGGCAATTGTCCGAAGTACATCCAGTTGCGTGCAGTGGACCCGGGTGTTCGGGGGCAGCGTTCTGCTGAAGGTGCGGTGCAGAGGGCCAACTCGCTCGATGAGTCTGCCCGAGCGCTGATTCGTAGCGCGGATACGTTCTTCGTCGCCAGTTATGTGGACCTGGAGGGGGATGCGGCCAAGCGTTCGGTGGACGTTTCGCACCGGGGTGGCGACCGTGGGTTTGTGCGGGTGGACGGGGACGTGCTGACGATTCCCGATTTTACCGGCAACTCGTTTTTCAACACCTTGGGCAATTTGCAGCTCAACCCGGTTGCCGGGTTGTTGTTTGTGGATTTTGCCACGGGTGATGTGTTGCAGGTTGCCGGGCGTGCCGAGGTGATTCTTGAAGGGCCAGAGGTGACGGCGTTCCAGGGCGCCGAGCGGTTATGGCGGGTGACCGTGGAGCATGTGGTTCGGCGGGAGGCGGCGCTGGCGCTGCGTTGGCAGTTCGAAGCGTTTTCGCCCTACAGTCTGTCATTGGGACCTTGGAGAACCTGAGAGGTGCTGGCGAGCCACTCGTGCGACTGAGTTAAAACTCAATTGCGCGGGAGGCGGTGTTTGGTGCCGGGGAATGACGCAATACTCCGTCGGGATTTTGCCTGCCCAATGATGGGCTGTCCCGAGGTTTTCCAATGAATGCACCAAGCCGCCTTGCGCTGCTGATCACTGCCACTGCTGCCCTGAGCGCCTGTGGCGAATCCTCCAAACTGCCGTTTCAGGCCGGGGTAGGGCCAAGCCCGCAACTGCCCGGACCTACCGAATCGCTGATCCCGACACTCAAGGTGTCCAAGGCAGTTGGTTGGCCAGGCGATGCCCAACCGACGGCGCCGGAAGGGTTTGCGGTGTCGGCGTTGGCCGAGAACCTGGACCATCCACGCTGGGTGTACACCTTGCCCAATGGCGACGTATTGGTCGCCGAGAGTAACCATCCACCCATGCCTGAAGGCGCCACGGATGGCGGCACCGGCCTGCTCGCTTGGGCGCGTCGTACGGCGATGGGGTTTGTGATGGGGCGGGTGGGTGCCGACACGCCGAGTGCAGACCGAATCACGCTGCTGCGGGATGCCGATGGTGATGGGCATGCCGAGGTGAAGAGCGTGTTTCTGACTGGGCTGACGTCGCCGTTTGGCATGGCGTTGGTGGGTGATGCGTTGTATATCGGCAATGCCGATGCGGTGGTCAAGGTGCCTTACGTCCCGGGCCAGACTCACATCGATGCCACGCCGGTGAAGGTCACCGATCTGCCGGCCGGGATCAATCATCACTGGACCAAAAACGTTCTGGCCAATCCTGAGGGCACCAAGCTTTATGTGACCGTGGGCTCCAACAGTAATGTGGGTGAGAACGGGCTTGCGGCCGAGGACGGGCGTGCGGCGATCTGGGAGTTGGATCTTGCCAGTGGTCAGAAGCGTCTGTTCGCCAGTGGGTTGCGCAATCCCAATGGGCTGGCGTGGAAGCCTGGTTCCTCGCAATTGTGGACGGTGGTGAATGAGCGCGATGAGATCGGCAGCGATCTGGTGCCGGATTATCTGACTTCGGTGCGGGAGGGCGCTTTTTACGGTTGGCCTTGGAGTTATTACGGGGCCCATGTTGATACGCGGGTTCAGCCGCCGCGTCCAGACAAGGTTGCCCAGGCTATCGCGCCGGACTACGCCCTTGGAACTCACGTGGCGCCGTTGGGGTTGACCTTTTCGGATGCGCGGGGGATGCCGGCGGGGTTCGCCGATGGGGTGTTTGTGGGGGAGCATGGGTCTTGGAACCGTAATCCGCAGGCGGGGTACAAGGTGGTGTTTGTGCCGTTCCGGGATGGTAAGCCTTCGGGTCAGCCTGTTGACTTTCTGACAGGTTTTTTGAATGGTGATGGAGAGGCTCAGGGTCGGCCGGTAGGTGTGACGCTGGACGGGCAGGGTGCTTTGCTGGTGGCGGATGATGTGGGGAACAAGGTGTGGCGGGTGGCGCGGGTGAAGCCTTAGGGGTTTGCTGATGTTGGGGGCATATCCGTTATTTGGGTCAGGGCCGCGTATGGTTCCGCTCTTACAGCGGCTCACTTTTGAAAAGCGCAAAAGTAAGCAAAACGCTCTTGCCCCACCACTCGGCACCTCGCCTAGGCTCGGTGTGCCCTCACTCCGGCTTTGGAGCGTGGGCCGCCGCGATGGGCCATCCTTGGCCCAGCGCGGCTAACCCGGCGTCCTGCCGGGTTACCCACGCTCCAAAGCCTGCGTTCGGCCAGCGTGGTTTAACGGGGCGCCTAAGATCAAGATCAAAAGCAGATCAAGGGCACAGCGGCCTACCGGCCGGCTTGAGTGTGGTGAAGCAACAGCAACAGCAAAATCAGAAGCTAAAGCGGGCACGGTCCAAATGTGGGAGCGGGCTTGCTCGCGAAGGTCGTTAACGATGACGCGGGCATTCTGGATGAACGCGGCGGTCTCAGGTTTTTCGCGAGCAAGCCCGCTCCCACAGAAAAGCAGCCCTGCTTTCGCTCTGGATCTTGCCTCTGCTTCTAACACTCAAGCCGGCCGGTAGGCCGCTGTGCTCTTGCTTTTGATCTGCTTGTGATCTTGATCTGCAGGCCCCGTCAACCACGATGGCCGCAAGTAGGCACGGTGGAGCGGGTAAATCGGCAGGGAAGCCGATTTAGCCGCGCCGGGCCATGGATGGCCCGTCGCGGCGGCCCGCGGAGCCGTGCCGGAGTGCGGGCATGCCGAGCCCAGGCGAG
>NZ_LPNO01000005.1 GCF_001952855.1 Pseudomonas sp. ATCC PTA-122608 | reverse complement strand
TCGGGCGTCAGATAGCGGCCAATGTCCGGATTGTAGTAGCGATGGCGGTTGTAGTGCAGCCCGCTTTCCGGGTCGAAGTATTGGCCCTGGAAGCGCAGTGGGTTGGTAACGGTGTTGACGTCCAGCTTTGCGATTTGGCCGTAGGCGCGGTAGTGGGCGGACCAGACGATTTCGCCGTCGGGCGCGGTGAGTTCCTGCGGGGTACCGAGGTGGTCGAGTTGGTAGTGGAAGGGTTTTACGTCTTCCGGGCCGTAGCCTTTGAGCAGCGCTAGCGGATGGAAGCTATTGGGTTCGTAGAGGTAACTCTGATGGTGATCGGCGCTGTGCTCGGCGATCAGCTTGTCGCCTTGCCAGAAGAACTCGGTGGTCTGGCCGTTGAGGGTTTTGGCGATCCGCCGTCCAAACGAGTCGTAGCGATATGCGGCCTCGATACCGTCCGGCTGGGTGACGCTGATCAGTCGGTGCTGGCAGTCGTAGCGGTATTCGGTAACCAACTGCTGCGCCCGGCCTCGACGTTCGCGCAGGAGATTGCCGAAGGCGTCGTAGTCGTAATGACGGTCGCCCTGCATCAAGAGGCGGTTGCCTTTGACGACGTTCGAGCCGACGCGGTCTTGCATCAGCAGGTTGCCGGCGGGGTCGTGGACGAAGCGTTCCTGCAGGTCTTGCTCGTGGTTGGCGCGGGTCAGGCGGTCGAGTGGGTCGTAGTGGTAGTCGTGCTGACCTTTACGGGTGTCGAGGATGCGGGTCAGGTTGCCGCGTTTGTCGTAGTCGTATTGGCGGCGCTGGTGGCGTTGTTCCTGTTGGTTGATGGCGTGGGCGTGCAGGCGGCCCTGGACGTCGTAGTGGTAGTGGCTGAGGAGTTGGCCTTGCTGGCGCTGATGTTCACGGCCGGATTTGAACAGGTGCGAGGTGAGCGGTTTGCCATTCAGTTCGACGGTGGCGAGGTCGCCGCCTTTTTCGTGGTGGAAAGCGAGGCGGTTGTTGTCGGGCAGTCGCAGGTAGTTGAGTTGGCCGCATTCGTCGTAGCGGTAGCGCAGCGTCCCCCAGCCCTGGTGCTCGGCAGTGAGGCGGTTTTGCAGGTCGTATTCGTAGTGCAGCGGCCAGTGGCCGTCGTCGACGCTGAGGAGATTGCCGAGGCGGTCGTAGGTGTAATCAACCGTGCTGCGGTCGGGCAGGGTTTTTCTTACGAGGCGACCGGCCGCATCGCGCGCATAACCGGTAACCAACTGACTGCCGTCATCGCCGTATTCGGTCTTTTCCAGCAGATGCCCGGCGAGGTCGTAGACATAGGCGGTGCGGCGGCCATCAAACCCGGTTTCCTGCTGGATCAGGCCATTGGCGTGATAGTCGAGCCGATAGGTTTCCCCAGCCTCGTTTTCGATCTCGGTGAGTAACAGCCGGACATTGTCATAACGGTATTTGAGCTGCGTGCCGTCCGGATTAATCCGACGGCTGATCAGGTGCAGACCGTCGGCATACTCATAGCGAGTAACCCGACCCAGCTCGTCGCGCTCTGCAGTGATTTTTCCGTACGGGTTGTAGCTGAATTCGCGAGTGGCGCCGCCCGGCTGAATTACCTTCAGCAAACGACCTACGGCGTCCCACTGGTATTGGGTCAGCGCGCCATGCTCATCCTCGCAAGCAACCTGCCGCCCCAGGTCGTCGTAGCGATAACGCCGCACTCCGCCATTCGCCAGCTTCTCTTCGGTGAGCTGGCCACGCTCGTCCCAGATCAGCCGCTGGCTGCTGTTATCCGGATACCAGACGCCGGTGAGCTTTCCATGTTTGGTGTAGGTGTATTCGGTGTAGTTACCATCCGGATCGGTCTTGCGGGTGATATCGCCTTGATCGTTACGCTGGTATTTCCACACCGCGTCACCACGGCGTACAACCCGTACGAACCCGTTGTCATGCTCGTAGGACGTCGGCGCATCGTCACCGGGAAACAGCGCAATCAACCGACCGGCTTCGTCGTACTGATACGCCGTGACCGCTCCCAGCGGGTCCTGCTCGACCGTCAGCCGGCCTTTTTCATCGTAGGATTTGAAGTGCTGCGCGCCGTCCGGATCGATCCGCTGCACCAGCCGAGCGCGCTGGTCGTGGACGTAGACTTCCTGGCTGCCATCGGCGTTGTGCACGGTGACAGTGCCGTTGTCGTCCCACACATACCGCGTGTCCATCTGGGAAAAGCTGGCCCAGTGCCGGACACACCTTGCAGCCTTGCCAGACCTTTCCCACTCCCAGAAGAAACTCGCCCCACCGGCTAGCTCCCGCTCCAGGATCACCTGCTGATCGTCGTATCGATAACGTTCGCTTTCGCCTACCGCGTTGGTCGCCTCAACCAACCGCCACGCATCGTCGTACGTGTAGGAAACAACGTTCTGTTCGGTAACCCAGCCGAGTTCCCGCTGCACCTGATAGTCGACCGCGACGATATGCCCGCGGTCATACCGCAGCAGCAATCCCTGGCCAACGTGGTTATCGATCCGCTGAATCCGCCCGGAATAGTCGCGGGAAATGCGCAGCCGGTTGTCGTACGCATCGCTGATCGATGTCAGCATACCGTTGCGGAAATGGTAGAAAAGCGACGCCTGAGCCAGTACTAATTCATCAGGCAAACCACCCAGATAAATCGCCGCTTCCGCCAGGCTATTGGTGATGGCCGGCCGCGCAGCAGAGGGCAGGGGAAACGTGGTGCTGCGTTCTCGTGATCGATCCACACCACCGATTCACCGCTCACCACCAACCGCTGCGCCAGCGAATGACTCCAGCCAAACCCCAACCCGCAATCCACTTCCACCGCACTGCTGCGATACAACCGCGTCCAGGCAAACGGCAGCACACCCTCCAACGAGCCGTCAGTGAGGGTCAGCAGCTCTTCACCGGTAACCATCGACACCGGGCAGCCGTCTTTACAGGTATCCACCGCGCAGACCGACGCATCCCCATTGGGGTTTTTCGCCGAAGCCGGTGCATCATCCACATGCGCTCCCTGTCGAACCGCCGTGTTCTGACGCGGCCCCCAGCGCATCTGCACGCCACCCTTTTTCAAACCCTCAACAGCGCCCCGAACCGCCACGGCCTTATAGCGATTCGCTGCCCCAATAAAGCTCTGAAGAACTCCGAAAATACCCTTCACAAACTCAATGGCTGCCTCAACAATCCGAGCGCCATACCTGAGCGCACGTGAACTCAGATAAGCGATGCCCGCCGCCGGCAAAACAACCGTCAGCAACGCAGCCACCAACAAGTCGATCAGCAGCGACACCACAAACCCGGCCACCGCCTCGGCGGTACTCCCGGCAACCTCACTCGGCGGCAGCGCAGACAGCCAAATCATCGCCGTGCGCAACATCAGGTACAGCGCCGCTTCATCACTGGCCAACAACATGGCCTGTTCCATCACCTTTGGCGCAGTGCGAGCCATCTCCATCAATTCGCTGGCTTTCGCCCCCAGGCTTTCAAACAGCTGGCCGGGATCCTTGAAGATCTCCTGCACCTGCTTGATGGCGTCCCACACCCCGGTGATCGCCGCCCAACTTCCCGCCAGCACGCCACTGCCAATCGCACTCGAAGTGGACCTTTCCCAATGCGGCCGGAAACCACTCCATTGCTTGCGCAGCCAACTTTCCAGGTCAGCAGTCAAACCGTCGTAAGACGAAAACAGCGCCTCGACCTGCTCCTGCGAAACCCCACCCTGCACCCGCACCCGGTAACGCTTGCCAGCCACGCAGTGGTGAAAACCTTTCCCCTGTTCATCGAGCATGACCACGGTTGAACTGCCGTCATCCAGCCCAATCACCTCAATCGGAATACCTCCCAGCGGCACGTCATACACCGACTCGAACTTGCTCTCGATCTCCAGTACGCCACCCACCTCACAGCGCACCACCGTCGAGAAGTTGTCATCGGTCATGCTCACCGACTTGCTCGAATCCCCCACCCGAATGATCCGGTCCATTCCCAGCAGCGACGGCAAATCTGTCGCATGGCTGACCTTGTCCAACGCCTGCGAATACCAGGCGCTCATCTGCTGGCGATACACCGCCAGGCTCCGATGAAAGCCATCCAGTTCGTGTTCGATATGGGCAATGTGGGACGAAGAAGCAGTCATCCATGACGTCTCTGCAAAGAGGAGGCGTCGGAGTCTGCAACAGCAAACTAGGGCCTGGACGAGTGGTCCGGAAAATCAGATTGGGCTTACGGGGAGGGAGATTTTTTCCGTGTCGAGCCGCTGCCCGGCACTACGTAAAACAGCGATTCAGCTTATTGATTACCGCGTTCTCCCCAGCATTGCGCCGGGGAGGAGCCGGTGTCGATCAATCGTACAGCCACGGCTTCAGCTCTTGCAGGTTCTTCACCACGATCTGCTGGGCTTCGGGTTTAGGGTCCAGGTTCTTCGGATCGATCTGATAACGCTGCAGGACATATTTCACCAGCGCCTGGCGACTAGGGATTACCAACTGCCCGTCGACCATGCCGAAGTCCGTCTCGATGATCGCCCGCTGGGTCGGCGACAATCGCTGGTCGGGTGCTATCACCAGGTCCACTGCGGTCTCCCAGACCGTGTCCTCGTCGATCAGGTTTTCCGACTTGTCCAGCAACTCCGGCTCGCCCCTCAGGCGGCTGAGCACAAAGTCACGGTACTTACGGTTCTTCTCGCAGTAAGCCCGCACATGCCAGCGCATACCCGTGTACACCAGGGTATGAGGCGCAATCAGGCGAATCTCCGGCTCCGGGTTGGCCAGGGAAACGTACTCGGTTTCCAGGCGCAGCCCCTCGCGGCAGGCCTTGAGCAGTGGGCGCAAAATCTGTGGCCGAATGCTGCGGTCAGGCACTTCCAACACCTTGGTATGGGCATAAGCCAACGCCAGCCCTTCAATGTGCGGCGCTCGTTCATTGTTCTGGTACAGCAGGTGCAAATAGGCGCTGGCGCTGTCGTCGATGAACCTTGGCTTGAACAGTTTGCTCGGGACATAGCCCTTGAGCTGCTTGTCATATGTCAAGTTTCGGGGCGCATGCTCGTTGATGTACGTGTTGATGTCCTTCGACGCCTGCTGCCGGCTGATGCCGAAGCTTTGGATCAAGTGCCCCGTGGTCAGGCGCCCTTCCCACCAGGCGACTGTCTCGATCAAGCGATAGCGAAGTGCCAGGTCCCAACGTACTTGCTCAATGGATTGCTTGCGTTTCATGACCCCTCCCATGTGTGCCATTACTTTACCTGTATCTGTCCACAGTATGGACCTGTAATCAAAGGCTACATATCGTGTGGCTGTCTTCGGGATTGCCCGAAGCTAAAAAAAGGAAAAAGGACATGGGTATGTCGGAGTTGATTTCGACAGGTGCGTTGTTGTTGATCGGTGTGATTCTGCTGGTGTTGTTGATGCAGTACCTGCGGCTTCGGGAGATCTGGAAGTTTGTGATGGGCTGTCGCACCGCGACACGCTGGGCGAAGATCCGGGAGATGGAGAATCGTGAGTTAAAGCGGGCGTTGCGGGCGGAAAGGGCGCGGGTGGCCGAGCTGCGAGGAAGGCTTGAGGTCACGTGAGGCTATGTATATCCCAATCGCTTGCGGGCAAGCGATTGGGGTTGGAGCCACATTAAGCAGCCTGGAGCACCGCCATGCGACCGTTGGGCAGCGACAGTAACAACCGGTTTTCTTCCGAGTCGATCAGCTGTTTGGCTCGGTGTTCGATGCGGTGGAAGGTTTCAGCTTTATCGCCGATGCTGCCGCGGACCAGTTGGCGATGTTGGTCATTGAGGAAGCCTTTATAGAGCCCAATAGCGCCTTGATAGCGCTCGGAACCATCCTCCAGAATTTGTTGTGCCAACTGCGGTTTACCGACGCGAGCGGCCAGCAGGTACTCGGTGTGCATGCCCAGCGGCATGATTTCCAGCATCATGTGAGCGAAGTTAACCACCAGCTCATAGTGCTTGTTGGTCAGCTCGTTGCTGTTGTGCGCAAGGTTCAGAATGTTATCGATGAACGACAATGCGTGGTTGCGCTTGGCGGCTGCCGTGGCCAGAAGCGGGTAGGCCACTTCCTTGATTTCATGGGCCAGGCTGCGGTCTTTCAGCAGCGTACGGGCGACCTCTATGGCGCCGATGTAGTCGGTGACCTTGTCCATGTAGTAGATGATGTTTTGCGAGTGCAGGTCTTTGGATATTTCGTCGACAGTGCTCTGGATCTTATCGAGCTTGGCGGCCAGGTATTTGGTCTGGATGATCAGGGCGCCGAGGATCACGCACGTCGAGGCAGCCGCAGCCAGGACCGTGGTCATTTGTGCGGCTTTGATCGCCTCTTCAGCAGACTTGATCAGCGTCTCCTTGAACGGCAAGTGCTGGATGATGCCGGTCTCGCCGCTGCCTGCTTTCCAGTAGGCCACGCCGTCATGGATGACGGCTTTGCCCTGTGCCAGCGCATCCAGCAGTTTTTTGGAGAAGGCGGACTCATCGAGCACCCAGATTTTTTGCAGCAGGTCGGCGGCAGCTTGCATTAGAAACGGTCCTCTTTTTCGTATTTTCGGCGCATGTAGGCGATCTGGATAACCGCCGGAATCGTGACTCGGTAGGCGGCGCCGCTGAACATCGGAATGGTAATGGCCAACGCCGCTACCGGCCCTGCGAAAGCGGCCACGGCGCGCCCGCCTATCAACGCAGCGGCGCCGCCTGCGCCCATGGCGGCAGCGCTACCGAAGAACTGGCGCGCGGAGGTCGCGAGCCACGCCGACCACTCGAACGAGCCTTTACCGCCTGAGCTGATCGCCTTGATGATGGCCACTATCGGCATCGAATCAATGGCGTCTGGCAGGTTCATCGATTCCATGGCCTTGTGTTTTTCAGCATCGGACATGCTGTCCCAGGACTGTGCGACCAGCCGTTCGATCAGCGTGTTTTCGATGTCATAGGCCGACGCTTTACTGTCGTATTTGGCTTTTGCCTTGTCGCAGACGTCGCTGAGCATTTCCCGGTACAAAACACCCTGGCGGCGGAACAGGTTGACGATGGAGTCACCGGCAAAATGCTGCAGCTCACCGGCGACCAACTTCCAGCATTGGCGCCATTGGTTCGGCTGTCCCTCAAGCTGTTTGAATTGCGGGTCGTCGGCAATCTCGCTGGCCACGCGTTTTTCGCCGTCGTCATCGAACATCAGGTACTTGGCCAGTTGGCGGATGTCGTCCTCTGTGCAGTACTGGAGAAACGCCAGGTCATCATCCGGTCGGTAGGTGATACCCATTGCTGTAATCCTTTGTCTGTAGTGAAAAGTGGGGTGAAGCCTGCCTAGCGATCTTCCTGAATCACCCAGCGCACTTCGATACGCCGTTGTTGTGCGTCCTCGGGGGCGATGCCGGGAATGGGCTGGGAGTCGCCGTAGCCGGCCACCACCACGCGTTTTGCGCTGGCCGTGTCGAGGTCGCCGATGATCAACTTGCGGGCCTCTCGGGCGCGTGCGGCGGACAGAGTGAAGTTGTCGTCGTATACCGTGCAAAACGCCTCGAAGTTGGTCACTGGGCGTGATACGGGCAAGTTGTCGGTATGGCCTTCGATATACACTTTTCCGCTGCTGAAGGTGGCCAGGAAGTCAGCGATACGCGCCTCGATACTGGCGAACGCCAGTTTGGCCTGATCAGTGACACAGGCGCTGCCGCGGCCGAAAATACCGTCCCGCAAGGTCATCTTCTGCGTGTTGATGTCCAGCACAACCAACCCGTCGTTATCACTGGTTTCCAGCGAGGCCTTGAGTTGGCTGAGAATCGCGCCAACCTTTTCGCGTTGTGAGGTGCTGCTTTTTTCCATCTCCTGCTTGTGCTTGAGGTCGGAGTAGGTCTTTTGCAGCACCGACATCACCAGTAGCAACATGACCACGGCCATGACTCCGGCCATCAGGTCAGCGATGGACACCCATTCATTTGGTTTGTCTTTCATGGGGAAACCTTCACGCCTCTACGGCACTGAGACTCAAGGGCTTGAGGCGCGGGGCGGGGTTTTCAAGCCGCTCTACAATCCGTTGCAGCGGGGCCTGCAGTTGGCCAATCGCGTGTAACTGTCGCTCGTCGTCGGCAGCCGACTTGAGTGCGAGCAGGTGCTCGTCCAGGCGCTGCAGGCTATGCCCGATCATCTCGACCCGGCCTGCGACGGTATCCATTACCGGTTGCAAGGGGCTGGCGTGTTGGAGCTTTTGCAGTTCAGCGACGAGTTCCTCGATTGCGACGGCGCTACGGGCGGCTTTTTCAGTGACGTCCTGGAATTTAGAGTTGACGGCGATCATGCCCCGACTGCTTTCCGACACGGCCTTGAGCCCAGAGACAATGCGTTCACGCAGGTCCCCGACCAGGTCGGTCATGCTCCCAATATTTATGTTCAGGTTTTCGCTGGTCCCCAGGAATTCGATTTGGGCATTCTTCTGGATTGCCATCGAGTCTTCGTTTGACTTCTGTATCTTGTCCATCGTCTGGCCGACGCTACTGGACAGGTTGGTGACGGCTGTTGAAATACCGCCGGTGGCGTTGGCCATGGTCGCGGACATAGTGGCCATATTGTCTGTGAAGCTGTCTCCCATCTGGCCGATGGTACTGCCCAAGTCTTGCTTGATACTGCCCAGTACATCGGCAACACCATCCTTGAAACCACCGATAGCCGACTGCAGTTCCTTGGCTGACAGGCCCACATCGCTGGCAGCACCGGCCATCTGCGTGGCCGCCTCGGAAATCGCTGCCAGGTTGCTGATATTGGCCTCCATATGCTCCAGGCTTTTTTGCGCGGCATGGGCGGCCTTGAGCTGTTGTTTCTGCCCTTCGTTGTTCTGTTGCTGAGTGCTGGCGGTGTCGCGCAAAGCCTCCAGCGCTTGCTCGGCGTGGGTGTTGAGGTTCTGAACTTCGGGCAGCAGGGCTTGCTGCAGATCCTGAACTGCGGAGTGGGTCGCGCTCGCCGTGATGCCGTGTTGCTGCAGATGCGTGACGGTTTCCAGCAGGGCATCGCGTGCCTGGTTATTGCTGGTGTTAAGCGTCTGCACCTCGGGCAACAGGGCTTGTTGCAGGTCCTGGATGGCCGAGTGGGTCGCACCCAGCGTGACGCCGTGTTGATGCAGGTGAGTCAGCGTCTCTTGCAGCGCATCACGAGCTTGAGCGTTGCTGGCGTTGAGGGCCTGCATCTCGGGCACCAGGGCCTGCTGCAATGTCTGGACAGCCTTGTGAGTGGCAACCTGGATGGCGCCAGAATGCTTGTTCAGTGTGCATTGGGTTTCAAGCAACGCGTGATTTGCTTGCCCTTGGCTGACCAGTGTCTGGTCAATCCTGCCCAAGGCCTCGATCAGTGCATATTGGGTTTGCTGGCGTTCCTGCTGTTGTGCCAGGCGGCTGAAGTCGAACGCGGCTTTCATCTTGCCGACACACCAACGCAGGCGTCGCTCCTCGTAGCCATTGCGGGCCGACCACGCCTTGAGCAGCAGGAAAGCCATGATGCCCCAGGTGGATGTTTTGAACTTGGTGCCCAAGCCTTCCATCATGCCCATCAGGTTGGCCATGGCATTGTCCATGCCGCCCCCTGCATTGGCTTCGAGCAGGATGGTCGAGGCCTTGTTCAGGGCGATACCCAAGCCGAGGAACGTACCGAGCAGCCCCAGGATCAGCAGGATGCCGGGCATGATGTCCGCGAGCTTTTCGCCGGGGCTGGCCACGGCAGCACTGATCTCATTGACCGAGCCGTGTTCCACGTCCAAGTCATCGACTTGACCGTTGCCGTTCCATCGCTTTTCCCAGGACTCTGAGGTAGCGCCACGCCATACGCCGATCAGCGTCGCGGCGATCAGGATCAGAAACAGGCCGCCAAAAAACAGCTGTATGGGGTCGTTTCCCGGGATCAGGAACGCGATGATTTCGTCGAACTTCACGCCACCACCTCGACCAGCCTGGCCGCTCGGGCGCGACTGGCTTCCTCAAAGATATTGGCGAAATCGATGATCAGGAACTGCTCGGACTCGCTGAGCTCCTCCCATTGCTTACCGTGCTGGGCACACTCGATGATGATCATCCCGGCTGCGCTGCTGTCTTCGAGCAGGTATTCCTTGTCGGCGAAATCCTCGGGATTTTTTTCCAGCATCTGCAGGAAACCTTCGGCGGCAAACACGTAGCTGCGCATTTCATTGGCGCGTTTGCGCTTGCTGTCCATCTGGGCTTTGAGGGCCGGCACCTTGGCCTGCAGGTCGGCCAGTATCGCGGCCTCTTCAGCATCCAGTTCAGACAGACGCTGGCCGATTTCCAGACGGCGCAGCAGCACCTGATCCTTGGCGATGGCTTGGCTCTGGGCTTTCCATTCCTGCTCCATGGTGTCCAGGTTGCAGCCCCAGGCCATGATCATTTCTTCGAACACGAACGGGATCAACTTCTGCTGGAAGCGCGCGTAGATGACTTCGTCCAGACGTTGGGTGTCGGCGTCGCTGATGCTCGGAGTTTTCTTCAGCAGCTCGGCGCCGATCTCCATAAGGAACAGGTCGTCGGCATTGATAACGTGGATGTCTTGCGCCAGCATCAGGCGTTTTTCGGTGTCCTTGAGCAATTTTTGCGCGGCACGCAAGCGCAGGTAGTGCTCAAAGTCCTCAATGTTGTTGTTTTCCATGACGTGAGTGATGCGCGTATTGAGCTGTGCATAGCTGGTAATCAGGCTGGCCAGGTCGATGGCCTTGGCGGCATCACCGCGCACCTCGCTGCGGGCCTCGCGGAAGGTTGCTTCGTGTTCTGCCGCGGTGGCCATTTCCTCTTTACTGAGGTTTATGTCGTGCAGGTCCTTGGCTCTCTGAATGACCCAGTGAATGGCGGCATCGAGTTTTTTCGCCATGACGGTCTTGTCCCAGGCCACCAAGGCATCCAGCGCTTTGTCGAAGGCTGCGATGGCTCCGGCGACCCAAGGAAAGGCGGGCAACGCGGCCGAAGTCCATTGCACGGCGAGCTTCAGAGCCGGCTGTACGACCTTTTCAATAAAGGGCTTCACCTTCTGCCAGACGCTTTTGACTGTGCCGACAAACGTCTCAGCCTTTTCTGCCATCAAGCCGATAGCTTCTCTGGCTACTTCCTTAGTCTTTTCCCAGGCCGACGAGGCAGCTTTTTTGATGCCGCCCCACATTTTTGAAAGAATTCCCATGACGTTGCTCATTATTAAGTTATTGAAGGCCTAGCAGGCTTTTGGCACGAGCCACGTCCTGCTCGCTGTGTATTCGGGTGGGAGGCGGTGTTGCTACCTGGAGGTGACTGGCCAGGACTTCATCGATAGCCGCGTGCAAGTGCTCGGCGTGCAGGCACGGGGGCCCGCCGTTTTTCTCGGCGGCAAGAAACGACTTGGGCAGTGCCAGGCGCATGCACGTGCGGATTTCTCGGCCAGATAGCCCGTCGGAACGCAGGCTGGCACTGTCGATCAACGCTCCGCGCGGCCCGGCCAGCGGAATCTGCGGCACCAGGAAACGCTCCCAAAGCTGTTGCCGGGCGCCCAGGTCGGGCAAACAGAATTCGACGTGGTAACCGATCCTGCTGCGAAAGGCCTCGTCATAATTCTTGGCAAAATTGGTGGCAAACACCACGATGCCCTCGAAACGCTCCAGCTCGATCAGCAAGGTCGAGCGCATGGCATTGACCTCGTTGTCCACGCCCTGGGTGACGGACGACAAGCGCTTGCCGAGCAACGTGTCGGCTTCATCGAAGAACAGCAGCGCCCCGGTTTGCCGGGCCTGTTCGAAGGTCGCCTGAATGTTCTTGGCCGTATCGCCCATGAACTTGCTTTCCAACTCGGCGATACCCAGTGCCATGAACGGCAGCCCAAGCTGACCGGCGAGGGCCTCTGCACATAAGGTCTTGCCGGTGCCGGGCGGGCCATAGAAGTTCAAGATGGCGGTCATGCCCATCGGGTCTACGGCAGCAAAGCCCCAGTCCTGGTAAATTTTCGTATGAAAGCGCAGGCGCGCCAGGCACTCGTCCAACTGCAGCCGGGTGCGTGCAGGCAGCACCACATCCCGCGAAAGGTTGAAACGCGCTTCGCGCAGAGGTGTTTGCAGCGCAGGGGGCGTCGCCTCCGATAAACGCCGGTGGGCGATCGAAGGGGGAAGATCAGTCATGTGAGAGCCTGGAGTGAGCGGGGGCCGTTAGGCAGGTAAAGCAGAGCCTTGGGCCAACAGAGCGGATCCTTCGCTGTGACATGGTAACTGCCTTGTACTGCCGGGCCTGGGAGGTGTTGTCAATTGGTTAGGAGCCTACTACAGGGGGTGGCTAGTTGCTACTACGCTTTAGGCGAAGGTCATTCACTGGCAACCGGACATTACTCAGGCTGACAGTGACCGGTCCAGTTCGCTTCAAACTTGACCAGGTCCGTATACACCCGTTGGAGAGCTTCAATCTGATGGGACAGTTGCTGTTTTTTGTCTGCAATCGCTTTATTTGCCTTATGCCAAGGCAGCTCATCGCCCTGCGCGTTATGCAGAATGCCCTGCAGTTCCTTGAGCTTGAAGCCCAGCTGCTGGGCGCACTTGATAAACATCAGGAGCTCGACGCTTTGTGCTGAATAGATCCGATAGCGGCCCTCCCGCTGCGGCGGCGGCAACAGGCCGATTGCCTCATAGTGACGAATCGCCTTGATCGTGGTGCCCGACAACTGAGCAGCTTTGCCGATGTACATGAAAAGTCCTTTTCCCTAAGAGAGTACTGGCCTGTTGTAGCCATCGGTCCCGTTGCTGTGGCGTGGAGCCGAGTACCGGTCCGAACAACAGCGTCTTGATCGGCTGGATGCCACAAAACTCCAGCGTCGTCTTGCGCATCTGGTGCAGCGCGGGCATGCGGTAGAACCACCTGTAATACCACGGCGGCGTGTCCAGGGTCACCAGCAAATGCGCGGTTCGGCCCTTCAGGAGTTTGTCGGGGAAGGCGTTGCCTTTGCGGTATTTGAAGGCGAAACCGGACAGGAAAATTCGGTCGATAAACCCCTTCATCAACGCCGGGATGCCACCCCACCAGATGGGAAAAACAAACGTCAGGTGATTGGCCCACAGGATGTCGGATTGGGCGCCGAGCAGGTCGGGTTCCAAGGGTTGGATCAGGCTGTAGCCATTGTGGAGGATCGGGTCGAAAGCCAGGTCGCCCAGGCGCAGGACGCGCACTTCGTGGCCGGCTGTTTTGGCGCTGGTGATGTAGGTGTCGGTGAGGGCGGAGCAGAAGCTGGTGCTGGAAGGGTGGCCGAGGATGACCAGGATGCGTTGGCTCATGGCGGTGGAGTCCTGAAAATTGGGGGTTCAGGGTGAGGTGTGACCTTAGGGGGAGAGTCAAGAAGTGGCGTGATTGGGAATGGCCAGGAAGACTCATCCCTTTCATTTGCAGGACGTTTCCTAGAGAATTCCAAGCGCTTGCGCCAGCAAAATCCCGCGACTAGTCTGCGTTCCGTCACCGCATATTCGGTGATCGGGTTTAGTCGCCCGGATAACGCTAGGCGTACAGCGCCATCTCAAAGCCAGGTATTTATCGCCTGCACTTTATGGTGGCTGTGCGCAGGGCACCTTCGGGTGCGCCGGTGCCTAGCGGCCGGTCGACTAACCTGCGTACAGCTGCCACCTTCTGATCGTTTAGTCGCGAGAGGTTAGTGGTTCAACTCACTGCTAGGAGTTCTACCATGGTCAAAGTTACCCCCGATCCACCCGCATTCCATAAAGCCTTACTCCGCGACACTGATGCCTCACGCCGAGTGATTGATCGCTACCTCAAAGCGCCGGACGCGCAGCCTTCACCCACCCCGTTTACCGTTGATGACGAACTGAGTTTCGAAGATGCGCTGGCCCATGCTGCCGAGTTGCTGCATTGCGCCGTGGCGACCGCCCAGGCGTCGACCGAGCCGCTGAATGGTTCGCAGCGGGCGGTGATGCATTTGGTGGAAATGTCGAAGGTGGTGGTGGATCGAGCGCTGGATTGTTTGCAGCCGAGGTGAGGATCCTAAGCCGACACTGAGGTAACGATGCATTTGGTCAGCAACCTACTGACCAAATGCTGATCATCACGGCTCAGGGGCGCAGATCCCGGCAGACGATTGTCATCGAGTAAGGCTGTCCCCTCAGGCGTATGGCTTGAAGTCGTTGTAGTCGCGAGTGAGTAACTGCATCAGCTTGGGATGGATGAAGAGCTTTTCCTTGCCAACCTGAACCTCTTGCAGAACGCCGATGGCGACTAGCTCTTTGAGGTAACGGGAGGCTGCTTGACGCTGGGCAATCTGTTTGTCGACGACGTTGCTGATGCGGCAATAGGGCTGTTCGAAAATAACGTCCACCAGTTCGCGGGAATAGGTTTTCGGCAACTGCTCGCGAACGAACTGTGTGGTGTGTTCGGACAGGCTGCGGATGGCGGCAATTTTGGCACATGTCCAGCGTGCGGTTTCTTCTACTGCGCTAAGCATGTACAGCAACCAGGGTTCCCAGGCTTGTTCACGAGTGACATCAAGCAACAGGCGGTAGTAATCGGCTCGATGGGCAATGATGTAACGGCTAAGGTAGAGAATCGGTAGATTCAGCAGGCCTTCCTGGATCAGGTACAGGGTGTTGAGCACTCGCCCGGTACGGCCATTGCCGTCGGTGAATGGGTGAATGGCTTCGAATTGATAGTGACTAACCGCCATACGTACCAATGGATCCAGGTCGGTCTCGTTGTGCAGGAAGCGCTCCCAGTTGGCGAGCATGTCACGTAAGCGATCTTCGCCTTCCGGTGGGGTATAGATGATCTCGCCGGTTCGGTCGTTGGCTAGCTGGACTCCTGGCACCCGGCGTATATCCATGTTCACGCCTTTAAGCGTGCGGCAGATTTCGACTGCAGTACCGGTGGAGAGTGGGCGTTCGGCCAACGATTGATAACCCTTCTGCAGGGCTCTGCGGTAGCGCAGTGCTTCCTTGGTCGCTGGGTCGGCATGGCTATCTCCATTCTGAGCGTGCTGAAAGAGCAGGTCCGTGGTGGTGACGATACTTTCGATCTCCGAGCTATCCTTGGCCTCCAGCAATGGAATGGTGTTGATCAGCATTGTCTGGTTAGGGATCAGCTCAGCCGCTTGCTTCAATTCGGCCAGGGCTGTGCGGGCCTCAATGCAGCGTTTGAGCACTGCATGGGTTTCCAGAACAGTTGCCGGTGGCAAAGTGGGAAGCTGGTTGTAGGGCTTGTCAGCCTGCCAGGGAAGGTGGGATGCGGTCATGGATGGGGCTCGGTCTTTGACTTATCCGTCTAAAGGTAAGAGGGGCTCATCAGGGCGCCCTTTCGTGGCGTCAGTGTAAACATGTGTGCACTACGTGTCGCTATATTTTGATTTCTGCGACACGTCTTGACGTCATGTCGTTGGTAACGACAGGTATGCGAAACGTGTTCTTGGAGCGGGCTTTTAGCGACGTATCAGGCGAATGTCCTGAGGATGGAAAAGACGGCTTGCGTGCCTTGGAGCGGTTGGCGCGTTCTCAAATAGCTCGATGCCTGGCAGGTGTAGTGCATTTCTTCCAGGCATTAAAAAGCCGGCTTGTGGCCGGCTTCTCGGGGACTGGTTCAGCTTATTTTTGGTAAACCTCACCAGCCTTCAAATCGTTCACCCAAACTCGCGCCCGGGTGATAAGGGGCATCAGCGGGAACTCCTCCGCATCGCCAGGCAGGGCGGACCGGCTTCACGCCAACCCCCTACCAAATGTGCGGCGGATAATACCCACATTCGCCTCAATTTCCCAGCTTCGGATCCGATTTAGAGCCTTCGTAGCCCAATAAATGCTCATCCAGCGGCACTGGTGGTCGGCGGTTATTCAGTGTCGCCCACCAGAACACCCAACCCAGAATCTCAAAGTTCTGCTCGTGCCGCTGTTCGTAGGTCAAAAACTCGTCCGGATGCTCTGCGCTGTTGTGGCTGCGCATCCGCAGGCCGCCTCCGGGGCGGTTGTAGAGGTATTTGATGCGCAGCATTCCGTCGTGCTCTACCGCGTAGATTTCGCCGTCGATGATCTGTTTGCGGCCACAGTCGATCGCGAGGGTACTTCCGTCCTGGATGATGTCGATCATGCTGTTGCCAACCATGTAGGCACCGAGTGCCCGCTCCGGGTTTACGCCGATGGTTTCAAGGGCGTGCAGGGAGAGGCGGATGCTTTCGGTTGAGGTGAAGGTGGGATGGAGGGGAATCTCCACATCGATTTTTACCGGGCCAGAGACCGGGTGGGTGATGTAGTTGCCGCTGTTTTCGCGGGCAATACGGTGTGAGACGTCTAAATCGGTTCCTTCCAGTAGGTAGTTAGCGGGTGGATGTTTGGGGCCTTCGCCTGTACGCAGCCATCGGCTGGTGACGCACAACAGTTCTGCGAACTCGTTGAGCCGGCCCATGGGGACGCCGCGTTTGAACCAGTTGTTTACGTGCTGAGGCGTAACATTGCGGTTCTTGGCGAAGTCGGAAGCGGAAAGATGAACTTCCCGTAATAGCGCTCTTAAGCGATCACCTGATGTATTCATAAACGCAGAGTTTACTGGCCGTAAAAATAGATCAAATAAACCATGCGTTGAGTTGCCGTATGTAGGTGTTTCCTTATTGAGGGAATGTTCTACCGGATAACTAAGCTAGTTAAACAGTAGCTGTAAATGTGTTTATTAAAATGCTCGGATGTTTATATTTTTCCCACAAAAAAAGCCCCGATTAATCGGGGCTTTTTTGAGCGTGTAGCGGTATCAGCCTTTGTAGGCAGCGACCGACTTCATGATCTCGGCGCGGGCGGCGTCTGCGTTGCCCCAACCGTCGATCTTCACCCATTTGCCTTTTTCGAGGTCTTTGTAGTTCTCGAAGAAGTGTTTGATCTGTTCCAGCAGCAGTGGCGGCAGATCGGTGTATTCCTTCACGTCGACATACAGCTGGGACAGCTTGTCGTGTGGTACTGCGATAACTTTGGCATCGCCGCCGCCATCGTCAGTCATGTTCAGGATGCCGACCGGGCGTGCGCGGATAACCGAGCCTGGGGTAACCGGGTAAGGGGTCACGACCAGCACGTCGAGGGGGTCACCGTCGTCTGCCAGGGTGTTAGGGATGAAACCGTAGTTGGCCGGGTAGAACATCGGGGTGGCCATGAAACGGTCAACGAACAGGCAGTCGCTGTCTTTGTCGATTTCGTATTTGATCGGCGCGTGGTTGGCCGGAATCTCGATGGCGACGTAGATGTCGTTCGGCAGGTCTTTGCCAGCCGGAATCTTGCTGTAGCTCATTGGGCGTTGCCCCCGTAGTTGGCCATGGAACATGGCCGGATTGGCCTAAAAGTGGCGGCGATTATAGGCATATTCTGACGCCGATGCCATGCGTCAGACGTCGTAGGACGCTTGGCGTTCAGTCTGATACCGCACGTCGCCGGCCTGCAGTTGGTGCAGGCGCGCCAGGGGATCCTGGCGGTAGAAGTGGCGCAGTTGTTCGTACACCTCTGGATAACTGCTGACCAGCAAATCCGGGGCACTGAAGAAATATTCGCTGGTAACGGCAAAGAACTCGGCCGGGTTTTCCGCGGCGTACGGGTCTATGAGCGTTTCGGCGTCCGGGTTGTGGTCCAGTTGACGGTTGAGGTCATCAAAGGCGCTTTGCATGACGCCGGCCCATTCCTGCACGCGCATGTCGTGGTGCAACGGCGGCAGGCCGTTGGCGTCGCCATTGAGCATGTCCAGCTTGTGGGCCAGTTCGTGGATCACCAGGTTGTAGCCTTCCCAGTTGCCGCTGGCCAGCACACCGGGCCAGGCGAGGATCACCGGGCCTTGCTGCCAGGCCTCGCCGCTGTGCTCGCCGTCCCACTCGTGTTCCACGCCGCTGGCGTCGCGATGGCGCTGGGGGCTGAGGAAGTCGTCGGGGTACAGCACGATCTCGTGGAAGCCCTGGTACCAGTCGAGGTCGCCGAGGTTCATCAGCGGCAGTTGTGCCTGGGCAGCGAGCAGCAGGCGTTGTTCCTGGTGCAGTTCGACGCCGGGCAGGGCGGTGAGGTGTTTTTCGGCGAGGAACACCACGCAGGCTTCCCGCAGCCACTGGTCTTGCTCAACGGTGATGCCGTCGAGGAAGGTCAAGTGGTGGCGCACCCGCTGCCACGTTTCATCGGCAATCGGGTGCTTGGCCAGCAGGCGCCGGCGACGCCAGGCGCTCAGGGACCACATCGCAGGTTACTGCGGCTTGGCTTCGGAGGACGAGCGGCCAAAGCGGCTGCGGAACACGCCGATGATCATCGGTACCAGCGACAGCAGGATGATGAACACCACCAGCAGCGACAGGTTTTTCTTGATGAACGGTACGTTGCCGAAGAAGTAGCCCAGTGTCACCAGGCCGCCGACCCACAGGATGGTGCCGAACACGCTGAAACCGAAGAAGCGCGGGTAAGGCATTTTCGCGATGCCGGCGACGAACGGTGCAAACGTGCGCAGGATCGGCAGGAAGCGCGCCAGGGTCACGGTTTTGCCGCCGTGCTTGTCGTAGAAGTCGTGGGTTTTTTGCAGATAGTCGCGGCGGAAGATTTTCGAGTTGGGGTTGCTGAACAAGCGTTCCCCGGCCGTTCGTCCGATCACGTAGTTGGTACTGTCACCCAGGATGGCCGCGAGCATCAGCAAACCGCCCAACAATACCGGGTCCATCCCACCGCCCGCGGCGATGGCGCCGGCAATAAACAGCAAGGAATCACCCGGCAGGAAGGGCATGACCACCAGGCCTGTTTCGCAAAAGATAACCAGGAACAGAATGGCGTATATCCACACTCCGTAGTTTCTCACCAGCATGTCGAGGTACACGTCGAGATGCAGGATAAGGTCGAGCGGGTTGAAATCCATGGATGGCACCTGTGTGAATGGCCTGGCTCAGCGGGCCTGTGCGGAGGCTTCGGGTAATAAGGGCTACAAGGTTGCGGCGTAATTCTTACGACCCTGAAAGGTCCGCATTATACGGATAGAGTCGTGAAAAGCGTGTTGGTTTTGTAGCGGGGGATGTCGCGACATCGATCTTATTCCAGGCACAGAGTCAGTGTGGGAGGGGCCTCCCACAACCGATGCATGAGCTTTGGTTAATAGATGTCAGTCATCGCTGATGGGCAGCACGTAGTTCTTGAACTCGGTGTCTTCCCGAAAACCGATGGACTCGTAGGTCTTCTGCGCCACCAGATTGTCGCTGCTGGTGGACACACGCAGGCGCACGGCGTGAGTTTCCTTGGCCATCTTCTTCGCGGTACGCATCAGGTTGTCGGCCACCAACTGACGGCGTGCGTCTTCGGCGACGTAGATGTCGTTGAGGATCCACACGCGCTTGAGGGACAGCGATGAAAAGCTTGGATACAGCTGGCAGAAACCGAGCAGTTTCTTGTCGTCATCGTCGGCCAACGCCAGATAGATCACGGATTCCTTGCGGCGCAGGCGTTTTTCCAGAAAGGCGCGGCTCGAATCAGGGAAAGGCAGCGCACCGTAGAACTCACGGTATTTGACGAAAAGCGGGGTCAACAGGTCCAGGTGTTCCAGGGTCGCTTGAGTAATCCGCATGCCAGGCCTCAACTTCCAAATGGGGTATGACCACACAAGCGGCCGTGTTTCGATGCTGCCTAAAGCGGAGAAAAAGCGCAATCGTGCAAGGATCAGTCCTTCGGCGGGCTGAGCAGGAAGTTGCCTTTCATCAGGTCGGGATCATCCGACTCGAGGGTTTGTACCTGGGCTTCATCCTTGAGGTTGACCCCCGATAACTGCCGGCGGCAGGCCTCACGCATCAAGTACAGCAAGCGGTGAGCGGCCATGCCGTAGCTCAAGCCCTCCAGGCGCACATTGGAGATGCAGTTGCGGTAGGCGTCGGTGAGGCCGACCTTGGGGTTGTAGGTGAAATACAGGCCCAGGCTGTCCGGCGAGCTGAGCCCCGGCCGCTCGCCGATCAGAATCACCACCATTTTCGCTCCCAGCAACTGGCCGACTTCATCTGCCACCGCCACGCGGCCCTGTTCCACCAGAATCACCGGCGACAGCGACCAACCCTCTGCGTGGGTTTGCTCTTCCATGCGTGTAAGAAACGGCAGCGTATGTTTATGCACCGCCAGCGCCGACAAACCGTCGGCCACTACCACCGCCAAGTCCACGCCGCCCGGGTTGGCTTCGGCGTAGTCCCGCAGGGCCTGGGCCGACTCATCACTCAGGCGCCGCCCAAGGTCCGGGCGTTGCAGGTAGCTGTGACGGTCGACGGCGGCGCTGTGCAGCAACAGGCTGTCGCGGCCGCGTTCGGCCAGTTGGCTGCTGAGTCCTACATGGTCAAACGGCAGGTGTACGGCGTCCCGCGCCTGGGCGTGGGCGAACTGGAAATCCAGCTGCGCACCGGTAGGAATGCTGGTGCCGGTACGGCCCAGGGCAATTCGCGCCGGGGTCAGGCGCCGCAGTTCCAGCCACGGGTTGTCCACGTTGTTTTCCGGGGTGTCGATGTGCACAGGCGGTTCCTTCTTCATCCCAGTTGCGCCAAGGCGTGGCGGAATGCCGGTGGCAGGCTGTTGCCGAAGTGCACCTTGCCGTCGGCTTGCGTGAAGATGCCCATTTTTGCCAGCCACTGTTCAAACTCCGGCGCTGGCTTTAAACCCAATGTTTGCCGGGCGTAGAGCGCGTCGTGGAACGAGGTGGTCTGGTAGTTGAGCATGATGTCGTCGGAGCCCGGGATGCCCATGATGAAGTTGATCCCGGCCACGCCCAGCAGCGTGAGCAGGGTGTCCATGTCGTCCTGGTCGGCTTCGGCATGGTTGGTGTAGCAGATGTCGCAGCCCATCGGCACGCCCAGCAGCTTGCCGCAGAAGTGATCTTCGAGGCCGGCCCGGATGATCTGCTTGCCGTTGTACAGGTACTCGGGGCCGATGAAGCCGACCACGGTGTTCACCAAAAACGGTTTGAAGTGCCGGGCTACGGCGTAGGCGCGGGTTTCGCAGGTTTGCTGGTCGACGCCAAAGTGCGCGTTGGCCGACAAGGCGCTGCCCTGGCCGGTTTCGAAATACATCAGGTTTTGCCCGAGGGTGCCGCGATTCAGGCTCAGGCCCGCGTCGTAGCCTTCCTGCAACACGCTCAGGCTGATGCCGAAACTGGCGTTGGCCGCCTCGGTGCCGGCGATCGACTGGAACACCAGGTCCAGCGGCACGCCACGGTTGATGGCTTCGATGGAGGTGGTGACGTGGGTCAGCACGCAGGCCTGGGTCGGAATTTCGTAGCGCTGGATGATCGCGTCGAGCATTTCCAGCATGGCGCAGATCGAGGCGATGCTGTCGGTGGCCGGGTTGATGCCGATCATCGCGTCGCCGTTACCGTAGAGCAGGCCGTCGAGAATGCTGGCGGCGATACCCGCCGGTTCATCGGTGGGATGGTTGGGTTGCAGGCGGGTGGACAGGCGCCCGCGCAGGCCCATGGTGCCGCGAAACTGTGTGACGACGCGGATCTTCTGCGCCACCAGTACCAGGTCCTGCACCCGCATGATCTTCGACACGGCGGCGGCCATTTCTGGTGTCAGCCCGGGCGCCAGGGCGCGCAGGCTTTGTTCGTCGGCCGCGTCGCTGAGCAGCCAATCCCGCAGGCCACCGACGGTCAGGTGGCTGACCACGGAAAACGCCTGTTTATCGTGGGTGTCGATAATCAGCCGGGTGACTTCGTCGCTTTCGTACGGGATCAGCACTTCTTCAAGAAAGTGCTTCAGCGGAATATTGGCCAGGGCCATTTGCGCCGCGACCCGCTCACCGTCGTTTTGCGCGGCAACACCGGCGAGGAAATCCCCGGAGCGCGCCGGGCTGGCCTTGGCCATCACGTCCTTGAGGCTGTCGAAGCGGTAGGTCAATGCACCGACCGCGTGGGAAAAGCTTGCCATACAGAGTCTCCTTTTCGGCGCGGGCAGAATGTGAGTAAAGCGCCCGCACCGAGGTTTACGGCGTTTAGTGCAAGGCGGCCTCTGCGGCCTGGATCGCCGCAAATTCTTCTTCCGGCGTGCCTGCTACCAAGTGATGCCGACTGTAGAAAGCAAAGTAAGCAATTAATACTCCATAGATGATCGCGGCGCCAATCACCACGCGCGGATCCACCAGAAAGCCCGCCACAACAGCGATGCAGGCCAGTACCAGAGCGACGCCCGAGGTGAAGATGCCGCCCGGTGTGCGGTAAGGACGGTCCATTTTGGGGCGGCGGATGCGCAAGGTGATGTGTGCGGCCATCATCAGCACGTAGGAAATGGTCGCGCCGAACACGGCCACCAGGATCAGCAAATCACCCTGGCCGGTCAGCGACAGGCCAAACCCGATGATGCCGGGGATCACCAGGGCCAGGACCGGTGCCTTGCTTTTGTTGGTCTGCGACAGCTTGCGCGGCAGGTAGCCGGCGCGGGACAGGGCGAAGATCTGCCGAGAGTAGGCGTAGATGATCGAGAAAAAACTCGCGATCAGCCCGGCCAGGCCCACCAGATTGACGAAGTGGCTCATCCACGTGGAACCGCCATAGGCTTTGGACAAGGCTTCCACCAGCGGATTGCCCGATGCCATCAGTGCATAGGCGCCAGCACCGCCGGGCGCGATGACCAGGATCAGCAGGGCGAAGCTGGTCAGCACCACAATGGCACCGATCAGGCCGCGGGGCAGGTCACGTTTCGGGTTCTTGGTTTCTTCGGCGGCCAGCGGCACGCCTTCGACCGCCAGGAAGAACCAGATTGCATAGGGAATCGCTGCCCACACGCCGACATACCCGAATGGCAGGAAGGTGCTGGCGCCCTTGGCCTCGGTCACCGGAATATCCAGCAGGTTGGCGACATTGAAGTGCGGCACCATCGCCACCAGGAACACGCCCAGGGCAATGGCCGCGACGGCGGTAATCACAAACATCAGCTTCAACGCTTCACCCACACCAAAGATGTGGATGCCGATAAAGATGATGTAGAACGCCAGGTAGATCATCCAGCCGCCAATGCCGAACAGCGACTCGCAATAGGCGCCGATAAACACTGCGATGGCGGCGGGGGCGATGGCGTATTCGATAAGGATCGCGGTGCCGGTGAGGAATCCGCCCCAGGGGCCGAACGCGCTGCGGGCAAAGCCGTAGCCGCCGCCGGCGGTAGGAATCATGGAAGACAGTTCGGCCAGGGAGAAACACATGCACAGGTACATGGTGGCCATCAGCAGTGTGGCGAGGAACATGCCGCCCCAGCCGCCCTGGGCCAGGCCGAAGTTCCAGCCGGCGTAGTCGCCGGAGATCACGTAGGCAACCCCGAGACCGACCAGCAGCACCCAGCCGGCAGCGCCTTTTTTCAGTTCCCGTTGTTGGAAGTATTCGTTGCCGACCTTTTCAAAGTCGACGGAAGACCCGGACGCCGGAGCGCCATTCGGTTCGCTAGGCATGATGGAATCCCTTTCTTATTGTTTTGTCCCGGCTTACTTAAGTAAGCCGAATGAGTAGCAAGGTCTTGTGAAGATCAAGTGTGGGAGCGGGCTTGCTCGCGAATGCGGTGGGTCAGTTCAAAATTCAGTCACTGATACACCGCATTCGCGAGCAAGCCCGCTCCCACATTTTTATTGCATTTCAAATGTGGGAGCGGGTTGTGAGTTAGAAGAAGCCCAGCGGATTGATGTCGTAGCTCACCAGCAGGTTTTTGGTCTGCTGATAGTGATCAAGCATCATCTTGTGAGTCTCACGCCCCACACCGGACTTCTTGTAACCGCCAAACGCGGCATGCGCCGGGTACAGGTGATAGCAGTTGGTCCACACGCGCCCGGCCTTGATCGCCCGGCCCATGCGGTAGGCGCGGTTGATGTCGCGGGTCCACAGGCCGGCACCCAGGCCGAACTCGGTGTCGTTGGCGATCGCCAGGGCTTCGGCTTCATCCTTGAACGTGGTGATGCTCACCACCGGGCCAAAGATTTCTTCCTGGAACACCCGCATCTTGTTGGTGCCCTTGAGCAGTGTCGGCTGGATGTAATAGCCGGTGGCCAAATCGCCGGTCAGCTTCTCGACCTTGCCGCCGGTCAGCAACTCGGCGCCTTCGCCCTTGGCAATTTCGAGGTACGACAGGATCTTGTCGAACTGCTGCTCGGACGCCTGGGCGCCGACCATGGTGTCGGTGTCCAGCGGGTCGCCACGTTTGATCGACTCGACCTTCTTCATCACCACTTTCATGAAATCGTCATAGATCGACTCTTCCACCAGCGCGCGGGAAGGGCAGGTGCAGACTTCACCCTGGTTGAAGAACGCCAGCACCAAACCTTCGGCGGCTTTCTCGATGAATTGCGGTTCGGCTTTCATGATGTCGGCGAAGAAGATGTTCGGCGACTTGCCGCCCAGTTCAACGGTGGACGGAATGATGTTCTCGGCGGCCGCATGCATGATGTGCGAGCCCACTGGTGTGGAGCCGGTAAAGGCGATCTTGGCAATGCGCTTGCTGGTGGCCAGGGCTTCGCCGGCTTCTTTGCCGTAGCCGTGCACCACGTTCAGTACGCCCGGCGGCAGCAGGTCGCCGATCAGTTCCATCAGCACGTTGATGCCCAGCGGGGTTTGCTCGGCGGGTTTGAGCACCACGCAGTTACCGGCAGCCAGGGCTGGCGCGAGTTTCCAGGCGGCCATCAGCAGCGGGAAGTTCCACGGGATGATCTGGCCGACCACGCCCAGCGGCTCGTGGAAGTGATAGGCGGCGGTGTGTTCGTTGATTTCGGCGCTGCTGCCTTCCTGGGCGCGGATGCAGCCGGCGAAGTAGCGGAAGTGGTCAGCGGCCAGCGGGATGTCGGCGTTCAGGGTTTCGCGCACGGCCTTGCCGTTGTCCCAGGTTTCGGTGATGGCTAGCAGTTCGAGGTTCTGTTCGATGCGGTCGGCGATTTTCAGCAGCACCAGCGAGCGGTCCTGAGCCGAGGTTTTGCCCCAGGCGTCAGCGGCGGCGTGGGCGGCGTCCAGGGCCTTGTCGATGTCTTTGGCCGTGGAGCGCGGGAATTCGGCGATGGGCTTGCCGTTGACCGGCGAGGTGTTGGTGAAATAGTTGCCATCGACCGGCGCGACAAATTCACCGCCGATGTAGTTGCCGTACTTGGCCTTGAACGAAACGATAGCGCCTTCAGTACCGGGGTGTGCGTAACGCATGGTGGGTATCTCCTGGCTTTTTGTGTTTATTGGAGGACGCACGGTTGTGCTTGTTAAAGCGTAGAGCAAAGGTCGGGCCAGTGCCTTGCGGGCCCCGCAAATCAAGGGTTTTGAGGTTGTTGCAAGCCGTTGCTGTGACAGGCTTGGTACAGCCAGGGTGACAGTTTGTGCCACAAACGGTACAGCCTGTGACCCATGGGTCTGGTCGGGATTGCAATGGTCGGGGTGCTGGAGGATGCTGGGCATTCGCGCGCGGTGGTGTAGCTCACGCAGGGAGAATAATAAAAACATGCAAAACGATCATTTCAGTCGTCATGCCCAGCAAGTCCTGACGGTCACCCGTGGTCAGGACCCTTTGCACGGCCCCGGCAGCGATCCGTCCATCGCCCGCTCCTGGCTGCGTTGCCTGGAGGACTATCACCTCGACCCCGCGCTGACGGTTGCGCCCACGGTGCTCGAACATGGCCGCCTGCTGGAAAGCCGCGAGCGCCTGCAACAAGTGCTGAGCATCGCCGGCAGTGAAATGAACAGCCTGCATCAACAGTTATCCGGCGCCGGCCATGCCGTGCTGCTGACCGATGCCCGTGGGGTGATCCTCAACTGCGTCACCGCCCCAAGCGAGCGCAAGATTTTCGAGCGTGCCGGGCTGTGGCTGGGCGCCGACTGGAGCGAGGCTTGCGAAGGCACCAACGGCATCGGCACCTGCCTGGTGGAGCGCCAGTCCCTGACGATTCATCGCGATGAACACTTCCGCGGCCGGCATACCGGCCTGACCTGCTCGGCCAGCCCGGTGTTCGACCCCCATGGCGAGCTGCTGGCGGTGCTGGATGTGTCCTCGGCCCGGGAAGCGGTGTCGCGTCAGAGCCAATTCCACACCATGGCGCTGGTCAATCTTTCGGCGAAGATGATCGAGAGCTGTTACTTCCTGCGGCATTTTGAGCACCACTGGTTGCTGCGCTTTCATTTGCAGGCCGAGTCTGTGGGGCTGTTCAGCGAAGGGTTGCTGGCGTTCGATGGCGAAGGGCGCATTTGCGCGGTCAACCAGAGTGCGTTGAACCTGCTCGGGCAGATCCGTGGCGGCCTGTTGGGCCAGCCGGTGGAGGCGTTTTTCGATTGCTCCCTGGACGAGTTGCTCGGACGTGCCAGCGCGAATGCCAGCGCCAGTTGGCCGCTGCGTACCCGCGATGGCCGTGGGTTGTTCGCGGTGTTGCGCGGCCAGCCCCGCAGCGTACCGGTGCCAGCTCCACAGCCCTTGCCCGAACGGCCCCGGTTGCCGGGCATTTGCCTGGGCGATGCGGCGCTGCAAAACGATTTCCGCAAGGCGTTGCGTGTGTTCGAACGCGACGTGCCTTTACTGATCAATGGCGAAACCGGCTCCGGTAAGGAGGCGTTTGCCAAGGCGGTGCACCATGCCAGCCTCCGGGCGGATAAAGCCTTTATCGCCCTGAACTGCGCGGCCATCCCGGAAAGCCTGATCGAGAGCGAGCTGTTCGGCTATCGCGGCGGCAGTTTCACCGGCGCCCGCAAGGAAGGCATGCGCGGCAAGCTGCAACATGCGGATGGTGGTACGTTGTTCCTGGATGAAATCGGCGATATGCCCCTCGCTTTGCAAACGCGCCTGCTAAGGGTTTTGGAAGACCGACTCGTCGTGCCCATCGGCGGCGAGCCGCAAGCGGTGAACGTTAGAATCATCAGCGCCACCCACCGTAATTTACTGGAGCGGGTAGAGGACGGCAGTTTTCGCGAAGACCTGTACTACCGGCTGAACGGCCTGGAAATCGCCCTGCCGCCGTTGCGTGAGCGCAGCGATAAGTCGCAACTGCTCGACTTCCTGTTGGCTGAGGAGACGGGCGACCAGCCGGTGTTGCTCGACGGCCCTGCGCGTCAGGCACTGTTGGCATTTGCCTGGCCGGGCAATGTGCGGCAGTTGCGCACGGTGCTGCGCACGTTGGCGGCATTGTGTGACGATGGACGGATTGGGCTTGAGGACCTGCCGGCGGTCATTCGCCAGGCGCGCCCGCAGCCTGCAGTAGTGGAGGACCGTTCGGATTCGCCCTTGGACGATGCAGAGCGCCTGGCGCTGCTCAGTGCCTTGGAGCAACAGCGCTGGCACATGAGCCATACCGCAGAGCAACTGGGGGTTAGCCGCAACACCTTGTATAGAAAGCTGCGTAAACACGGGATCGCCCGTTAGCTAAAGAGTGCGAATTTTCCCACCCTACGCTAACCTGCCTCGATGTTTTACGAGGTCGACTATGCACATTCATATTCTCGGTATTTGCGGCACGTTCATGGGCTCTATGGCGGTTCTCGCCAAAGAACTGGGCCATCATGTTACTGGCTCCGATGCCAACGTTTACCCTCCCATGAGCACGCAGCTGCAGGCTCAGGGCATTGAGCTGACCCAAGGCTACGACCCGTCGCAGTTCGACCCGGTCCCGGACCTGGTGGTGATCGGCAATGCCATGAGCCGCGGTAACCCGGCGGTCGAGTACGTACTGAATAAAGGTTTGCCTTACGTGTCTGGCCCGCAATGGCTGGCAGACCACGTGTTGCAAGGCCGTTGGGTGCTGGCGGTTGCCGGAACCCACGGCAAGACCACCACCAGCAGCATGCTGGCCTGGGTGCTGGAGCACGCGGGCATGAGCCCGGGCTTCCTGATCGGCGGCGTGCCACAGAACTTCTCGGTGTCGGCGCGCCTGGGCGATACCCCGTTCTTTGTCATCGAAGCCGATGAGTACGACAGCGCATTCTTCGACAAGCGCTCCAAGTTCGTTCACTACCGCCCGCGCACGGCGATCCTGAATAACCTGGAGTTCGATCACGCTGACATCTTCCCTGATCTGGCGGCCATCGAGCGGCAGTTCCATCACTTGGTGCGCACTATCCCAAGCGAAGGCCTGGTGATTCACCCGACTACCGAACCGGCCTTGCAGCGCGTGATCGAGATGGGCTGCTGGACCCCGGTACAAACCACCGGCGCGGGCGGCCAATGGCAGGTCAAACTGCTGAGTGAAGACGGCTCAAAATTTGAAGTGCTGTTCGAAGGCGTCGCCCAAGGCGTCGTCGATTGGGGCATGACAGGCCAACACAACGTCGCCAACGCCTTGGTTACCCTGGCGGCTGCGCGGCATGTCGGGGTGGTGCCATCCATGGGCATCGCTGCCTTGAGCGCATTCAAAAGCGTCAAGCGCCGTATGGAAAAGGTCGCCGAAGTGAATGGGATTACCATCTACGACGACTTTGCCCACCACCCGACGGCCATCGCCACCACCCTGGATGGCCTGCGCAAACGCGTGGGTGGCGCCCAGGTCATTGCGATTATCGAACCACGCTCCAACTCCATGAAGCTGGGCGCCCACCGTGATGGTTTGCCGGAAAGCGTGAACGATGCAGACCAGGCTGTGTGGTATGCACCGGCCAACCTCGGCTGGGACTTGCCCGCCATCGCCGCGCTGTGCACGGTGCCGTCGATTTGCTGCGACTCACTGGAAGGCATCATTGAGCACGTGAAACACCAGGCCAAGCCCGGCACTCACGTGGTGATCATGAGCAACGGCGGCTTCGGCGGCCTGCACGGCAAACTCGCCGAGGCCCTGAAGTGAGCGGCCCGGAACGCGTCACCCTGGCGATGACCGGCGCATCGGGCGCGCCCTATGGCTTGCGCCTGCTGGACTGCCTGGTGCGCGAAGACCGCGAGGTGCACTTCCTGATCTCCAAGGCGGCGCAATTGGTGCTGGCCACCGAGACCGATGTCGCGTTGCCGCCCAAGGTGCAGATGATGCAGGCCTTCCTCACCGAGTACACCGGTGCGGCGGCGGGGCAGATCAAGGTCTATGGCAAGGAAGACTGGATGTCGCCGGTGGCTTCGGGTTCCGGCGCACCGGCTGCGATGGTGGTGGTGCCGTGTTCCACCGGGACCCTGTCGGCGATTGCCACGGGGGCCTGCAACAACCTGATTGAGCGCGCAGCGGATGTGACCTTGAAGGAGCGCCGCCAGTTGATTCTGGTGCCGCGCGAGGCGCCGTATTCGAGCATCCATCTGGAACACATGCTCAAGCTATCAAACATGGGCGTGACCATCCTGCCGGCGTCGCCGGGCTTTTATCACCAGCCGCAAACCATCGATGACCTGGTGGATTTTGTGGTGGCGCGGATTCTCAACCTGCTGAACATTCCCCAGGACATGCTGCCGCGCTGGGGCGAGCACCATTTGAGCAGTGATGAATAAATTATTGATGGTGTTGCTGGCGGCTCAGCTGACGGGGTGCGCGACTGCGCGCACGCTGGACGCGGCGCAACCCGGGGCGCCGGTGGTGTATGCCGGGACGCGTCTGGATTTGTATGCGATTCAAGGTGGGTGTTGCGCGATGGACCGCTTTGGGGCCGAGGCGCCGAGCTATCCCCATGTCGACCTGCCGGCCAGCGCGTTGCTCGATACGTTGCTGTTGCCGTTGTCGGTGCTGACGGTGTTGGGGGTTGGGTTTAACGCGACGGGCGGCCTGTAGTACAAAATATCAGGAACACCCTATACCTAATGTGGGAGCGGGCTTGCTCGCGAATGCACAGTGTCAGTCAATACATCAGTGACTGATCTACCGCATTCGCGAGCAAGCCCGCTCCCACATTTGGATTGTGTACGCCCTGGAATACGGGTTACTTGCCGAGCTTGCGCAACTCATCCGACTCCACAACCCGCACCCCGTCCTGCTCTTCCAGCGCCAGCCGCCACATCGCGCGTGCCAGTTCGCACACTTCAATGCCGTGGTACTTGCCCGGAATCAGTCGCGACAATGGCCCGGCCAGTTGCTCGGCCAAGCGTGGCTCCAACCGCTCACCCAGCAACAGCGAAGGCCGCACGATGGTCAACTGCGGCCAATCCTGAGCCTTCAGCGCCTGTTCCATTTCGCCCTTGACCCGGTTGTAGAAGATCGAGGATTTCGGATCGGCGCCAATTGCGCTGATCACGATCAGGTGCCGTGCGCCCAGTTCCCGGGCGCGCTTGGCAAAGGCTACAACCATGTCCAGGTCGACGGCGCGGAAGGCTGCTTCGGACCCGGCCTGTTTGATGGTGGTGCCCAGGCAGCAGAAGGCGATGTCCACCTGGCCGCTCAGTTGTGGCAGGAATACTTTCGGGTCGCCCACTGGGTTTTCGAGGTGTGGATGCTCGGCCAACGGCTTGCGGCTGGGTGCCAGCACGCGGGTCACTGTCGGCTCGTTGAGCAGGCGGTCCAGCAGGTGTTCCCCGGTCAGGCCGGAGGCTCCGGCGAGCAATATATGCTGAGGCGTCAGGTACATGATGTTTCCCCCTAGATACAGATTCAGCTTAGTTGCTCTTGGCTTCCTTGCTATTCATTGAGACGCTTTCCAACGCTTTTCGTGCCTGCTGTTTTCGTAATAATTGCCAATGGGCAATCACGCCTTTGGGGGCCCAGATCTGCGGCTCGGAGGCTTCGAAGTTGTCCGCCTGTTCGCGTTCGGCCACGTGGGTTTGCGCCAGTTTGAAGGCTTGCTGCAAGTCGTCGGTCTGGTTGAAGGCCTGGGCGAAGAGGGCGTCGCCGAAGTAGGTGAAGTCGGCCTCTTCGGAACAGCCGAACGACACGCGGTCGGCCCGTGAGGCGGTCATGATCAGGGTGTGTTCGTCTTTCAGCGCCGGGATGAACCCGCCGGAGTAGCAGGCCGAAATCACGATGATCTTGTCGCGGTTCTTCAGCGGTTCCAGCACGGCGGCCAACTCATCGGCCGGCAGGTCGGCCAACTCCATGCGTGGCTGGTCGAGCACCAGTTCGTGTTCGTGGGTGCCGTGGCTGGTCAGGTAGATGAACACCAGGTCTTCCGGGCCACTGCGTTCGGCCAGGGTCTGAACCGAGCGGCGCAGGCTTTCGCGAGTGGCCATGGGGCGGTCGGCAATATGGTCGCGGTGGTTCACCAGGCGGATCTGGCCGTAGGCGCCGAAGCGGGTGGCGAGCATGTTGCTGACGTAGTCGGCTTCACGCAGGAACACGCTCTGCTTGCCGTCGCCGGCCACCACCAGGGTGTACAGCTCCACCGCCTTGGTGGAGGCTGGCACGGCGGCGAGGGCAGCATCGAGCAAACGGCCCTGGGCCAGCAGGCCGGTTTCCAACGGGTCGGGTAATAACTTGCCGTCGGCGTCGCGCACGCGCATGCCGTTGACCCAGGTGCCGGCCTGTACGGTGCCATCGGTGAGCACCAGGGTTCCACGCCCTTGATAGCTGTCGCTGTCAAAGCCGCCGATATAGAAGCTGCCGTCGGTGAGGTTCAGGCGGCCTGGGCCGGTGAAGCGCCAGTCAACGAATTGACCGACATAGTGGCTGCCGTCGACGCCGATCAGTTCGCCCTTGCCGCTGAGGGCGCCTTCCTTGAACTCGCCGATCCATACGTCGCCGTCGGCGTTCTCATAACGTCCCTTGCCGTTGAGCTGGTTCTGTTTGAAGTGGCCGATGTACATGTCGCCTTCGGCACTGTTGAAGGTGCCGTTGCCCTCCAACTGGCCATCGACGAAGCGGCCGCTGAACTGGTTGCCGCTGTCGTCGTTACGCTGGCCTTCGCCGTTGGGCTTGCCGTGGGCGAACTGGCCCTGGTACTGGCTGCCGTCGGCCAGCTCGAGGCGGCCGAGGCCGGAATACTGGTCGTCCTTGAATTCGCCGCGATAGGTCATCTGCCCTTCTTTGAGGGTGCCTTCGCCGTTGCGTTTGCCTTGCTTGAACCCGCCGACGTAGCTGTTGCCCGCAGTGGTCAGGCTGCCCTGGCCGTCGAACAGGCCTTGCTGGAACTGGCCTTTATAGACTTCGCCATTGCTGCCATGCCACTCACCCTGGCCGTGCCATTGGCCTTTATCAAACTGGCCGGCGTACCAGCTGCCGTTGGGGTAATCCACTCGGCCCTGGCCTTGCAGCAAGCCATTGACCACATCGCCACGGTAACGACCGCCATCGGGCAGCCGCGCATCGGGCGGCAACAGCGATTCGCCGTCGCCGCACGCGGTGAGCAACAGGACAAGAGCAAGGGGGGCGAGTGGGCGCATAACGGGATCCGGATAATTGAGCGCCGAGTATGCCGCAGCTGCGAGGTCTATACATAAATTTACATGAATTGTGGTGAGCGGTCGGGCCCACCACAGCCAGGCTCAGACGAAGCAGAGTGACAACGACTCGGCTATATACGCGGGTTTTTCCTGGCCATCGATTTCCAGGGTACAGGTAGCTTTAAGTAGCCATTGCCCAGGCTTTTTCTCGGTGGCGTCGGTCAGGGTCACGGCCAGGCGCACTTTGGAGTCCACCTTCACCGGCTGGATGAAGCGCACACTGTCCAGGCCATAGTTGACTGCCATTTTCAGGCCTTCTGGCATGATCAGGATGTCTTCGATCAGCTTGGGTATCAGCGACAGCGACAGGAAACCGTGGGCGATGGTGCCGCCGAACGGCGTCTGGGCGGCTTTCACCGGGTCGACGTGGATGAACTGAAAATCGCCGGTGGCTTCCGCGAACAGGTTGATGCGCTCCTGGTCGATGGTGAGCCATGCGGAACGTCCCAGTTCCTTGCCGACATAATCCTTGAGTTGCTCTACGGGTACTGAGGGCATTGCGACTCTCCTTGGTTCATCATGTTGTGTTTTTGGACAGGTCCAGAGAACCAATGTAGATCATCACGGGCACTTGGCCCGGTCAACCCACCATGCTTTTGGCGAATGCCGCTCCATAGAGGCAGCGTGCTTATAATGCCGACACGCTTTTGGGGGGAAGAACGGATGCTGTTACGCGGTCTGACATGGCTGGTGCTGTTTCAATTGCTCGGCACGGCGATCAATCATTTGTTTGTCCCGGTGTTGCCGGGGCCGATTATTGGCCTGCTGCTGATGCTGGCATTTCTGGTGTGGCGCGGCGAAGTCGGTGAACCCCTGAGCCTGGCCGCCAGCAGCCTGCTGCGCTACCTGCCGTTGCTGCTGGTGCCGCCGGCGGTAGGCGTGATGGTGTATGCCAAGGATATCGCCGCCGACTTTTGGGCCATCGTCGGCGCGTTAGTGTTGTCGCTGGTGATCGCCATGGGTTTTGTCGGCGTGTTGATGCAGCAGATGGTCAAGCGCAAGGAGAAGGACCAATGATCTTCGACTGGCACGGCGCGTGGTCGGCGGTCATTCATCACCCGCTGTTCGGCATCGGCATCACCCTCGGCGCCTATCAGCTGGTGCTGGCTGGCTTCGAGAAAACCCGCTGGATTTTCCTGCAGCCGGTGCTGGTGTCGATGCTGCTGGTGATCGGCGTGTTGCTCAGCTGCGGCCTGACCTACGTCGAGTACCGCAAAAGCACCGAGATCATGAGCATCCTGCTGGGCCCGGCAACGGTAGCCCTGGCGGTGCCGCTTTACCTGAATCTGCGACGGATTCGCCAATTGTTCTGGCCGATTTTTACTACGCTGGTAGTGGGAGGCGTATTGGCCACCGGTCTGTGCGTGCTGTTGGGCTGGTGGTTTGGTGCCGAACACATGATGCTGATGACCATGGCGCCCAAGTCCGTGACCTCACCGATTGCGATGCTGGTGGCCGAGCAGATCGGTGGCGTGGCGGCATTGGCGGCGGTGTTTGTGCTGATCACCGGGGTGATCGGCGCGATGATCGGGCCGGCGTATTTGTCGCGCCTGGGCGTGCACAGCCCCGAGGCGCGCGGCATGGCGCTGGGCATGACCGCCCACGCGGTGGGTACCTCGGTGGCTTTGCAGGAAAGCGAAGAGACCGGCGCCTTTGCGGCGCTGGCCATGAGTTTGATGGGCGTGGCCACGGCGGTGTTCTTGCCGTTGGCCGTGTCGCTGGTTATTTAAGTCGGGTTTAAGGAAACCTTTTATGAGTCTGGCGCTTTTCCCGCTCAATACCGTGCTGTTTCCCGGGTGCACCCTCGACCTGCAATTGTTCGAGGTGCGTTACCTGGACATGATCAGCCGCTGCATGAAAAAGGGCGAAAGCTTTGGCGTGGTGTGCATCCTCGACGGCAAGGAAGTCGGGCTGGCGCCGGATGGCTACGCGTTGATTGGCTGCGAAGCGCTGATTCGCGACTTCAAGCAGCAGGACAATGGCCTGCTGGGGATTCGGGTCGAGGGCGGTCGGCGTTTCCGCGTACGTGACGCCGGTGTGCAGAAGGACCAACTGCTGGTGGCTGAGGTGCAGTGGCTGGACGAACACCCCGAGCAGCCGTTGGAAGAGGAAGACGCCGACTTGCTCGCGCTGCTCCATGCCCTGGCTGAGCACCCGATGGTCGCCTCCCTGGACATGGGGACCCATGCCGATGGCCAGCAGGCCTTGGGCAATCAGCTGGCGTATCTGCTGCCCTTTACCGAGGCCGACAAGATCGACCTGCTGCAACTCGATGACCCGCAACAGCGTCTGGACGCGATCCAGCTGTTGCTGGATGAATTGCAGGGCGAGCTGTTCACCTGACCCGCGAGTGCCACTCGGATTTATCCTTCCCTGTCTTCAGATTTTCCGTCGTTGCCCTGATCTCGTTGCCTGAAATAGTTGGCAATCACGTAACGATGATCAGGGGGAAGGATGATTCAGCTTTCGCAATCGGAGCAGGTCGTATGGGATGCCTTTTTTATAGCCATCACGACACAGATACTGCAGATGGACGATGGTCGCGGTGCGGAAGACATCGCCGAACGCGCCGCGCATATAGCTGACGAAATGTTTCTGGAGCGGCGCGAGCGCAGCGTCGAACGTCGCGCTGCTCCCGTGGATTGGCTGGGGCCTGCTTAATAGGCGTACCTGAGCAGCGCGTGAGAGGTGCCGGTAAACGCAATAAACGCGAGCAACGCGCCACACACGGGCAAGATCAACCACCAGACTCTCGGCGGCATTGCTGGTAATAGGCTGCGCTGCTGGCTGAAGTGCAGGCTGAAGGCACAGACCGTCATCGCCAACAGGGTGCCGGCCAGGATGTCCGTCGGCCAGTGCGCTCCCAGGTACACCCGGGAAATCGCAATGGTCGCTGCAGGAATGCAGCCGAGCACCAGCCAGGTCAGGCGCAGGCGGGTCGGTTGACCACGGCCGGCCAGCACCGCCAACGCCAGGAAGAATGCAAACGAGCCGGATGCATGGCCGCTGGGCATGCTGAAACTGGTGAGCGGATCGGTCAGCACTTCGGGGCGCATCCGCGCAAAAAACAGTTTGGTGCCGGTATTGATCAGCGCAGCGCCCAGCAGGGTGGCGCCGACAAAGATTGCCTGGCGCCATTGCCGCGCCACGACCAGCAGGCCGGTCAATACGGCACTGGCCACAAACATCTTCTTGAACTCGCCGAGCTGGGTCACCATCACCATGGCTCTATCGATCGCCGGGCCGCGGTGTTCCTGCACCAGCGCCATCAAGCCCTGGTCAAAGTCGTTCAGGTAGTGATAGCCGATAAACAACGCAATCAGCAGTGTGCCGCCGATGCAGCCAATCCACAGGGTGGCGCGCCGGTGGCCGCGCAGGCTGGTGTTGAGGCTCACGCCGATCAGCACCGCCAGGCAGGCGGCGACAATCCCGGCTTCTGGCCAGAAGCCCTCGGGCAATGGCAGACGGAAGGCCGCGCCGGTGGCCCAACCCGGCAGCAGATACGCCACCGACCATCCCGCGCCGGCCAGCAGGCTCACGGCAACAAAGCGTGGGAAGGGCATGTCACACATGCCCGCGACCATCGGCAACATCGGCCGCAGCGGACCAATGAAGCGTCCTACCAGCAGGCTCGCGATGCCGTACTTGTGGAAGTAAGCCTCAGCGCCGCTCATCCATTCAGGGTGATGCCGCAGGCCGGGCAGGCGCCGGATGTTCTGGTGGAAATGGCGACCGAGGAAGTAGGAAGCAACATCACCCAGCATGCCGCCGAGGAAGCCCAGCAACAGGGTTTCCCCCAAGGACAGTGCTCCGCTGCCGGCCAGTGCGGCGATGGCAAACAGCAACACCGTGCCCGGTACGATCAGGCCGGCAATGGCCAGGCACTCCACGCACGCCACGATAAATACCGCCACGGCGAGCCATTGCGGGTTTAGGGTCAGCCAGCCGGTAATGCCATCGAGCCATGGGCCCATACAATCAAACTCCCTTTGTGAATATTGCCCCCTCTGTAGGAGCGAGCTTGCTCGCGAAGGTCGTTAACGATAACGCGGGCTTTCTGGTATAGCGCGGCGCTCTCGGGTTCTTCGCGAGCAAGCTCGCTCCTACAGGGGGCTAGCGTTTCAAATCAAAAAATAGTCGCGGCCTTCGACCTGGCCCCGGCGCAGCGGGTTCCGTGTGCAATACGGCGCATAACCGGCATCCACGAAGCGGTACATCAGGTGTTCATCGCGCCCGCCGGGGATGCCCAGTCGGGTGGTCTGGATGATCTGCGCCGGCGCAAGCCCCACGTCTTCCACGTAGAGCAACTCCTGGTCAAAGCGTTTGGCATCCCACATCGGCACCTTCAAACCCAGCGCCTTGCACAGCAAGGTCTGGCCGGCACACAGCTTTTGCGAGGGGCGCGGCTTGCCGCTGGCGTCCGGGTTGTTCAGCAGCATCTGCGCCAGGCTGGCCGGGCCGGACACTTCGTCGACCCACGGATAGGCCGATTTGATCAACACCGCATTGCCTGGGCCGTGGGCGCTGAAGTTCAGCGAATCGCCGCCACGGGCGTAGTACATATAGATGTGGCCGCCATCCAGAAACAAAGCCTTACGCTTTTCTGTGTAGCCGAGGGACGCGTGGCTGCCTTTTTCGGCGAGGTAATAGGCTTCGGTTTCGATAATTCGCGCCGACAGCCACAAATCACCGACACGGTGGCGAATGACTTTTCCCAGCAATTCGCGCGCGAGCAGTTGCGCGTCACGGTCGAAAAAGCCGTCGGGCAGGGCATTGGCGGGGATCAATGGCGAAAAACTGGACATGGCGATCAAAGGTAATACGGCTAAATGTGACAGGATGATAACAACTCCAGCCTTAATTCCCGCTGAACGTCGGGTTTTTACAGCTCATTTCGACCATCCGCCCCTCACCGCTGTCCGTGGGACGGCGTCACAGCTATAATCTGCCGCTTTCCTCTTTGCCAAGACCCCACCAGACCATGACTGAGTCCGTTCTTGACTACATGACCCGCCTGGGTCGCGCTGCCCGTCAGGCCTCGCGGTTGATCGCCCGTGCGAGCACGGCGCAGAAGAACCGCGCCTTGCTGGCGGCTGCCGACGCTCTGGATGCTTCGCGCTCCGAGCTGACCGCCGCCAACGAGCAAGACCTGGCCAACGGCCGGGCAAATGGTCTGGAGCCTGCCTTGCTGGATCGCCTGGCGCTGACGCCGGAACGCATTGACGACATGATCGAAGGTTTGCGTCAGGTGGCCAAGCTGCCTGACCCCATCGGTGAAATCCGTGACATGCGCTACCTGCCATCGGGTATCCAGGTGGGCAAGATGCGCGTGCCCCTGGGCGTGATCGGCATCATCTATGAGTCGCGCCCGAACGTGACCATCGACGCCGCGAGCCTGTGCCTCAAGTCCGGCAACGCCACCATCCTGCGGGGCGGTTCCGAGGCCATCAATTCCAATCGTGCCATCGCCGCGTGCATTCAGCAGGGCCTGGCCGTGGCCGAACTGCCGGCCGAAGTGGTGCAAGTGGTCGAGACCACTGACCGCGCTGCCGTTGGTGCGCTGATCACCATGCCTGAATTCGTCGACGTGATCGTGCCGCGTGGTGGCAAGAGCCTGATCGAGCGCGTGAGCCGTGATGCCAAGGTGCCGGTCATCAAGCACCTGGACGGCGTCTGCCACGTGTTCATCGACGTCGCCGCCGACCTCGACAAGGCGATCCGCATCGCCGATAACGCCAAGACCCACCGCTACGCCCCGTGCAACACCATGGAAACCCTGTTGGTGCACGCCGGCATTGCCGATCGCGTGCTGCCGCCGCTGGCTGCCATCTACCGTGACAAGGGCGTTGAACTGCGTGGCTGCGAGCGTACCCGGGCGATCCTCGGCAGCGACGTGATCGAAGCCACCGAGCAAGACTGGTACACCGAATACACGGCGCCGATCCTGTCGATCCGCATCGTCGACGACCTGGACCAGGCCATCGAACACATCAACCAATACGGCTCCAAGCACACCGACGCCATCGTCACCGAGCATTTCAGCGACGCCCGGCGTTTCCTCAACGAAGTGGATTCCGCTTCGGTGATGGTCAACGCCTCGACGCGTTTTGCCGACGGCTTCGAGTATGGCCTGGGGGCGGAGATCGGTATCTCCACCGACAAGCTCCACGCACGCGGCCCGGTTGGCCTGGAAGGGCTGACCAGCGAGAAGTACGTGGTGTTCGGTGACGGACATGTGCGCACTTGATGGGTAAACGCATCGGGCTGCTCGGCGGCACCTTCGACCCTGTGCATATCGGCCATTTGCGCAGTGCACTGGAAGTCGCGGACGCCCTCGGGCTGGATGAGCTGCGCCTGGCACCGAATGCCCGGCCGCCCCATCGCGACACGCCGCAGGTGTCTGCGCAGCAGCGCCTGGAGATGGTCCGCCTGGCGGTGGCCGGCATCGCACCGCTGGTGGTGGACGACCGCGAACTCAAACGCGACAAACCGTCCTACACTGTCGACACCCTGGAACTGATGCGGGCCGAGTTGGCCGCGGATGACCAGTTATTTCTACTTTTGGGCTGGGACGCGTTTTGCGGCCTGCCCACTTGGCACCGCTGGGAAGAGTTGCTCCAGCATTGCCACATCCTGGTGCTGCAACGCCCGGATGCCGACGCAGAATCGCCGGATGCCTTGCGCAACCTGCTGGCAGCGCGGTCGGTAAGTGACCCTTTGGCCCTGACCGGGCCGAGCGGGAATATTGCATTCGTCTGGCAAACCCCGCTTGCGGTGTCTGCCACCCAGATCCGTCAACTGCTGGCCAGCGGGAAGTCGGTACGTTTCCTGGTGCCTGACGCGGTCCTGGCCTACATCGATGCGCACGGGCTTTACCGTGCGTCGAACTGAAAAGGCGCGCTTGAACGCACGAACACTCGTGCAGCGAGCGCCCGAACATACGAGCAAAACGAGTTTTATATGACGAACAAAGACGTAAGCAAAGTTAAGCGCAAAGGCACGTTCAAGAGCGCTCCTCTGCCAGTAGAAGCCCACACCGGCCCTGAGCTGGCCGGCGAAGAGCTGGTCAAGGTTGCCGTGGCTGCCCTGGAAGACGTGAAGGCCCAGGACATTCAAGTCCTGGACGTGCGCGACAAGCAGAGCATCACCGACTTCATGATCATCGCCACCGGTACCTCCAACCGCCAGATCGGCGCGATGCTGGACAAGGTTCGCGAAGCGGTCAAAGCCCAGGGCGTCAAGCCATTGGGTGAAGAAGGCAAGGGCGACAGCGACTGGGTACTGTTGGACATGGACGACGTGATCGTTCACATGATGACCAGCAACGCCCGTCAGTTCTACGACCTGGAGCGTCTGTGGAAAGGCGCCGAGCAGAGCCGTGCCGCTGATGGCAAGCACCACAGCCCTGAAGTTGGCCACGCGCACTTCGACAAGCTCAACAAAGACCAGGAATAAGGAACGGCTGTGCGCCTGCGTCTGATCGCTGTCGGTTCACGCATGCCCAAGTGGGTGGAAGAAGGCTGGCATGAATATGCCAAGCGCCTGCCATCCGAATTGGCGCTGGAACTGGTGGAAATACCGCTCAACACTCGGGGCAAAAATGCCGACGTGGCCCGCTTTATCCGTCAGGAAGGCGAAGCCATGTTGGCCAAGGTCGGGCCCAACGAGCGGATCGTGACCCTCGAAGTGCACGGCAAGCCCTGGAGCACCGAGCAGTTGGCGGTGGAGCTGGATCGCTGGCGCCTGGATTCGCGCACGGTCAACTTCATGGTCGGCGGCCCCGAGGGGCTGGCGCCGGAAGTGTGCGCGCGGGCGGACCAGCGCTGGTCGCTGTCGCCCCTGACACTGCCGCACCCGTTGGTAAGAATCCTGATCGGTGAACAGCTGTATCGCGCCTGGACAGTTCTGTCCGGGCACCCTTACCACAAATAATCTGCGCCCTGCCTGATGACCCAGCCGATCCGCATCAAGGACCACGAGAAAGACGCACGTCTTGTACGCGCGCGGGTGGTGTTTGGCGCGATTTTGGTGGTGGTACTGCTGGGGGTGCTGATTGCGCGCCTGTATTTCCTGCAGGTGATCCAGTACGACTATCACTCCACGCTGTCGGAAAACAACCGGGTGCACGTGCAGCCGATTCCTCCGACCCGTGGGCTGATTTTCGACCGCAATGGCGTGGTGGTCGCGGATAACCGGCCCAGCTTCAGCCTGAGCATGACCCGCGAACGTTCCGGCGACTGGCAGCAGATCCTTGATGTGATCGTCGAGGTGCTGCAACTGACGCCGGAAGACCGGGTGATCTTCGAGAAACGCATGAAGCAGGGGCGCCGGCCGTTCGAGCCGGTGCCGATCCTGTTCGAGCTGACCGAAGAGCAGATCGCCCGGATCGCGGTGAACCAGTTCCGGTTGCCGGGTGTGGAAGTGGTGGCGCAATTGGTGCGGCATTACCCGCAAGGGGCGCACTTCGCGCATTCGGTCGGCTACATGGGCCGAATCAACGAGAAAGAGCTGAAGACCCTCGACCCGGTCAACTACAGCGGCACCCACCATATCGGCAAGACCGGCATCGAGCGTTTCTACGAGCCGGAACTGCACGGCCAGGTGGGTTACGAGGAAGTCGAGACCAACGCCCGTGGCCGCGTGCTGCGGGTGCTCAAGCGTACCGACCCGGTGCCCGGCAAGGACATCGTGCTGAGCCTGGACATCAAGTTGCAGGAAGCGGCGGAGATGGCCCTGGGCGGTCGCCGTGGTGCTGTGGTGGCGCTGGACCCGAGTACTGGCGAAGTGCTGGCGATGGTCAGCCAGCCAAGTTTTGACCCGAACCTGTTTGTCACCGGGATCAGCTTCAAGGCCTACGCCGAGCTGCGCGATTCCATTGACCGGCCGCTGTTTAACCGCGTGCTGCGCGGCCTGTATCCACCGGGCTCGACCATCAAGCCGGCAGTGGCAATTGCCGGCCTGGACTCTGGCGTGGTCACGGCGTCGAGCCGCGTGTTCGACCCCGGCTACTACATGCTGCCCAACTACGATCACAAATACCGTAACTGGAACCGCACCGGCGACGGATTTGTGGACCTGGACACGGCGATCATGCGTTCCAACGACACCTACTTCTATGACCTGGCCCACAAGCTGGGGATTGATCGGCTCTCGGCCTACATGGGCAAGTTCGGCCTCGGTCAGAAAGTCTCCCTGGACATGTTCGAAGAATCGCCGGGCCTGATGCCGTCCCGCGAGTGGAAGCGAGCAACCCGTCGGCAGGCGTGGTTCCCGGGCGAAACCCTGATCCTGGGGATCGGCCAGGGCTATATGCAGGCCACGCCGCTGCAACTGGCCCAGGCGACCGCGCTGGTGGCCAACAAGGGTGTGTGGAACCGTCCGCACCTGGCCAAGACCATCGAGGGCGAACGCCCGGTGGATGAAAACCCGATTCCCGATATCGTGCTGCGCGACCCGTCCGACTGGGCCAAGGTCAACCACGGCATGCAGCAAGTGATGCACGGCGCCCGGGGTACCGCGCGTAAAGCGGCAGCCGGCGCGCAATACCGGATTGCCGGCAAGAGCGGTACGGCCCAGGTGGTCGCGATCAAGCAGGGCGAGAAATACGACCGCTCCAAAGTTCAGGAGCGCCACCGTGACCACGCCTTGTTCGTCGGCTTTGCCCCGGCCGACAACCCGAAAATCGTTGTGGCAGTGATGGTCGAGAACGGCGAGTCCGGTTCCGGTGTGGCCGCTCCGGTGGTGCGTCAAATCATGGATGCCTGGCTGTTGACCGAAGACGGCAAGCTCAAGCCCGAATATGGCGGCACCCCTTCAAGCGTGGAGGCTACGGCCCGTGAAGAGTAATTTTGATCGCATCCTCTCCAGCGAGGATGTGATGCGCCGTCGTGCCACGTTGCTGCAGCGCATGCACATTGATGGCCCGTTGCTGATCCTGCTGCTGACCCTGGCGGCCGGCAGCCTGTTCGTTTTGTATTCAGCCAGTGGCAAAAACTGGGACCTGCTGATCAAGCAAGCGTCCTCGTTTGGCCTGGGCCTGTTGTCGATGGTGGTGATCGCCCAGCTGGAGCCGCGCTTCATGGCGCGCTGGGTGCCGCTGGGTTATGTCGCCGGTGTGTTGCTGCTGGTGGTGGTGGATGTCATGGGCCACAACGCCATGGGGGCGACCCGCTGGATCAACATCCCGGGGGTGATTCGCTTCCAGCCGTCGGAATTCATGAAGATCCTGATGCCGGCGACCATCGCTTGGTACCTGTCAAAACGCACATTGCCGCCCCAGCTCAAGCACGTGGGCATCAGCCTGATATTGATTGGCGTGCCGTTTATCCTGATCGTGCGCCAGCCCGACCTCGGCACCTCGTTGCTGATCCTCGCGGGCGGCGCGTTCGTGCTGTTCATGGGTGGCTTGCGCTGGCGCTGGATCCTCAGCGTGCTGGCCGCCGCCGTGCCGGTGGCCGTGGCCATGTGGTTCTTCTTCATGCACGACTATCAGAAGCAGCGAATCCTCACGTTCCTCGACCCGGAGAGCGATCCGCTGGGCACCGGCTGGAACATCATCCAGTCCAAGGCCGCCATCGGTTCCGGCGGTGTGTTCGGCAAGGGTTGGCTGTTGGGCACCCAGTCGCACCTGGACTTTTTGCCGGAAAGCCACACCGATTTTATTATCGCGGTGATGGGCGAGGAGTTCGGCCTGGTGGGCATCTGCGCACTGTTGCTGATTTACTTGCTGCTGATCGGCCGCGGCCTGGTGATTACCGCCCAGGCGCAAACGCTGTTCGGCAAATTGCTCGCCGGCAGCCTCACCATGACGTTTTTTGTTTACGTTTTCGTCAACATCGGTATGGTCAGTGGCCTGTTGCCGGTGGTTGGGGTGCCGTTGCCGTTCATTAGCTACGGCGGAACTTCGCTGGTGACATTGATGTCAGCGTTTGGGGTTTTGATGTCGATCCATACCCATCGTAAGTGGATCGCACAGGTTTGAATAAGGTGAAGATGTCAATGCAAGTAATGCGCGGCTGGGCGGCTCGGCACGTGTCCTGGATGGGCCTGTTGGGCCTGCTGGGAGCCGCTGTGCAGGAAGCGCAGGCCGGCGTCTACGACGGCTCGCCCCAGGTCGCCGAATTTGTCGGTGAGATGACCCGTGACTATGGTTTCGCCGGTGAACAGCTGATGGGCGTGTTCCGCGAGGCCCAACGCAAGCAGGCGATTCTCGACGCCATTTCCCGGCCCGCCGAACGCGTGAAGCAGTGGAAGGAATATCGCCCGATGTTCCTGACCGACGCCCGCGTGGCGCGTGGCGTGGACTTCTGGCGCCAGCACGAAGCCGTGCTGGCCCGCGCCGAGCAGGAATACGGGGTGCCGGCCCAAGTGATCGTGGCCATCATCGGCATCGAAACCTTTTACGGCCGCAACACCGGCAGCTACCGGGTGATCGACGCCTTGTCGACCCTGGGCTTCGATTACCCGCCGCGCGCCGAATTCTTCCGCAAAGAGCTGCGCGAGTTCCTATTGTTGGCCCGTGAAGAGCAGGTCGACCCGTTGACCCTCAAGGGCTCCTACGCCGGGGCCATGGGCTTGCCGCAGTTCATGCCGAGCAGCTTTCGCGCCTACGCCGTGGACTTTGACGGCGACGGCCATATCAATATCTGGAGCAACCCCGATGACGCCATCGGCAGCGTTGCCAGCTACTTCAAGCGTCATGGATGGGTAGCCGGCGAGCCGGTGGTGATCCGTGCCGATGTTACGGGCGATCGCGCCGACGAAGGCCTGACCCAGGGTATCGAGCCCGTCAAGACGGTTGGGGAGTTGCGGGCGCTGGGCTGGTCGAGTCAGAATGCGCCACGCGATGATATGCCGGTGACGGCGTTCCGCCTTGAAGGCGAGAACGGCCCGGAATATTGGATGGGCCTGAAGAATTTCTACGCAATCACGCGTTATAACCGCAGTGTGATGTACGCCATGGCCGTGCATCAGCTGTCAGACATGCTGGTCCAAGCACGGGGCGTCAAGTAATGCCGGTATCACCGATGTACAAACCCCTGAAGCTGGTGGCTTACGCCGCATTGTCATTATTGGTGGTCAGTTGCTCTACCAGCCGTGCACCGGTGCAAAAAGCCAGTGGCACTGCCGTCCGCTCCCAACCTGGGCTGGACATCAACCGCGCCCACAAAGACGGCGCGCCGTGGTGGGATGTGGATGTGTCGAAGATCCCGGATGCCACGCCGACCCTGCACACCGGCCCTTACAAGGCCAACCCCTACACCGTATTGGGCAAAAACTACTTCCCGCTGCAAGAATCGAAGACCTACGTGCAATCGGGTACGGCGTCCTGGTACGGGACCAAGTTCCATGGCCAGAACACCGCCAACGGCGAAGTGTATGACCTCTACGGCATGAGCGCGGCGCACAAGACCCTGCCGCTGCCTAGCTATGTACGCGTGACCAACCTGGACAACAACCGCACGGTGATCCTGCGGGTCAATGACCGTGGGCCGTTCTATTCGGACCGGATCATCGACTTGTCCTACGCTGCCGCGAAGAAACTCGGGTATGCCGAAATCGGTACGGCACGCGTGAAGGTTGAAGGTATCGACCCGGCCCAGTACTGGGCCCAGCGTGGCAAGCCGGCGCCGTTGATGCTTAACGAGCCGCAAACCCAGCAACCGCAAGTGACCGCGTCGACAGGCAAAATCGAACAGTGGACGCCGCCGCCGGCGCAACATGCTCCGGACACGGTCGTCGTACCGCGTGCAGCTCCGGGGGCTTCTACCGTGGGCGGGCAGTACTTGCAAGTCGGCGCTTTCGCCAACCCCGACGCGGCAGAGCTGTTAAGGTCCAAGCTCAGCGGGATGGTCAACGCGCCGGTCTTTATCAGCTCTATTGTGCGTAACCAGCAGACCCTGCACCGTGTGCGCATGGGCCCTATCGGCTCGCCGAGCGAGGTTGCGCAAGTGCAGAACAGCGTGCGCCTGGCCAACCTGGGGCAACCCAGCGTGGTCACCGCCGAATAAGCGATACAAAGGATTGATGGTTCAGGCTCGCATGCGGGTTTGAACCCTGGTTGTTGGCTCGTTGAACAATAAAAACCCAGGGGCAAGGGGTGGGCGTACAACCGAACACGCGACAGTCTGGCGACGGGCTGTCTGAATAGTTTTGCCCGCGAGGGCAAGTTTCCATAAGCAATTTCGAGAGACGGATGAACATCACCACCTTAGCCAAACGCACGTGCCTGCTTCTTTCGCTGATCATCACCCCGGCCGCCTGGGCGGTTGAAATGGTGCCGGCTTCCCCGCAACTGGCTGCCAAGGCCTGGGTCCTCATGGATGCCGCCAGCGGCAACGTGCTGGTGGAGAACAACGGTGACCAGCGCCTGCCCCCAGCCAGCCTGACCAAGCTGATGACCGCCTACATCGCGACCCTGGAAATCCGTCGCGGCCAGATCGGTGAAAACGATCCAGTGACCGTCAGCGAAAACGCCTGGCGCACCGGCGGTTCGCGGATGTTCATCAAGGTCGGTTCGCAGGTGACTGTCAGCGACCTGCTGCACGGCATCATCATCCAGTCCGGTAACGACGCCAGCGTAGCCCTGGCCGAGCACATCGCCGGCAGCGAAGACGCGTTCGCCGACATGATGAACAAAACCGTGGCCGACCTGGGCATGACCAACAGCCACTTCATGAACCCGACCGGCCTGCCGAACCCGGAGCACTACTCGTCGGCTCACGACATGGCGATCCTGGCGCGCGCGATCATTCGTGTCGACCCGGTGCACTACGCGATCTACTCCCAGAAAGAGTTCTTCTGGAACAACATCAAGCAGCCTAACCGCAACCTGTTGCTGTGGCGTGACAAGACCGTCGATGGTCTGAAAACCGGTCACACCGAAGAAGCCGGCTACTGCATGGTGTCGTCCGCTGTCCGTGACGGCCAGCGCCTGATTGCCGTGGTGTTCGGTACCAACAGCGAGCAGGCCCGTGCGGCCGAGACACAGAAGCTGCTGACCTATGGCTTCCGTTTCTTCGAAACTCAGACCTTCTACCAGAAAGGCACCGAGCTGGCTCAAGCCCCTGTATGGAAAGGCGCAACCCATCAAGTCAAGGCCGGCCTGGCTGAAGACCTGACCCTGACCATGCCTAAAGGCCAGCTCAAGAAGCTGGTTGCCAGCATGACCATGAACCCGCAACTGGTCGCACCGATCGCCAAGGGCGATGTCATCGGTAAAGTCGAAGTGAAGCTGGACGACAAGGTGGTGCACAGCGCCGACCTGATCGCTCTGGACGCCGTCGACGAAGGTGGTATCTTCCGACGCGTGTGGGATAGCATCCGTCTATTCTTCTACGGCTTGTTCAACTGATAGTGTGCACCTGCAAAGCCCCGCGTTGATCTGACGCGGGGCTTTGCCGTCGCCACGGCTTACCGCTTACGAGGCTGTTCTGCCATGACCGATAAAGAAGTACAGGCGCCAAAGATCGAGTTCCCTCAAAAGGACTATCCGATCAAAGTGATCAGCGATACTGGCGTGGGCCGCAAAGACGCGGTGATTGCCATCGTGTTGAAGCACGCCGAGATCAATCTTGATAAGACCATTGATCGTCAAAGCAGCACAGGTAAGTACACCACGACCCAGCTGTATATCCTGGCGACCGATCAAGACCAGCTCTACAACATCAACAGCGAACTGCGGGCTACCGGCTTCGTGCACATGGTGTTGTGATGTCACAGACCCTGGGCTTTCGCGAGCTCGGCCAAATGGCATACGAGCCGGTGTGGCACGCCATGCAGCGGTTCACCAACGAGCGCGGCACCGAAGCCCCGGATGAGATCTGGCTGGTCGAGCACCCGCCGGTTTTCACCCAGGGCCAGGCCGGCAAGGCCGAGCATTTGCTGCTGCCGGGAGAAATCCCGGTGGTGCAGGTCGACCGCGGCGGGCAGGTGACTTACCATGGCCCAGGCCAATTGGTGGCTTATCTGTTGCTGGACGTGCGCAGGCTGGGTTTTGGCGTGCGGGAGTTGGTCAGTCGCATGGAGTCATGCCTGATCGAACTGTTGGCCAGCTACGGTGTGACCGCGGCGGCCAAGCCGGATGCACCGGGGGTTTACGTCGATGGCGCGAAAATCGCCTCCCTGGGCCTGCGGATTCGCCACGGCTGTTCCTTTCATGGTCTGGCCTTGAATGTGGACATGGACCTGGCGCCGTTTCGACGGATCAATCCCTGCGGTTACGCCGGTTTGGCGATGACCCAGTTGAGCGATCACGCAACACCACTAGAATTTGCCGAGGTAAGTGCCCGGCTGCGCGCGCAGCTCGTCAAACACCTCGACTATGCTGAGCAGACGACCCTAACGGGCGGAATCGACTGATTATGACTACTGATGCAGTGCAAACCATGATCCCGACGCTGGATGTTACCGAGCGTCCGGCCCCGCGTGCCAAGGTAGAAGCCGGCGTCAAGCTGCGCGGCGCCGAGAAGGTTGCACGCATCCCGGTCAAGATCATTCCGACCACCGAACTGCCGAAAAAGCCTGACTGGATTCGCGTGCGTATCCCGGTTTCGCCGGAAGTCGACCGCATCAAGGCCCTGCTGCGCAAACACAAGCTGCATAGCGTGTGCGAAGAAGCGTCCTGCCCGAACCTGGGCGAGTGCTTCTCCGGTGGCACCGCGACTTTCATGATCATGGGTGACATCTGCACCCGTCGTTGCCCGTTCTGCGACGTTGGCCACGGCCGGCCGAAGCCACTGGACGTCAACGAGCCGGAAAGCCTGGCCATCGCCATCGCCGACCTCAAACTCAAGTACGTCGTGATCACCTCGGTAGACCGTGACGACCTGCGCGACGGCGGTGCCCAGCACTTTGCCGACTGCATCCGCGAGATCCGCAAGCTGTCGCCGAACGTGATGCTCGAAACCCTGGTCCCGGACTACCGTGGCCGTATGGACGTAGCGCTGGAAATCACCGCTGCCGAGCCGCCGGATGTATTCAACCACAACCTGGAAACCGTACCGCGCCTGTACAAGGCTGCGCGTCCGGGTTCGGACTACCAGTGGTCGCTGACCCTGCTGCAGAAATTCAAGCAGATGATGCCGCACATTCCGACCAAATCCGGCCTGATGCTGGGCCTGGGCGAAACCGACGAAGAAGTGATCGAAGTCATGAAGCGCATGCGCGAACACGACATCGACATGCTGACCCTCGGCCAGTACCTGCAGCCATCCCGTAGCCACTTGCCGGTACAGCGCTTCGTGCACCCGGACGTGTTTGCCTGGTTTGCCGAAGAAGGCTACAAAATGGGCTTCAAGAACGTCGCTTCCGGCCCGCTGGTACGTTCCTCGTACCACGCCGACGAGCAGGCGAAACTGGTCAAGGCCAGCCTGGTCTCGTAAGCCGCGCCCTCACTGTAGGAGCGAGCTTGCTCGCGAAGCACTCAAGAGCACCGCGCGCATCCAGGATGCGCGCGTTATCGTTTACGACCTTCGCGAGCAAGCTCGCTCCTACAGGTTGCGGTTAAGTCATCCTCTTCTGTTTGCAACCATTGCTGTTTAGAGTGCCTTGGGCAATCCACACGAGGAGCACCATGGATGACGACTCAATTGACCACTTGTGCGGTACCTGCGCTGCGCGCCGAAGGCGTGATCGGTCTGATTGCCCCTGCCGGGCCGGCCGAGCTGGATATCGACAAGGCCACGCAATGGATGCGCGCCCGGGGCTACACACTGCGGGTGTTCCCGGGTGTAGGGGAACGTGATGGCTACCTGGCCGGCAGTGATGACGTACGCCTGAATGACCTGCATGGGGCGTTCGCCGACCCGTCCATCGACGCGATTTTTTGCCTGCGCGGCGGCTATGGCACCCCACGCCTGCTGGACCGCCTGGACTTCGACCTGCTGCGGGCCAATCCCAAGCCATTTGTCGGCTACAGCGATATCACCGCCTTGCACCTGGCGATCAACCGCTATGCCGGTTTCGTCACCTTCCACGGGCCGATGTACAACGCTGACCTGTTAGGTGAGAAGCAACAACCTACCGAGTCGTCGCTGTTCAGCATGCTGCGCGGGCAAGTGAAGGCCGGTAGCCAGTTGACCCACCCGGTGGCCTACCCATTGACCACCGTTGAGCCAGGCATCGCCTGCGGGCGCTTGCTGGGCGGTAATCTTTCGATGATCGCGGCGGTGATGGGCACGGCGTACGAGATTGATGCCGAGGACATCATTCTGTTTATCGAAGACATTAACGAGCCGCTGTACCGAATCGACCGTCTGCTCACGCATTTGCGCCTGGCCGGCAAGTTGGCTCAGGTGGCGGGTGTGGTGGTGGGGGATGTGGCAGGGGTTGATAACCTCGCGCTTGAGCGCTTGCTGAAACAGACGTTCGAGCCGTTGTGCATTCCTGTGCTGTCCGGCTGGCGCAGCGGGCACTGCAACCCGAACCTGACCTTGCCGATGGGCGCGAGGGTGCGGCTGGATGCGGGGGAGAGGCGGTTGGTGTTGGAGCAGGATGTGGTGTTTAAGGCCTGACCCTTGTATTGCCGCTGAAGGCCTCTTCGCGAGCAAGCCCGCTCCCACATTTTGACCGTGTACTTCCTGAAGGAATGCGATCGAAATGTGGGAGCGGGCTTGCTCGCGAATGCGGTAGTCGCCATGCGCCGATCTATCGGCTTTGCAGCGACTCCAGCAACTTCACCGTCGGATAACCATCCGCCGGCCAGCCCAGCGACTGCTGCGCTGCACGAATCGCCTTGCGGGTGTTGGCGCCGATGATCCCGTCCGGGTTGCCGGCATCGTAACCCTGGGCGCTGAGTGCTGTTTGCAAATCAATCCGTTGTGAACGGCTCAACGGCAGCTCATCTTTCGGCCAGCTCCCACGAATCACGCCACCGCCACCGAACCGTTCCGACAGCAAACCAACCGCCAACGCATAGGACGACGAGTTGTTGTACTTGAGGATCGCGCGGAAGTTATCCAGCACCAGGAACGCCGGGCCACGATAGCCGGCGGGCAGCAGCAGGGCGGCAGAAAGCTGGTCCACATTGGCCGGCACGCTGGCGCCAGGCGGCACCTGGATCCCGAGCTTCAGCCATTCGCCAACGGTCTTGCGCACGCTGCCGTCGGCCAGGGCATAATCGAAGTTCAACGGCAGTTGCTGCACCTCAAAACCCCACGGCTGGCCTTTCTGCCAGCCGGAGCTTTGCAGGTAGTGCGCGGTGGAGGCGAGGGCGTCGGCCGGGCTGTTCCAGATATCGCGGCGACCGTCGCCGTCGAAGTCCACGGCGTGGGTGTTGTAGGTGGTCGGGATGAACTGGGTCTGGCCCATGGCGCCGGCCCAGGAGCCTTTCATCTGGTCAGCCGCGATGTCGCCATGCTGGATGATTTGCAGCGCCGCCAGCAGTTGGGCGTGGGCGAACGCCGGGCGACGGCCTTCATACGCCAGGGTCGCCAGGGAGCGGATCACCGAATTGTTGCCCTGGAACTGGCCGAAGTTACTCTCCATGCCCCACACCGAGACCAGCGCCTGGCGGTCGACGCCATAACGATCTTCGATGCGTTGCAGAATGTCGGCGTATTTCACCAGCAGTGCCTGGCCATTACGTACACGCAGCGGCGACAGGGCGCCGTCGAGGTATTCCCACACCGGGCGGGAAAACTCCGGCTGGCTGCGGTCGGCACGAATCACCGCCATGTCGGGTACGACATTGGCAAAGGCCGTGTCGAAAACCTGTGGCGTGATACCTGCCTTCAGGGCTTCTACGCGAAAGCCTGCCTGCCATTCGGCAAAGGTCTGGGTCGGCTGGATATCAAGGTTGTCCACCGCCAGTGGCGCAACGACGGCAGGTGCGGCTACCGGTGCAGTCTGGAGCGGGGGCAGGGGTTGAGCATCGGCGGCGGTGGGTTTTTCCGCGCAGGCGACTAACAGAATGAGGCTGGAGGCAGCGATCAGTTGGCGAAGGTGCCAACGACGGGAAAGACTAGAGGGCATGCACAGGTCCAGGGAGTACGAATCAGGTACAGACCTTATCATGCCAGAGGGGCGCTTGCCTTCAGGCAGCCAGAAAGTAAGAAGCCTCCCAGCTATTAGACTGGAAGGCTTCGCGGCGGTAGCTGCCTTTGCCTTTGCCGGCTCGTTCCTGGCGACTGCGGAACAACGGCTGGGCGATGATGGATTTGGCCTTGTTGGGGCCATGCTTGGATGGCTTTTTGCTCATGATGGGTACTCTTTGGCGGGTTGATGATGCGGTGCGAATCATCGGCCGAAGTTTGCATTCTGTCCAGCCCAGCGAGTCGTAGGACTATTCAGCAGGCAGCGCCAAGCGCTGTCCTGACATCAAAAGTGACAAACGACTCAAGCTCATCCAGGGCGATCCAGCCGCCTGGCCCTTGATCTGCGCGTCAATGCGCTGGGCCTCGAGCAGCAATTGCGCCCAGCGTTGCGCCGAGTGCCGTTGCAGGGCTTTGCTGATCAGCGGTTTGCGCTTGTCCCACACCGGTGGCCGGGCCTGGCTGAAAGCCTTGTCCAGCGGGATGCCCTGGCTGTATTGCAGGGCAATATTGGCCAGCAGGCGTAATTCCCGGGCCAGGGCCCAGAGAATCACCGGGGGCTCGACGCCTTCGCCGCGCAGCCCTTCGAGCATGCGCAAGGCGTGGGCGGGTTCGCCGTTGAGGATCGCGTCCACCAGGCCAAATACGTCAAAGCGCGCGCTGTCAGCCACGGCGCCTTGTACGGTTTCGACGGTGATCTGGCCGCCTTCAGCCATCAGCTTGAGCTTTTCGATTTCCTGGGCGGCCGCCAACAGGTTGCCTTCCACCCGCGCAGCGATCAGCTCCACCGCGTCCTGGCTGGCAGTCAGCCCGGATTGCGACAGGCGCTGACGAATCCACTGCGGCAGCTGGCTGCTGTCCACTGGCCAGATCTGTATGAACTGCGTCTGGCCGCCTTCCACCAGCGCCTTGCCCCACTTGGTCTTTTGCGCGCTGCCATCAAGCTTGGGCAGGCTGATCAGCAGCAGCGTGTCTTCGGCAGGGCGTGCGCAGTATTCCATCAATGCTGCCGCGCCTTTATCGCCGGGCTTGCCCGAAGGCAGGCGCAGTTCCAGCAGGCGTTTTTCGGCGAACAGCGACATGCTCGCCCCGGCTTGCAGCAGCGTGCCCCAGTCGAAACTGGCGTCGGCGCTGAATACCTGGCGTTCATCGAAGCCCTGCTGGCGGGCGGCCGTGCGAATCGCGTCCGCAGCCTCCTGGCACAGCAGCGGGTCATCACCGCTGACGATGTAGGCGGGCGCGAGGTTGCCTTGCAGGTGCTTGGCGAGTTGGGCGGGGGCAAGTTTCATAGGCAGGGCGAACGGGGCGCCTGGGGCGCCCCGTCTGGCTTACTCGGCAGGAACTTCAACAGGCGACTGTTTAGGCTGGCTGTTTTCATACTCTTGCGCAGCTTTCAGTGCATCGGCATCTGCCTTGGCTTTGTTGTCTGCCGTTTGCTGCAGTTGATCCAGTTTCTCCGGGGTGATCTGTTGCAGGCGCAGAACCATGCGCTGCACAAGTTCACGACGCATTTCCTTGCGCACCTGGATGGTTTCGGAATCCGAACCCACAAGGTTGTTGCCGTCGTGGCTCACGACTTTCTGTACCTGGATCTTGTCGCCCATCAGCGGCAGGTTGTCATGGCCCTGGATTTCGTAGAAGAGCGTGGTGCTCAGCTCAATGTCCGAAGCACGCCCGGCACTGGCGTAGCTGAGGTTGCGCTGCTCTTCTTTTTCATCCGCCAGGTTCAGTTTATAAGCCGCGCCTGTATAGACTTTGACGCCACTGTTTTCCAGGACCTGGCGCAGCTGTTGCACCGTTTCTCCGTAGGAGTTGCGTGCGGTGACGTCCAGTTCCTTGAGCGTCAGGTCGGTGGTGCCGGTGCCGCGCAGCTGGAAGCCGCAAGCGCTCAGTAGCACGGCAAGGCCCATAACCAGCAGATTGCGTTTGATCATTTTGATGCTCCCCTTGAAACCATGTGGGCCTTATCGAGGCCCTGGAGGTTTTGTTCGGCGCCAGGGTTATGCCCCTGGCGCCCGATCCGATTAGCTAGCGACGATATTGACCAGTTTGCCGGGCACCACGATCACTTTGCGGATCGTCAGGCCTTCGGTGAAGCGCAGCACGTTCTCATTGGCACGGGCGGCGGCTTCGACTTCTTCACGAGTGGCGCTGGCAGGCATGTCGATCTGGCCACGCAGCTTGCCGTTGACCTGAATCACCAGTTGCAGCGTGTCCTGTACCAGGGCGCTGTCATCCTGTACTGGCCAGGCGGCATCGATGACTGCACCGCTGTGGCCCAAGCGGCTCCACAGGTCGTGGCTGATGTGTGGCGTGATCGGAGCCAGCAGCAGGGTGACCGTCTCGAGGCCTTCCTGTACCAGCGCGCGGTCTTGTTCGGTGGCCTGCGGGGCTTTTTCCAGCACGTTCATCAGCGTCATCACCTGGGCGATGGCAGTGTTGAATTTATGGTGCTGGCCCACGTCCTGGCTGGCGTGCTTGATGGCCAGGTGGGTGCTGCGGCGAATGGCTTTTTGCTCATCGCTCAAGGCTGCCACGTCCAGTTTGCCCGGCAAGCCCTGGCTGACATGAGCGTGCGCCAGGCGCCAGACGCGTTTGAGGAAACGGTGCGAACCCTCTACGCCGGAGTCGGACCATTCCGCGCTCATGTCGGGCGGCGAGGCGAACATCATGAACAGGCGGCAGGTGTCTGCGCCGAACTGGTCGATCATCGACTGTGGGTCGACGCCGTTGTTCTTCGACTTGGCCATCTTCTCAGTGCCGCCGATTTCCACCGGCAGGCCGTCGGAGATCAACTTGGCACTGATCACCTTGGCCTTGCTGTCACGCACCAACTCGACGTCCGCCGGGTTGAACCAGGTGTAGGCGCCATTGGCTTCGCGACGGTAGTAAGTTTCAGCAATCACCATGCCTTGGGTCAGCAGGTTCTTGAACGGCTCGTCGGAGCTCACCAGGCCTTCGTCACGCATCAGCTTGTGGAAGAAGCGCGCGTACAGCAGGTGAAGGATGGCGTGTTCGATACCGCCGATGTACTGGTCCACCGGCAACCAGTGGTCGGCCGCGGATTTTTCCACCAGGCCGCCTTCATAGTGCGGCGAGGCGTAGCGGGCGTAGTACCACGAGGACTCCACGAAGGTGTCCATGGTGTCGGTTTCACGCTTGGCCGGTGCGCCGCAGTTCGGGCAGGTGCACTCGTAGAATTCAGGCATGCGCGCCAAGGGCGAGCCAGCGCCGTCCGGTACTACATCTTCCGGGAGTACGACGGGCAGTTGGTCTTCCGGCACCGGCACATCACCGCAGGTTTCGCAGTGGATGATCGGGATCGGGCAGCCCCAATAGCGTTGGCGGCTGATGCCCCAGTCACGCAGGCGGAACTGGGTGCGCGAGGCACCGAGGTTTTTCTTGATCAGCGCGACTTCGATAGCGTCGAACGCGCCTTCGAAATCCAGGCCGTCGAACTCACCGGAATTGATCAGGGTGCCGTGCTCGCCGTAGGCGTCTTGCCACGGGGCCGGGTTGGTGTCGCCGGAACTGGTGCGCACCACGGACTTGATGGGCAGGTTGTACTTGGTGGCGAATTCGAAATCGCGCTCGTCGTGGGCTGGCACAGCCATTACCGCGCCATCGCCGTAGTGCATCAGCACGTAGTTGGCGACCCACACCGGTAGCTTCTCGCCGGTCAGCGGGTGCTCGACGAACAACGAGGTCGGCAGGCCTTTTTTCTCTTGGGTGGCGACGTCGGCTTCGGCGACGCTGCCGCCTTTGCATTCGGCGATGAACGCCTGCAGCTCAGGGTTGTTCTGTGCAGCCTGGGTGGCCAGCGGGTGTTCAGCGGCCACGGCGACGTAGGTCGCGCCCAGCAGGGTGTCCGGACGGGTAGTGAAGACTTTCAGTACGCCTTCTGCGCCGATGGAGTCGACGTTGTAGGGGAACTGCACTTCCATGCCCTTGGACTTGCCGATCCAGTTGCGCTGCATGGTCTTGACCTGCTCGGGCCAGCCAGGCAAATCGTCGAGGCTCGACAAGAGCTCATCCGCGTAGGCGGTGATCTTGAAGTAGTACATCGGGATTTCGCGCTTTTCGATCAGTGCGCCGGAGCGCCAGCCGCGGCCGTCGATCACTTGTTCGTTGGCCAGTACGGTCTGGTCCACCGGGTCCCAGTTCACGGTGCCGCTCTTCTTGTAGATCACGCCTTTTTCGAACAGGCGAGTGAACAGCCATTGTTCCCAGCGGTAGTAATCAGGCTTGCAGGTGGTCACCTCGCGGGACCAGTCCACCGCCAGGCCCAGGCTGCGCAGCTGGGTCTTCATGTAGGCGATGTTTTCGTAGGTCCATTTGGCGGGCGCTACGTTGTTCTTCATCGCGGCGTTTTCCGCCGGCATGCCGAAGGCGTCCCAACCCATGGGTTGCAGGACGTTCTTGCCCAGCATGCGCTGGTAGCGGGAAATGACGTCGCCGATGGTGTAGTTGCGCACATGCCCCATGTGTAGCTTGCCGCTGGGGTAAGGGAACATCGACAGGCAATAGAAAGTCTCCTTGCCTGGCTGTTCACTGACTTCAAAGGACTTTTGCTCATCCCAGAACGACTGGGCGGCATTTTCTATTTCACGGGGCTGATATTGTTCGTGCATGGCTACTTTTGAACTGAATAGGGGTGGCCTAATCCTCTTCGGTGCAACGTTCAGGTTGATCGACACCAAAAAGCGGCGCGTCCGTGCCCAAACCCTGCGGGAAGTGGAGTTACAGGAAGCGCCGTAGCATACATGACCCCACTCTATCGAGGGAAACCCTGATTGCGCCGCCGAGGCCGTTGGTCGCGGCGTCAGGCAGGCAGGGCCAGCAGGACTACGCTGTTTAGTGGGGAGTGAGTCTTATCTTCAATGAGGTGAGGGATGGTTGATTCGCAGCGAACTTTAACGAAACCGCAGGTGTACGAAGGACTGATCGACCGTTTGGGTCGAGCACTGGATGCAGCAAAAACCGCTGGCCGATTGTGTGATGAGCGGCCTCTGGAGTTGGAACTGCGTGGCTTGAGCCAGGCAGAGCTGGACGTGATCAAGGTGTATCTGGCGTTAAATGAGCATCGCGCGCCCCATGGCATGGCCTCCCCGCCAGCCCAGGAGGTTTCGCGCTCGGCCAAGGTGGTATGGCTCAAGGATCTGTCGGCCGGTCGCGGCCCGGAAAAACTTCGGTCCGTGCGTTTTAAGTGAAGTACCGCTTTATCTGTAGCCTTCTCAAAATCTGTTCTTGTAAAGATTGTCGCTAAACCTCGTTACACCTTAGGCTTCGGGCATCTTTGGAGATGCCCGATGCCTATTCGTTATTTCATTAAACAATTGCTGTTGCCGCCCGGCATTCTGTTGCTGTTGCTGGCGCTTGCCTGGTGGTTTCGTCGCAGCCGGCCACGACTGGCAGCGGTGTGCTTTGCCCTGGGGTTTGGCGGGATGTGGTTGATGAGCCTGCCGGTGGCGGTGCAGTGGGGGGCAAAGGCGCTGGAGAGCGAGCCGCCGTTGGCCCGGGACGAATGGGCAACCCTGGCGCAGCGGGCTGATGCCATCGTGGTGTTGGGCTCCGGGCGTGAGCGTGGGGATCCGGCGTGGGGCTCCGATCAGCCGACGGGAATCGGGCTTGAGCGGCAGCGTTACGCGGCGAGATTGGCCAAGGCTTCGGGTTTGCCGGTGCTGACCAGCGGTGGCTTGCACTACGGCACGCCGCCGAGCGAGGCGGAGTTGATGGCGGTGTCGATGCAGGATGACTTCGGTGTGAGTGTACGCTGGAAGGAAGAGCGCAGCCGTACCACCTGGGAAAACGCTCAGATGAGCGCCGAGATTTTGTTACCGCAGGGGATCAAGCGTGTGGTCGTCGTAACCCAGGCTTGGCACATGCCGCGCTCGCGTTGGAGTTTCGAAAAGGCCGGGTTTACGGTGGTTCCGGCGCCGGTGGGTTTTCTCGGTTTAGACAATGCCCGGCCTCTGGGTGGCTGGATGCCGGAGTTCAAGTCGGTTTGGCAGAGCGGGCAGTTGCTGAATGAAGCGGTGGGGCAGGTGGGCTACCGGATGTTTTACAGGTAATACCGCAGGGCAAATGTGGGAGCGGGCTTGCTCGCGAATGCAGTGTGTCAGTCACAGGTGCATTACCCGACAGACCGCATTCGCGAGCAAGCCCGCTCCCACATTGTCCGAGTATTTCTATTAAACCGTTTTCGACATCCGGCCCGCCAACAGCGCCCAGCCAAACAGGCCGAGGCACAGGATGATCAACGGCCACGAGCGCCATTCCAGATACGGCGTGAGGTTGTGCATCGGCACCACCTCGCCGTAGAGAATCCCGCGCTCAAACTGCGGGATCTGCACGGTGATCTGCCCGTACGGGTTGATCAGGCCGGTGACGCCATTGTTGGTGGCGCGAATCATCCAGCGACCCGCTTCCAGGGCGCGCATCTGGGCCATCTGCAAATGCTGCAGCGGGCCGATGGAGCGGCCGAACCAGGTGTCGTTGCTGATGGTCAGCAACAAATCGCTACGGGCTGACAAGCTGGCGGCGAACTCCGGGTACACCACTTCATAGCAAATGAACGGCGCAATCTGATAGCCCTTGGCTTGCAGCAAAGCCTGGTCGGATGGCCCGCGGGCGAAGTCCGACATCGGCAGGTCAAAGAACGCGATCAGGCCGCGCAACATGTCCTGCAGCGGCACGTACTCGCCAAACGGCACCAGCTTCTGCTTCAGGTAGGTACCGTCGCCTTCGCCCACCACCGTGATGCCATTGAAGAAGCGCTTCTGGTGGTGCACTTCCTGGCGGATCGGTACGCCGGTGATCAGCGCGGTGTGCCGGTCCGCGGCGAACTTGCCCATCATGCCCAAGTAACCCTCGACAGATTCCTTGAGCACCGGCACGGCGGTTTCCGGCCATACCAGCAGGTCGACAGGCTTGGAGCTGAAGCTCATGTCGCGGTACAGCGCGAGCTGCGCATTCAACTGCTCGGGGTCCCACTTCATGCTTTGTTCGACGTTGCCCTGGACGGCCGCCACGGTCAGCGGTGCGCCAGAAGGGCTTGTCCATGCGTGATGTTTGAGTGCCAGGCCGATGGCCCATGGCGCCACCAACAGCAGCAAGCCCGCACCGATGAACAGGTTGCGCTTAGCCGCCAGCAGACGCGGCAGGTTGCAGATCAGTGCGGCGGTCAGCGCCAGGGCAAAGGAAATCAGCCACATGCCACCCAGCGGCGCGAGGCCGGTGAGAGGGCCGTCGAGCTGGCTGTAACCGGAATAAAGCCATGGGAAACCGGTGAGGAACCAGCCGCGAAACGCTTCCTGGCCCACCCACAGTGCCGCGAAGGCCAGGGCATCGGCCAATGGCGCTTCATTGCGACGCAGCCAGCGCGCCCACAGCCAGGCGGGCAGGGCAAAGAACCAGGCAATTGCCGCCGTAAACGCCAGCATCAGCATGCCAGCCAGCAGCACTGAAGCGCCGCCAAAATGGTGGATGCTGTAGTAAATCCAGCTGGTACCGGCGCCAAACAGCCCAAAACCGAAACACCAGCCACGGCCCAAGGCCTGGCGTGGTGTTAGTTCACGCAATCCCGCATAAAAGAACCCGACCGCCACCAGCGCAAAAGGCCAAAGGTCGAACGGCGCCAGCGCCAGGGTAGTGATGGCGCCGGCCACCACGGCCAGCAAGTTACCGGGCCAGCCGGGTGCAATCATACGGCGCATGTCAGTCCTTAGCGGGCAATAGGTGTCAGGCGAATCAGATGGATCCTGCGGCTGTCGGCATTCAGGATGCGGAAGCGATAGGCGCCGATTTCCGTTGTCTCGTTACGCTTGGGCAGATGCCCGAACGCACTCATCACCAGGCCGCCAACCGTGTCGAATTCATCGTCGGAGAATTCGCTGTCGAAGAACTCGTTGAAGTTCTCGATCGGCGTCAGGGCCTTGACCAGGAAGTCACCGCTGGGCAGCGGCTTGATGTAGCTGTCTTCTTCCACATCGTGTTCGTCTTCGATGTCACCGACGATCTGTTCCAGCACGTCTTCGATCGTCACCAGGCCGGCCACACCGCCGTATTCGTCAATCACGATGGCCATGTGATTGTGGTTCGCACGAAATTCGCGCAGCAGCACATTCAGGCGCTTGGATTCGGGGACGAAAGTGGCAGGACGCAGCAGGTCCTTGATGTTGAAGCTGTCGCCGTTCTCCTTGAGGATCAGCGGCAGCAGGTCCTTGGCCAGAAGGACACCCATGACGTCGTCATGGCTTTCGCCGATCACCGGGTAGCGCGAGTGCGCCGAGTCGATGACGGCCGGGAGGAATTCCCGAGGGGTCTGGGTCGCCTTGATGCTGACCATCTGCGAGCGCGGGACCATGATGTCCCGCACCTGCAAGTCAGCGACCTGGATGGCGCCTTCGACGATGGCCAGCGCTTCGCTGTCCAGCAACTTGTTCTGATGTGCCTCGCGCAGCAGCTCCAGCAGCTCCTGGCGGTTTTTCGGCTCGTGGGCAAAGGCCTGGGTGAGTTTCCCCAGCCATGACTTTTGCCCGTTGCTCGATCGGTCTTCGCTCATAGCGATTACTCTAAATCCTTTGTTGTTTCAGTTAGGTGTAGTTTCAATTTCGTCATCTGCATACGGGTCGCGATGACCCAGTTCTGCAAGCAACGTTCGTTCCAGTGCTTCCATTTCTTCGGCTTCGTCATCGTCTATATGGTCGTAACCCAAGAGATGCAAGCAGCCGTGGATGACTAGATGAGCCCAATGGGCCTCAAGTTCCTTTCCTTGTTCCGCCGCTTCACGCTCGACCACTTCGACGCAGATCACCAGGTCGCCCAGTAATGGGATGTCCAGTAACTCATCGGGTACGTCAGCGGGAAACGACAGCACGTTGGTCGCGTAGTCTTTTTGTCGCCAGGTGTGATTCAGTTCACGGCCTTCGGGCTCGTCCACCAGGCGAATGGTCAGTTCCGAGTCGGCGGTACGCTGGCGCAGGGCCAGTGTGCACCATTGGCGAAACTGTTCTTCGCTGGGGGCAGGCGCTTCGGTGGCCAGCTGCAGGTCAAGCTCAAGCATCGCGGCGAGTGTCCTTGGCCGGTTGGTCGTCGCGGTGTTCGAAGCGCTCGTAGGCTTCGACAATGCGCTGCACCAGCGGGTGACGGACCACGTCTTTGGGCATGAAGTGCGTGAAGCTGATCCCTGGCACGTCCTTGAGCACGTCGATCACCTGGGCCAGGCCCGACTTGGTGCCTTTCGGCAGGTCGACCTGGGTGACGTCGCCGGTGATCACGGCCGTTGAGCCGAAGCCGATCCGGGTCAGGAACATCTTCATCTGCTCGACGGTGGTGTTCTGGCTTTCGTCGAGGATGATGAAGCTGTTGTTCAGCGTGCGGCCGCGCATGTAGGCCAGCGGGGCGATCTCGATCACTTGGCGCTCGATCAGCTTGGCCACGTATTCGAAGCCGAGCATCTCGTAGAGTGCGTCGTAGAGCGGGCGCAGGTACGGGTCGATCTTCTGGGCCAGGTCGCCGGGCAAAAAGCCCAGTTTCTCGCCGGCTTCCACCGCCGGGCGCACCAGCAGGATGCGTCGCACCTGCTCACGCTCCAGGGCGTCGACCGCACAGGCCACGGCCAGGTAGGTCTTGCCGGTACCGGCCGGGCCGATGCCGAAGTTGATGTCGTTACCCAGGATCTCTTTGACGTAGCGCTGCTGATTCAAGCCGCGAGGGCGAATCATGCCTTTCTTGGTGCGCAACGCGACGCTGGCTTCGGCTACCGGGTTATTCGCCAGGTCTTGCACCGCAGATTCCTGCAGGTACAGGTGCACCGTTTCCGGCGACAGCTCGCTACCTTTGGTTTCCCGGTAGAGGCGGCGCAGGAGGTTTTCTGCCGAGGTGGTGTGTTCGGGTTCACCAATAAGCTCGAATTGATTGCCGCGGTTGCGGATCTCGATGCTCAGGCGTTGTTCGATCAGGCGCAGATGCTCGTCGAACTGTCCGCACAGATTGGCGAAACGGCGAGCCTCAAAGGGCTCGAGGAGAAAACGATGTGGTTCTATGGGTGCGTTCAAGGTCGTTTTTAGCCGCCCTGGGGCAATTAAGATGAAATCAAGGATAACGCCAGCAGGCCGGGTGCGAAAGCACTTAAACGGAGCATCTTGGCTGACGGCGATTCTGTAGGAGCGAGCTTGCTCGCGAAAAACGTCAACGATACCGCTTGAAGCCTGAATATACGCGGTGCCCTCAGGTTTTTCGCGAGCAAGCTCGCTCCTACAGAAACTTGGTTTATTGGATCAGCGAGCCGCGCAGCGAGTGCGGTTGTGCCGCGTCGATGTGCACGTCGGCGAACTGCCCGATCAGCGTCGGATTATCGCAGCGGAAGTTGACGATCCGGTTGTTCTCGGTCCGGCCCTGCAATTCGCCAGGGTCTTTTTTCGAGTAGTCGGTCACCAGGATGCGCTGGGTCGAGCCCACCATCTGTCGGCTGATCTCGAAGCCTTGTTGGTTGAGGCGATGTTGCAGGGCGTTCAAGCGCTCTTTCTTCAACGCTTCCGGAGTCTCGTCCGCCAGATCCGCCGCCGGGGTGCCCGGGCGCTGGCTGTAGACGAACGAGTAAGAGAAGTCGAACCCGACGTCTTCAATCAGCTTCATGGTCTGCTGAAAGTCTTTCTCGGTTTCACCCGGGAAGCCGACGATAAAGTCCGAGCTGATGCAGATCCCCGGCACCGCCGCACGCAATTTGCGCAGCTTGGATTTGTATTCCAGGGCGGTGTGGTTGCGTTTCATCGCCGAGAGGATGCGGTCCGAGCCTGATTGCACCGGCAAGTGCAGGTGTTTGACCAGCTCCGGCACTTCGGCGTGGGCCTGGATCAGGCTGTCGGAGAACTCCAGCGGGTGCGAGGTGGTGTAGCGAATCCGCTCGATCCCGTCGACGGCCGCCACCACGCGGATCAACTCCGCGAGGTCCGCCAGGCGCCCGTCATGGGTCTGGCCGCGATAGCCGTTGACGTTCTGCCCCAGCAGGGTCACTTCACGCACGCCGTTTTCGGCCAGGTGAATGATTTCTGCCAGCACGTCGTCGAACGGCCGGCTGACCTCTTCACCGCGGGTGTAGGGCACCACGCAGAAAGTGCAGTACTTGCTGCAGCCTTCCATTACCGACACATAAGCGCTCGGGCCGTCGATGCGCGGCTCGGGCAAATGGTCGAATTTTTCGATTTCCGGGAACGAGACGTCGACTTGCGGCAGCTTGGTGATGCGTGCGGCGTCGATCATTTCCGGCAGGCGGTGCAGGGTTTGCGGGCCGAACACTACGTCGACGTACGGTGCGCGGTCGCGAATGGCGGCACCTTCCTGGCTGGCCACGCAACCGCCGACGGCGATCACCATGTCCGGGTTGGCCAGTTTCAGTTCACGCCAGCGGCCCAGTTGCGAGTACACCCTGTCCTGTGCCCGCTCGCGGATCGAGCAGGTATTGAGCAGGATCACGTCGGCATCTTCAGCGCGGGCGGTGACTTCCAGGGCCTGATGTTCACCCAGCAGATCGACCATGCGCGAGCTGTCGTACTCGTTCATCTGGCAACCGTGGGTTTCGATGTAAAGCTTCTTGGCCATGGGGATCGTCAACTGGTGGTAAAGAACCGCGCATTATAGGGGGCATGCCGATAGGTTCCTAGCACTGTGCATCGGACGCCATGCTATAGTTCGCGCCCTCTTTTATATCCCCCGATGTGTTACCCGCCCACCATGACCAAACGTGAAGCTCCAATCTACAAGGTGATTTTCCTTAACCAGGGCCAGGTGTTCGAAATGTACGCCAAGCAGATCTATCAAAGTGATCTGTGGGGCTTCCTGGAAGTGGAAGAGTTCGTCTTTGGCGAGCGCACACAGTTGGTCGTCGACCCGGGCGAGGAAAAACTCAAGGCTCAGTTCGAGGGCGTGGTGCGCAGTTTTGTGCCGATGCATTCGATCGTGCGCATCGATGAAGTCGAGCGCCTGGGCACGCCGAAAATCAGCGAAGCCCGTGGCATGAGCAATGTCATGCCGTTTCCGATGCCGATGCCTGAGAAGTAAGGCTTAAGACCGCGTCGACCCCTTCGCGAGCAAGCCCGCTCCCACTTTCGACCGAGTTCCACCTTTGGAATACAGTCGAAAGTGGGAGCGGGCTTGCTCGCGAAGGCGGCAGTAAAGGCGCTACAGAACTCAGGGCAGTGGCGAAAATGGCGAGCGGCCATCTGCGCTCTGCAGTTCCTGCAGGTAGTTACGGAAAATCTGACCCAACACCTGGGTCGCCACTTCCAGTTCGTCCCGCTGCATGTGCTCGGCCACTTCGTCGGCCGTGTCCAGCGCATCTTCGGCGCCGTTGACCGCCGCCATTTTCAGCACGATATACGCCTGAACGTTATTGGCCGGTACGCCTTCGCCGTGGAAAAACATGGTGCCCAGCTGGAATTGCGCCTGGGCGTGGCCCTGCAACGAGGCTTTCTCGAAGTAGCTCAAAGCCTTGTTGAGGTCGCGTGCGGGATTTTTACTGTCGTAGAAGTACTCGCCCAACTCGTATTGCGCCTGCGCATCCCCGCCATCGGCCTGTTTCTGGCACGCGCTCAGGGCTTCGGCCTGGCTTTCTGGCTGGGTATTGAGGGTGCAACGACCCATCGCTGGGATTAACAACGAGTTGCCGCCTGCCTGGGCAAACGCCAGCAGCGGCTGAAGGAGCAACAGGCAGCCCAGAACCAGGGTGCGGCCGGTGCGTTTCATGGGAATCGACTTACCTCTGACGGGGCGCGGGACCCACGGGGGGATCCAATAAGCGCGCATTATGAAATAAGCAGGCACCTGCTTACAAAGTCTTTACTCGTTTTTCTGCTGCGTGGGCAAGTTATCTGCCGGATTGCAGGTGAATTCTCGAAAAAAGACGGAAATGCCTGTAAGCAAAGTAGCAAATCTGACGCCGCCAGGGGCGACGTCGGATTTTTGAGCCGCTTATTTCAAGGCGGCGAAGGCGCGCTCGGCGGCATCAAGGGTCAGTTTCAGCTCGGCATCACCATGGGCGATCGAGGTGAAGCCGGCTTCAAAGGCGCTCGGGGCGAGGTACACGCCGCCGTCCAGCATCAGGTGGAAGAAGCGCTTGAACAGGTCGGCATCGCTGCCCATCACATCGTCGAAGGTGACGATGTCGTCGGCGCCGCTGAAGTACAGGCCGAACATGCCGCCCGCCTGGGTGGTCACGAACGGAATGCCGGCCGCATCGGCGCGCTGTTGCAGGCCGTCCAGCAGACGAGTGGTGTAGTCGGTCAGTTCGGCGTGGAAGCCCGGGCGGCTGATCAGGCGCAAGGTGGTCAGGCCGGCGGCCATGGCCAGCGGGTTACCCGACAGGGTGCCTGCCTGGTACACCGGGCCCAGCGGCGCGATGTGTTGCATGATTTCGCGCTTGCCGCCGAAGCAGCCCACCGGCATGCCGCCACCGATGATCTTGCCGAAAGTGCTCAGGTCCGGCGTAACGCCGTAGTAAGCCTGGGCGCCGCCGAGGGCCACGCGGAAACCGGTCATCACTTCATCAAAAATCAGTACGACGCCGTGCTTGTCGCACTGTTCGCGCAGGCCCTCCAGGAACCCCGGCGCCGGCGGCACGCAGTTCATATTGCCGGCCACTGGCTCGACGATGATGCACGCCACTTCCTGGCCGACTTCGCTGAGCATCTGCTCGACCGCAGCGATGTCGTTGAACGGCAGGGTCAGGGTGTGTTTGGCAAATGCTGCCGGCACACCGGCGGAGCTCGGTACGCCCTGGGTCAACGCGCCGGAGCCGGCTTTGACCAACAGGCTGTCGGAGTGGCCGTGGTAGCAGCCTTCGAACTTGATAATGCTGTCGCGGCCGGTGAAACCACGGGCCAGGCGAATCGCACTCATGGTGGCTTCGGTGCCGGAGCTGACCATCCGCACCATCTCCATCGACGGCACGATGGAGCACACCAGGTCGGCCATCTCGGTTTCCATGGCGGTGGGTGCGCCATAGGACAAGCCGTGTTGCAGCTGCTGGCGCACCGCGTCCAGTACGTCCGGATGGCTGTGGCCGAGAATCATCGGGCCCCACGAACCCACGTAGTCGACGTAGCGCTTGTCATCTTCGTCGGTGACGTAGGCGCCTTCGGCATGTTTGAAGAACAACGGCGTGCCGCCAACGCTCTTGAACGCTCGCACGGGGGAGTTCACACCGCCGGGGATGTGTTTCTGGGCATTGGCAAACAGGGTTTCGGAACGGGACATGATCGTGTTCTCTGAATTCAAGATTTTAGAAGATCGTTGAAGGCGCGGGCGCGGCGCGTGACTTCCTGGGTGCTGTCGGCACCAAACAGGCCGTGGACCACCGCCAGCAGGTCGGCACCGTGGGCCACCAATGGTTCGGCGTTTTCCAGGGTAATGCCGCCGATCACGCAGATCGGCAGATGCAACCGCGCGCGGGCCTGGGCCAGCAGTTCAACGGTGGCAGCCGGGGCGCCCGGCTTGGTGTTGGAGTTGAAGAAGCGGCCGAAGGCGACGTAACTGGCACCCTCTTTGGCGGCCTGCTCGGCCAGTTCGATCTGGCTGTGGCAGGTGGAACCGATGATGGCTTTGGAACCCAGCAGCGCGCGGGCCGGGGTCAGCGGGCCGTCGGTCTGGCCCAGGTGCACGCCAACGCCGAGGCGCGCGGCCAGTTCGGCGTCATCGTTGATGATCAGTTGCGTCTTGTAGCGCGAGCACAGCTCCCGCAGTTTTTCGGCTTCCCGCAGGCGGCGCGCTTCGTCGCTGCTTTTATCGCGGTATTGCAGCAGGGTCACGCCACCGTCCAACGCCGCTTCGACGTAGGCCAGGAACTTACCGGCCAACAGTTGGCTGTCGGTAATGGCATAAAGGCCACGTAGTTTCATCGGGCAGGCCTCTTGATGTTACGAGCAGAAATCCAGCGGCAGACGACGAGGCACGAATTGCCCCTGGCCGAGTTGTTCAGCGTCACGCAGGGTGCGCCAAGTGTAGTTGAGGGCCGATTGCACCGCGCTGACCAAACCTTCGCCTTGTGCCAGCCGACCGGCCAGTGCGCTGGCCAGGGTGCAGCCGGAACCGTGATAGCTGCCGGGCAGGCGCTGGCAGGTAAAGGTCTGGTGCGTGCCGTCGCGACTGTAGAGGCGGTTGTGCACTTCGTGCTCGTCGCCGTGGCCGCCGGTGATCAGCAAGTGCTTGATGAAAGGCAGCAGTTTCGCGGCGCATTCGTCCGCCGTGCCTTCGGGCAGTTCGGCGAGGATGCGGGCTTCGGGCAGGTTCGGCGTGGCGATCAGCGACAGCGGCAACAGCCGCTCGCGCATGGCGTAGCCCACTTCGTCCTTACCCAGGCTGCCGCCACCGCCGGCGCGCAGCACCGGGTCGCAGACCACCGGCAGATGCGGGTGCGCCTTGAGCAGCTCGACCACGGTGTCGACCATTTCCAGGGAACCGAGCATGCCCAGTTTCACCGCCGCCACTTCGGAATCGCCGAGCACAGCGTTGGCCTGGGCCAGCACCCACTCGCGATCCAGCACGCGGAAATCGCTGACATTGACGGTGTTCTGCACAGTCAGCGCGGTGACGGCCGGGGCCGCATGACAACCCTGGGCGAGCAGGGCTTCGATATCTGCCTGCAAGCCGGCGCCACCACTGGGATCATGGCCGGAGAGACAGAGGACAACGGGGCGAGAGCTGTAGATATTCATGGTGCGCGAGCTTACCACCAAACGCTTTTTGGGTGGCCGTCGGGCGAAGGTTGAATTTTTAGCGGATGAATAGGATGAAATGGCTGTTTGCTATCATCTTTGAAAACAGGTCAAATGCTCTGTAATGCCCGCTCTAGAGCCTTTCAAAAAATTATTTCAATGGTGTCTTTTGGCCTGTAATGGCTATGCTAGAGTGGATCCAAACCAATAACTGTATCGCCGGTTCACGTCTACTCAAAAGGAATGGAGGTTTTTGACATAACCGGACAGGTCACGCTGGGGCTCTATGCGCTATTTGCTGATGTTACTGTTGAGCGGGCTGCCGATGCTGGCGGGCGCAGTCGAGTTCAACGAGTCCACCTCCCGGTTGCCCCTGGGCCAAGTGATGCAAGTCCTTGAAGACCCAAGTGGCGCCCTGACGATTGGCGATATCAGCTCTCCGATCCTCGCCAGTCGCTTCAAAACTCATGACAAAGCCACCCTGAATGCCGGCTATTCGCGCTCGGTGTTCTGGCTCAAGGTCGACCTTCATTACCGTCCGAAAAACCCGGAGGCCTCGCGCAACTGGCTGCTGGAATTGGCCTATCCGCCGCTGAACCAACTGGAGCTGTACCAGCCCGACAGCGTCGGCAATTATCGACTGGTTTCGCGCACCGGCAGCATTCTGCCGTTTTCCAGCCGCGAAATTCGCCAGAGCAACTACCTGTTCAAGCTCGACTTGGCGCCTGACCAGCGGGAAACCCTGTACCTGCGCCTGCAAAGCCAAGGCTCGATCCAGGCGCCGCTGACCCTCTGGTCGACCACCGCGTACCTCGAAGAACAGCCATTGCGCCTCTATGTGCTGGGTGTGATCTACGGCGTGTTGCTGGGCATGCTGATCTACAACCTGTTCATTTACCTGAGCGTGCGCGACACCAGCTACCTCTATTACATCCTCTATATTGCCTCGTTCGGCCTGTATCAGCTGTCGGTCAACGGCGTGGCCGTGCAGTACTTCTGGCCGAATAACCCGTGGTGGGCGAACGCGGCGGTTCCCTTTTTGATCGGGTCGGCGGCGCTGTTCGGCAGCCTGTTTGCCCGCAGCTTCCTGCACACCGCGCTGTACAGCCGCTGGATCAACCGGCTGTTGCTGGCGCTGGCGGTCAGCGGCGCGGCGGTGATGGTGCTGGCCTTGTTCGCCAGTTATGCGCTGGCGCTGCGCCTGGCCACTGCTTTGGCGCTGGTGTTCACGGTGACCATCTTCGTCGCCGCCATCAAGGCCTGGTATTGCGGCCAGCGGATGGCGCGCTACTTCATCATCGCCTGGACCGCGTTCCTGCTGGGCGGTGTGGTGAATACGATGATGGTCCTGGGCTACCTGCCCAATGTGTTCCTCACGATGTACGCCAGCCAGATCGGCTCGGCACTTGAAGTGGCCTTGTTGTCCCTGGCCCTGGCCGACCGGATCAATTCGATGCGCGAACAACAGGCGCAGATCCTGCTGGATGCCAGCCAGAAACTCGAAGTGCTCAACACGCAACTGGCCCACAGCAATCGGCTCAAGGACGAATTCCTCGCCACCTTGACCCACGAGTTGCGCACGCCGATGAACGGCGTGATCGGCTCCCTGGAATTGATGCAGACCGAGCCACTGGAAGGCGACCTGGCGCAGTATCACCAAACCGCCGCTGGCTCGGCCCGCGAGATGATGCGCATGGTCAACGGCATCCTCACCCTTACCGAATTGCAGGCCGGGCGCCTCAGCCCGCAACCCCAGGTGTTCAGCCTGCGCGGGTTGCTCGACACCTTGCGCCAACAGTTCGCAGCTAGCGCCCAGAGCAAGGGCCTGGAGTTTTCGATTGATCTGGCAGATGAGTTACCGGACCGCGTCAATGGCGATCCCGGCAAGTTGGCGCAATGCCTGGATTGCCTGTTGGACAACGCGTTCAAATTTACCCACGAAGGCTCGGTACGGGTGCGGGTGGTCGGCGTGCCCCAGGCTGACGGGACGCTGCGCCTGACCTTTATTGTCACCGACACCGGCATCGGGTTCGCCTACCTCGATGAGGCGACCCTGTATCAGCGCTTCTTCCAGCTCGATGGTTCGACCACTCGCCGATACGGCGGCATGGGCATTGGCCTGGCAATCTGCCGGCAATTGATCGAGTTGCTCGGAGGCCGCCTCACCCATAATTCCGAGCCGCGGCGCGGCAGTCGCTTCCAGCTGGAGCTTGCCGTCAGTCCGGTCCAGCCCGAACCTGCGCCTGTGCGCCGAGTGCCGCAGGCACAACGTACGCCTCAGGAGTGCACGGTGTTGCTGGTGGACGACAACAGCGTCGCGCAATTGGTGGTGCGCGGCATGTTGCTCAAGCTCGGTTACCGCGTGAAAACCGTCGATAACGGGCCGGCTGCCCTGGCGCTGTTGCAGAGTGACACCTTTGATGCGGTGCTACTGGATGTGCCGGAAGGCGGGTTCTCGCTGTGTTGCCAGATCCGTGCATTGCCCGGCTGTGCCGAGTTGCCGGTGATCGCCTTGAGCACCTCCTTGCAAGCCCCGGAGCGTGAGAGCTGCCATGGGGTGGGTGTCACCGACCGAGTGACCAAGCCAGTACGTTTTGAGGCCTTGCAGTTGGTGCTGCAGCTGCGGTTGTTGCATATGGTTGAGGGTGAAAGCGCCGCCACTTAGGCGCTTATGCCACTTTTTTAACCCGGTTGACGGTGCTTAACTGAAATTCAGGCCTCAATGAACGTGGCCTTTTTTCAGGAGGCCCGTCATGAACCTGCACCCGTTTGCCGAAACCCACGACGTCACCAACCAGCCACCGTCCCTGGACGGCACCAACCTGTACCGTATCGATTTGCCCCTGCAAGAATGGTCCCGGCGCTTTGGTGCCGGCTGGGCCGAGCAGCGTATCGATACCTACGGTGCCTTGGCAGGCGGGCCGCTGATGGAGGCCGGTTTCCTGGCCAACCAGAACAAGCCGGTGTTCAACAGCCACGACCGTTTTGGTCATCGTATCGACCTGGTTGAATTTCATCCGGCCTACCACGAACTGATGCGCACCGCCGTCGAGCATGGCCTGCCTTCGTTGCCGTGGGCCCATCCGCAATCCGGTGCCCATGTGGCCCGCGCGGCGATGACCTACCTGCACAGCCAGGCCGAGGCCGGCACCGGCTGCCCGCTGACCATGACCTTCGCCTGCGTGCCGGCCCTGCGTTTGCAGCCGGACCTGGCTGAAACCTGGCTGCCGAAAATCCTCGCCACTGAATACGACCCGCGCAACGTCGGCATCGCCCACAAGGCCGGCGCCACTATCGGCATGGCAATGACCGAGAAACAGGGCGGCACCGACGTGCGCGCCAACACCACCCGTGCTTACCCCGTGGGCGCCGGTGGCCCGGGCCAGGCGTATGAGCTGGTGGGGCACAAGTGGTTCTGCTCGGCACCGATGTGCGATGGCTTCCTGACCCTGGCCCAGACCGACAAGGGCCTGACCTGTTTTCTGCTGCCCCGGCACCGCCCGGATGACACCCGCAACGAGTTCTACATCCAGCGTCTGAAAAACAAACTCGGCAACTGCTCCAACGCCTCCAGCGAAGTGGAGTTTCGCGGGGCGCTGGCCTGGATGATCGGCGAGGAAGGGCGCGGTGTGCCGACCATTATCGAAATGGTGGCCATGACCCGTTTCGATTGCATGGTCGGCTCCAGTGCCTTGATGCGCCAGGCACTGACCCAGGCCAGCCATCATTGCGCCCATCGACTGGTGGGCGGCCGGGTGCTCAGCGAGCAACCACTGATGCAAAACGTGTTGGCCGACCTGGCCCTGGAAAGCGAGGCATCCCTGGCCTTGAGCATGCGCATGGGCCGCGCGCTGGACCATCTGGATAACGAGCAGGAAGCCAAATTCGCCCGGCTGGTGACGGCGGTGGGCAAGTATTGGATCTGCAAACGCGCCCCGGCGATGATCAACGAAGCCGCCGAATGCATGGGCGGGGCCGGGTATGTGGAGGACAGCATCCTGCCGCGTTTGTACCGTGAGGCGCCGGTTAATTCCACGTGGGAAGGTTCCGGCAATGTGCAGTGCCTGGATGTGCTGCGGGCCTTGTCGAAAGAACCGGGCGTGCTGGAAGCGTTGTTTGTCGAGCTGGGGGATGGTCATGGCCATAAACACTTGGCGCGGCAGATCGAGCAGTTGAAGTCAGCGTTCATGGACACCCAGGACATTCAGTACCGGGCCCGGCAACTCACGGAAGACATCGCGGTGGCGTTACAGGCCAAGCTGTTGCTGGAGGCGGGTAATGCCAGTGTGAGTGATGGTTTTGTCGCCAGCCGCCTGGGTGAGTCGTCAGGCCGGGTCTATGGCACCTTGCCGCGCGGTGTGGATGTGGAGGCCATCGTCGCCCGGTCGACACCTCTGTTTTCCTGAACAAACACGGTCAAAATGTGGGAGCGGGCTTGCTCGCGAAGGCGGAGTGTCAGTCAATGTAGATGTCGACTGATTCACCGCCTTCGCGAGCAAGTCGAATCGTCGCACCGCCGCTCCCACATTGATCGCATTCCAATTCCGGTGTTCCAGTGCGCCAGGGATACAGGCAAGATGAACGCCTGCAAGTCAGAACACAGGATGCTTACCGTGACCGAAGCTTTTGTTGTCGTTCAAACCGCCGAAGAAGCCGTGGATCGGCTGGCGGCTCTCCATGAGCGTGCCACTGGCGCGCTCAATCAAGCCCTCAAGCGCTACCTCAAAGACCGCGTCGAGCCCGACGCCGAACAACGCGCGATGTTTCGCTACCCGGAACTTCGCCTGACCTACCTGGTGCAGGGCGAAGTCCCACAAACCACCCGGGCGTATGCCAAGGTCCAGTTGCCGGGGACCTACAGCGTCACCGTCACCCATCCTTCAGCCTTTCGCAAATACTTGCTGGAGCAACTGGTGCCGTTGATGCACGACTTCACCGTGACGGTGGAAGTGGGCGTCAGCCAGCAGAACATTCCTTACCCGTACGTGGTGGAGCAGGGCGACGAGCTCGCCGGCTCCGGCGTGACCGCCGCCACGCTGGCGCGGGTGTTCCCGAGTACTGACCTGTCCGCCGCCACCGATGGCATTGCCGACGGTCTCTATGATTGGGAAAACACCGATCCGCTGCCATTGGCGCTGTTCGATGCCGCCCGTGTCGATTTCTCCCTGCGCCGCCTGGTGCACTACACCGGCAGCGACTGGCGCCATGTGCAGCCGTGGATTTTGCTGACCAACTACCACCGTTACGTTGACCAGTTCATCGTGCATGGCCTGGAACAGTTGCGCAGTGACCCACGCTTTATCCGCATGGTGCTGCCGGGCAACGTGATCATCGACAAGAGCATGGACCACGGCGAAGCGTCTGCCATCGCCGCGGGCGTGGTCTGGCACCGCTACCAGATGCCGGCCTACCACTTGCAGGCCAGCGATGGCCACGGTGTGACCCTGGTGAACATCGGTGTTGGCCCTTCCAACGCCAAGAACATCACCGATCACCTGGCCGTACTGCGCCCGCATTGCTGGCTGATGATTGGCCACTGCGGCGGCCTGCGCCAGTCCCAGACCATCGGCGACTACGTGCTGGCTCACGCCTATATGCGCCGCGACGGGATTCTCGACCGGGTTGTGCCGCCGAACATCCCGATCCCGGCCCTGGCCGAAGTGCAGATGGCCTTGCAGCAAGCCGCCGCCAACGTCACCGGCGAGAAGGGCGAGGAGCTGAAAAAGCGCCTGCGCACTGGCACCGTGTTGACCTACGACGACCGCAACTGGGAGCTGCGTTGGGCCCAGGAGCGACCGCTGATCAACCTGTCCCGTGCCGTGGCCGTGGACATGGAAAGCGGCACCATCGCTGCCCAGGGCTACCGCCTGCGGGTGCCTTATGGCACGTTGCTGTGTGTGTCGGACAAACCGCTGCACAGCGAGATCAAGCTGCCGGGTTCGGCCAACGCGTTCTATGAGCGTGCGGTCAGCCAGCACTTGAAGATCGGCATCGAGGCGGTGGATCTGTTGCGCACCGAACTCAACTCGCTGCACTCGCGCAAACTGCGCAGCTTCGACGAGCCGCCGTTCCGCTAAACGGTTGGGATGGTTATTTAACGGTCAGGCCACTAGCATTGTCGGTCCTGACCGTTAGATGTTCCTTTGCCATGTCCCGTCCTGCCCGTCCCGTTTCCCGCCGCCCTGGTGTGAAAAGTCCGCAAACTTCGTCGGCCCCGCGTCGTGTCGCCAAAGCGCCACCGGCTGAGCCCAAGTTGATCCTGTTCAATAAACCCTTCGATGTGCTGACCCAGTTCAGCGACGAAGGCGGGCGGGCGACCCTCAAGGATTTCATCGACATCCCCGGCATTTACCCGGCCGGACGCCTGGACCGTGACAGTGAAGGTTTGTTGCTGCTGACCAACGACGGCCAATTGCAAGCGCGCATCGCAGACCCCAAGCACAAGCTGGCGAAAACCTACTGGGTGCAGGTGGAAGGCGAGCCGACCGAGGAGCAGCTGCAACGCCTGCGCGATGGTGTGCAACTCAACGATGGCATGACCCTGCCCGCCGAGGCCCGGCAACTGGACGAGCCGCAACTGTGGCCGCGCAACCCGCCGGTGCGGTTTCGCAAAAGCGTGCCGACCTATTGGCTGGAGTTGGTTATTCGAGAAGGGCGTAACCGCCAGGTGCGGCGCATGACGGCCGCCGTAGGGTTGCCGACATTGCGTCTGGTGCGGGTGCGGATTGGTGACTGGTCGATCGACGGCCTGGATCAAGGCCAGTGGAAGGAAGTGCCGGCGCGCTTATAAGGCGCCGGACTCGATCAGGCCGATCACCACGCTCTTGATGATAAACGCGGCGACGCCCAAGCCCAGCACGAAGAACAGGATCATCGAGCCAAAACGCCCGGCCTTGGATTTCTTCGCCAGGTCCCAGACGATAAAGCCCATGAAAATGATCAGGATGCTGACCAGGCCGGTCATCATCCATTCTTCAAACACGGCGGGATCAATCGAGTTCATTGGGTGGTTTCCGGCTGAGGCAGGCGTCGATTATACGCCAGGGCAATCGGCGCGACATTGACCTGCGTCGGTCTGTGGGAGCTGGCTTGCCTGCGATTGCATCACCTCGGTGTCTCTGCAAGACCGAGTCGTTTGCATCGCAGGCAAGCCAGCTCCCACATTTGTTCCGCGCTAGCCTTAGGTGCGCAAATGGGTCAGCGGCAACTCGGTGCTGTTGAGCACCTGGTTCAGCACAAAGCTTGAGCGCACGCTGGTGACGCCTTCGATGCGGGTCAGGTGCCCCAGCAGCAGTTTCTGGTAGTGGTCCATGTCTGGCACCACCACCTTCAGTTGGTAGTCAGCGTCCATCCCGGTCACCAAACTGCACTCCAGCACTTGCGGCAAGGTGCGGATGGCGGCTTCGAAGTTCTCGAAACGCTCGGGTGTGTGTCGGTCCATGCCGATCAGTACGTAGGCCGTGAGACTCAGGCCGAGCATCTTGCGGTCGAGCAGGGCGACCTGGCGGGCGATGTAGCCGTCGTCCTCCAATTGCTTGACCCGGCGTGAGCACGGCGAAGGCGACAGGCCGATGCGCTCGGCCAACTCCTGGTTGGAGATCCTCGCGTCGCGCTGTAATTCCGCCAAAATACTCAGGTCGTATCGGTCAAGCTTGCTCATGGGGCTGGCCTTTGTCGTAACTATTGCGGCGAATTATCTATCCAGGGTTAAAAATTGCGCAAGCACTGTTTATTGACGCAATCTTCGCAATCCTCTGTCCGGGCCTGGAGCGTAAAGTTATCAACAGAATCACCGCCCGGACATACAGTCCACTGCAGCCCGCTCATACCGCCGGCTGCGGCCGCCAACCCCACAGGGTTGCCCCGGCCCCCGGGCTGCACACTGTCCACAAGACGGCGTGAGGTGAGCCAACGTCAAAAGCGTTGAGCCAGGACGAAGTTCTCAAGGGGCGACCGACGGGTCGCCCCTTTTTATTGCCTGCGAAAATACTTCTCGTGACTGATAACCTGTCGCAGAACCGGGCCCCGGTTTTCCAGTCTTACGAGTAGGCCCTAATCCGCAGTGAGGAATAGCATGAAGCGCATCTGGCGTTTGGCAGGTGTTGGTTTGCTGATGGTAACCGTTGGTGCGCAAGTGATGGCCGACGAACAGCCTCGCTCCGAAGGCGGTGGCCAGCGTGAGGAAGGGCGCCCGGGCAATAACCAGCCGCGGCCGCAGAACAACCAGCCTCGACCGCAAAATAATCAACCGCGTCCTGAAGCCCCTCGTCCCGAGAACAATCAGCCGCGTCCGCAGAATCAGCATTTCGAAAATAATCAGCCACGGCCGCAGAACGAGCATTTCGAGCGGCCCAATGGTGGTGGCCAGTGGCAAGGTCGCCCGCAAGGCAATCAGCAACAACCTCCGCACCAGGCGCCCCAGCCGGCTAATAATCTGCCGATCCAGGGCCGCCCGGATACCGTGCGCCAGACCCAGGAACCGCGTCCCGGCAACTACCAGGACATTCCGCGTCGCAACGATGGTAATCAGCACTGGCAGGCAGGCAATGGCGGCCAGGGTGGCCCCGGCCGGCCCGGCTTCAATGGCGGTGGCAATAACCACCCCAACGATCATCGCTGGCCGGGCCGTCCCGACGGGCACGGTAATGGCTGGGGCCCCGGCCCGCAGTACCGTCCCGGTTACACCGTCGACCGTTTCCCCGACCGCAACTACCGCGTGCCGTATCGTGGCCAGGACTACTTCTTCTCGGGTGGCTACTGGTATCGCCCACAAGGCCCGCGCTATGTCGTAGTGGCGCCGCCATACGGGATTCGCGTGCAATACCTGCCGGATTACGCACGGGAAGTGTGGGTGGGCAGCGCACTGTTTTTCCTTGCCGCCGGTGCTTATTACACCTACGAAGAAAGCAGCCAGCAGTACGTGGTGGTGCAGCCACCACCCGCCGCGCCAGCGCCGCAGCCAACGCCCCAAGGCAACGGGTATGACGTGGTGGCTTACCCGGCCAACGGCCAATCACCGGCGCAGGTCCAGCAGGACGGTTACGACTGCTATCGCTGGGCGGTGCAACAAAGTGGTTTTGACCCAAGGACCGTCACCTACGCCCCAGACCCGGCCGTGGTGCAAACCTACCGCCAGGCCCAAGGCAACTGCCTGAGCAGTCGCGGCTATCAGGTGCAGTACTAGGCCTTCGCGCCCTTGACCACTTCCTGCGGGTCGGCGTGCACTAGCACTTCAGCTCGCGGGTAGGCTTTGTGGATGGCATCGGCGGCTTGATCGCTGATGCCGTGGGCCACGGATAAACTCAACTCCCCCGGTAACTCCAGGTGCAGCTGCACGAACCAGTGGCTGCCGGAAATCCGCGTGCGCAAGTCATGCGCCCCCAATACACCGGGCACGCTGCACGCCAGTTCCAGCATGTGCTGGCTGACATCCGGCGGCAGTTCCTCGTCCATCAGCACCGAAAAACTTTCCCGGGCGATCTGGATGGCGCTCCACAAGATGTAGGCCGCGATGCCCAGGCCGAACCAGGCGTCCACCTGATGAAAGCCGAACGCCGCCAGCACCAGCGCCACCAGGATGCTGCCGTTGAGCATCAAGTCTGAGCGATAGTGCAGCGAGTCGGCGCGAATGGCGTTCGAGCCGGTTTCGCGGATCACCCGGTATTGCAGGATCAGCAGCGCTGCGGTCAGCGCCAGGGACAGAACGATCACGCCAATGCTCAGCCATGGCGCGCCCACCGGTTCCGGATGCTGCAAACGCTGGAACGCCTGGAACGCGATCAACACCGCACTGCCAGCGATGAACAGCGCCTGGGCCATGCCCGACAGAGATTCTGCCTTGCCATGGCCATAACGGTGATCGTCGTCCGCCGGGCGCAACGCGTAGTGCACGGCCAGCAAATTCAGCAGCGAGGTGACGCCGTCGAGCAGCGAGTCGGTCAGCCCGGCGAGCATGCTCACCGAGCCACTGAGCCACCAGGCGATGGCCTTGGTCACAATCAGCACACAGGCCACGCCGACGGACGCGCGGGTGGCCAGGCGCAACAGCCGGGCGTGTTCGGGACTGGTGGTCATGGGGCGAGTCAGTCCTTAAGCGGCGGGTTGCAGGCCCAGGGTGGCGAGCTGTTGAACGCTGCCCTTGAACTGGATCATGCGCGGGTCGTCCAGCGGCAGGTTATGGCCAGTTTCTTTCTGGATAATGGTTTGCAGCTTGGCGTTGTCGACCTTGCCGTCGGCGCCGATGGCTTGCTGGAGTTTTTCCGGGGCCACCTGGGCGGTTTTGCCCGGTTCGAAATAAATCGCGCCGGTGGCGAAGTCGACACCAAAGGCGATCAGGCCCGGGATCACGTAGAACAGCAGGCCGACCGCATCGAGCACGGCAATCGCCGGGTCGATCTTGCCGTCGATCTGGCCACGGCGGTCGGGGTAGAAAATCGAACCGCACGCCGTCAACTGGCTCAGCAGGGTGACGGCCAGAACACCGCCGATGACACGGGAAGCAACACGCATGGGACTCTCCTGAAATGAACGGTAGGAGCGAGCTTGCTCGCGAAAAACGTCAACGATAACGCGTACTGCCTGAATGTGCGCGGCGCTCTTGGGTTTTTCGCGAGCAAGCTCGCTCCTGCAAGTGAAGGGTATGCCTTTGAGACCACCACCGGCACCCGGCAGTTCGCCGTTATACTCGCCGCTCTGCTTTGGAGCCAGTATGAATTCGTTGCCAATCGATGATGTTTTACCCGCCCTGCGCGACGCCTTGGCGACGCGCCATGAAGCCGTGCTCGAAGCACCGCCCGGCGCCGGTAAAACCACACGGGTGCCGTTGGCGCTGTTGAATGAACCCTGGCTGGCCGGGCAAACCATCTTGATGCTCGAACCCCGCCGGCTGGCCGCCCGCGCAGCGGCAGAAAGACTGGCCAGCGAGCTGGGTGAAAAGGTCGGCGAAACCGTCGGCTACCGCATTCGCCTGGACAGTAAGATCGGCCCCAACACCCGTATCGAAGTGGTCACCGAAGGCATCCTCACTCGCCGCTTGCAGGATGATCCGGCGCTGGACGGCGTGGGTTTGTTGATCTTCGACGAGTTCCACGAACGCAGCCTGGACGCCGACCTGGCATTGGCCCTGAGCCTCAATGGCCGAGACCTGTTTCGCGATGAGCAGCCACTGAAGATCCTGCTGATGTCCGCCACCCTGGAAGGCGAGCGCCTGGCCGGGTTGCTGGACGACGCGCCGATCCTGCGCAGCGAAGGGCGCATGTACCCGGTGCAGATGCGCTGGGGTCGGCCATTCCAGCCCGGCGAATTTATCGAGCCGCGGTTGGTGCAGACCATCCTTGAAGCCCTGCACGATGAAACCGGCAGCGTGCTGGTGTTCCTGCCGGGCCAGGCGGAAATTCGTCGGGTCAATCAGCAGTTGGCTGACGCACTGGGTGATAACACCAATGTGCTGTTGTGCCCGTTGCATGGCGAACTGGACTTGGCGGCCCAACGCGCCGCCATCGACCCGGCGCCTGCCGGCCAGCGCAAAGTGGTGCTGGCCACCAACATTGCCGAGACCAGCCTGACCATCAACGGCGTGCGCGTGGTGATCGACGCCGGGCTGGCGCGGGTCCCGCGCTTTGACCCGGGCAGCGGCATGACCCGCCTCGACACCCAGCGCATCTCCCGCGCCAGCGCCACCCAGCGTGCCGGCCGGGCAGGGCGACTGGAGCCGGGGGTGTGTTATCGGTTGTGGTCCGAGGATCAACATGAAGGGCTGGCGGCGTATTCCAGCGCGGAAATTCTCTCGGCGGATCTTTCCGGTTTGGCACTGCAATTAGGCCGCTGGGGCGTGGCGCCGACTCAGTTGGTGTGGCTCGACGTGCCGCCAACCGCCGCTTATGCACAGGCCCAGGATTTGCTCGAGCGTCTTGGCGCGTTGAGCGATACCAAGCTGACCGCCCACGGCCAGAAAATGGCCGGGTTACCCGCGCATCCTCGTATCGCTCATTTGCTGTTGCGAGGTCAGGATTTGGGCTTGGCAAACATGGCCTGTGACGTAGCAGCGCTGCTGGGTGAGCGCGATATCTTGCGCGGCGCCGGCGCGGATTTGCACAGTCGCCTGGCGTTGTTATCCGGCGAAGAAAAGGCCCGTGGCACCCAAGGTGGCGTGCAGCGTGCCAAACAACTGGCCCGGCAGTACCGTGGCTATTTAAGAGGCAAGGCTGAGCAACCGGTCGCTGATCCCGATCATCCGCGCTGGCTCGGCGCGTTGCTGGCGCTGGCCTACCCGGACCGTGTCGCCCAGCAACGGCGTGCGGGCGGTGCCGAATACCGCCTGGCCAACGGCCGAGCCGCGCTGTTCGCCGAAGCCGACAGCCTGATGAAACAACCCTGGTTGGTGATCGCCGACCTGGGCAGCCGCCAGGGCCAGCGCGAAGAACGGATTTACCTCGCGGCGGATTTTGATCCGGCGTTGTTTGATTCGGTATTGGCCGAGCAGGTGCGCAACGTCGACCAGTTGGATTGGGACGAACGCGAAGGCGTGCTGCGGGCCGAACGCCAGCGCAAGGTCGGCGAACTGGTGCTCAGCCGCGAGCCGCTGACCGGCCTCGACGAATCTGCCCGCAGTCAGGCGCTGGTTAACCTGGTACGGCGCAAAGGCCTCGAACTGCTGCCCTGGACTCCTGAACTTCGGCAATGGCAGGCGCGGGTGATGCTGCTGCGTCATCTGGACACCGGCAAGGCCAGTGAATGGCCGGATGTCAGCGACAGCGCCTTGCTCGCCAGCCTGGAACATTGGTTGATGCCCTACCTGGGCAAGGTGTCGCGCCTGAGCCATTTTGCCAATCTGGATATTTCCAGCTTCCTGCATAACTTGCTGCCGTGGCCGTTGCCTGCGCGGTTGGACGAGCTGGCGCCGCACCAACTGAAGGTGCCGTCGGGCTCGTCGGTGCGTCTGGACTACAGCGAGCAGCCGCCGATTCTGGCGGTGCGCTTGCAGGAATTGTTCGGGCTGGCGGACACCCCACGGATTGCCGGCGGGCGGCAGGTGGTCAAGCTGCACCTGTTGTCACCGGCAAGGCGCCCGGTGCAGGTAACCCAGGACCTGGCGAACTTCTGGCGCAGTACTTACGCCGAGGTGAAGAAGGATTTGAAGGGGAGGTATCCGAAGCATTACTGGCCGGATGATCCGTTGATCGCTGAACCGACTGCCCGGATCAAACCGAGAAAGTAAGCGCGATGAAGATCAAATGTGGGAGTGGCGGTGCGACGATTCGACTTGCTCGCGAAAGCGGAGTGTCAGTCAATGTAGATGTCGACTGACCCAACGCTTTCGCGAGCAAGCCCGCTCCCACATAAATCGGTTTTCACAGAGTATTTGCAGTGTGGCTTACTGCGCGGCGGGCAACAGGAACCGCGCAATCACCGGCAAGTGATTGGAGATACGCACCGTATCGCTCTGCCGCACCTTGCTCTCAACCTTTTTGATTCGCGAACTGTAGAACAGGTAGTCCAGCGTACGATCCGGCCCGTCCACGGTCGGGTCATTCGGGAAATACGTCAGCCATTTATCCCGATCAATGCCGCTGGATTCGTTGTTGCTCGGGATCATTGGGTACTTTTCCCACAGCAGATGCAGCTCACTGTCCGGCGAATATTGCCCGCGTTTACCGGCGTCCAGGCGCAGGAACTGCCCCAGGGGCAACAGGTTGAAATCCCCGCCCATCAGCCATGGCGTGCCACGGCTTTCGAATTTATCCACCAGCTTGACGGTCGCCTGCACCTGTTCCAGCACCGCGTTGTGCCCGGGGGCCGTGCCGTCCAGGCGAGTATTGAGCACGGCCAACTGGCCGCCGTCGCTCAACGGCAGGTAGGTCAGCAATAACGCGGGTTTGGCCTGGAATTGACGGCTGATCAGATTGGCGCGGGCCACCGGCAATTGCAGGCGCTCGGCGTGTTCGATCTGGTAGCGGCTCATGGTCACCAGCTTGCGGCCGACGCTGCCGAAGATGTGCAGGTCGGGCACAAAGTCGGCTTTCCAGTCGAATGCCTGGACGCTGCACGGGTAGAGGTCGGCCAGGCGCTCCTGGAGCAAGGCCAGTTGGTCCTGGTAGCTGGAAGGCTTGGCGCCTTCGTCGACTTCCTGCAACAGCAGGATGTCTGGCTGCTCGTCGCGGATCACCCGTGCCACTTCGTCGAGGCTGGCGGCCATGTCTTCAACGGTGGGGCGGTCGTCCGGGCCGCTGCCGTCTGCGGTGTCGTACCAGAACACGTAGTTTTTGCCCGCCAGGTATTGCACGTTCCAGGTCATGACCTTGAGGGCCTGGCCCGGCAGCAGGGTCGGCGCACGGGGCGCGACGCAGCGGATGGGCAGGGTTTCCTTGTCGGCAGGGCGCCAGGTCAGGCTGTAGACCAAGCCGGTCAGCAGGCCCGCGAGGATCAGCAGGCCCAGCAAGGTAATGCGCAGTAATCGGGTCATCGGCTCGGCTTATGGCGTTGCAGGACAAGGCCCGGAGCATATCACCGCACGTCGGCGTCGCCACCAATCAACATAAACAGGCGGAACAACACCACGCTGGTGAACAGCTGCAGGAAGCTTTGCGCGCTGTCCATCAGCAGGCCCAGCAGCGGGTTCGGGTCCGGGTAGACCGCCACGCTGGCGCCCTTGAGCAACCACAGTGGGGTCATAACGCACAGCAGGCACACGAGGATGCGCCAGAAATGCCCACGGGTCAGGCGCAGGCTTTCCTTCATGGCCGACAGCGCCGACATGCCCCTCAGTACCAGCAAGTATTCGGCGAAGGCCAGCACCACCATCAGCCACAAGCCCGGCAGGAAATACAGAGACAGACCCAGCAGGATCAGCAGCGTGCTGACTGCGGTCAGCAAGGCAAAGCGCGGCCACAGGGTCAGGGCCATCGCCAGCACATCCAGGGTGCGCGGCGATTCGCCCCGGGTGCGGGCGTCGAGGAACAGGATCAGCGCGCCGGTGTACAGCGGGTACACCAACAGCCCGACAATCACGCTGTAGCCGGGAAATGCATCAGGGCCGAGGGTGTGGTCGAGCACCTGTTGCAGCAGGGCCTCGAGGATCACCAATGGCAGGCACAACTGCACGATGGCACCCAGGTTGCGCTTGAAAAAGAAAAAGGAGTCGCGCAGTACGTCTAACGGATTCATCAGGGTCTTCACAGGCCGAAAAGCAAGGGCGTTACTTTAACCGATCATGAGCAGATGCAAGCAAACGTAAACCTTGCGTAAAGACCATTGAAACAATCAGTAACAGCCCCATAACTGGGTTGTACCTTGCACATCGTGCGCAAGGCGAAGATTTCTACCGGCAATCTAACGAGGTCGCCATGAACAGCGAAGAGCAAACCCTGATCGATGGACTGTTTTCACGGTTGCAGCAAGCCGAAACGGACTCAGCCCCCCGCGACGCCCAAGCTGAAGCGCGGATCAAGGAGCACGTCACTCGCCAACCGGCCGCTGCGTACTACATGACCCAGTCGATTCTGGTGCAAGAGCATGCAATCAAGAGCCTTGATGCGCAGAACAAGCAGCAGGGCCAACAAATCCAGCAATTGCAGGACGAACTGCAACAGGCCAGGTCCCAGGCGGCGCAGCCAGCACCGAGCAGTGGCGGTTTCCTGTCGAGCATCTTTGGTGGTGGCTCCCGCGACCCGCAGCCTGCCCAGAACGCGCCTGCGTCCTCCGGCGGCGGCTGGCGTGAACCGGCGCGTGCGTCGTCTGGCGGGCAACCCGCACCGCAGCAGAACTACGGTGCCCCGCAGCAGAATTACCAGCAACCACAACAGGCCCCCGCAGCGCCGATCGGCAGCGGTTTCCTCGGCGGCGCACTCAAAACCGCAGCCGGCGTGGCCGGTGGTGTGATGCTGGCAGAAGGCATCAGCAGCCTGTTCAACCACAACTCGCAACAGCCGCAAGTGGTGGAAGAAATCATCCGCGAAGAACCGGCGCCGGCCAGCGATAACGGCAACTGGGGCAACGACGACCAGAAATTTGCCGGCAACGACAGCTGGGGCAGTGACAACAGCTCCGACAGCTTCGCCGACAGCGACTATTCCGACGACTCCTCCTCCTTTGGCGACGACGATTCCTTCGTCTGACCCACACTCAACCGGGGCGCTTCGTCGCCCCGGGCTGATTTTTCTCGGAAACTGCCTTGTGGCTGGCATACTGGCAACCTTTCCGGGCCTTTGAGTCCGGGGTCCATGCGCGTGTCATGAGGATTTGCGGTGAAAAAGATAGCCGTGTTCGCCGATGTTCAAAACCTCTACTACACCGTGCGCCAGGCGTACGGCTGTCACTTCAACTACGCCGCCCTGTGGGCTGACATCAGCCAGCGCGGGCAGATTGTCGAGGCGTACGCCTATGCCATCGACCGTGGCGACAGCAAGCAGCAGCAGTTCCAGCAAATCCTGCGCAACCTTGGTTTTACCGTGAAGCTCAAGCCTTACATCCAGCGCAGCGACGGCTCGGCCAAGGGCGACTGGGACGTGGGCATCACCATCGACATCATGGACGCCGCCGCCCATGTCGACGAAGTGGTGCTGGCTTCCGGTGACGGTGATTTCGACATGCTGCTGGACCGCATCATCAACAAGCACGGCGTCGAGGCTGTGGCCTACGGCGTGCCGGGGCTGACGGCCAACTCACTGATACGCGCCGCCAGCCGCTACGTGCCGATCGAAGGCGCGTTGCTGCTTAAATAGATTTTCGACGGAGTTGGAACAGGTTTGGAACGTATAGCGGTCATCGACTTTGAAACCACCGGCATCCAGCCGAGCAGCAGTTGCCGGGCCACGGAAATTGCCGTGGTCATCCTGGAGCAGGGCCAGATAGTGGACCGCTACCAGAGCCTGATGAACGCCGGCGTACGCGTGCCGGGGTTTATCGAGCAACTGACCGGCATCAGCAACGCCATGCTGCGCACTGCGCCGTCGGCGGAGCGGGTGATGAACGAGGTGAACGAGTTTGTCGGCACCACACCGCTGCTGGCCCACAACGCCGCGTTTGACCAGAAGTTCTGGGATTTCGAGTTGGGGTTGATCCGGCGTACGCGTTTGCAGAAGTTTGCCTGTTCACTGTTGCTGGCGCGGCGCTTGATGCCAGCGGCGCCGAATCACAAGCTGGGTACGCTGACCTCATTTGCCCAACTGCCCCACACCGGCAAGGCTCACCGGGCGATGGCGGATGCGGAGATGGCGGCGAACCTCACCGCGCATCTGGCCCAGGAACTGCGCCGCACCCACGGGTTGCGGGAGCTGTCACACGAACTGCTGTGCAGCTTGCAGAAGGTTCCGGCGGCGAAGATCAATGATCATCTGAAGAAGCATCGCGGGTTCTGACGCGCTCAAGCCGAATGCCCTCTTCAACATCACGAAGATCCAAATGTGGGAGCGGGCTTGCTCGCGAATGCGGTGTATCAGCAAACACATGTGCTGACTGACACGGCGCCTTCGCGAGCAAGCCCGCTCCCACATGAGTTTTGCGGTGTTATTGAGGCTGTAAACAGTCCAGCGACCGATCCACCACCACCTTCGCCATCTCCACCAAATGCATCACCGCCCGCTGCTGCCCGTTCATGGGTTCGCCGGGTATCTGTGCGGTTGCCACGGCGCAATGCAGCAAGTCGGCCGCCCGTGCCAGGGCGTCTTCGAAACTCATGTTGTCGTTGAGCACGAAGGGTGCGCCGTCCGGAGCGGAGGCTTTGAGGTAGTAATCGATGGCGCGGCGGGTGAGGGTGTTGTCGCTGAGGATTTCTTCGTGGGAATTGGTTGTTTTGATCATGGGGGAAACTCCTGAAACTGAAGCTAATACCTCCCGCAAATCGGACTTGCACATCCGGTCACCGAATGGTCGATGACCGGGCGAGACTAGCGATGTGAATCAGCGCCGGCAAGCTTTGAAAGCCCTCTAGGAAAGGTCCTGCAAATGAAAGGGATCAGTCTTGCTGGCCCTCAAAAAGTACGCCCGCCAGAGAGGCGCCTATCAGTACTAAGAATAGTAAGTAGGCTAATTCCACAGATGCTATCGGAAGCATCTGTTTTTCCACGCGCCCCAGATTTTGTGTGATCTACCTCCCTAACATCCTCCCTGCCAATCACATGCAGGGAGGTATACCGCATGCAAGAAAGTGATCTTCACACTGCAATCATGCAGAGCAAGCGCGAACTAAGGCGATATGGCATTGATCTGGGCTTCACCTCACGCATTGCGTTCGATGTCAGTAGCGTGATGACTAGTTGCCCAGCTGTCATGTTATTACCTAGTCCATTGGGTAATGTCAGCTCCCCGAATTATCAGATTCTAAGGGCCATCCACACGGACCCCAGTGTTCCCAGCACAACCATCGAAGACCTGTGGAAGTGCACGCAGGAGCACTATGGTTTGACGGCGGCGACTGCTATTACTACGGCTGCCGGAATACCGATAAGCAAGATATCGGTGGGAGCCTGGGTTCAGGTTGGCTCAAGCAAAACGACCAATATTACTAGCTACATTGGCTGGCGATTCTTCCCGCGAACGCTGATCCGGCAGCCAACATTGGCCAAGATGGCAAAAGCCACTTTTGGCACCGTGCGTGTGTTTGGCATTATTGGCCGAGGTATTCCTTTTGTGGCGGTAGGGTTGGCAGTCTTCGATCTGGTCAGTATTGGCAAGTGCGCCTATGAGGCAAGAAATGGAAAGTAATCTGAGTCGTGAGGAAATCTGCGAAAAAGTGATTCAGCTTTTTCTCGAGGTCATTGGCTTCATCGATCGAAGCCAAGTGACAGAGCAAACAGACTTTATTCATGACTTTGAGATCATTGATGACGACCTGACTTGCTTCGTCATGCAGATCAAGTGGCAGTTCGATTTGCGCGCGACCCAGGAAGACTGGAATGGCATTACCACCATCGAGCAAATCGTCGAATTGATTGTGCGCAGCGGTGAAGCTACTGACGCCATCGCGGGCAAGCCCGGCTCCCACAGTTGAGCGCGTTGCCTGGCTGGATGCGATCAAAGGTGGGAGCCGGGCTTGCCCGCGATGGCGATAGATCAGCCACCATTCTTCCCATTCCCCTCCAACTGCCCCAACGGCACCCGTCGTTCTATCGCGCTCGACAAGATGATCGAGGTCTTGCTGAACCCAAACTTCGCCACCCGATTGATCAAACTCTCCAACTCCGGCATCGACCCCACCGCTGCCTGCATGATTACGCACGGATCGCCGGTCACCCGATGGCACTCAGTCAATTCGGGGATTTCCGCCAGTGCGTCGTAAACCTTCTGGCTCCCATGGTTGGTCAGCCGCAGCTCAATCACACACTGAATCGGCAACCCCACCTTCGACAGGTCAACCTTGGCCTGATACCCGGTAATCACACCACTGGCTTCCAGTTTCGCCACTCGCTCAGCCACGGCGGGCGCGGACAGGTTCACGGTGCGCGCCAGTTGCGCGTAGGACGCGCGGCCGTCTTCCAGCAGGGCGCTGAGAAGCATGCGGTCGTATTTGTCCATGATAAGGCTCCGGGAACGGGTGGCTTTCGAAAGCACGGTTTATAGCCTTGATAACCATGTTTTGAAAAGTGTACGGGCGCTTTAAACAGGTTTTGTAACTTATGTTTGCGGCCGGGGATTTCTAAAATAACGCTCCTTTGTCCTGCCGCAGAGCTACCCAATGCCTGGCCCACGTCGCTTTCCCTTACCGTTGATCGCTGCCTTTTTTGCGTTGTATGTGATCTGGGGGTCTACCTACCTGGTGATCCGCATTGGTGTGGAGTACTGGCCGCCATTGCTGCTGGCGGGTATTCGCTTTATGACAGCGGGTGCGCTGATGTATGCCTTCCTGCGCTGGCGTGGGGCGCCGGCGCCGACGTGGGTGCAGTGGAAGGCTGCCGCGAAGATCGGCATTTTGCTGCTGACCTTCGGCAACGGCGCGGTCAGTGTGGCCGAGCATACGGGCGTGGCGTCCGGGGTTGCCGCGTTAGCGGTGGCGACCGTGCCGTTGTTCACCTTGCTCTGTGGTTATTTCTGGGGCGCGCGTAATACCCGCCTGGAATGGGCCGGGGTACTGCTGGGGATTATCGGCATCGCCATGCTGAATATGGGCTCCAACCTGCAATCGAGCCCCACCGGTGCGGCCTTGCTGATTTTTGCGGCGGCGGCCTGGGCCTTTGGGTCGGTGTGGAGCAAGCATTTGCCGCTGCCTCAAGGTGCGATGGCCAGTGCGGCGGAGATGCTGATTGCTGGCGCCGTGCTCCTGGTGCTCAGTGCCGTCAGCGGCGAACACCTGCAAGCCATGCCGCCGCTGGAAGGCTGGCTGGCCTTGGCGTACTTGACTGTGTTCGGCTCGATCATCGCCTTCAATGCCTATATGTACCTGCTCAAGCACGTGCGCCCGGCGGCAGCCACCAGCTATGCCTACGTCAACCCGGCGGTGGCGGTGTTGCTCGGGATTGTGTTTGTCGGCGAGACCATCGGCACGGAAGAAGCCCTGGCGATGTTGGTGATCATCAGCGCTGTGCTGCTGATCAGCCTGCCACAGTGGCGAAAGCCGAAACCGGAAATAAGGTAAACTGCCGCGCATTGCGACCTTGCGCTGACTTTTTCCTACGGTATTACCATGACTTTCGCCACACTTGGCCTGATCGAACCCTTGCTGCGCGCCCTTGAGACGCTTGGCTACCAGACCCCGACGCCGGTGCAGGCGCAAGCCATTCCGGCGGTGCTGGCCGGTCGCGACCTGATGGCTGCGGCCCAGACCGGCACCGGCAAGACTGCCGGTTTCGCCGTGCCGCTGCTGCAGTTGCTGACCATGGAAGGGCCGAAAGTCAGCGCCAACTCGGTGCGCGCGCTGATCCTGTGCCCGACCCGCGAGCTGGCCGAGCAGGTTCACGCCAGCGTCGCCGAGTACGCCCAAAACTTGCCGCTGACCACTTACGCCGTATACGGCGGCGTGAGCATCAACCCGCAGATGATGAAGCTGCGCAAGGGTGTTGATGTACTGGTGGCCACCCCTGGCCGCCTGATCGACCTGTTCCGCCAGAACGCGCTGAAACTCAACCAGCTGCAAACCCTGGTGCTGGACGAAGCCGACCGCATGCTCGACCTGGGCTTCTCCGAAGAACTGGCGAACATCTACCGCATGTTGCCGAAAAAGCGCCAGACGTTGCTGTTCTCCGCAACCTTCTCCGACGAGATCCGCCAGTTGGCCGGGCAGATGCTGATTGACCCGCTGACCGTCGAAGTCAGCCCGCGCAACGTCGCTGCCAACACCGTCAAGCAATGGGTGGTGCCGGTGGACAAGAAGCGCAAGGCGGAACTGTTTGTGCACCTGATGCGCAAGGGCCGCTGGAAGCAAGTGCTGGTGTTCGCCAAGACCCGTAACGGCGTGGATGCGCTGGTGGAAAAACTCCAGGGCCTGGGCATCAATGCTGACGGGATTCACGGCGACAAACCACAAGCCACTCGCCAGCGCGCGCTGGATCGCTTCAAGAGCAGTGACGTGCAGATCCTGGTGGCTACTGACGTAGCGGCCCGTGGCCTGGACATCGAAGACTTGCCGCTGGTGGTCAACTTTGACCTGCCGATCGTAGCTGAGGATTACATCCACCGCATCGGCCGTACCGGTCGTGCGGGCAACACCGGTGAGGCGATTTCCCTGGTGTGTGCGGATGAAGTGAACATGCTGTCGGCCATTGAGACGCTGACCCGTCAGACATTGACCCGGAAGATGGAGCAGGACTTCGAACCGGAGCATCGCGTGCCGGACACCGATGCCACTGGCCAGGTGGTGAAGAAGCCGAAAAAGCCGAAGAAACCCAAGGCGTCCGGTGGCGGCAAGCGCAACCTGGGCAAGTGGGTGGAGAGTGGCGAAGTATCGGTGGCTGAGCCGTCGATCAAGCCAGTGCGCAAGGTGCCTGCGTTTAATACTGGCCCGCGCAAGAAGAAGTAAGGTCACTGTAGCGAGGGAGCGTGCTGTGGTGAGGGAGCTTGCTGTGGCGAGGGAGCTTGCTCCCGCTGGAGTGCGCAGCGCTCCCGCTTTTTTTGGGGCCGCTACGCAGCCCAGCGGGAGCAAGCTCCCTCGCCACAGGTAATAACGATCGTTCCCACGCTCTGCGTGGGAATGCATCCTGTGACGCTCTGCGTCAGCTTCAGAAGCGGACGCGGAGCGTCCAGGGCGGCGTTCCCACGCGGAGCGTGGGAACGATCAGTCCTTCAGCCACTCCAGCATGCCGCGCCCAGCCACTCGCCCGCTGGCAAAACACCCCGTCAGCAAATACCCGCCTGTCGGTGCTTCCCAATCCAGCATCTCGCCTGCGCAAAACACGCCCGGCAATTGCTTGATCATCAAGCGTTCATCCAGCGCCTCAAACGGCACACCGCCCGCAGTACTGATGGCTTCGTCCATCGGCCGGGTTTTCACCAGCGTCAGCGGCAGCGCCTTGATATCCACCGCCAACTGCGCCGGATCATTGAAATGCTCGGCCGGGGTCAATTCCCGCAGCAGCGCCGCCTTCACCCCATCCAATCCCAACTGACTGTGCAAATGCTTGCTCATCGAGCGTGAGCCGCGTGGCTTGCTCAGCGCTGCAATCACCTTGTCCAGTGGCCTGCCCGGCAACAGGTCGATATGCACCGTGGCCGATCCATCCCGATTGATCGCCTCACGAATCGGCGCCGACAACGCATAGATCAGGCTGCCTTCGATGCCTGTGGCGGTGATCACGCATTCACCTAGCCGAGGTTTATCGTCCGCTAACCCGATGGCGACGTTTTTCAACGGTGCCCCGGCGAATTTGCTGACCATCAATTCGCTCCAGGCTGACACCTCGAAGCCACAGTTACTCGGTTGCAACGCTGCGTAAGGCACGCCTTGGTCTTCCAGCAACTTCAGCCACGCCCCGTCCGAACCCAGCCGCGACCAGCTGCCGCCGCCCAACGCCAGCAGCACCGCATCCCCGCGCACACATTTGTCGCCTTCGGGGCTGTGGATAAGCAGGCTGCCGTCTGAATTCCAGCCCAGCCAGCGATGACGGGTGTGGATAACTACCCCTTGGTCCCGCAGGCGCTTGAGCCAGGCGCGCAGCAGCGGGGCGGCTTTCATGTCGGTAGGAAACACCCGGCCGGAACTGCCGACAAAGGTTTCAATCCCCAGCCCATGTATCCATTCGCACAACGCTTCGGCACCGAACTGACGCAGCAACGGCGCCATGAACGGCGCCCGCTCGGCATACCGCGACAAAAACGCCGGGTAGGCTTCGGAGTGGGTGATGTTCATGCCGCCCACGCCCGCCAGCAGGAACTTGCGGCCAACCGACGGCATACCGTCGTACAAGTCGACCCGGACTCCGGCCTGGCTCAACACTTCCGCGGCCATCAGCCCGGCAGGGCCGCCGCCGATGATGATGACGTGTTGAGGTGAGGTTTGAGGCTGGGGCATGGGGATAACTGCGGTTCGGCAAAGTAGGCCGAGCATTCTACCCGAGGACGGCGAAACTGCCTGATCAAAAAATGAACAGCTTTCTGCAGCCCATGCAGCTTATGGCTTGCAGAGGCTTTCACTCAGGTTATCCACAGGCAGTTCCACAGCGATTGTGGGTAAGGTGCATAACTCAATGACAACCGGATGACGTCCAGACCCGCTGCGCACTGTGGTGCAGGATCCCGTGGCGACGGGCCAGGGCAGGGCGGTCTTTGCTGTAGCCACCGCCGATCACGCCGACCACCGGAATATCGCGGCCCAGGCAGTGGCGCATCACGCTTTCATCACGGGCGGCGACGCCTTGGTCTGTCAGCTTGAGGTAGCCGAGGGCGTCGTCCTTGTGCACATCTACGCCGGCGTCATACAGCACCAGGTCGGGCTGATACAGCGGCAGCAGGTAATTGAGGGCATCGTCGACCACCTTGAGGTAGTCCGCGTCGCCCATGCCCATCGGCAGCGGGATGTCCCAGTCGCTTTCGGCCTTGCGGGCGGGGAAGTTTTTTTCGCAGTGCAGGGACACGGTGATCGCGTCCGGGGTGTCGTGCAGGATGCGCGCGGTGCCGTCGCCCTGGTGCACGTCGCAGTCGAAGATCAGCACCCGGTTGACTCGCCCGTTGGCCAGCAGGTAACGGCTGATCACCGCCAGGTCATTGAAAATGCAGAAACCTGCCGGGTAATCGTAGTGGGCGTGGTGGGTGCCGCCGGCCAGGTGGCAGGCCAGGCCGTGCTCCAGGGCCTGCTCGGCGGCCAGCAACGAGCCGCCCACCGCGCGCACGGTGCGCCGGGCCAGGGCTTCGCTCCAGGGCAGGCCGAGGCGCCGCTGGTCTTCGCGGGACAACTCGCCGCTCATGTAGCGTTCGATATACCCAGGTTCATGGGCCAGGGCCAGAATCTCGGCAGGGCAGAGTCCCGGGCGCAGCAATTGGCTGTCCTTGGTCAGGCCGCTCTCCACCAGGTGGTCGCGCAACAGGCGGAATTTATCCATGGGGAAGCGGTGGTCCGCCGGGAACTCGGGGCTGTAGTCGTCGTGGTAGATCAATGGCAAAGGCATGGCGATTTCTGACGGGAACCAGCGACGGATCTTAACAGCGCCTTACACTCACGCACATGGCAAGGGAGGGGGACCAATGGAGCCGATACTGGAATTGGAAAGCGCACGCCTGGTGCTGCGCCAATGGAGTGATGCCGACCTGCCGGAGTTTGCGCGCATGTGCGCCGACCCGCAGGTGATGCGTTATTTCCCGGCCACCTTGAGCCGCCTGGAAAGCGCTGCGCTGATCGGGCGTATTCGCGGCCATTTTGCCGAGTACGGTTTCGGCCTGTGGGCGTTGCAGCGTAAGGACAGCGGCGAATTCATCGGCCTCACCGGCTTGCTGAATGTCAGCTTCGAGGCGCCGTTCACCCCGGCGGTGGAGATCGGCTGGCGCCTGGCCAAGGAACACTGGGGCCTGGGCTACGCCAGTGAGGCGGCATGGACCGCCCTGCGCTGTGGTTTCGACCGGCTGAAGCTGGACGAGATCGTTTCGTTTACCACTGAAGCCAATCTGCCATCACAAAAAGTCATGCAAGCCATCGGTATGCATTACGATCCCCTGGCAGATTTTGAACACCCCAAGGTCGCAGCGGATGACCCGGTGCGGCATCATGTGTTGTATCGCATCACCCGCGCCCAATGGTTGGACACGCTGCACGGATAAGCAGCCCGGAATGCCCAATAGATTGTTGTAGGAGATGCTCTATGAGCCAAGTGTTGGAAGATCTGGTGGACCTGCTGACCCTGGAGCCGATCGAGGAAAACCTCTTTCGTGGCCGCAGCCAGGACCTGGGCTTTCGCCAGTTGTTCGGCGGCCAAGTGCTCGGCCAGTCGCTGTCGGCGGCCAGCCAGACCGTTGAAGAAACGCGGCATGTGCATTCGTTGCACGGTTACTTCCTGCGCCCGGGCGATGCGGCGCTGCCGGTGGTTTATTCGGTCGACCGAGTGCGCGATGGCGGCAGTTTCAGCACGCGCCGGGTGACGGCGATCCAGAAGGGCAACCCGATCTTCACGTGCAGCGCTTCGTTCCAGTACGACGAAGAAGGCTTCGAGCACCAGACCACCATGCCTGTGGTGGTCGGTCCGGAAAACCTGCCGTCGGAGCTGGAACTGACCCAACAGCGCGCGCACCTGATTCCTGAGCACATGCGCGAAAAGCTGCTGTGCCCCAAGCCGATCGAAGTGCGGCCGGTGACCGAGAAAGACCCGTACAACCCGCAGCCGTCCGACCCGGTCAAATACGTGTGGTTTCGCGCGGATGGCGCCTTGGCCGACTCGCCGGCGCTGCACAAATACCTGCTGGCCTACGCCTCGGATTTCGGCCTGCTGACCACTTCGCTGCTGCCCCATGGCAAAACCGTGTGGCAGAAAGACATGCAAGTCGCCAGCCTCGACCACGCGCTGTGGTTCCACGCCGACCTGCGTGCCGATGACTGGTTGCTCTACGCCATGGACAGCCCGTGGGCCGGCAATTCCCGTGGGTTCTCCCGGGGCAGCGTGTACAACCGCGCCGGGCAACTGGTGGCGTCGGTCACGCAGGAAGGCTTGATTCGTCATCGCAAGGATTGGGCATGAGCCTGAGTGATGTGAAGCATTGGGTGTTCGACATGGATGGCACCCTGACGGTGGCCGTGCATGACTTTGCGGCGATTCGGGTGGCGCTGGATATTCCGGCGACTGACGACATTCTTACGCACCTGGCGGCATTGCCTGCTGATGAAGCAGCAGCCAAGCATGCGTGGCTGCTGGAGCATGAGCGTGAGTTGGCGCTGGGTTCGGTAGCGGCTGAGGGCGCGGTGGAGTTGGTGCGGGAACTGGCCGGGCGTGGTTATCGCCTGGGTATCCTGACGCGCAATGCGCGGGAGCTGGCCCATGTGACGTTGCAGGCAATCGGCCTGGCAGACTGCTTTGCGGTTGAGGATGTGTTGGGGCGTGATGATGCGCCGCCCAAGCCTGATCCGGGTGGTTTGTTGAAACTGGCGCAAGCGTGGGAAGTGGCGCCGCAAGAGATGGTGATGGTCGGTGATTACCGATTTGATCTGGATTGTGGGCGGGCGGCGGGGACCAGGACGGTGTTGGTTAACTTGCCGGATAACCCGTGGCCGGAACTCGCGGATTGGCATGCCGAAGATTGTGCGGTATTGCGTCGAATGCTCTAAACCCAGGCAATGAAGATCAAATGTGGGAGCGGCGGTGCGACGATTCGACTTGCTCGCGAATGCGGTGTGTCAGTCAATACATATGCTGACTGATCCACCGCATTCGCGAGCAAGCCCGCTCCCACATTTTTGATCCGGTTTCTTCAGTGGTTATTGGAACAGTACTTTCTGCCCTTCAGGCGACGTAAACATCTTGTCCCCGTCATGCCCAACCCCCGGCACTTCCACCAGCTTATGGCCCAACTGCGGATGCCGCTGCTTGAGGTAGTCAAAGTAGTTGTGCCCGCGAATCAACCGATACGCACCCTGGGTTTCAGCCCCACAGCTCTTGTCCAGCGCCGGGTGATTCGGGTCGGTGTCTTGCTGGCCCAGCAGGTAAGTGACATTGCGCGACACGTACGCCTGCTCAAGCTGCTCGGCACTTTGCCCCTTGGCGTAGGCCGGCAGGTTTTGCATGCCGTATTTCCAGTCATTAAAGCCCGGGCAACTGGCCACATCGAACTTCACCGGCCGTTGCGGGCTGAAGTACGCGTAGGACGAAGGGTTGGCCACCACGTAGCGCAGGCTGATGCCTTCGGTTTGCAGTAGCGGGTGATCATGCCCGGTCAGTGCAAAACGCTGCACCACTTGGCCGCCGCCAGAATGGCCGGCCACCACGATTTCCTTCAGGTTCGGGAACAGCTTGCGGTTGCCCAGGTGCTTGATGATCTGGTCCAACGCGCCGTAGGAGCTGATTTGGCCCGGGCCGGTGGACGGCTCGCCGGCCATCCAGTCATTGCTGTTCCAGCGCAGGGTCTGGCTGTCGATCTGGTTGCGCTTGATGTCGGTCTGGTTGAGAAACTGCGGCGCAATCACCAGGGTATTGGCGTTTTGCCCTGCGGCTTCGGCGGCTTTTTCGCCGCTGCCCAGGTAGGTCATGGCGTTGCGCAGGCGGCCATGCACGATGATCAGCGCGCGGGTGACTTGAGGCAGTGGCTGGCGCCAGTCCTGGCTCAAGCCGACGCTCAGGTCGCCGGCATCCAGGTGAAAACGATCGGGACTGACCACCTTGACGCCATGCTCGGCAGCCCAGGTGGGAGTGGAACAGGTGATCAACAAACCTAACAGCAGACCCAGTCGTTTATTCATTTAAAGGCTCTTGGCGGTAAAGGTGTCGCATTGAGTGATCTGGCCCTGGGCAAAGCCGGTCTTGAACCAGCGAACCCGCTGTGCCGAGGTGCCGTGGGTAAACGAGTCAGGTACCACGCGGCCCTGGCCCTGTTGCTGCAAGCGATCATCGCCGATGGCGTTGGCCGCATTCAGTGCCTCTTCAATGTCGCCGGGCTCCAGCCAGTTCAGGCGTTTTTGCGCGCGGTTGGCCCACACCCCGGCGAAGCAGTCGGCTTGCAGCTCCTGGCGCACCAGCAGGCCGCCGTCGCCTTGCATCTGCCGGCCTTGCTGGCGGGCTGCCTGAATCTTCGCCGAGATGCCCAGCAGCGTCTGAACGTGGTGTCCGACTTCATGGGCGATCACGTAGGCCTGGGCGAAATCCCCGGCGGCCTTGAAGCGTTGGGACATTTCCCGGAAGAAATCCAGGTCCAGGTATACCTGTTGGTCTGCCGGGCAATAGAACGGCCCGCTGGCGGACGTGGCGCCACCGCAGGCGGAGTTCACCCGGCCGCGGAACAGGATCAGTTTGGGGTTCTTGTAGCTCAGGCCGTTTTCCTGGAACACCTGGGCCCAGGTGTCTTCGGTGTCGCCGAGGACGGCGCGCACGAAGTCGGCCTGTTCATCATTGGCCGGCGGTGCCTGGCGGGTTTGCGGGCTGACGGAGGGCGCTTGCTCGGTGAGCTGGCCGCTGAGTTGCCCGAGGATCTGCATCGGGTCCTGGCCGGTCAGCCAGCCGATGCCGACGATCAGCACGATCGCCGTCAGGCTCAGGCCCTTGCCGCCGCCAAAGCGCATGCCGCCACCACCACCGCTGTCATCGCGGGCGTCCACCACGTTGTCGCTGCGTCGGCCTTTTTTCCATAGCATGTGGCAATCCTCTTGATGGTTCTGCAGCTCAGTGTTGTTGGTGTGTAGGGTTGGCGCCAGTCCGGCTGTCGGTGGCGAGGGGGCTTGTCCCCCGTTGGACTGCGTAGCAGTCCCAATAAGAACACCGAATCCTTCCAGAAAGAACACTTTGGCCTGCTATGGGGCTGCTGCGCAGCCCAACGCGGGGCAAGCCCGCTCGCCACAGGTAATGGGTGTCCAGCGGGAAGTTATGGGTGTCAGTCGCGGCAATAACCTTCGCCGGTGTCGACGATCAGGCAGTCTTTCTTGTCGGCCAGCCATTTCAGGCCGGTGGCTTCGCCGTCGCCGGCGCTCAGGATCTGCGGGCCGTCCGGGCGTTCAAAGGTGATGCCGTCTTCAGAGGCCTGGCCCTTGAAGGTGCCGGAATCATCGTCATCCAGGCCGTATTTCATGGTCAGTACATAGTGGCCGCGGCCAATGCTGTCGTCCTTGGCGATGGTCAGGTTCAGGCCTTCGACACCAATCCACTTGCCGACCCATTTGTCGGTGGGCAGCACTTCCGGTACCAGCGTCGCTTGGACGGAGGGCGGTGCCGGTGCTCTGGCGGTCTCGGCTTGTTTGTCGCAGGCGCTGAGCAGCGCCAGGGTCGAAAGAATAAACAGGGTTTTTTTCATGGTACGAAGGCCTTGGTTAAAAAACGCGCAATGGGCGGGCGGACGTGAGCGTTGGACTGGAAAACCGCAATTTAGTGCGCTGTTCGAACAGTGTTTGGTTATGCTCTTGAGCGAGGCGCGTCACCCGTTCTAGATTATGCCGCGGTATGCGGCGGTCATTTCAGCCTGCCACTCAAGAGAATGCAATGACCCTCAGCACCCCACTTTCCGGCGTCAACCACCCACTCAAAGGCATTTTGCTGATTGTGGTGGCCACTTTTCTGTTTTCCAGCCACGACGCGCTGTCCAAATACCTGGCCGGGTTTTACCCGATCGTGATGGTGGTGTGGGCCCGTTACCTGGTGCATACGCTGTTGATGGCCGGGATTTTCCTGCCGCAATCAGGGCTGCGGGTGCTGCGCAGCAAGCGCCCTTTGCTGCAGGTGGCGCGCGCGTTGTGCCTGCTGGGTACCAGCCTGTTTTTCACGGCGGCGTTGCACTTTATCCCGTTGGCCGAGGCCACGGCGGTCAACTTTCTTGCGCCGATCCTGGTCACTGCCTTGTCGGTGCCGCTGCTGGGTGAGCACGTGACCCGTGGCCAATGGCTGGCGGTGATTTGCGGGTTCATCGGGGTGCTGATCATTGTGCACCCGGGCGGTGAGCTGTTCACCCCGGCGGTGTTGTTGCCGCTGACGTCCGCGCTGTTCTTCTGCTTCTACCAACTGCTCACCCGCATCCTCAGCAAGTACGACACGCCCACCACCAGCAACTTCTTCGCCGGGCTGTGCAACACCTTGGTGATGAGTGCGCTGGTGCCGTTCTTCTGGCAAGTGCCGAGCCTGTGGCATGGGGTGTTGATGCTGGCGCTGGGCAGTTGCGGGATGACCGCGCACTTGATGCTGACCCAGGCGTTCCGCTTCGCGGCGCCGGCCCTGCTGGCGCCGTTCGGCTATTGCCAGATCGTGTTTGCGGGGTTGTTGGGCTGGCTGGTGTTCAACCACACCCCGGACCTGACCACGGTGGTCGGGATCGGGGTGATTTGCCTGAGCGGGTTGGCCGCTGCCTGGCAGCAGCGGCGCAGGTAGGAGAATCAGGCCTCGACGGTCGGAATCTTGCGCGGCGCCATAAAGTACATCCAGATCAGCGCGATGAAATACATCGCCGGAATCAGGGTGAACAGCACCGTGTAGTTGTTGTTGGTCACGGTCAGGATATGGCCGACGATCTGGGTCATGAACATCCCGCCGATGGCCGCGCACATGCCGCCAAAGCCAAACACCGTGCTCATCATGTGCTTGGGTGTGTAGTCCATCACCAGGCTCCAGATGTTGGCCGTCCAGGCCTGGTGCGCGCCGATGGCCAGGGAGATGGCAAACACCGCGACCCACAACTGGCTGGAACCGGCGGCCATGATCACCCCGACGATGCAGCACGCGAACAGCAGCATGGATAACAGCCGCGCCTTGATCGGATTCATCCCACGGCCGATCAGGAACGAAGACAGAATCCCGCCGCCGATGCTGCCGAAGTCCGCCGTCAGGTAAATGATGATCAGCGGGATGCCCATCTGGGTCACGTTGATGCCCAGGTTGTATTGCTGATTCAGGAACGGCGGCAGCCAGTACAGGTAGAACCAGAACACCGGTGCGGTCAACGAGTAGGCGAGGGCGAAGGCCCAGGTGCCGCGCATGCGCAGGATGCGGCTGAACGGCACGCGGGGTTGTTCTGGCTCGACTTCCTGCTGCACGTAGTCCAGTTCCGATTGCTTCACGCTCGGGTGGTCTTCCGGGTTGTAGTACTTCAAACCCCAGAACACCAGCCAGATCGCACCCAGTGCCGACATGCACAGGAACGCGGCCTGCCAGCCCCATACATGGAGGATCAGCGGCAGCAGCATCGGCGTCATCATCGCGCCGACGTTGGTGCCGGCATTGAAGATCCCGGTGGCCACTGCCCGCTCGCCAGCAGGGAACCACAGGCGAGTGGTCTTGACGCAGGCCGGGTAGTTGGCAGCTTCGGTCAAACCGAGAATGAACCGACACACCATAAAGCCTACGGCCGAAGTGGCCAGGCCATGGGCGCCGGTGGCCAGGCTCCACAGCAGCACCGCGCAGAAAAACACGCGCTTGACGCCGACCCGGTCGATCAACCGGCCTTGCAGCACAAAGCCGATGGCGTAACCCACCTGGAACCAGAAGTTGATGTTGGCGTAGTCCATCGCCGTCCAGCTCATTTCCTTGGCCAGGATCGGCTGCATCACGCCGAGGGCGGCGCGGTCGATGTAGTTCAGGGTGGTGGCGAAAAACACCAGGGCCAGCATGCCCCAGCGGGTTTTACCGACAGCCATGGCGCCACGGATTTTGTCGCCGATGCCGCTATGGGGATTGCTGTGGCGCACGGCCACGGCGGGATTTTGCGAAGGCATGAGGAAGTACCCGTTTTTTTGAAATTTTTATGGTGTGTTCAGGGTCTTGGTTAACCGAGGCCACTCAACCAGAGCGGGACTCAATGTGCTGTCGATGGTGAGCAGTGGCTAAAAAATCGTCAATTCGCTGATTGCCATTCTGTTCGATAATCGCCCATAAAACTAACCGGTTCGTACATTTCAATTGCTGTGTCGAGTCTAGCGGCCAATAATTTGCCGTAAATAAGACATGCCTCAATGCCGGGAGTCGCCCCATGCAACGCTCCATCGCCACCGTTTCCTTGAGCGGAACCCTGCCGGAAAAACTCGAAGCCATCGCGGCCGCCGGGTTTGACGGCGTGGAAATCTTCGAAAACGATCTGCTGTATTACGACGGCAGCCCGCGTGAAGTTAGGCAGATGTGCGCCGACCTCGGCATTGCCATCACCTTGTTCCAGCCCTTTCGGGATTTTGAAGGCTGCCGCCGCGACCGCCTGGCGCGCAATCTGGAGCGGGCCGAGCGCAAGTTCGACTTGATGCAGGAACTGGGCACCGACCTGGTGCTGGTGTGCAGTAACGCGTCAGCCGATTCCGTTGGCGATGAAAGCATTCTGCTGGATGACTTGAGCCTGCTGGCCGAACACGCTGGCCGGCGTGGCCTGCGCATTGGCTATGAAGCGTTGGCCTGGGGCCGGCACGTCAACACCTGGCAACAGGTGTGGAACCTAGTGCGCAAGATCGATCACCCGAGCCTGGGCGTGTTGCTCGACAGCTTCCACACGCTGTCCCTCAAGGGCAATCCGAGCACCATCGCCGAGATTCCCGGCGACAAGATCTTCTTTGTGCAGATGGCCGACGCGCCGATCCTGGCCATGGATGTACTGGAGTGGAGCCGGCATTTCCGCTGCTTCCCCGGGCAAGGCGAATTCGACCTGGCGGGCTTTCTCGCCCCAATCATCAAGAGCGGCTACACGGGGCCGTTGTCGTTGGAAATCTTCAACGACGGCTTCCGCGCCGCGCCGACCCGGGCCAACGCCGCCGACGGCCTGCGCTCGCTGCTGTACCTCGAAGAGAAGACACGGCAGCGGCTGGCGGAGGAAGCCAAACCGATCCCCGAGATTCTGTTTGAAACCCCGGCCGCCAGCGAATACGACGGTATTGAATTCCTGGAATTTGCCGTGGATGAAAACCTCGGTGCCAAGCTCACCTCATGGCTGGAGCGCCTGGGCTTCGTCAAGGCCGGGCAGCATCGCTCCAAAAGCGTGAGCCTGCTGCGCCAGGGTGATATCAACCTGATCCTCAATTGCGAACCCTATTCCTTCGCCCACAACTTCTTCGAGGCCCACGGTCCGTCGTTGTGCGCCACGGCGATCCGCGTGAAGGACAGCGCCAAGGCCCTGGAACGAGCGGTGGCCTACAAGGGCCAGCCGTATCGTGGCCTGGTCGGCCCCAACGAGCTGGAGCTGGCGGCCGTTCGTGCACCAGATGGCAGCCTGATCTACCTCGTCGATCAGAACGAAGGCGGCCTGTACGACACCGACTTCAACCTGCAACCCGCAAGCGCTGCCAGCGGCGGCCTGCTGCGCATCGACCACATGGCGATGGCCTTGCCCGCCGACAGCCTCGACAGCTGGGTGCTGTTCTACAAAAGCCTGCTGGATTTCGAGGCCGATGATGAAGTGGTGCTGCCCGACCCCTACGGCCTGGTGAAAAGCCGGGCACTGCGCAGTCGCTGCAGCTCGATTCGCCTGCCGCTGAATATTTCCGAGAACCGCAACACCGCGATTTCCCACGCGCTGTCGAGCTATCGAGGCTCGGGCGTGCACCACATTGCCTTCGACTGCGCAGACATTTTCGCCGAGGTCAGCCGGGCCAAGGACGCCGGCGTGCCGCTGCTGGATATTCCGCTGAACTACTACGATGACCTGGCAGCGCGGTTTGATTTCGACGACGAGTTCCTCAGTCAGCTGGCGTACTACAACGTGCTGTACGACCGCGATGCCCAGGGCGGTGAGCTGTTTCACGTTTACACCGAGCCGTTCGAAGGCCGGTTTTTCTTCGAGATCATCCAGCGCAAGAACGGTTACACCGGTTACGGCGCGGCCAACGTGGCGGTGCGCCTGGCGGCCATGGCCAAGTCCCGCAGCGGTGCGGCGCGCCAGGCCAGGTTGTAAGGTGCTGGCGCTTCCTTCGGCGTGCGGCGCGGCCCATAATCACCGCCTGCACCTAAGGCCGTGAGCGCACCATGACCCTGACTTCCGAGCTTCCCGCCGCGGCCACTGCGCCGCGCAAGAGCCGCAAGAACAACCCGGAAAAGACCCGCGAGAACATTCTCCAGGAAGCCATCGTCGAGTTTGTTCAGCAGGGCCTGTCCGGCGCCCGAGTGGACGCGATCGCGGAGCGTATCCAGACCTCCAAGCGCATGATCTATTACTACTTCGGCAGCAAGGAGCAGCTCTACGTCGAGGTGCTGGAGAAGCTCTACGGCGACATTCGCAACACCGAGACCCGTATGAACCTGACGGCCCTGGAGCCTCGGGAAGCGATTCGCCGGCTGGTGGAGTTCACCTTTGATCACCACGATCAGAACGTGGATTTTGTGCGGATCGTGAGCATCGAGAACATCCACAACGCCGAGTACGTAAAGCAGTCGACGTCGATCAAGGCGATGAACAGCAACATCCTCGAAGCCCTCGGCACTACGTTGCGCCGGGGTGCGGAGATGGGGTTGTTCCGTGAAGGGCTGGAGCCGCTGGACGTGCACTTGCTGATCAACTCGTTCAGYTTTTATCGAGTGTCCAACCGCCACACCTTCAGCGAGATCTTTCAGATCGAGTTGTCGGATGAGGCGGTCAAGCAGCGGCATCGGGCGATGATCTGCGAGTCGGTGTTGCGCTATTTGCAGGCCTGAGCTGACACAGTTAATGGAACAACTCGGTCAAATGTGGGAGCGGGCTTGCTCGCGAATGCGGAGTGTCAGCCACCGGATGTTTTACTGAGCCACCGCATTCGCGAGCAAGCCCGCTCCCACATTTTTGATCCCGTTTCTGCAGCTAGATGTTCATGCTTCCGAAGTGCGCGAGCATTCTCTCGGCATCCGCCACTTCGCCAGTGAACAACTCAAACGCCTTCACCGCCTGAAACACCGCCATGTTGCCGCCATCCAGGGTGCGGCAGCCCAAGGCACGGGCGTTGCGCAGCAGTTCGGTTTCCAGCGGGAAATACACAATCTCCGCTACCCACAAGTCGGCGCGCAAGGTGTCCAGCGGTACGGGCATGCCCGGCAGCTTGGCCATGCCCATGGGTGTGGTATTCACCAGGCCGTCGGCTTCGGCCATGGCGCTTTCCAGGTCATTGCCGGCCTGGGCCCGACCAGCGCCGAAATGCTGGTTGAGGTTGTCCGCCAGGCTGCGGGCGCGTTCGGCATCCACGTCGAAGATACTCAAGCGTTCCACGCCTTCGCCCAGCAGCGCATGGGCCACTGCCGCCCCGGCACCGCCCGCGCCCATCTGCACCACGAACGTGCGAGCCACATCATTCAAGCCGCGACGAAAACCTTCGGCAAAGCCCAGGCAGTCGGTGTTGTGGCCGATGCGTTTACCGTCGCAAAGCACCACGGTATTCACCGCGCCGATGCCCCGCGCTTCGGGCGACAGTTCGTCCAGCAGCGGCAGGATCGCCTGCTTGCACGGGTAGGTGATGTTCAAGCCGGTGAAGTGCATCTGCTCGGCGGCCATCAACAGGTCGGGCAGGGCGCGGGTATCTGTCTGCAACTGATCAAGGTCGATCAGCCGATACAGGTAACGCAAGCCCTGGGCGTCACCTTCGTGCTCGTGCAGGGGCGGGGTGCGGGAAGCCTGGATGCCGGCGCCTATCAGGCCGGCGAGAATTCGACGTTTGGACACCGGGTTCATCCCTTCAAGGTCTTGCTGAAATGTTCGAGGGCCAGGTGATAACCATGGCTGCCAAAACCGGCCAGCACCGCCTTGGCAATCGGCGACACAAACGAGTGATGACGGAACGCTTCCCGGGCATGCACGTTGGACAAATGCACTTCGATCACCGGCACTTCACTGGCCACCAGCGCGTCGCGGATCGCCACCGAGGTGTGGGTCCAGGCCGCGGGGTTGATCACGATGCCGGCGCAACGGGCGCGGGCGCCGTGGATCCAGTCCAGCAATTCGCCTTCGTGGTTGGTCTGGCGGAATTCGACTTTCAGTCCCAGCTGTTCGGCGCTGCGGCCACACAGGGCGGCGACGTCGGCCAGGGTTTCGTGGCCATAAGTGGCGGGCTCGCGAGTGCCGAGCAGGTTGAGATTGGGGCCGTTGAGCACCAGCACGATAGGGGGCATGAAGGGTTCTCCACTGTTGTTTTTATGTATGCCGATAAAATGTACTGAATGGTTAATTTGGTCAATCGCCTGGGTGGGAACCGTTCGATTACCGAACGCCAATTGAAAGCAGGTGTAACTCGGTGGCTCGTTTTCTGGGCGTTGTTCCCTCTTTCCATGAGCGGTTACAACCCGGCAGTCGACGAACTAGCGCCTGCAACTAGCCTGTGACGGTATCTCCAGCAAGAGGAGCCGGTTGTCGGGTGCATGAGGAAAAGTGTTACCTGGCGGAAAATAACCTAACGGATGGGTTGCGATGAAGGTAGGCACTTACAAAGGACATGTGATTGCGGTGTTTCTCAGGGATGAGCATTGCCCGCCTCATGTGCATGTGGCCGGCAAGGAATGGGATGCGCGGTTTCGTTTCAGTTTTCTGGATGGGCATGTGGCGTTGTGGGATGTAGACCCCGAACGGCGTCGGCCATCGGTGTCGATTCTTGAAGGGATTCGCCACACCCTCATGCAACCGCATTACCTGGCGCGGGCGCGAAGGATCTGGTGGGAAAAACTGCAAACGATCTGCCTGGAAAACCATTCCTGGGATTGGGAAGCCGGTGAGGTGTTGCCCGGGTTGATCATTCAGCGGGGCGTTTATGTGATTGCACGTGCCCGGCACGATGTTGTGGGGCAGAAAACAATTTTGAATCTGGTCAGGGCGCCGGGTTTTGTGGAGATCGATTTATGAAAAAAATCGTAAAGGCCAAAGTTTTACCGTATGTACCGATCACCGAGGCCGATATCGACAAGGCAATAGACCGAGGACGCAGGTCAACGCGTCTGTACGCTAACGCCAGCAATGTGCGTTATGAAAATGACTGCATATCCATTGGTTTCAGCGACGGCAGTCGCGTCATGTTGCCTGTGGCGGGGCTGCCGGAATTCGAAGGGTTCAGCTTGCAGGATTTCCAGCAATTGGAGGTCGGTTTTGGTGGAAAGGCGCTTTGCTGTGAGGCCCAGGACCTGGATGTTTCCATCACGGGCCTTATCGCCACAAGCCAGCCGTTAATGGCCCTGGCTACGAGCCTGGTAGCCTCCAGCAACGGTCGCAAGAGCAGCGCTGCCAAATCCGCCGCCGCCCGAGCCAATGGCAAGAAGGGCGGCCGGCCACGCAAGGAGGTTTTGGAGGACGCTGATTCAACTGATGTATGAGGATCCAATGTGAGAGCTGGACAGCTCCCACACCTGGTTACTTACCGCCGTGTCAGCAACACACCCGATTCCATATGGTGCGTCCACGGAAACTGGTCAAACAACGCGCACTTGGTAATCCGGTGCGTGTCATGCAGTTGCGCAATGTTCGCCGCCAGCGTCTCCGGGTTGCAGGAGATGTACAGGATGTTCTCGAAGCGCCGGGTCAGCTCGCAGGTGTCCGGGTCCATCCCGGCACGCGGCGGGTCGACGAACACGCTGCCAAATTCGTAGCTCTTGAGGTCGATGCCGTGCAGGCGTCGGAACGGCCGCACTTCGTTCAGGGCTTCGGTCAGTTCTTCAGCAGACAAGCGCACCAGGGTGACGTTATCCACCGCGTTTTCATCGAGGTTGCTCAGGGCTGCATTCACCGAGGTCTTGCTGATTTCGGTGGCCAGCACTTTGCGCACGCGGGTGGCCAGGGGCAGGGTGAAGTTGCCGTTGCCGCAATACAGCTCGAGCAAGTCATCACTGCGCTCGCCCAAAGCGTCGTACGCCCAGTTGAGCATCTTCTGGTTCACGGTGCCGTTGGGCTGGGTGAACGCGCCTTCAGGCTGGCGATAGCTGAAGGCGCGACCGCCGACGTCGAGTTTCTCGACCACGTAATCGCGGCCGATCACGTCACGCTTGCCCTTCGAACGGCCGACGATGCTGACATTCAGATCAGCCGCCAGCTTATTCGCTGCCGTATGCCAATGCTCATCCAGCGGGCGGTGATAACACAGGGTGATCATCGCGTCGCCGGCCAGGGTGGTGAGGAACTCCACCTGGAACAGCTTGTGGCTCAGGGCGGCGCTGGCTTGCCAGGCGGCCTTGAGCTGCGGCATCAACTGGTTGATGCGCAGGCTGGCAATCGGGAACTCTTCGATGAGGATCGGCGTGCGCTTGTCGTCCTGGGAGAACATCGCGTAGTGGCGCTGACCCTCTTCGCGCCACAGGCGGAACTCCGCCCGCAAGCGGAAGTTCTGCAACGGCGAGTCGAAAACCTGAGGCTCCGGCGCGTCGAACGGCGCCAGCAGGTCACGCAAGCGCGTGACCTTTTCTTCCAGTTGAACGGTGTAGCTTGCGGCGTCAAAAGTCATGCGTTGAACCAGCCCAGCTTGATCACGAACAGAATCGACAGGATCACCAGCGCCGGGTTCAGCTCACGGTAGCGGCCCGAAAGCAGCTTGATGGCGGTCCAGGCGATGAAACCGAAGGCAATGCCGTTGGCGATGGAATAAGTGAATGGCATCGCCAGGGCGGTGATCACCACCGGCGCGGCGACGGTGATGTCGTCCCAGTCGATTTCGGCCAGGCCCGAGGTCATCAGTACGGCAACAAACAACAGCGCCGGTGCGGTGGCGAAGGCCGGAACGCTGGCCGCCAGTGGCGAGAAGAACAGCGCCAGCAGGAACAGGATCGCGACCACAACCGCGGTCAAACCGGTACGGCCACCGGCGCTCACGCCCGCAGCCGATTCGATGTAGCTGGTGGTGGTCGAGGTGCCCAGCAGCGAGCCGGCCATGGCCGCAGTACTGTCAGCGATCAGCGCACGGCCCATTTTCGGCATGTGGCCGTCCTTGCCCATCAGACCCGCGCGCTTGGCGACGCCGATCAGGGTGCCGGAGTTGTCAAACAGGTCGACGAACAGGAACGCGAAGATCACGCTCACCAGACCGATGTCCAGGGCGCCTTTGATGTCCAGTTGCAGGAAGGTCGGGGCCAGCGAAGGTGGCATCGACATCACGCCGCCGAACGGGGTAAAACCCAGAGCGATGGAGGCGATGGTCACCACCAGAATGCCGATCAACACTGCGCCGCGCACTTTCAGGGCTTCCAGCGCAACGATCAGCGCGAAACCGAGGGTGGCGAGGATCGGTGCCGGTTGTTTCAGGTCGCCCAGGCCCACCATGGTGGCCGGGTTGCTGACCACGATGCCGGCGTTGTGCAGGGCGATCAACGCCAGGAACAGGCCGATACCCGCCGCAATCGCCGAGCGCAGCGGCAGCGGGATGCTGTTGATGATCCATTCACGGATGCGGAAGATCGACAGCAGGAAGAACAGCACCGCCGAGATGAACACGGCACCCAGCGCCACTTGCCAGGTATGGCCCATGTGCAGGACGACGGTGTAGGTGAAGAACGCGTTGAGGCCCATGCCCGGTGCCAGGGCAATCGGGTAGTTGGCGATCAGGCCCATCACGGTGGAACCGATGGCCGCCGCGAGGCAGGTCGCGACAAAGACCGCGCCCTTGTCCATGCCGGTCTCGCCGAGGATGCTCGGGTTGACGAACAGGATGTAGGCCATGGCCAGGAAGGTGGTGACGCCCGCGAGAATCTCGGTGCGCACATTCGTGTTGTGTGCCTTGAGTTGAAACAGCTTTTCCAGCATGCCTGCTCCCTGTGACGCTATTTTGCGTCGTTATTTGTTGACCTCTAAGTCAAAGCACAAACTGCGCCAAGCGGCTGTGGTTCCAGAGAGGATCGGAAAAAGCGGCGCATCATACCAGCAGCCGAGGGCCAGTGGCGCATAGGCTTGATCATGGCCTTGAGGCATACTGCGCCGACGTTTATTACAGGGTCATCGACAGCATGAAAAAAGCCAGCGCCTGGAGTCTAGCTCTGTTCGGTTGTATCGGCCTGTGGCTCGGTGCAGCACCGGCGTGGGGCGCGCCTGCACCGGCATTGAGCGAGGTGCGGGTGTTCAAGGTGCAGTCGGCCAATTGCACGGAAACCATCCCTGAACGGGCGGCCAGCACCCAGATGTGCACGCACCGTGGGCAGACGCTGGTGTACGTGATGGAAGTCGGCCTGGGCAACAGCTCCCAGGCGTTTTTCGACGGCGCGCCGGTGTCCGGCACCAGCACCGCCATCTGCCAGGTCGGCTCCATCAGCCAGGCGTGCAGCGGCGCGGGAACGTTGATGGGCTACATCTATACGTTCCAACTGGAAGTCGAAGCCGGCGGCACGTTCCAGTACAGCAACACCTCGATCAACCCACCGCGCAACCAATTGGTCACCACCCTCAGCATTCGCTGATCGCCACCCATCAATTGCCTTGAACGCTCATAAACTCCGGAAGTCGGACCGCTAAGACGGCGACTTTTCCGAACGCCGCGATTGCACACCAATCCGTGAGGTGTTTATGAGCGCGACCCCCACCGGCGCGGCGGCCAAGCCGTTCGTCAGCCATCCGATACGCATGACCCTCAATCGCCGGGACATCCAACTGGATGTATTGCCCTGGACCACCCTGCTGGACCTGCTGCGCGAGCAACTGGACCTGACCGGCACCAAGAAGGGCTGCGACCACGGCCAGTGCGGCGCCTGCACCGTGTTGCTCAACGGTAAACGGGTGAACGCGTGCCTGACCCTGGCGGTTATGTGCGACGGTGCCGAATTGACCACCATCGAAGGCCTGGCCTCGGGCGAAGACCTGCACCCGATGCAAAAGGCCTTTATCAAACACGACGCCTTTCAGTGTGGTTACTGCACGCCGGGGCAGATTTGCTCGGCGGTGGGCCTGGCCCGTGAAGGCCGTGCCCACGACACCGCGCAAATCCAGGAACTGATGAGCGGCAACTTGTGCCGCTGCGGCGCCTACAACAACATCCGCGATGCCATCGAAGAAGCCTTGCCGGCGTGCCGTGCGCAGGGAGGTGAGCAATGAATCCCTTCCATTACAGCAAACCGCTGGATGTGCAGGAGGCGGTGCACCTGGTCAGTCCGGAATCGCGGTTTATTGCCGGTGGTACCAACCTGTTGGACTTGATGAAAGAAAACATCAGCCGCCCCGAGCACCTGATCGATATCACCGGCCTGCCGCTTCGCGAGGTGGAAGAAACCACTGAAGGTGGCCTGATGATCGGCGCCCTGGTGAGCAACGCCGACCTCGCGTGGCACCCACTGATCGAACAACGCTACCCGTTGTTATCCCAAGCCATCCTTGCCGGCGCCTCGCCGCAATTGCGCAACATGGCCAGCACCGGCGGCAACCTGTTGCAACGCACCCGTTGCTACTACTTCTATGACGCCGCCGTGCCCTGCAACAAACGCGAGCCCGGCAGCGGTTGCCCGGCGCGGGTCGGGTTGAATCGTATCCATGCGATTCTCGGCGCCAGCGATCAGTGTGTCGCCACCCATCCTTCGGACATGTGCGTGGCCCTGGCCGCGCTGGATGCCAGGGTGCATGTGCAGGGTCGGGGCGGTGCGCGGGTCATCGAGTTCGCCGACTTTCATCGGTTGCCGGGGGATACGCCCCAGCGGGATAACCAGTTGGCCGATGATGAGTTGATCACTGCGATCGAGTTGCCCGCTGACCACCTGGCTGCCCACAGCCACTACCTGAAGATCCGTGACCGCGCTTCTTATGCATTCGCTTTGGTATCCGTTGCGGCAGCGCTGGAACTGGAAGGCGATGTGATCGTAGACGCGCGCCTGGCCCTTGGCGGCGTCGCCCACAAGCCCTGGCGTGACCGCGCGGTGGAAGCCGCGCTGATCGGCCAGTCCATCAGCCGCGAAACCTTCAGCACTGCCGCCGAAACCTTGCTGCTGGACGCCGAGCCGCTGGAACACAACGGCTTCAAGATCAAACTGGCACGCCGCGCGATCATTCGTGCCCTGAGCGATGCCGCTGTTGCGGGAGCCACATCATGAGTGCGATCGGCAAGCCGTTGGACCGGGTGGACGGTCTGCTCAAAGTGACCGGGCAAGCGCGATATACCGGAGAATTCCCCGAGGATGGCCTGCTGCACGGCAGCGTGGTGTCGAGCAACATCGCCAAGGGCCGGGTTGTCCGCATCGATGCTTCCAAAGCCCTGGCGCTGCCCGGGGTAGTGATGGTGCTTGATCACCTCAACCGCCCGAAACTCGCCAGTTACGACGACAGCTACGCCGATGCCGATGCCGCCGACGGCTCGCCATTTCGCCCGCTGTACAACGACCGCGTGCTGTATAGCGGCCAGCCGTTGGCATTGGTGATTGCCGATAACCTGGAATTGGCGCGTCATGCCGGCTCTTTGGTTGAGATCGAATATGCCGCCGAGCCCTCCGAGACCGACCTGTTGGCCTTGCAGGACCAGGCCCACCCATCGCCGCAAACACCGCCCAAGCCGCGCGGCAACTTCCAGGCCGAATGGACCGGCGCCGCCACGAGCCTGGACCTGCACTACAGCACGCCTATCGAGCACCACAACCCGATGGAGCCACACGCCAGCACCGTGCTGTATCAGCCGGACGGCACCTTGCATATCCACGACAAGACCCAGGGCCCGCAGAACTGCCAGGCTTACGTGCAGAAAGTCTTCGGCCTGGATAAGAGCCAGGTGCGAATCTTCGCTGCGTTTGTCGGTGGTGCCTTCGGTTCAGGCTTGCGGCCGCAGTACCAACTGCCGCTGGCAGTCATGGCATCGCTGGCCCTGAAGCGTTCGGTGAGCGTCACTCTTACACGCCAGCAGATGTTCACTTTTGGCTATCGCCCGCGCACCTTGCAGCGCCTGCAATTGGGCGCAGCCGCGAATGGTCGCTTGCTCGCCCTGGGCCACACCGCCATCGGCCAGACCTCGCGCTTCGAGGATTTCAGTGAGCACGTGGTGGAGTGGAGCGGCATGCTCTATCACTGCGATAACGTGCTGTTGACCTACAAACTGGTGCCGCTGGATGTGTTCACGCCGTTGGACATGCGCGCACCCGGCGCGGCGCTCGGGGTGATCGGCCTGGAGTGCGCCATGGACGAACTGGCCTGCGCCCTGGGCATCGACCCGGTGCAACTGCGGCTGATTAACTACGCCGAGCGCAATCAGAACGAAGACAAGCCCTGGTCCAGCAAAGCCTTGCGTGAGTGCTACAGCGAAGGTGCCGAGCGTTTCGGCTGGAGCCAGCGCAACCCGGAACCACGGAGCATGCGCGACGGTCGCCAACTGATCGGTTGGGGCATGGCCGGCGGCGTATGGGAAGCGATGCAAATGAAGGCCAGCGCCAAGGCGCGAATCGATCACCTGGGCAAACTCACGGTCAGCAGTGCCACCACCGATATCGGCACCGGCACTTACACGGTCATGACCCAGATTGCGGCCCAGGCCAGCGGCGTACCGGTAGGCGACGTGACGTTTCTGCTGGGGGATTCATCATTGCCGACGGCGCCGCTGCAGGGTGGCTCGTTTACCGTGTCGTCGGTGGGCAGCGCGGTGCAGCAGGCGTGCGAGGCGTTGAATGCCAAGCTGTTGGATATTGCGCGCAAGACGTATCCGGCTTTTAAAGATGCAGAGTCGGCGCGCTTCGAGAATGGCCAGTTGCATGCCGGGGACCAGCGCATCTCCCTGGCGCAGCTGGTACAGGACAGCGGCGAGCAAGCACTGGAGGTGCAGGTTGACTGCGAGCCAGGCAAACAGCGCGAAGGCTATGCCTCAGCGACGCATTCAGCAGTGTTCGTCGAAGTGCGGGTGGATGAGGACCTGGGCACTATCAAGGTCAGCCGGGTGGTCAGTGCGGTTGCGGCCGGGCGGGTGGTTAATCCGAAGATGGCCCGCAGCCAGATTCTCGGCGGTGTGGTCTGGGGCATCGGCATGGCGTTGCATGAGGAGACCCAAATTGACCATCAATTAGGCCGCTATATGAACCACAGCCTGGCCGAGTACCACATCCCGGTAAACGCGGATATCGGCGAGATTGATGTGCTGTTTGTCGAAGAACACGACGAGATCGTCAACGCCCTGGGTTCCAAGGGCGTCGGCGAGATCGGGATTGTCGGGGTTGCCGCTGCGGTGGCCAACGCGGTGTATCACGCCACCGGCAAGCGGGTGCGGGACTTTCCCGTCACCCTCGACAAGGTGTTCTAAACCTTGGCGGGTTCTTCCACCGGCACATGCATGCGGTCGCGGTTGGCCAGGGTCGGGAACAGTTTGATCCAGACCCCGGTCACCAACAGCGTGCCGATGCCGCCCATGACCACGGCGGGTACGGTGCCGAACCAGTGGGCGGTAATCCCGGACTCAAACTCGCCCAACTGATTCGACGCGCCGATAAACAGCCCGTTGACCGCGCTCACCCGGCCGCGCATTTCATCCGGGGTTTCCAGTTGCACGAACGAGGCGCGGATCACCATGCTGATCATGTCCGCTGCGCCCAATACCACCAGCACGGCCAGGGAGAACCAGAACGAGGTCGACAGGCCGAATGCAATGGTGGCTACGCCAAACACCCCAACCGCCGTAAACATGATCCGCCCGACATGCCGGTCCACGGCAAACCGTGCCAGCCACAACGACATCAACAATGCCCCGACCGCTGGCGCCGAACGCAGCAGCCCGAGGCCCCATGGGCCGGTCAGCAGAATGTCCTTGGCAAACACCGGCAGCAACGCGGTGGCGCCGCCCAGCAGTACGGCAAACAGGTCCAGGGAAATCGCCCCGAGGATGTCTGGCCGACTGCGGATAAAACGAATCCCGGCCAGCAACGAATCCATGGTCGCCTTGGCCTTGTTCAGCGGCGTCTGGCGTGCAGGCAGGTTGAGGGTCAGCACGCAGGCGATCAGGTACAGCACCACCGTGGGGCCGTACACCCAGACGCTGCCGAAGGCGTATAACAAACCGCCCAGGGCCGGCGCCACAATGGTGGCCAATTGCTGTGCCGACTGCGACGACGCCACCGCGCGGGGAAACAGTGCGGTGGGCACGATGCTCGGCAGCATGGCCTGGGTGGTGGGCATTTCAAACGAGCGGGCTGCGCCCAGCAGGAACGCCAGGATAAAAATCATCTCGCGGGTGACATTGCCGGTCAGTCCGCCGATCGCCAGGGACAGCGCGATCAACGCTTGAACGGTTTGGCAGATGGCTGCGACCTTGCGCCGTTCATAGCGGTCGGCCACATGGCCGGTGTGCAGCATGAACAGCACCCGCGGGACGAATTCCACCAGGCCGACCAAACCCAGGTCCAGCACGTTGCCGGTCAGTTGGTAGAGGTTCCAGCCGATGGCCACGGTGAGCATCTGGAAGCCGCTGGCGGTGAAGATCCGCGCCAGCCAGAACGCGATGAAAGGGCGGTGATGACGTAACAGCAGCGCGGGTTCACTGGGCATCGGGGAGACGGGTCTGGGTGGGGGAACGGTGAGGTTATCACCAACTTGTAACCAATAGTTGCGTGGTGGGTTGGGGGGATGAGATATGTTCAGTCTGGCTGAGTACATATCCGTTTCTTCGGTAACGGCCACCTATGGTTCCGCTCTTACAGCGGGTCACTTTTGGCAAACGCCCCAAAAGTAACCAAAAGGTCTTTGCCCCACCACTCGGTGCCTCGCCTAGGCTCGGCATGCCCGCACTCCGGCCCGATTCCGCGGGCCGCCGCGACGGGCCATCCATGGCCCGGCGCGGCTAAATCGGCTTCCCTGCCGATTTACCCGCTCCACCGTGCCTGCTTGCGGCCATCGTGGTTAACGGGGCCCGCAGATCAAAATCAAAAGCAGATCAAAAGCCAGAGCACAGCGGCCTACCGGCCGGCTTGAGTGTTAGAAGCAGAGGCAAGATCCAGAGCGAAAACAGAGCTGCTTTTCTGTGGGAGCGTGCCCGCTTTAGCTTTTGCTGTTGCTTCACCACACTCAAGCCGGCCTGTAGGCCGCTGTGCCCTTGATCTGCTTTTGATCTTGATCTTAGGCGCCCCGTTAAACCACGCTGGCCGAACGTAGGCAGTACGGAGCGGGTAAACCGGCAGGACGCCGGTTTAGCCGCGACGGGGCAGGGACGCCCCGTCGCGGCGGCCCGCTTCGTGCTGCCGGAGCTGAGGGCACACCGAGCCTAGGCGAGGTGCCGAGTGGTGGGGCAAGAGCGTTTTGCTTACTTTTGCGCTGTTCAAAAGTGAGCCGCTGTAAGAGCCAGCCCTTTCAAGGTCTTTGCCTAAATCGCGTCCTACGCCTATTCCAGGCTGAAATTAAGAAAAAAACGAGTTGAATTTGGTTCAGTCAACATCTCTTTTGGTCAAAAAATGATCATGTTTTGAGGCTTTTTCCAAAGACCTTGAAAGGGCTGGCTGTAAGAGCGGAACCCATACCAGCCATCACCCAAATAACGGATATACACCCAACGCAAGCCCAATCTCCCCCCACACAACCCTTACTCACCACTGAGGCAACCTGTCACGCGGCAAAAGACCACGCCTTGCTCTCGCGAAAATGGGACTACTCTTTCAGCAATGCTTGATCCAGATCAAAACCTTCGCCGGGATTGCTCTGGCGGCCGCAAGGCCAGAATCCCTGCGTGGTTGGTTATAAAAAGAAACGAATTTGAATTCGCCACACTCCATATCCGTGGGGGCAGTGGGTGCAGGCCTCCAGCCAGCATTCTGTATTACCTGACAGAGGAAGACTTATGTTCGGTTTGGAGGCGCTAGATCTCGCCCGAATTCAATTCGCGTTCACCATCTCATTCCATATCCTGTTCCCGGCCATCACCATCGGCCTGGCCAGTTACCTTGCGGTGCTGGAAGGCCTGTGGCTCAAGACCAACAACGACACCTACCGTGACCTCTACCATTTCTGGTCGAAGATCTTTGCCGTCAACTTCGGCATGGGCGTGGTCTCCGGTCTGGTCATGGCCTATCAGTTCGGCACCAACTGGAGCCGCTTCTCGGACTTCGCCGGTGCCGTCACCGGGCCGTTGCTGACCTATGAAGTGCTCACGGCATTCTTCCTTGAAGCCGGCTTCCTGGGAGTCATGCTGTTCGGCTGGAACAAGGTCGGACGCAAGCTGCACTTCTTCGCCACGGTGATGGTGGCCGTCGGCACGCTGATCTCGACCTTCTGGATTCTCGCCTCCAACAGCTGGATGCAGACGCCACAGGGTTTTGAAATCATTGATGGCCGGGTGATTCCTACCGACTGGCTGGCCGTGATTTTCAACCCGTCGTTCCCCTACCGCCTGATGCACATGGCCACGGCAGCCTTCGTCGCGACCGCGTTCTTCGTCGGTTCTTCGGCGGCCTGGCACTTGCTGCGCGGCAAGGACAACCCGGCGATCCGCACCATGCTGTCGATGGCGATGTGGATGGCGCTGATTGTCGCGCCGATCCAGGCGGTCATCGGTGACTTCCACGGCCTGAATACCCTCAAGCATCAGCCGGCGAAGATCGCCGCGATTGAAGGCCACTGGGAGAATATCGGCGACGAGCCCACCCCGTTGATCCTGTTCGGCTGGCCGGACATGAAAGCTGAAAAAACCAAGTTCGCGGTGGAAATCCCGTACCTCGGCAGCCTGATCCTGACTCACTCCCTGGACAAGCAGGTGCCGGCCCTCAAGGACTTCCCGCCTGAGGATCGTCCGAATTCGACCATTGTGTTCTGGTCGTTCCGGGTCATGGTGGGCCTGGGCTTCCTGATGATCTTCACCGGCCTGTTCAGCCTCTGGCTGCGCCGTGGCGACAAGATGTACACGTCCAAGCCGTTCCTGTACCTGGCGCTGTGGATGGGCCCGTCCGGCCTGATCGCGATTCTCGCCGGTTGGTTCACCACCGAAATCGGCCGGCAGCCGTGGGTGGTCTACGGGCTGATGCGCACGGCGGATGCTTCGTCCAACCACAGCTTTGCGCAGATGAGCATCACGTTGGTTTTGTTTGTGGTGGTGTATTTCGCGCTGTTCGGCGCGGGCCTGGGCTACATGATGCGCCTGGTGCGCAAAGGGCCTGTGACCCACGAAAGCACCGAGCCTACTCACGGTGGTCCTGGGCAGAAACGCACACCGGCGCGTCCGTTGTCGGCGGCTGATGACAGTGCCGATGCCGATCACGGCGACACCTTGAACAAGGGGAACTGAGCCATGGGTATTGATCTTCCGCTGATCTGGGCCGTGATCATCATCTTCGGCATCATGATGTACGTGGTCATGGACGGCTTCGACCTGGGGATCGGCATTCTCTTCCCGTTCATCCCGGGCAAGACTGACCGTGACGTGATGATGAACACCGTCGCCCCCGTGTGGGACGGCAACGAAACCTGGCTGGTACTCGGCGGCGCGGCGTTGTTTGGCGCCTTCCCGCTGGCCTATTCGGTGGTGCTCTCGGCGCTGTACCTGCCGCTGATGCTGATGCTGATTGGGCTGATCTTTCGCGGCGTGGCGTTTGAATTCCGCTTCAAGGCCAAGGACGACAAGCGTCACCTGTGGGACAAGGCCTTCATCGGCGGCTCGCTGGCGGCGACGTTCTTCCAGGGCGTAGCGCTGGGGGCGTTCATCGATGGCATCCCGGTGGTCGACCGCCAGTTTGCCGGCGGTTCACTGGATTGGCTGACGCCGTTCACGATGTTCTGCGGGGTGGCCTTGATCGTGGCGTATGCGCTGCTGGGTTGCACCTGGCTGATCATGAAGACCGAAGGCAGCTTGCAGGAGAAGATGCACAACCTCGCGCGGCCCCTGGCATTCGTGGTGCTGGCGGTGATCGGTATCGTCAGCCTGTGGACGCCGCTGGCTCATCCGGAAATCGCCTCGCGCTGGTTCACCCTGCCGAATCTGTTCTGGTTCCTGCCGGTGCCGATTCTGGTGCTGGTGACCATGTACGGCCTGATTCGCGCCGTGGCCCGTAATGCGCATTACACGCCGTTCCTGCTGACGCTGGTGCTGATCTTCCTCGGCTACAGCGGTCTGGGGATCAGCCTGTGGCCGAATATCATCCCGCCATCGGTATCGATCTGGGACGCCGCCGCGCCGCCGCAAAGCCAGGGCTTCATGCTGGTGGGCACCTTGTTCATCATCCCGTTCATCCTGGGCTACACCTTCTGGAGCTACTACGTGTTCCGCGGCAAGGTCACCCACGAAGACGGTTATCACTAGGAGGATTGACTCATGTCCGGCAAACCTTCGTTGCACGACATCGAACAGGCCGAGAAAAAGCCGCTCTGGCAGCGTCTGGGCTGGCTGGCGATGATCTGGACCGGCAGCGTCCTGGCCCTGTTCGTGGTGGCCAACCTGATGCGCATGTTCATGAATGCCGCGGGCCTGACCACCCACTGACATCCCGTTGTAAATATTGCCCTCCTTTATGGAGGGCTTTTTTATTTGCGCGCCTTGAGAATCACGAACTTCGGCGTCGCCGCCACTTGCTCGACACCGCGGAACAAACGCGCCAGCTTGCTGTGATAACCCAAGTGCCGGTTGCCGACGATATACAGGGCGCCGCCTACTACCAGCGCTTCCCGTGCCTGCTGGAACATGCGCCAGGCGAGGAAATCACCCACCACTTGCTGCTGGTGGAACGGCGGATTGCACAGCACCACGTCCAGTGATTGCGGCTCCTGATCGGCCAGGCCGTCGCCGGGGCGAATCAGCACGTCGCGCTCGCCCAGGGCCGCGCGCCAGTTCTCGGCGGCCGATTGCACCGCCATATAGGACTCATCCACCAGCGTGTACTGCGCCTCGGGGTTTTGCAGCGCGCTGGCAATCGCCAACACACCGTTGCCGCATCCCAGGTCTGCCACGCGGGCGCTGCCCAGGTTTTGTGGCAAGTGCGGCAGGAAGGCCCGGGTGCCGATGTCCAGGCCTTCGCGGCAGAACACGTTGGCGTGGTTGAGCAGTTCGATGGCCGGGGTGTCCAGGCTGTAGCGCGTCGGGTAGGGCGATACTGCGTGCGGCCGGTCGGTCAGGGTGGCGATCAGCAGGCGGGCCTTCTTGACCGCAAGAGAGGCGTGCATCGGCCCGATAAAGCGCTCCAGCAATTCACCGGCGGCGCGAGGCAAGTGCTTGACCATCGCCCCAGCAATGACCTCGGCGCCAGGTGCCAGCTGGCCTTGCAGGCGAATCAGTTGTTCTTCGAGCAGGGCCAGAGTCTTCGGCACGCGGATCAGTACGCGGTCGAACGGCCCGGCTGGGGTCTGGCTGGCGGGCAGGAACGTTACCGCGTCGAAGGTCTTGCCGTTGCGCGCCAGGTTCTTCTCCAGGCCCAGGGCACCGAGGAACGAGTCACCACTGGATGTCAACTGCACATGCCCTTCGAGGCTGGCCGCCAGGGCGCCGAAACTGTCGTTGAGCACCAGTACGCGGGTCGCCGGCGTCAGCTGTTGTTCCGCCAGGTAGCTGAGCAAGTACTCATCGGCTGCATCAAACGCTTGCAGCGGGTCGTTGTGCTGTTCTGGCTGACGGATCAGGTCGAGTTGGGCGAAGGGGCTGTCGAGCAGGGGCATGGCAGGGGAGACTCTGGGTAAGCGAACCATCGGGGTGAACGGCGACAGGAGGCTCATCAGGCACTCGCGTCATCACCGGGAACTGGTCGCAAATGTTACGTTTTTTTCCCCTGGATTACATTCGGTGTTTAAAACAACCCGCATTTCACTGCCGTGATCACTGCGGCAATCTTGTTACTGACCCCGAGTTTCTTCATTGCACTGCTGATATGGAAACCGACCGTGCGTTCGGAAAGGCACAGGATGGTGGCGATGTCGGAGGCGGTCTTGCCCATGGCCGACCATTGCAGGATTTCGGTTTCCCGCGGGGTCAATTTACTGGGGGCTTGCGGGCTAGGAGCGTCAGCATACTTTTTTGCGACGACCGCATGCATCGCGTGGCAAATCCAGAGTACTTGCCCGGCTTTTTCATAGAGTTCTTCAGGTCCCACAGGGACGGAGGTACGGGCCAAGGTCAGCATGCTGAAAACACCCTGGAAGTCATGGATCGACTGTGTCCATCCGAAATTCAGGCCGTGGGTTTGGGCATGAACCCATAAGTCCGGTACCGAGGAAAAGATTTTCTCTTCCCAGACGATGGGTAGAACCGAGCGTTTGCAGTGTGCAACAACAGGATCCAGATCAAAGTAGTGTTGTTGTTTGTACAGCGTATTCCACTCATTTGAATAGTTGTTGAGGTTGACGGTTTTCGTTTGGTTGTTGGGTAGATGAGAACTAAGGGTGAATGCGCAGTATTGGAAGCCAAGCTCGTAGGTAAGGTTGAGGGCGGCTTCGTACATACTGGTTATTTCGCTTTCGCCTTCGAGTTTGGGAACGCGAGTGTTGTGCCAGTTGATCATCGGTAACGCTCCATGTGCACGGTTTTTTCATGGGGTACTTCCAGTCCCCCCCGGTTACGACATGAAAAATTAGTGTAGGACAACGGCTACAGTTCGAAATGAAAATTCTGTTATTTTCGGCTGTGCTTTTAGTCAAAGAGTACCTGTACAAATTAAAATCGGTGTACAAGTTTCCGAGCGCGATAAAGGTTTTTCCATTTTTTTGAAGGGCTTGCTGTGAGTGTTACTTATTAATATTTAGTTGCATTTCATCATCTAGCGTCTTGTCGAAGTGCGGCTAATAGCCAAATGTTTAGTACCGTCCAGCGTTTGCCGATTTGTGCTTGTGGAAAAATCGTTGGCCAAGACCTCTGCGCAGCGGCAATGCCAGCACAAACCATTGGTGTTTCCAGGCGCTGCTTTGAGGGACACTAGGGGCCTCTGCAAATGGAGTTTCCCATGACGGCCAGTGCTGAAAAATACACCCGCCAGACCCTGCTCGACGTGCAATCGCTGACCCCCAGCCTGTTTACCCTGCGCACTACCCGAGACCCGGGCTTTCGCTTTCGCGCCGGGCAGTTCGTGCGCCTGGGGGTGACCAAGGCCGATGGCAGCATTGTGTGGCGTGCTTATTCGGTGGTGTCCTCGCCCTTTGATGAGTACCTGGATTTCTTCTCCATCGTGGTACCAGGTGGCGAGTTCACCAGTGAGCTGAGTCGCCTGCGGGAGGGCGATACCTTGCTGGTGGAGCGCCAGGCCACGGGCTTTTTGACCCTGGACCGGTTTGTGGATGGTCGTGATCTGTGGCTGTTGGGCACCGGGACCGGTATTGCACCGTTTCTGTCGATCTTGCAGGACTTCGAGGTGTGGGAGAAATTCGAGCGGATTATCCTCGTCTATAGTGCCCGCGAAGCAAGGGAGCTGGCTTACCAGTCGTTGATCCATGAACTGGGCGAACGAGAGTACCTGGCAGAGCACGCCCACAAGCTCACTTACATTCCGATTGTCACCCGTGAGCAACATCCGGGCGCGTTGAACGGTCGGATTACTACCCTGATCGAGAATGGCGAGTTGGAGCGCGCCGCAGGTGTGGAGCTGACCCCTGAGCATTCCAGAGTGATGATTTGCGGTAACCCGCAGATGATCGACGACACGCGTCAGCTGCTGAAACAGCGTGACATGCAACTGAGCCTGACCCGCCGCCCGGGGCAGGTCGCGGTAGAAAACTATTGGTAAAACAAAGGCGCCCTGCAGGCGCCTTTACTTTATTTGCCGAGCTTACTCGGGCTTGCTGTTCTGTGCCTTGAGCAGATCGCGGATCTCCCCCAGCAGCACTTCTTCCTTGGTCGGAACCGGCGGCAGGCTAGGCGCCACGGCCTCTTCACGCTTCAGGCGGTTGATGGCCTTCACGCCCATGAAGATCGCAAACGCGACGATCACAAAGTCGATCACGCTCTGGATGAACTTGCCGTACGCCAGCACCACGGCAGGCGCATCGCCCTGGGCAGCTTTGAGCGTTACAGCCAGGTCGCCGAAGTCGACGCCCCCGATCAACAGGCCGATGGGTGGCATCACTACGTCGCCTACAAAGGAGGAAACGATTTTGCCGAAGGCGGCACCGATGATAATACCGACGGCCATGTCGACCACATTACCTTTGACCGCGAAGGCCTTGAACTCACTTAACACGCCCATAGGTTATTCCTTGTTACAGATGAGGAGGTAGAAGCCAGTGTAAGACAGTGTGGCGAGGCTTGCTCGACACAACTGCTAACAGTGTCCGTTTTTATCGACACATTAAATCGCAAATAGTTTGCAAAGTGCCACCAATCGCGCGCGGAATACCCGCTATTTCATGGGGTTACCACACTATTTTTTTAATCGGGTTGGTACGGCTTTTCTATTTATCTTCTGACTCGCAGGTCACTAGCCTCTGGAAAGCACAACTCAATGTGCACTAAAAAAACCAGAGGAAACCTCGATGAAAAACCCTATTAGCCGCGGGCCTATTTCTGCGCGACGGGTGTTGCTCGTAGTGAGCGCCAGTCTTCTTTCGCTGTCCGTACACGCCGCCAACCTCACGCGCGACAATGGCGCGGCGGTCGGTGACAATCAGAACTCGCAAACCGCCGGTGCGAATGGCCCGGTCCTGTTGCAAGACGTGCAACTGATCCAGAAATTGCAGCGCTTTGATCGCGAGCGGATTCCGGAGCGTGTTGTGCACGCTCGCGGCACCGGTGCCCACGGTACCTTCACCGTCACCGACAACCTCAGCGACCTGACCAAGGCCAAGGTATTTGCCGCCGGTGAAGCCACGCCGGTATTTGTGCGTTTTTCTGCGGTAGTTCACGGTAACCATTCGCCGGAAACCCTGCGTGACCCGCGCGGCTTTGCCACCAAGTTCTACACCGCCGAAGGTAATTGGGACCTGGTCGGTAATAACTTCCCGACGTTCTTCATTCGCGATGCGATCAAGTTCCCGGACATGGTTCACGCTTTTAAACCAGACCCGCGCACTAACCTGGATGATGATTCCCGTCGCTTTGACTTCTTCTCCCATGTTCCGGAGTCCACTCGTACGTTGACCGAGTTGTACTCGGACTCCGGTACTCCAGCCAGTTACCGGGAAATGGACGGTAACGGTGTACACGCCTACAAGTTGATTAACGCCAAGGGCGAAGTGCACTACGTCAAGTTCCACTGGAAGAGCCTGCAAGGCATCAAGAACCTTGACCCTAAACAAGTAGCTGAAGTACAGGGCCGTGACTACAGCCATATGACCAATGATTTGGTCACGCACATCAATAAAGGCGACTTCCCCAAGTGGGACCTGTATGTGCAAGTGCTGAAGCCTGAAGACTTGGCCAAGTTTGATTTCGACCCACTGGACGCCACCAAGATCTGGCCAAACGTGCCTGAACGCAAAGTCGGGCAGATGGTGCTGAACCGAAACCCGGCCAACGTCTTCCAGGAAACCGAGCAAGTGGCCATGGCGCCGGCCAACCTGGTGCCGGGCATCGAGCCGTCGGAAGACCGCCTGCTGCAAGGCCGAGTGTTTTCCTATGCCGATACGCAAATGTACCGCCTGGGGCCAAACGCCCTGCAACTGCCGATCAACGCACCCCGGGTGACCGTCAACAACGGTAACCAGGACGGCGCGATGAACTTCGGCAAGACCACCACTGGCGTGAACTACCAGCCAAGCCGCCTGCTGCCACGGGAAGAGCCGCAAACCGCGCGGTACAGCCAGTCGGCCCTGTCGGGCAGTACCCAGCAAGCGAAGATCCAGCGTGAGCAGAACTTCAAGCAGGCCGGCGACCTGTACCGCTCGTTCAACAAGAAAGAGCGTCAGGACTTGATCGACAACTTCGGCGGCTCCCTGGCCACCACCGATGACGAGAGCAAGCACATCATCCTGTCGTTCCTCTACAAGGCGGATCCGGAGTACGGCACCGGCGTGACCAAAGTCGCCAAGGGTGACCTGGCCCGCGTCAAGGCATTGGCTGAGAAGCTGACTGACTGACTGATTGGTTGGCCCTGTCGGTGCTCGAAAGGGCGCCGACACCTGGCAGGAGGAAACCCTATGCGTATCTACATCGCTTTATTCACAGCCTTTCTGGCTTTTACCGCGCATGCCGAGTCACCCGACCCGCAAGCGGTGAAGACACAACTGCAGGATTACTACTTCGACGCCGCCCGCCGTGGCGACGTGGAAATGCTCAACACCTTCATCGACTCCGGCTATTCGCTGAACACCCAGGATGAAAAAGGCTACACGGCACTGATTCTCGCCGCCTATCACGGCGAAAGTGCCTATGTGGACCGATTGCTCGCCGCCGGCGCCGATGCCTGTGTGCAGGACAAGCGCGGCAACACCGCCTTGATGGGCGCGATCTTCAAGGGTGAGCTGAAAATCGCCCAGCGCCTGCTGGCCACCGACTGCAACCCCGACCAGCGCAACGGCGCCGGACAAACGGCGGCCATGTATGCCGGGCTGTTCAAACGCGTGGAACTGCTGGACGAACTGAAAGCCAAGGGCGCCGATCTGAATGCCGAAGACCCGATCGGTAACAGCGCTTCACGTTTGGCCAGCGGTGAAATCCGTACCCCGGCGCCGCGCTGAGCTATCATCGCGGTTTTTCGGTTGGAGGTTCTCAAATGGCAAAGGCCAAGCGCATGTATGGCTGCACCGAGTGCGGCGCGACCTTTCCCAAGTGGGCCGGCCAGTGCACGGAATGCGGTGCGTGGAACACCCTGACCGAAACCATGATCGAGAGCGGCGGCGCCGTGGCCCCCAGCGGTCGGTCCGGCTGGACCGGGCAACAAACCCAGATCAAGACCCTGGCCGAAGTCAGCGTCGAAGAAATCCCGCGTTTCTCCACCGCTTCCGGTGAACTGGACCGGGTGCTGGGCGGCGGCCTGGTGGACGGCTCTGTGGTGCTGATTGGCGGTGACCCGGGCATCGGTAAATCCACGATCTTGCTGCAAACCCTGTGCAGCATCGCCAGCCGCATGCCGGCGCTGTATGTCACCGGCGAAGAATCCCAGCAGCAGGTGGCCATGCGTGCGCGCCGCCTGGGCTTGCCCCAGGACCAACTGCGGGTGATGACCGAAACCTGCATCGAAAGCATCATCGCCACCGCGCGCCTGGAAAAACCCAAGGTGATGGTGATCGACTCGATCCAGACGATTTTCACCGAACAACTGCAATCGGCGCCGGGTGGCGTGTCCCAGGTGCGGGAAAGTGCTGCGCTGCTGGTGCGCTATGCGAAACAGAGCGGCACGGCGATTTTCCTGGTGGGCCACGTGACCAAAGAAGGCGCGCTGGCCGGCCCACGGGTGCTGGAACACATGGTCGACACCGTGCTGTATTTCGAAGGCGAGTCCGACGGCCGCTTGCGCTTGCTGCGGGCGGTGAAGAACCGGTTTGGCGCGGTCAACGAGCTGGGTGTGTTCGCCATGACTGACCGCGGCTTGAAAGAAGTCTCCAACCCGTCAGCGATTTTCCTGACCCGCGCCCAGGAAGAAGTCCCAGGCAGTGTGGTGATGGCAACGTGGGAAGGCACCCGGCCGATGCTGGTGGAAGTGCAGGCGCTGGTGGACGACAGCCACCTGGCCAACCCGCGCCGCGTCACCCTGGGCCTGGATCAGAACCGCCTGGCGATGTTGCTGGCGGTGCTGCACCGCCACGGCGGCATTCCCACCCATGACCAGGACGTGTTCCTGAACGTGGTGGGCGGGGTCAAGGTATTGGAAACCGCATCTGACCTGGCGTTGATGGCGGCGGTGATGTCCAGCCTGCGCAACCGGCCGTTGCCCCATGACTTGCTGGTGTTCGGCGAAGTGGGTCTGTCGGGTGAAGTGCGCCCGGTGCCCAGTGGCCAGGAGCGCCTGAAGGAAGCGGCCAAGCACGGCTTCAAGCGCGCCATCGTGCCCAAGGGCAATGCGCCGAAAGAAATGCCACCGGGGCTGCAAGTGATCGGGGTGACGCGCCTGGAGCAGGCGCTGGATGCCCTGTTCGAATAGTCGCCAGCCACCCATCACCCCTGTAGGAGCCGGGCTTGCCCACGATGGCGGTGTATCAGCTGATTGATATGCAAACTGACACACCGCCATCGCAGGCAAGCCAGCTCCCACATGTTCAGGTCTCCAGCAAGGCGGCGAATTCCCGCTCCAGCTCTGCCTGATCACCGAGGTTCAGCTCGATTATCCGCCGCAGGTGGCTGATGGAGTCGAGGTCGATGTGCTCGCACACAAAGCCGAGCTGCCCATGATCATCATGGGTCAGCCGCACCTGCATCTTTACGTTGGTCTCGGCGTCCAGATGAATGTCCACGTCGAACGACTCATAGCGATGGCCGTGCCAGTCTTGCGGCCGTTGCACCAGCAAGCCCTTGAGCGATAAATCTACCAATTGCACCGACCAGACATGGCCGTCTTGCGTGAGCTCGGTCCTGGCATCGAAGGCAATGCGTCGGAAACGGCGTCGGTCTGAAGGCTGTTCGCTCATGGTGAAACCCTCTGTGGATAAAAGAATTGTAGCCGTGCGCCATCATGGGACGGTTTTTTCTGCTTTTTTCGCTCCGGCAAGGCTCTAGACCAACGTAGGGGGGTGGCCTTTAAGGCCAGTAGCGCTAAACTCGGGATGGCTGTCTTTCTGTCCACCCTGGCTGGAATATAAAAATGAAAAATAATAATAGCCTGCTACGCCATCTACCCTGGCTGCTGCTGGCAATCGTAGGAGCGTGCGCCCTGGGCGTAGTGGCCTTGCGCCGCGGCGAGGCGATCAACGCCTTGTGGATTGTGGTCGCAGCAGTGGCCATTTATCTGGTTGCTTACCGTTACTACAGTCTGTTCATCGCTAACCATGTGATGCAGCTCGATCCACTGCGGGCTACCCCCGCCGTGCTCAACAACGATGGTCTGGACTATGTGCCGACCAACAAACACATTCTTTTCGGTCACCACTTCGCGGCAATCGCCGGCGCCGGGCCTTTGGTCGGCCCGGTACTGGCAGCGCAGATGGGCTACCTGCCCGGCACCTTGTGGCTGATAGCCGGTGTGGTGCTGGCGGGCGCGGTGCAGGATTTCATGATCCTGTTCCTCTCCACCCGTCGCAACGGCCGTTCCCTGGGGGACATGGTCCGCGAAGAAATGGGCCGCATTCCCGGGACCATCGCGCTGTTTGGCTGCTTCCTGATCATGATCATCATCCTCGCGGTGCTGGCGCTGATCGTGGTCAAGGCCCTGGCCGAAAGCCCGTGGGGCATCTTCACGGTGATGGCGACCATCCCGATCGCGATGTTCATGGGCATCTACATGCGCTACATCCGCCCGGGCCGTATCGGCGAAATCTCGATTGTCGGCGTGCTGTTGCTGCTGGGCTCGATCTGGCTGGGCGGGCAGATTGCCGCTGACCCGGTGTGGGCCAAGGCGTTCAGCTTCACCGGGATCCAGATCACCTGGATGCTGGTGGGTTATGGCTTTGTCGCCGCCGTGTTGCCGGTGTGGCTGATCCTCGCGCCACGTGACTACCTGTCTACTTTCCTGAAAATCGGCACCATCATCGCCCTGGCGATTGGCATCCTGGTGACCATGCCCGACCTGAAAATGCCGGCGCTGACCCAGTTCATCGATGGCACCGGCCCGGTGTGGAAGGGCGGTCTGTTCCCGTTCCTGTTCATCACCATTGCCTGTGGCGCGGTCTCGGGTTTCCACGCACTGATCTCCTCGGGCACCACGCCCAAGTTGCTGGCCAATGAAGGGCACGCCCGTTACATCGGTTACGGCGGCATGTTGATGGAGTCGTTCGTGGCCATCATGGCGATGGTTGCCGCTTCGGTGATCGAGCCAGGCGTGTACTTCGCCATGAACAGCCCGGCCGCCATTGTCGGCGCTGACGTGGTGACCGTTGCGCAAACTGTCAGCAGCTGGGGTTTTGCGATTACCCCGGAAGCGTTGCAGGCGGTGGCGCATGACATCGGTGAAACCACCATCCTGGCCCGTGCCGGTGGTGCGCCGACCCTGGCGGTCGGTATCGCGCAGATCTTGCACAGCGTCCTGCCGGGTGAAAACACCATGGCGTTCTGGTACCACTTTGCGATCCTGTTCGAAGCGCTGTTCATCCTGACCGCAGTCGACGCCGGTACCCGTGCCGGTCGCTTCATGCTTCAGGATTTGCTCGGTTCCTTCGTGCCGGCGCTCAAGCGTACCGAGTCCTGGACCGCCAACCTGATCGCTACCGCAGGTTGTGTGGCGATGTGGGGTTACCTGTTGTACCAAGGCGTGATCGACCCACTGGGCGGCATCAACACCTTGTGGCCGCTGTTCGGTATCTCCAACCAGATGCTGGCGGGTATCGCGCTGATGCTCGCTACCGTTGTGCTGATCAAAATGAAACGCCAACGCTACATCTGGGTGACCATGCTGCCGGCTGTCTGGCTGCTGATCTGCACCGTGACCGCAGGCTTCATCAAGCTGTTCGACGCCAACCCGGCGATCGGCTTCCTGTCCCTGGCCAAGAAATACAGCGACGCCCTGGCCGGCGGCCAGATCCTCGCACCGGCCAAGAGCATCGACCAGATGCAACACGTGATCTGGAACGCCTACACCAACGCAACGCTGACGGCGCTGTTCCTGTTCGTGGTCTTCAGCATCCTGTTCTATGCGCTCAAAGTCGGCATTGCCGCCTGGGGCAAAAAGGAACGTACGGATAAAGAAGCTCCATACCAGGCCATCCCGGACGCTTGATAGAGGATTGCAATCATGTTCAATGACATCAGTCGCCTCGGTAAATACCTCGGTCAGGCCGCGCGCCTGATGGTCGGCATGCCCGACTACGACACTTACGTCGAGCATATGCAAACCAAGCACCCCGACAAGCCGATGATGGACTACAAGGCGTTCTTCCGGGAACGCCAGGAAGCCCGTTACGGCGGCAAGGGTGGGCCCAAGTGCTGTTGAGTCGTTAGGTCCCTTGTAGGAGCGAGCTTGCTCGCGAAAAACGTCAAGACACCGCGTTCTTCCTGAATGCACGCGGTGTCCTTGGGTTCTTCGCGAGCAAGCTCGCTCCTACAATTGTTTTTGCGTTCCTATTTCAAGGAGAATTCTTTGTCCTCTCCCATCCCCGTTACCATCCTCAGCGGCTTTCTCGGCGCGGGTAAAACCACGCTGCTGCGCCACCTGCTCAAGGCCGAGCACGGCTTGAAAATCGCCGTGATCGAAAACGAATTCAGCGACGCCGGTATCGACACCCAACTGCTGGGCAGCGAGCCGGTGCAAGTCATGACCCTGTCCAATGGCTGCGTGTGCTGCACCATCCACACCGACCTGACCAAGGCCCTGTACCTGCTGCTGGAACGCCTGGACAGCGGCGAAATCGCCTTCGACCGCCTGGTGATCGAGTGCACCGGCCTGGCCGATCCTGCCCCGGTGGCCCAGACCTTTTTCATCGATGAAGAACTGCGCGAGCGCTACATCCTCGACGGCATCATCACCCTGGTGGACGCGGCCCACGCCGAGCACCACCTGACCCAGACCATCGCCCAGGCGCAGATCGGTTTTGCCGACCGCCTGCTGGTGAGCAAGCGCGACCTGGTGGACGACGCCACCTTCGACGCCCTCAGCGAGCGCCTGACCCGCATCAACCGCCGCGCACCGATTCGCGTGGTGGAGCACGGCAAGATCGACCTCGCCGAACTGCTGGATGTGCGTGGCTTCAACCTCAATGCCGGCATGACCTTGCGCCCGGTAAGCCAGGCGCCGTCCATCGACCGTATCTCCAGCCTGGTGCTGCGCACCGACCAGCCGCTGGATATCGACAAACTCAGCGAGTTCATGAACGAGCTGCTGGAAGACCACGGCAAGCAATTGCTGCGTTACAAAGGCGTGCTGAACATTGCCGGGGAAGACCGGCGGATGGTGTTCCAGGGCGTGCTGAAGCTCTACGGTTTCGATTGGGACACCGAATGGGCCGAAGGCGAGACGCGGGAAAGTGTGATTGTGTTTATTGCCGACGAGTTGCCGGAAGAAAAGATTCGCGAGGGTTTCCAGCGCATCTATCAGGCATAAAAAAGCCCACATGTAGGAGCGAGCTTGCTCGCGAAGAACTTATAGGCACCGCGTGCATCCAGGATGCACGCGTTATCGTTGACGTTCTTCGCGAGCAAGCTCGCTCCTACAGCGGGCTTTTTGCTATTAAGCGCCGTATACCGGCAGCTTCTTGCAGATGGCCTTGACCTTCTCACGAACAGAATCAATCACTGCTTCGTTGTTCAGGTCAGCCAGGATGTCGCAGATCCAGCCAGCCAGTTCCTTGCACTCTGCTTCCTTGAAGCCACGAGTCGTCACAGCCGGAGTGCCGAAGCGCAGGCCGGAGGTGACGAACGGCGAACGTGGGTCGTTCGGTACCGAGTTCTTGTTCACGGTTATGAAGGCTTTGCCCAGAGCGGCGTCAGCGTCTTTACCGGAGATGTCTTGCTTGATCAGCGAGAGCAGGAACAGGTGGTTCTCAGTACCGCCGGACACCACGTCAAAACCACGCTCGATGAACACGCCGGCCATGGCCTTGGCGTTTTTCACCACTTGCTGCTGGTAGGTCTTGAACTCAGGCTGCAGGGCTTCCTTGAAGCAGATCGCTTTGGCGGCGATCACGTGCTCCAGCGGGCCACCCTGGCCGCCTGGGAATACGGCGGAGTTCAGCTTCTTCTCGATCTCGGCGTTGGCGCGAGCCAGGATCAGGCCGCCACGTGGACCGCGCAGGGTCTTGTGGGTGGTGGTGGTCACCACGTCAGCGAATGGCACCGGGTTCGGGTAGACGCCAGCAGCGACCAAACCGGCCACGTGGGCCATGTCGACGAACAGGTAGGCGCCCACCTTGTCGGCGATTTCGCGAAAGCGTGGGAAATCCAGGATCTGCGAGTAGGCAGAGAAACCCGCCACGATCATTTTTGGCTTGTGCTCAACCGCCAGGCGCTCGACTTCGTCGTAGTCGATCAGGCCGTTGCCGTCGATGCCGTACTGAACGGCGTTGTACAGCTTGCCGGAGGAGGAAACGCTGGCGCCGTGGGTCAGGTGACCGCCGTGGGCCAGGCTCATGCCCAGGATGGTGTCGCCCGCTTGCAGCAGGGCCAGGTACACGGCGCTGTTGGCTTGGGAACCGGCGTGTGGCTGGACGTTGGCGTAATCGGCGCCGAACAGTTCCTTGGCGCGGTCGATGGCCAGCTGCTCAACGATGTCGACGTACTCGCAACCACCGTAGTAACGCTTGCCCGGGTAGCCTTCGGCGTACTTGTTGGTCAGAACCGAACCTTGAGCCTCCATAACCGCAGGGCTGGTGTAGTTTTCCGAAGCGATCAGCTCAATGTGCTCTTCCTGGCGCACGGCTTCTTGCTCCATGGCGGCAAAGAGATCGGCGTCGTACTTGGCAATGGTCAAATCACGGCTGAACATGGCGGTCCTCAAGGATCGGGGGCAGAAAAGAAGCGCATTCTAACCTAATGGGTTTTGGATGGCATATGAAAGGACATCATGTCGCGGACAAGCGGGATTCACTTAGGGATGAGCGGTGCCCTTGTGGCGAGGGGGCTTGTCCCCCGTTGGGCTGCGCAGCAGCCCCATTCAGGGCTCACGCGTTTCTTCAGGTAGATCGAGGTGCCAGGTTTTGGGGCCGCTTCGCAGCCCAACGGGGGACAAGCCCCCTCGCAACAAAAAGCGGCATCACACGCTCTCAGTCGAACATGAACAGCGCGTCATTACTGAACTGCGCCTCAAACCGGTTCGCCGGCATCGGCCGTCCGAACAGGTAGCCCTGCACCTCGTCACAACCGTGCTCCCGCAGGAAGTCCAGCTGCTCATGGGTTTCCACACCCTCGGCGATCACCGCCAGGTTCAGGCTGTGGGCCATGGCGATAATCGCCCGGGCGATCTGCGCGTCCTGCTCACCCGACGGCAGGCCGTCGACAAAGGTGCGGTCGATCTTCAGCACGTCGATGGGGAACTGCTTGAGGTAGTTCAGCGATGAATAACCGGTGCCGAAGTCATCTACCGCAATGCTCAGGCCGAGGTTTTTCAGGCTGGCGAGGATCTGCATCGCCTCGTTGACCTCGCGCATCAGGATACTTTCGGTCAGCTCCAGCTCGAGGCACGCCGGCGGCAGGCCGGTGTCCTTGAGGATGGTCGCGATGCGCTCGCCCAGTTGCCCGTCGGAGAACTGCCGGGCCGAGATGTTCACCGAGACCTTGGGCACCCGCACCTTGTTCTGGTGCCAGGTCTTGAGTTGGCGGCAGGCTGCGCTGATTACCCAGTCGCCCACGTCCACCACCAGCCCCAATTCCTCCAGCACCGGGATAAAGTCCCCCGGTGGCACCAGCCCGCGACGGGGATGGCGCCAGCGCAGCAGGGCTTCGGCGCCGGTCAGGCGTTTGCCGTCGCCGCTGAACTGCGGCTGGTAATACAGCACGAATTCGTTCTGTTCCAGGGCGTGGCGCAGGTCGCTTTCCAGCTCCAGACGCTCCAGGGCGCTGGCGTTCATGTCGGCCTGGTAGAACTGGAAGTTGTTCTTTCCGCGCTCCTTGGCGTGGTACATCGCCGTGTCGGCGTTCTTCATCAACTGGCTGAGTTCGTTGCCGTCCTGCGGGCTCAGGGCGATGCCGATACTGGCGGTCACAAAGAACTCGCGGCCCTCAAGCACAAACGGTTTCACCAGGCTGGCCAGAATCTGCTCGGCCACATTGATCGCCCGGTTCAACGCCATTTCGCGGCTGGCTCGCGGTTGCAGGAGCAAGGTGAACTCGTCGCCGCCCATGCGCGCCACGGTGTCGTCTTCGGCCACGCAGCCCAGCAAGCGGGTGGCCATTTCCTTGAGCATGCGATCGCCGGCGGCGTGGCCCAGGGAATCGTTGATCGGCTTGAAGCGGTCGAGGTCGAGGAACATCAGCACCACCCACGACTTCTGCCGTTCCGCCGACTGCAACGCGGTGTGCAGGCGGTCCTGGAACAGCGTGCGGTTGGGCAGGTGGGTCAGGGCGTCGTAGTAGGCCAGGCGGTGGATCCGCTGTTCGCTGGCCTTGCGCTCGCTGATGTCACTGAAGAAGCACACGTAGCTGGCCAGGTCGCCTTCGTCATCGAATACGGCGGTAATCCCGACCCAGGCCGGGTAATGCTCGCCGTTGCGGCGCTTGAGCCACACTTCGCCTTCCCAGGTGCTGTGCTGATGCAATTGCTTGAGCACGTAGCGCAGGTGGGCTTCCTGCTGTTCGTCGACGGTGAGCATGTTTGGTAACTGGTCGAGCACGTCCGCCACCGCGTAGCCACTCACCCGGCTGAACGCCTCGTTGGCCTGCACGATATAGCCGGCAGGGTCGGTGATCAGGATCGCCGAAGTCGAGTGTTCAAATACCGTGGCCGCCATGCGCAGGTCTTTTTCCGCACGGCGTTGCTGGCTGATGTCGCGACCCACGCCGAGGATGCCTTCGAACGCACCGTGTTCGTCCCACACCAGCACCAGGCGCAGTTCGATCGGGATCTTGCGCCCGTCGGCCCGCAGGCAGTCGAACAGGAACAGCTGGGTCTGCACGTCGTTGCGCAACGCCGCGAGGGAGTCGGGTTGGTCCAGGGCGCGGCTGACTTGCTCCACCAGGGAGTAAATTCCAGTCAGTTGTTGCGGGTTGGCGATAGTCGATTGCCAGCCGTTTTCGAAGATCCAGTCCACGTCATAGCCCAGCACGCCGTTCACCGACGGGCTGACGTAGTTCAGGGCCAGCTTGCTGTCGGTGGAGAAGATCACGTCGCTGATGCTTTCAGCCAGCATGCGGTAGCGCTGTTCGCTGTCACGCAGGGATTCGCTGGCCTCGATCTGGTCGGTGATGTCCTTGGCCACGCCGATGATGCGCGTGACCTGGTCGGTCTTGTCCCGGGCCAGGGCCTGTTCGCGGATGTCGAAGCGCCGCCATTGGTTGTTGCGGTGGCGAAAGCGCAGCTGGCACTGCAGTTGGCTCAGGTAGCCGGCCTGGCGCTGTTGCAGGCGCAGGTCGTGGTAACGCTCGGCGTCTTCGGGGTGCAGCAGGATTTCCCAGAAATACTCGCCCATTTGCTGCAACTCGGGCTTGTTGTAGCCCAAGGTGTGGCCCAGGTGATGGTTGCTGAAAATCATCCGCTGGCTGATCACGTCCTGCACATACAGGTGATCGGGCACGGTGCGTACCACGTCCGACCAGAAACCCTCGCGCTCCACCAGCGACAGCTCGATCAGCTTCCGGCTGGTGATGTCGCTGATGCTCAGGATCACCGCCTTGAAGTCGTCCTGTTGTTCCGGCAGGCGCATCACCAGCCACAGGTATTGGTCGTTGCCTTCGACATCGCTGAGCTGGATTTCCAGTTCGAGCTGCTTCTGTTGGGTCAGTACCGCGTCGATCACCTGGTTGCCGATGGCGGTAGGGCTCGACGGGCAAGCGTCGATCAGGCGCTCCCAGGCTTGCTCGCAGGAAGCGACATTCAGCAGGCGCACCGCCACCTGGTTGACCTCGGTGACGCGCAATTCCTTGAGCAGTTGTTGGCGTTGCTCCGGGCTGTCTTGCAGCAACTGCTGCAGTTGCTCGCGGGTCTGCAGTTGAGCTTTGTCGAAGAATGCGCGCAGGCCGGACAGGTCCAGCACACACAGCGCCACGCCGGTGCCTTCGAAAATATCCTGGTAGCGGCGGCGGCCTTCATGCACCTGGCGCTGGCGGCGGCGCATGTTCAGCAGCACGATCACCGGGATCAGCGAGAAGGCCAGGCCCAGCAGGCATTTGCCGATAAAGGCCGGCAGCAGTTGCTCCAGCACGGCGGCACGGTCGAACAGGCCGCGCAGTTGCCAGTCGCTTTTGCTCAGGGGCGTGACCAGTACACTTTTGTTCAATTCGTCCGGGGTCAACGCCGAGGCCCACTGGGCCGGCATGCCGCTGTCACGGCTGACTACGCGGTGGTTGAGGCGGTTTTCGATCACCCACATTGGGCGCTGGCCCTGGCCGTCCTGGCGTGTCAGGTTGGCCAGGAAGTTGGGCGCCAGGCGCAAGGCCCAGTACATCTTGGTGCCGCCACTGGGCTGATGCAGCAGCAGGTAGATGACGGTGCCGTCGTTGTTGTTGCTCAAGTAATAGGACTGGGCGTGGCTGCGCTTGACCAGCTCTTCGAGCCAGGCGCTGTCCTGGCTGTCGCCGGCGCTGTCGCTGATCATCGCGCCGCTGGGGGCGAGCAGGGCGACGCTGCGCAGCTCCGGCAGGGAGCGTTGCAGGGTGCGCATCAGGATTTGTTGCTGTTCAGTGTCCCGTGGCGGCTCGACGATCGGCAGCAGGTTCAGCGCGATCTGCGCACTGAGGGCCATGTTCAGGCTGATTTGTTCGGCCAGGTCGGCGCTGTAGTCGATGGTGTATTGCTGCTGGTTTTTCTGGTTTTGCTGCAACTGGTCCAGCAGTTGCCAGAATAATAAGGCGAGCAGCAGCAGGACCAGCGTCGCCAGAGCGCCCTTGAGGGTTCCGTGCAGGGGCGCTCCCGGCGCTATATGAGCGGCGCGCAGGGGAGTTGGCGGGGTGACGTTGGACAAACTGTGATCCTGCGGTTTGGCTGGACTGGCGCGCGACGTGCACTATAAGCCGGACGCCCGGAGGGCGGCTAGCATGCCTTGTGTTGTGGCAAAGTGCCAGCCCCGCTTGGCTGGACTGCCCATGCGCATTCAGGTAGCTTTGCCGGTTACGCGAGGGCGTTCCAGCCCCAGACAATCAGGCTTCTACCGCACGCAGGCATTGATCATGGTCAACGGCCCGCGCCGCGCATGGCCTGGCACGGGTTTCGCCCGCTTAATTCATCAGTCACTGACGCTAGGTTCACCATGGCTCAATACGTCTTCACCATGCATCGGCTGGGAAAAGTTGTTCCGCCGAAGCGGGAAATCCTGAAAAACATTTCTCTGTCCTTCTTCCCGGGCGCCAAGATCGGCGTGCTCGGCCTCAACGGTTCGGGTAAATCCACCCTGTTGAAAATCATGGCCGGCGTCGACACCGAGTTCGACGGCGAAGCCCGCCCGATGCCCGAACTGAACATCGGCTACCTGCCGCAAGAGCCAATCCTGGACCCGACCAAGACCGTGCGTGAAGTGGTCGAGGAAGCGGTCAGCGTGATCAAGAACGCCCAGGCCCGCCTGGACGAGGTCTATGCAGCCTACGCCGAAGAAGATGCTGACTTCGACAAACTGGCGGCAGAACAGGCCAAGCTCGAAGCCATCCTGCAAGCCAGTGACGGTCACAACCTGGACCGCCAGCTGGAAGTTGCCGCCGATGCGCTGCGCCTGCCGGCGTGGGACGCCAAGATTGAGCACCTGTCCGGTGGTGAAAAGCGGCGTGTGGCCCTGTGCCGCCTGCTGCTGTCGGCCCCCGACATGCTGCTGCTCGACGAACCCACCAACCACTTGGACGCCGATTCCGTCGCCTGGCTGGAGCGCTTCCTCCACGACTTCCCGGGCACCGTGGTTGCGATCACGCACGACCGGTACTTCCTGGACAACGTGGCCGGCTGGATTCTCGAACTCGACCGTGGCGCCGGTATCCCTTACGAGGGCAACTACTCCGGTTGGCTGGAAGCCAAGTCCGACCGTCTGGCGGCCGAATCCAAGCAGCAGTCGGCCCATGAAAAGGCCATGAAAGACGAGTTGGAATGGGTGCGTAAAGGCGCCAAGGCACGTCAGTCGAAATCCAAGGCCCGTCTGGCGCGTTTCGAAGAAATGCAGTCCCAGGAATTCCAGAAGCGTTCCGAGACCAACGAAATCTACATCCCGGCCGGTCCGCGCCTGGGTGACAAGGTCATCGAGTTCAAGAACGTCTGCAAGGGCTACGGCGATCGCGTGTTGATCGACAACCTGTCGTTCTCCATGCCGAAAGGCGCCATCGTTGGCGTGATCGGCGGTAACGGTGCGGGTAAATCCACCCTGTTCCGCATGCTGATGGGCAAGGAACAACCGGACTCGGGCACCATCGAAGTCGGCGAAACCGTGCAACTGGCCTGTGTGGACCAGAGCCGCGACGACCTCGACGGCAGCAAGACGGTGTTCCAGCAGATTTCCGACGGTTCCGACCAGATCCGTATCGGTAACTATGAAATCCCGTCGCGCACCTATGTGGGCCGTTTCAACTTCAAGGGCGGCGACCAGCAAAAGTTCGTCAAGGACCTGTCCGGTGGTGAGCGCGGTCGCTTGCACCTGGCCCTGACCTTGAAAGAAGGCGGCAACGTCTTGCTGCTCGACGAACCGTCAAACGACCTCGACGTTGAAACCCTGCGTTCCCTGGAAGAAGCCCTGCTGGACTTCCCGGGCGCCGCCATTGTGATCTCTCACGATCGGTGGTTCCTTGACCGTGTGGCCACTCACATCCTGGCGTACGAAGACGATTCCCAAGCGGTGTTCTTCGAAGGCAACTACACCGAATACGAAGCCGATCGCAAGAAACGCCTCGGCGAAGCCGCTGCCCAGCCGCATCGTGTACGGCATAAAAAACTGGCCTGATTCGGGTTGGTGGTTTGAAAAAGCGGAGCCTTCGGGCTCCGCTTTTTTTTGCGTGTTTTTTTGTAAGACCGAGTTGGATTCATTCGCGAGCAAGTCGAATCGTCGCACCGCCGCTCCCACCTTGAAATGCATTCCAAATGTGGGAGCGGGCTTGCTCGCGAAGACGGTTTAACTATTGGTGCAAAACTCGACTTTAAATCCTCATTAAGGTGCAAAAACCGCCTGTATTTATATCTAATGCACCATTTAAATTCACAAAAGCGACATTTCGCCCTGTCGCGGTGCGACATGAATTGATAAAGTCCGGGACAAATCTCCTTTAACGACAATAAATTTGCCGAGACTTTTCATGATCGAATCCGTTGAATCCTTCCTTGCCCGCCTCAAGAAACGCGATCCCGACCAGCCGGAATTCCACCAGGCCGTGGAAGAAGTCCTGCGCAGCTTGTGGCCGTTTCTTGAAGCCAATCCCCATTACCTGACCTCGGGCATCCTGGAGCGCATCTGCGAGCCGGAGCGTGCGATTGTGTTCCGGGTGTCGTGGGAAGATGACCAAGGCAAGGTACGAGTCAACCGCGGGTTCCGGATCCAGATGAACAGCGCCATCGGCCCGTATAAGGGCGGCCTGCGCTTCCACCCATCGGTAAACCTGGGCGTGCTGAAATTCCTCGCCTTCGAACAGACCTTCAAGAACTCCCTGACCTCGCTGCCCATGGGCGGCGGCAAGGGCGGCTCGGACTTCGATCCCAAGGGCAAGAGCGACGCCGAGGTGATGCGCTTCTGCCAGGCATTCATGAGCGAGCTGTATCGCCATATCGGTTCCGACGTGGATGTGCCCGCCGGTGATATCGGCGTGGGCGCCCGGGAGATCGGCTTCCTGTTCGGCCAGTACAAGCGCCTGAGCAACCAGTTCACCTCGGTACTGACCGGCAAGGGCATGAGCTACGGCGGCAGCCTGATCCGCCCGGAAGCCACCGGTTTTGGCTGCGTGTACTTCGCTGAAGAAATGCTCAAGCGCAACGGCCAGCGTGTCGAAGGCAAGCGCGTGGCCATCTCCGGTTCCGGCAACGTCGCCCAATACGCGGCGCGAAAAGTCATGGACCTGGGCGGCAAGGTGATTTCCCTGTCCGACTCCGAAGGCACCCTGTACTGCGAAAGCGGTTTGACCGAGGAACAATGGTCGGCGCTGCTGGAGCTGAAAAACGTCCAGCGCGGGCGCATCAGCGAACTGGCTCCACGTTTCGGCCTGGAATTCCGCGCCGGCCAAGCACCTTGGGAACTGGCCTGCGACATCGCACTGCCCTGCGCCACCCAGAACGAACTGGACGCCGACGCGGCGCGCACCCTGTTGCGCAATGGCTGCGCATGCGTGGCCGAAGGCGCCAACATGCCCACCACTCTGGAGGCTGTGGATATCTTTATCGACGCCGGCATCCTCTTCGCACCGGGCAAGGCCTCCAATGCCGGCGGCGTGGCGGTGAGCGGGCTGGAGATGTCGCAGAACGCCATGCGCCTGCTGTGGAGCGCTGGCGAAGTGGACAGCAAACTGCACAACATCATGCAGTCGATCCACCATGCCTGCGTGCATTACGGCGAAGAAAACGGTCGGGTCAACTACGTGAAGGGCGCGAATATCGCAGGCTTCGTGAAAGTCGCGGACGCAATGCTGGCTCAAGGCATCGTCTAAGCCTCGGGCTCGATGCGCAGGATCTCGATCAACTGATCGCCGACGGGGCGCTTCCACAGCACCTCGTCACCCACCTGAGCACCCAGCAGCGCCCGGCCCAGGGGCGAACCCCAGTTGATCAGGCCTACCGTGGCGTCGGCCTGGTCTTCGCCCACCAGTTGAATCCGCTGCTCTTCGTCCTGTTCATTGGCAAACGTTACCCAACTGCCGATCTGCACCTTCTCCGTGGAGGTCGCTGGCGCCACCACCTGAGCGCTTTGCAGGCGCTGGTTGAAGTAACGCAAATCCCGCTCAAGGTCGGCCTGGCGCTGTTTATCGGCCTGCTCACCCTTGGCGGACTCTCCGCTGTGTTCGCTTTGCAACTGCGCCACCTTGGCCTGCAACTGCGCAAGCCCGCGGGCAGTGAGGTGATTGGGTTGCTCGCTGACCTGGCGTTCCACCGGTTGGCTGGCCTGGGCAGCGGCGTTGTCTTCGTTGACGAAAGCTCGACTCATGGCGTTCTCCTGCTATGGAGTTTGGGCCATGGTCGCAGGGGATAAGTTTCGCCGGATGTCTGAAAGCGACCTATGGCGAACGAAAGGCTCGGGCGGCGTCGCGGTCCTTTTCCTGTTGCCAGGCGCGTTCGCGGTCGTCCCAATGACGGTTCTTGTAGTCGTTCAGATCTTCATTCTCGCGCATGGCCTTGCACTGGCGGAAGCCATCTTCCCAGCCTTCGGCGTAGGTGCGGTCTTTCAGGTAGCGGGGGACATTCTTGCGAAATTCCCCAGTGATCACCCCGGCGGCTTGGCGGCCGCTGCTGCAACCATCGTCGTAGCCGTCGGCGAACGCGGGCGGGTAACCCTTGGCCAGCAAGTCTTCATGGGTTGATTGGCAACCCGACAGCAGGGCCAACAGGCCCAGCATTACAGCGTACCGCCACATCGCTTGCTCCCTGGCCGTTGAACGGCTGATAGGGGAAGTGTAGGAGTGGATTCGTTGGATAGATGTGAAAGGGACGTGAGAAAGGTGTTGAGTTGAAAGGCCATCAACGACGATTCCCTTTAAATTGCAGGACAATTCCTAGAGAATCTCAACCCTATTGCGCCTTAGTGTTTGGGTCACTAGCCTCCCGACTTCGCTGTGAAAACAGTGAACGGGTTTAGCGGCCCGAACCACCAAGACGCAACCTCTTTACATACTTGGCAGGCGGTTTTTTTGCCGGCCGTATCGTGCTATGGCGGCTGTGCGCGGGAGATCTTCGGATCTGCCGGGTGTCTAGGTGACCGGTTCGCTAACCTGCGTACAGCAGCCACCCTTTCATGTTTAGCGACGTGTCGCGGTGGTCCCCTTTTTCACTTAGAAGAGACATCATGGCTAAAATTGTCCCCGATCCACCGCTGTCCTCGATCATTACCGTCGGTGTAGTCACCTTCGGTGACTATGGCGAAAACGAGAAGCCTCTGTTCCGCGTGAACGCAGGCATGCCGATTAGTGAAGCGCTGGAGCATGTATCCACACTGCTTCACTACTCCAAGACACTCGCAATGGAAGCCGCCATGGATGTGCGAGGTGAGCAATATGCGTGGGCGGCGCATTATCTATGCGAGATGGGCAAGGCAGTTGTAGACGACCTTACCCAAGCGATGACGCCTGTCACCTAGAGACAAGCAATTGCCCCCTGTGGTGAGCGGGCTTGCCCCGCGTTGGGCTGCGTAGCAGCCCTCACTACATGACATAGACGGGCTTATAAGAGTATTAAGACCTCTACCATCTAGCATTTAGTCGTAGTAACCCACCGTTTTTTTCAGGTGATCTGAGTATTCGTAAATCTCGTCAATTGATGAAATTGCATGTCGTGTTTCATTTTTCTCTGCGTCAAAAATCCCGATGTATTTCTGGCTGCGGTTGAAGTGCAGGCGGCAAATCGGCTTGCGATTGTTGTCGTCCAGCAATATCCCAAAATAGCTCTGCGTATCTCGCTGCACGATGCGTTTGGCATCGACCACAGAGCGTACGACAGCTCTTACTATGTGATATCCCTCAAGTTCTTCCAGAGTGGTGATTATTTTGTCTTCTGACTCGTCACGCTCTATAACTTCGGTATTAGCGGAGAGAGAAGTGGGTAGTGAGGCTTGAGCCGGCTGAATGGAACCACTCATAGCTGACTTAAGGCGATCATTGATCTGATCGTTGAGGAACTGGCTTAACGCCTTTCGGGTTAACTCAAAAAACTGCTCTCGAACTTTCTGTGTGATAACCCCTTCGTACACACGTGAAGCGAAAACTTTTACGAAGTCATCGTCTGGCTTGCTGATCTGCGCGGCGATAACTTTTTTGATTTGGCTGACATATTTCAATTCGCCAGCAGCGCTGATAATCGAATCTACATCGAATGCAGATTTTGTCAGCTTGATCAGTTCCGGGACTGAATACTCATCAATGTCTAGTAAATCCAGCTCTAAAAATGGCTTTTCATCCATTTTGTTGGGTGCGTCCAAATCCGTAAAAAACCGATAGACCTGGCCGTTGGTGAGAATCGAAATTCTTGCGCTTGTGACATGGAAATAGCGAAACAGCTGGGACGCGTGATTGATGCTGAGCGACTCACCGATTTTTTTGCATTCGATGAGCATCTGGACTTCCCCATTTTTCATGATGGCGTAATCAATCTTTTCACCTTTTTTCGTCCCGATGTCGCAGACAAATTCCGGTGTTACTTCCTGAGGATCAAATACGTCGTAGCCCAACACCATATTTATAAAGGGCATGACAAAAGCATTTTTTGTGGCTTCTTCCGTTTGAATTGCGGGGCCCTGCAGGCGGACTTTGGCCGCCAGGCTGGTGAGCTTTTCAAAGAATTCCATACGAGCCTCTTATCTATTCAGATCCGTGTATAGAGATGGTGGCAATTTGATTGCCATCCGATACTAGTCATAAATGCTGATAAAGAGAATGGACTTAGAGCTGATTTACATCGAATGAAAATAGCTAAAAAATCGTACGAAATTTCATGTCTATTTATCAATGAGTTGAGACGGGCATGAAAATTTCTGTCCGGAAATGGGTTTGTCCGTGGATGGCTAGTTCAGTCGGGCGCTGAACCAGTGGTGAGAGGGCCTGTCCCCCGCTGGGGCGCGACTCGGCCCCTGTTCAGGGTATTGAGATATTCCAGAAAGGGTGAGGTGTCTGGTTTTGGGGCTGCTGCGCAGCCCAGCGGGAGCAAGCTCCCTCGCCACAAGGTTATTGTGTGGTTCAGTCTGGTGTCAGGGCGGCGTGCTCTGCGAGTTCTTGCTGGATGAACGCTGCAATCATCGCCCGATAGACTTGCTCTGTGACGTCCGGATTGGCGCCAGCGGTATCAGCGAGATCGCGAACCTTGGCAATCACCTGCTCAACCCGCTGCGGGGCTTTCACGCCGTCACTGTCTTTTTTGAAGCGCGCAGCCTGTGAGACAAAGCCGCCCCGTTCGGCCAGCAGCGTAACGATCTGGCGATCAAGACGGTCGATGTTTTCCCGGACTTGCTCGAGGCTGGTGCAATTAACGGCCATGTTGGTTGAAGCTCCTTTTAGTGATCGTTCCCACGCTCTGCGTGGGCATGCCGCCCTGGACGCTCTGCGTCCGCTTTTAAAGGTCGTGACGCGGAGCGTCACAGGATGCATTCCCACGCGGAGCGTGGGAATGATCTACGGCTCAGGGATTAATAGTGATACCACTTCACCTCTAGCATCACCTCATTCACCGGTGTCGCCAAGTGGCTGTATTCCCGCTGCGCACTCAGCCTCAAGCCCAGGTTGCGCGACAATTCCCACTGTTGATTCAAGCTGATACTGCGCCGTACTTCGCCATTGGTGAAGAAATCACCCTTGGCTTCCAGGCTCAGGTTGCCCAGCGGGTTTCGCCACAGCACGCCGGTGTTGAAGCCGGCCGCCGGGGAGATGGCTTCGCCAAAGTCGCTGTTGTGTTCCACGCGCACTGTGCCCAGGGCGAAGCCGAGCATGTCGTCGCGCAGTTGCCAGGTTCCGCCGGCGCCGCCGTTAACGTGGCTGACGAGGGTCTCGTCGTCATGCTTGCCCGGTACGCGCTCAAGGCCGCCGGTGACTTGCCACGACCAGGGTTGCAGCAGCTCGTTGCGCGGGGTCAGTGAGCGAATGGTCGCCAGGTCCAGTTGCTGCAACTGCCAGTGGTTGCCTTCGTACTGGCGCAGTTTCATTTGCAGGATTTCGATCTGCGCGCCCAAGGGGAAGCCTTCGGCGTTGTCATTCAGGTCGTGGTAGGCCATGCGCAGGCCGTATTCGCCGAAGGCCTTGTCGCCCCGGGTGCCGATGCCGGCTTGCCAGGTGCGGGATTCGTGGCCGTCTTCGGGCAGGCCGGGGCGTTCGATTTTCAGGTCTGGTGCCGGGTTCTGGTTGATCGCCCGCAGCAGTTCGAAGCTGCGTTGGGAGCGTTCGGTGTCACGCTCCAGGCCGTTGGCGCGGTAGCGGCCGAGGCGATAGGCGGCGTCGATTATCAGGGCCTGGCGGTCTTTGGCGATGGCCTTGAAGGTCGGCTCTTGCAGTTGTTTCTGGTCGTCGCTGATCTTCAGCACCCATTGCTGCTCGTCACTGTCCAGCGGTTTGGCGCGCTCCAGCAGTTCCCGTTCACGGGACGGGCGATAGTCGATTTTTTCTACCAGGCCGGCTTCTTTCACGGCTTTTACCGTGTCGGTAGGAATGGCGGTCAGCGGAAATTGCTCGGTCAGCCGCAGGCTTGGGCGGGCCACTTGCAGCAGTTCCAGCAGGCGATAGGAGCAGTTTTCGTCGAAGAAGAAGTAGTCGAACTGGATCTGCTTCAGCTCCCACACGTGCTCAACCATGCGCTCGGTCTCGACCTGGGTCAGGTTCAGGCGGTATTCCCACAGGTCGCGGTTCTCCAGGCTACGGTATTCCGAGAGCTTTTCCTGGTAGGGCACCAGTGCAAACAGGCCGGGATAACCGCCCATCAGGCCTTTCCAGGCGTAGAGGATGCTGTTGTCCGAGCCTTCGATATAGGCGCCAAAGTTGATCGCGTAGCTGAGCAGGGCGGTGTTGTTGCTCTGCACGTCAGCCTGGTCGATGCGCAGCAGGGTGTGGCCGAACATTGACGACGGGCTGTTGAGGTAAGCCGCCGGGAAGATCATCACCGCACTGTGGGGCGCAACGTCCTTGAACCATTGCTTGAATTCCTTGCAGTCCAGCGTTGGCAAGTCAGTCAGGTGCAACTGGTCCTTGAGCCAACGGGTACGTGCGGGATAAACGCATTGGACGTGTTTTTCGCCGAGGCTGGCCGGGGCATACAGTGCCTCCACCGTGGCCTTCAGCTCCTGGTCCGGATGGTGGGCGCCATCGGGGGCGAGGAAGAATTTCTTGTCGCTGACATAACTGCGCCAGCCTTCGAATTTGCCGGATTCGTAATGCCCCAGCGAGAGCCAGAACGGCTCGTTGGCCAACTGCTGCAAACGTTGATCATCAAGGTGCGGCGCCGCATACAGCGGGGCGCAGGCGAAGAGTGCCAGGTAGGCAAGGCGTTTGAGCATGTGGGCAACTTAAGTCGAGATAAAAAGACCCAAAGGGGAGGCAGGTCCAAAAATAACAAAACCCGTGCCTCGAAAGGCACGGGCGGGTCGAGCTTAAGCCTGGGTAGCGTATTTCGCCAGACGGGTGTCGCTTTTCAGTACAGCCAGGGTGTTGTTGTGCACGTCATCAGCGGTTACGTCAGCCTTGCTGAAGATTTGCTGGAAGTGCTCGTGAGTCACAGCGGCAAAGTGCTCGCGGTCTTCAGGAGCAACGCCCAGTACTACAGCGTAGGTAGTCAGCGCTTCGCCGTTACCCTTGGCCATGTCTTCGGACAGCTCGTTCATCATGCCATTCATGGCAATCCACGATTTGCCACCGTAGGTCAGTGCGCTGTTGGTGCTACAGCCGTTGGTGCCCGAGGTCATGCCGAATGTGGCGTTACCGGAGGTACCGTTGGTGGTGGAGGCCAGGAAGTGAGCCGGAGTGCCGCGTTGGCCTTCGAACAACATGTTGCCCCAACCGCAGTTCGGGCCACCTGGCGCTTCAGCCATTGCATTGAGGGAGACGACGGTGAAGAGAGTACCGAGAAGGATCCGTTTCATAGCTTTGTTCTCTTTGTGTGCAAACCAATGGACAAGGGTTCAGGTGCCTGACAGCACCCTAGGGGTCGGTTATTAGTCCAACCCGCAGCAGGTTGGAGTTTAGGCATGATCCAAGGGTTCCGTGACTTTTTATGAAACAAGCCGGAAACACTCGGTTTTTTTACAGCCTCAAACCTGGGTCTATGCTTTCCCTAAGCCGTCCTTGCCAGCCGGCCCAACCCGGCGCCAGAATGCCGTCATCTGCCCCGCCTGATGTAAGGAAGCCCGATGCCTGATCCTGTTGCTGCCAGCTTGCGTCTAGCGCCCGAAGCGCTGACTCGTCCTTTTTCCGCTGAACAGTTCAGCTTCTCGACCACCAATGATTTGGAGCCCTTTCGCGGTGTGCTTGGCCAGGAACGTGCGGTCGAAGCCTTGCAGTTCGGTGTGGCCATGCCACGCCCCGGTTACAACGTATTTGTCATGGGCGAGCCCGGTACCGGCCGCTTTTCGTTCGTCAAACGCTACCTCAAGGCCGAAGGCAAGCGCCTGCAGACCCCGGCCGACTGGGTCTACGTCAATAATTTCGACGAGCCTCGCGAACCCCGCGCGCTGGAACTGCCTGCGGGCGGTGCTGCCGCGTTCATCTCCGATATCAACGGCTTGATCGATAACCTGGTCGCGACCTTTCCGGCCGTGTTTGAACACCCGACTTATCAACAGCGCAAAAGCGCCATCGACCGTGCTTTCAACCAGCGCTACGACCGTGCTCTTGACGTCATCGAGCGCCTGGCTCTGGAAAAGGACGTGGCGCTGTACCGTGACAGCACCAACATTGCGTTCACCCCGATGCTCGATGGCAAGGCTCTGGATGAGGCTGAATTCTCGCAGTTGCCGGAAGCTGACCGCGAGCGTTTCCACACTGATATTTCCGAACTGGAAGAACGCCTCAACGAAGAACTCGCCAGCCTGCCCCAGTGGAAGCGCGAGTCTAACAACCAGATGCGCCAGTTCAACGAAGAAACCATCACGTTGGCCTTGCAGCCACTGCTGTCGCCGCTGTCCGAGAAGTATGCGGAGAACGCGGCAGTCTGCGGCTACCTGCAGGCAATGCAGGTCTACCTGCTGAAAACCGTGGTCGAGCAACTGGTGGACGACGCGAAAACCGATGCCCAGGCCCGCAAGTTGCTGGAGGAGCAGTACTGCCCGAGTCTGGTGGTAGGCCATCCGGTCAACGGTGGCGCGCCGGTGGTATTCGAGCCGCATCCGACCTACGACAACCTGTTCGGCCGTATTGAATACAGCACCGACCAGGGCGCGCTTTACACGACTTACCGCCAGTTGCGGCCGGGTGCGCTGCACCGTGCCAATGGTGGTTTCCTGATCCTCGAAGCCGAGAAAATGCTCAGCGAGCCGTTTGTGTGGGACGCCCTCAAGCGTGCCCTGCAATCGCGCAAGCTGAAAATGGAGTCACCGTTGGGCGAACTGGGCCGCCTGGCCACGGTGACCCTCAACCCGCAAGTGATCCCGTTGCAGCTCAAGGTCATCATCATTGGCTCCCGCCAGCTGTACTACGCGTTGCAGGACGCAGATCCGGACTTCCAGGAGATGTTCCGGGTGCTGGTGGACTTTGACGAAGACATTCCGATGGTGGATGAAAGCCTGGAGCAGTTCGCCCAGTTGCTGAAAACCCGCACCTCGGAAGAAGGCATGGCGCCGTTGACCTCGGATGCCGTGGCACGGCTGGCGACCTACAGCGCGCGGCTGGCGGAGAACCAGGGGCGCTTGTCGGCGCGTATCGGTGATTTGTTCCAGTTGGTCAGCGAGGCGGACTTCATTCGTCACCTGGCGGGTGATGAACGCACCGACGCTGGGCACATCGAGCGTGCGCTCAAGGCCAAGGCCACGCGCACCGGGCGGGTGTCGGCGCGGATTCTCGACGACATGCTCGCCGGGGTGATCCTGATCGACACCGCCGGTGCAGCGGTGGGCAAGTGCAACGGGCTGACGGTGCTGGAGGTGGGTGACTCGGCGTTTGGTGTACCGGCGCGGATCTCTGCCTCGGTGTACCCGGGCGGCAGCGGCATCGTGGATATCGAGCGTGAAGTTAACCTCGGCCAGCCGATCCACTCCAAGGGCGTGATGATCCTCACCGGTTACCTGGGCAGCCGTTATGCCCAGGAATTCCCGTTGGCGATCTCGGCGAGTATCGCCCTGGAGCAGTCCTACGGTTATGTCGACGGCGACAGCGCCTCCTTGGGCGAGGCCTGCACCTTGATTTCGGCGCTGTCGAAAACGCCGCTCAAGCAGTGCTTTGCCATCACCGGCTCCATCAACCAGTTTGGTGAAGTGCAGGCGGTGGGCGGGGTCAACGAGAAGATTGAAGGCTTCTTCCGCCTCTGTGAAGCCCGCGGGCTGACCGGCGAGCAGGGGGCGATCATTCCCCAGGCCAACGTCGCGACGCTGATGCTCGATGAGAAGGTGCTGCAGGCTGTACGCGACGGGCAGTTCCACGTCTATGCCGTGCGTCAGGCCGACGAGGCCTTGAGCCTGCTAGTGGGTGAGCCTGCGGGTTCGCCAGACGAGGAGGGGCAATTCCCGGAAGGCAGCGTCAATGCACGGGTGGTGGAGCGTTTGCGGGCGATTGCCGAGATGATCAGTGAAGATGATTTGAAGGAAGCCGAGAAGGAGCTGGCGCAGGAGGCGTTGGCAGAAGCCAAACCGGTGTGATTTTGATCGGATGAAGGGCGCGCTTTGTGGCGAGGGGGCTTGTCCCCCGTTGGGCTGCGAAGCGGCCCCAAATCCAGGCACTGCGTTTAACCTGTTAGAGCACGTTTATCCTATTGGGGCTGCTACGCAGCCCAACGGGGGACAAGCCCCCTCGCCACGGGGCAGTCGTCCGTTGGTCCCCCGGCCTTGGTTTGTACCGGGTTTCTTCTATTCTCAGCTCAAGGGATATCCACAGGAGTCGCTGGATAGAAACAGTCTTGCCCTGCGAGGCTGAATACCGGATCTACCGAGGGTCGCCGCCATGTCGCGCAACCTCTGCCTCACCCGCCAGTGCCTGGGCCTGGTTACTCGTATCGAATGTTCCATTCGCCCTCTCGCCGGGGATACCGGGATGTGGACCTTGTTGTTTGCCGCCGGAATGACGGGTGAACAGCCTTCCACCATCAAATCCCAAGGCCCGTTTCATGGACCTTTCGTGGCACAAACCATCCTTGATTCGATTGTCGAAAGCCTGACCCTGCACGGGTACGAGCTGGCCGACGACCCGCAAATCTGGTGCCTGCACCTGCAGGCGCACTTGCGACAGCTCAATGGCGGGCGGCAGACCGCGCTGAGCGATATCCGCTGAGTACCGAAAGCCAAATGTGGGAGCGGGCTTGCTCGCGAATGCGCTGTGTCAGTCAATATATCTGTGACTGATGCACTGCATTCGCGAGCAAGCCCGCTCTCACATTCGATCTTCAGCGCCAGTGGAGCTGATGTTATGGCTTGAGCGCTGGGGTCGCTTCGGGTTTGTCCAGCTTCACCTCAAACCCATACTGCACCGTGTCCAGACCGGTGCGCTGGTAAGTCTCCAATGTAGTCGGCTGGCCGTAGAAGTAATGCACGTCGAACAGCGCCGTGCCGTATTCCTCGGCGCGGTGGCTGACCCCGAGAATCTCTTTCAGGTAGTTGCCGCTGGCGTCCTTGGCGTAGAACCGCCAGCTGTCGGCGGGGAAAAGTTTCTGGTCGACAATTAGCGCGTTGTCTTTCAGCTCCAGACCTTTGGGCAACTGCCCAGCCGTGAGGCTGCCTTTTTCGATGGTGGCCAGGAACAGTGGCATTGATCCCACGGCAAACCCCGGATTCTCGGGGAACAGGTTCAGGTCATAGGTGATGGTGCCGCGCCCTGGGTCGACTTCGTAGGCTTCGGCGGGCAGTTCGATCGGCTCGCCGAGCTTGCCTTCGTCGTTGGCAGTGAGGAAGGTCACGGGAGCGTCACCACCGCCGCGGTCGTCGCCCAGCAGGTCGTCGTTGAAGGTGTAGGGGTGATCGAATTCGACGTGCGCCGCACTGGCGTCATCCACCGATTGGTTGATGGTGACACTTTTCTTTAGCTGGTCTTCGGACAGGGTGGCGTCCTTGAGCCAGTCCGCGGCTTGGTCGTCATACACGGTGACCGGCATCGGCAGGGGCTGTACGGTTTTCTCCAGGCTGTTTTTGTCGAAGCGCCTTACGGGCAGGTCCAGGTCCTTGCGGGTCACGGTGGCCTGGGAAAAGTCGAGCACGCTGACTTGCACATTGTCGATCAAGCCATTGAAGTACACCTTGGTGTAGTGGCTGCCCTGCTTGAGTTCGAAGGCTTTCTGCTCGTCTTCCAGCTGCTTCTCGAAGGCGTCGGACCAGGCCGTCTGCTTTTGCATCTCCGCCAGTTGCTTCTCGTAGAACGCCAGTTGCGCGGCGTTCTCGTTGATTGAGCCTGAGCGCGAGAGAAATTGCCCGGTAGTGTCGCGAGCCTGCACCAGCAGCGGGTTAGGCGATTCGTCCGCGACTTCCGGCGCCAGCGGGGCGCTGTTGGTCAGTTCGATCTCGGCGTAGTTCTTTTCTAGGGTCAGCAGGGTGACTGTGACGTTTTCTTCAATGCGCTTGCGGCCCACGTCCTTCTTCGACAGGTCGAAGGTGAAGACTTTACGCGGCGCGATCACTTCCACCTTGCCCTTGAGGGTGACGGGCTGCGGCTGGCTTTTGTTTTCAGTCTCGATGCCTTCGACGAACGGGTAAGTCACCGTCAGGTCATCGGGGTTGGTCAGATTGGAGCTGGTAGGGCTCAACTGGATGCCCGGGTCGGTTTCCGACCACTCCGGCTGGAAGGGGATGACCTTGTTGTTGCTCAAGGTGACCGACTGCCATTCCAGGCCATGGGGGAAGGGGAACTGGTCGGGCATGTTGAAGTTGAACGGGAAGATCGGTTGCAGGTCCGTCAGGTAGTCCGAATGGGATGCCTTGCGCAGGACAAACAGGCCGTTGATGTAGGTATCAACCAACGCCTGGGGCGTGGGGTAGTGCTTGAGCAGTGCCAGGGCGTCTTCGCTGTACTCGGCCTCGATAGGCTTGCTGGCCAGCTTGGCCCGTGCCCGTTCCAGCAGCAACAGCGAGCCACCGAGCTCGGACACGGCGTCCTTGAGCTTGGGATCCTGGATGGCGTCCAGGGACTGTTCGAACTTGGCGGTTTTCTCTTCGAGGCTGGCTTGCTTGTGTTCATCGCTTGGGGAGCAACCGCTGCCCATCAGCAACGCCGCGCACAGGCCAATGCTGGCCAAAGGGGATCGCACATCCATTATCTGAGTTTTCCTGTCCGACATCATCGAGCCGAGTTGATGAGCCCGACACTAGCAGAAAAATTCTTTTACAGATGCCGTACAGATCAGTTTTCTCGACGGTTTCTGGCGTTTGTGTGCGGCTGATATACTCGGCGCCATTTTTAGCCACGCTGTGTGAGATTCAATGGAACGCTTTATCGAAAATGCAATGTATGCCTCACGCTGGCTGTTGGCACCGATCTATTTCGGGTTGTCCCTTGGGCTGTTGGCGCTGGGGCTGAAGTTCTTCCAGGAAGTGTTCCATGTGATTCCCATGGTGTTTTCCATGAGCGAGTCGGATGTGATCCTGGTGCTGCTGTCGTTGATCGACATGGCACTGGTGGGCGGCTTGCTGGTGATGGTGATGATCAGCGGCTACGAGAACTTCGTTTCCCAGTTGGACATCGACGAAAGCAAAGAGAAGCTCAACTGGCTGGGGACCATGGATTCCTCGTCGCTGAAGATGAAGGTCGCGGCGTCCATCGTGGCGATTTCGTCGATCCATTTGCTGCGGGTGTTCATGGACGCCAAGAACGTCGATCCCGAGCATTTGAAGTGGTACGTGATTATTCACATGACCTTCGTGGTGTCTGCGTTTGCCATGGGTTATCTGGACAAGTTGACCAAACATTGATCAGCGCCCGTCGGGTGTGCGCCTGAGGCTCCAGGGCTCATCAAGAGCGGGGCTTGTGTGCTAGTCTGCTCGCCCTTTTAGTTTGGACGACACGTGTGTCGTCCTACAGCGGAGCCTTTCCATGTCCGAAGTTAATCTGTCCACCGACGAAACCCGCGTGAGCTACGGCATTGGCCGTCAGTTGGGCGACCAACTGCGCGACAACCCGCCACCGGGCGTGAGCCTGGACGCGATCCTGGCTGGCCTGACCGACGCTTTCGCCGGCAAGCCTAGCCGTGTGGACCAAGAGCAAATGGCCGCCAGCTTCAAGGTCATCCGCGAAATCATGCAAGCCGAAGCCGCTGCAAAGGCTGAAGCTGCTGCTGGCGAAGGCCTGGCTTTCCTGGCTGAAAACGCCAAGCGTGACGGCATCACCACCCTGGCTTCCGGCCTGCAATTTGAAGTGCTGACTGCCGGAACCGGCGCCAAGCCGACCCGTGAAGACCAAGTGCGTACTCACTACCACGGCACCCTGATCGACGGCACTGTGTTCGACAGCTCCTACGAGCGCGGTCAGCCTGCAGAGTTTCCGGTTGGTGGCGTAATTGCCGGCTGGACCGAAGCCCTGCAACTGATGAATGCCGGCAGCAAATGGCGCCTGTACGTGCCGAGCGAACTGGCTTACGGCGCTCAAGGCGTTGGCAGCATCCCGCCGCACAGCGTTCTGGTGTTCGACGTCGAGCTGCTCGACGTTCTGTAAGACCGCTGACTAGGTTGTAGGAGCGAGCTTGCTCGCGATGAACGTCAACGATGACGCGCCCATGCTGAATGAACGCGGTGTCTTTGAGTTCTTCGCGAGCAAGCTCGCTCCTACACGGTTTTGCAGGTTGCTCATGGATGAAACTTGCCATTGAGATCCGTCACCGGGCGCAACGCCCGGGCATAGCAGAACAGAAACAGATTTCTCACCACTTCCTTCAGCACCCCAGGTTCACTGGAACTCAGGCCATTGACGTCCAGGTCGCCCTGATCCTGCAGTTCGCTTAACGCTTCTTCTTCCAGTACTGCGCAGACTTCCCCGGTTTCCCGATGGAGGATCCGCAGGTAAGGGTGTGGACGGTCCAGCCAGGCATCGATCAAATAAGTCATGGGAAGCATCTCCTTGATGGGTTTCAATGAGAATAATTCTTATTCAAGGAATAGCAAGTCCCTATTGGCGATTTCCGGACTTTTCTGTGTGGATATTGTTTTTGATCAAAAGGCCTGGCCTTTTGCCGCTAGTGCGGAAGTGACGCGGGGGAGGGTGAAGCGCCATCCCGTGCCGGGCACGAGATGGAGGCAGCCGGTTCAGACCTTGCGGACGAACTCGGACTTGAGTTTCATCGGGCCGATACCGTCGATCTTGCAGTCGATATCGTGGTCGCCATCGCACAGGCGGATGTTCTTGACCTTGGTGCCGACTTTGACCACCAGCGACGTGCCCTTGACCTTGAGGTCCTTGATCACGGTGATGGTGTCGCCGTCCTGCAGGACGTTGCCCACAGAGTCTTTCTTGACGGATTCATCGCTGGCAGCCTCGGCTTCGCCACCGACGGCCCACTCATGGGCGCATTCCGGGCAAATCAGCTGGGCGCCGTCTTCGTAGGTGTATTCGGAATTGCATTTCGGGCAGGGTGGCAACGTGCTCACTAAAGCTCCTTTGGTTTCAGGATGGCTAAAAAGCGCACATTATATAGGGTTTTAGCGGGGGGAGGGGGCACCGTCCCTTGTAGGAGCGAGCTTGCTCGCGAAAAACTCAAGGACGCCGCGTGTAATCAGGTGTACGCGTTATCGTTGTAGACCTTCGCGAGCAAGCTCGTTTCTACAGGAATTGCTTAGTGAGTGCGGGCGACCGCGAACTCACTCAGCTCAACCAGGGCGTCCCGGTATTCGCTGGCTGGAAGGGCTTCCAAGCATTGGATGGCGCGAGCGACGTAGTCACGGGCCAGTTGCGCGGTGTATTCGAGGGAGCCCGAGGCTTCCACGGCTTCGCGGATGCTTTCCAGGTCTTCGATCCCGCCTTTCTGGATCGCCTTACGCACCAGGGCGGCCTGTTCAGGCGTGCCTTCGCGCATGGTGTAGATCAGCGGCAAGGTCGGCTTGCCCTCGGCCAGGTCGTCACCGACGTTCTTGCCCAGGGTTTCGGCGTCGCCGCGATAATCCAGCAGGTCGTCCACCAACTGGAAGGCTACGCCCAGGTGATCGCCGAAGGTGCGCAGGGCTTCGCTCTGCTCGGGCGTCGCTTCGCACAAGGCGGCAGCGCTGTGAGTCGAGGCTTCGAAGAGCATCGCGGTTTTGCCGCGAATCACTTCCATGTAGGTTTCTTCGGTAGTGCTGGCGTCGCGAACCTTCGACAGTTGCAACACTTCGCCTTCGGCGATGATGCGCGTGGCCTGTGAAAGAATCTTCATCACCGGCATCGAGCCCAGCTCGACCATCATTTCGAACGAGCGCGAATAAAGGAAGTCGCCCACCAGCACGCTCGGCGCGTTGCCCCACATCGCGTTGGCCGTCTCGCGACCACGGCGCATGCCGGACATATCGACCACGTCGTCATGCAGCAGGGTGGCGGTGTGCAGGAACTCGATGGTCGCGGCCAGCAGGCGCAGGTCATCGCCTTCGCGGCCGAGGGCCTTGCCACACAGCAACACTAATAAAGGACGCAGGCGTTTACCGCCGGCCGACGTAATGTAGTCGCCAATTTTGGAGACCAGCGGCACTTTAGAAGTCAGCTGCTTCTTGATGATGCCGTCGACGGCGCTAAAATCGTCCGCCACCGCGCGGTAGAAAGCTTGGGGTTGCATCAGCGACAGTCGCTCCAGAAGGGTTGCGCGGCATGCTAGGACCCACGCCCCGTAGTGTCAAGGCGCGATAGACGGCCACTTGCAACGCCTCCTTAGCTTGCGTACAATCGCGCACCCTGAACTTCCTGGGCAGCACCTGCCTTACGCAATTGCATTCGGGACGTCCATCCCATGCAGCCATGCCAGCCAATACCTCTTCTTATAAAGCGCTGGGTGAGCAGGATTATCGGAGAAATACCATGTCGTACGCAGTAATTGTTACTGGTGGCAAGCAATACAAGGTCGCCCCAGGTGAATACCTGAAGATCGAGAAGCTGGAAATCGCTACTGGCGAATCCGTTACTTTTGATCGCGTTCTGTTGGTCGCCAATGGCGATGACGTGAACATCGGCGCTCCAGTTGTTGCAGGCGCTACCGTTGTGGCTGAAGTGATCTCCCAAGGTCGTCACGATAAAGTCCGCATCATCAAGTTCCGTCGTCGTAAGCACCACATGAAGCGTATGGGCCACCGCCAGTGGTACACCGAGATCAAAATCACCGGTATTCAGGCTTAATTTCAGCCTAATTCCTCACTAGGAGAATTGACTCATGGCACACAAAAAAGCTGGTGGTAGTACCCGTAACGGTCGCGACTCAGAAGCCAAACGCCTTGGCGTGAAGATGTATGGCGGCCAGGTTATCATTCCGGGCAACATCATCGTGCGTCAGCGCGGCACCCAATTCCACGCCGGTTACGGTGTTGGCATGGGTAAAGATCACACTCTGTTCGCTAAAATCGACGGCGTGATCAAGTTTGAAGTAAAAGGCGCTTTCAACCGCCGTTACGTGAGCATTGTCCCGAAGACTGAAGTCGTCGCGGCATAATTACGTAGTTGCTGGAAAAGCCCTGTCTCGCGACGGGGCTTTTTCGTTTGTGGGGTGAGTCTCTTGCAAAGCTGTTTGTGATGGGCGAAAGCAGCTGGATTTGCGGTCGTTGCTTGAGGTCGCTGCGCTCATTTTTGCAAGAGTCTTATGTCTTGGTTTCTTAAGCTCGTCCGTGTGGCGAGAGGCGTTTTGTTATGAAGTTTGTTGATGAAGTTTCGATCCGAGTAAAAGCTGGCGACGGCGGTAACGGTTGCATGAGTTTCCGTCGGGAAAAATTCATCGAAAACGGTGGTCCTAACGGCGGTGATGGCGGTGATGGCGGCTCGGTCTACATGATCGCCGACGAAAACCTCAACACCCTGGTGGACTACCGTTACACCCGGCACTTTGATGCCGAGCGTGGCTCCAACGGCGGCAGCACTGACTGCACCGGTAAAAAAGGCGAAGAGCTGGTTCTGCGGGTTCCGGTCGGCACTACCGTGATCGACTCCGCTACCCAGGAAATCATCGGCGACCTGACCAAGGCCGGTCAGCGCCTGCTGGTGGCTCATGGTGGCTGGCACGGTCTGGGTAACACCCGTTTCAAGTCCAGTACCAACCGTGCGCCACGCCAGACCACGCCGGGCAAGCCTGGCGAGCAGCGTGACCTCAAGCTGGAAATGAAGGTGCTGGCTGACGTAGGTCTGCTGGGCCTGCCGAACGCCGGCAAAAGTACGTTCATTCGCTCGGTGTCTGCTGCCAAGCCGAAAGTTGCCGATTACCCGTTCACTACCTTGGTGCCAAACCTGGGTGTGGTCAGCGTTGATCGCTGGAAGAGCTTCGTGGTTGCGGACATTCCGGGCCTGATCGAAGGGGCTTCCGACGGCGCGGGCCTGGGGATTCGTTTCCTCAAGCACTTGTCCCGTACCCGTTTGCTGTTGCACCTCGTCGACATGGCGCCGCTGGATGACACCAGCGCACCAGACGCTGCTGAAGTGATTGTCAGCGAGCTGACCAAGTTCAGCCCGTCCCTGGCTGAGCGTGATCGTTGGTTGGTACTGAACAAGTGCGACCAGATTCTCGAGGAAGAGCACGAAGAGCGCGTCAAGGAAATCGTTGATCGCCTGGAATGGACTGGTCCGGTCTACGTGATCTCGGCCATTGCCAAAGAAGGCACTGAGCGCCTGACGCGCGACATTATGCGTTACCTCGAAGATCGTGCCGACCGCCTGGCTGCCGACCCTGTCTACAAGGCAGAGCTGGCTGAGCTGGATCAGCGCATCGAAGACGAAGCTCGTGCCCAGTTGCAGGCGCTGGATGACCAGCGTGCCCTGCGTCGCAGTGGCGTCAAGTCGGTCCATGACATCGGTGACGATGATTGGGACGAAGAAGACGTGGATGATGAAGATGGTCCGGAAATCATTTACGTGCGCGACTGATTCGTTGCAGTAAACTTAAGCGCCGCTCAATCGAGCGGCGTTTTGGTATCTGGAAATCGGTAGTCACGAATAACGTTATGGGCGGCGCTGGGTCGCGCGGCCCTCTATCTAAGGTTGAAGATGATGCGGAGCAAGGTGACAGGTGCGCAGCGTTGGGTCGTTAAGATCGGTAGCGCGCTGCTGACGGCGGATGGCAAGGGGCTGGATCGTGCGGCCATGAGCGTCTGGGTGGACCAGATGGTGGCTTTGCATGAGGCCGGTGTCGAGTTGGTGCTTGTGTCGTCCGGGGCGGTTGCCGCGGGCATGAGTCGCCTTGGCTGGACCGCGCGACCCAGCGCGATGCACGAGCTGCAAGCCGCTGCCGCCATTGGTCAGATGGGGCTGGTGCAGGCTTGGGAGTCCAGCTTTGCCGAGCATGGTCGCCACACTGCGCAGATTCTGCTGACCCATGACGACTTGTCCGACCGCAAGCGCTACCTGAATGCCCGCAGCACCCTGCGTGCCCTGGTTGAACTCAAGGTGATCCCGGTGATCAACGAGAACGACACGGTGGTGACCGACGAAATTCGTTTCGGCGATAACGACACCCTGGCGGCCCTGGTGGCTAACCTGGTTGAAGCCGATTTGCTGGTGATTCTCACGGATCGCGACGGCATGTTCGACGCTGATCCGCGCAATAACCCTGAGGCGCAGCTGATTTACGAGGCGCGTGCCGATGATCCGGCGCTGGACGCGGTGGCTGGGAGTGTCGGTGGTGCCCTGGGGCGTGGCGGTATGCAGACCAAGCTACGTGCGGCGCGGCTGGCGGCGCGTTCCGGCGCGCATACCATCATCGTTGGCGGCCGGATTGAACGGGTGCTGGATCGTCTCAAGGCGGGCGAGCGCATCGGTACGCTGCTGTCGCCTGAGCGCGGCATGCTGGCGGCGCGCAAGCAGTGGCTGGCGGGGCATCTTCAGACGCGCGGTACCTTGGTGTTGGATGCTGGGGCTGTGTCGGCGTTGTCCCAGGGCAACAAAAGCCTGCTGCCGGTGGGCGTAAAATTGGTCCAGGGCAGCTTCCGCCGTGGCGAGATGGTGGTGTGCGTGGCGCCGGACGGTCGCGAGATTGCCCGTGGCCTGGCCAACTACAGTGCCCTTGAGGCGCAGAAAATCATTGGGCAATCGTCTGATGCGATTGTCGGTCTGTTGGGTTACATGGCTGAACCGGAGCTGGTTCACCGGGATAACCTGATTCTGGTTTAAGTAAAAAGGAATTCTCGATGCGCGTGATGAAGGGGTTGCTCGGTGTACTGCTGGCGATGCCGTTGCTGGCATCGGCCGAAGAGATTGGCCAGGTGTCGACGGTGTTCAAGTTTGTCGGCCCCAATGACCGGATTGTGGTCGAGGCCTTTGATGACCCGAAGGTCGATGGCGTGACCTGCTACCTGTCCCGCGCCAAGACGGGTGGGGTGAAAGGTGGTCTGGGGTTGGCTGAGGATCGCGCTGAGGCGTCTATTGCCTGTCGTCAGGTGGGCGCGATTCACTTTAAGGGTGAGCTGAAGGACGGGGATGAAGTGTTCAAGGAGCGCACGTCCCTGGTGTTCAAGACCATGCAGGTGGTGCGTTTCCTCGACAAGAAGCGCAATACCCTGGTGTATCTGGTCTACAGCGACCGCTTGATCGAAGGCAGTCCGCAGAATGCGGTGACGGCGATTCCGATCTTGCCATGGCCTGCCCAGTAGGCGCGAGCTCACTCGCGAAAAGCCAGAGGGCGCCGCGTTTATTCAGGCGGCGCACATAATCGTTAACCACCATCGCGAGCAAGCTTGCTCCAACAGGCAGGCAATAAAAAACCGACCCTAGGGTCGGTTTTTTAACAAGCTTATCGCTTAGGCTGCAGCAGCAAGGTTCAGAGCCTTGATGTGGCCATTCAGACGACCTTTATGGCGAGCAGCTTTGTTCTTGTGGATGATGCCTTTATCGGCCATACGGTCGATAACTGGCACAGCCAGAACGTAAGCAGCTTGAGCTTTTTCAGCGTCTTTTGCGTCAATGGCTTTAACTACATTCTTGATGTAGGTACGAACCATGGAACGCAGGCTGGCGTTGTGGCTGCGACGCTTCTCAGCCTGTTTTGCACGTTTTTTGGCGGAAGGTGTGTTGGCCACCGTCGAGCTCCTCGAAAGACTTTTTAGGAAATAGCAAACAAAATAGGCCGCGAATCATGCCGATGAGTTGAAGTCTTGTCAAGGGCGGGTGATGCGAACTGCTGAGTGGTCGATCTTAAGAGGCGGGTGATTTATTTCCGGCGCTTGACCTGTAAACTCGCGAGCTTTGGCTCTGTGCTTGTTGCAGGCGCGGAGTATCGCATATGTGGGCCGTTTGTTCGCCTGCTCTTTATCTATAGGCAAAAACTCTTTCAATGAATCTGCTCAAATCGTTGGCCGCCGTCAGCTCTATCACGATGATTTCCCGGGTTCTAGGGTTTGTACGTGACACGCTGCTGGCACGTATTTTTGGCGCCAGCATGGCCACGGATGCCTTCTTTATAGCCTTTAAACTGCCCAACCTGCTGCGGCGGATCTTCGCCGAAGGGGCTTTTTCCCAGGCTTTCGTACCGATTTTGGCGGAATACAAGGCCCAGCAAGGCGAGGAGGCGACCCGCACCTTTATTGCCTATGTGTCGGGCTTGCTGACGTTGGTGCTGACGTTGGTGACGATCGCCGGGATGCTCGCCGCGCCCTGGGTGATCTGGGCCACGGCCCCCGGTTTTGCCAATACGCCCGAAAAATTCGCCCTGACCACTGATCTGTTGCGGGTGACCTTTCCTTATATATTGCTGATTTCCCTGTCGTCCCTGGCCGGGGCGATCCTCAATACCTGGAACCGCTTCTCGGTGCCGGCCTTCGTGCCGACCCTGCTTAACGTCAGCATGATTATTTTTGCGCTGTTCCTGACGCCGTACTTCGATCCGCCCGTGATGGCTTTAGGCTGGGCGGTGTTGGCCGGTGGCCTGGCACAACTGCTGTACCAACTGCCGCACCTGAAGAAGATCGGTATGCTCGTGCTGCCGCGCCTGAACCTCAAGGACACCGGCGTGTGGCGCGTTATGCGCAACATGCTGCCGGCAATCCTCGGGGTTTCCGTCAGCCAGATCTCGCTGATCATCAATACCGCCTTTGCCTCGTTGCTGGTCTCGGGCTCCGTATCGTGGATGTACTACGCCGACCGTCTGATGGAGTTGCCGTCCGGCGTGCTGGGCGTGGCGCTCGGCACCATCCTGCTGCCGACGCTGTCCCGCACATACGCCAGCAAGGACCGTCACGAATACTCGCGAATCCTCGATTGGGGGCTGCGCCTGTGCTTCGTCCTGGTATTGCCGTGCTCCCTGGCGCTGGGGATCCTGGCGGAGCCATTGACCGTTTCTCTGTTTCAGTACGGCCAGTTCAGTGCGTTTGATGCCTCGATGACCCAGCGTGCGCTGATCGCCTATTCCGTCGGGCTGCTGGGCATTATCGTGATCAAGGTCCTGGCGCCCGGCTTTTATGCCCAGCAAAACATCCGTACCCCGGTGAAGATTGCGATCTTCACCCTGGTGGTCACGCAACTGCTCAACCTGGTGTTTATCGGCCCGCTGGCTCATGCCGGCCTGGCGTTGGCCATTAGTGTCGGCGCCTGCATCAACGCCGGCCTGCTGTTCTATCAACTGCGTAAACAGAAAATGTTCCAGCCGCAGCCGGGCTGGGGCATGTTCGCGCTCAAGTTGCTTGTGGCGGTGGCGATGATGTCTGCGGTGTTGCTGGGGCTGATGCACTTTATGCCTGCCTGGGATCAGGGCCATATGCTGGAGCGCTTCATGCGCCTTGGTGCGTTGGTAGTGGCTGGCGTGGTGGTGTACTTCGGCATGTTGCTGCTGATGGGCTTCCGCTTGCGGGATTTCAATCGCAAGTCGCTGAGCTAGAGACTTTTCGTCGATAAGACGGTTGTTTTATCGATTCGCGCAAATGGCCTGCGCTGTTGCCTGTCGTCCGGGGCTGGGTGTGGTTATAATCGACCACTTTATGAGCAAGAAGCGCGTTATGCAGCTGGTTCGAGGTCTCCACAACCTGCGCCCCCAGCATCGGGGCTGCGTCGCCACTATTGGCAACTTTGACGGTGTTCACCGTGGCCACCAGGCTATCCTGGCCCGCCTGCGTGAGCGTGCGGTTGAGTTGGGCGTGCCCAGCTGTGTGGTGATTTTTGAACCACAGCCGCGCGAATTCTTTACCCCGGAGACGGCGCCGGCGCGTCTGGCCCGTCTGCGGGACAAGCTGCAACTGCTGGCTGAAGAAGGCGTGGACCGCGTCCTCTGCCTGGCTTTCAACCAGCGTTTGCGCAGCCTCAGCGCCGCCGAGTTCGTCGACCGTATCCTGGTGGACGGCCTGGGCGTGCAGCACCTGGAGGTCGGCGACGACTTCCGTTTCGGTTGCGACCGGGTAGGGGATTTCGATTTCCTGCAACAGGCCGGCGTCACCCAGGGTTTTACCGTCGAAGCCGCGCAAACCGTCGAACTGGACGGCCTGCGCGTGAGCAGTACCCAGGTGCGTAACGCCTTGGCCGCTGCCGACTTCGCCTTGGCCGAGCGCTTGCTCGGTCGCCCGTTCCGGATTGCCGGGCGGGTGCTGCACGGCCAGAAGCTGGCGCGCCAACTGGGCACGCCAACCGCCAACGTGCAGCTCAAGCGCCGTCGTGTGCCACTGACCGGGGTTTACCTGGTGAGTGTCGACATCGACGGCCAATCGTGGCCCGGAGTCGCCAACATAGGCGTCAGGCCCACGGTTGCAGGTGATGGCAAAGCCCACCTGGAAGTTCACCTTTTGGATTTTGCCGGTGATTTGTATGACCGGCGTTTGACGGTGGCTTTCCACCAAAAGCTGCGTGAAGAGCAGCGTTTCGCCTCCCTGGAGGCGTTGAAAACGGCGATCAATGCGGATGTCGCCGCCGCCCGTGCACTAGCCGCACCTAGCGCCCATCGCTAATGAAGAGCCTTAAATGACCGACTATAAAGCCACGCTAAACCTTCCGGACACCGCCTTCCCAATGAAGGCCGGCCTGCCACAGCGCGAACCGCAGATCCTGCAGCGCTGGGACAGTATTGGCCTGTACGGAAAGTTGCGCGAGATTGGCAAGGATCGTCCGAAATTCGTCCTGCACGACGGCCCTCCTTATGCCAACGGCACGATTCACATCGGTCACGCACTGAACAAGATTCTCAAAGACATGATCATCCGCTCGAAAACCCTTTCGGGTTTCGACGCGCCTTATGTCCCGGGCTGGGACTGCCACGGCCTGCCGATCGAACACAAAGTCGAAGTGACCTACGGCAAGAACCTGGGCGCGGATAAAACCCGCGAACTGTGCCGTGCCTACGCCACCGAGCAGATCGAAGGGCAGAAGTCCGAATTCATCCGCCTGGGTGTATTGGGCGACTGGGCCAACCCTTACAAGACCATGGACTTCAAGAACGAGGCCGGTGAAATCCGCGCCTTGGCCGAAATCGTCAAGGGCGGTTTCGTGTTCAAGGGCCTCAAGCCCGTGAACTGGTGCTTCGATTGCGGCTCGGCCCTGGCTGAAGCAGAAGTCGAGTACGAAGACAAAAAGTCCTCGACCATCGACGTCGCCTTCCCGATCGCCGACGAAGCCAAACTGGCTGAAGCCTTCGGTCTCGCGAGCCTGGCCAAGCCAGCCTCCATCGTGATCTGGACCACCACCCCGTGGACCATCCCGGCCAACCAGGCGCTGAACGTGCACCCGGAATTCACCTACGCCCTGGTGGACGTCGGTGACAAGCTGCTGGTGCTGGCTGAAGAGCTGGTCGAGGCGTGCCTTGCCCGCTACAACCTGCAAGGCTCGGTAATCGCGACCACCACCGGCTCCGCGCTGGAGCTGATCAACTTCCGTCACCCGTTCTACGACCGCCTGTCGCCAATCTACCTGGCCGAGTACGTTGAACTGGGCGCCGGCACCGGCGTGGTTCACTGCTCGCCTGCCTATGGTGTAGACGACTTCGTGATCTGCAAGCAGTACGGCCTGGTCAACGACGACATCATCAACCCAGTGCAAAGCAACGGCGTGTACGCGCCGTCCCTGGAATTCTTCGGTGGCCAGTTCATCTTCAAGGCCAACCCGGCGATCGTCGACAAGCTGGCTGAAGTCGGTGCGCTGCTGCACACCGAAACCATCACCCACAGCTACATGCACTGCTGGCGTCACAAGACCCCGCTGATCTACCGCGCCACCGCGCAGTGGTTTATCGGCATGGACAAAGAGCCGACCAGCGGCGACACCCTGCGTAACCGCGCGATCAAGGCGATCGAAGACACCAAGTTCGTTCCGGCCTGGGGTCAGGCGCGCCTGCACTCGATGATCGCCAACCGTCCGGACTGGTGCATCTCCCGCCAGCGCAACTGGGGCGTACCGATCCCGTTCTTCCTGAACAAGGAAAGCGGCGAGCTGCACCCACGTACCGTCGAACTGATGGAAGTGGTTGCCCAGCGTGTTGAGCAAGAAGGCATCGAAGCCTGGTTCAAGCTGGACGCCGCCGAGCTGCTGGGCGAAGAAGCGCCGCTGTACGACAAGATCAGCGACACCCTGGACGTCTGGTTCGACTCCGGTACCACTCACTGGCATGTATTGCGCGGTTCGCACCCGATGGGTCACGAGACTGGCCCGCGTGCCGATCTGTACCTGGAAGGTTCCGACCAACACCGTGGCTGGTTCCACTCCTCGTTGCTGACCGGCTGCGCGATCGACGATCACGCCCCGTACCGCGAGCTGCTGACCCACGGCTTCACTGTCGACGAGAACGGTCGCAAGATGTCCAAGTCCCTGGGCAACGTGATCGCGCCGCAAAAGGTCAACGACACCCTGGGCGCGGACATCATGCGCCTGTGGGTTGCCTCTACCGATTATTCGGGCGAGATGGCCGTGTCCGAGCAGATCCTGCAGCGCAGTGCCGATGCCTACCGCCGGATCCGTAATACCGCACGCTTCATGCTATCGAACCTGACCGGTTTCAACCCCGCCACCGACATCCTGCCGGCCGAGGAAATGCTCGCCCTGGACCGTTGGGCCGTGGACCGTACCCTGTTGCTGCAGCGCGAGCTGCAAGAGCACTACGGTGAATACCGCTTCTGGAACGTCTATTCGAAGATCCACAACTTCTGCGTGCAGGAGCTGGGTGGTTTCTACCTCGACATCATCAAGGACCGCCAGTACACCACCGGTGCCAACAGCAAGGCCCGCCGTTCGGCGCAGACCGCGCTGTACCATATCTCTGAAGCGCTGGTGCGCTGGATCGCCCCGATCCTGGCTTTCACCGCCGACGAGTTCTGGGAATACCTGCCGGGCGAGCGTAACGAGTCCGTCATGCTCAACACCTGGTACGAAGGCCTGACCGAATTGCCGGCCGACTTCGAGCTGGGCCGCGAGTACTGGGAAGGCGTGATGGCCGTCAAGGTTGCCGTGAACAAGGAACTGGAAGTGCAGCGCGCGGCGAAGGCCGTTGGCGGCAACTTGCAGGCCGAAGTCACGCTGTTTGCCGAGGAAGGCCTGACCGCTGACCTGGCGAAGCTGAGCAACGAACTGCGCTTCGTCTTGATCACCTCGACCGCCAGCCTGGCGCCGTTTGCCCAGGCACCTGCGGATGCCGTCGCGACCGAAGTCCCGGGCCTCAAGCTCAAAGTGGTCAAGTCGTCCTTCGCCAAGTGCGCCCGTTGCTGGCACTGCCGTGAAGATGTCGGCGTGAACCCTGAGCATCCGGAAATCTGCGGTCGTTGCGTCGACAACATCTCTGGCGCTGGCGAGGTCCGTCACTATGCCTGAAGCCAGTCGTTTTGGACGCCTGGGCTTGCTCGTATTGAGCGTGCTGGTGCTGGTCATTGACCAGCTCAGCAAGGCTCACTTCGAAGGCGCCCTGGAGATGTACCAGCAGATCGTGGTGATTCCCGACTACTTCAGCTGGACCCTGGCCTATAACACCGGTGCTGCGTTCAGCTTCCTGGCTGACAGCTCCGGCTGGCAGCGCTGGCTGTTTGCCCTGATCGCCGTGGTGGTCAGTGCCGTGCTGGTGGTCTGGCTCAAACGCCTGGGGCGCGATGACACCTGGCTGGCCGTGGCACTTGCCCTGGTGCTCGGTGGTGCATTGGGCAACTTGTACGACCGCATTGCCCTGGGCCATGTGATCGACTTTATTCTGGTGCATTGGCAGAACCGCTGGTACTTCCCGGCGTTCAACTTTGCCGACAGCGCCATCACCGTCGGTGCAATCATGCTGGCGTTGGATATGTTCAAAAGTAAGAAAACCGGAGAGACCGTTCATGACTGAACAGGTATTGGCTGAGCAACGCATCGGCCAGAACACGGAAGTCACCTTGCATTTCGCATTGCGCCTGGAGAATGGCGACACGGTCGACAGCACGTTCGACAAGGCCCCGGCGACCTTTAAGGTCGGCGACGGCAACCTGCTGCCGGGTTTCGAAGCGGCACTGTTCGGCTTCAAGGCCGGCGACAAGCGCAACCTGCAGATCCTGCCGGAAAACGCCTTTGGCCAGCCCAACCCGCAAAACGTACAGATCATCCCGCGTTCGCAGTTCCAGGACATGGAACTGTCGGAAGGCTTGCTGGTGATCTTCAATGATGCGGCGAACACCGAACTGCCGGGTGTGGTGAAAGCTTTTGATGACGCGCAAGTGACCATCGACTTCAACCACCCGTTGGCCGGGAAAACCTTGACCTTTGATGTCGAAATCATCGACGTTAAAGCGCTGTAACTAACGAAATCGGCCTACTGTAGGAGCGAGCTTGTTGTGGCGAGGGAGCTTGCTCCCGTTGGAGTGCGTAGCACTCCCAAACTGTTCATCGAGATACACCTGATGTGTCTCGATTGCCCAGGTTGGGGCTGCTTCGCAGCCCAGCGGGAGCAAGCTCCCTCGCCACACAAGCTCGCTCCTCAGGGCAAGACACGAGGCACAGCATGCAAATCAAACTCGCCAACCCCCGTGGCTTCTGCGCCGGCGTGGACCGGGCGATTGAAATCGTCAACCGCGCCCTGGAAGTCTTCGGGCCGCCGATTTACGTGCGCCATGAAGTCGTCCACAACAAATTCGTGGTCGAAGACCTGCGCAGCCGCGGGGCCATCTTCGTTGAAGAACTTGACCAGGTGCCGGACGACGTTATCGTTATCTTCAGCGCCCACGGCGTTTCCCAGGCCGTGCGCACTGAAGCAGCAGGCCGTGGCCTGAAAGTGTTCGACGCCACCTGCCCGCTGGTGACCAAGGTGCACATCGAGGTCGCGCGCTACAGCCGTGATGGTCGTGAATGCATCCTGATTGGCCACGCCGGTCACCCGGAAGTCGAAGGCACCATGGGCCAGTACGACGCCAGCAATGGCGGCGCGATCTACCTGGTAGAAGACGAAAAAGACGTCGCCGCGTTGCAGGTGCACAACCCTGAAAAGCTGGCCTTCGTTACCCAGACCACCCTGTCCATGGACGACACCAGCCGCGTCATCGATGCGTTGCGTACGCGCTTCCCCGCGATTGGCGGGCCACGCAAGGACGACATCTGCTACGCCACGCAAAACCGTCAGGATGCGGTCAAGCAATTGGCCGACGAATGCGACGTGGTGCTGGTGGTGGGTAGCCCTAACAGCTCCAACTCCAACCGTTTGCGTGAACTGGCCGAGCGCATGGCCACTCCGGCCTATTTGATCGATGGTGCCGAAGACATGCAGCGCAGCTGGTTCGATGGCGTCGAGCGCATCGGCATCACGGCGGGTGCCTCGGCCCCGGAAGTGCTGGTTCGCGGCGTTATTCAGCAACTGCAGGCCTGGGGCGCCACAGGCGCTGATGAGCTGGCGGGCCGTGAAGAGAACATCACTTTCTCCATGCCCAAGGAGCTGCGGGTTCGCTCGCTGCTCTGAGTCCCAAGGTGCCGGCATAGCCCCGGCACAGCGCCTGCTCGGTTTTGTTACTGCGCAGGCTAATGCGCCCGCTGGCGGCCAGCACTACTTGATACAGGCTCAGTTGCTGGTCCGTCGCGCACACGTGAACGGTGCCGGCGCTGAAAGCCCCTGCTGACAGCAGCGGTTCGCCCAAGCCGCTGAAGCGTATCTGGGTTCGCACTGGCGTATTGCCCACAATGGGTATCTGGCCACTGTCCTGGCGCTCCAGCAGCACCGGGTTTTTGTCGTCCAGATGGCCGCGGCCGTTCAGGTCCAGTACCACCCTCCATCCCCGGCTCCAGTCATCCTCCAGTGCATGGATAACCACCGTGCGATTACGCGCGATGGCTTCCGTGCGGGCGTAACGCACCCCGCCGGCGAGTGATTCTGCGGCGCTCTGGCGACGTTGCGATTCAAGCAGCCCCTTGAGACTCGGCACTGCCAGATTGGCCAGGATGCCGCTCAGGAACAGACCCAGAACTAGCTCAATCAGAGAGAAACCTCGTTGTTTCATGTGCCGTCCCTCCGTGGACGCGGTGTGCTTTTTCAGTGGATGCCGAATGGCAGACTTAGTTATAGCGGCCAGTCCGGCGTGGCGAATGATGGCCATCCTGTCCAAAGTATTTCGCTTTGTTCCGGGGTGCAGCGCTCAGGCAAGACCGGCGCTAGTCTTGCATCGCACGGCAGATTTTCCGCTGCTTTTTGATGACCTTCGACATGGATGACGATGGTAATGATCGCTTTCCCCGTAACGAATCACCCTCAATTGACCCAGGCCGGGATGACCCTGATCGAGGTCCTGGTATCTGTGTTGATCCTCGCCGTCGGCCTGCTGGGGGCTGCGGTGATTCAGCTCAATGCCTTGAAGTACACCGACAGTTCCAGGATGACCAGCCAGGCCAGTTTTATTGCGTACGACATGCTTGACCGCATCCGCGCCAACTCGGGCGCTGATTACTCATGGGGGCAGAGCGAGCGCGCGCCCTCCAGCACTTCGGTCGCGAGTGTCCGTGATCTGGACCTGCACGATTTCGAAGCCAACATCGCGGGATTTGCGGGGGAGAGCGCCAAGGGTTCGGTTGCGGTCAATCAGCGAGAGGTGACCATCAGCATCAGTTGGGATGACTCCCGTGGGGCGAAGGCTCAAGGCGCCCGGGAAACGTTCACCCTGACCAGCCGGGTTGCTGTTGACCCGAGGGGGTTGCCATGAGCGGCCCCGCTCGCGGTTTTAGCCTGGTGGAGCTGTTGCTGGCGTTGGCGCTAGGATTGTTGTTGATCATGGGTGTGACCCAGATCGCGCTCAGCTCCCGAGCCACCCGTGACAACCAAAGTGCAGCTTCGCTGTTGCAGGATGATGCACGGTTCGTCTTGGGCAAGCTGGTTCAGGAAATACGCCAGGCAGGCATGTTTGGTTGCCTGTCCACTGCATCAATCAGCAACGCTCCCGCAGGGTTCGACCGCCCCATCGGCTGGAGTGCCACCGGCAACTCCCGGTCGCTGACGCTGGTAACTGCTGACGTCGGAGAGGGTGGCAGCAAGCCTGACTGGACAGTGCTTTCCGATTGCACCGGATCTGCCTACGCCTACGCGGGAAGCCCACCGACACCAGCGCCCGGGCAGATCCACTTTCCATTGCGCAAGCTGACCTACACCTTCGAGGGCGGGCAGTTAAAGCTCAGCACGTTGGCAGCCCCGAGCAAGGCAGTGCTGGTGGATAACGTGGGGGCTTTTGATATCAGTTTCGGGGTGGCCGGGAAGGCGGGCTCAACGATTGTCACCCGATACGACCCCAACCCCGGTGATGAGTCGCTGATACGCAGCGTGCGGATTCTGCTGACGCTTCAGGATCCAAATGGGCGAGTGAAAGACCAGACCTACAGCGTTGTGGCGGCGCTACGTAATCGTCTGGAGTAGCTTGCCCATGGGTTATTACCGCTCTCGTTCGAGGCAGGCCGGTATGGTTTTGCTGATCAGCCTGGTATTCCTGCTGTTGTTGGCGCTCCTCGGGTTGTCTTCGATGCAGGGGGCAATCTCGCAAGAAAAAATGACCGGCAGCGTTCGGCAGCGCAACCAGTCGTTTCAGCTGGCTGAAAGCGGCCTCAGGCTTGGAGAGTCTGTGGTGCAGGCACCTGGTTTTGGCTTGCGTCCTTGTCAATCGACTGTTGCGTGTGCGCCACCTCCCGAGTCGGTTTCGGTAGTAGGGCCTGGGACGAACCCTGTGTCGGCTGTCACTTGGGTGGGGATGAAAGATGGCGTCTACGGTATTCAGAATCTTGGGCCGGGAATGGGCTTGGCTCACCTTCCGGCAGAGACCCAAGCCACCCTCTATCGAGTGACTTCGGTGGGAATCAGCGGTCATTCGCGTTCCGTCCTGGAGACGGTGTATGCGCGCGTGGGCAGCGGCGCCGGTGAGCGTTTTCGACGAATCATGTGGCGACAACTTCAATAGGTAAGCGGGATGAGCAAGGATTGCACTGGTTTCACCCTGATCGAATTATTGATCGCCGTGGCGATCATCGGCCTTCTGGTTGGCGTCGCCTATCCCGGCTATACGAACCATATGAAAAAGGTCTATCGCGCCGAAATTGCCGGGTTGCTGACCGAGCAAGCTCAGCACCTGGAGCGTTATTACGCGAGGAACGGCACTTTTATTGATGCGACTGGCGTCATCGCCGGCAATGATCGCTATAGAATCACCCCTGCATTGAACCCTCAGGATTTCGTTCTGCTTGCCACGCCCGCAGCTGATTCGGTGATGGCGAGCGATCCCTGTGCAGCCTTCAGCCTGACCAGTGCCGGTGCGCGAAGCAATCCGGGCGCCGTGCCTGACATGACGCGCAAGGCGTGCTGGGGGCAATGATGAGGAAGCTGGACGATTGGGCGCCGGGCGTGCCTTTTTCTTTTTATCGGCTGGATCGAACAATGGCTAAGCAACAGCAAGTAGTGGTTGTGGGTGGCGGGGTAATTGGCTTGTTGACGGCGTTCAACCTGGCGACCCAGGGGCAGACGGTGGTGTTGCTGGATCGCTCGGCGGTCGGGCAGGAGTCTTCCTGGGCTGGTGGCGGCATTGTTTCCCCGCTGTACCCATGGCGCTATAGCCCGGCGGTGACGGCACTGGCGCACTGGTCCCAGGATTTTTACCCGCAACTGGCAGAGCGTTTGTTCGCCGCTACAGGCGTTGACCCGGAAGTTCACACCACGGGCCTGTATTGGCTGGACCTTGACGATGAGGCCGAGGCGCTTGCCTGGGCGGCGCGCGAAGGGCGCCCGCTGAGCAAGGTGGATGTTTCAGCGGCCCATGACGCTGTGCCGGTGCTGGGTGCCGGGTTTTCCCAGGCGATCTATATGGCGGATGTGGCCAATGTGCGTAATCCGCGGTTGGTCAAATCCCTCAAGGCAGCCTTGTTGGCCCTGCCGGGCGTGACGATTCACGAGCAGTGCGCGGTTGAAGGGTTTATTCAGGAGGGCGGCAAGGTTGTCGGGGTGAATACAGCTCTTGGGCCGATCCGTGGCGATCAGGTAGTGCTCGCTGCCGGGGCCTGGAGCGGTGAGTTGCTGGGTAGCCTGGGGCTGGCATTGCCTGTTGAGCCGGTCAAGGGGCAGATGATCTTGTACAAATGCGCGTCGGACTTCCTATCGTGCATGGTCCTGGCCAAGGGGCGTTATGCGATTCCGCGGCGAGACGGTCACATCCTGATCGGCAGTACGCTGGAGCATGAGGGGTTCGACAAGACGCCCACCGATTCCGCCCTGGAAAGCCTGAAAGCCTCTGCCGTCGAGTTGATTCCGGCCCTCGCCGATGCCGAGGTGGTGGGGCATTGGGCCGGCTTGCGGCCAGGATCGCCGGAAGGCATTCCCTATATCGGCAAGGTGCCAGGGTTTGACGGGCTATGGCTCAATTGCGGGCATTACCGCAATGGCCTGGTGCTGGCGCCGGCGTCCTGTCAGTTGTTTGCCGATTTGTTGCTGGAGCATAAGCCGATCATTGATCCGACGCCCTACGCGCCGGCAGGCCGGATCAACGCTGGATAGCCTTCGGACCCTGCTCCAGATGCGCCTGGGTGCAATACCACTCCTGGCGCAGGCTCAAGGCTCGATCCTGCGGCAGATGAAGGCCGCAGTGAGCGCAACGAACCATCTGGATCGTGCCTTGCTCGCTGGGCCGCTGCTGTTTGGCGGCCGGGCTTTTGAATTTGCGCCAAATCCATACCGCGGCAGCAATAACGGCAATCCAGAACAGTAGACGAACCATGGTGGGCAGCTTCTCGACAAGTAATGCGCCAGTTTAGCCAAGGACGTGATGGGCGCACAGCGCAATTATGCAGCGCAATAAAAAAGGGAGCTCAAGAGCTCCCTTTTTGCATCGCGGCGAACAATCAGTCAAAGACACCGAAGGTCATGTAGCTGAACCACGAGCGATCTTCGTTGTTGCCCAGGGCTTGAGGCCCTTGCTCTTCGATGATGTCGCCGTTTTCGTCACGCGGCTTGAGGTCCGACGGGATCGAATCCTTGGCGTCCTGGTATTGCTTGATGATGTCCTGGTTGGCGCGGGTTTCACCCGGCGGCAGCGGTGGACGGGACTCGATCAGGCCCAGGGTGTATTTGCTCAACCACGAACGGTTGTCGGCTTCGGCAACCTGCGGTACGAACTGGCCGTCCTTCAGGCTTGGGTGGTCCGGGTAGTTGAGCTTCAGGGTTTCCAGGCTGGTGGCCGCCAGGGCGTCCAGGTGCAGGCGCTGGTAAGCCTCGGTCATCACGGCCAGGCCGTCACCCACGGATGGGGTTTCCTGGAAGTTTTCCACTACATAGCGGCCACGGTTCGCGGCAGCAACGTACGCCTGACGGGTCAGGTAGTAGTGGGCTACGTGGATCTCGTAGGAGGCCAGCAGGTTGCGCAGGTAGATCATGCGCTGCTTGGCGTCCGGCGCGTAGCGGCTGTTCGGGTAGCGACTGGTCAGCTGGGCGAACTCGTTGTAGGAGTCGCGGGCAGCACCCGGGTCACGCTGGGTCATGTCCAGCGGCAGGAAGCGCGCCAGCAGGCCAACGTCCTGGTCAAACGAGGTCAGGCCCTTGAGGTAGTAGGCGTAGTCCACGTTCGGATGTTGTGGGTGCAGGCGAATAAAACGCTCGGCGGCGGACTTGGCAGCTTCCGGCTCGGCGTTCTTGTAGTTGGCGTAGATCAGCTCGAGCTGGGCCTGGTCGGCGTAGCGCCCGAACGGATACCGCGACTCCAGTGCCTTCAGCTTTGCCGTGGCGCTGGTGTAGCTGTGGTTGTTCAGGTCGGTCTGAGCTTGTTGGTACAGCTCGACCTCGCTCAGGTTTTCGTCGACGACTTCCTTTGTTGACGAGCAAGCAGCAGTCATGGCGAGGATGGCGATCAGCAGCAGGTGTTTCACTTGCATGGCGGCTTGCGTCCCTATGACGGCCGCTGTCTTGGGCGGGGCCGTCCTGTTATGATGAGCGCCCCTTGGAAAGCCTCGGGGCAAAAGACGCCGTATTTAACCACAAGCGCGCAGCCGAAACCAAAGGCTGTGCCACGCCTAGTCTGAGCATGTCCGATAAAATTGAACTTCGCGCAGAGGTGCCGTCCGAATTGGGCGGCCAACGCCTCGATCAAGTCGCCGCACAATTATTCGCTGAGCACTCGCGCTCGCGCCTTTCCGCCTGGATCAAAGACGGCCGCCTGACTGTGGATGGAGCGGTTATCCGCCCGCGAGACATAGTTCATGGTGGTGCGATTCTTGAGCTGACTGCCGAGCAGGAAGCCCAGGGAGAATGGATCGCCCAGGACATTGAACTGGACATCGTCTATGAAGACGACGACATCCTGGTGATCAATAAACCCGCAGGCCTGGTGGTTCACCCGGCTGCCGGGCACGCTGATGGCACCCTGCTCAATGCCTTGCTGCACCACGTGCCGGACATCATCAATGTTCCGCGCTGCGGCATCGTGCACCGTCTGGACAAGGACACCACCGGCCTTATGGTGGTGGCCAAGACCATTCAGGCGCAGACGCAGCTGGTCACACAACTGCAGAGCCGCAGCGTCAGCCGCATCTATGAATGCATCGTGATCGGCGTGGTAACCGCAGGTGGCAAAATCAATGCCCCGATCGGTCGCCACGGCCAGCAGCGCCAGCGCATGGCGGTAATGGAAGGTGGCAAACAAGCTGTCAGCCACTACCGCGTGCTCGAGCGTTTCCGCTCCCACACCCACGTGCGGGTCAAGCTGGAAACCGGTCGTACCCACCAGATTCGGGTGCACATGGCGCACATCAACTTCCCGTTGGTCGGAGATCCGGCCTACGGTGGCCGCTTCCGTATTCCGCCGGCGGCCAGTGCAACCATGGTTGATTCGTTGAAAACCTTCCCGCGCCAGGCACTGCATGCACGCTTCCTGGAACTGGATCATCCGACGAGCGGTAAGCGGATGAGCTGGGAATCGCCACTTCCAGACGATTTTGTCTGGTTGTTGTCGCTGCTCAAGCAGGATCGCGAGGCGTTCATCGGATGAGTGACTGGCTGATTCCTGACTGGCCTGCGCCGGCCGGGGTGAAAGCCTGCGTTACCACCCGTGCGGGCGGCGTCAGTCTGGCGCCGTTCGACAGCCTCAATCTCGGCGATCACGTTGAGGATAGCCTCGAAGCCGTCCTCGAAAATCGTCGTCGCCTCACCGATGCCCTCAATATTCAGCCAGCCTGGCTGCGTCAGGTTCACGGTGTGGTTGTGGTTGAGGCGGACCCCGGTCGTACTGCCGAGGCAGATGGCAGTTGGACCAGCACCCCAGGCGTCGCCTGCACATCGATGACGGCTGACTGCTTGCCTGCCTTGTTTTGCAATCGCGCCGGCACCCGCGTCGCTGCTGCCCATGCCGGTTGGCGTGGCCTGGCTGCGGGAGTTCTGGAAGCCGCTTTCGAAAGCCTGGATGCCGAACCTGGCGAAGTGCTGGTTTGGCTGGGCCCGGCCATCGGCCCGCAAGCCTTCGAAGTGGGGCCGGAAGTGCGTGAAGCCTTTATGCAGCAACTTCCGGAAACGATTGAGGCGTTCGTCCCCAGTCAGAACCCGGGCAAGTTCATGGCGGACATTTACCAACTGGCCCGCCTGCGGCTCGCAGCCCGCGGCGTCACGGCTGTGTACGGTGGCGGCTTGTGTACCGTGACCGATCCCCGCTTCTATTCCTACCGTCGCAGCCCGCGCACCGGTCGGTTTGCCTCCCTTATCTGGCTTGAACGCTAGACTCTCCTGACCTGCGTCAACTATTGGCAGCTTGAATCTCCCAGAATCGACCACATCTATAGGGGTATCTGGCAGGTTTCTTCATTCAGGATGTGTTTATAGCTCCGGCCTGCTCAAAAGGAAGGTGACTAATGCGTATTGATCGTTTAACCAGCAAATTGCAGTTGGCATTATCTGATTCTCAATCCCTGGCGGTTGGCCTTGACCATCCGGCCATCGAGCCTGCGCACTTGATGCAAGCGCTCCTGGAGCAACAAGGCGGTTCCATCAAGCCGTTGCTGATGCAGGTGGGCTTCGACGTCAACAGCCTGCGCAAGGAGTTGAGCAAAGAGCTCGACCAACTGCCGAAAATCCAAAATCCTACCGGCGACGTGAACATGTCCCAGGACTTAGCGCGCTTGTTGAATCAGGCAGACCGCCTGGCCCAGCAGAAGGGTGACCAGTTCATCTCCAGCGAACTGGTGCTGCTCGCCGCCATGGACGACAACAGCAAACTTGGCAAATTGTTGCTGGGCCAGGGCGTGAGCAAAAAAGCCCTGGAAAATGCCATCAACAACCTGCGTGGCGGCGAAGCGGTAAATGATCCTAACCACGAGGAGTCGCGCCAAGCCCTGGACAAATACACCGTCGACCTGACCAAGCGCGCCGAAGAAGGCAAGCTCGATCCGGTGATCGGTCGTGACGATGAGATTCGTCGCACCATCCAGGTCCTGCAGCGTCGCACCAAGAACAACCCGGTGCTGATCGGCGAACCTGGCGTGGGTAAAACTGCGATTGCCGAAGGCCTGGCCCAGCGCATCATTAATGGCGAAGTGCCGGACGGCCTTAAAGGCAAGCGCCTGCTGTCCCTGGACATGGGGTCGCTGATTGCCGGCGCCAAGTTCCGCGGCGAGTTCGAAGAGCGCCTGAAGTCCCTGCTGAATGAACTGTCGAAGCAGGAAGGGCAGATCATTCTGTTTATCGACGAACTGCATACCATGGTCGGCGCCGGTAAAGGCGAAGGTTCGATGGATGCGGGCAACATGCTCAAGCCAGCCCTGGCGCGTGGTGAGTTGCATTGCGTCGGTGCAACCACGCTGAACGAATATCGCCAGTACATCGAGAAGGATGCGGCCCTTGAGCGTCGCTTCCAGAAAGTACTGGTGGAAGAACCGAGCGAAGAAGACACCATCGCGATCCTGCGGGGCCTGAAAGAGCGGTATGAGGTCCACCATAAAGTCGCGATCACCGACGGCGCGATCATTGCGGCGGCGAAGTTGAGCCATCGCTACATCACTGACCGTCAGTTGCCGGACAAGGCCATCGACCTGATCGACGAAGCGGCCAGCCGTATTCGGATGGAGATCGATTCGAAGCCTGAAGTGCTGGACCGTCTGGATCGGCGCCTGATTCAGCTGAAAGTTGAATCTCAGGCCCTGAAGAAAGAAGAGGACGAGCCGGCGAAGAAACGCCTGGAAAAACTCCAGGAAGAAATTGTTCGCCTTGAGCGCGAGTATTCGGACCTCGAAGAAATCTGGACCTCGGAAAAAGCCGAAGTGCAGGGTTCTGCGCAGATCCAGCAAAAGATCGAACAGTCCCGCCAGGAGCTGGAAGCAGCGCGCCGTAAAGGCGACCTGAACCGCATGGCCGAGTTGCAGTACGGGGTGATCCCGGACCTGGAGCGCAGCCTGCAGATGGTCGACCAGCACGGCAAGCCTGAGAACCAGTTGCTGCGCAGCAAGGTGACCGAGGAAGAAATCGCCGAAGTTGTCTCGAAGTGGACCGGTATTCCTGTGTCGAAAATGCTCGAAGGCGAGCGCGACAAGCTGCTGAAGATGGAAAGCCTGTTGCACCAGCGCGTTATCGGCCAGGACGAGGCAGTGATCGCGGTATCCAACGCGGTGCGGCGTTCCCGGGCCGGGTTGTCCGACCCGAACCGTCCGAGCGGCTCGTTCATGTTCCTCGGCCCGACCGGCGTGGGTAAGACCGAGCTGTGCAAGGCTTTGGCCGAGTTCCTCTTTGATACCGAAGAGGCCATGGTGCGGATCGATATGTCCGAGTTCATGGAGAAACATTCCGTGGCTCGCCTGATCGGGGCGCCACCTGGCTATGTAGGGTACGAGGAGGGCGGTTACCTGACCGAGGCCGTACGGCGCAAGCCTTACTCGGTGATCCTTCTGGACGAGGTCGAGAAGGCCCACCCGGATGTGTTCAACGTGTTGCTGCAAGTGCTGGAAGATGGCCGCCTGACGGACAGTCACGGACGTACCGTGGATTTCCGCAATACGGTGATCGTGATGACCTCCAACCTGGGTTCGGTACAGATCCAGGAACTGGTGGGTGATCGTGAAGCCCAGCGCGCAGCCGTGATGGACGCGCTGACCAGCCACTTCCGGCCGGAGTTCATCAACCGGGTCGATGAAGTAGTGATCTTCGAGCCTCTGGCACGAGATCAGATCGCGGGCATCACCGAGATCCAGTTGGGCCGCCTGCGTAGCCGTCTGGCGGAACGTGAGTTGTCCCTGGACCTGAGCCGCGAGGCGTTGGACAAGCTGATCGCTGTCGGTTACGACCCGGTGTATGGCGCACGGCCGTTGAAGCGTGCGATCCAGCGCTGGATCGAGAACCCGTTGGCACAGTTGATCCTGTCGGGCAGCTTTATGCCGGGCACCAGCGTCGAGGCGACGGTGGAGAACGACGAAATCGTCTTCCACTAAGCTCGAGTGGTACTGCTATAAGAAGAGGCCCCGCATTGCGGGGCCTTTTTTTTCGATAGGGCGTTGAACTGTAAGGCAAAGGCTTGTAAAGTGCGCCCCGCAGCAACGTCAGCCCAACGGTTTCTTCTCCCCAAGGAGAAATCAGAAAGAAGCGCAAATCATTGTCTTAAAAGCAATTTAAAGGGTTGACAGGGGTTTTTAAGATTGTAGAATAGCGCGCCTCAGAGACACTAACGTAGCGATACGGAAGCATCGAAGAGAAGGTAACAAGCAACAACGTAACACTTTGAAATATGTAGTTCCGTGATAGCTCAGTCGGTAGAGCAAATGACTGTTAATCATTGGGTCCCAGGTTCGAGTCCTGGTCACGGAGCCAATTTCAAAACCGGGGTATAGCGCAGTCCGGTAGCGCGCCTGCTTTGGGAGCAGGATGTCAGGAGTTCGAATCCCCTTACCCCGACCATATTTGGGTCGTTAGCTCAGTTGGTAGAGCAGTTGGCTTTTAACCAATTGGTCGTAGGTTCGAATCCCACACGACCCACCATTTTTGAGACCAGTTAACGCTGGAATCGAATCTTAAGATCAGAGGCCAAAAGCGCTGATCGAAGAAGGCGACTGAGAGGTCGCCTTTTTTTTACCGGGGTATAGCGCAGTCCGGTAGCGCGCCTGCTTTGGGAGCAGGATGTCAGGAGTTCGAATCCCCTTACCCCGACCATATTAAAAATCCTCGTATCGGAAGATACGGGGATTTTTTTTGTGCGCGGAATCCTGGCCACACCACAAAACAAATGTGGGAGCGGGCTTGCTCGCGAAAGCGGTGTGTCAGTCAGTACATCTGGCACTGAACCACCGCTTTCGCGAGCAAGCCCGCTTGTATGGTTAGACTTGTAGGGGTGGTGGGACTAAAAGCCAGCATCTGACTCTAGCCAGTACAGACCGTGGGAGACTTCGCCCCACCCCTTCACCAAAGCGCCGATAAGGAATGCATCGGCCATGACCGACGATAGAAGCAAGCCAGCGCAACGGTGAAGCCCCGACAAGCCCATAAACCCTAACCCGGAGCGTTTTTCATGGCAATGACTGTCTTGCAATCAATCATCGGCGTGGATGTCGCTAAG
>NZ_LPNO01000004.1 GCF_001952855.1 Pseudomonas sp. ATCC PTA-122608 | reverse complement strand
ATTCAAGCCGGCCTGTAGGCCGCTGTGCCCTTGATCTGCTTTTGATCTTGATCTTAGGCGCCCCGTTAAACCACGCTGGCCGAACGCAGGCTTTGGAGCGTGGGTAACCCGGCAGGACGCCGGGTTAGCCGCGCTGGGCCAAGGATGGCCCATCGCGGCGGCCCACGCTCCAAAGCCGGAGTGAGGGCACACCGAGCCCAAGCGAGGTGCCGAGTGGTGGGGCAAGAGCGTTTTGCTTACTTTTGCGCTTTTCAAAAGTGAGCCGCTGTAAGAGCGGAACCCATATCAAAAATCACCTAAATAACGGATATGTCCCCCCACCTATCCACCACACACAGATCATTTATCAATAACCACACTTACCACTGCAACTTCCCCACCCTCTATCTGAACAAACTCTGAACCAGTAACAAATTAAGTCATTAACCGTTGACATCCGGCAACTGCCTGAGTAAATTCCCCGTGCCTGCAACTCAGGGCCATTTTTCAACCTCACAAAAGAAGCCAATGGACACAGTATCTAGTCGCTGTCCGATCACCGTGAATGCGGCAAATCGGGCGCCAAACCCAGAAAAAATGACGGGACTCGCCTTTCCGGCCGAGTAAGCTGCGCTAGAGCCTGACGCTCCAACGTAACTGCCTCACCGGATGCCAGTCCGGTCCCGAGGTGTGTTATGACCTTTCAACTGATTGTTTTGCCTGATCTGCGCACGCTGGCCGCGGCCCTGCGTGCCAAATTGTGCCGCGAGCCCGTAGGCTTTTCCCCTACCCGCAGCGCCTTGCTACCTCCTCCCCCCGCGCGTGCCCCGCTCCCCGGGCGCACTGGCATATCTGCCCCACCACCGGCCACCTGGTCCAGCAATGGGACCACGCCGACCCTCAAGACCCACAGAGACGGGACGTTTCCAGCCTGGTCGCGCAAGCGAGCCTGATGCTGAGCCTCTACGTGGACGCTCGCGCGGCGTAAGCCGGCTGAAAACAGCAACTTCCTGATTATCCGTTAATTGTTTAGCTGGAGTTCTCTATGGACGAAGCCAGTAGTAGCCCGCTGCGCGCTAGTTAACTAACGCGCTGTTAGCGGGCCTGTAGAAAGTTACCCAACACTTTATTTAAACCGATCGCGCAGTCAGCGACTCGGCATGCTTTCGCTCGCCTGTCATCAGGTAAGTACCGGGTATGTTTTGTCGAAAAATTGGCGACAGGAGTACACACAATGAGCGCAGTAAAAAACCCGAAACTGCACAAGAAAAACGGCACGGACACCGACACCAAGCTGTCGATGCGTGCTGCCCGCGAAGCCCAGAATGGCCTCTCGGCAACCCTCGCCAATGTCCGGGCAACCAAGGATGGCCTCACCGAGCTGGATGCCTCTGCTCGCCTGCAACGTGAAGGCTACAACGAGGTGGCCCACGACAAGCCGCCTCACGCCATCGTGCAATTCCTCCACGCCCTGAACAACCCGTTCATCTATGTGCTGCTGACCCTCGGCGCCATCAGCTTCGTCACTGACTACTGGCTGCCACTGCAGGACGGTGAAGAAGCCGACCTGACCAAGGTCATCATTATCATGACCATGGTCATGCTCAGCAGCCTGCTGCGGTTCTGGCAGGAACACCGTTCGGCCAAGTCCGCCGAGGCCTTGAAGGCCATGGTGCGCACCACCGCCACCGTGCTGCGCCGTGAGCAAGTAGGCTCCAAGCCGACCCTGCGGGAAGTGCCGATGCGCGACCTGGTGGCCGGCGATATCGTGCAGCTGTCAGCCGGCGACATGATCCCAGCCGACATCCGCCTGATCGAGTCCCGCGACCTGTTCATCAGCCAGGCCGTGCTCACCGGTGAAGCCTTGCCGGTGGAGAAGTACGACACTCTCGGGGACGTCACGCAAAAATCCGCCACCTCAATGGCAGCGGACCAAGGCAACCTGCTGGACTTGCCGAACATCTGCTTCATGGGCACCAACGTGGTCAGTGGCCGGGCGCAAGCCGTGGTGGTTGCCACCGGCCCGCGCACCTACTTTGGCTCCCTGGCCAAGGCGATCGTCGGCTCCCGGGTGCAAACCGCGTTTGACCGTGGGGTGAACAGCGTCAGTTGGCTGTTGATTCGCTTCATGCTGGTGATGACGCCGATCGTGTTCTTCCTCAACGGTTTCTCCAAGGGTGACTGGAGCGATGCCTTGCTGTTCGCCCTGGCGGTCGCAGTAGGCCTGACCCCGGAAATGCTGCCGATGATCGTCAGCGCCAACCTGGCCAAGGGCGCTACCGCCATGGCCAAGCGCAAGGTGGTGGTCAAGCGTCTCAACGCGATCCAGAACTTCGGTTCGATGGACGTGCTGTGCACTGACAAGACCGGCACCCTGACCCAGGACAAGATCATCCTCGAGCACCACGTCAACGCCTTCGGCACACGTGATGACTCGGTGCTGACCCTGGCCTGGCTCAACAGCCATCACCAGAGCGGCATGAAGAACCTGATGGATCAGGCGGTCGTCCAGTTCTCGGAGCAGAATCCGAAGTTCCAGGTGCCGTTCGCCTACAGCAAGGTGGATGAACTGCCGTTCGACTTTATCCGCCGTCGCCTGTCGATTGTAGTCAAGGACGCGCAAAACGATCACCTGCTGGTGTGCAAGGGCGCAGTCGAGGAGATGCTGAGCATTTCCACGCACGTGATGGAAGGCGATGTTGCCGTCGAGCTGGATGATCGTCGTCGCAACGAGTTGCTGGCGATTGCCCAGGACTACAACGAAGACGGCTTCCGGGTGCTGGTGCTGGCCACCCGCAACATTCCCAAGGCCGTCGCACACAAGCAGTACACCACGACCGATGAACGCAACCTGGTGATCCGTGGTTTCCTGACCTTCCTCGATCCACCAAAGGAAACCGCGGGCCCGGCGATCGCCGCCCTGCGCGAGATCGGCGTGGCGGTCAAAGTGCTGACCGGCGACAACGCCATCGTCACCAGCAAGATCTGCCGTCAGGTCGGCCTGGAGCCTGGCGTACCGTTGCTGGGTGTGGAAATCGAAGCGATGGACGACGCCACCCTCAAGCTGCGGGTTGAGGAACGCACAGTCTTCGCCAAGCTGACGCCGCTGCAGAAGTCGCGGGTACTGAAGACCTTGCAGTCCAACGGCCACACCGTGGGTTTCCTCGGCGACGGCATCAACGATGCACCGGCCCTGCGGGATGCCGACGTAGGTATCTCGGTGGACAGCGCGACGGACATTGCCAAGGAATCCGCCGACATCATCCTGCTGGAAAAGAGCCTGATGGTGCTGGAAGAAGGCGTGCTGAAAGGCCGCGAGACCTTCGGCAATATCATGAAGTACCTGAACATGACCGCCAGCTCCAACTTCGGCAACGTGTTCTCGGTGCTGGTGGCCAGTGCGTTCATTCCGTTCCTGCCGATGCTGTCGATTCACCTGCTGCTGCAAAACCTGATGTACGACATCTCCCAGCTGGCCTTGCCGTGGGACAAGATGGACAAGGAATACCTGGCCAAGCCACGCAAGTGGGATGCGAAAAACATTGGCCGCTTCATGCTCTGGATCGGGCCTACCTCGTCGATCTTCGACATGACCACCTTTGCCCTGATGTGGTACGTGTTCTCGGCCAACAGCGTGGAAATGCAGACCCTGTTCCAGTCCGGCTGGTTCATCGAGGGGCTGCTCTCGCAAACCTTGGTGGTGCATATGCTGCGCACCCGCAAGATCCCGTTCTTCCAGAGCAACGCCGCATGGCCGGTGATGATGATGACCTGCATCGTGATCGCGCTGGGCATCTACGTACCGTTCTCGCCGCTGGGTGCGATGGTCGGCCTGGAGCCGCTGCCACTGGCGTACTTCCCATGGCTGGTGGGCACCCTGGTTGCCTACTGCTGCGTGGCACAACTGATGAAAACCATTTACATCCGCCGCTTCAAGCAGTGGTACTGATCGGCTCTCTGTAGGAGCGAGCTTGCTTGCGAAGGTCGTTAACGATAACGCGGGTGTCCTGGCTAAACGCGGTGCTCTCGGGTTTTTCGCGAGCAAGCTCGCTCCCACAGTAACCGCAGCCTTTGATGGAGAGAGGCGATGAAAACACTGATGAGCTACCTCGACAACGCCGCACGCGCCGTATTGGTATTCGCCCTCGCCCAAGCCGCCAAGACGGTGATGGTGCTGGGCGTGCGGCTCTACGCGCGCAACCTGCTCAGTGCCGTGGAAATGCGCTTCATGCTGGGCTTTTCCAGCAGCTTGAACAGCACGTGCATCCGCTTGCTGCGTCCGCGTCGATAAATGGCAATACGCAATACAAGGAAACATCACCATGCGCGTCTTGATCTGTGCAGGTCGTCATTACGCCGATACAAAAATGTCCCGCCAGGTGCTGGACGCCTATCACCGCCTGCGCCCGGTGCAGGTATTGATCCACGGCGGCAGTCAGTTCCTGGGCAGCGACGTGGAGGACTGGGCACGGGAAACGGGAGTGGATGTGGTGCGTTACCCACCCAACTGGCAACGCCATGGCAAGCAAGCCGAACGTCACCGTAACCAGTTCATGCTCACCGACAGCCGCCCCGACGTGATCATCGCGCTGCCCGGCGGCGATGACACCTCGGAACTGGTGAGCCAGGCCAAGGCCTGTGGCATCCATGTGCTCACTGTAGACAGCTGAATCAACCCTTATTGGAGCATCCAGACATGAAAGAAGAACCCAGTTGTAGCCGCACCCCGTTGCACACCTTTTTCTATTTGAATCACGGCGCGTCCCTGCCAAGTCCGGTCGGGACACGCCTCCGGCTGTTGATCGAGGTTCACCATGTACAAGAAACACACCCCTGACGGTTTCGCTAAATACCGCAACCGCACCACCCACCTTACCTTCCATCCCCTGCCCGCCTCTAAGCGACGCGCGGTGCGGCGCAACCTGATGTTCGTCGGCGTGACCGCGGGCATCGTGCTGGTGCTCAGCCTGATGTCGAATGCCAACGCGGCCGGCGGCTCCTACGTGGTCGATGATGGCGCGATCAATGCCCCGGGCGAATGCAATGTCGACGCCTGGTTCACCGCCAATCGGCACGACGGCTCCACCCACAACGAAACCCTGGCGCCGGCTTGCACCTCTACCGCCATTCCCTGGTTGCAGTGGACCGCCGCCGTGTCGCGAGCCAACCATGATGGCGACGGGGAAACCCAGGTCAATCCGCAGCTCAAGGCCCAGTTGTGGGCCCGAGAAGACCTGGGCCTGGAACTGGCCGCGTCTGCCGGCGTGCATTACGCGCTGAACCGTCAACATTCGTTTGATGGCGCGGACTTGAATGTACCGTTTACCTGGCAACCGCTGGAGGCCCTGCGGCTGAACTTCAACGCGGGTTGGAGCCATGCCTATAACGACGGCGACCAGACTCATCGGCCGACCTGGGGCACCGGGTTTGAATACAGCGTGATGGATTCGCTGACGCTGATCGCCGAACGTTACGGCCAGCAAGGTGGCGACCAGGCGTGGCAGGCGGGGCCGAGGGTACACATCGGCAAGAATGTGGATGTGGACCTGGTGGTGGGGCGCAGTTTGATCGGTGATCAACATCAGTGGCTGACTACGGGAGCCACGCTGCGGTTCTAACCCAGACGATGATCAACCTGTGGCGAGGGAGCTTGCTCCCGCTGGGGCGCGTAGCGGCCCTAAAACCTACGACCGATTTCTATCTGAAAGCACACGGTCGATTGTTTTGGGGCTGCTGCGCAGCCCAACGGGAGCAAGCTCCCTCGCCACATATTTGGTATGACAGTAAATAGCGATTTAAACCTGTCCCTTGGCCTGCTGCTCCAGATGCACCTGCAACGCAGGATCAATCTTCAACTGCCCCGCCAGTTCATCCAGGTAATTGCGCTCCGCGTTCTGCTGGTCATCCACCAGCAGCACACTGACCAGGTACACCTCGGCCGCCACCGCCGGGTCCCCGGCAAACTCGGCAAAATCGGCCGCATTCAGCGGCTTGGCCACCTCGGCATCCAGCCACGTCTGCAATTGTGGATCATCGGTGTGCTTGCCGATTTCGGCCGAGATCATCTGCTGCTCGCGCTCATCAATCTCGCCATCCGCCTTGGCCGCCGCGATCAATGCGCGCAGCACGGCGTGGCTGTGTTCTTCGACCTGCGCGCCAGACAGCTGGTCAACCGTCTGCAACGCCTCCTGCGGTGCCGACGCCTGTTGCCGCTGCCAGGCCTGATACGCCTGGAACGCCATCATGCCCAGGGACGCCAGCGCCGCGTAGTTGGTGCCGCCCGTGCGCCCTTGCGGCGCCGTGCGGGTGCCGCCGAGCATGCCGCCCAGTCCACCGAGCAAACCACCGAGGCCGCCACCGCCTGAAGCCGAAGCACCGCCGCCGCCCAACAAACCGCCAAGCAGCCCGCCCAAGCCACCCAGCCCGCCCTGAGACGCGGGTGCAGAGCCGCCCTGCTGGCTCGTCGAGCCTTGGCCCGCGCGCAACAATTGTTCCAGTAGATCGCCGGTATTCATGGTGTCACCCTCCCAGGGCGCAGAGTTCCAGATCAACAACAATAGACCGGCTGCGCCAGAACACCATGACCGCCGGGCAGGCACGTTCTATCATGGCGCCGCCGCCATTGAGGAAGCACCACATGACCCGTACCGAGCAGATTGCCTTGATGGCGACCTACAACCAGTGGATGAACCGCAAGGTGTACGAGGCTGCCGGCGGCCTGAGCGACGCGGATCTGATTGCCGACCGTGGTGCGTTCTTCGGCTCGATCCTTGGCACGCTGAACCACCTCGCCCTGGGTGACCGCGTCTGGCTCAAGCGTTTCGCCGAGCATCCGGCAGGCTTTGTCGCGCTGGCACCGCTAAGCGCTTTGGCATTGCCGCCACGCCTGGATCAACTGGCATTCGCCAATGTCCGTGAACTGTCGGCCCATCGCGCCTGGCTCGACCAGATCATCATCGACTGGACGCAATCCATCAGCGAGCCGGAGCTGGATCAGCCACTGGCCTACCGCAACATGGCAGGCACGGCCATGCACAAGAATTTTCATGCATTGCTCGTGCACTTCTTCAATCACCAGACCCACCACCGGGGCCAGGTGACCACGCTGCTGACCCAGGCCGGGCGCGACGTGGGCGACACCGACCTGCTGGCACTGATGGACTAGTTCAACCGGCGCTGTACTCGGCGTAAGCCTGAATCAGCGCGGGAAAATCCTCCCGCTCCGGGAGCTGCGCAAAGCTGTGCTGCGCCGGCGTGGACGCCCACGGCAGCTTTTCGCTGGTCCAGGTTTCAATGAACGGCACATAACCGCTGACATCATCAAACATGGTGGGCCGCAAGTTGATCAGGTCCTCGACGCCATTCGGGTGGGAGAACATCCAACTCATGCAGTGCGGGCAGCAGTAATGGCGGTCTACGCCATGCAACCCGCCGATCACCGGGTTGCCCTGGGTGATGGTAAATCCACTGGCGGGGATCAGCGCGCTCAGGGAGAACGCGCTGGACGACATCTTCTGGCAACCGGTGCAATGACACGCCATGGTGATCAGTGGCTTCTCGGTCACGATAAACCGCACCCGATCACAACGGCAGCCGCCTTCCTGGGACTCTTGATGACTCATCTTCCACTCCATTCACATTGTGTGTGTGCCTGGAGAGTAAACGAGCGAGTGCCTCACGAATAGCAGCAGGCGCTATGGGTGTCGTCGGTCGCGAAATACCCTCAAACGAACGCATGGGGCAGCGAACTGTCATAAAAGACAGAGCGGTGAAAGTCAGCCAATGGCTGCCCGCCCTGCCCGCGCGCATCAACAGCTTGCCGATGCGACGCATCCCCCCAGAAGGAGACGCTTACATGGTCATTCACTTCAAAGTCGCCGGCCACCTCGCCTGCGGTCATCACGGCAATAACCTCCCTTCCAGCACCGAGCTGAAGCGGGTCAAATGCCGTACCTGCCGTAACACCGAAGCCTTCAAGGAAGCCCGCCGCACCCAACGCAACGCCGCCCGACGTGCTGCACGCAGATCAAAAGCGGAACATGTCGCCGGTGATTGGCGCAACGCCTGGACACAGCGCCTGACTGACCTGCCAGGCCGTCAGCGCCTGCCACGCGGTTTCAGCGGCCAGCCATTCGTCTAGCTCAAGCAGCCGGAGCACGACGATAGGCGGCCAACAGCACGCCCATTGTCACCAGCAAACCACCCGCCCCACGGTTGAAGCGCTGCAAGTGTGCGGGCCGCAGGCGACTGAGCAGGCGCGCCCCACACACCGCATAGAACATCATGATGCTGACGTTCAGCACACACAGCGCCAGCAACAGGCACGCGTACTGCGGCAGTTGCGCCTGGGTGCTGTCGACGAATTGCGGCAGGAACGCCGACATGAACAGCAACGCCTTGGGATTGGAAATCGCCACGAGGAAACTGCGGGTGAAAATACTCGCAGTGCGAGTGCCAGTGTCCTCACCTTCGCCCACGGTCGGTAGCGCGGCTTGGGGTGCGCGCAGCATCTGCCAACCGATCCAGATGAGGTACGCCGAACCCATCCATTTCAGCGCCTGAAACAACCCTTCGCTGGCCGCCAGCAACAGCCCCAGGCCGCAGGCCACCGCCGTTACCAGCAACGCGTCCGCCAACACCGCTCCGGCCATGCCCCAGAACGCCGCCTGCAAACCGTGGCGCGAACCGTTTTGCAGGGCCAGCAAAACCGTCGGACCGGGAATCGCGATAATCGCGGCGCTCATCATGACGAACAGAAATAAAGTTGCCAGGGACATGACAGGTTCCTACGGGCTAATCAGCTGCGAATCATCCCAAAATATCCGCTGTGTGGCGAGGGAGCTTGCTCCCGTTGGGCTGCGCAGCGGCCCCAAAATCCTGGGAGCGCTTCGCACTCCAGCGGGAGCAAGCTCCCTCGCCACCGTTTATGTATTGCTCAAGCGAGACCCAATAAAAAGCCCCGGACTGACCGAGGCTGTTGAGGGTTCAAGCATCGTTGGCTACCGGCCTCGACCGCGCCTTGTATCCCGGCAGTGCAGCGGCATAGGCCAGTGCCTGCTCCCGGGAGCCGAAGGATGCCAGGCGGTCAGCCTTGGTACAGACCCGCCACGGGCCACTGTTGACCTGCACGATGTCATAGCCGTTGAGATGCAGTTTGTTCAGCATGGGCGTGCTCATAGTCACCTCTCTCTCCAGAGATAATCCAGGTGTTTGCCCGGTCTACCATACACCCGGGTAAAGCGGTGTAACCTACCGGGCGTCGCACAGGCGTGCACTCATGGAGCAGGGAAGATGATCAGCATCAAACAGGCGACGGTCAGCGATTGTGCAGTGCTGCGTGACATTGGCATCGAGACCTACACCGAGCATTTCTCGGCCATCTGGAGCCCGGCGGGCATGCAGGATTTCCTGGATAAGGACTTCTCTCCAGAATCGCTGCAAGACACCCTTGAGCGTCCCGCAGCGCATTGCTGGTTACTCGCCCGGGATGAGCAGGCACGCGACGTCGGGTTCGCCAAAGTCAACTGGAACCGGGCGATCCCAAGCAGCGATGAAACCGGCGCAGAGCTGCAAAAAATCTACTTCCTGAAGTCCGAGGCCGGCAAAGGCCACGGGCAGCAGTTGTTGGACCATGTGCTTCAGCTTGCACACACCCACCAACAACCGCTGCTGTGGCTAGAAGTACTCAAAACCAATGAAAGCGCCCAACGGTTTTATCAGCGCTGCGGGTTTGAACGCCTGGCAGAGATCCCATTCAGCACCGACATCACAGCGATCCCGATGGTGGTCATGTCCCACCGTTTGGCCCGGTAAAAGGCGCAGTAACGATAGACCTCTTGGCCAGGCTTTCAGCGGCAACACGGCTGATGCGCTTTTACTTCACCTTGCTGCTGAGGTTGTCGACACTGCGCTTGAGGTCTTCAAGGCTGCGCTTCTGATCACTGACGGTGCTTTTGAGGCTGGACAGTTCGCTGGAGCTGGAGTTTGAGCTGGAACTTGAATTGCGCTTCAGGTCTTCAATCTCGCTCTTGAGTTTGTCGATGGTGTTTTTCTGATCGGATACGGTGCGCTTGAGCTCGGACAGCTGGCCGTCACTGGAGCTGGAACTTGAGCCAGTGTTTTTCTTCAGATCTTCAAGGGCGCGAGCCTGGCCGTCCAGCTTGCTTTCCAGGCTTTGAATTTCGCTGTCATTGCGCTTGAGCAAGTCGCGCATGTCCTGAATGTCACCTACCGAAATGTCCGACGGGTGCAGGAAATATTCGCCACCTGCGCCCGAACTGCTCGCGGTGAGTTTGTTACCGACCGACGCACCGAATTCCCCCCACCGCGCCGGACTCGCCGCCAGAACTGACGGGGCCATTGCACCGATCAACAACGAAGCGACAACAGCGAACGAAGCTTTACCCACGATAGACATCAATTGATTCCTTTCTGATCTGCCGAGATGGCACATCGCTATGACTGCATTTTTGAACACTTGTTCCCGTGAGAAGTTGCGACGCCGTATACGAAAAAGCCCCGGCAAACGCCGGGGCTCGAAATATCCAACTGACGGTGCGATGTGCTGTCCTTTCACACACCTTTCACACCCAGGCGCCTATGGTCATCTCAGCTCCTGGTAAAAACCTTTAAGCCCGCGCTCCCCATCGCGGGCTTTTCTTTGCCTGTCATTTGCCCACCGGTTTTCGCTAAATTCGCTGCGGCGGTGAGCCGGTGCAAGCGCCCTGCTCGATGCAGAATACAAAGGGCGCCACCACTTCAATTTCACCTTTACGCAGCATGGAGGGCGGGGGCGCAGGCACTGGCGATGCCGCCGGAATCAATGCCTCCACAGCCCCGACAAACAGATCCGAGCCCGTGTGGCTGACAATTTTGTGGCGTATCAGGTTGCCTTTGGCGTCGACGACAAAGGCCACCCTGACCATGCCGGTCAGCCTTTGCAGGCGAGCTTCTTCGGGATAGGACTTGAAGTGGTTGAGGTGAGTGAGCAACTGATATTCCCATAAGCGCTTCTCTACCATTTGCTCCTGGTGGTTGGGGCCGCTCGTGCAGGCGCAAAGCAGTAAGACAAGTGCGATCCAGCTGTATTTCATAAACGCAGTTCCGTTGACGTTTTGGTGTGCGAAGTGAGGCTAATCATCCGACGCTGTTTAGCTGATTAGTTTAACGCGTTAACCAAGGTAGCGTCCCGGGTTGCGCCATTCGAAGTCGAGCTTTGTACTGCGCCAATTCAAGGCTGCCCGTGTGCCGCTGTGAGCCTGAGCACGCTCACAGCAACGACTTTGCCAGGCAGTCTTTCCAGACATCGCGCATCAGTTCCTTGAGCATCAATGCTTCAGCCCAGCGATCAGTGATATCGCGCCCGTCCGCGCCGGTAATGGCATACGGTGGCGGGCCGAGCTCGCAGGTGAACGATAGGCTGGCAGGCGTATGCGCACGGGCCAGCCAATCTTCGATCCCGTAACGCCACCAGCCCAGGAATCGCTCCAGCCAAGGGCGGTGTTGATCGAAGCTCAAGGGCACCTGAACCTGCTCGCCGTTGGCCACCCGGCCGTGAAACCCCCAACTGTGGCGCAAGATGGTGTGAATGTGCTCATCGTCTTCCTCCATGGCCGGCGCCGGCAGTTCGCGCCCTACGACATAGTGAGACAGGTCGGCCAGTAGTTTGAGGTCGGGCATTGCAGCCAGCAGGTCGAGGGTGAACAGCAGGTCACTGGTGAGGCGATAACGATGGGTTTCCAACAGGATTGGAAAGTCCACCTGTTCGGCCAAACGCTGCCAGCCTTCGATCAGTGTCATCGCTTGGGACAGCGTACGCGGCCGCACGTCTGCCTGAAGCGTAAGGTGATGACAACCATAGCGGGCGACAGCGTCGAGCGCCTCTGCCAGATCGTCCACAGTTTGCGGAAACACCTGCCCCTCGATATGCAAGCCCTGGGCGTTGGCGGCGGCATGCAACCGCTTGGCCTGTGGGGCAAGCCAGAAATGGTCGGTGACCCCGTCGAAGCCTGCGCCGGCAATTTTCTCAAGCTGCGCTTCAATTGGGAGATCGCACTGGCCTCGGTGATCTTGCATCGACCACAGCGACTGGAATACCAGGAAGTCACGCATGTCAGCTCCTCAACAGGTGTTTGAGCGGCACCCCGGCATCTCCCAAGTCGCGCACCGACAGCGGGCCGCGATTGGCGATCAGGCGTTCGCACAGCTTGATGTCCTTGGCGATGCTATTGCCCTGCCCCCAACCAAAAGCCCCTTGCAGATGTTGATCGGCATTGAGGTAGAACAGCAGGAACCCGCCCCCCGGCATTGCCCGGCTCGCCGAGGGTTCTGTGTGGCTGATCACTCCCACGGTTTGCAGCCCCCAGTCGTACTGATCGGACCAGAACCCCGAAATCCCCTCGAAGGGTAATTCACCACCCAGCAGGTTCAAGGCGGCGTGACGGCCCTGGGTTTCCGCGTTGCGCCAGGTTTCCTGCCGCTGGAAAGCGCCTTGAGGGTGCAGCCGGAACTCACAGACATCGCCTGCGGCAAAGATGTCCGGCTCACTGGTACGCAACTGCGCATCGACACGAATGCCATGCCCTACATCAAGCCCGGCAGCCGTTGCCAGCTCGATATTGGGTTGCATGCCGATACCGACGACGAGCAGGTCGCACGCCAACACCTCACCGCCGACCAACCGCACCGACGCTGCACACAGGTCGCCCTGCACCGCTTCGATGGCTACGTTCAAGCGAACGTCCACGCCCTGCTTGCGATGCAGCTCCAACAGGGCACCGGACGCGCGTTCCGGCAGGACTCGACCCGCCAGCCGTGACCCGGCTTCCAGCACCGTCACCGCACAACCCAAGGCATGGGCGGAGGCGGCGACATCAAGCCCGATAAAGCCACCGCCGATGATCACCAGACGCGTACCCGGCTGCAGCGACGCACGCAATGCCAACGCCTCATCATGGGTTCGCAGATAAAACACATTGGCCAGATGCGCCGGCACATCGGGTAAGCGTCGTGCCCTGCCCCCGGTCGCCAGCAACAGGCGGGCGTACTGCAACCCGCTGCCATCGGCAAATCGCAGGCGGTGCTGCTGTGGGTCGAGGCCTGTCACCGGCTTGCCGGTCAGGTGTTCGATGCCCAACTCGGCGAGCTGCGCATGGTCGCACACGTTGCAATTCGCCAGTTCAACAGTGCCCTGCAGCAAGCCCTTGGACAGGGGCGGACGTTCGTAGGGCGCATGGGGCTCGTCACCGATCAGGACCAGGCGACCGCGATAGCCTTCGGCGCGCAAGGTCAGCGCCGCGCGGCCGCCGGCGTGTCCGGCCCCCACGATAACCAGTGGAGCATCAGCAAGGTTCATGGCACAGCCTCCAGGCAGTTAAACGGCAATCGCGAGCAGGACCCGCCCCGCCTCGACACGGACCGGATAGGTCTTAAGGTTGACGCATACCGGCGCCCCTAATGCTTTACCTGAGCGGTAGTCGAACCGCCCATTATGCTTGGGGCACTCGATCACATGGTCCATCACCAGGCCATCGGCAAGGTGGATGGATTCGTGGGTGCACAGGCCCGCCGTCGCGAAAAACTGGTCCTCGGCAGAGCGATAGACAGCGTAAGTGTGCTGGCCATGGTCAAAACGAATGACGTCTTCTTCGTCTATATCGCCCACGGCACAGACATCGATCCATTGATCGGTCATGGCGGTTTCTCTCTTGTCAGGGGTAAAACACAAATCAGTCAGGCCAGCTCTGCCTGAGTGGTGGCGGCCGGCTCTGCGCGCTGGGGCAGAGGGCGGCGGATGAAATACGTCGGGTCCTTACGCTGCTTCCAGATGACCGGAAAGATTTCCTTCAGGGCCTCGAACAAGCCGTTGTAGGGCGGCGGGCAGTCATCACGAATTTCTTCATGCAACTGCGCCAGGGCGTGGAACGGCACCATCGGGTACATGTGGTGCTCGAGGTGATAGTTCATGTTGAGGTACAGAAAACGCAGCAGCGGATTCATGTAGATGGTGCGGCAGTTGCTGCGGTGATCCAGTACGTCCTCGGCCAGGCCGACGTGCTGCGTCAGGCCGAACAGGTACGACAGCCAGCCGCCATAAAGGGTTGGCAGGCCGATGAACATCAGCGGCAACCAGCTCTGCCAGTAGAGTGCGACAGCCACCGTCAGCCCGTAGATCACCAGCCAGATACGCGCCGCCGTGAAAATTTTCGGCCACTCTGATTCCGGGATAAACGTACTCTCCTCTTCAGCAATCCGCCCTGTTGCGTGCCGGCAGACCGACCACATCGTCGTGAACACATAGGGCATCCTGAACAGGCTCAGCACCATGTTCACCAGGCTCGGCGGACGCGGCTCGACGATCTCCGGATCACGCCCGACGATGATGGTGTCGGTGTGGTGCCGGGCGTGACTCCAGCGCCATACATGGGGTTCGAACATGAACATGAAGCTCGACACCTGGTAGATCGCATCATTCAGCCAACGGGTCTTGAACGCTGTGCCATGACCCGTCTCATGCCACCGGGCATTGGAGGCGGTGCCATACAGCAAACCGTAGGCAAAGAAGAACGGTACACAGGCCCAGGAGCCCCAGAACCAATAGCCACCGAACCCGGTGACCACCAATGCCAGCAACCAGAGAGCGGTATCCACCAACGCAGGGCCATCACGGCGTTGCATCAGTTCTTTCAGGCGCTTACGCGGGATAGGCGATTGATACCAGTTGGCCGAGGCCAGGCCTTTTTGCAGCGCGCGGGCGGCTTCAGGGCCGGTCAGACGATAATCCCGAGGCGCGGCATTACCGTTTTTTTCATAGGCTGCGTGGTGTTCAGACATTTTATTGTTCTCCGCAAGCTGGGTGGTTTCAGGCACTTGCTTCGATGCGAGGTCACATCGTTGAGAGAAAAGATAGAGAGCCCATTGATTGGCCTCAACCCCTTGAATACATTCCCTATCAAGCTATCATCCAGCCCCATTGAAGCTTGATAGTTTTCTATCAAGACGCTCACGGGGCCCGCCATGAACGATAATAAACGCCCAACCATTGCCACCGTTGCCGCGCATGCCGGCTTGAGTGTCGCCACCGTAGACCGGGTGCTTAACGCAAGGGCGCCGGTCAACCCGGCCACCGCCGAGCAGGTATTCCAGGCCGCCGAAGCCGTCGGTTATTTTGCCGCCCGGCTGATCGGCCAGCGGATCCGTGAACGACGTCCCAGCTACCGCTTCGGCATTCTTTTGCTCGGTACCGCGCAGGCGTTCTATGGCAACGTCGCCGCCGCCATCTCCGAGGCGGCGCAGCGCCAGTCGGGCACCAACCTGAGCGTTCAATTCGACTACGTTTTTGACCGCTCCCCCACCGCCATCATTGCCCAGATAGAACAATTGGCGGTGCAGTGCGACGGCCTGGCGGTGGTCAGTTTTGCGCACCCACTGATCAATGCCGCCATTGCCCAGATCAGGGATGCGGGGGTGCCGGTGATCGCCTTGCTCTCGGACATTCATGAAGAGGCCCAAGAACCTTACGTCGGCCAGGACAATCATGAGGTCGGGCGCACGATGGGCTGGCTGGTGGCACACACCGCCAGCGCTCGCAAGGGCAGCATCGGTGTGCTGCTCGGTGGGCACCGTTTCCTGGGGCATCAGGCGCGGGTCGAGGGGTTGCGTAGTTACCTGGCGGAGCACGCCCCAGGGCTGCGATTGCTGGAAGCGGTGATCAACCTGGACAATTGCGACATCACCGAAGAAGCAACCCTGGAACTGTTGGCCCGCCATGAAGACTTACGCGCTTTGTGCGTGGTCGGCGGTGGCGGCGACGGCGTCATCAGCGCCCTGTCACAGCTGCCGAAACGGCCCTCACTGTGTTGCATTCTCCAAGAGTCAACCGAGCTGTCGCGCCAGGCCCTGGCCGAGGGTCTGATCAGCCTGATCATCGATTCCCAGCCGCGACTGCTGGGCACCGCCATCGTCGACTTGCTGATCGAGTTGCAGACATCGCCAGACTTCGATCCAGCCAGGCATCGCCACTACATTCCCTTGCAGATCATGACCTCAGAGAACGCCCGTCCCTGAGCGAAACGTATCGGCACTCAGTCCGAACCGGTTCATCTTGTTGTACAGCCCGCCACGGGACACGTTGAGTTGCTGCGCGGCCAGCCGTATGTTGCCGCGAGTGCCTTTGAGGGCGGCAATGATCGCGTTCATTTCATGGGCACCGAGATCCAGCGACGCACGAGGCTCGGGCACAGGTCCCGAAATAAACGTCTGCTGTCGCGTCTTGATTTCCAACGGCAGGTCACCCGGCAAAAGCTGTTCGCTCATCGCCAGGTTGGTCGCCCGCTCAATGGCGTTTTCCAGTTCGCGAACGTTGCCTGGCCAGTGATACGCCGACAGAATATCCAACGCCTCAGGCGAGATACCCTGCACCGATTTACGTAGCGAGCGGGCGCAACGGCTGAGGAAGTGGCGCGCCAGCAGCGGTATATCCTCGCGTCGCATCCGCAGCGGCGGCACTGTCAGATTCAATACGTTGAGCCGGTAGTAGAGGTCCTCGCGAAACGCGCCATCGGCCACCGCCTGGCTCAGGTTTCGATGGGTCGCGGCAATGATGCGCACATTCACCTGCCGGGACTGCTTCGCGCCGACTCGCGTCACCTCGCCTTCTTGCAAGACCCGCAACAGACTGACCTGAGCGTCGAATGACATGTCGCCGATTTCATCAAGGAAGATCGTGCCGCCATCGGCCAGTTCGAACTTGCCGGCCGACCCGCCGCGGGCCGATCCGGTGAAAGCGCCTTCAACGTGCCCGAACAACTCACTCTGCACCAGGTCGCGCGGAATGGCTCCGCAATTGACCGCCACAAACGGCCCATTGCACCGGTCACTGGCGTTGTGGATCGCCTGGGCAAACAGCTCCTTGCCGGTGCCGCTTTCCCCCAGGACCAACGTCGTCGAATCGCTGCGACTGGCGATCCTCCCCAGGTGCAACGCATCCTGAATCGCTCGGGAGCTGCCCTGAATCGTATCGAAGGTGTAGCTGGCCTGGGTGCCGATGATCCGCCGGGTAATTTCCCGGATGCGCCGGTTCTCGCGCAACGAAACAACCCGCCCCCCCTGCTCCAGCGGGCACACCGACACCAGGCAGGCCAGGTGACTGCGATCGTGCAGCTCGAAGGTGCAATCCAGGTCCCGCAGCCCCTCCCCGCCACGCAGCAGAATCTCATCGGTCAGTTCACTCTGCCCCAGACGCTGGAACGGACTGCCCAGCAGGTCCCGGCCTACTCGAAACAGTTGCCGGGCATAGCGGTTGAGCGCCTTGATGCAGCCGCGTTCATCAAGCACCACAAGGCCTTCGTTGAGCACTTCCAGCACGGTTTGCTGTTCTTCCAGCAACGCCTGGAGCGCCATCTGCCGCGAGACCGCTTCAGCCGCTGCCTGAACGGTGCCCAGGGTATGAAAGTGAAACCAGCCTGGCTCTGCGGTCAGCGTCAGCATCGCCAGGGTGCGGCTCAGGCCATCCCTGATGGGTGCGGCGGCGCAATGCATGCGCCGTTGGCGCAGGCCAAGCCCGAAATTCTCTTCGGCCAGCACGTACACCAACCGGTCTTCGGCCAACGCCAGCCCCGTGCAGTTGGTGCCCTGCACCGATTCCAGCAACCGGCTGCCCACGGGCGTGAGGTCCAGGCCGCAAAAATACAGGGTCGTGCCGTGAGCGTCCGTGAGGTTGATATGACCCCTGGGATTGTAGGCCAGCAATCCACGCATGACCTGCGCCGCCGCCGCGATCAACACACGATTGGCGGCCAGCGTCGCGGTGAGCTCATCAGGGGCGACAAACCGGTAGTCGCCGTCGGCAGGGTCGATGCCGGCGCTGACGCTGCGCTGCCATGAATCCCAGATCACCTGTCTCACCCCGGCAGGTCGATCAACAAGCCCCTTCAGGCACGCATCCCACGCCTGTTCCAGTTGAGCAATCGGTCCCTCGCTCAATTGCGCCGGGCCAAGTGCAGTGATGTAGTCGAGGTCTTGCTCGCTGAAGGCCATAGGCTGTGGGATCACGGGCTGCTCCTGTGTTCATATTTTTGACATGTCAGTATAGACATGTCATCTGAATGAACACTAATTTGAATAAACTCTCATTAATCTCTTACATATCAATGGTTTAAATATTGGCACAACCCTTGCTCCTAGTCTGTACCAGCAGAAGATCCCTGCGGTACAACAATAAAAAGGAGTCATTTCATGAGTACATCCAAGAACATCCGCCTCGGTCTCATCGGCGCCGGCCGCATGGGTAGCTTCCATGGCCTGACAGCCGCCCGGCATATCCCCGGTGCCTGCCTGGCCGCCATTGCCGACCCGACACCCGGCCAAGCTGCGCGCCTGGCGTCAGAGCTGGGCGTACAACGGGTCTACACCGATCCCCAGCAACTGCTCGATGACCCGGACATCGACGGCGTACTGATCGCCGCTCCGGCCCGCAGCCATGCCGAATTGGTGATCAGCGCCGCCCGCGCCGGCAAAGGGGTATTTTGCGAAAAGCCCATGGCCATTACCCTCGAAGAAGCCGACCGCGCCATCGCCGCCGCTGCCGATGCCCAGGTGACGCTTCAAGTGGGCTTCAACCGCCGCTTCGCCAAAAGTTTTCGCACGGCTCACCTGGATGTAGTCGCAGGCCGTATCGGAACGCCACAGTTGCTGCGCTCGCTGACACGGGATCCGGCACTGAACAATCCCGCCGCCTCACCGCAATGGGTGATTTTCCTCGAAACCCTGATCCATGACTTCGACACCCTGCGCTACCTGAACCCCGGCGCCGAAGCCGTCGATGTGTTTGTCATGGCCGATGCGTTGATTGCACCGGACTACAAAAGCAAAGGTTTCCTGGACACCGCGGTGGTCACGATCCGCTTCGACAACGGAGCCATCGCTACAGCTGAAGCGAACTTCCAGGCGGTGTACGGCTACGATGTTCGCGGGGAAGTGTTCGGCAGCGCGGGCATGCTGACCATGGGCGGCGTCCATGACTCTGATCTGGTTCGCTACGTTGCCGGCGGCATCCAGGCTGACACCCAGCGCCTGGACACCGACCTGCTGCGTGACGCCTACGTGGCCGAGCTCAACCACTTCGTGGGCTGCCTGCGCAGCGGCGAGAAGCCTCTCGCCAGCGGCGAAGATGCCCGCGCCGCACTGGCCATCGCCCGCGCGTGCATCGAGTCTTTCCAGCAAGGCAAAATCGTACGTGTGCAAGGCGGTCGCTCATGAGCTTCGTACCCTTCAAGCTGGCGGTCAGTGCCGAAATGGTCTTCCTCGACCTGCCCTTCACCGAGCGCGTCAAACGGATCCATGCGCTGGGGTTCAGCGCCGAAATCTGGGGCTGGACGACCAAGGACATCCCGGCACTGGCCGCCACCGGCGCAGACTTCACCTCAATGACGGGCTACATCTCGGGCAACCTGACCGACCCCGAGGAGATTGCGCAACTGCTCGACAGCGCCCGGGAATCCTTGGCCATCGCCGCCCAGCTCAATTGCCCAAGCCTCAACCTGCATGGCACCGGCCTGGGTGACCGGGGTTTGCCGGTCAAGCCGGTGGCTCGCACCACCGGGCGCATGTGGTTGAGCGCCTGCAAGACCCTGGAAAAAATCGCGCGCCTGGGCGAAGACGCCGGGCGGGTTTTCCTGCTGGAAAACCTCAACACCGAGGTGGACCATCCCGGCACCCCCTTCGCTCGCGCCGACGACACCCTGGCGCTGATCGAAGCAGTGGGCAGCCCCCATCTGAAGATGAACCTCGACCTCTATCACGCGCAGATCGGCGAAGGAAACCTGATCGAACTGATCCAGCGCGCCGGCAGCGCCATCGGTGAAATCCAGGTGGCGGACGTGCCTGGCCGCAAGGAGCCCGGCACGGGTGAGATCCACTATCCCGCCATTGCCAGCGCTTTGTACAACCTGGGATACACCGGTGTCGTGGGTCTTGAGGGCTGGGCCAGTGGCGACAGCGAGGCGGCACTGGCACGCTTCCGGCAAGCCTTCACCTTGTCTTGATGCCTTTCAACTCATAACAATAAAAGGAACACCATCATGCGTCGCAGCACATTGCTTTTCGCCACGCTGTTACTCCTCTTCAGCCAATGGGCCGCCGCCAGCTATCGCGTAGGCGTCAGCATTGCCAGGGTTGACGACAATTTCATGACCTACGTGCGCAGCGGCCTGGAAGATGCGGCCAAACAGGAGAATGTCCAGATCCAGTTCGAAGACGCCCAGGGCGACGTGGTGCGCCAGCTCAATCAGGTCCAGGGGTTTATCAATCAGAAAGTCGATGCGGTCATCGTCTTGCCGGTGGACACCGCCGCCACTGCCAACATGACCCGCGCCGCTGTCGAGGCGAATACGCCGCTGGTCTACGTCAACCGCCACCCGGACGAGCGCGTATTGCCCAAAGGCGTGGTGACGGTGGCGTCCAATGATATTGAGGCCGGGCAATTGCAGATGCGCTACCTCGCCGAGAAGCTCCAGGGCAAAGGGACGCTCGCAATTATCATGGGTGACCTGGCGCAAAACGCCACCCATGACCGTACCGAAGGGGTTAAACAGGTGCTCAAGGATTATCCCGATATCAAGATCGTGGAACAGCAATCGGCTGAATGGCAGCGCAGCAAAAGCATGGACCTGACCAGCAACTGGTTGCTGGCGGGGACTCACTTCGATGCCATCGTGGCCAACAACGACGAGATGGCCATTGGCGCTGCGATGGCGTTGCAGCAAGCGGGAAAAGCCAAAGGCGATATCGCCATCGTCGGCATCGACGGCTTGCCCGACGGGCTGGCCGCGATCAAGCGCGGGATGCTGGTTGCCTCAGTCTTTCAAGACCCCAAGGCCCAAGCCACTGCTGCCGTACAAGCAGCCATCAAAATGATCAAGGGCGAAGCGGTCGAGACGGATGTGTGGGTGCCGTTTCAGTTGATCAAACCGGAGCAGGTTGCCATGTTTGAACAGCACTACAAGTAGCCCCGACCGCCGCTGATCCCGACTGGGGATCAGCGGCGCTCACGAAAAAACCGGCTCTGCGCGGGCACGCAACCCCACGGTAATCATCAGGACAATAGCCGGAACAATCACCACGCTGGCCGACAGCATCGCCCCCTTGAACCCGGCCACGTCCAGCACGCTCCCTCCGACAATCACACCCAGCCCGATTGCACTGTTGAGCACGGCGGTATGGAGGGCGGTCGCCGGTACCATGTGATCTCCGGCGATCCTCAAGACCCACGTCTGCAGGCCGGTAAACAAAGCGGAAATGGCCACGCCCCAGATCACCAGTAACGTCACCACGGGCGCGAGTCCCAGTAGCGGACCGTAGATGCCCAAGGTCACCAATGCCAATGCCATCGCAACCAGCGCCAGCAAAATGAACGCCTTCAAGTAGCGATCAATAAACAGCGCACTCAGCAGGTTGCCCAGAAAACCTGCGGCGCCGAAAGCAAACAGCAATACAGCAATCCAATACGAAGTAATGCCGGGTACCTGGCCTATAAACGGTTCGACAAAGGTGTAGGCGCCAAAATGCGCGGCGGCGGTCAGGCCGGTGATGACGTAGGTGATCAAGAGGTCCTTGCGCCGCAGCACCACCGCAAACCCCAGACCTTTGGCCAGCGAGGGAATATGCATTGAAGGCAGCACCAGGGCGATCGCACCGGCGCAGGCGACACACATCACGGCCAGGCACATAAAGGCCGTGCGCCAACCATCGTATTGGCCTACCAGATTAATCAGCGGTACGCCCATGACCGTGGCGATCGTGATGCCGCCCAGCACAATCGAGGTGGCCAGTCCCACGCGGTGCGACGGCACAATATGCGCGGCGGTGGCTGCCACGATGGCCCAGAACACGCCATGGGCCAATGCGCCGACGGCGCGGGCACCGAGCAGAGAGGAAAATTCAGGGGACAACGCTGCCAGGCCGTTTGATAAGGCCAGTATCAACATCAACGCAATCAGCAGCGCCTTGCGGGGAACCCGGCGGTTCAACCAGTTGGATAACAAGCCGCTGGCCGCCCCGATCCACGCGTATAGGGTTACGGTCAGCCCGACGGTGGACGGGGCTTGATTCAGGTCGGCAGATAGTTGCGACAGCAAACCAATGGGGGCGAACTCGGAAGTCACCATGGTAAACGAGGCGATGCACAGCACACTGACTGCACACCATACCCGCAAGGCTGAGTTGATCACCGGCAATGTCCTTCCCTGTTCATGATCAAATCAAATCCAGCGGCGGTGAACTGGCCCGGCGTTTGATCACCGGGCCAGAGGGCTGAGTTAAAGCAATACAGTGGAAAGCATACCCAAGGCGCCGAGGACGAACCCGATAAGTGCGCCACGTCCTGGTGCTTCATGAAACAGAGACCAGACCACCACGGGCTCAAGCAGCAACAAAGAGGTGACTGAGACCACGGTGACGATCCAGATATCACCGACAGCCAGGTACCCCAGCCAATACGCACCCAGCAGGCAAAGCCCGGCAAAACACATAACCACAACGGGAAGGACGAACGCTTCCCATGAACCATTACCTGTTTGGGCAAGCTTGGCGGTTACCACCTCACTGTAGATTGCACAAAACTCACCGAGCACCATCAGCCCTAGAGCAGAAACTCCGAGTAGTTCTTTGGACATATCAAAAACTCCTTCGTATTCAACGCAATATTTTTCAGCTCCCAGCGAGCGATGCCGCTGCTCAGGAGCGTGTTGCAGTGATACGAAGCAGCCTTGAACAGGCCTGAATTACCGAAGTGCTTTTCCATGCTCATGTCCTTCAACGGGTGTGAGACTCAGCGCCCAAATAAGGGCGCTCGTTCCGATCATACGTTCCGTTAGCCATTGCGAACAACCCGGGCAACATTAGCAGGGGTATAGCGATCTCAAAGACGCTAAAGAAAGATCAACTACGGAGCTCCCGACTTTGTAGCCAGGCACTGATGGCCTCTACGAGTTCTGTCTTGCACTCCACCGGCAGCCAGTGCCCGCCAGACACGCTCGTAACGCTGAGATCTGCGCAGGCCGCACGCATTGGATCGCCCAGTTGATTGCCCTTGATGGTATTCATCTGGTCGTAATCGCCGTTCACAAACAGTACGGGCAATGACAGGCGTCCACCATCGGGCGCTCGGTGGGCGTACTCGATATTGGCATCGTCGTTCAGGTACCACGCGCAGGGTGCGCGGAAGCCCCGCTCTTCGAACGTCCGCACCAGTGCAGCAAAGTCCGCCTCGGGCCAGAGCGCGGGGTCTGGTTGGGAGGGTGGAGCCCGGTGCGCTTCGCCAAACCGCCCGCCTTTCCTGGTTACTTCGGCATTGGATGCAACCTTGCCGATGCTCGCGGGATCGCCTCGCCGATAAATCGACGCCAGCGACGCGGCTTTGTCCGCATCAAGATCAGCGACGGCGGACGCAAAGTGCGTGTTGTAGTAGCGGTAATAGTCCCATTGACCGTCTGGATACTGGTCCGCCGGATAAATCCCTCGGTCAACCAGCGGGACCAGCGTCGGCAACGCGTTCGTGAAAGGGAAATACGGGACCGAAATCAGCACCACGCCGCGGCTGCGCTGAGGTTCATGAGCGACCAATTCACCCGCCACAACGCTGCCCCAATCGTGGCCTACCCAGATTGCGGGCATTCCGCCGAGGTGGTCATGAAGTTCTGCCATGTCTGCCACGATGTTTTCAATCGTGTACGCATCGAGCGCGGCAGGCGCAGAGGAGCCACCATAACCGCGCATGTCGGGTGCGACGCAGTACCAGCCTTTAGCTGCGAACGCTTCCAGCTGCGCACGCCAGATCAAACTGAGCTCAGGCCAACCGTGCAGGAACATCATCAATGGGCCGTCGGCAGGCCCCTGCTCTACATAATGCGTCGTGTGACGGGGCGTGCTGAAAACCCGTGAAGTGAGCTTGGAAGTGGACATAGGATCTCCTCATGCTAGGCCGGCCGACATAAGCGTCATATCGGCAGAATCACCGCTGAATCTGCACCCTAGCGTAACGATCCCTATGATGCTTGCCAGCTTCCCGTCATTGTCAGTCCTGTACCTGCCATCTGCAGCCAGACCCAACACGGCATATCTTGTTACAACCATTCGCCTGCGGGCACTGCCCTTAGAGAACTTCAAACTTTCACTCTAGTCCTAATGCCAGGCGTGCTTTAAACCGTGAGCGCCTGCTGACAACCCATAGAGGTTCAAAAAATGAAAATGACACTACCCGCCCTAGTTCTGGGTGTCCTCATTTCGCAAGGCGCGATGGCAGCCGGAGATGGCACAGCCGCTCTTGGAGGCGGCGTTGGTGGTGCACTTGGCAATATCGTAGGTCAACAGCTCGGCGGCTCGACGGGCGCGGCAGTAGGCGCAGGCGTAGGTGGTGCTGCCGGCAGTGCTGTCGGCGCTCAAAGAGGCAACAGAGCGGAAGCCGCGATAGGTGGCGGTGTCGGATCGGCTGGCGGGTCACTCATTGGTAATCGCCTCGGCGGCGCCACGGGCTCGACGATCGGTGCAGGTCTCGGCGGCGCCGCGGGTGGCGCGCTAGGAAACAACCTGGCGGACGATGAGAGCAATCATCGATCTGATGGCAAGAAGCACAATGGCAAAAACAAGCATAAACACAAGAACAAGCATCGTTAGTTTCTGACGCTATTACATCGAAGCCCGGCCCAGCGCCGGGCTTCTTATTTCTGGCGAGCGCCCTACTCTGCTACGGTGACGCGCTCAGATCGCAATGGAAGCATCAAAGAAAGGGCTCATGGAAGACTCTGGCAATTACTCCCTTTTATGTGTGTTTTCTAAGGATTCGTGCATGCAAACGTTGCGGATTGTGCCTCGACTTTTCCCTGAGTTGCTCAAAGGCAGCAAGAGGTCAACGATCCGCATGGGCGAACTGCATATAGAGCCAGGCTATTTGCGCTACGAATGTGAGGACGACCCGAGCAAGACAACCGTCGTGTGGGTTACTCGTTGCACGTACATGCCTTTAAACGAAGCCGCTGCTTTCTGCGGTATGCAGGACGAATGGCCACCAAGGGTGATGCTCGAGGGGATGCGGGAGCACTATCCCCTCATTCAGCTATCGGACACGGTTCAGGTGGTTGAGCATGAAACACCTGAGCAGACAAAGATTCGGATTGCCTCAGGCTCTTGAGAGCGTGCTTCCAAGCAATAGCGCCAAGATCTTCAATGCCCGCTCGCTCTTGCCGAGATGGATAGCCAAAAACGAAAAAGCCCAGCAATCGCGCTGGGCTTAGATATGGCAACCAAGTAAAAAATATGAGCTGTGCTACTTAGCCCTTGCAAAGCTTCTGGGGCGACTCCGTGCCCGTGAGTTTTTTCGGCCATGCAATCGGTAGATTAGGAATAGACATAAGCTCGACTACGCCAAACACGCACATAATCACCGCATTTCCATCCGCGTTGGGCGCGCTGCCGAGGCCCACCAGAACCTCGTAGTCTTTTCCGGGCTCCAGTTTGAATACTTTCGCCTGGCCTGGGCACACAGCGTAAGTGCTGCCGTAGCTGCCGGCCGACGCACCTAATGTCGCAACCTGAAAGGGTGCATCTGTTTTAACGCGGTACTCAGCCACAATCTCGGTGTACAAGCCTTCGGCCATCCGAACGGCTCCGATGTACTGCTGAAGCTTGGGTGAAACCCTTCCCGGCATTCCAAGATCGGCCGGCTTAAGTGGGTACTGAGGGTAGTTAATGCTCGGCTGTCCATCCTCTGAGAAGCGACCAGCTACAGCCATTTTGTGGCGAGTATCCGGGGCACAGCTGCCAGTGACACTGTCGCCAAACACATTGGAATTGGTGATCACACGAACTCGGGCCGTATTGTCGGCCTGAGGTGGATCGACATAGGGAACAGAGGGGATCCCGCCACAACCAGCAAGGGCGATGGACGAAACAAAGAGCAGCAACCAGGTATTACGCATCTACTACATCCTTGAGTTTACCTAAGATCCATCGTGTACGAACCAGACTAAAAACACTCAGTAAAAAGCCTGACTGGGCATCCGCCAACTAAGTGAGTTGCGGAGCAACAGTTGAAATTGCGGAGCGGAAACAAAAAAGGACCTGCCTGATAAATCACGCAAGTCCTTGAATATTGTGGTGCCCGAAGCCGGAATCGAACCGGCACGCCCTTACGAGCGGGGGATTTTAAGTCCCATGCGTCTACCAGTTTCGCCATTCGGGCGGTAGCGCTATACAGCGAGCCAAGCAGCTTGAACAGCCCTTGAGCGTTGCAGCAGGCTAGGGAATATATAGATCCAGCCCCCTCGATGCAAGGTCGAGCGCGGGCTTTTTCAAACAAACAAGCTGCACCCCGGCAAACAAAAAAGCTCGCCAGATCAGTGATCTACAGATTTCGGCCGCGGTGGTGGGCAATAGCAGCGCAGGCCGCTTCGGCCCCCACCGCACGCGTCCCCAGGTGCATCAGGAAAAATAAGTCATTACCGCAATGACCACTGAAACCCAAACCAGGGTCATCAAAAACGACAGCGCAGCCAACGTTTTGCCCATTTGCCTACTCGCCCCGATGCAAACCGCTTCAGTGAATCAACTCTTTTGCCTTCTCCAGGCACTCCGTGGCGCTGTCCAGTGCTTCGGCCGCTTTGGCTGAATCGGCGTTGCCATTTTCCGCCCGGTTGCCGGTGATGACAAACAACACGTCGACACCGACCTTGGCAATGGCCGCCAGGTAATCTGCCCGTGGAAAACGCACACCGTTTTCATAACGCCCCTGAGCATTGGTCTCAACGCCTCCGACCTTGCCCAGCGCCGCTTGAGAATAGCCAAGCCTGGCACGTTCTGCCTTTAACCTCGCCCCAATGCTCATGAAAAACCTCCTGTGTGGGATGGTGAATACGATACTCCGCACAAAAGGTTAGTTCCTTGACCGAACTGACCCGCTATTTATTGCCTGATCCCCGAAAACCAGCATCCCCCTGTTCTCCGGCACCTGCGACGTTAGGGAGCATCTGATACGCTTTTTTCTTGTGCATCTGACCCTGTATCGAAACCCGTCCTGCCCTGACAATACACCCACTCCCGACACGCCCGTGGAGCCCGGCAGGAACCGTCCTGCCGGCCCGTTCATTTCGGAGGCCTTATGGCTAAGATGGCATTTTTCCTGTTCGGTTTTCTTGCGCTGACCATCGCGATTGGTCTGCTTGCCACCATCTCACCGGTCTAGGATCCACACCCCACCGCCTGCGTTCAGAGGTAGTGTCAGCCGGCAAAAAACATCGGATACAAAGACAGCACCAACAATCCCGCCATCGACCAGTTGAACAGCCGCAACCAGCGCGGCTCGCGCAACACATTGCGCAAGCCGCTACCGCAGCCGGCCCACACACAAACGCTGGGCAGGTTCACCAGGGCAAACACCGCAGCAATCAACAGCACGTTGGTGACATAACCGTCGGCAGGCGTGTAGGTGGTGATCGCGCCCAACGCCATGACCCAGGCCTTGGGGTTGACCCACTGAAACGCCGCAGCGCCGAGAAAGGTCATGGGTTTGCGCTTGTCATCAGTGTCATCAGACATCGCGCTGGAGGTTGCAATCTTCCACGCCAGGTACAGCAAATACGCCGCCCCCACATAGCGCAATACGGTGTAAGCCCACGGCAACGCCTTGAACACTTCCCCCAGGCCCAAGCCCACGGCGATCACCAACAACATGAAGCCAATGCTGATGCCCAATGCATGGGGAATCGAGCGGACAAAACCGAAGTTCACCCCGGACGCCAGCAACATGGTGTTATTCGGGCCAGGGGTGATCGAGGAGACAAAGGCGAACAGCGCAAAGGCTGACAACAGGCTTGAAGACATAAGCATGGCGCGACATCCGAACGAGTACTGTGGCCGTGACAGTAGAACGTTGCGCCAGCCTGCGCCCCGTACAGCTACAGGCAGATACAGGCATACACTTCGTCAGGCCTGCCAACAAGCGCCTTCCCACCAAACTGCCATTGGTTTGCCTTCATTGATCGGTATACTTGTGCACCTGTCTGCACCCTGTGCTGAACACATCCTGAAAGGACACTCGATGAGCAACTACCTCGACCGCGCGCTGACTGGCCTGCGGACCCTGGGCATCAATCTTCTGCAGCCGGTTCCAGATGCACCGGTCCTGGTATTGCTGGACCGCGTGGCCCAGTACGACACCGCCAAAGTCACCGCTATCGCTGCCGTGCTGCAACAGTCGACCACCTTCAACAGCGTGGTTCGCGAACAGATCGCCGGCATGGATATCTCCACACGCTTCATGGACATCACCCAAAGCTTCACCTCGATCCGCGAAGACGCGGCCGCCATGGCCGGCTGGATGGATGACGGACGTCTGGATACGCTGGAGAAACTCAAGCTGAGCTGGATGAACCTGCGTCGTGGCTCGATCCCCAGCCGCTTCAGCGAGATCCGTGAAAAATACCTGCAGGTGTGCAAGTCGGCCAATGACCAGATCGCCCGGGAAACCGTGATCCTGGAGGCCTACCTGGACTTCCGCATGGCCATGAAAGCCGCCGAGGTCGATGCCCAGCAAGTGCTCGCCACGGCCGGCCAGGTGCTGGAGCAGCGGACCCAGGCCTTGAACGAGGCCAACGCCCAAGTCACGGCTGCCGAAACCCTGGCGCCGGCCGAGCGCGCGGCCCTGGAGCTGCGCCGCGACGAAGCTGTACGCGCCCTGCAGGACGAAGACAAGCGCTATCAGATCGTCAAGGACATCGCCGATGACCTCAAGGTCGGCTACAACACGGCCGAAATGGTCTTCGCCCGGATCAACCAGGTGCATGTGATCAAGGAGCGCCAGTACCAGCGCATGGTCTCGTTTTTCTCCACCAACGAAGTGGTGTTAACCGGCCTCGCCGTGTCGTTCACCAGCAACAGCGGCCTGGCCGAAGCCACCAACACGCTGAATGCCACCACCGACGGCATCAGCAAGGGCCTTGAAGCCCTGGGCAGCACCGGCAACACGCAACTGGAAGCGGCGGTCCAGGCCAGCTACGGCACCACGATCAAGGTCGACTCGGTGCGCGCCCTGGCCGATGCCACCCTGAGTTTCCAGACGGACATGCACGGCCTCACGGAAACCTACCGCGCTGAATCCAGCAACGCGTCCCGTGACATCGCCGAAGCCGTCGAAGAGGCCAAACGCAAGTTCGCCGCATTGCTGACCAAGGCCGCTTGATGAGCGACATTCTCCTCTCCGAGCAACTGGGCGCGATGGCGCTGGTGGATCAACTGCGCCACCAGCAGATGGCCGTGGAAAAGGACCTGAGCCTGCCCCAACGCCGTGCCGAAGTGGCGGCGCGCATCCGTGAGTATTACCAGAACAACGGCATCAAGTTTAGCGAAGCGCAGATCGACCAAGGCGTGCGCGAATTCTTTTCCAAACGCCTGGTGTTCGAGGCCCCGGAACTGAGTGCGCTTGACCGTTTCTGGAGCAAGGTACTGCTCAAGCGCCATCGCGGGATACTTGTCATTCAGCTCATCGCGGTCACCTTGCTGGTGGTGCACTGCAGCCGTGTGATGGTCGCCAGGCACGAAATCCAAGAGGCTCAACGAGCGGCCATCGCCGTTGAGACGAACGTGGCACAGAAACAGTCAGACATCGCCAACCTGAAGGCTCGCCTGAGCGCCGTGCAACAGGATCCGGCCTATCTTGAGGGCAGCGATCTGTTCAGTGCCCTGCCCCGCCTGAGCACCAAGGCCGAACATGCCCTGGCCATGGTCGATACCTCGGGGGTCGATTACGCCAACGAACAGATTGGCGTGCTGGAAGCGTTTTTGGCCAAGGTCAAGGCGGTCCAGCCGATGACCGACCAGCTCAACGAGTTGACCCGCAAGGTCGCCGATATTCACCTGCCCGCCTCCGACAGCAAAGCGACGCTTGGCATGCAGGCCGAATTGGTCATGATCAAAGACCTCATCGGGAAATTCGAGATCGAAAAAGCCGGCGGCCAACTCAGGGCACTGCGTGCCAACACCGAACTGATCCCCAAGGAGGTATCCATCCGGGTTGTCGACCGGCCCGGCACACCGTCTGGTGTCGAGCGCTGCTACGACAAGGCGCTGTGTAATTCCAATCCTGGTTCGACCCAGGGCAAGAGCTGGTATTTGGTTGTCGAAGCCGTCGACCTGTCGGACAGGCCGGTGCTGCTGCCCACCGTCAGCACTGAGACCGGCACCGGCGCCTGGGCCAGCCAGTTCGCTGTGCGGGTGCCGCAGGCCGAATACCTGAAGGTCAAGGCCGACAAACTCGACGACGGCCACCTGACCCACCGCGTGATCGGCCGCAAGCCGGCCGGCAGGATGGAAGTCACCTATTTGAGCCAACGGACCACCGACCCGCTCGAAACGATATTGGAGTGGTGAAGACATGACGCCTGACACCCTGATCGGTATCACCGAACGTAACTCCCGCAACGCCGAGCTGATGATTCGCACGGCCGAGCGACAACTGTCTGAACTGCTCGGCGAGCAACTGGCGCTGGAGCAGGATCTGACCCTGCGCCTGGGCCACATCGCCGCCCTGCACCTGCAACTGGGCGACACGCAGAACGAGCAAGTCGCCTCCGCCCTGAAAATGCGCCAACAGTCTCAGGACTTGCTCCACCGGGAGCTGCGTGAGGCAGAGCACGACGTGGCCCGTGCGCTGGCAGACAAGGAAAAGCTGCAAGCACGAGCCGACTCTCTTGACCAACAAGCCCGGCTATCTCTGGAGCTGAACGCGGACTATGCGCGACAGGTCGAGCAACTGGACCTGGCCCAAGCCGCCCACCGCGAACACATCAGCGGTTATGAGGAACTGCGCCAGGAGTGCGCGCTGAAACGCCGCGGCTATGATACGAACCTGGTCTACGTCTACCTGCGCGGGCACGCTTTCGGCACCGACCAATACCGGCGAAATCGACTGAACCGCTGGATGGACAACTGGCTGGCCACCAAGGTGAATTACCTCGCCAACCGCAAAAACGAGCTTAGCCTGATCGCCCTTGATGAGCGAAACGAAGCCTTGCAGGCCGAACGCAGCGATCTGATCAGCAACCTGAGCACAAGTGTCGATGCGCAACTGACTCAGGCACGAGACCAACTCGGGCAGGCCTCAATACAACCCGAGCTCGACGCCCTGCAACAGGTGATCGACAACGCCAAGCGCCAGGCTAATGCTATCCAGGAAAAACTCGGTAGCTACTTGCGCAACGAAGACCCGCAGTACCAGCGTGCTCGGCAGTTGCTCACTGACCAATTGAAAACCCGCAGCATCGGCGAATTGATTGACCTCGCCAGCCAGACTCCGGACGCGGCTGACGACCTGATCGTGGAGCGACTGCAAACTTCGCATCTGCGCTTGGTAATGGTGTTACAGAAGTTGGCGGAGGCCGAGGATGCAATCAAGCTGTACAAGAGCGACTACCAGCGCGCCAAAGACCTGGAGCGTAGAGTTCGCACCGATGACTTTACCGGTCGCGATGTTTACTTTGACCTGTCGACAGACTTCGAGCGGCTGGTAGCCGGCTACATGACGCAGGACGTGACACTTGGGCAAGTGGTGGATGTGCTTAGCCGGGGCCTTAAAATCGTGCGCCGCAGCCAAGTAGCCGCCGGCGCGACGCGGGGCTATGTCAGCGCATCGATCAGCCCTATCAGCTACGGCGTCATCACCGTCGACAGCAACAGCAATAACAACACGGTCAGCTTTTCGTCGTCAGGCAGTACAGGCGGCGGCAACTTCAGGACGACCGACAGCTTCTAGCCTGGCGCAAAGCAAATCCGGGACTTCCTCGTTGCTAGCTGTCAGACAACGAGGAAGTGATCTGCGCAATCGCATCCTGATCCATCCCGTCCAGCGTGCGGTAGTGGTTGATGATCAACGTTTCCTTGTCGCTGAGCGTGTCCAGATTGATAACCGCCCGCTCCCCCGTCAGCACATAAAGTATGTCCACGCCTTTGCGCCGGATGGCTATCAGGTAATCGGACTTGGGTAGTCGAGCACCGCTCTCGTAATGCACCTGGGCATTCGCAGCGACACCGCCAATCGCGCCGAACTCCTGTTGGGAGAGCCCCAGGACCTTGCGTTCTTCTTTCAGGCGGGTGCCGAGCCGATCGTCCATGGTGGGTACCTCAATAAGCGCGTTTAACACCCACCATACGCTTATGTGCAGAACCGGGGTCCATTCATTCGGGTGGCTGCTTATTGCGCGCGCACGAAGGCGAACATATGCGGCACGTAATCGGCCTTGCCGAGCGGCACACCGTTATGGCGAAGGATGTTGTAGGCGGTCATCAGGTGGAAATAGAACTGGGGAATGGCCCAATTGACCGCGTATTCGTGGGCAGTCATGTCGAAAACAGTGCCGTCGGGAAGCGCTATCGAGATAGTACGCTCGCTGCTGTCGATGAGTTCGCGATCTGCCGAGGCGAGGGCTTGCAGAGTTTGCTCGATCAACCCACGCGCCTCGCTGAGGGTCGCGGGTGTGCTCAGGACCGGCAGCGGTTGATGGGTGAGACGCTGGACCGATTCCTGGGCCTGGGTGCACGCAAACCGGATCTGCGTTGCGAGGGTGTGCATGTCCGGCGCCAGCCGCGCGTCCAGCAGGTTTTGCGAGTCATAGGCCAACTCGCTGGCGTGCGCTTCGCCTTTGGACAAAAGCCCCTGGAGCGACCGCAACATCTGCGCAAAGCAGGGGACGGTGATTGCATAAATCGACATCGTTCTTCCTTGACTGGATGCTGAGCGCGGGAGCATGCCATGGCTACGGCCTACGCGGCTACCCGGCAAGCTTCATACAGCTTCACGTGACGTCGGCGGCGAGCCGACTTACCTTGGCCACCCGCCCCTCTTACTGGTGTAGAGCGTGCTAAAGATCGCCACCCTTGCCGCCGGCTTTATCGGCCTGTCGATGTTGCCTGCTGCCCAGGCGAGCGATGGGTTCTACGTCAACCCGCAGTCAACCGCCGCACAGTGGGTCCAGCAGCACCCCGATACGCCTGCCACCGCAAGGATCCGCTCAACCATTGCCGAGGTGCCCAGTGCCCTGTGGCTGACCCGCACCAGCCAGGCTGCGGGCACGCTCCCGGATCGAGTCAATCGTTACGTATCGGCCGCTGCCGGCGCGGATAAAACGCCGATCCTGGTGGCCTACAACTTGCCCCATCGCGACTGCAGCGGCGGCGCGTCTGCAGGCGGTGCGCCGAATGCAACAGCATACCGGGCCTGGGTAGACCAACTGATCAACGGTATTGGAGACAAATCTGCGGTGGTCATTCTGGAACCGGATGCGCTGGCCGATATGCAGTGCCTGGACAAGGACAAGCGCTCCGAGCGGCTGCAGCTGATCAATTACGCCGTCTCGGGGCTCAAGCAGCGCTCGCCCCATACGGATGTATATCTGGACGCCGGCAATCCAGGCTGGAAATCCCCAGGCGCCATGGCTGAGGCGTTGAATGCAGCCGGTGTGAAAGAGGCCCGCGGGTTTGCCCTGAATATCGCCAACTTCTACACCCTCGCCCAGGTGCGCAGTTACGGTGACGCGATCAATGCCAGGCTGTTAAGCGAGTACACCTATACAAAAGCCATCGCGGTAGACACCAGCCGCAACGGCAACGGCGCAACGCCTGGTGACTGGTGCAACCCCACGGGTCGCAGGATCGGTATGACACCCCAAGTGCTTTCACCGCAGTTGGTTGCCCTATGGATCAAACTTCCGGGCAACTCGGACGGGGCGTCTTCAACAAAAACCGATTGTCACGGCGGCCCGGCGGCAGGCACGTTCAGCCCCGAACTGGCGATGCGCCTGATTGATGGGAACTAAGAGCGCCCCTTGCATCGCGCTGCCCCATTGCTCAGGATGGCCCTCTTGAGCTCAACACCGGCAAGGAAGCATCACGTTACCGAGGCCGAACGAACATGACGCTCCCTGAAGACAACCCGTTGAAGATCGAGGGATGTCCGCGCCAGGCGAATCGCTGGTTCTGGCTTACGCTTGGGTTTTTGATGGTTTTTTTAACGATTACCTCGATGATTTTCCTGAGTGCAACTCCACCTGAATGGATGTTTGTTGCGCTCAACTTTGGCTGGGCAATCGTTGCTTTGACGCTGCTGGTGCGGCTATCGGGTGTGCACTGCGCCAAGTGAGGTAGCTGCCTCATTTTGCATCCTTTCAAGTAAACACCGCTGTAACACCCATCAACGTCTAAGAAACAACGTGAAACAACTCACACTTATGGAGCTCCGCTGTTGAAGGTCAAAAATTGACCAAATATATTTCGCTTCACCCGAGCGCTCACCTCTATATGGATATTGTTCTGCGCTTGCTCGGGCTTCCGGAACTGCGCAGGCAATAAAACATTGAGGTTTGCCATGCGCCTTTCCAAACTCGCACCCGCCGCCGCCCTGTTCAGCCTGTTTACCCTCACCGCCCAAGCCGCCGACCTGTCAGCCCTCACGGGCGCCCTGTCATCTGCCCTGGGCGGCGCCAGCGCCAGCAACAGCAACAGCAACAGCACCGTCAACGCCAATAACGCCTCCTGCCAGCAACAGATCCGCGACCTGCAGACGAATATCAACGCGGCCAATGCCAAGGGCGATACCTTGCGCGCGACCGCGTTCCAGGCGGCACTGACACAAACCAACAAAAGTTGCAGCAACAACACTTACAACGCTCAGGCGCAAGTGAGCACCAACCCCCAACACCAGCAAACCGTGAACAAGGCTGCGGATGCGATCAACGCGATTGGCGGCTTGTTCAAATAGGTTGGAATGCCCTGTGAGAAAGGCCCGTGATTGCGGGCCATTTTTCTGCCAAGCCTATCGTTGATAAGCCTTTCGGTACGTTGTTGGGCTCACGCCCACGATCGAGAAAAAGTGCTGACGTAACGACAGGCTTGTACCAAACCCGCAGGAGCCCGCGATCGTCTCAATGCTATGGTCGGTTGTTTCGAGCTGCAGTTGGGCTGCCTTGATTCGCTCGTTCGTAAGCCACTTCCCAAACGTCGAGCCGGTGAGTTGCTTGAAGTGCCGGGTGAAACTACGCCGACTCATCGCCAGCCTCGTCGCGACTTGATCGATTGACAAAGGTTGGCCCAGGTTTGCCCGAAGCCAATCCAGCAACTGGCCGAGGCGCTGGTCGCTTGCGCCTTGCGGAACAGGCTGACTGATGAACTGAGCCTGGCCGCCGTCGCGATGTGGGGAAACAAGCAGCTGTCGCGCCAATGCGTTGGCAACTCCCCGCCCATAAATGCGCCTGACGATATGGATGCAGCAATCGAGGCCCGCGGCCACGCCCGCCGAGGTCAGGATTTGCTCAACCTCGACATAGAGCACTTTGGGGTCTACTTCGATGCGAGGGAAATCTCGCGCCAGATGCGCCGCCCAAGCCCAGTGCGTGGTTGCCCGCTTGTCGCTCAGCAGACCTGCATGAGCGAGTACGAACGCCCCCAGACACAGGCCGACGACCAGTGCGCCTCTTGCATGAGCGGCCTGAAGCGTTTCGAGAAGTGCAGCCGGCGGCGTTTCAGCGACGTCCCTCCAGCTTGGGACAATCACGATATCGGCCCCGGCCACCTGATCCAGACCATGCTCGCAATGGATGGCGAAACCGGCGTTGGTAACCAGCACGCCCTCCTCGCCTGCACAGACCACCAGATCGAACCAAGGCGAATCCCCCACTCTGCGATCTTTACCAAACACCAGGCAGGGCACGGACAGGTGAAAGGGGCTGATGCGGTTAAACGCGATGACTGCAACGCTCACACTTTTTTTCACGGAGGCTGGCCTGATCAAGATTGGCCCGATTCTAATGAAAAATGGTCATTGGGCCAATGGTGCCCATTCTCGGATACGTCCACTCTGATCCCAGCTGCATTTCGCCGGGAAATGCGCAAATCAGAGCCCAGGCCTCAATGAACATCGCGACCTTTTGCACCCTAGGAGCACTTATGACGACGCTCTCGATGACCGAACCGACATACGCTGCCGAACCGGTGCCCACCATCCCCTATACCACCGCGTCCACTGGCTATCACTGGACCAGCGTGGAAGGCGTGAAGGTTTTCTATCGTGAGGCCGGCCCCAAAGGCGCGCCGAGCCTTGTGCTGCTCCATGGCTACCCTTCTTCGTCGCGCATGTGGGACTCGTTGATACCGCTGCTTGCTGATCGGTATCACGTGATCGCACCCGACTACCCTGGGTTCGGCAGAAGCGACGCACCCTCTGTGGCGACCTACGCCTACACGTTTGACCATCTGGCCGACACCATGAGCAAGCTGCTCACGCAATTGCGCATCGATGAGTACGCCCTGTTCATGCAGGACTACGGCGGCCCGATAGGCTTCCGGATGATCCTCAATGCGCCGCAAAAACTGCACGGCATCATCATCCAAAATGCCAACGCCTATAACGAAGGCCTGGGAGCCAAGTGGGCGAACATTGCCAAGTATTGGAAGGCTCCTTCCGAACACCCCGAGCAAGTCGATGCGTTCATCGGATACGAAGGCACGAAGCAGCGCCACTTGGGCACCAGCCCTCATCCCGAGCGTTACAACCCTGATGCCTGGGAAGACGAATTTGCCGCATTGTCCCGCCCGGGCCAGCGGGCGATACAGTCGGCGTTATTGCTGGACTACCAAAACAACGTCGCCTCTTACCCAAAATGGCAGCAATGGTTGAAAGACAATCAGCCGCCCATGCTGGTCATGTGGGGGAAATACGACCCGTCGTTCATTCTGCCAGGGGCCATGCGTTACAAGGATGATGTGCCGGGTGCAGAGGTTCATGTTCTGGATGCGGGGCATTTCGCACTGGATGAGAAAACTGAACAGATTGCCAGCCTGACGCGACTGTTTATGGCGCGCATTACCAGCGGTAAATAGTCAGTGCCGACACTTTTCCAAGCCCAATAAAAATCGCGTCCACTGTTTAAAATCTTCTCGGTTTTTTAAGGGCCAGCAAGGCAAATCGCTTTAACTTGCGGGACGTTTCCTAGAGAATCTTTCGGCCTTGTGCCCGCTGGAATCACTGGCTAGTCTTCGCTCCGTCGCTGCACATCAGCGATCGGGGGTGAGAATCCGGAACCAGTAGGCGCCAAGCGCCACTACCGTCTGTAGCATGCTCTATGGCGGCTGTGTGCGGGCAGACTTCGGTCTGGCCGGAGTCCTACTGTCCGGTATTCTCACCCTGCACATAGCTGCCACCTTTTGTCGAGTGAGACCGACACCAGGATGGCTCCCCCTCAGTAGGAGCTTATGCATGGACAAAATCGTTCCAGACCCACCTCGTACCACCCGGGACCGCGAAGCCTTTGATCGCGCCTTAAGTCACCACCTCCGACCCGATCCCGCCTCCCACCCAATATTTACTGTTCACCAAGACGTCAGCTTTGAAGACGCAATCGCCCAAATCTCTGAATTGCTACGCTGTGCAGCCGCAACGGCTGAGGGTTCTGTGCAGGGATCACCTGGAGAAAACCGCGACATGGCGCGTTCCACCGTGCACCTGATCGACATGGCCAGAACCTTGGCGGATCAGGCGCTGGATTGTTTGAAACCGCACTAACGCAGTATTGGGGCTGATCTATTTAAACGCTCAAATAAAACAGCCCCGTTTATCCTTCAGCCCGATCAAGAAAGAGCTGTGAAGGCCCAAACAAAGCGCTGAGCCCAGGCTCGTCCTGACACACACTTTCCCGCTCCCAATAAAAAACCCCATAGACGTTAATCTACGGGGTTTCTAAGAGTGGAGGCCGAGGTCGGAATCGAGCCGGAGTAGGCGGATTTGCAATCCACAAATATTCATTTATTTATCAGTGTTTTACGAGATATTCAATTCCGCTTCGTCAATATTTACACAGCGCTGGAGCCCTTTGAAATCAGGCGATTCTATTTTAGTTGCGGAACTGATTCTCTACGCCTGGTCGCGTGCGGTCGAGCCCCCTAGCTCGTCACGCAAGACTTTATTGCGCAGGCCCGTGGAAAGGGATTTGAACCCCTTCGCGTGTTCGTAAGGACCGCTCAGGGCCATTGAATCCAGCAATATTCTTGATGCCCCACGGCTTGCATCGAGCTAAAGCGGCCTCGAATTCGCCCTAATTTTGCCCTAACTCGCGCTCGTTTCATTGCGTTTTCTCAAACGCCTCCGAGATCCGGCTTGCCCTTATCTCTTCGTGATATTGTTCAAAGAAGCGCGAATATCTATTCGAGAAAAGCCATGGACAACACTAGCTACTGTGCCCTCTGCGAAAAGCAAATTGACAGTTCCAACAATTCTCGTGAGCACATCATTCCTCACTCTATCGGTGGCCGACGCAAGATTCGATCGTTCATTTGTATCGATTGCAATAGCAGTTCGGGCGATAGCTGGGACGCAGAGATTTGGCAGCAGTTTTCCCAACTTGCGATGATGCATGGTGTTGATCGAGAACGAGGAGCTCCGCCGAGTATCAAGATTCAGACTATCGACGGGAAAAGTTATCTCCTGCTGCCAGACGGCACCATGACAATCCCCAATTCCACTTATCGAACCGAGCCAGGCGAGAAAGGCCTGAAAATAAAGATATCGGCAAGAGATAAGCCAACCGCTCACAAAATGGTCAAGCAGTTAGCTAGGAAAAACTCGAAGGTGGACGTGGATTCGTTTTTGAGCGGAATGACAGCAACAGAGACCCCCCTTGAGTCACCAGTGACTTTTTCTGCTCAATTTGGCGGAGAGCTAGCCGGCCGCTCAATGGTCAAAACTGCGGTTGCATTAGCAGCAGCTGCTGGAGTGAGTCCTAAGTCTTGCGATACGGCGAATCAGTACTTGAAGGGGGCTACAGTAACGCCACCCTACGCTCATTTCTATTTGCGCGACTTAGTAGCCAATCGACCTTCGACTCATGCCTTTAACTGTGTAAGCGTTGTCGGCCTACCCGATAGGCGAAAACTATTAGGCTATGTTGAGTATTTTTCAATGTCGCGGATCGTCATTATCCTGAGTGAGCAATATGATGGGCCCGCTTTACATACCACCTACGCTTTTAATCCCGCTAGAGCTTCCGAACTCGCACTTGGGGTGAACCTCAATCTATCCGACCATGAGCTAGAGCTAATCCGGTCCAATCAAGCACTGACAGATGAAACCTATGCTGCAGCCCTCAATGAAGGATTCGGCCTCATCTATAAGCGCAGTCAATCTCGACTGATAGAACGAGAAGCAAGCAATGCTTTCGAGCATGCGTGTCAGTCAATGGGCATTCCGAGAGACAGCATCATTCCACCCGAACGAGCTCAAGAGTTCTCCAGTCTCGTTGCCAATCATTTCGTATCGAAAATCGCGCACCTGATTCGTCGCTAGTCATATCTCCGTTATCACCTTCCCAAGCCGATAACGAGAGTTCGACTCCCTTCACCTGCTCCGTTCTTTTCAAGGCCTCCAGCCTACCCCACCGCCACAAGGTGTCTGTTTGTAATAACATACGTGGTGCTCTATTCGTGATCGGTGAAAACGCTAGGCACATCAAGCAGGGCTTGGCGAAGCTACGAACCAATCGCCTCTGACAAAGCAAACCCCGATTGTGTAGGGGTATGTAGGGGATATTGGGGGGAAAGCCCGTGGTGGCTGGCCCTAACGCCCACCAGCATACGATTGCATAAATGCATAACTGGCATTGGATGGCATAGATTGGCGTACGGTTTGCCCCATTTTTGCCCCAACACTATCGACCACTACAGAGAGGCCAAAGCCTGCCCTCACCAGCACAAGGATCTACAAGCACCATGTACGACGTTTCTGCGATGGAGTCGGAACTCCAGAATTCGATGGCTGTAGTTAAGAGGAAAATAAGAACCACATTTGCTGCCGCATTCAAAAACGTTTACTGCAGCGATTTAGTGCCCGACCAGTTTTCAGACCAATCCCCCCCTATTGACTTGGTCTCCCTCGTCAGCATTGCAGATCTTAAACATGTGTTTAGGGGCGCGGGCTTCTACGTCATCCTTTCAGATCGTGCCATAGACGGAAACATCTGCAGTCTACAGCGAGGGACACTTCGTGCGATCTACCGCGGCGAATGCGGAGGAGTACGAAGGCGTGTTCAAAGCCACTTATTCAACGCACAGTACAACGCGGACTACAAAGAGCGCTCCTCCAATTACCTTGCCAAGCCGAAGAACGAAGGAAAGTCTTTCTATGAGCCTCACTGGCCTCATTGCTTGAAGCTTGTTAAAGGTGGGCCGAGTGGGGTCAACATTGATGAGGCACCTCACAGCGGCCACAGGTGGTTTGTACTTGTGCATCGAATGGAGGGCAGCTCCCAACCGTTACGGCAGATTGCGGAGCTCGCATTCGACGACGCTTTCGGGCATCCGGCTGGAAGTCGCGACGTGCGATAACTGGAGTGACGTAACGAGCGATATAGATAGGGATTCGAACCCCCACCTACGCACCTACAGGCCGCTTAAGGCCCATGAAAACAATGCTTTCCACCTTCGCCCTTGTCGTTAGGCGGCGCACAGCGGCCCCGATACTGCCATAATTATGCCCTAAAACGGACTGCCGTTAACCTCGGCTTTTCAGGCTTGGCCAACTTCCTTCAGCGCGGCATCCCCTTGAAGCCTGACCTCTTCTTTTATCTCCGCAATGAGCCTGGCGATCGCGCGGCTTGATCGCAACGTTTTTGGATCAACCCCGGCGACCGTCAACAATTCCTGCTGAGTCACGGGGTCGATCAGCTGAATGTTGAGTGAGTCATACCTGATCGAGCACACGCACCTGGTGGGAAGGAACGCCTTCTCAATTATATGGCGTAACTCTAAGGTAGAGATCATCACGTGACCCTTTAAAACCAATGGATAGAGGCCTTTCGGCGCGGCGATGTGGCTTAGGGAACCTAAATGTAAAAACGTTCAAGTTAGTAAATGTTAGTTTGATTTTTGAGACGTGGTTCACGCATCGTAGCCGCCCTGACAGCCGCCCGTCGCATGGCCATGGAGCTTAGAAGGTAAAGCAGAGTTCGCCTACTGCTACGCTGTTCACTCCACCAGAGGAACGCCAATGCCCAATTCAGACCTACTCCCTTCCCTGCTCTCCAAGATGTACGAAAACCAGTTGGCCCTTGAGGCTTCCATCATGGAGCTATCGAACTGGGTCGAGCAGCGTGGCGCCGCCGATGTAGCCGAGAACGTGCGCGGCGCTCTGCACACCATCGATGAGAACGAGGAGTTCATCAAGCTGACTCTGGCGGTCCTTATGTCGCCCGAGTGATGTTGATCTGGCGCTGAGCGCATCACTACTTGCAAGCAACTGACCACAGCTGATCGAGCTTCGTGGTGTAGCTCTGGCTCATCATTTCCCGGCGCATCCGCCAGTCGGGGTTCGTCGGCACACTAGCCGACCGCAGCGTTCCCCTTCCCCACCTGTCATTGATCTGGTCCACCACGGTCATCACTCTGGTGGCCTCGGCTGGCTGAGACACCGCGAATAGATCGTCCGTGTATTCGCCTGGCTGGCACAGGTTGAGCAACATCACCTCGGCCTTGCTGTATTTGAAGCCTGGGCGGTAGATGTGGTCGAGCGCATCGACGGCAGCTTTGGTCAGCAGCCGCACGTCGTCGGTCGGGTACGGCATGTCCACCACTACCCCATTGGCATACTTGGCTTCTTCGGGGTTAAACATGCCTGTGCGGATGCAGACGCGGACCTTTTTGCAGAGCGAGTTCTGCGCCCGGAGCTTTTCCGAGGCTCGCATCATGTAGGTGGCCACCGCCTCCTTGATCGGCGCCAGCTCGGTCAGGCGCATCCCGAACATCCGGCTACAGCAGATTTCCTGCTTGGGTGGGTCGGGCTCGTCCAGTTCCAGGCATGAGGTGCCGGCCAGTTCGCGGGCGGTCTTCTCGATTACCACACTGAATTTTTTGCGGAGCGTCCAGGGGTCTGCCCTGGCCAGATCCATCGCTGTACTGATGCCCATCGTATCCAGGTGAAGTTTCATCTTCCGGCCGACACCCCACACCTCCGAAACGTCGGTGTTGCGCAATACCCAGTCACGCTTTACCGGATCGGTGATATTCACCACGCCGCCGGTCTGGGCCTGCAGGCGCTTTGCTGTGTGGTTGGCCAGCTTGGCCAGGGTCTTTGTATGGGCGATTCCGACGCCCACCGGAATGCCGGTGCACTGAAAGACACGTGCGCGGATCTGGCGCCCGAGGACATCCAGGCCGGCAATACCGGTCAGGTCGGCGAAGGCCTCATCAATGCTGTAGATCTCGACGGCGGGCACCAGGCTCTCGATCACTGTCATGACCCGCTCACTCATGTCCCCGTACAGGGCGTAATTTGAGGAGAACGGGACAATGCCGTGCTGCTTGAGCTTGTGCTTGATCTGGAAATACGGCTCGCCCATCTTGATGAAAGGCTTAGCGTCGTAGCTTCGGGCGATCACACAGCCGTCGTTGTTGCTGAGCACCACGATGGGCACCTTCGCCAAGTCGGGCCGGAATACACGCTCGCAGCTTGCATAGAAGCTGTTGCAGTCGATCAGCGCAAAGACGGGTGGCGACTCAGACATGGCTGCGTACGGTACTGGTGATCACGCCCCAGATCGACAGTTCGTCGCCCTCCAAAATGTATCGCGCCGGGTATCTCGGGTTCTCCGACAGAAGGATCACCTCTTTCCCGCGCTTACACAGGCGCTTGCAGATAGGGTCATTATTCAGCAGCGCCACGACTACGTGCCCGTGGGCCGGCTCAATAGATCGGTCCACGACCGCCAGGTCACCCTCAAAAATACCCGCGCCCTGCATGCTTTCGCCAGTAATGGCGATCAGATAGACGTGCGGAGCCCTGATATTTAAGACCTCATCCAGTGAGATGTGCTGCTCGATGTGATCGGCAGCCGGCGATGGGAAGCCGGCGGGTACCCGAAAAGAGCAAAAGGGCAGCTTCGTGCCACCCTCGGCAATAGGACCTAAAATTGAGAAGCTCATGACGCAGCCTTTTACAGATACTGTACGAATGTACAGTTAATAACGCGGACGGATTGCGGTCAATTTGATGTAAGAGATATCTGACAAGCGGGCGCGTCAGCCCAACTCATCTGAGTACGCGGCGACGGCCTCTTCGGTCAGTTCCCGCCATTCACCGATGTCGATTACGCCGCGCTCTTTCATGTCGTCAGCCAGCGCCAGGCGCCTCTCGTAAAGCTCCTCCGGTGTGGCTGAGTTGAAGTCCGGATCGTTGCGCAGGGAAAACCACGCCTCCATTGCGTTGATCTGATCGATGTTGATTGTCATGACGAATACCCGGGGCCAGTGTCTACAGTGTAGAGATTGACCTGGTCCCAGCTGTTCATTGGGGCCGACGAGCGGAGATGATTATGTGTGGAAGGATTTCCCAATACAGCGGCATTCACGACTTCGTTGCAGCGCTGAGCATGCCCAATGCCCTGGCGAACTCCGCCGGTGACTTGCCGCTCGAGCGGTACAACGTCGCCCCGACAACCCAAGTCGCCCTGCTCCACCTGCAGGGTGATTTGCTGCACGCGGACCTAGTGCGCTGGGGATGGCGCCCGCACTGGGCCAAAGATCGTGCCGCGCCGATCAATGCCCGCGTAGAGAAGGTGGCCCACGGCCCGTTCTTCCGCGCAATCTGGCCGCACCGGGCAATCACGCCCATCGACAACTGGTTTGAGTGGGTGGACGAAGGCGGACCGAAGAAGCAGCCCTACCTAATCCGCCGGCGGGATGGCGCGCCCGTGCTGTGCGCAGCCATTGGCCAACCACCAGACAGCAATGAAGGCCCGGGCGAGCATGACGGATTCGTGATTATCACCGCCGACAGCGCCGGCGGCATGGTGGACATCCACGACCGGCGGCCGGTTACGCTATCGCCGGAATTGGCTCGCGAATGGCTGGACCCGGCCACGCCCATGGAACGCGCCGAACAGATGGTGATGCTGCAGGGCGAGGCAACCGAGGTGTTCGAGTGGTTCAAAGTTGACCCGGCTATTGGTAATGTACGAAATCATGGGCCTGAATTGATCAAACGATTAGAAACTTAGCTACCTTCGATTTGGCCTACACTGCTCTCTAGCGTTCAACAGTTAGGCATTCCCAATGGAACTCACTGAGCAGCAGATCCTTGAGCAATATTACTTTGAGATGTTCGTTCAACATTACCCTGTACCTAATGGCGCAATCGAATATTCAGACAAACCTGATGTACTCGTAAAAAAAGGTGCCAGAAAACTAGGTATCGAAATAGCTCATCTTTACAAACTTGATGGCAAAGATATCAAAAGCGAGCAAAAGCAAAACGTAATCCGCCGCGAAGTTATTGCACTGGCCGAGCGGCTTTACCTATCGAACGGCAACCGAAAACTTGAAATCTCTTTTGATTTCGATCCCAATTTCCCAATTGAGCGTAAAAGCCTAAAAAAGGCCGCTAACATACTAGCTGCCATTGTTCAGGAAATTTCATCAGAATTCGAAGGGCACTCAAGCTACAAAGCTTTTGAAGCTATGCCAGAGCTACGTTTTTTATATCACAATGGAAAAGAGTACCCAGCTAGTAATTGGCGACTTCAGCAGGGCTTTGATGTCCCGACGTTATCGATCAAACGAGTAAAGTCACTGGTAGCTCAGAAAATCGAAAAACTCAAAAACTACCAGCTATGTGATGCCTATTGGCTGCTTATCATTGTTGAGTTTTGGGACCCCTCTCAAGATCAAGATATTAATTGGCCAAAAGGGGAAAGTATTGGTCCGACGCCCTTCGAGCGAATCTTGATCTATAAACCCGCATTCGAGCAAGTGACCGAAGTGATAAAATAAAATCCGAAAACCAAGGCTGGTAAAAATAAGTGAACTTGGTAATTGATAGTAATCAAATGCAGCACCCTAAGTTACGAGAGTTTCTAAAGAACCCAAAGAACCGTGCAGTGCTTACCGACTTTTCTGCGATGGAGGCATATAAAGGCGATACACTTAATAGCATTTTCAAATCCATGAGTGTAGTTTCTGATTTCCCAAACCAAGTTATAATTCTCAAAGGTTCGGCAAAAATATGCGGCATGAGCGGAAGACAGAAAGGGCTACAACGTAGGCTTATAGATGAAACACAAACCTGCGAATTCCCCAAATTTGCCCATAATCTTCGCGAAGCTGAGTCAGGAAACATACATCTTCGCCGACAACTTCTTGATCTCGGTAAGTCGGCAACTGAACACCTTGAGAAAACAATGCTGATAGACGCAGAGCAAATGCGCGAAGCATTTACGATACTAGGCAATGAGTACACCAAAGAAGAACGGGCAGTCCTCCGTGAGCAACGTATGTACACGTCCTCAATGGTAGACCGGTTAGCCAAAACACTCCTTGTAATCACAGACCAGATATTTACAGATACGCCTATCGTCAGAAAACGCCCCTCATTCCAAGAATTGCCAAACACTTTAATTTTCAGAGTCTCATTGGCCTGCTACGTCATGGCCATTACACGCTCAGCGCAGGGCGGCATGCGCAACATGAGACCAGACAGGCTTCGCAATGATCTAGTTGACATGATTTTTGTCGCGTATGGCACATACTTTGACGGGATCATGTCTGATGATGAAAACGTGAACCTTATGTTTAAAGAAACATGTCTTATGCTTGCAGGACTCTTCAATGCGGAGATCCCTGCGATTAACCGGTTAATAAACGGTAATACATACCATATCAATAAGGCACTTCAATGAACTTCAGCACACTCCCCCTTGAATTCCTTGACGACCTATCATCTTCAATATTAAAAAGTACAAACCCAGAGTTTGTACGAGAAAAACTTAGCCTTATACTCGATCACTACCAAGTCCTAAACTATGAATTCAACTACGACAGCGCGTTCTGGCGAGCAAGAAAATGCATTGATGAAAATGGTTTTTATAATATATCCGAGCTTGGAAGCCCACCCAAAGAGCTTACACGAGCAGGAAGACTTAACGAAATCAACGACCCAATTTTATATACCTCAATCAATCAGTATTCTACGCTAGATGAAATAAGCGCAGAAGAAGGCGACTACATACATATTGTCGCCTACAAGCAGATACCCGACCACGCTTTCTGCTGCGGCACAATCGGAGAAATAACCCACATAAATAGGTGGGGTAGCGGCCTTACTTCTGAAACCGTAGGAAAACTATTAAACGAATTCATGAGTAATATGCCTCATGAATTCGGTAAAAGCTTTGTATTCACTGACGCATTCCTATCCTCTCTATTAAAGGACAAAAATGCAAAGGATACGAACTATATGCACTCTAGAATTTTAGCCAACTTAGTTTTTAGCCGAAACCCACAATTAGATGCGATCGCCTATAGCGGCGTAGCATTGGAGTCTTCTCGTAACTATGCAATAAAGCCTAATTCCGCTAACCGCTTATTACAAGTGGAAGCAAGTCTAGTATTAAAAATCACAAAAAAATACAAGTACGGAATGTATGACTTTCAAATTCTTAAAAACGCAGAAGGGGTAGAGTTTGATGGCAGATTTATATGGTGAGATTTAAGGCGTGTTATACCATATTGAGCGCGAGGCAGTAAGCTCGCGCTGCGCGTGGATTAGAACAATCCTCCAAATGCAGAAGGCTCCCAGTTCATAATCACCAGCTCGCCACTCACCTCAGCCTTTCCCTGACGCTGATTGGTATTGCAATAGCGGATATCGAGCGTCTCAAAGCTAAAGCCGTCAAACACCCGCCGGATGTCTGGGTGATCGTTGATGCTTACCATGACCTTCCCTTTGCAGCGCCGCATGAAGTCAGCCATGCGCTCGTAATTCTCGAAGGGAAAGTCCACGCCATAACCGGCCGTCTGCCAGTAAGGTGGATCCATGTAGTGGAAGGTATGGGCACGGTCGTACCGTTCAGCGCAGTCAAGCCAAGGGAGATTTTCGACATAAGTACCGGACAGTCGCTGCCAGGCGGCCGAGAGGTTTTCCTCGATCCGCAGCAGGTTGATAGCCGGGCCTGTGGTCGCGGTACCAAACGTCTGCCCCGTCACCTTGCCGGCAAAGGCATGGTGCTGCAGGTAGAAAAATCGTGCGGCGCGTTGGATGTCGGTGAGGGTCTCAGGGCGGGTCATCTTCTGCCACTCGAACACCTGGCGGGAGCTGAGCGCCCATTTGAACTGGCGCACGAATTCTTCCAGGTGGTTTTGCACGACGCGGTACAGAGTCACCAGATCGCCATTGATGTCGTTGAGGACCTCAACCGGCGCCGCCTGGGGGCGCATGAAGTAGAGCGCGGCGCCGCCGGCAAAGACTTCAACGTAGCAATCGTGCGGCGGGAAGAGTGGGATGAGGCGGTCGGCCAGGCGGCGTTTGCCGCCCATCCAAGGGATGATGGGTGTGGACATATAAAAGCAAGACCTTTGCTGTATGGATAAACAGTGCTAGGCTCGCTCCGCTTTGTGCACGAAGCAGGAGCCTTGGCTGGACTTGCAGGGACATTCTGCGGGGAAGGTGGCCGGGTAGGATGTTGACGCATTCTGTCCGGCCGCTCCTTTTACTTCGGTGTAGAGACTTCTTTTGCGTAGGCCTGACAGGCCCGCAGGGCGATCAATCCTTGGTCGCCGGTATCGGTGATTCCGATAATTCGTTGAGCATGCGCTGGGTCAAGTCGGGCTCTTGTGGTGCCATGAACCACGCGGCCGGTGGCGGCGGTTGGCACTGAACAACTGCTGATGGAGTCGGTGGCGGCGAGTACGACTGACAGCCGCAGATCAGCAGTAGCCAGGCGATCACGCAGACGAGCCTGCTTCGTTTGCTCATCGGTCAATTCCTTATGGTAGGTTTCATCTTTGTTCTGCAGGCGCTGTTCCAGGGCAAAGCGCCTGTCCTGCTCTTTGCGCTGCAGGGCGGCAGCGGCTTGGGATAACTCGTTGAGGGTGTCCGCTTGCAACCGGGATTGGCGCTCCAGCACACGGCCATAACGCCAGTCCTGGACAGTCCAGGCCAACGCCGCAGATCCGGCGACCACCATCAACAACAGCACGCCGGCGGCAGCGATACGGAACTGCACAGGGATCAGGTCGAAGAGACGCATAACACCGCCCTCGCCCTGGCCCACAGCTGCAGCCGATCCTCCAGGCCGTTGAGGCCACCATTGATCCGGCGGGTGATAGTGTTGAACTGCTCCTGATCCGCGAGGGCATTCAACCCGTTCACCGACCAGAACCACGCTGCCGACTCGGCCGCCCATTGAGGCAGTTCGAGCAATTCCGGCGTGCGTAGCAATCGCTCATCGCCGAACAGTGCCAAGCTGCAGCGAAGGTAGTTATCGTGGCCGGTGATTTGTATCAGCCCGCGACCAAGATAGCGTTGGCCATCCCCATCTGCTGCAGGTGTGTTGCCCAGATTCGCGGCCAGTTTTCCAGTGTCGTACTTGCTCAGGTACTGATCGCCGCCCAGCTCGCGGACGTACAGCAGTTGCCCTGACTCGTGACCGACCTGCGCCAGGAACGCGGCTTGGCGCTTCGGCGTATTGATCTGTCGATTCGTCATTGCTGTGTTCAGAGCAGATACAAAAACGCCCGCTTGGCGGCGGGCGTTCGGCATGATGCGTTGCAGCTGTTGTTCGGTGACGGACATAAAAACTCCAGACATAAAAAACCGCACTAAAGCGGCGATGGGGTGCTTTAAGGCGCGTTCACATTCACGACCTTGAGAGGTGGCTTAGCCTTCTTTTTCTTGCCCTTGGATTTACCTTTCTTGCCGGCATTGCACTCAACAGTGGTCGACCAGCCGGATTGGGTGAACACCTGCTCCACCGAGTCCGCCAAATACTCACCATCAAGGCCGACCTTGAAGCCCTGGGCGTCGATCAGGCGTTCGGCAAAAACATCTGTCCGGCCAGGCATCTCGAAACGCACGTCGGCGGTCGAGCGATTGAACGCCGCTAACCGAGCTTTTGCGGCGGCCTCGGCGGCGGTCTTGTTCGGGTAGATATGCCGGTCGGTATGCACCGCCGGCAATCCATCCGGTGCGTCGTCGTTATCAACGGTGACGACTGCCAACTTGCCGTCCTTCTTATTCTGATGCTTGGTCGCCACGGCCTTGTGCGAGTTGCGATCCCCAAGGCTGAATTGCCATCGGCTGAGATCGCTACGGGTTAGAGTAATCGCGCCGAACGCCTTGCCGCTGGCTGTCTGGCCAGCCTGACGCGGCATCACCAACAGCTTGCCGTCGGCCACCTTGGCCGTGCAGTCGTATTGCTTGGCCAGGCGCGTGATGAAATTAAAATCGGACTCGTTGAGCTGGTCCACCCGGGCGACTTTGGTAGCCACCGGGCACACCGCTTGCCAACCATTGCGAGCCGCGATATCGGCCACGATCTTCGACAGCGGCACATCCTCCCAGCTTCCGCTACGGATGGTCTTGCCACTGCCGCGCATGTCGCTGGCCTTGCCCTTAATCACTATCGTATCCGGCGGCCCCGACACTTCGACCGTATCCACCGCGTAACGCCCCAAGCGCACTAAGGACGTTTCGGCATAGCCCAGGTAGATCTCGATAGAGCTGCCACGCCGAGGCAGCACCACCTGGCCGTCCCGGTCATCAATGCGCAACTCAAACTCGTCGGACTCCATCCCGGGCTTGTCAGAGGTGCGAAGCAACAACAACCGGTCATTGATTTTGGCCGTAACATCGGCTCCATCAGCCACGATTCTAAACATAGGGGTCATGGAATTTTTCCAAAAAAAAGCCCGCGCGTGGCGGGTCAAAAACAAATGGTTGTTACGACGGCGTCGGTAGCGCCCGAGGTCAATCCCACAAGCTGACGCCCTCCCCGGTCGGTCTGGGCAGATCCGGCAGGTAGATCACCACACCGGCTCGGTAGGGCTGGGGCTCATCCGCCAGCCCCTGATTGGCGTCCAGCACCGCCTCGGTGCTGCCGTTCAGATGGCCATAAACGTTATGGCAAATGACATCGAGCATGTCCCCATCAGACGTTCTGCATGTCGTCGCCATAGCGCACAAACTCCAGACTGAACCCTTGTTTACGCGGAATCCCGCCGTGCAATAGCGCGCCCTGTTCCTCGTTGATGCTTTTCAGGCACCAGGTGCCAATCACATCGCCATAGCCCGTGGTCAGGCTCAACGGCTGAAGCCTAGCCCCGATGCTGCGCAACGTGTCGAGTTGCTTAAGCCCGCCCTTGAAGCCCGGGTAAATCGTCCCTTTGAGCGTTAACTTTTCGTCTCCCATGCCTACGGCCTGCTGTGCCGGGCGGCGCGACAGTCGCTCTTGTGAGGCCCAACGGAATTCGGTCGAGCGGCTAAGCTCATCGAAGGCCGCGGTGTCTAGGTTGAAGTAATAGGGCTGCTCCTTGGGATCACGCGGCTGGATGATCAGCAAATGCGGGAACGGCTTTACCGCTTCCGGCGCCGGGGTGGCATCCGTGGCAAACGCACTGGTAGGCACGATGTTGGCCAGCGACGGGCTGACGTTTCCGGCTATCTTGTTGATCGCCGTTGCAGCCTTGCCCGCCTGTTCCTTCAGCGCACCCATTCGCTCCTGCACCTCGGCGGCCGCCCGCGTTGCACGGCCGTACACGGCTACTACCTGGCCGACCTTGGACTGTGCTGCATCCACGCCACGCATTACCCGCTGTAGCTTGGCGCCGACACTCGGCCCCACGAACGGGATATTTTCCAGCTCGGACGCGGCGCCGGTTAATTCCGAAATGGCGCTGTTGACCGGCCCCAGCATGCCGTCAGCACTGCGCCGCCCAGCCTCCCCAGCTTCGACCAGGTACTTGAGGCCCGACAGCAATTGTTCCATGTAAGCCATGGACGCCTCCTTACAGGTGCGGTTCGTCGTATAGCTTCGCAGCGTTTTGTTTCGCCGCATCCGCCATCATTAACCGCATATGCGGCATGAGATCCTGCGCCAAGCGTTGTGGATCTTTCACATCCCCTTGCACCGTTACCGGCATGCTCAGCGAGTACTCAAACTTTTGATCCACATTCGCCGGGACAGGCTTCTCAGGCTCTTTGGGCTGAATTGCCACGGCCGCCGATTTGGCCGGCGCAGACACGGCCAGGGAGCGCGCTGCATCCCCCGGCGCGGGCACCTGAGTTGCCGGCGCCATCAGCAGCGCACCCGTACCGTTCGCGCCACTATATGACTTGCCCATGGTGGCCAGAGTTGGAATAGCTGGCCCCGGCCGGGGCGCCATCAGCAATGGCGTTACCGGCGGGTCGGGCTTTTCGTCATCCCCGCCAAACCACGACTTACCCGCAGCGCCGCCCAGGGCAGAACCACCCATGCTGCCGAAGTAAGCGCCCACCAGCCCGCCAATAGCGGTACCGATGATCGGCACCACTGAACCAATAGCGGCCCCTGCCGCAGCGCCCGCCATAGTGCCGGCGAGGTTGCCAGCGGCCGCACCATAACCCTCGGCCTGCTCGTCCTTAGTTTTGGCGTTTTCGTAGGTGTCGAAGGCCATGGCGCCCGCCTCCATCAGCGAGCCCCCGGGGATCATCTTGGCGGCTTTGCCGATCTTACCGACCGCTTGCACTACCCCGCCCAGCCGGGCCATCGCACCGTTAGGCACCGGTACCGGTGGAATCGGCGGGCGTGGGATTGGCACTGGCGGACGTGGACCCGGTACCGGCGGACGTGGTACTGGCGGCCGACGACGTGAGGGATTACGCCTTGAACCCCGACCGCGCCGGCGTGCTTCGCCTGGCCCTCCAGAGCCCCCACCCATTGCACTCGCGTTAACGACGAAAACCTTCTTAACGCCGTCTTCACCTGCCTTCGAGTCACCACTTGCGCCGCCGTCGTCGTCGCCAGACACAGCGTCTTTAGCTAGCGAAACCACCTTAAGGCCAGTCGCGACAAGGTCGAATTTTCCAGGCTTCTTGTCGCTATCGCCATCCGCTTCGTCGTCGCCATCGGCAGGCTGGCCCTTAAAGGCCGCTACCGCCTTGAGCCCGGTCTCGACCAACGACAGCGCTTTGCCGGCCTTGCCTTTGGGCTCAGCATCATCGCCGCCACTCTTGCCATCCTCGGCATTGGTCACAAAGACTTTTTGCACTTCGCCGGACTTGCCGCCCAACGAGCCCCGCGCCACATTGAGCAATCCTTTGGCGATTTTGAACGAGCTAAGCAGTCCTTTTAGCGCGATCAACCCACCGCCAACTGCCGCAATACCCGTCACCACCCCTGGCGCGCTATCAGACAGCGAGGTAATGCCCTTGGTTACTCGGGTCAGCGTTTCGGCCACGGTGTCCGTGACGGGGCGCAGAGCATCCCCCACGCTACGCATGGCGTCATCCATCGACTGGGCCATTTCGGCCCACTTCTGCGACGACGCTTCACGCCTCTCGCTGAGGTTTTTGTCGAGGATGCCGGTAGCATCGCGCGAATCGTTTTTGAGCTGGCTGTACAGCGCCTTGTTCTGCATGTAGGCAGAAAGCGCGGCCTTGACCTGCATGTCAGCGAACAGGTCGCCAGTGCGCAAGGACTCCTCCAGCGAGGCCATCATGGCCTTAGCTTTCTCTGGGTCGGATTCCTTGCTGATTTTCGCCGTTGCCTCGGCCATTGCCGCCGCGCGCTTAGGATCGGTGGCTTGGATGTACTTCTGAGCCAACGCCATGCTGGTTTCCAGCGTCGACATACCGTTCTGCAAACCGGTTTGCATCGAGCCCTTGTAGTCGATACCGGCCTTGCCATACGCCTTGACGGTTTCGCCTGAGCCGATTTTGCCCATCCAGTTTTTGAGGTTGTTGGCCGCCTCATCAGCGCCGCCGGCAGACTTCATCTGTACTTGCAGCATGGCACCCAACTGTGTCACCGCATCCATGCCAGTGATGCCCAGGCTGCCCATGTTCGCCAACAATTCAGGAAACCATTTAGCCATGTCGGCCGCTTCAAAGCTGCCCGCTTGCCCTTGATAGGCAATTGCCTCCAGCGCCTGCTGCATCTCCTTGGGGTCGGTAATCTTGGCGTTTTGCCCCAGGGCGTTGATCATCTTCGCCGTGTCGACACCGTTCGACCCTTGGCCCACGACAAACTTGGCCGCGACCGGCGCATATTCCAGCGCCTTGCTCAACTCCATGCCGGCGCCGACCAACTGGTTAACCACGTCGGCGACGTCATTGCGCGCCATGCCGGTGCCGCGCGAGGTGTCAATAATCTTGCGCGACATCTCCTTTTCTTGAGGTTTGTTGGCAATGCCGGCCTTGATCGCGATGTCACGAACAATGGCGCCAAAGTCCGCGCTGACCTTCGTCGGAACGGCCAGCACACCGACACCCACGACAGCGGCGCCGACAGCGCTTTTCATGCCAGCTTTACCGGCATCGAGCTGCTGATGCCCCTTGGCTTTAAGCTCGGCTTTGTTGGCCGCTTGCCCCATAGACCGATAGGCCTTCTCCAAACGGCCAACCTCGATCCCCTGCTTTTTTAAACTGTCGAGGTTGGAGTTCAACCGGCCCAGCAGCTTTGAAGCCCCTGCTGAGCCGCTGTCGTGGGCTTTCTTCCACTCATCCCGCAGGCGAATCGTGTCACCGATAGCACTTTGCAGAACGCGCGACTTTTTGCCTTCCGCCTCAAGGCGCTTGATTCGCCCCGTAACGTCCTTGAATGCAGCGCCGACCGTCGAACTGACGGCGCCGCCAATCACTAGCCCGAGGGCGAGTTTGTTAGCCATGTCTTGGCCCCCATTTGCGCAGCCTTATCGACGGCAGCTCAATCCGTGAGCCACCACACCATCTCAGCAAACGGCATTGACTGAATCTCGGCAGCGGAAAATCCTGTTTCCGCCGCCAGACGTTTCGCGGCCATTTTTATAACGCCAGGATCAAAGCCCGTCGTCTTGGTCCATACGAAAATAGCCGGCCTGCAAACGGTTAAAATCCACCAACTTCAGGCCCTCCAGATCCGCGACAGGCGCACCGGACAGCGCGGCAAACAACACCAGCTCGCGCTGCTCGTCATCACCAGCCGCGTCACGATTAGCTGCGCGCACATCGCCCACTGTCGGGGAGCGCAGAGCCAATTTATCAACCAACACCCCGTTGATTTCGTTCGGGCAAGAAAGCGTAACCAAGGCCTGATCGGTGGTGACAGACAGCCACGGTGGCATCACCGCCGTGTAGTCAGTATCAGGTACCAGGTGCGAATAAGCGGCCTGAACACGGCGATAGTCCGCAAGTTTGAGGCCTTCAAGATCCTTAACGCCCACATCGGCCAAGCCAGCGAACAGCATCAGCTCACGCTGTTCCTCGTCGCCATTGGACGCCTTATCGGCTGCCCGCACTTCGCGCACCGCCGGGGCACGCAAGGTAAATGTCTCGACCAGCACGCCGTTGGCATTGCTTGGCCGCGTGAGCGTAACGACCGCAGCGAGCGCGCTGAGCGACAACCAGGCCGGTACTTTCTTAGCAGTTGCTTGATTCATCTGGGTCTATCCCTTACATGCCGAGCGCGTTGCGCACTTCGAGGAGTTGGTCTTTGCCGTCGATCACCTGCACGCCGGCGACCATGTCGATTTCGTACATGAGGCGCCCGTCGATTTCGAGCTTGTAGTAAGCGACCGCGATGGCGTATTTAATCTCGGCCGGATCACCGGCTTTCCAGTCGCCCAGGTCGACCTCTTTGAGTCGACCGCGCAAGGTTGCGACAACGGCCGTCACAGCCCCTTTCTGCCCCTTGAAGGCGCCCCGGAACGTCGCGTTAAAAGCGCTGCCATCGGCCAGGCCGAAGTACTTCAGCGACTCACGGCGCACGCCTTTGGTAACAAAGGACGCCTCCATTTTTTCCAGGCCTTGGTCCATCTCAATGGCGCCGGCCATGCCGCCAGCGCGATATTCATCGGTCTTGGTAGTCAGCTTTGGCAGCGTCAGGCTAGGCACGTCGCCGGCGAAGTTCACGCCGTCGACAAACAGGTTGGTGTTAAACAAAGTTTGAGGAATCATTGACGGTGCCCCTTAGGCTGCTTCAAGAACTTCGGTCATCCACTGATCGGTGACTTCGAAAAGGAAATTCGGGTTTTCGGCCGGCGGTACGTCGGTGAAACGGATGCGCCAATAAACCTTGCCCTGGGCAATTTGGCTGGCCGTGTTCAGCTCGGTGTCCGGGAAAACTTCGAAGTTGATAATTGCGCCCTGGGCTTTCAGGTCGCGCATGAAGGCTTCCAGGCCGTCCGTCACATCCTTGACGTAGGTCTTGGTGATTGAGCGGTCTACCGCCCACTTGTGGCCGGCCTGCACCGCATCCATGAGGATGAACAGCGTACGAACACGGGTAACGAAGGCCCACTTGGGATCACTCGACAAGGTGCGGTTACCCCATAGGCGATAGCCGTCATCGCGGATGATCGTTGCGATATTGGCGTTGTTTAGCAGGTTGGCCCGGCACGTCGCGTCACCGTCCAGATACTCCACAGCCCGGGTCGTGCCGGTGATGCCGGTAAATTCCTTGTTCGACGGCGAGGCCCAGAAGCCGTACTCCGCATCTGTCCAGGCAAACAAGCCAGCGGCCCAGGCTGAACCCGGGGCGTCCACGGTCTTGCTGAGGTCGGTGTCCCAGTACTGAACACCGGGGTCAACCATGAACAGGTTACGGCTGCCGAAGTTATCGGCGTAAAGCATGGCGGCCTCGTCCGTAGTGCCAGGACCGTCGAGAATGCCGATAGCCCGGAGCTTCTGCGCCAGGCTATCGAGCGCGGTGGCAACCGCCTGAGTGGCTGTATGACCCGGCGCAATCAACAGTCGCGGCTGCGCGTTGAACAGGCTTTTGCCATCGAGCAAAGCTTGCAGGCCGGTGCGCTGACCCGACGCCAAAACACCGCCGATAATCGCCGAGGTTTGCAGCGCGGAGTCTTCCAGCTTCGGCACGCCGATAGCGACGATTACCGCCTTGGTCTTGGTATAGATCGCCTTACAAGCCTTAGTGATCGCCGAGTCAGCGCCAAAAGCGGCGATGGCTTCGCGCTCGGTGGTGATCAACTTCAACTCGCCGGCCTTGGCAGTACCGCCGCCGAGGACGCCCGGGGCGAAGGTGTCGCACAGCCCAATGATCGACGACGACGGCAGCGAGATGGTGCGTGCGCCGGTATCAACCGAAGTCGTGGTGACGCCGTGAAAGAAACTCATAAAGGTCAATCTCCAGAATTGGAAAAGCCCCGCACAAGCGAGGCTTTCAAGGTTTAACAGGGATAAAAACACCCCAACATAGCTGGGTATTTTTCGGCTTGGGCGAGCGCGGGGGCCTGTAAGTTGAATGGATACCGGTACTGGCGAGGTTACTGCGACTGGTCGGCAATCCACTCGGGTACGCCGGGGCGTTCATCTGATGCTGGGAACGCGGAGGCCTGCGGCCAATCGCGAAGCGCTTGGATGTACACGAGTAGTTCATGAAACTGGATCGCCGAGAGCGTTGGTGCTACACCGATTTCCTGTTGGTCGCGGTGACGCTCCCGAAGCCATTTGACCGCTTCGATTTCGGTATCTCGCCACAGACGCTCTGCCATGATCAAGCCCGCTTGGCGCAAGTTGTCGTCGAGCACCCACTCGGCAGTGTCCCAGCGATAACCCATTCCCGGATAGGGTATTGCGGTCACACTTTCGGGGAGCGTTCCCAGCTCCTGCCACTGCGTCGCCTGACCTGTGTCTGTCTGATAGACAATGCCCCGATGATCAGGAACCAGACTCCAGACCAGATTGCTGTCAGCTACATGCACAGCTGCAAAACCCGGTTCCGCATCGGGTGGGGGCTCAGCAAATGCCATAGCAGGGATTAACCAGTGTCCCTCCTCAAGTGGATCTGGGTCGGCATGGCAAGGCCCGAGATATTCGCCGGTAAGGGGGTGGGCCTGGTACACCACCAGCGTGGATTCATTCATGGATCACCTCAGTATTTGATGCACATAAGTCGCGCGGTGCTGCGTGGGCGGGCCTCGCTTCCGCCGGAGGACGAGGTCGAATACTGAACCTGACCTGGGCTCACCCCTGCGATACCGGTTGCACTGAGGCCATAGTTGGTACTGTGGACAGCGCCATACAGGTGGCTGTGGTCCTTGTTTTGGGAGTCTTGCCAGCTACCTACCGCCCGGCCTGGATCAATTCCCCGGCCATCGTCAGCACCTCGAATAAATTCGCCACGGCTGTCGGGAAGGTTGAACGTCGTGCTGCCGTCGCCCGCGCCATAGGTTGTGCCGATTGCAGCGAACAGATTTGCATACGCAGTACGCGAAACCGCCGAGCCGTTTTCCTTGAGGAACCCTACAGGAACGCTTGGCCCGGCAAAGGCGATGGTAGTTCCCGGCGGTAGGATGTTATTCGGGTCAAGGTTCCCGGTGTGCCATAGCTTACGAGTGTTGCCCCATACGCCATTAGAACGGCCACCACGAACGTAGATATCAGGTTCGACCAACCCTTGCCGAAAGCCGATCTGACCGGCGTACCCTGAGTTGCCATATGGAATGTTGACCAGACCGACGTTGTTGGCAAAGCCGGTGCCGCCATCGCCGTAATAATAAAAACCGCCTGGTAAGCCAACCGTATCGATTCCCATCATTGGCGCAGCAGTAGCGCCCAAACCGTACTGACCAATCGACAGTGCATCAGTGATGCTGTAGCCCGCGAGCGTGGTTGCTTTAGCCGCTTTTCCATTTAGCGCGGTCAAGATAGTGGTGGAAAAATTCGGATCATTTCCCAGAGCCGTAGCCAGCTCTTTGAGCGTGTCGAGCGCACCCGGTGCTCCGTCCATTACCGCTGTGATCGCGTCTTGGACAGACTTTTGCACAAAGGCAGTGTTAGCCAGCAAAGAGTTGTTGGACCCGTTGGGGGCGGTTGGACATCCCGGTGCACCAGTGAAAACAGGGCTAGCAAGCGGAGCTTTGAGGTTAAGCGCGCTATCTATCTGGCCCATCGTGTAGGCGTTGGTGATGCCATAGCCAGCCAGGGTAGTAGCCTTGTTCGCCTTGGTGGTCGGGTCAAAGTTGCCGGTGTGAAATAGCTCGCGAGTCGCTGTCCATACGTTGGCCGATTTACCGCCGCGCACTAAAATTCTTGGTTCTGTGTTGCCTTGCTCGAAACCAATTTGGCCGGCATACGTGTTGGCGCCATAGGGGATGTTTACCAGACCTACGTTATTTCCGAAGGTGGTCCCGCCAGCGCCATAGTAGTAAAAACCACCAGGCAGGCCGATGGTATCGACCCCCATCACCGGTGCACTCGTCGCCCCCAAACCATACTGACCAATCGCCAGCGCATTGGTAATGCCGAACCCCTCTAAAGTGCTTGGATTACGACCAGACACAACTACGCCACGCTTGTCCGTCGTGACTTGAAACCAAGTGCCAGGCGTTTTATTCGGCGGTAGGACCGCTTCGATGGAAAGGTCCACGTACTCGCGAGTGGCCAGGACAATCGCAGGATCGATCTTCAACACCACGTTGGTGATGCTGGAAACAATGAAGTTCATACGCACGATCTGCGTGCGGCCGGAGCCTTGAGCCAGCAGCGGCTTGAAGCTCGGCGCGCAGTTAGCTACTGCCACTAAATCGCCGTCGGAATCGTAAAGGCCAATCTCGCGCACCCACCAGCCACCTACATCGGCGGGGATTACCTGCTCGGCGACCAATACCGAGGGATTGGCGGGATCGATTTTGAGCTGATTGAGTGGCGCGCGGCGGCGCTCGTTGATCAGTTTGGTTTGCAGGCGACTGGGAACGGGGTCTGTGCCGCTCGCATCGCCGACACCTAAGTGTGTGAGTTTCCACGGAACGCCCAAGGCGTTTGCATTGGCCTGCTTGGCTTCACCGACAGCGGTGAGGATGGCAAAAAACTGCGAGTTGGAATCGATCATGGGTACACGTCCAGGGTATCAATGGTGTGTTCGCGGGCAACGGCTCCGAGATAGCCGGTGACTTCAATGTGGCGTTGCATTGGCGGATAGACGCTGATTTCATCGCCTTCATAAACCGTCACGCCTACGCCTAATAGGCCTTGGGTTTCCAGGCTGATTGCTAGACCCGTCAGGTGGCGAGTGACCGGCCTGGCGTCGTCGATCAGGCGTTCAAGTTCCTGATACATTTCCTCGGTGATACCGGTATCGAGGACACCGACCGTCAGCGCGAAAGTGCCCGGCACGCCCTCCGGATCGGTGTTGAACCACTCGATAATTTCAATCAGGTAGCCCAGGGGCTCGACCACCCGGCGCAGCGCGCCGATGGTCCCTTTGTGGGCATGGATGTAGTAAGAGGCCTTAATGGCTCCGCGCTTGACCGCCTCGGTCCATCGGTAGTCCCAGCGATCCACCGACCATGCCCACGCCAGATGCGGTAGCAAATGCACCGGACAGGTATCGGCGTTGTAGAGGTCGCGCAGCGGGACAATCGTCTTCTCGAAAAACGCGGCCTCTATGGCCCGTTCCAGTTGCGAGCTATTGATCGGCAGTAGGCTTTTCATATCAGACCGCCAGATTCACGGTGTAGCCCGTACAGAACGCCGCCTGCGCCTTGGTGGGCACCAAGTCCTGCCAGCCTGTCAGCTCCACCCGAGAAACGCCGGCAACGTGCAACTGAGCGTCTACAGCGGACCGGGCGACCTCGACGCCCAGCCGTTTGCGCGGATTGATCCAGGCCGCCAATCGACTTTTCGCCTCGGCCAAACTGGCATCCGCTTCGGGGCCGGCGCTGGCCATGTGCAGAATCGCGTTAACTCGGTAGCGGATCACTTGCGCGCTCTGCACTGTCACCCGATCCCCTACCGGCCGCACGTCGTCGTCATTCAGCGCGGTGGCCACAGTCGTCAGCAGCTCCGGCGACGCCTCGCCTTCCCCATCCAAACCCAGCACCGTTACCGTAACGAAACACGGGGCCGGGCTTTCGGCCGTGGCATCTGCCACCAACCCCGAGGCGTTGCGTGCGTGCAGGATGTAGCTGTTACGCGGACCTGCCGTGGTCAATCCTTCATAGGCCAACTGGATACGCTCGCGAAACGGATCGTCGTCCTCCTTGGCCTCCGGCACCGGTGGCACCGCCAGCAGATCCTCGGCTTGAATGACCAGCCGCTTCAGATTGACGTTGGCCCCCAAGTGATCGAGGTCACCGCCTATGGCGTGTGCCAGTAACAGTGCTTTGCCAGCGTCATTGACCCGCGCACGGTTGCCGACCTTGATGTAAGCGCCGAGCTCAAGCACCTTAGTCACCGGATCGCTTTCAAGCGCGGCGGTCCAGTTGCCGCCCATGTACCCGCGAAAGACGCCCAGCCCTTCCTGATAAACCTCTTCGAAGTCCAGAGGCTCCAACACGCTCGGCGCCGGCAACGACGACAAATCAACGATACTCATACGCCCACCTCCAACATGACGCTGTCGCCCAGGTACTCACCGGCGATTTTCAGGTTGATTTGCCCGCCGATAACGGAAATGACGCGCACCTGATCCAGCTTCAAACGCGGCTCCCAGCGCCCCAAGGCCCTAGCAACTTCTGCCTGTACGGAGCTTTTCCAGCCCTCATTAACGGGCAAGTCAACAAACCGGCGCAGCTTGCTGCCGTAATCCATACGGTGCCGACGACTGCCCAACGGCGTGCTCAAGATGTCTGTAACGGACTGGCGTAAATGCGCGACGCCGGAAATAGGCAGGCCTGTATGGCGGTCCATTCCGATCATTTAATTACTCCAGCAATTGCTCCAGATCTGGATGCGCTTTCAAGAAGGCATATTGATCATCGTCGCCAGCCGTAACGCGACTAGCAACGACAGCAAGCTGGCCGCCGCTCGGCATGATCAAGGTGCGAGAGGTGAAAACCTTATCGCGAAAAATACGTAAGGTTGCGTCAGACGCAACCGGGCCAGCCGTTGCGGGAAACCCCACCGGTGCTGGTTTCACTCCCGGTACTGCAATGGCTTCGCTGACGGCAGCATCACCCTCAGTCTTAGACTTACTCATAAGGCACACTCCAGATATGAAAAAGCCCACACTGGGTGGGCTGTTGTAAGTTGAAATTAATGCGTGTGGTGGTTGCTGTTGCCACCGGCATCAATGATCGCGCCGGCACTTGTGATGCCTTTCGTGACGTGTAACGCGCCATCGATGGTCACCGCCGCTTTCAGGTTGATGTTGCCGGTGGTCACGTTCACGGCGCTGTCCGTGATGACCGCCTCAGTGCTGGCGACTTTGATGGTCACCGTGCCGCTGGGCAGAGTGATGCTGTAGCTCTTGGCTTGCCAGTCGTAGATCAGTGAACCGCCGTCATCAAAGCGCCAGACTTCCACATGATCGCGGTTATCCGGCGGGGGGCCGGCATTACCATACAACCCGGGAATGAAGGTGCCTTGTGCCACGTCACCGCTAGCGCTGACCAACGTCCCCTGCTCGCCCATAGACGGCGCCCGCCAGTGCCTGGCCTTCCCGGCTGCGATACTGTGCCAACGCACCCAAGCGCTAACCCATTCGCCATCCGACACCCGGCACATGGGTGGAGAGGCAGCCAGATCGAGCGCCACCACATAACAAGCCTTGACCAGGCCCGCGAGCATGCGGTCATGTTGGGCGCTGGCGTAGCCGCTCAAACGTCCTCCGCTGGCACAAAGTCCTCTTTGGCATTGTTGTTAAATCCGAATATCAGCATGCCCGGTGGCTGATCAGGCCAAGGCCACTCTTCAGGGCCGACGTACACCTGCTGCGTCCATTCCACCAGCCAGACGGTGTAACCATCCAACACCGGCTGAGTCCAGTCCTGCACGGCCTGAACGAACTCAGCCGGTTCGACTTCAAGCCCCCAGGTCTGCGCCCGAAGTATGACGGCGAGCTGAGTAACGAGTTGCACCGCCTGCTGCTGATGCATGGGCTGGATTGGGTCAACAATGATGCGCGCTTCAAATTTGCACACCAACGTAGTTTCGCCCGTGCCGATATCGACACCGGGCTCAATCTCGGCCAGCTCCAGAAACACCGCCGGCAACGCAATGCGGTCCTGGATGTCGGGCCAGGCCCTCACGGTCTGAACTCCTGGCAGATGCCTCACCAGGTGGTGCTCGACCGCTTGGTATAGCTGATCCAAGCTGAAAGGTTCGTCAGCCATTACCCGTTCCTCTTGAGGTACTTCTGCAGCTCAAAGTTGAGTTCCTGCTTTAGGATCTCCAGCAAGCGTTCATCGGCCTTTTGTACCCAGCTTTCAAAGTGCGGACGGGCTTGCTCCAGAGACACTTTGGCCTTGGCCAGCGGAAAGCGGCTGCCGTTTTCCGCAACCCACCCTGAACTTGGCCCTCGACCGGGTGACACCGTGCTATCGGGATAATCGTCTGCGTTGAAATGCTTGCTCGCAGTACGAATCCAGATGTCTGCTTTGTTGCCGTAGACCTTTTTTAGGAACGCGCCCTGGTACCGCCGCCCGGCCACCGAAACACCACTGCCGGTCTGCCGCGCTCGTCCGATTCGGCTGGACTCAATGGCGTTTAAACCAAACCACAGCTTGCCGCTCGCAGATCCGCCAGACACGGGGTAACTGCGCAACCGCTGACGCACCGCCGCAACAGCAATGCGCTCCTGGCGACTGACTGCCCGGGCGATGTGCGTGCGCAACCACCCCAGAGTCTTGTTTATCGCTCGACGTTGCGCCGTAGCCGCTGCCTTGGGCACCAACTTGGCGAAGTCCTGAAACGCCTGGAGGTCTGCGGCCGAGGACTGGATAGAGATCATCCCGCCGCCAGCGGAGGGCTTGTAGTAGCTACCGACACTCATGGGCGTAACCTCAAGATCAGGGCCACCAGACCGTCGCCGCTCGGCTCCAACTGCAGCAGGTCGTAATCGCCGCCGCCATCCAAGGCAGGGAGATCGATGCTGACCAACAGCCCACGCACAAGGCCCTCCGAATCGCTGACGCGAATTTCAAACCGAGGCTCGCGCAAGCCGGTATTCAGCTTGCCGAGCTTGGGCTGTAACCAGGGTGCAGCGAACATGCCGAGCACTGGTTGTTCGCGACCCTCGATCCGTGCGGTATCGCCCAGTGTTTCGAACACCACCGCGTCGACTTCGGCGACCAGGTCGCGAAAGCTCACGGTCAGAGCTCCAGCAGGATCTGCGCCAGGGGCCGCGTGCACAGGTGCAGCGGGTTTGACTGAGCTTCACCGGCCACGCCCTTGTTGAACGGCAGCGGCTCGATCTTGCTGTAGTACGGGATGCCCTGGGTATTGACCGTTTCCATATAGTCGGCCGGTGCAAAGGACGAGATATACAGATCCGGGACGCCTTCAGGAATCAGCAGCGCCTTGTCGTCATGGACAAAAGAAACTCCCGCCACCTTGCCGCGATAGCGCTCCCAGACGATCCCGCCGAACTCGAAACTCTCACGGGCATCGCCACGCAGGGACGCGGCCTGCATGGTGTTGAGGTAGGTCTCTTTGACCGACTTGTGGACGATCAGCTTGTTCCAGAAATTTTTGCCGCAGAAGGCGCGGGAGCCGGTGCTGGTGATGCTGCCCAGAGCTTCCTCTTGCATATCGAGCGCTTCACCGGCACGGATACGCAGCTCAGTGTCCGGGTTGCCCAAGCCCATCGGCAGCTTCTTACGAACCACGCCGAACGTCTTGTAGATATCCAGCAGCGAGGTCTTGCCGTCAGCATCCAGGATTTGTCCATTCAGGGCGCCCATGCGCTGGAATTCATGAGTGGCATCCAACTGACGCCGGGCCTTCGCCAAGCGCTTGTTGACCACATCCTGCACAGACTGCAACTCTGTGCGCGAGCCAAAAGCTCGGATGCCCTGGATCTCATCCGCCTTGATGGCAAAGCGTTCGGGCAGGTGCACAGTGTTGAAGGGAATCATCTGACGCTTGGTCCCGCCGACAACCAGGCCCGAGGTGCCACGCTCACCGGCTGGCACCAGCGCCAGGGTGTCGCCATCCTTCTCGATCTGCACGGTCAGGGTGCTGATGCCCTCTTCACGGAACAGGCCCAGGCTGCTGATGCGTCCTGGAAGATATTCCTGCTCATTAATTGCAGCGGTCAGCGAGGAAACACTGAACGCGTCATCTTCAAAAATGGCGATATCGGCCATGGGGGTACTCTCCAAAAACGAAAAATCCCGCGCTCGGCGGGTTGGATAAACGGGGTGAGCGTCTTAGCGGACGATCACGAAATGGGTAGCCAGAGCCTTTTCGGCGGCGGGGTCGAGGCCGGTCAAATGCGCTTCGCTGACCTCGGCCAGCCGCACGATGGCGCGACCGCGACGTGGTACATCCGATTCGCCCAGCGGCCCGTAGAGGATCGCGATGGCGTTTTCGGTGCCGTCCTCGGCGGTCGACTGATACGGAGCAAACTCGCTGGTGAGGGTGACCAGCCCCAGGATCTGACCCGGTTCCAAGGCGGCACCGGCGGCGACATTGATCGCTTCGCGGGAAATATTGCCGGCGCCCTCAGACAGCAGGAACTCGCCTGCGTGCATCGATTCAATTTTCATGCTCTTGCTCCTTTCGAGTTACCGTTCTGCGCCGCCTGACGGGTGGCCCAGATTGAGTGAGTGTCGACCTGCTTGGCCTTGACCGTTAGGGCTGGATCCTCGTCCAGCGGCAGGCTGTTATTGATTTCAAAGCCGCCGCCACTGCCGACCAGCTTGTCGAAGAGACGAGCACGAACTGCAGCTTCATCCAGGCCCGCCGTGATAAATTCGCCGGCCAGCTCTGGCAACCGTGCCGCGACACAGAGGCCGTGCAAGGCTTTTGCATTGGATAGTGCTGCCTGGATCACCGCTTCGCTTTCCAGCCTCGTCGCAGCGAGTATCGGGTCCACCAGGTTGCTGATGCCGGCCGCTGCACATCCCTGGGTGACCATCAGCGCCAACTTGGCCGCGTCCAGCACAGGGGCAGGATCTGGATCAGGCGGTTCGGCTTCAGGCTCTTCCTCCAACTGGGCGAGCAGTTCAGGCGGCGCATGATGGAAGCGCTGCAACACGCTGCCCTGGCCGAGACAGGCGCTGACCTTGAGGCCGTCGCCGACTTCATCCGCCAGACCCAGCGCCACCGCCTCATTGGCCGTGAGCCAGGTTTCAGCGTTGACCATGCGCCGCAGCTCGGCTTCGTCGATGTCCGGCGCCTTCGCCTTGTAAGCCGCGATGATCGCTTCCAGGGTTTGGTCCAGCACGTCCGCGACACGGCGGAAGTCTTCGGCATCACCACCGGCGTAGGTGTATGGGTTGTGGATCATCAGCATGGCATTTGCCGCGATCACCACTCGGTGAGCGCCGCACACCGCGACACTGGCCGCGCTCGCCGCCAGGGCATCAATGCGACCCGTGCAACGCTCGCCCAGGCGCGACAGTGCGTTGTGGATCGCCAGGCCGTCGAACAGGTCTCCGCCGATGCTGTTGAACGCAACGATCACTGGCGACACGCCGTCATCCATGGCGCGCAGATCTTGCACGAACTGATTGGCGGTGACGCCCCAGGCACCGATCTCGCCATACACGAAGATTTCGATGTTGCGTTGCTCGGCTTCGCCACTGGCCTGGAGGGTGTACCAGCTGTTATCGGCGACCTTTACCTGCTTGCCCGCCTTGTCATAAACGCGGGGCTTGGCTTTTTTACTCATGGTTGTTCCTTGTCATCAATCGGCTCGATGGCGTCAAGCGTGGTGTAGTTGAGGCCGAGGTCCGTGGACCTGGCGAGGTCGGCAGCGTTTTCAGCGTCGATGGTTTCGGCGTCGTAGCCGTTGCGCAGACACATCTCACTGCGAGAACCAAAGCCCGCCTGCACTTCCATCCGCCGCGCCTGTACGTCCTGCACCGGCTGGATATAGGCCCAGCCTTGTGGCACCCAGCGCGTGCGCAGATATTCACGGCGACGTTGCGCGTAGTCATCCAGCACCAGGGCGCCGGACAGAACCGCCATGTCCATCCAGGCGGCCCGCACAGGGCGACACAACTGATGCACATACACGCCGAATTGCAGCTGCTCCAAGCGCCGACGAAACTCGTTGAGCACCACCCGCAGCGCCCGATCGTTGACCTCGCGCATGTCGCCAGTGAGTATTTCGTATGGCGTGCCCGACCCCGCCGCCGCTGCCATCAGCTGCTGACGCATGAAGTCCGGATAGTTGTTGCCGGCGTCCGGTGGCTTGGAGAACTCCACCTCTTCACCTGGCCCCAGCTCCTGCATGGTGCCGGGCTCCAGGGCCACCATCGGTGTGAAACCGTCGCGGTCAACGTTCAATGGCATGCCCGTAACGGGATCGCGAGGCTGCTGCGTTGCCTCCGGTGCCGGGCGCTTGATGAAGCCCGCGAACAGGTTCGCCACCTCCTGCCGGAACAGCACCGCGTCGTCGTAGTTGTCGAGACTGCGCAGGCGCTTCAACACTGGCGCCAGACGCGGCACGCCGCGCAACTGCCCAGGCTCCATCGGTTCAAAGATGTGCAACACCTGCGCCGCCGGCACACGCACCAATTGGTTGTAACCGACGTTCAGCGACGATGAATCGCGTGGGTGCGACAAGTACATCCAGTACGCCACCCGCTTGCCGGCTGGGTTGAACTCGATCCCGGCGCGGATCACATTGCCGTTTTTGGACGTCTCGAACTTATCGTGCGGGACGAATTCAGGCGCCAGCGCCTGTAGCTGCAGTGGCACCGCCAAACCCTCGCTCAGGCTGCGCGGCCGTAACCGCACAAAGCACTCGCCCGCCGTTTCCACCGTGCGAGCTACCAGGGCCTGCATGCCGTAGAAGTCGGTCAGTTCATCGGCATCCGCTTCATCCACCCAGTCATCCCATAGCTGCTGCTGCAGTTTGCGCAACTCTGCGTCTTCGGTAGTCGGCCTGGGCGTGATGCCGGTGCCGATCAGGTTGCTGACGCGCTTGTCGATGACGTTGAACGCGTACGGATCATTGCGCACCGCCGCCCGCGAACGTGCCCGCAGGTTGCGCAGGGCCGGGGTGTTGATGCTGTTGATGCCGTTGTCGGTGGCCTCCCAACTGGCCGAACGTCGGCCCTCACCGGCGCCTTCGTAACTGGCCTTGATGTTCGACGGCAGCAAGAATCCGTTACGGGTCAGCGTCGGATAATGTCGGGCCATTAGATTCCCTTGCCTCCGTGGGTAAGTCGGATCACGCGGGAGCGCGGCCCGGCGGCTTGACTCAGCGACGTACGAATCTCGTCGCGAGCCTTGAGCAGTTCGTCGATGGAGCGGTACTCCACAGTGCGGTCGCTGTAGCGCACGGTCTTTTCACCGCGTGCAATGGCGCGCTCGATGGCTTCGAGGTGCTTCGGGGTAAACGACATATCAGCGTCTCTTCAGGTAACCGCTGGTGGAGCTGCGGCGTTGAGGGGGTGCTGCGGGTCGCGGTTGGGCGACAGGTGCAGCAGGTGGCGGTGCGGGTAGCGACTGACGCGCCGCAACTGGTGCCGGTGCCGGTGTTTCGTCAGCGTCGACGCGCTCGCCTTGCACGGGCTTGACGCCCAACACATCGTCAAACAAACCGGACTGAGCCAGCGCCTGTCGCACCCGCTCCCAGTCGTGCTCCTGGTACCGGTTGATGCCGAGGTAATGCGCCATCGCCAGGCAATACACCATCAGGTCGAGCGCCTCGTTGCGCTCAGCCTTACCCTTGACCCACTCGATACGCTTGTAGCCTTTGACGTACCGGGCGACCTTGCGCTCAGCGACGCACTGGGCGAAGAACTCGTCCGGCAGGTCGTTGGCAAAGTGCAGCGAACCAGGGCCGTCCTCGAAGGCATAGCGGTTGTAGATCCAGTCCTTCGCGGTGTCGGTACCGACAAACCACAGCTCGGCGCCGCCTCGTTCGGTCTGGCCCTTCCAAGTCACGTCGACCATGGATGGCCGCTGAGCAATCACCGGCTTGCCAGGCTTGCTCGCACCCTTGATGGCGAAGATATTGCGCCAGCGCCGCACACGGCAGAACTGGTACACCTCGTCGGTGTGGTGACCGCCGGAGTCGACGCCCGTCGCCAGGATCGCCAAGCCGACACCGCATGGATGCCGGTATCGAACCTTGAGCTTTTCGTCCAACACCGCCCAGGTGCGTTCATCGGCAGGGTCGCCCCAGATCACCTGGTGGTCGACCACCCAACGCTCCATGCCGACGCCGAAGCCCATTACCATCAGTTCCAGGCGGTTGGCCTGGACGTCGACGGCGCCGGTCAGCATCAGCACGCCCACCGGCATGCTGCCGAGGGTGTAGGTCTCCAGCCGCGCCCGAGCGACCAGCACTTCTGCCTTGGTTTGCTCTTGCGCGCTGTCCCAGACCTTGGCGAGGCGGGTGTTGTAGAACACCTGCATCAGGCCCATGTCACCCTTGGCCTGGGCCTTCTTGGCGTCCTCGAACTCCTCGGCAAGCGACGGCCAGTCCTTCCAGCCAATCGGCGAATAGAGCGCGTTCAGGTGGAAACCCACCGTCTTGCCATCGCCGCTGCCGTGGGCACGCCACTCACCACGAGCGAGCATATCGGTCTTGTGATGCTCCTCGATCAGCACATCACATTCAGGCGCGTCGCACTGGTAGTGAGCCGTACTGTAGTCCTTGCTGTAGAGCAGCCTCTCCCACTCCAGCACCTGCATATGCCCGCAGGTGGGGCATGGCACGTAGTAGTAACGCTGGTCGCTGGACTCGAACAAGTCCGAGATCCGCGAGGCGCCCTTGATCGTCGGCGAGCTGGAGAAGTAAATCTTGGCGTTGCGGCCAAAGTTGGTAGCACGCGTTTCCGCCAGCACGATGGGGTCACCTTCCTGGCCGACGTCGTTCTCCCAGCGGTCAACCTCGTCGCCGTAGATGTAGCGTGCCGACAGCTCGGACAGGTTGGCCGCAGAGCCCGCAGTCGTGACGTACAAGGCGCCGCCCTCGAACTCCTTGGTGTCCATGGTGTTGCGGGCATCCCGCGAGCGGCTGGCCGCTACCCGCTGTGCCAGCTCCGGGGTTGCCTTGATCGTTTTGCTGATCCGCCCAGAAACGCGCTTGGACAGGCTCAGGCTGGGTAACAGCGCCAAGATGTTGGACGGTGCCATGTGGATCAGCCCGCCCATCCAGTTCAAGGCGATCTGCGTTTTCATCAACTGCGAAGCCACCATGGTGACCACTCGCCGGCAAGGGTGGGCCGGTGACAGGCAACGCATCGGCTCGCGGGCATACGGCGTCCGGTCGGTTCGGTACTGGCCCGGTTCAGGGGCGCCGGTATCACGCGGGATGCGCATGTATTCGTCGGCCCACTCGTCAATCCAGAGGTCTGGATCGGGTCGCAGACCACGGAAATACGCCTCACGGTACACACGGTCCCCGTCAGGAAATTCCGTGGTCATAGGTCAGCTCGCTGTCATTGCTCGTTCAAGGTCGGACGAGGACATGCGCTCAGCCTCTTCCAGTGATTTACGGAGTGTCGCCGTCAGGTGTTTTTCAATGTCCCAGGGGTCGGTCATCACTGCCAACTTGTGGGACAGCTGGGGCAGTAGGCCGAACAACTGGTCCCGCAGATGGCGACCGGCGTTGTAAGCACCCAGCTCGACGGCATCCCTAGCGACCAGGGAGCCCTGCGCCTTGTGCAGCTCGATCTCGGCCAGCTGCGCCAGGTTGTGTTCGCGCATGGCACGAGCCTTTTGGAAGTCGTGTCCCTTGGCGCCGACAGCAAAAGGCTGCTGCGGCGCAGCCGTGTTAGTCGGCTCGACCGAGGGGGACAGTTGACTGTAAACGTCACGCTGGATCCGGTCCTGTTGGTGGCGAGCAGCGACGGCGGCCTTGCTGGGGTCGGCGGTGTCGAGAATCAGCGCTTCAGTTGCCAGCACGTCCACCATCTTGCCGTCCGGCGACAGCACCAGGCGGTTGTTGCCTTTGAGCCAGGTGATGTAACTCGGCGTCCTGCCGATGCGAACCGCGAAAGCGCTTTTAGACAGGAACAGTGGATCCGTCATAAGCCCTCCTTTTCAACGGCTTTTCAATGGAAACCTTTCAATTTCAATGGATTGAATTTCAGTAAGCTGGCCGCCCATTCGCTAACGCTTTCCCGCGGGTTTCATGCCCCGTGTCCCTCGAATGCTGCCAGGGTCCCCGGCGACTTTTCGGCGCACCATTTTGACGCACTACGCTACAAGCCACGTATTACGTGGCCTCCAGCGCATCAAGCCTGACCACTACCCGAGGGCGGCACATCGCACACGCCCAACCGCTTGGCGGCCCAGCGTTCATACAGCCCGATGGCGACATCGGCACCAGCCATCGCGGTGAGACATCCGATGCTCCCCGCCGCCAGGACCGACATGCCCGAAGCGTGCAGCAACATCATGGTGGAAAGCCCGCAGACCACGCAGGCCCCGGACCGAAGGAGCAAGCGGCGAATCAAGGACCAGCCACTTACCCCCGCTTTGTCGGCCCGCCATGCTTCGCCGGATATGCCGCCGACCAGCGACAGCACGATCACCATCCATATCGGCATATCAATAAGCGCTTGCTGCTCGTTCGTCATCGCCCTACCCCATAAACGCAAAAACCCGGCGCAATGGCCGGGTTCAGTGTGGTGGTGTGTCCCGCTGCTAGCGGTCGCACCTATCGAAGATGGGTACTTTTTACAGGTGGATTCCGGTGGCAGCAAGGGAGTTTTAATGCCATGGCGCAATACGGGTGCAATACAGGTATGACGCGGGTGCAACGCAGGGACAACGCATTCAATCGGCTATCGCTTCTGATGCCCTGTCTTACTTGTCCCACTATTCTGGATCGAAGTAGGACAGCTACGGGCGCCTAAAAACGGGGCTCTGCCCTACTGTCCTACCTTTATTACTTTTCTCTTGTGTATAGAGAGAAAGTTAAAAGAACGCGTGCGCGCCATGGGCGCGACCCCGTGCCCGCTATGCTTATGTGTGCGTGGGGCGGGTAAAGGTTGGACAGTAGGACAGCCCAGCAACGGCGCGGCCTGCGCCTGTCCAACTGCGCCAAATGGCAGTCGGACAAAGCAGGACAGTAGGACAGAGGCACGAGGAGTGATGCCGAGGATCATGCAGCCTTCCCCATCAGCATGCCGGCGATGTGCAGGTGTGCCTCATGGAGCCGCTGGTAATAGGTATCCCGGCTGCATCCGCAGTGGGTGTACTTCTGCGACAGAAAGCTTTCGTGGTTGCAATAGTGCTCGCGTACGACAACCGACAGCTGGGGCGGCAAGTGCTTGTTGACGATCAGTTCGATGTCCGCCGATTCGTCCAGTAGCACCCGACTACCGCGAGTGCCGCGTATCAGCTCGCCCTTGCACTCCATCAGCATGGCAATCATGTTGCCGCCGCTTGGCCCGCCAACGTTTTCCGACTCAGGCGAATGCAGATCCTGCGCCCAGAGCTTGAGCATCTCATCGATTCGCTTAATCAAAGCAAGGCTCCTTCTCCACGGTCTGCTGCAATGCAGACCCGCGCCCCCAGGTCGCCGGCTTCTGATAGGACCAGGGGCGAACACCACTCTTGGCTAACGCCGGCATACGCTTCTTTCGCCAGCCCAGCCGATGCATGATGGCCCCGACCCGCATCTGTTCGGGTTTGCCCCAATGGCCGAAGTCCAGCTTCAGCGCTTGGCTCAGGATCTCGTTGCCGGTGGCGGTTTCGCCGATCTGCGACTCCTCCAACCAGGTCAGGATCGGGCCTTCCCATTCATCGACCACAAAGCGTTCGTCCTGGGCCTCGGTGAACATCCGGGTTTCATCCTTGGTCACCCACCAGATGTCGCCCGCCTCGAAGCAGAACAGCGCCTCAGCCCAAAGCTGGTCGCGGATCTCGCGCAGTTTCTCCAGATCGACCTTGTTACAGAACACTGGCCAGTAACGACGGTTGCCTGTGGCGTCCTTAAGGTATTCCTCTTGGTTGGTAGTACCCACGAACACACACTGGCGTGGCACGTCGTTCGTTCTGCGGCCGTAGCTCTCGCGGTAGGTGTCGGTGGACGCGGAAAAAAACTGCTTGGCCTTGGTGCTTTCAGCCTTGTTGAAGCTGTCCAACTCCCCCAGCTCGACTATCCACTTGCCACGAATCGCCTGAAAGCTGTCCTTGTCGCCGAGGGCAAAGGGTGTGTCCATAAACCACTCGCCGCCGAGGACGCCCATGGCAGTGGACTTGCCTTCACCCTGCCCGCCTTCGAGGATCATCACCGAGTCGGCCTTACAGCCCGGGCGCATCACACGGGCAACCGCCGATATCGGCCAACGCTTTCCGACCTTGGCCGAGTACTCCGTGGGCTGGACGCCCAACACGTCGGTCAGCCAGGTTTCCAGCCGGGGCACGCGGTCCCATTCCAGTTTCTCTAGGTACTCGCGCACCGGATGAAAGGAATGGTCGTGGGCAACTACGCTGACCGCCTCGATCACATGGGACGCCTTGACCCGCAGGTTGTACTGCTGCGCAAGCCACTTCATCACCCGCATGTCATCGATGTCGGCCCAATCGCCTGCACCGCCGCCAAAGGGCGCGGAACGCAGCTTGACGATCTTGGAGCTGAACACGCTGTAACCGATGACGCCGGCCCAGCGTTCGTCATTGCCCAGGATCAGTTCGACGTTTTGCATGTGCGCGATAAGGGAGCCGTTTTCGGTGCGGGCCAGTTGGTCCTTCCAACCACCAGCTGCTGGAGGCTTGACCACCGCCAGCACCTGGCGGCGGACAGCCTCCAATCCTTCGGCGATGTGCAGGTCGTTGAAATCAGTCCACTTGATTTCACGCTCGCCGGAGAAGACGGGGGCGACTATCTGGCCACCAACAATCAGTGCGGCGTTGCTGGCCTTCTCCTCACCGGGGTTCCAGGGATCCCCGCTGGGACGTTTGGTCTTCCAGTCGTCATCACGACAGATGATCAGCGGGCAGCCCGGGAAGCGCTCGCGCATGGCCTTGGAGACTGGCAACAGGTTACCCGCATCGAAGGCGATGGCGACCGTCAGCGAAGTCGCCATGTGCAGGCTGGCGCCCGTGGCGTAGCCCTCACACACCAGCACCGGCTCACCTGGTTCAGGGTGCGGGCCGATCAAGTGGAAGGCGCCTTCTTTCGACATACCGTAGGGCCAGTAGGCCTTGTCACGCCCGGTGTCCTCCTGCTTTGCCGGGAAGATCACCTGCAGGCCGACGATCTGGTCGCGCACGTTGCACATAGGCACCAAAAATGCGCCGGTACGTGGCGCATAGCGAACCTTGAAGCCGACGATCTGCTTTCGATCCAGGTAGGCGCTCTTTCCCTTCTCGGGCATGCGCTTGAACAAAGCCGCTGCACGGCTGGCCGCTCGACGTGAGGCATTCGCCGCGACCTCGGCAGCTTTACGCTTGGCCTCTTCCTGGCGAGCGCGCATGACTTCGCGCTCCTCAGGGCTCATACGCCCGGCCTTGACCTTGATCTTCTGAGACTCACCGGATCGCCAATCACCGAAGCTGCCGAAGATCAACGTTCCGTTTTTCTCGGTGACATGCTCGTGGACCACGTACCAGCCGTTTTTTTCCTTGCCCTTGTCCTGGGAGGTTTTGCAACGGGTCAGCTTGCCGAACACCAAGGGTTGATCAGGCTCCAAGCCGTAATCAGAGAATTGATTGAATACCTCATCGAGCATGGCGGGCCTTCCTGGCTTCGTCGATGGACTGGCAGGTAACACACTGGGTGCAACCAGGGATCGCAACACGGCGTGCTAACGGGATCGGCGTGTCGCAGCTTTCGCAGAACATGAACGAATGTGCAGCGGTGGCCGTTTTATTCGCATTGCGCGCTGCAAGGGCCTGATCCATCCGCTCTTGCACCAGGTCGTTGGCAAAATCGATAACGTCAGCCACGGTCAGTACCCCGCGTAGTTTGGTTTACGTATGTGGCCCGGTTGAGCATCCCCAACAGCCCCTGAATACCGCGAAACACCTGCAGGCGAATCTCGGCCAGTTCCTGATCGCTGACGACACCGTCGCCAATGCTTTTGGCCCACGTATCAGCCAAATCGGCCACCTGACGGAAGTACGAGGCGATACCCGTGGTGAGAGTCTCGGGCATGTCACTGGTATAGGTTTCAGCCAGCTCCTGCCATGTGGTATCACCGACCAAGGCATGCACCGCATCAAGAATGCGGCGGTCCTTGGTCAGTTCGAGGATCTCGCCGAACTCCTGGATGTTCACGGTGTGAGACGGATGGGTGGGAGACAGCTTGTGCTGCAGCGTGGTGGCATTACGGCCGGTGGTGGCGGCGATTGCGGCGGCACCGCCAGGATAGTCCCGTGCGGCGTGGTACAGGGCTAATTCGAGCGTCAGGACTTCCCTTTGCGCTCGATCAAGACAGCTTAAAGCTATTCGGCTCATGGCATTATTCCTACAAGGTTGCCAGTGCCCCGCGACATGCAGTGGTGGTACATTTGCCGCGTGGCTTGAAAGGGCCCAAAACGCCGGCTAGATCTAGGGATCGAACCGGTACCGTGCCGAGGCGAACAATCCGTTGCTCACCTCTGGCGCAACAGCTGCCCAATCTGTGGTGGAAAAGGCAGCAACCCAAGACATCCGTGTCTTGGTAGCGCGGTAAAGAGAGGTGGTTTGCATGTGGTGTGCCCGCAACTCTTAATCGCGACCCGACAGCACTGTGGTGGTGTGTGCCGGGAGGAACTGGGCGGCCCTTGGGTCGCCTTTTTTCTATCTACGCTGCAGCTTTCTGCGGGGCAGATGCGTTCAGCAACCAGGCAGCGTCGAACGCGTTACCTTTCTGCTCTGCAGCGGCAGCTAAACGTTTTGCGTAGTGCGTTTCGCCGGTGTAATCGGTACGTGGAAGGCTGGCAGCTAAGCGCCATTTGTTCAGCGCCTGATAACTCCTTTCACACACCTTGGAAGCGGCTCCGATGCCGCCGACTGCTTCAAAAGCAAACGCAATGGCGTTCGGAAAATCTGAGGGGTTCAGCATGGCAACCTCCAATAATCAACTCGAGGTTGATATTAACATCAACTGACTATTGCGCAACCCCTGTGAGAGTATCAATCCATGGTTGATAAGAACGAGTTACGGGCAGCTTTTACGGCGCGCCTACATGAAGCGCTTGACGATGCCGGTGTACGCACCCGGGGACGTGGAGCGGATATTCATAAGTACTTAAAAAGTGTTGGAGTGAATAAAAGCCCACAAGCAGTCAGTAAGTGGCTGAACGGAGATGCCCTCGCGGAAGCTGACAGCATGGTTGCACTGTGCTCGTGGCTGAAGGTCCGAAGAGAGTGGCTAGAGTACGGGGTGCTGCCTAAGGAGCACACGGGCGAATCGAACGTTCATCACCTTTCAAACGGTAACGATAGCAACATTCGCAAGATTACTAAGCGCTTTGGAAAGGTCCCGTTAATTTCGTGGGTGCAAGCCGGGGCGTGGTGTGAGGCAAATTTTGAGCAACACGATGGCGAGACATGGTTATCCTGCCCTGTGGCGATTAGTGAAAGCGGATATGCGCTAAAGGTACTGGGAGACTCAATGACGAATCCTGGGCCAGGTCGTAGCTATCCAACCGGCTGCATTATTTTTGTTGATCCTGAAGCAGAAACGAAGACTGGTGACCGTGTAATAGCAAGAGTTCCTCGAACAAATGAAGCTACGTTCAAAGTCCTAGTCGAAGATGCTGGCCGTCAATTTTTGAAGCCTATTAACCCGCAATATCCAATCATTGACATCACTGAAGAAACTCATATCTGCGGCAAAGTAGTTGGTTCCTTTATACCTGAATAGATAATTAAAAAGGCACGATAAGACGATCAATCAAAGTTAAAATTCGAAAGCATCTCAATACGGCTCAAAAGCTCAACAAGCGGTACACTCCCACCCATCCGATTCATATTCTGTATTAATTCTAATACTCTCCGAGAATGCTCAAGTTTTTCTGGTGCTACCATATTAGAATTAACAATACCCTTAAGCAACATAACATGATTTTCCGACCATGATCTGGCGCCTCGCATTTTCCCTGAAACGATAACTGCCTCTAAATACTGCCTCGTCCAAACGGACTGATCATCACCGCCTGGAAACACCTTATCTATCAATGATAATAGTTCTTTTCCGTCAGCCTCCTGACGGGAAAACTCAGAATAAATTTTAGGATAATTATCTTTAACAGATAACAGAAAGACCATGAATTCTGGGAAAAAATATTGATTATTCGCAACAGTCAAAGAGATTAATTTTATTTTTGAAAATAGTTGCTCAATACTTCTCAGAGACATCCCACTACAAACCACTTTCAATGAATTTAGCAAACTTTCTCTATCGTAAACTGTTTCACCTGCAGTTCTACCGCCAAAATATTCGTCAAGCTCAAAATGGTCAAACAAATGATTAATGAAAAACTCAGTACCGGTAGACGGCAAAGAAAACTCTATATCAATAAATCGTCTGAGATACCCAAGCGCATCAAAATCAGCTCCATATACAGCCTTCACACTGTGCGCCAACTGGACTTTATCAAGAGCCAACACAAAAACCAGGCCCTCGATGTCTAATAGATGTTTAACACGTTCTAATAATTCGATCGCATAGGTAGGCCGGCATCGATCAAGCTCATCGACAAATATATAAAGCTTTTCTACTCCCCCATCTGCCGCTCTTAAAACCTCGGAAACATTTTTCTTAAATTCCGAAATGGCTTCTTTATTTTTTGAATACGCGTCAATAACATCTTTAGATAAAGACTCAGTGACCTTACCAACCTCGTCCTCAACTAGCTTATCTGCATCTATCAACCCCGCCGTAGCAAGTTTCACACCAACAGGGATGCTTCTACGCATTATATGTACGCCAGCTGCCTTTACTTTCCTCCATGCTTTGAGCTTCTTAGAATCCCCAACCAGAAATCTCGAAAGACTGGAATTCATTTCTCCGAGAAAAGCTAGGAGAGGATCTACGGCGAAGTCCGTCTCCCAAGCACTAAAATAAATAGACTTACTATTTTCAGCAATCAAGCTTGCATGTAACATTTTCAAATATGTCGTTTTACCAGCTCCCCACGGCGCATTAACGGAGAACACTAATGGCGAAGAGACATTTCTTAGTAACAAGGTTAAGTTTTTAACGCTATTAATTCGCTGAAGCTTATCATTCAGAAAAATATTATCGTGTGGAATTTCAAGATTTTTGTTTTTAAGCCTCATAATGAACTCCCTGTAATTATTTAAATTCGCATGTGTGCGACGATTAAGTATTGACCGAAAAAATAACCATATCACTCCGGTACAGGAAATATCTACACCAAGATAGCCAATAGCCATAATTCAGCCAGCGGTTGACTTTTAACAACCGCTGGTTGATATTTGCTTCACTCTTCCACCACAGAGCGAGGCAACACCATGCACACCACAGCCACCCTGCACGTCCACCCGGCCGCTGCTAACCCCTCCCGCATCTTCGAAATCCGCCGCCTGGCGCAAGACTGCGGCTGCTCCTTCATCATATCCAAACCCAAGCTGAAACCGCGCACCCCACCTACTCCGTTCGATCCCAACGGCGGGGGGCACGCGGCATGAGCAAGTTCAAACTCGACAACCGCACGCTGACCCTGCTCAAGGCTCAGGTCAATCTGACCGAAACCTTCAACCATTTCCTGCGCGCCGAGACTCAGCGAGAGTCCCTAGCTTTTCGCCTGAAAGTCGAACGCCGCAAAACCGACACGTACTTCGCTGTTGAACTAGGAAGCGAACGCCACACGCTGACCCTAACCAACAGCAAGAAGATGCACCTCAAGCTTGCGGACTTCATTGAAGAGATTGTCAACGGACCAACCACCTCTACTGGCCCATCGTCTCTGCCGCACGCAGACCGCCTCTATGGCGTGTTTGAGATTGAACATAAGCAGCAGGTGTTCGACCTGGTGCAAACCGGCGGCGTTATCAGTCTCGATATGGGCTTTGAGCAACCGATCAACCTGGCAATCCATCGCAACAAAACCCGCTCTGGCATCACCACCATCTTGAGCATCGGAGTCAGAAAGCCGCGCACCAAATGCTTCACGGTTTACGGGAGCGACGTGGAGATCTACTCCATGGTCGCCGAATCCATCACCCACCTGGCCGCCGTGGCAACACCCGCCGCGCATGCTGCCTAGGGAGTCCGATATGGAACGTAGCCTGGAAAAAGCCGCCAAGTACTTCGGCATGACACGCACCAAGCTGATTGCGCTCATGCGTGAACAGGGCTTGATCAACGACCGCAACCTGCCGTCCTTCCCCGTCCGTGACCGTGAGTACCTGCGGATCAAGAACGGCAGCTGGTACCACGAGACTGCCGGCATGCAATACAGCCAATCGACCAAGGTCCAGCAAGCCGGCATGCCCTGGCTCGCCGAGCAACTGGGGCTCGAACTGCCAGCCATCCCGGCAGACAACCGTGACGCGGCCTAGGGAGTACGCCCGCCAGATCGTCGCCATGAGCACACGCGAGGAGCGCAACGCCGCGCTCCTCGAAGTGCCGGAGCATCTGCGGGAGCTGACCAAGCGCCATTGCCTTAATGCCTGGAACCATCCATCACGAAACAAACGCAAGGAGGCCGAGGCCCATGAGCAACACCAGTCAAACACCGCTGCGGCTACAACCCGCGCCGGATAGCGCGACCGTCGAGATGCTGCATGAACTCTTCGGCGACGTGCTTATCCCCCTGGAAAAGCTGCGCACGCACTACTTTAAGAACCTCAATGAAAAGACCTTCATTGAGGCGATCAACGCCGGTCGTATCCAACTGCCGGTGACCACATTGGACAAAAGCGCCAAGGCATTGAGGTACGCCCACATCAAGCACGTAGCCGCCCTGATCGACATCCGCGCTTACCGAGCAGATGAAGACATGCCGCGTCCAGAAACCGACTCAACCGAACACGGCCAATAACCCCAACGGCTGCCACCACCAGCCAACAACACCAGGAGCACACCACATGACTGCAATTCAAATATACGCACTGATCAGTATCGTTATCGCGCTTGGGATCCTCTACTGGGTCGGCTACAAAGGAGGTTTAACGGATGGTCGAGCTGAGGGCTATAACGATGGCCGCGCTCAGGGTTTCACGGAAGGGATGGACGAGGGCGAATCAGCAAGCTCTACCGAGCTTGAGCAAGTCACCGAACGATGCCGACGTCTGCAACTTATCTTGGATCTTCAGCCACAAGATCGACTCACCCTATTAGCCATCGCCGAAAAGCTCAAGCTTGCCGCTGACACCTTCCGAGCCGTGAGATCCGAGAGCCAGGCAACGCAAGCGCTTGCCTTGCGTGACAAGGCTCTGAGCATGGCTGACCTGATGGATCCATTCATGCTGGAGGATGCAGCATGACTTTCATCCTCACCCACACAGGCAAGCGCTTCGACCTGTTCGAACCCGACACAGAGATGATCGACCCGAGGGACATCTCGCACTCTTTGGCCCATCTGTGCCGCTTCAACGGCCACACCCGCGAATTCTACAGCGTGGCGCAACACAGCTGCATCGTCGCCGAGCTGGTGCCGGATGAACACAAGTTGGCAGCCCTCCTCCACGATGCGACCGAGGCGTACCTGGGCGATATGACCCGGCCACTCAAACAGTGGATGCCCGACTACCGAGGATTTGAGGACGTCGTATGGGGGCGTGTCTGTGAGCGCTTCGACCTGGCCTTCGATCTACCCGCATGCATACACCAGGCTGACCTGATTGCGCTGGCCACTGAGCGCCGTGACCTCATGCCAACCGATCCGGCTATCTGGGATTGCTTGGTCGGCATCGAACCCATGGTTGAAACCATCCGCGCATGGCCTGCAGTAGAAGCCCGTAACACCTACCACCAGCGCCTGATGGACCAACTCGCTATCAAACACCGGAGGAAAGCGGCATGAAGAACCACCAGAACAACAACAGCGCCCCACCCGCTTTGCTCCGCACTTCCGTGAGTGTCGACACGCTGGAAACAAACAGTCTCTGCTGCGCAGCAGCAGGCAATATTGCCTCTTCCAGCACCACCACCGAAGCACTTATACCCCACGAAAAGCTGCGCGGGGCAGCGCTCGCTGATGCAACGCTAAACGCTCAGGAACGCCCGCTCGCGCAGCCTGCCGTGGGGTATACGCATGCTCCTGCCACTATCGAGTTGCCCCCTAAGGAGAACACACGCCGAAGTTATGGGCCGACAGACCTGATCGGGAGAGCCGCATGATGGAATTCCAAAGCGAAACCCTCGCCGACGAAGAGTTGGCGACCATCACCGGATATCAGATCCCGTCCAAACAAATTCTATGGCTGACCGAAAATCGCTGGGAGTTTGTTCTGACAGGCGCTCGCCGCCCAATAGTGGGTCGGGTTTACGCCCGGCTGAAACTCGCGGGCGTCAAACCTTCAGGGGTCAACGCCGTAACTGAAACCTGGTCGCTCGACCTAGCGAACGTGAGCTGACGATGCGCCAGAAAAGCATAGCCAATCGCGACCTTCCGCCTCGAATGATACGGCGCACCCGCAAGCGTAAAAGCGGCGCCGTGTGGACCTCGTTCTACTACAACGGCAGGGATGCGGACGGCAACCGAAAAGAAATACCGCTGGGCAGTGATCTGGACGCGGCGAAGGTCGAGTGGGCTCGACTGGAACGCCGCGAACCACTAAAGCCCAATCATCTAATGGGTGCGCTGTTCGACAAGTACGAAAAAAAGATCATCCCGACCAAATCAATACGGACACAGTCCGACAACCGCAAGGAACTGAAACAGCTGCGGAAGGCATTTGAAAACGCGCCTCTGGACTCAATCACTCCGCAGGTGGTTGCCCAGTATCGAGATGCCAGAACCGCCAAGGTCAGGGCCAACCGAGAAATCGCGCTGTTGTCACACATGTTCACGATCGCGCGCGAGTGGGGACTGACCAACAATGCCAACCCTTGCTTCGGCGTACGCCGAAACAAGGAAAAACCGCGGGACTACTATGCCGGCGAAGTGGTTTGGAATGCGGTATATGGAGAGGCAGTGCAGGAACTAAAGGATGCCATGGACCTTGCCTACCTGACCGGCCAGCGCCCTGCGGATGTGCTGAAGGTGGCAACTACCGATCTGGCCAACGGTTTCGTAGGGGTTCGCCAGGGCAAGGGCGGCAAACTTCTGCGTATTCGCCTGGACGATGCCGGCGAACAATCAGCGCTTAGTCTATTCCTAGACAACCTGCTCGAGCGCAGATCGTTAAACGGAATTAAGACCTCAACGCTTATTACGAACGCGTCCGGCCTTCGGATGAGCCAGCAGATGCTACGCAACCGCTGGGATGAAGCCCGTGAGAAAGCAGCCATCAAGGCCGGTGCCGACGGCGATCCCGCCCTGGCTGTACTAATTCGCCAGTTTCAGTTCAAAGACATCCGGCCCAAAGCCGCCAGCGAGATAGAACTTGCGCATGCAAGTCGGCTGCTCGGCCACTCCACTGAGGAGATGACAAAGAAGGTCTATCGGCGTGTCGGTGAGATCGTTAACCCCACGAAGTAACAGGCCAACCTCCCCTCACCCGGCGCTGTTCTCCCCCCTCATTGCGATTAAAAACGCGTAGGGTTGCGGAACACATCCCAATAGTTGCGGAACACTTCTCAAATCACAGGCAATAAAAAACCCCGTAGATCATTGATCTACGGGGTTTTAAGAGTGGAGGCCGAGGTCGGAATCGAACCGGCGTAGGCGGATTTGCAATCCGCTGCATAACCATTTTGCTACTCGGCCTCAAACGATCAATGCCTTACAACCGACATTCACCGCATACAAACTTGAGTGGGCTATGTGAAGCTTGCCTCTACTCTATCTCATTGAAAACATTGAAGTTTTTAATGCTTCAGTGCGTTCGATGGGCGCAATTATGTACTCATTTGCCAGGCCTTGCAACCCCTTGATTTCAAAAAATATTCTCTCAAGGGGCATCGTTTCCCGGTGGGCTACCCTACCGCCCGGCTTCTTCCTTGTCACGGATAACCTGCAATTGGTACTGCGGGTCTGCCTTGATCTGCTGTTCGGTAAACGGCAGCGGGCTGAGTTTTTTCTCGGAAAACGCTTGGGTCTGGTCCTTGTAGTATTTCGACGCCGGGTCGCTGGACAGGGAGAACGCCAGCACGCCTTCGGCATTGGGGCCCTTCTCGTCGAAGGTCACGATCTGCAAGTAGCTGCTGCCACTGACGACTTCGCGCTTTCCGTCAGCCCTTGGCACGCTTTGCATGGCGTTGTACACGCCGAGCTCTTGCGGGCCGCCATGGATCGGGGTTTGGCCCGAGACCTGGATGTCACCCCAGCGGCTGTCGGCGGTCAGCCCGCGTTTGGCTACGTCGGCGGCTGAGGCGAGCATCGCTTCATGCAGTGCCTTGGCCACGCCTGCGCGTTCAATCGCCAATCCACGCGGCGTGGTCAATGGTTGTGCCGGGTTGAAACCCACTTTCCATGCGTCGGGCGCTTGCGCCAGTTGCTCCGCCAGGTTGATGAAGTGCACCAGCCCCAGGCCGCTGTCGAGGTTGGCGCGCTGGTCCCAGCTTTTCAGGCTGTCGCACACGGACTTCACGGCGGCGTCGGCACCCGCGCAGTATTTGAGCAGGTCCGGCATGACTTGGCTGGCGAGATACACCTGGTTGTCCATGACCATGTTCTGCAAGTCGGCGGCCTTGATCGGCTGCTTGTCGAGTTCCTGCAAGCGCTGCAAGGCGAAACGGGCACGTGGGCCCAGGCCGATTTTCTCCTGGCTGATCACCGGCGAGAATCCGGTCAGCGGCGCCTTGGGGTTGGCCATCCACGCCGAGTCATTGGAGTGCTGCACGTAGTCGGTGCGCTGCAGTTGCGGCAGTTGATCGGCCGGGAAGATCCCGGCCTGGGCAGCACGCGGGTCTATGTCCCAGGCGCAGGCGCTGCGGGAGCCGTCGAGCATGATGAATTGCAGGCCAACCCGGGGGTCGCTGCACTGCGCGAGTTTTTTCGCGCTGACGTTCGGTACCACCGACAGGTTCATGTACAGGCTCTGGCCCTGGTCGTCCGCCGCCAGGGTGTTGACCCACGGGATACCTTGCAGGGTGTGCACCGACTCTTGCAGCTCCTTGAGGTTGGCGGCGCGGTTCATCGCGTACCACTGTTGCAGAACGCGGTCGTTGCCCAGGTTGGCGTCCCGCAGGCTGAAGGCATATTTGTTGTCCCAGTCCAGCTTGCCGGGCCATTGCACCACCGGGCCGAACTGCGAGCTGTAGACCGTGCGGGACTTTTCCTTGGTGCTGCCGTCGGCGGCTTTGACCTGCACGTTGATGCTGGTTTTTTCCATGGGCAGGGATTTGCCGTCCAGCAGGTAGCGGGTCGGGTCTTTCGGGTCCAGGGTCAGGCGGTACAGGGTGAAGTGCTTGGACGTATCAACGGTGTGCGTCCAGGCCACGTGCTGGTTGAAGCCGATGTTGATCACCGGCAGGCCCGGCAAGGCGGCGCCCATTACATCCAGCTGGCCGGGAATGGTCAGGTGCATCTCGTAGAAACGCATGCCGCCAATCCACGGAAAATGCGGGTTGGCCAGCAACATGCCGCGGCCGTTGAACGAACGGTCGCGGCCGACGGCGACGGCGTTGCTGCCGCGATCCAGGGCAAAACGTTGCTGATTGGCGGCTGCGACCTCAAATGCCTTGGCATCCACCTGAGCCACGGCATTGGGCGGCGTGGCGCCCACCACCGCTTCGGCAAACTGCCCGACGCCACCTTCCACCAGCAGCCGGCGAGTCACCTTGACCAGGTCTTCTGCCGTGATCGGCCGTACCCAGGCCGCCTGGCGCTGCGCCGGCAAGCCTTGGGCGGTCCGCTCCTTGAGGTAACGGTTGTAGCCGGCAACATACCCTTCAATGCGCTGCTGCATCGCCGGGGGTTGCGCCTTCCAGAATGCCGCAACGGCCTCGGGTGTGTTCAGCCACGTGAAGAACACGTCGTTGGTCAGGTTATTGCGCCCTTCCTGGGTTGCCTGTTCGGGGCCAAAGTACTTGGCGCGCTCGCCGTTGACGGTCACCACCTCATTGGCCAACAGGCACAGATTGTCCTGGGCATAGGCGTAACCAATGCCATAACCCAGCCCACGCTCATCGTTGGCCCGGATATGCGGGACACCAAAGCTGGTACGCCGAATCTCCGCGGTGGTCTGTTGCTCCTGCACCCGCGCCGTGGCCGAAACACTCAGCCCCAGCAACGCCCCAGCCACGCACACCCTGAACAACCCGTTGGAAATAATCACGCAGACTCCACAGCCAAATTAAACACCGTGACGAGGGACAGCTTCGCCAACACCTCAGTTAAGACGTAAAAACCGGGAATAATTTAGCAGCCGCAGATGTTTATTCGGACATGTCGGTATGTCTCCAGGATGTTACCGACAAAATTTCTACATCCCGCGCTTCATGATTTCGGCTGCTCGTACGTCTTATTAACTAAGAGCGCCATCATTTTCCTGATCAGGCTCTGATAAGGAGTTTTTGCATGTACAACCCGCAACCGCCCACGGAAGGACACTCATCCATGCATGACGGAGGTTTCAGCACCGGCAACCAGGCGTTCGGCAAGGCGCCGGAGCATGGCAACCAGCGCATTCGTCATTTGCTCAAGTGTTTCGGCCTGCGCACCAGCCTGATTCGGCTGAAGGTCATCGACGCGCTGCTGACTGCGGCCGATAACCAGCGCACCCTCGGCGTGCGCGGCGTGCACAGCCACTTGCTGGAGCTGGGCATCCCGCTGTCGTTTCTAAGCGTACGCGAGGTGCTCAAGCGCCTGTGCGCCGAGGGCGTGATCACCCTCAACACCGACAAAAGCTACAGCCTGCACGAGCAGGCTGCCAAAGTCCTGGAAAGCCGGGCCTGACTCAAAGGTTGGGCTTGACCTTGCGGCGCATCACGCCGTTGATCACCACCACCGTCACCGCTACGGCAATGGCGATGTACTGGAACGTTTTTTCGCTGATGACGCCATTGTTCTGCAAGTAGGACAGGCCAAACATCGTCCCCAGCACCAGCAGGGAAATCAGAATCGAGTATTTCAAACGTTGCTTTTGGGTCATGACGGGGTCCTGAAGCTAAGAAAATTGTATCCACTTTGTATCGACTACCACACCAAGCACATACCCATTGGCGGGGATGGAATGGGGTCGGCGGGGTCTCATGTTACAGGCGATGAAAAACTTTGGCTTGCCCAACGCCTGATTGAACCTGTGAGTACCCTAGAGGATTTTGAAATGCTTCGTCGAATCACACTGCTGATTCCCTTGTTGATCATGTTGAGCATGAGCGGCTGCATTATTTTCCCCCACGGCGGTGGCGGTTGGCATGACCATCGCTACTACGACGGCGGACCAGGGTATTACCATCGCTGATCGTCATTCGTACATTTTCTGACAACTTGAACACTGTCCAGGCGGAGCCGCCACCCCTGTTTCCGACACTCAGGAAGAGCGTCCAGGAAGCAGGGAGGTTTTCCTGAAAGGCGCATTCCTGAATGAGCGTGCCTGAAGGTGTTCCCGATGACCTCAATAGTCAGTAACTCCGTTCTTTCCTCCACTATCTATCCGCCACCTCCCCCTCCTCCGATACCACTCCCCGTTATCCCGTCATACCCCGATGAAATATTACAAAGCGCAACGGACCATGAGGATCCTGCAGCTGAGCCACCGAATCCTGATGCCCCGAGAGCGCTGAAAACCACCCTGGGCGACCGAAAAAACTGGCAGACGCCGGCACGCTCACAACCTCATCCATGGGGAAACCTGGGCGGTGGCTTGTCTTGGCCCCTGCCCCTGAGCACGAGTCAGCAGAACGCGTTGCTGGCAGCCGCCATAGAACATGCCGATAACGCTCCGGGTTCTGCGCAAGTCAGCCGGCAGGGAGGGCTGCTGGAGTTTCTGAACAGTAACCTGCCGCTCCCCAACGACGCCTCGATCGACCCGGTCAAATCGCTGGAAGCCCTTATCGGCTCCCACCGTGGCCAGGCACTGGGAGAGGCCTTGCAGATCAAGCTGGAGGGCATTTCGACCGATAGCAGTGTGAGTGATTACGTACTCGCAGCCATCAACCTGGACCTGGATCAGGAGTCCACAGCCCAACCTCATCGCAATCAAGTAGCCGGTTTTGACCTGACACAAAAACAGCATTGGGGCAAACCCGTCTCGTCGATTGTCGCCGGCCTGCGCCAGCACCTGAGCGACACCGGCAAAGCGTCATCCCCTTACGCCACGCTTGGCGCCCACCTGCTGCTGATGCGGACAGCGCCACAATTTTTGATCAAGGATATTCCCGACAGCGTGGTGTACGGCAGCCAGGCTTGGGCCAACCTGTGCATCGCGGCGGCGGCCATCGAAGCCGAGTCTCCCGGCAGGGTGGCGAACATGAGCTTTGCCGAAGTCATGATTACCGCCGACGCCAGCCGCGCCGCTCCCGAGTCGGCCAAGACAGCCGCTCTGTTGGATTGGGCCATCGTCAACGGTGTGCTTGAGGCGAAAGACGATGCGCTTCACGAAAAAGCGGACATCGATACCGCGATGGATGCCTTCAATCATCAGTTGGAAAAACTCAAACACGCCTCCAGCCTGCTGGGTGCCCCAGTGCCCACCCGCCAGCAGCTAGCGCTGGACTTGCTCAAGGAAAAATTCGGAAAAGGCGTGCCCTTTGAAGAGAAGGTGCTTCTCAAGCCCAACAAAACCGCCAACAAGATGATCCCCACTCGTGGTCCTTATTCCATGCTGGACCTGACCATGCAGGGCGAAAAAATAAACGCATCCGAGTGGGCGCTCAAGCCTGGATCGCAAGGCGTCGACCTTGATGCGTTTGCAGCGTTTACCCAAGGGCCGCACTTTAAAGTCCCCGACACCTTTGACAACGCCATCAGCCAGACCATAAGCGACTACAAAACCGTCAAAAAATATTCCACCTTGAATGCCCTGGCCAACCTTCCACCGGATGACAAAAACAACTTGCGGCTGGGGAAGCTGAACTTCTACAAAGAAAAATCCTACAGAGTCAGCTGGGTTCCACTCGCTGGAGAAACGCTCTTCCATACCAGCAAAAAAATACTCGTCACCACAAAAAACCAGGAAAACCTGTCCACCTACGAGTTCGATACTGAAAAAGGCACCATCAGAAAAGTCGGCAACTCCATCATCACGCGCGGGGACCAAAAGATTGCCGACGAAGTCACACGAATAGAAGAGTTCTCCACCTTCGGTTCCAAGCGCGATTATATAAAGCAGGAGAACCCACTCGAGGGGTTTAATCCCAACCTGTTCAAGAATTTGCGGGCAGAATACCTCGCGGATTCGATCGTCGAGGGGCTCGACCTCGATGCGATAAGACAGCAGGCCGCCGGAAGTACCCCGGATGAGCATAGAGAGGCCGTCGCTGGCACCATCGGCAATTTTTTCCTCGACCTTATTCCCCTCAGGTCAGCCATCGTCAACTTAAGTAACGGCCACTATAAAGACGGGTTCTCTGACTTGGCATTTGATGCGTTGGGCTTGCTCACAGCAGGCGTGGGCGCCGTTGCGAAGGCCGGAAAGACGCTGGGTACGGCCGGCGGCGCAGTGAGCAAAGCGCTTAAGGTCAGCAAGATTTTCGGGGCTGCCGCCCTCTCGGAACTCAATCCGCTGAGCGGCCTTGGCGATTTGGCGATAGGCGCTGGAAAACTCAGCCTCCAGGGAGCAAACGCTGCCAGCCAGAGCATGAGAACACTAAAGGGCACGACCAATAACACAGCCCTTATTGCCCCCGGTGACCGGTTTGAAGCCGCCGCTACCGGCACCTTCAAGGTGGGCACGCAGACTGTCGAAGGGAGCGCTGTGCAGGTTAACGGCAAATGGTACGCCCTCAATGCACAGAAACAGCAACCGTATGGCAGCCCCCTGCAACCGTTCGAATCCAGTGACACGCTAATGCCTCCCTCTCCGAACCCTTACGCGCCGCTGAGCCGGGGCGCTCACCGATTCAACCCGATAAACGTAATCATCCCCCCGCGTAAAGTCAGGAAACCATTACCGGAAGGCACTTATGCGGAAGCCATGAAAGGAAAACTGGAAGCAGACCACTTCAAAACAGATACCCGCCAGGCAACCATGGACAAGTTTCAGCAGGAAATGAAGGATTACTATAAGGCTATCGATATCGACGGCATACCGCCTCGCCCTGTTATACCCGAAGTGCCGATACCACTCGCGGTAGGCGACCTGATCAAGGAGGCACTTAAAACATCAAGCGGGCTGGTATTAGGAGAATCTCACAAGCAGATGGCCAGCTTTAAAGTTCTGTTCGACAACGTCAGTACGTTAAAGGACCAAGGTGTCAAAAAAGTCTACTTGGAAGGGTATATCGACATGCTCCATGGCCCCATTGATGATGGAATCGGAATGCTCGGAAGCAGCGGGACTCGTCGCACACATCCGTCACTTGAGCAACTCAAGAACAAACTTGAGGCCAATGGAATAGAACTCCTGCCCCTCGATCATTACTATCTGACGCGACACAAATACGATAAATCCCGTGATCGTACCCAGACCGGAATCAACTCCGAGAAGCGACTCAAGGAGTTCAACTACTACGCTGCTGAAACTATCCAGGCGAACTCAGGCACCGAAAAGTGGGTCGCATTGGTGGGGCACGCGCACATGAACACCTCCGAAGGTGTTCCCGGCTTGGCGGAGCTCACGGAAAGCATCGGTATCGGGGTGTTTGACAACAAGAACATGCCTTACCACAGCATCGGGCTTAAAGCACATACCCATGTGCCAGACCCGAACAAACCGTTACAGCCCGGCGACCTTCCCGGCGACCTGCACATCTATGTGAAACCCTGAGCCAATCGCAAAGGCCCGGAAAGCCTCCGAGCCTTTGCATGAGGTTGTTACCCTCCATGCACCCAACGCTGATGCAGCCACCGCGCAAACGCATCCAGGGCAAACCCCAACAGGCCGATCAGCAGCACCATCGCCATCAGCTCGGAATAGGCCAGCCGATCGCGGGTGTCGAGGATGTAATAACCCAGCCCCGCGCTGACCCCGAGCATCTCGCACGGCACCAGCACAATCCACAGGATCCCGATGGCCAGGCGCACGCCGGTCAGCACGTGCCCCATCACCCCGGGAATAATCACCCGGCGCAAGGTTTCCCAGCGTGTGGCGCTCAAGCTCTTGCTCAGTTGCAACCAGCGCGGATCAAGCTGGCGCACACCCGCCGCGGTATTCAGCAAAATCGGCCACACCGCCGCGAACGCCAGCAGGAAGTAGATCGGCTGGTCGCCCACGCCCATCAACATCACCACGATGGGCATCCACGACAGCGGCGAGATCATCCGCAAAAACTGGAAAGCCGGCGTGGTCGCCGCCTCCAGCTTGCGCGAACTGCCCACCAGCAAGCCCAACGGCACGCCAATCAGCAATGCCAGGAACAGCCCGACGAAGATCCTCTTGAGGCTCACGGCAATGTTCAGGTACAGCTCACTGCGCCCGAGCAATTCCCACAGGCTGGCGAGGGTCGCCGACAGCGAAAACCGCGCAGACAAACCGTCCGCACTGCCAAACACTTTCACTCCCAGCCACCAGAGCAACAACAACCCTGCCAGCCCGCTCAAGCCAAGCAACCAGCCGGGCAACCCCAAGGTTTTGCCGTTGTTCAAACGCCAATCTCCTCGTGCCGCTCGAAGCCTTCCGGCAAGCCGAAGGTCTTCATGCCGCCCACCGCTGCGATGGCGTTGCGCACGAAGCGGTCGTCCACCAGGTCTTTGGCGACAAACGCCGGATCCAGGTCGGCGAGGAATTTCTTGTCGCCCTCGATCAGCGTGTCTTTCAGGCGGCGCACCAGTTCCTCGGTATAGCTGGGGAATGGATACGGTTGGAAGTCGATGCGGTGCTCGTCCCAGTTGGCGTGCTGGATCGCGCCGTCGGCCAGGTATGCCGCGCGGTCGCTGGCAGCCGGCGCCAGGACTTTGCGCAGTACCGGCTCGGCATGCGGCGTGTAGCGATTTTCGCCGTCCTTGGACAGCAGCTTCACCGCCTCTTCACGGTTGTCGCGGGTCCAAACCTGGGCCTTGACGATTGCATTCACCACCTTCTGCGACCATTCCGGGCGGTTGGTCAGGTCGTGCTCATGCATGAACACCACGCAGCACGCATGGTTGCGCCACACGTCGCCGGTAAAGCGCTGCACGCGGCCCACGTTGAGGTTTTCGGCGAGGGCGTTGAACGGCTCAGCGACGATGTAGCCGTCGATGCGCTTGCTGGCCAGGGCCGGCGGCATGTCCGAGGGTGGCAACACGATCAGGTTGACCTCGTTAGCCGCAATAGCACTGCCGGCGGCACGGGCCACCGGGGTCAGGCCGTTGTCACGGAACAGCTGCTGCACCACCACGTTGTGGATCGAGTACCAGAACGGAATCGCCACCGACTTGCCGCCCAATTGCTTCACATCGGTAATGCCTGGGGACACGGTCAAACCCGAGCCGCCCACGTGGTTCCAGGCCACGACCTTAGCCGGGACCTTGCTGCCATAACGCGCCCAAACCGTCATCGGCGACAACAGGTGAATCACATTGACCTGGCCGGAAATAAACGCCTCGATCACCTGGGCCCAACTGCGCAGCAGCACCGGGCGCTCGGCCTTGATGCCTTCGGCTTCGAACAGGCCGTTGTTATGGGCCACGAGCAGCGGCGTGGCGTCGGTGATCGGCAGGTAGCCGATGCGTACCGGTGCGTCCGGCTCACTGGCCGCGCGGGCCTGCAAGCTGCTCAGCAGCGGCAAGGCACCGGCGGCACTGAGCACGGCCGAGAGTTTGAGAAAATCACGGCGCGAGTGAGTGAGGTCATCCAGACACATGGCAGGGCTCCAGCAGTTCAGTGGGTTGGGGGTCGTTGCGGCTCGCCTGCCGTAGGGTTTTGAGAATCTCGATGCGCAGCGTGCCGATGGCTTCCACCTGTTCTTCCCGCGGTTGCGGCAGGTCGATCCGCCATTCGCCGAGAGTCCGCGCCGGGCGGTTACCCAGTAGCAGAATCCGGTCGGACAACAGCAGCGCTTCGTCGATGTCGTGAGTGATCAGCACTGCCGCCGAACCTTGCTCGCGATTGACCTTGAGCAGCAGGTGCTGCATGTCGGCACGGGTCACTTCATCCAGGGCGCCGAAGGGTTCGTCCAGCAGCAATACCTGCGGCTGGCGCGCCAGGCAGCGGGCCAGCGCAGTACGCTGGGCCATGCCGCCGGACAGCGCTGCCGGAAACTGCTGACGGGCGTGTTCCAGGCCCACCGCGTTGATCGCGTGGTCAATCCGGCTGCGTCGCTCTTGCGGGCTGAGGTGCGGTTGGCGGGCAAAATCCAGGCCGAAGGCGACGTTCTTTTCCAGGCTCAACCACGGCAACAGGCTGGGGTCCTGGAACGCCACCGCCACCCGCGGATGCGGGCCATTCAACGGCTCGCCCAGCAGGCTGATACTGCCGCCCTGAGGCGCCTGCAAACCGGCGAGCACCCGCAGCAGGCTGGACTTGCCAACACCGCTGGGGCCGAGGATCGACACCACTTCGCCGGGCTGCAATTGCAGGTCGAAACCTTCCAGCACCGAATTGCCCGCATACCCCAGGCAAATCCCCTGGGCGTGCAATACCGCCTGGCTCATAGATTCGCCTGACGGTTCAACTCGGTGCGCAACTGCACCAGGCTCGGGGTCACGATCGGTACAAATGCCGACTCGCGCCAGCGCCGGGCAAAGCCGCTGCCGTGGGCGGTCAGGTAGGCCTTGCCGCCGCTGGCTTGCAGCTCCAGTTGCACAGCGCTGGCAGCAATTTCCGCGAGGGCAATGCGCAGGCGGAACAACGGCACCGGCTCGGTACCAAAGCGACCGCTCAGCAAACCTTTCTTGAGGTCGTTGACCGCCTGCTCCAGTGAGGTACGCAGCACTTCCAGTTCTTCGCGCAATACGGTGCGGCTGGAGCCCAGGTGATTCGCCACCTCCGCCAGCGAGCGCCGCGCCAGGCCGATGGACATGCCGCATTGCAAACCGAGAAACGCCGGGCGCACGGCCGGCAGAAACTTGCGTGCATCGTCATGCAATAACCAGTCGCGGCTCAGTTCCACGGCTTCAAAGCCGAGGGCTGCGGTATTGCTCGATTGCAGGCCCAACAGTTCCAGGTCGCGGGAGCGCTGCAGGCCGGACACCGAATCGGGGATCGCCAGGATAAACGGCGCACCGCCCTGGGCATGCTCGATGGCGGCAGCCACCACAAACCCGTTCTTGCGCAGGTTGGTCACCCAGTGCAGGCGGCCATTGAGGTTCCAGCCGTCATCGGTCGGCTCGGCGCTGATTTGCAGCGACTCGATACCCGACAAGAATTTCATCGCATTGGACAGCCCGGTCGCCCCGGCCAGCTTGCCGCTCAGCAGGTCCGGCAGCAGTTGCTCACGCAAGCGCTGATTCGGGCTTTGCAGCAGATACTCGATAAACGAGCGTTGGCCCCAGCACACAAACGCCGACGCCAGGGAATGGCTGGCCACATCGGCAATCGCCTCTATGGCGCCCGTGACATCGCCGCCCAGGCCGCCGAGGTCCTTGGGCACACCGATACGTAATACATTGGCCTCTGCCAGCCGTGGCAGCACTTCCTGCGGATCGCAACTGCCCACATCCAGGGCCTGCGCTTGAACATCGAGCCAACGGCTCAAGATTGGGTCAAGCATTCATGTTTCTCCTTGTTACAGCATGTTTACCATCGCGAACGCTTGCGCGCCTTCAGCTTGCCGGTTTTTCCCAACGGTATTGCGCCAGTTCCGGGTTGAGCGGCGTGCGCGCAAACACGTTGGCGAAATTGCACAGGGTGGCCAGGCTGACGCCCAGAATAACCTCAAGCGCATGACCGTCGGTGTAGCCTGCCTCACGGAACGCGGCGTAGCCGGCGTCGCTGACATCACCGCGGGTGGCGATCACTTCACGGGTGAACGCGGCCAGTGTCTCATAACGCTCGTTGGGCAATTCACCGCGTTGGCGCAGGGCGTCGATCACGTCTTCCGGCAGCTTGGCTTTGTTGCGCGCTACGGCAGTGTGCCCGGCGACGCAGAAATCGCAACCGTGGTTCGTGGCGGCAATCAGTTGAACCACTTCGCGGTCGGCCAGGCTCAGGTCGGATTTGGCGTTCAGGCCGGAGACAGTGATGTAGGTTTCCAGTGCTGCCGGGGCATTGGCCAACACCGCCAACAGATTGGGGATGAACCCGGAACCCTTCAGGGCATTTTCCAGAAAGGGTTTGGCCGCTTCAGGGGCGGTTTCCAGGGTTAGCATCGGTACGCGGGACATGGAGTGGTCTCCTCATGGATTCGTGTACCCAGTCTGTTGGTTATAAAAAATCTGCTCAATAGTCTAAAGTAGCGATTACTTGCTCTAGAGTCTTTCCGTTAGATGAATTCGTCCAGCTCCCTCGTCGATTGGTTATTAGATAGCCTCGAACTCAACACCAGCCTGTTTCACGTCGGGCGTTACTGCGGCGACTGGCACGCCAGCACCCATGGCCTGGCGAGTGCCAGTTTTCATCTGGTGGTGCAAGGGCAGTGCTGGATGCACATCGAGGGCGACTCGACCCCTTATCCGCTGAACAACGGCGATGCGGTATTCCTGCTGCGGGACCTCGCGTACCGCTTGTCCAGCGATGGCACCGCCACCGGCGCCCAGGAATGCCCGCGCACGCCAATGGTCCCGCTGGACAGCCACGCCAGTGACGGCGTGGGTCTGGTGTGCGGGTTCTTTCATTTCCAGTCCGGGCTGTCTGCGATGATTGTCGACACCCTGCCCGCCTGGATCGTCCTGCGGGCCGGTGACCCTTCGCTGACTGCTGCGCGCAACCTGTTCGAATTGATCCTGCAGGAATGCGAGCGCACGCCGGCGCCCTCGCCCGCCTTGCTGGAGCGCCTGTGCCACCTGCTGTTTCTCTACGTGCTGCGCCAACAGGTGCTGGACAACACCGACCTCGGCGGGCTCGCGGCGCTGGCCCGGCAACCGGCGTTTGCCAATCTGCTGGAACAGTTGATTGCACGCCCCGCCGATCCCTGGACCCTGGAAAGCATGGCGGCCTGCACCGGCTTGTCGCGCTCGGCGTTCTTCAAGCGCTTTAATGAACTGTGCGGCCAGTCGCCGGGGCAAGTGCTGCTGATGATGCGCGTGCGCCACGCCTGCCAGCTGTTCAAGCAGGACCAGACAGTGGCGGACGTGTCCCTCGCCGTGGGTTATCAATCCGTCGCAGCCTTTACCCGCGCCTTTCATAAAGTCACCGGCATCCAGCCCGGCGCCTACCGCAAGGCTCAAGGCTGACGCTGCAACCCGTTGCCCGGCCGGGCGCAAAGCTCCACCAGCCAATCGACAAATACCCGCACCCGTTGCGACAGCTGGCGATGCGGCGGGTACAACGCGGTCAGCGGCAACTTCGGCGGCGGCTGATGCGCCAGCACCTCCACCAGCGTGCCCGCTTCCAACTGGCGAACGGCGTGGTAATACGGCGTCTGCACCAGGCCGTAACCCGCTTCACAGGCGGCCAGGTAACCGTCGGCGCTGTTGACCGAGACTTGCTTGGGCAGATCGACCAGACGGATGTCGTTGCCGATCTGAAATTCCAGACCATACCGTTTGCCGCTGATGCTGGAGAAATACTCCACCACTTGATGGCCGGCCAGCGCCTCCAGCGTCGATGGCATGCCGAACTGCTGCAGGTAACCGGGACTGGCGCAGGTCACCTGATCCATCATCGCCAGCGGCCGGGCCACCAGCGACTCGTCCAGCGCCAGGCCGCCGCGCAACACGCAGTCCACGCCTTCGCGGATCAGGTCCACCGGGCGGTCGTTGAGGCCGATTTCCAAGTCAATCTGCGGGTAACGCGTGGTGAACTCGGGCATTGCCGGAATCACCAGGAAGCGCCCGATCCCGGACGGCATATCGATACGCAACGTGCCGCGCGGGTTGCGGCGGCTGGTGGAGAACACCGCCTCGGTTTCCTCAAGGTCCGCCAGCAGGCTCACGCAACGCTGGTAGTAGGCGGCACCGTCCAGGGTCGGGCTGACCTGGCGCGTGGTGCGCTGCAACAGTTGCACCCCAAGGTGTGCCTCCAGTTGTTTGATCAGGATCGTGACCGAGGCGCGCGGCAGTTGCAGGCTGTCGGCCGCCTTGGCAAACCCGCCCAGCTCGACAATCCGCACGAACACTCGCATCGCATTAAAACGGTCCACGGGCCGGTTTCCTTCAGGGATTATTTAGAATTTCATAATAGTGATAGTGGTTTTAGCCGGTTTATCCCGCTTTTGTCGAGGGCAACAATGGAGCCCTTCCCCACACAGGAGCTGGACCCATGCACACACGTCAACTCGGCAAAAACGGCCCCCAGGTTTCCGCCATCGGCCTCGGCTGCATGGGCATGACCGATTTCTACACCACCGGCACCGATACCGCCGAAGCCACCGCTACCTTGCACCGCGCCCTGGAGCTTGGAATCAACCTGCTGGACACCGCCGACATGTACGGCCCCCACACCAACGAAGCGCTGATCGGTAAAGCTATCGCCGGCAAGCGCGACCAGGTCTTCCTGGCCAGCAAGTTCGGCATCGTGCGTGACCCGGCGAACCCGGCGTTGCGTGGAGTAAATGGCCGTCCCGAGTACATTCGCGACGCCATCGACGGCACCCTGAAACGCCTCGGCGTGGAAACCCTGGACCTCTACTACCAGCACCGCATCGACCCTGAAGTGGCGATTGAAGAAACCGTCGGCGCCATGGCCGAGTTGGTCAAGCAAGGCAAAGTGCGTTACCTGGGCTTGAGTGAAGCGTCGGCGGCCACCCTCGAGCGCGCCCATAAAGTGCATCCCATCAGCGCCCTGCAAAGCGAATATTCGCTGTGGAGCCGTGATCAGGAAGACAACGGTTGCCTCGCCGCTTGCCAACGCCTGGGGATCGCATTTGTGCCTTACAGCCCACTGGGCCGGGGCTTCCTCACCGGCGCGCTGAAAAGCCCGGATGATTTTGCGGCGGATGACTATCGTCGGTTCAGCCCGCGCTTCCAGGGCGAGAACTTTGCGAAGAACCTGCTGTTGGTGGACCAGGTACAAGCCCTGGCCGCCGACAAGGGCGTGACGGCCGGGCAACTGGCGTTGGCCTGGGTGCTGGCGCAAGGGGATTACCTGATCCCGATCCCGGGGACCAAGCAACGCAAGTACCTGGAAGAGAACGTCGCGGCATTGGAGGTCAAGCTCAGCCCGGCCGAGCTGGCGGCGCTGGAGGCGATCTTCCCGGCCAATGCAACGGCAGGGCTGCGTTACCCGGAAGCGGTTATGCAGATGCTGGACAAATAGCCCCACTCAATTGCGCTGGCGAAAGTCCGACAGGATGAATGGAGTGTGAGTCCTGAGCCAGGTATCAACTTCATCCAGCGAGCGCAATGGCTCGCTGTGGGACTCAACGCTGTTTCGCGTGACGCTGACGGTGTAGCCGTCGGCGTCCTGGCGCAGGGTGCCAGTGCTCGTGACCGATTGGCCGCCTTCCTCGGTGAACGAGGTGGCGGTCAATGGCGCCGCAGTTAACGCTTGGGTGGTTCGTGCCTTCAGGGCTTTGCGCTTGGCGGCCAGTTCCTTGGCAACCACGACGCTGCCAATTGCCAACGCCAGGTAAACAAACGCCATGAAGTTATAGGTGGTGCCTCTGACCGTGTGATGCTGGATGCCCAGCCACTTGACGACCTGGTAGATGATTTCGTCCATGTTTTACGGTTGAATCCATTAGAAACTCTGGCCCGTATCAAACACCGCAGGCCCCCAAAATAGAAGCCTTGTGCAGGCTTTTTTATTCATTGCACTTTCTTGCACCATAGTACCTAAAGCTCGCCCTTCCCAAGCCGATAGCCCTTCGAAGCTCTAACAAAGCCGCGTCGCACAATAAACGCTTCGTAAGGACGACCCCATGCCCTCATTGCGCTCTATCCAAGCCCGTTACACCCTGTTTTTGGTGCTGTTCGTCCTGTTGTTATTCGTATTGACGGTCGTGGGCATCGGACAGTTGGTGGCCCCCAAGCTGCGCCACACCGAAGAACAGGTGGCCCTCAATCGCATTGCCGAAGTGGCCGAGCAGATCCAGGGCGAGCTGAACAAGGTTCAGGCCCAGCAACGCAGCATCACCCAAACCATCCCGCTGCTGGACAGCGATGCCATCGACAAGGTGCTGCCCGGCCTGGTGGACCAGTACGGCGAATTGAAAGTGTTCGGCGGCGGCATCTGGCCCCTGCCCAACCAGCGCACGCCGGGACGCAACAAGCACAGCACCTTCTGGCACCGCGATGCCTCGGGCAAGCTGGCAGTGAATACGTTCTGGAACAGCGACGCAGCCCCCAACTACTACGATCAGAGCTGGTACAAAGGCGGCCTCGCTTCGCCCCGCGGCCAGTGCGCCTGGGCGGCGGCCTACAAGGATGACGCCAGCCAGGAGCCACGCACCAACTGCGCCATGGCCATCCAGCGCGATGGTGCAGCTTACGGCGTCGCCACCATCGACGTGACCCTGGGTTTCTTCAACGACCTGGTGGCCAGCAAGGAAAAAGACCTCGGCGGGCAAATGTTGATTGTCGAAGCCGACGGCAAGATCATCAGCAACAGCACACGCATCAGCGGCCCGGTGGTGTTGAAAAACATCAGCGAACTGGCCGGCACCTCGGCCTTTGCCGCCCAGGTCAGCGCCGGCCTGGCCCATCGTGATCAAACCCTGCAACGCAGTGAGTTCGACAACCAGGGCGTGGCCAGCACCTTCTTCATGCGCCCGATCGAGGGCACCCCGTGGTTCCTCGCTACTGCGCTGCCGACTTCGCTGATCACCGCCCAGCGGGATGATGTGTTGGGTACGCTGGCGATGCTGCAAATCCCGATGATTCTGCTACTGGTGCTGTTGCAGGTGTATGCCATCCGCCAGCTGGTACATCGGATGACCGCGCTGAAAACCAATATCGACGCGCTGTCCAACGGCGACGCCGACCTGACTCGGCGCATCACCATTCGTGCCGAGGACGAACTGGGCGCGATTGGCCATTCGGTGAACCGCTTTATCGTCTACCTGCAAAACATGATCGGCGAGGTGACCCTGGCCACCGGCGCCATGTCGTCGAGCCTGGCGCAATTGCAGCAGACCTCGGCCCAGACCAACCAGATCCTGGTGCGCCATGCCTCGGAAACCGACCAGACCGTCACCGCCATCACCGAGATGAGCTCCACCGCCGATACCGTGGCCGAGAACGCCGCCGAAACCGCCGCGTTCACTCAGCGTGCCAACGAGCATGCCGACCGTTCACGGGTAGTGGTCGGGGAAGCTTCCCGCAGCGTCAGCGCGCTGATCGGCGAAGTTTCCAGCGCCACCCACACCGTGGAAAACATGCGCCAGGACGCCGCGCGCATCACTGAAACCCTCGGCGTGATCGGCGCCATCGCCGGCCAGACCAACCTGCTGGCACTCAATGCGGCCATCGAAGCCGCCCGGGCCGGCGAACAAGGCCGGGGTTTTGCGGTGGTGGCCGACGAAGTCCGCGCCCTCGCCGCCCGTACCCAGGCCAGTACCTCGCAGATCAATGAGATGCTGGCACGCCTGACCACCGGCGTGAGTTCATCGGTGACGGCCATGGAAGCCACCCAGGCCAGTTGCCAGTCTGCCGCTGACGCCACGGCGCGGGTCAACACGGGGCTGGACGAGATGGCCGGCTCCGTCAGCCATATCAACAACCTCAGCACCCAGATCGCCACCGCCGCCGAACAGCAAAGCGCGGTGACCGAGGAAATCAACCGCAGCATGGTGCACATCCGCCACATGGTCGAAGAACTGGTGCAAAGCGGCCACGCCACGGAGCACAACACCCAGAGCCTGCTGGATGCGAATGGCCGGGTTATTGCATTGATGGGACGCTTCAAGGTGCGTTAAAAAAATAGCCTGAAAGCTCCCGTGCAATGCGCGGGAGCCAGACTATTCTGACAGTTCGCTCCGCCACACAGGAGGTGTGTCATGCACGCAGTTGAGCACCCGATCCGTCTGGAGCGGATCAGTCAGGAACGCTATATCCAGGCCCCTATCGAAACCGTTTACGACTATGTCACCCAACCGGATCGCTGGCATGAATGGCATCCGACATCCTTGGGCGCCGACACCGGCACCACGGGCTCCTTGCCCAGTGGCCATCGTTTTACCGAGACCATCGACCTGCTGGGTGTGCGGGTACCCATGAGCTATCGCGTGCAGGTTGCGCAGCGACCGCGGGAGTTCAAGACCGCATTTACTTCGCTGGCAGTGGACGGCTGCATTCACTATTTCTTGCAGGCCAAAGGCGACGGCACCTTGTTTACCCGTGTGCTTATCTATGAAACCGAACTGCAACTGCCCACCTTGCATGAACGCATGATCGCCCTGTCCAACCAAGCCCTTGACCAGCTCAAGCAGCGCCTGGAATCCCCGTCTTCCTGACAAAACCGTCATCTCCCTCTCAGTTTTCCGACAGCACCAGGCCGTTATTCTGGTGCTGCCGGTGTTTCGTAAAACCTCGTAACAATCCCGGAAAACCCTTTTGTAAAAAGCGCGGAGAATGCCCGGCTGTTGCCCTTTATCTGACGAGATGATGATGAAAACCACCCTGCGACTGGCCGTGCTGTCGGCCCTGCTCATGAGCCCCCTGGCCCAGGCTGCCGAGCTGATCCCGATTGATGTGCACCGCGATGCCAACTGCGGGTGCTGCAAAAAGTGGATTGCCCATCTGGAAAGCAACGGCTTCAAGGTCAACGACCATGTGGAAACCAACATGAGCGAGGTCAAGCAACGCCTGGGCGTGGCGCCGCGCCTGGCGTCGTGCCATACCGGCGTGATCGACGGCAAATTCGTAGAAGGCCATGTACCTGCCGATCAGGTATTGGCCCTGCGCAAGCGCGACGACTTGCTGGGCATTGCTGCACCGGGCATGCCTTTGGGCTCGCCGGGCATGGAAATGGACGGCAGCAGCGATGCCTATCAGGTGATCGGCCTGACTCGCGAAGGCAAAGACGTGGTAGTGGCTGACTATCCGGCACGCTGATTGATGCTCGCCGGTTACCTGGGACTGTTTTTCGCCGCCTTCGGCGCCGCCACGCTGTTGCCGATGCAATCAGAGGCGGTGCTGGTGGGGCTGTTGATCAGCGGGCACTACAGTCTTTGGCTGCTACTTGTGGTTGCAACGGTTGGCAACGTATTGGGCTCGGTGGTGAATTGGTTGCTGGGGCGCTCGGTTGAGCGGTTCAAGGAGCGGCGCTGGTTCCCGGTGAGTCCGAAGCATCTGGAAAAGGCCCGTACCCACTATCAACGCTGGGGCCATTGGTCATTGTTGCTCAGTTGGGTGCCCATCATCGGCGACCCCCTGACCCTGGTGGCCGGGGTCATGCGCGAGCCGTTCTGGCGTTTCCTGCTGCTGGTGAGCCTGGCCAAAGGGGCGCGCTACGGGGTATTGGCCATGCTCACCCTGCACTGGATTTAATCTCCCGTTAATCCCCTCGCCACAGCATCCGGGCACTGTTCCCGGAGCCTGTACCCATGTCCAAAATCCGCTCACTCTGCGTCGCCAGCCTGCTGCTCGGCAGCGCCCTTCCCGCATTCGCCGCCACCGAGGGCCCGACCTACGGCCCCGAACTGCAAGGTTTCAAATACCCTTACCCGGTGGAACACTTCACCTTCCAATCCCAGGGCAAATCCCTGCAGATGGGCTACATGGACGTGCCGGCCAAGGGCAAGGCGAACGGGCGCAGCATCGTGCTGATGCACGGCAAGAATTTCTGCGGCGCCACCTGGGATGAATCGATCAAGGCCCTGAGCGACGCCGGCTACCGGGTGATCGCCCCGGACCAGGTTGGGTTCTGCACCTCCAGCAAGCCGGACAATTACCAGTACAGCTTCCAGCAACTGGCGATCAACACCCACCAACTCCTGGAAAAACTCGGCATTCAGAAAGCCACGCTCCTCGGCCATTCCACCGGTGGGATGCTCGCCACACGCTACGCCCTGCTCTATCCGCAGCAAACCGAACAGCTTGCACTGGTGAACCCCATCGGCCTGGAAGACTGGAAGGCCATTGGCGTGCCCTATCGCAGCGTTGACCAATGGTACGAGCGCGAGTTGAAACTGACCGCCGAAGGCATCCGCAAGTACGAGCTCGACACCTACTACGTCGGCCGCTGGAAGCCTGAATACGACCGCTGGGTCGATATGCTCGCCGGGATGAATAAAGGCCCCGGCCACACCCAAGTGGCATGGAACTCAGCGCTGATTTACGAAATGATCTTCACCCAGCCGGTGTACTACGAGTTCAAGGACCTGCAGATGCCCACCCTGCTGCTGATCGGCACGTCCGACAACACCGCCATTGGCAAAGACCTGGCGCCACCGGCGGTCAAGGCGAAGATCGGCAACTATGCGGTATTGGGCAAGCAAGTGGCCAAGCTGATTCCCCACGCTACCCTGGTGGAATTCCCGGGCCTGGGCCATGCCCCGCAAATGGAAGAACCGGCACAGTTTCACAAGGCGCTGCTGCAAGGGCTGAACGCTCTCTAATCCAACCTTTTTCGAGGCTCGCGTGCATGTCGGTACAGATCGCAGTGATTGATGATTGGCAGAATGTGGCCAGTGGCGTGGTGGACTGGTCAGTCCTGGCGTCGGTCGGCCAGGTGCACTTCGTCCACGAGTACCCAGCGGACACCGCCACCTTGATCGAGCGTTTACAGGGCTTCGAGGTGATTTGCGTGATGCGCGAACGCACCACTTTCGATCAGGCCCTGCTGCAAGGCTTGCCCAAGCTGAAGCTGCTGGTGACCGGCGGCATGCGCAACGCCGCCATCGACATTCCAGCGGCCAAGGCCTTGGGCATTCAAGTCTGCGGCACCGACAGCTACAAGCACGCCGCCCCGGAACTGACCTGGGCGCTGGTCATGGCCTCCACCCGCAACCTGCTGGCCGAAGCCAATTCCCTGCGCTCCGGCGGTTGGCAGGTGGGCCTGGGCGGTGATCTGTACGGCAAGACCCTGGGGATTCTCGGCCTGGGCAGCATTGGCCAGAAGGTCGCGAAGTTTGGTCAGGCGTTCGGCATGCGCGTGATTGCCTGGAGCGAAAACCTCACGCCGGAACGCGCCGCCGAATCCGGCGTGACCTGGGTCAGCAAGCGCGAACTGTTCGAGCAGGCGGATGTGTTGTCGATTCACCTGGTGCTCAGCGACCGCAGCCGCGGTCTGGTAAACGCCGAGGCGTTGGGCTGGATGAAACCTACAGCGCATCTGGTGAACACGGCCCGCGGACCGATTGTCGACGAAGCAGCTTTGATTGATGCGCTGGCCAGTGGCCGCCTGGCGGGAGCGGCACTGGATGTGTACGCCCAGGAGCCTCTGCCGGCCGGGCATCCGTTCCGCCAGTTACCCAACGTATTGGCCACGCCCCATGTTGGATACGTCAGTGAGCAGAACTACCGCCAGTTCTACCAGCAAATGATCGAAGATATTCAGTCATGGGCCAAAGGAGCGCCCCTTCGCGCATTGAGCTAACGCACCAAAATCGCGCAGATGCACTTCTGTGGCGAGGGGGCTTGTCCCCCGTTGGGCTGCGTAGCGGCCCTAAATCAGGCACTGAGGTCTGCCTGAAGCACGCGGTGCCCCTTCCAGGGCTGCTGCGCAACCAACGGAGGACAAGCCCCCTCGCCACAAAGGGCCGTCTCACCAGAGGAGAACGGTACTTCCCGCACATGAAAAAAATTTTGTCCTACAAAAATCTCCCACAGACCCCACGGGCTCTAGGATCTGTCCTAGACTCATGACCGATGGGTCCGATCCAAAACAAAAACCCCGCAAAAAATCGAAACTTTCCAACTCTGCCGTAGGTCAGGTTTAAGGTAAGGCGAGCGCTGACGGTTCACACCGAACGCCCGTCCATCCACTCAATTTAAGACTCCAGCACAACTGGCATAAGGCTTGCCAGTCTGTGTAGCGCTTGTGCGCCTGGCCGCAGGATGCGGTCAACCTTTGCTGATTGCCATATGCCATCAGCCGACCAACACATGGGAGAGAACTATGATCAGTGCCGCTGTAGATACTCAGGGAGAGCGTTTTAGTCAGCCGGTTGGCGGGCCGACCTCTTTGGTTGACCTTCCCAACACGCTGCGGCCGGTTCAAAGTCGTAATCCCAATCGCAAGAAAGTGCTGTTTGTCACCTCGGAACTGGCTGACCTGGTGAAAACCGGCGGCCTGGGTGATGTGTCCGCCGCCCTGCCCCGCGCCATGGCGCACCTGCATGATGTGCGCGTGCTGATCCCCGGCTACCCGCAGGTGCTGGAAAGCGACAACCCCATCCATATCATCGGTGAGCTGGGCGGCCACGCTGCGCTGCCGCCGTGCAAGATCGGGCGCATGGACCTCAAGGATGGCCTGGTCATCTACGTGCTGATCTGCCCCGAACTGTATGAACGCGAAGGCACGCCCTACGGCGCCAATAACGGCCGTGACTGGCCCGATAACCATATCCGCTTCGCCCGCCTGGGCCTGGCCGCCGCCGATATTGCCGCCAACCTGGCGCAAATCCACTGGTGCCCGGACCTGGTGCACGCCCATGACTGGCCCGCAGGCCTGGCGCCGGCCTATATGCACTGGCGTGGGTCACGTACCCCTACGCTGTTCACCATTCATAACCTCGCCTACCAAGGCGTGGTCAGCCTGGCCTCGTGCCCGGAGCTGGGGATTCCCGAACACGCCTTGCAACAGGAAGGCATGGAGTTCTACGGCAAGCTCTCGTTCCTTAAGGCCGGCATGGCGTATTCCAGCCATATCACCACGGTCAGCGCCACGTACGCCCAGGAAATTACCACCCCCGAATTCGGCTGCGGTCTGGATGGCTTCCTCGCCAGCAAGACCCAGCAAGGCTTGCTCAGCGGTATTCCCAACGGCATTGATGAAAGCTGGGAATCGTCTACCGACCCGCACCTGACTCACCCCTTCAACATCGGTGACTGGGAAGGCAAGGCACAGAACGCCGCCCATGTACGCAACCTGTTCGGCCTGGACGACTCCACCGGCCCGCTGTTCGCCGTGGTGTCGCGGTTGGTCTACCAGAAAGGCCTGGACCTGACCGAAGCGGTCTCCAGTTTTATTGTCGAAAACGGCGGCCAGATCGCGATCATCGGTCGCGGCGAGCCGGAAGAAGAGCAAGCAATGCGCGCCTTGGCGCTGCGCTTTCCCGGCCAGATCGGCGTGCGCATCGGTTTCAACGAGACCGACGCTCGGCGCATGTTCGCCGGCAGTGACTTCCTGCTGATGCCATCCCGTTACGAACCCTGCGGCCTGAGCCAGATGTACGCCCAGCGCTTCGGCTCGTTGCCGGTTGCCCGCAACACTGGCGGCCTGGCCGACACCATCGAAGATGGCGTCACCGGTTTCTTGTTCAACGAATCCACTGTCGAAAGCTATAAAGCGGCCCTGAGCCGCGCATTCAAGGTTTTCGCCTTCCCAGGCTTGCTCAACGCCATGCGTTGCCGGGCTATGGCCGCACCGTTCAACTGGTGCCAGGCAGTGGAACCCTATGCCGAACTTTATGAGCAACTGGTAGCGAAAGCGCTGGGAAGATCGGGGAAACAGTAAAAAAGAGGTCTTCATAGATGCCGTCAAGGACTCTGGAAACCTGGCCCCACGGCGCGATCATGCTGGATGCGGAACACACCCGTTTCGCCTTGTGGGCGCCAGACGCGTTTTATGTCAGCGTTGAATTTGAAGAAGGTAAATCGGTCGCGATGCTGCCCCAGGCCGATGGCTGGTTTGTGGTGCAGCTGCAATGCCCACCGGGCACACGCTACCGCTACAACATCGACGGCGAACAGGACGTTCCCGACCCGGCTTCCCGGGCACAGGCCACGGACGTTCACGGCTTCAGCGTGGTGGTCGACCCGCTGGCCTATCAGTGGCGCCAAAGCCACTGGCAAGGCCGGCCCTGGCACGAAGCGGTGATCTACGAGTTGCACGTGGGCGTACTGGGGGGCTACGCCGAGGTCGAAAAACAACTGCCGCGCCTCGCCGAACTGGGCGTCACCGCCATTGAGCTGATGCCCATCGCGCAATTCCCCGGCGAACGCAACTGGGGCTACGACGGCGTCCTGCCCTACGCCCCCCAATCTTCCTACGGTTCGCCCGAGCAACTGAAACAGTTGATCGACAGCGCGCACCACCATGGCCTCGCGGTGATTCTCGATGTGGTCTACAACCACTTCGGCCCCGACGGCAACTACCTCGGCACCTACGCCAAAGGCTTCTTTCGCGAAGACGTGCACACACCCTGGGGCGCCGGCATCGATTTTGATCGACGTGAGGTCCGCGACTTCTTCATCGACAACGCGCTGATGTGGCTGCTGGAATACCGCTTCGACGGCCTGCGCCTGGACGCCGTGCACGCCATCAACGATCCCGAATTTCTTGAGGAACTGGCGCAAAAAGTACGCCAGCAAGTCGACACCGGCCGCCATGTGTGGCTGGTACTGGAAAACGAATTCAACCAGGCCAGCCTGCTGGAGCGCGGCTTCGATGCGCAGTGGAACGATGACGGCCACAACGCGCTGCACGTGCTGCTCACCGGCGAAACCGACGCTTACTACACCGACTTCGCCGAAGACCCCACCGGCAAACTGGCCCGCTGCCTGAGTGAAGGTTTTATCTACCAGGGCCACACCACGCGCCATGGCCACGCACGGGGCGAACCCAGCGGCCACCTGCCGCCCAGCGCCTTTGTGCTGTTCCTGCAGAACCACGACCAGATCGGCAACCGCGCTCTGGGCGAACGCCTGCATCAACTGTGTTCGCCTCAGGCCCTGAGCGCCGCGACGACCCTGTTGCTGATGTCGCCGATGATTCCGCTGATGTTCATGGGCGACGAAGTCAACGCAGAAGAACCGTTCCTGTTCTTCACCGACCACCACGGCGAACTGGCCGAGGCGGTACGCGAAGGCCGGCGCAACGAGTTTGCCGACTTTGCCGCGTTCAGCGACCCCGAACGCCGCGAACGAATTCCCGACCCCAATTCCCTGCAAACCTTCCGCCGCTCGGCGCCCGCCCTCGCCGACTGCGGCGACTCGCAGCTCTACCGCCAGCTACTGAGCCTGCGCCACCAGCATATCGTGCCGCACCTGCCGGGCAGCGTCGCCCTGGGCGCGCAAGTGCTGGCGGTAGGCGCGGTCACGGCGCGCTGGCGCCTGGGCAATGGCAGCCTGCTGCAGATCGACCTCAACCTGAGCGCCGATTCTCTGAACTACCCGGCCGCCGAGCACCTCCTATTTGTGACGCAGGCCAGCGGGGCCAAACAATTGGCCCCCTTCAGCGCCCGCGTCAGCCTCACCCATTCCCCTGTTGGAGAGCACCCTTGAGCGACGCGCAATTGGAAATACTCGCCAGCCGAGCGGGCCTGGCCGTCGATTGGATCGACGCGAATGGCCGCCCGCAACATGTCAAAGCCGACGCCCTGCGCGCCGTGCTCAAAGGCCTGGGCCACCCGGCCGACAGCGACACCGAGATCGAAGCCAGCCTGCAAGACCTGGAGCGCGTGCAGCAAGACAAGCACCTGCCGCCCCTGATGACCGTCGACAGCGGCGCGGGCCTCGACCTGGCGCGCTACTTCGCCCCCGGTACGCCGTGCCAGATTCACCTCGAAGACGACAGCGTGCTGGACCTGCGCCTGGACGATAATGCGGTGTTGTCCGGATCGATCCCGGTGGGCTACCAACAGGTGCATATCGCCGACCAGCATTTCACCCTGGCCGTGGCACCGACTCATTGCTACACCGTCGCTGAAGCGGTCGACACCGAAACCGCCCGCGCCTGGGGCCTGAGCGCCCAACTGTATTCCCTGCGACGCAGTGGCGACGGAGGCTTTGGCGACACTCAGGCCCTGGAGCAACTGGCCCGCTCTGCTGCCGAACGCGGCGCCGATGCCCTGGCCATCAGCCCGATGCACGCGATGTTCAGCGCCGACACCGAACGCTTCAGCCCGTATTCCCCGTCCAGCCGCCTGTTCCTCAACAGCTTGTACGCCTCCCCCGGCTGCATCCTGGGCGAACGTGCGGTGCAAATCGCCATCGAAGCCAGCGGACTGGCCGACGAGCTGCATGACCTTGAGCAGCAATCCCTGATCGATTGGCCGGCCGCTGCCAAAGCCAAGCAGCGCCTGTTGCGCACCCTGTATGAAGACTTTCGCCGGGGCGACCACCCGCAACACGCCGACTTCCTGAGCTTCCGCCAGGCTGGCGGTGAAGCCCTGGAAAACCACTGCCGCTTCGAAGCCGTGCAGGCCGAACGTGCGGCCAGCGGCGAGAGTCTCGACTGGCGTCACTGGCCCGAAGACTGGCAGAGCCCGCAAAGCCCGGCGCTGGTGCAATTTGCCGAAGCCAATAGGGATGAAATCGGCTTCTACGCCTTCAGCCAATGGTTGATCGCCCGTTGCCTGGAGCGCGCGCAACAAGCGGCGCGCGGCAGCGGCATGGGCGTCGGTCTGATCGCCGACCTGGCCGTAGGCGCTGACGGCGGCGGCAGCCAGGCCTGGAGCCGTCAGGACGAACTGTTGGCGGAACTCACCGTGGGTGCGCCACCGGACATCCTCAACCGCGCAGGCCAGGGTTGGGGCATTTCTGCGTTCTCTCCCGAAGGCCTCAAGCGCAATGGCTTTCGCGCTTTTATCGAAATGCTGCGGGCAAACTTCGCCCATGCCGGCGGCTTGCGCATCGACCATGTGATGGGCCTGCAACGCCTGTGGGTGATCCCGATGGATGCCTCACCGCGTGAAGGTGCGTACCTGTATTACCCGGTGGACGACATGCTGCGCTTATTGGCGCTGGAGTCGAGCCGCCATCAGGCGATCGTCCTCGGTGAAGACCTGGGCACCGTACCCGACGGCCTGCGGGAAAAACTGATCGCCCGCTCGATCCTTGGCATGCGCGTGCTGTTGTTCGAGCAAGACCACGACGGCCAGTTCAAGCCGATTCTGGATTGGCCGGACAACGCGCTGGCCACCACCAGCACCCACGATTTACCGACCCTCAACGGCTGGTGGCACAGCCGCGATATCGACTGGAATATCCAGTTGGGGCTGATCGATGCTCCCACCGTCGAACAATGGAGCGACCACCGCCTGCGGGAACGCCAGGCGCTGCGCCAGGCCTTGAGCCAGGACCCGCAGAACTTCACCGATGAAGTGCGCAACGAAACCGATCATGTCATCGACGCCAGCGTGCGCTACCTGGGCCACACCCGGGCACCGTTGGTATTGCTGCCGCTGGAGGATGCCCTGGGGGTTGAGGAGCAAGCCAACCTGCCCGGCACCACCGACACCCATCCGAATTGGCGGCGCCGCCTGGCGGGCGATGCAACCACCCTGCTCGACGATGAAAACGCCGCCCGCCGCCTTGAGCTGCTGGCCGTAGCGCGCATCCAGGCCCACGAGCGTGACCGATGAAATCCTTGACCCTGCGGGCTACCCAGCGCCTGCAATTTCATAAGGGCTTTACCCTCGACGATGCGGTGCCGCTGGTGCCGTACTTCGCCGAGCTGGGCATCAGCCATCTCTACGCTTCACCGCTGCTGAGTGCCCGTGCCGGGTCCATGCACGGCTATGATGTGGTCGATCCCACCACCGTCAATCCCGAGTTGGGCGGCGAACCCGCACTGCGTCGCCTGGTGGCGGCACTGCGCGAACATGAGATGGGGCTGATCCTCGATATCGTCTCCAACCACATGGCCGTCGGCGGTGCCGATAACCGCTGGTGGCTTGACCTGTTGGAATGGGGCCGGCTGAGTCCCTACAGTGAGTTCTTCGACATTCAATGGCACTCGCCAGACCCGCTGCTCAAGGGCCAACTACTGATGCCGTTCCTTGGCAGCGACTACGGCGAAGCCCTGCAAACCGGCGCCCTGCCCCTGCGTTTCGACCCGCAGCACGGCAGCTTCTACGTCGAGCACTACGAACATCGCTTCCCGATCTGCCCACGAGATTACGGCGAACTGCTGCCGACCAAGACCCTGGCCGACCGCTTCAGCGGCCTGGCCTACCAGCCAGACGCCTACCCCCAGGCCGCCGCGCTGAAACAGGAGTTGGTCGAAGCTGCCCGCGATCCGCAAACCCTGAAGGCCATCGAAGACAACCTCAGCCTCTACGACGCGCGCCAACCCGAAGGCTTTGCCCGCCTGCACAACCTGCTGGAACAACAAAGCTATCGCCTGGCCAGTTGGCGCACGGCGGCGGACGATATCAACTGGCGGCGCTTCTTCGACGTCAACGAGCTGGGCGGCCTGCGGGTTGAACGCAGCGCGGTGTTCGAGGCCACCCATGGCAAGATCTTCCAGCTGATCAGCGAAGGCCTGATCGATGGCCTGCGTATCGACCATATCGACGGCCTCGCCGACCCTCGCGGTTACTGCCGCAAATTACGCCGCCGGGTGGATTCCCTGGCCGGTGGGCGGCACTTGCCAATCTTCGTCGAGAAGATCCTCGGCGAAGGCGAAACCCTGCGCGAAGACTGGCAAGTGGACGGCACCACCGGCTACGAATTCATGAACCAGCTGTCGTTGCTGCAACACGACCCGGATGGCTTCCAGCCCCTGGCCGAGTTGTGGGCGCGCCACACCGAACGCCCGTCGTCGTTTATCGAAGAAGCCTGGCTGGCTCGCCAGCAGATACTCAACGGCTCCCTGGCCGGCGACTTCGAAAGCGTGGCCCAGGCCCTGCTGCAAGTAGCTCGGGATGATGTGATGAGTCGCGACCTGACCCTGGGTGCAATTCGCCGGGCATTGCAGGAACTGATCGTGCACTTCCCGGTGTACCGCACCTACATCAGCGCCCGGGGCCGCAGCGAACTGGACGACGTATTTTTCCTGCAAGCCCTGGCAGGTGCCCGCAGCACCTTGAGCGAAGGCGACTGGCCGGTGCTCGACTACCTGGAAAAATGGCTCGGCGGCCAACCCTGGCGCGACCGCCCATTGGGCCGCGAACGCAAGATGCTCAAGCATGCCTGCGTGCGCTTCCAGCAACTGACCTCACCGGCGGCCGCCAAGGCCGTGGAAGACACCGCGTTCTATCGCTCGGGCGTGTTGCTGTCGCGCAATGACGTGGGCTTCAGCACCGAACAATTCAGCGCACCGCTGGCGGATTTCCACGCCATCAACCAGCAGCGCCTGCGCACCTTCCCCGACAACCTGCTGGCCACCGCAACCCACGATCACAAGCGCGGCGAAGACACCCGTGCACGCCTGGCGGTGCTCAGCGAATGCGCCGAGTGGTATGCCGAGCAGGTGGAGCAATGGCGCACCCACGCCGCCCGTTTGCGCAGCGATGCCAACACTCCATCAGCCGGTGATGAGTTGATCCTCTATCAGGTGCTGCTCGGCAGTTGGCCGCTGGACCTGCATCGCGATGATGCCGAGGGCCTGGCGGACTATCATCAGCGCCTCTGGCAGTGGCAACAAAAAGCCCTGCGCGAGGCCAAGCTGCAAAGCAGCTGGAGCGCGCCTAACGAGCTGTATGAACAAGGTGTCGAAGCGTTCCTGTCACGGCTGCTGCTGGAAGACTCCGGCAAGGCCCTGCGCGATGCCATCGGCGCAGCCGCCCAGGCCATTGCCCCGGCGGGCGCGGTCAACGGGCTGGCGCAATCCTTGCTTCGCCTCACCGTGCCGGGCGTGCCGGATCTGTATCAGGGCGATGAGTTCTGGGACTTCACTCTGGTAGACCCTGATAACCGCCGGCCGGTGGATTTTCACGCGCGAGAAAAGGGGTTGCACACGCCGCCGGACATCGGCGAGCTGATGTTCAACTGGCATGACGGGCGTATAAAACAGGCATTGATCGGCCAGGTCCTGGCGCTGCGCAAGACGTACCCGCAGCTGTTTCGCCAGGGCACTTACGAACCTCTGGAAGTGGTGGGCGAGCACGCCGAACGGGTGGTCGCTTTCTACCGCGAATACCAGGGTAAACAGCTGCTGGTGGTGGTGCCGCGCTGGCCTCATCGGCTGCTTGAAAACGGTGTGCATCCGCTGATCAACGCGCAGATTTGGGGCGATACCCGGGTCCGTTTACCGTTCGCCGCACCAACCCAAAATTGGAAGGGACTTTTCCGAACAGGCGCAGTCACACCAAACAAGGAGCTCATGATCAGCGCTGCCCTGGGGGATTTCCCGGTCAATGTCTTTATCAATCCTGATGATCAAGAAAGCTGAAAATTTTCTGTGAGGAGCATTGCGATGAGTACTGAAGACAAACGCATACGCGAACTGGCGCATCAGATCTGGGAGTCGGAAGGCAAACCCCACGGCGAGGACGCGCGACACTGGGAGATGGCGCGCAAGCTGGCGGAAGCCGAAGCGTTGACGCCATCCAAAGCGCCCAAGGCGGCCGCCAAGGCCAAGCCTAAAGCCAAGCCGGCGGCGGCAGCGCCCAAACCGGCAGCCAAGCCAAGCGCAGTGCCGGCGGCGAAGAAGCCTGCTGCGAAGAAGCCCAAGGCGCCCTGACCCGAAGATCCTCCTGCGCGTGCGCCCGCACCGCAGGAGGCCATCCAACCCACGATATTTAACTGGCTTCACGCCAGAAAGGCCCCGTTCGGCCTGGAAAAACTACTTGCAGGAGCACTTCCATGAGCAAACCCAACAAGCCCAAATCGACGCCGGAAAACGAGCCGTCGCGGATTCGTGAAGGTTTGCCCTTCCCCCTCGGCGCGACCTGGGACGGTCTTGGGGTTAACTTTGCGCTGTTCTCGGCCAACGCCACCAAAGTCGAACTGTGCATTTTCGATGACAGCGGCGAAGTTGAGCTGGAGCGTATCGAACTCCCCGAATACACCGACGAGACCTTTCACGGCTACCTGCCCGACGCCCATCCAGGGCTGATCTACGGCTATCGCGTGTATGGTCCGTATGACCCGGCCAACGGTCATCGCTTCAACCACAACAAACTGCTGATCGACCCCTATGCCAAGCAGTTGGTGGGCGAACTCAAATGGTCGGAAGCACTGTTTGGCTACACCATCGGCCACCCCGACGCCGACCTCAGTTTCGACGAACGCGACAGCGCGCCCTTCGTGCCCAAGTGCAAAGTCATCGACCCGGCCCACACCTGGGGCAATGACCAGCCGGTACGCACGCCGTGGGACCGCACGATCATTTATGAAACCCATTTGCGCGGCATCACCATGCGCCACCCTTCGGTGCCTGAAGAAGTGCGCGGTACCTGCGCCGGGCTGATGGTTGACGATGTGCTCAAGCACATTCGCCAGTTGGGTGTGTCGTCGGTGGAACTGCTACCGGTGCACGCCTTCGTCAACGACCAGCACCTGCTGCAAAAAGGCATGACCAACTACTGGGGCTACAACAGCATTGCGTTCTTTGCCCCAGACCCGCGCTACCTGGCCAGCGGCAAGATCGCCGAATTCAAGGAGATGGTTGCGCACCTGCATGAAGCCAAGCTGGAAGTGATCCTGGACGTGGTCTACAACCACACCGCCGAAGGCAACGAGCAAGGCCCGACCCTGTCCATGCGCGGCATCGACAACGCCTCGTACTACCGCCTGATGCCCGATGACAAGCGCTTCTACATCAACGATTCCGGCACCGGCAACACCCTCGACCTGAGCCACCCGTGTGTGCTGCAGATGGTCACGGACTCGTTGCGCTACTGGGCCACCGAGATGCACGTCGACGGTTTCCGCTTCGACCTGGCAACCATCCTTGGCCGCTACCGCGACGGTTTCGACGAGCGCCACAGTTTCCTCGTGGCCTGCCGCCAGGACCCGGTGCTGCGTCAGGTGAAAATGATTGCCGAGCCGTGGGACTGCGGCCCAGGTGGTTATCAGGTCGGTGGCTTCCCGCCGGGCTGGGTGGAATGGAACGACCGCTTCCGCGATACCGTGCGCTCGTTCTGGAAAGGCGACGACGGCCAACTGGCGGACTTCGCCGGGCGCATGACGGCCTCGGGCGAGATGTTCAACCAGCGGGGTCGGCGGCCATACAGCTCGGTGAACTTCATCACCGCCCACGACGGTTTCACCCTGCACGACCTGGTGTCCTACAACGACAAGCACAACGAAGCCAACGACGAGAACAACCAGGACGGCAGCAACAACAACCTGTCGTGGAACCACGGTGTCGAAGGCCCCACCGACGACCCGGAAATCAACGCACTGCGCCTGCGCCAGATGCGCAATTTCTTCGCCACCCTGCTGCTGGCCCAGGGCACGCCGATGCTGGTGGCCGGTGACGAGTTCGCCCGCACCCAGCACGGCAATAACAACGCCTATTGTCAGGACAGCGAGATCGGCTGGATCAACTGGGAACTGGATGAAGACGGCAAGGCCCTGCTCAAGTTCGTCAAGCGCCTGATCAAGCTGCGCCTGGCGTACCCGATCCTGCGTCGCGGACGCTTCCTGGTGGGCGACTACAACGAAGACATCGGCGTCAAGGACGTCACTTGGCTCGCGCCGAGCGGTGATGAAATGACCATCGAGCAATGGCAAGACAGCCACGGCCGCTGCCTCGGCATGCTGATGGATGGGCGCGCCCAGGAAACCGGGATTCGCCGCCCGGGGGCCGATGCCACCTTGTTGCTGGTGGTCAACGCCCACCACGACATGGTCAATTTCCGCCTGCCACCGGTGCCGGATGGCGGCTTCTGGACGTGCATGCTCGACACCAACGAGCCGGCGGTGCGGGGCCAGGAGCGCTTCGATTTCGATCACGAATACGCCGTCACCGGGCGTTCGCTGCTGCTGTTTGAATTGCAGCATGAGGACGAGGTGTGACATGGCCTTGCATGAATTTCTTCGCGGCTACCGGGATTACCCGGACACCCAGGCCCTTGGCGCCGCGCTGAGGGCTTTGGTGGAGGAAGGCCTGGACCAACTGCCCTTGCCGGGCAGCGGGCAAACCCTGGAACGCTTCAGCCGGCTGGCGCAAGTCGCCGGCCATGACCTGCGGTTGTGCAAGTTGTTTGAAGGCCACACTGACGCCCTGGCGATCATCGCTGAACTCGACAGCCCCTTGCCGCCTGTTGGCAGTACGTGGGGCATGTGGGCCGCCGAGCCGCCAACCGCGAAGGTGCGGATCCGGCGTGACGGCCAGCGTGTGCGGCTGGAGGGCCGCAAGGCTTGGTGCTCGGGCGCCGCGGTGGTCAGCCACGGGTTACTGACGGCGTGGGACGAAGAGGATCGCCAGCAACTGGTTGCGGTGGAAATGCACCAGCCGGGCGTGACGGTCACCGATGACGGCTGGGCCGCCGTGGGCATGGCGGAGACCGGCAGTGTTGAAGTGCTGTTCAGCGACGCCGTTGGCCTGGCGATCGGCAAGCCCGGAGACTACTTGGCCCGCCCGGGCTTCTGGCAAGGCGGCATCGGGATCGCCGCCTGCTGGTACGGCGCGGCACAACGCTTGGCTGAGGCTTTGCGCGAGCAGTGCGCAAAACGCCCGGAGCCCCACGCCCTGGCTCACCTTGGCAGCGTCGACAGCGCCTTGCACAGTGCGGCCTGTGTGCTGCGCGACAGCGCCAACCACATCGACCGGCAGCCCAAGGCCGATGCCCGGCTATTGGCACAACAGGCCCGCGCCTGCATTGAAGAAACCGTCGACCAGGTGATTCACCATGTCGGCCGAGCACTGGGGGCCGGGCCGTATTGCAAAGACCCGCATTTTGCTCAGTTGATGGCCGACTTGCCGGTGTACCTGCGGCAAAGTCACGCCGAGCGCGACCTGGCCGCCCTTGGTCAACAGGTCGCCGAAGAGCGCCCAGGGAGATGGGAACTATGAAGATCAATCCAATCGTCGGCCAGGGCACTCCCTTGCACCTGTGGCAAAGCTCGTCGCGACTGGCCGAGCTGCCTTGCGTGGACATTGCCGAACTGGTGCCTGAGGGCAGCCGCGCCGTGATCATCGCCCCGCATCCGGACGACGAAGTCCTTGGCTGCGGCGGCCTGTTGCAAGGCCTTGCCGCGCTGGACCGGCCCATCCTGCTGATCTCCGTCACCGATGGCAGCGCCAGTCATCCCGGGTCACGCCGCTGGCCGGTGGAACGCCTGAGCGTGGTGCGCCCGCAAGAGTCGGCGCAGGCCCTGCACCGACTGGGGTTGCCATTGCACAGCCTCAAATGGTTGCGGGCCGGGTTCAGCGACAGCCAGGTCGCTGCGGGCGAAGAAGACCTGAGCCGCTTCATCGAGCGTTACCTCAAGCCCGGCGACGTGGTCTTCACCACCTGGCGCGAAGACGGCCATTGCGACCACGAGGCCGTGGGCCGCGCCAGTGCCAAGGCGACCCGGGCCGTGGGCGCAACCTTGCTGGAACTGCCCGTATGGACCTGGCATTGGGCAACCCCGGAAGACAGCCAGGTGCCTTGGGATCGCGCTCGCAAAATCCTCCTGACACCTGAAGCCGTGGCCCGTAAACGGCATGCAATCCATGCGTTCGCCAGCCAGTTGGAGGGCGACCCGCAGATCGGCCTGCCGCCGGTGCTCGCACCTTATGTGCTGGAGCGCCTGTTGCAACCCTTTGAAGTGGTGTTTGTATGAGCGTCGCCACCCCCTACTTCGATGAGCTGTTTGCCGGCAACGACGACCCTTGGGCCTTTCGCCAACGCTGGTACGAGCGGCGCAAGCGGGCCCTGACCCTGGCCCTGCTGACCCGGCCCCGCTACGCCTCGATTTTCGAGCCTGGCTGCGCCAACGGGGAGCTGAGCTTCGAGCTGGCCCCGCGCTGTGACCGCCTGCTGTGCTGTGACACGGCGCAAGCGGCGGTCAGCCTGGCACAGGCGCGGCTGCGCGGCTTCAGCCACGCCACCGTGCAGCAGAGCCGCCTGCCCGAGCAATGGCCCAGCGAGACCTTCGAGCTGATCGTGCTCAGCGAGCTGTGTTACTACCTGGACCCGAAGGACTTTGACGGGCTGATCGATCGCGCCCTGGCCTGCCTGACGCCTGACGGACAAATCCTCGCCTGCCATTGGCGCCCGCCCATCGACGGTTGCCCGCAGACAGCCGAACAGGTGCACGCGCGCCTTGCCCAGCGACTCGACATGCCACACATGGTGCAGCATCACGAAAGCGATTTTCTACTGGACCTGTGGAGCCGGGACGGCACTACGGTCGCCACCCTGGAGGGACTGCGATGATCGGCATCCTGATACCCGTGCATAACGAAGAAAAACTGCTGCCTGAATGCCTGAAAGCCGCAATGGTCGCGGCCAGTCATCCAGGTCTGCTGGGTGAAGAGGTGCAGATTCTTACGGTGCTCGACAGTTGCAGCGATCGCAGCGCGATGATCGCCCGCGAATACCAGGTACAAACCCTGGAAGTACAGGCGCGTAACGTGGGCCACGTGCGTGGCGTGGGTGCGCGGCACTTGCTCAACAATGGCGCGCGCTGGATTTCCTGCACTGACGCCGACAGCCGCGTCGCCCCCGATTGGTTGGTGGCGCAACTGGCCCTGGGTGTGGATGCGGTGTGTGGCACGGTGACGGTGGATGCCTGGAGCGAAGACTTCGACCCGGTGGCGCAAATTCGCTATCACCAGGCCTATGAGGCCCGGGACGGGCATCGGCATATTCACGGTGCCAACCTGGGGATCAGCGCGGGTGCGTACGTGCGGGCCGGCGGTTTTGAGCCGTTGCCCTGCCATGAAGACGTGGAGCTGGTACGCCAACTGGAGCGCTGCGGGGCTTCCATTGCCTGGAGTCACTCGCCCCAGGTGATTACCAGCGCCCGCCTGGATTGCCGCGCACAGGGCGGCTTCGGTGACTACCTGAAGAGCCTGATGCAAGCCTCCTGAAAAAATTGCGACACTCGGCGGTGTTAAAGCGGCGATTCATAACTATCATCACTATTCCTTGCACGGCAATCCAGGGTTGGAACGCCGTAGCGCCGCGAGCGTGCATTGGATGACGCTCGCGTACCACAAGAGCCGTCCCGTCAACGGGGTACGGCCTGCACCACCGATGAACAAGGACGTGACACTCATGAAGCCTGCACTGTTAAGTGACAACCGCCGGGGCCCCGCGCAAATCTGGAACAGCGCCCCGCAACTCGCGCAAATCCCTGCCATCAATCCCGCAACCCTGGTACCTGCCGGCGCTCGCGTGGTGGTCATCGCTCCGCATCCCGGCGACGAAGTGATCGCCTGTGGCGGTCTGCTGCAATTGCTCAGCACCCTTGAATATCCTCTGCAACTAATCTCGATTACCGACGGCAGCGCCAGCCACCCGGGGTCCAGCGTGTGGCCGGCCAAACGCTTGAGCGTGGTGCGGCCCCAGGAAAGTGTGGAAGCCCTGCGCCGCCTGGGGGTGCCCCTGCACAGCCTGAAATGGATTCGCGGCGGCTTTGCCGACAACGCCCTGGCGGTGCGGGAACAGCAGATGAGCCAGTTCATCGCCCGCTACCTGCAACCCGGCGACGTGGTGTTCACGACCTGGCGCAACGACGGCAATGACGACCATGACGCCGTCGGCCGCGCCGCTGCCAAAGCCTGTGCGCTCAAAGGCGTGCACCTGAATGAACTGCCGATCTGGGCCTGGCATTGGCCCGCGCGAGAGACCTCGGCAATCCCCTGGCAGCGCGCACGCAAAGTCCGGCTCGACACCTGGAGCGTCGCCCGCAAGCTGCATGCTGCCCACGCCTATGCCAGCCAATTGGCGGGCGACCCGGAAATTGGCCTGGCGCCGAATCTGGCTCAAGTGCTGCTGGAGCGCATGCGCGAGCCGTATGAGATTGTATTTTTGTAGGCGCACCCACTCGTCTATACCTGTAACTTCTGACAGTAGCGAACGCTCTCTCTGTGTGGCTAGCTTGGAATACCGGCTTGCAGGGAGGGCGAATCATGAGCACACGGTTTTCATCAGTGACGTATCTGGGCGTCTGCAGCGTGACGACGCTGTTGCTCAATTGGCCCCTCCCCGCGCAGGCTGCCTGTACGCTGGTCATAACCGCTGGCGACGACACCACCCTTTGCCGCGATGGCAGTGCCGGCACGCTGACGGATTTACAAGGAAGCAACGTCCTGGAGTTCCCCGTCGGTGGCACCGGCATCATCGTCGGTAATGTGACCTATGGCGCGGGTGATGATCGGGTCACGATGGATTCCGGCGCGATCAATGGCGCGATCAACCAAGGCGACGGAAGAAATATCTTCCAGCTGTTCAATGGCAATATCTCCGGCACAGTGACTCAAGGCTCAGGCCGTGATATCGCGCAAATCAGCGGGGGCAGTTCCGGTGCAATCTCCCAGGGTGATGGGGTCGATCAGTACTTCCAGAGCGGTGGTAACGTCACCTCACTGGCTCAGGGCGACGGTCATGACGAGTTCACCATGAGCAGCGGAAAGATCATCGGTGCGTTTGAAGACGGCGATATTGCGCTGATGACCGGTGGCAGCATCGGACGGGTCGACATGAAGCTCGACAACAACCTGTTCGACCTGAGGGGGGGAGAAATCTTTGGCAATCTGGTCACCGGCTTCGGAAACGATACCATCCTGGTTTCCGGAGGAACCGTCGGTGGCAATATCAGCGTCAGCGGCGGCAACGACATCATCAAAGTCAGCGGCGGTGAGATAGATGGGCAGATCCTCGCCAGTTTTGGCGACGATGAGTTCAGTTGGGAAGGCGGTGGCCTGATCCATAAGGAAATCCTCATGGGCGAAGGCGCTGACAAGGGTTTCCTGCACAACCTGACAGAAACCACCCTGGCCTCTACACCGCGGCTGGATGGTGGTTTGGGTAATGACACCCTGACCTTCGACAACACCCAATCCGCCACGCCAACCCGCTATATCAACTGGGAAACGGTCAACCTGGACAACAATTCGCGCCTGACCCTGGGTGGCGACTTCAAGCTCGGTGACAGCGCTACGGCCACCGGCACGATGAACATTTTTGGCAGCGCCACCCTGCAGGTGTCCCAAGGCAGCATCAGCCCCTTCACGGCCGGGCAGCAAGCCAACCTGAACAACGGTGGCCTGATCGACATGACCACCGGCAGCTCCAGCGCGACCGATAGCCTGACCGTCAACGGCAACTACACCGGCAATGGCGGCGAACTGGCGCTGCAATCAGTGCTCGGCGCCGACGGTTCGGCCAGTGACAAGCTGGTGGTGAGCCAGGGCACGCTGCAAGGCGGCACCACCGTCACGGTCACCAACCTTGCCGGCCCCGGCGCCATGACCCGGCAAAACGGCATCCAGGTGGTTGAGGCGCTTAACGGTGCCACGAGCAGCGACCTGGCGTTTACCCTGCGCGGTGGTGCCGTTTCCGCAGGCGCCTACGAGTACTACCTGTTCAAAGGTGGCGTGACGCCGGGCGCCGGGCAAAACTGGTTCCTGCGATCCGCAGTGGTGGCGCCGCCGCTGCCCAACCCTGGTGACCCTGAGGATCCTGACGACCCAGTGGGCATCCTCCCACCCGTCCCGGCCGATGGCACGCCGGACCTTCCGGGGATTTTCCCAGGCGAAGAACCGATACCGATCTATCGCCCCGAAGTCCCGGTGTACGCCGTGCTGTTTCCCGCCGTACAACAGATGGTCCAAGGCATGCTGGGCACCTACCACGAACGCATGGGTGACCAAAGCCTGCAACGGCAACCTGGCGCTTTAGCGGCCGGTTGGGGCCGGGTGTATGGCAGCAGCACGCGGCAATCATTCGCCGGTACCGTCAGCCCATCACTGGACAGCTCGATATCCGGTTTCCAGGTTGGCACTGACCTGTATGCCTGGACCGACGACGCTGGCCTGACCCAACGCTTCGGATTCTTTGTCGGCCACAGCCGCCTGACGGGCAATGTGGCGGGATTCAATAGCGGTTTTCAAGGCAAGGACGCCGGCAACACCACCCTGCGCGGTGACAGCTTGGGCGCGTATTGGACGCTCATCGGCGCCAACCGCGCCTATATCGATTTCGTGCTGATGGGTACACGGTTCGATGGCCACAGTGAATCCGACCGGGGCCTCAAACTGCCGACCAAGGGCCACAACGTACTGGGGTCCGTGGAGGTGGGAATGCCGTTTGCGGTGTCTGAACACTGGGAGGTTGAGCCGCAGGCCCAGGTGATTGTCGATCGTAGCTATCTGGACAGCCAGAATGACGGGATTTCAGATGTCTCATTCAGCGCCGACACTAACGTCGTCACCCGCCTTGGTATTCGCCTCAAGGGCAGCTACAGCGTGAGCGGCATGCCCCTGCTGCCTTATGTGCGTACCAACGTGTGGCACGCCAGCGCCGGGAATAACACCGTCACGTTCAATGACAGCACGGACATCAACACCGAACAAAAGTCCACCACGCTGGACATCAGCACCGGGACGACGCTGCAGGTATCGAGCACCGTCAGTGTGTATGGCGAGGTGGGGTACAACAGCAATCTGGACAGCAATCAGTTGAATGGGCGCAAGGGGACGATTGGCATAAGGATCGGCTTCTAACCTGTAGGAGCGAGCTTGCTCGCGAAAAACATCAAGACACCGCGCTCATCCAGATTAGCCGCGTTATCGTTAACGGTCTTCGCGAGCAAGCTCGCTCCTACAAGAGGCGTGTCAGGCTTCCGGTCGCAGGATCAGCACGCCCAATGGCGGCAGGTTCAGCGACAGCGACAACGGCTGCCCATGCTTGGGCTCGTCCTCGGTAAACGCCCCGCCACCGTTGCCAAAGTTGGAACCGGCATAAGTGTCGGCATCGCTGTTGATCACTTCGCTCCAGCGCCCGGCAAATGGCACGCCGACCTTGTAGGCCTCGCGTGGCACCGGCGTGAAGTTGGCCACCACCAGCACCGGCCTGCCGTCCTTGCTCCAGCGCAGCCAGGCGTAGACGCTGTTGATCGCGTCGTCGCCGATCAGCCACTGGAAGCCCTGTGGCGCGTCGTCCTGGTCGTGCAGTGCGGGTTCTTCGCGGTACAGGCGGTTGAGGTCGCCCACCAGTTTCTGCACGCCCCGGTGTTCAGGGTATTGCAGCAGGTACCAGTCCAGTTGCTGATCGTGGTTCCACTCGCGCCATTGGCCGAACTCGCAGCCCATGAACAGCAGCTTCTTGCCCGGATGCATCCACATGAAGCTCAGGTAAGCCCGCAGGTTGGCAAACTTCTGCCAGCGGTCCCCGGGCATCTTGTCGATCAGCGAGTGTTTGCCGTGCACCACTTCATCGTGGGAAATCGGCAGGATAAAACGCTCGGACCAGGCATACACCAGGCCGAAACTCAGCTCGTTGTGATGGTGGGCGCGGTACACCGGGTCTTGCTGGATGTAGTGCAGCGAATCGTGCATCCAGCCCATGTTCCATTTGTAGTTGAAACCCAGGCCGCCCTGTTGGGTCGGCTGGCTTACGCCGGGCCATGCGGTGGATTCCTCGGCGATCACCAGTGCGCCTGGGGCTTCCAGGGCGACCACGTCGTTGAGGTGACGCAGGAAGTCGATGGCTTCGAGATTTTCACGACCTCCGTGGCGGTTCGGCACCCATTCACCGGCCTTGCGCGAATAGTCGCGATACAGCATCGACGCCACGGCATCCACTCGCAGGCCGTCGATATGGAAGTGCTTGAGCCAGTGCAGCGCCGACGCCAGCATGAAGCCATGGACTTCGGTGCGCCCTAGGTTGTAGATCAGGGTGTCCCAATCCTGGTGGAAGCCTTCCAGCGGGTTGGCGTATTCGTAAAGCGCGGTGCCGTCGAATTGCGCCAGGCCATGGGTGTCGGTGGGAAAATGCGCCGGCACCCAATCGAGGATCACGCCGATGTCGGCCTGGTGGCAGGCATTGACGAAGTACGCGAAATCCTCCGGCGAGCCGAAACGCGCCGTGGGCGCAAATTGCGACAGCGCCTGATAGCCCCAGGAACCGCCAAACGGGTGCTCCATGATCGGCATTAGTTCGATATGGGTGAAGCCCAACTGCTGCACGTACGGAATCAAGCGCTCGGTCAGCTCGCGCCAACTGTACTGGCGCGACACTTCGCCGACTTCGTCCAGTTCGCACTGCCAGGAACCCGCATGCAACTCGTAGATCGACAGCGGCGCGCTGGGTTTTTGCCGCTCGCCGCGCGATTGCATCCAGTCATGGTCCTGCCAGTCGACTTGCAGCGGCGGAGCGACTTTGGACGCGGTATCCGGCGGCATCTGCGTGGCCAGGGCCATGGGGTCGGCCTTGAGCGGCAGGATCCCGTGGGCGCCCAGAATTTCGTACTTGTAAGCCGCGCCCGGTTGCAGGCCCGGGATGAAGATTTCCCAGACCCCGGACGGATGGCGCAGGCGCATCGGATGGCGGCGCCCGTCCCAGATGTTGAAGTCGCCCACCACCGACACGCGGCGGGCATTCGGTGCCCATACGGCAAAGCGCACGCCCTCGACGCCGTCGACGCTGGTCACTTGTGCGCCGAGGCAACTGCTCAGGTCGCGGTGATTGCCTTCGGCGAACAGGTACAGGTCCATTTCGCCCAACAGCAGTTGCTGGAAGCTGTAAGGGTCTTCGGTGACCTGCTCGCCACCGGCCCACTGGATCTTCAGCAGGTACGCCTGGCGGCTGCCGAAATGGCCGACAAACAAGCCGGGCACCTGGGTCGCATCGAGGCTGCCAATGTGCTCGCCGCTGTCACGGGCCAGCACCTGGACACTCAAGGCTTCCGGCAAGAAGGCGCGAATGAACTGGCCACCCTGTTCGTCATCGTGGGGCCCAAGGATCGAGAACGGGTCATGGTGCTCTGCGCGCACCAACGCCTCGATGTCCTTGGACGCTGGCATCACACTCAACTTTGGCTGCAGCGGTTCTTTGCTTGTAAAACTCATGACGACTCCCCACCGCGTGCAGTTTTCGATAATGGTTTCAGCCCGCTGAGCAGCCCGTGCAAACCTTGCAACGGCACTGGTAACCAGCTTGGGCGATTCTCTGCTTCGTAGGCCACTTCGTACGCGGCCTTCTCCAGGCTGAACAACGCCAGCGCTGCGTCCTGGCCTTTGGCATCCTGCCAGTCATGGGCCAGTGTAGTCGTGGCAGCGTGATAGGCCTGGATAAATGCCTGCCTGGCTTCATGCAAGTAGCGATCCGCGACCCGTTGCCGCGACGCATTGGCCTCAGGCGACTGATCGACCCCCTGCACATTCACCGCCATGGCCGCCGCGTAATCAAACGACCGTAGCACCCCGCTCACATCCTTGTACGGGCTGTGTTTGCCGCGACGTTCATGCAGCGGCCGCGCCGGTTCGCCCTCGAAGTCGATCAGGTAGGCATCACCTTTCACCACCAGTACCTGGCCCAGGTGCAGGTCGCCATGCACGCGAATGCGCAACCCGCCCACCGTGGCTTTCGCCAGGTCCTGAACGTAACTGGCGATGGCCTTTTTCTGATCCAGTAAAGCACTGACCAATGCCTGATCGGCAGGGTTCAACTTGGTTTGATGCTGCTTAAGCAACTGCAACGCACGGTCAATTTGTGCGCCCACATGCTTGGCCCAGCCCTGGCTGTCCTTGAGGGACGTAACCTCGGGCTTGAAGGCCTTGTTGGCGGTCGGTGCTGCCAGCACTTGATGCATTTCACCAAGGCGCTGGCCGAGCAAGCCGGCAAAATCCGCCAGTTCACCGAGGGCGTTGTAGTGCTGTTCCTGCTCGGAGATGGCTTCGGCCAGTTCGTCGCGAATCGCCCGTTCCAGGTTGTTCTGGGTCCAGCCCCAGGCGTCGCCCTGGTTGCTGAGATAACCCTGGGCAATCATCAGCAGGTTGTCCTGGCCATCGGCGTCATGGCGAATCACCGAACCCAGCAGCGGCGAGATATGTTCGTAGCCAGCTTCGGTCAGGTAGGCGCCCATTTCCAGTTCCGGGTGGACCCCGGCGCTGACTTTGCGAATCAACTTGAGCACCAGGCTGCCGCCCACCACCACTGAGCTGTTGGACTGTTCGGCGGCGAGGTAGCGCACTTCCGACTCGTCGTTCAATTCCAGTTTGGCCAACTGCGTCGTGGGCTCGAAGCGAATCTCGCCATCGGTGGAGTCGAGGACGGTTTTGGCCTGCAGGCCTTGGATCACGCCGCGGATGTAGGTGTCGAGGCTGAAGGCATCGGTCACCAAGCCCACCTGACGCACTCGCCGCACACGGGCAAGCGCCAGTTGTTGCGGCAAGGCGCTGGTGAACTGGTCTTCGCCGAGGAAGCCGAACGGCAGCTGATAGCGGCTGACCTGCCCGGCACTGGTGACTTCGATTTCACTGAGCAACACCGGATGCTGCGGGTCGCCAAAGCGCACGCCGTAAGCGATGTGCACGGCATCGATTGCCGTGTCCTTGCTGGCAAACCAGCGGCGCTTGGGCAGCCACACGGGCAAGGCATTTTGTTCCAGGGTGGTGCGGCACGGTGCTTCGAGCAGTTCTTCCATGCGTTTCTTCAGCACCAGGGTGGTGAAGTCCGGGATGCTTTGTGCCGGCTCCACGTGCCAGCTCGGCATCTGGTTTTCCGCCGCAAGCACGAACCAATAGAAGCCGTACGGCGCCAGGGTCAGCAGGAAATTCAGCTGGCCAATGGGCGGGAAGGCGTTGCCGCCGAGCATCTCCACCGGGACCATGCCGGCAAACGCTGAAAGATCGAGTTCGGCGGCCTGGGCGCTGCGGGAAACGTTGGCCACGCAGAGGATGATTTCATTCTTGCCATCGGCGCCCACGAATTCGCGGGTATACGCCAGGATGCGGCGGTTGGTGGGCGAGAGCATTTTCAGGCTGCCGCGACCGAAAGCCTTGGACTGTTTACGCACGGCCAGCATGCGTCGGGTCCAGTTCAGCAACGAGTGCGGGTCTTGTGTCTGGGTTTCGACGTTGACCGACTGGTAGCCGTATTGAGGGTCCATGATCGGCGGCAATACCAGGCTTGCCGGGTCGGCGCGGGAGAAGCCGCCGTTGCGGTCGATGGACCATTGCATCGGCGTGCGCACGCCGTCGCGGTCGCCGAGGTAGATGTTGTCGCCCATGCCGATTTCATCGCCGTAGTACAGGGTCGGCGTGCCAGGCATCGACAGCAGCAGGCTGTTGAGCAACTCGATGCGGCGGCGGTCACGCTCCATCAACGGCGCCAGGCGCCGGCGAATCCCCAGGTTGATGCGCGCACGGCGGTCGGCGGCGTAGTAGTTCCAGAGGTAGTCGCGCTCTTTGTCGGTGACCATTTCCAGGGTCAGTTCATCGTGGTTGCGCAGGAAAATTGCCCATTGGCAATTGGCCGGGATCTCCGGGGTCTGGCGCAGGATGTCGGTAATCGGAAAACGGTCTTCCTGGGCCAGCGCCATGTACATGCGCGGCATCAGCGGGAAGTGGAACGCCATGTGGCATTCGTCGCCGTCATCGCCCTTTTTGTCCCCGAAGTACAGCTGGGTGTCTTCCGGCCATTGGTTGGCTTCGGCCAGGAGCATGCGGTCGGGGTAGTTGGCATCGATCTCGGCGCGGATCTGCTTGAGCAGATCGTGGGTTTCCGGGAGATTTTCGTTGTTGGTGCCGTCGCGTTCGATCAGGTACGGGATGGCATCCAGGCGCAGGCCGTCGATGCCCATGTCGAGCCAGTAGCGCATCACCGACAGCACGGCTTTCATGACCTGCGGGTTGTCGAAGTTGAGGTCCGGCTGGTGGGAATAGAAGCGGTGCCAGAAGTATTGGCCGGCGACCGGGTCCCAGGTCCAGTTGGACTTTTCGGTGTCGAGGAAAATGATGCGGGTGCCGTCGTATTTCTGGTCGTCATCGGACCACACGTAGAAGTCCCGCGCTGCCGAACCCGGCTTGGCCTTACGAGCGCGCTGAAACCACGGGTGCTGGTCCGACGTGTGGTTGATCACCAGTTCGGTGATGACCCGCAACCCGCGTTTGTGGGCTTCGGCGATAAAGCGCTTGGCGTCGGCCATGGTTCCGTAGTCGCTGTGCACGCCACGGTACTCGGCGATGTCGTAGCCATCATCACGGCGTGGCGAGGGATAGAACGGCAGCAGCCAGATGGTGTTCACGCCGAGGTCGGCGATGTAGTCAAGCTTGGCGATCAGCCCGGGAAAGTCACCGATGCCGTCGTTGTTGGAGTCGAAATAGGATTTGACGTGAACCTGATAAATCACCGCGTCCTTGTACCAGAGCGGGTCTTTGATAAAGGTGGCAGCCTTGGGTTTCTTCGCCATTGGAAACTCCTGGGAATTCGAAAAATTCTGCCTGAAGGAACTCGGTCAATGTGGGAGCGGGCTTGCTCGCGAAAGCGGTATATCAGTGGACCGATTCGGAGACTGACACTTCGCTTTCGCGAGCAAGCCCGCTCCCACATTTGATCTCCAGTGGTTTGGAGATCGGTGTCGATTCAGGAAACGGTAATGCGCCAAATGCCAAACGGCTGTTGCCACGGCTCGATGCGCATCCACTGGGTCTTGCCGTACCAGGTCCAGCGGTGGCCGGTCATCAAGTCTTCGCCTTGGGTCTGGGCGTCATCCGGCAGGCCCATCTCCCACAGCGGCAACTCGAAATTGGCCTCCTGGGCGTTGAACGGGTCGAGACTCACTGCCACCAGAATGAAGTTGCTGCCGTCCTCGCTGCGTTTGCCGAAGTACAGGATGTTGTCGTTCCACGCGTTGTAGAGTTTCAGCCCCAGATGCGTCTGCAAGGCCGGGTTCTGCCGGCGGATGCGGTTGAGCTGGGCGATCTCGGCAATGATGTTGCCGGGGGCCGTGAAGTCCCGCGGGCGGATCTCGTACTTCTCCGAGTCGAGGTACTCTTCCTTGCCCGGCACCGGGGCCGCTTCGCACAGTTCAAAACCGGAATACATGCCCCACAGGCCCGAGCCCATGGTGGCCAGCGCGGCACGGATCAAGAAGCCCGCGCGGCCGGATTCATGCAGGAAGCCCGGGTTGATGTCTGGCGTATTGACGAAGAAGTTCGGCCGGAAGCACTCGCGCCACGGTGACTCGTTCAACTGGCTCAGGTACTCGCTCAACTCGGCCTTGGTGTTGCGCCAAGTGAAGTAAGTGTAGCTCTGGGAGTAACCGACCTTGCCCAGGCGCGCCATCATCGCCGGGGTGGTGAAGGCTTCGGCAAGGAAGATCACTTCCGGGTATTTGGAGCGCACGTCGCTGATCAGCCATTGCCAGAACGGCAGCGGCTTGGTGTGGGGATTATCGACGCGAAAGGTCTTCACGCCCTCTTCCACCCAGCCGACCACGATGTCGCGCAACTCGATCCACAGGCTGGGAATCGCATCCGCCGCATAGAAGTCGACGTTAACGATGTCCTGGTATTTCTTCGGCGGGTTCTCGGCGTATTTGATCGTGCCGTCGGGCCGCCAGTTGAACCAGCCCGGATGCTGCTTGAGCCACGGGTGATCCTGGGAACACTGGATCGCGAAATCCAGGGCGATTTCCAGGCCATGGTCGGCGGCGGCCTTGACCAGGTTGCGGAAGTCTTCACGGGTGCCCAGCTGGGAGTGGATCGCCTCGTGGCCGCCCTCTTCGCTGCCGATGGCATACGGGCTACCCGGATCATTGGGCCCGGCGGTCAGGGAGTTGTTCTTGCCCTTGCGGTGGCTGCGGCCGATGGGATGGATCGGCGGGAAGTACAGCACGTCAAAACCCATGTCATGGATCATCGACAAACGTGAGTGCACGTCGTTAAAGGTGCCGTGGCGCGCCGGATCGTCGGTGATCGAGCGGGGAAACAGCTCGTACCAGCTGGCGAACTGCGCGGCTTCGCGTTCCACGTCAATCGGGAATACCGGGCTGATGCTCAAATAGGCGCGGTGATCGGCCTGGGTCATCAAATGTGCACTGTCTTCGTGCAGAAACAGCGCGACTTGCTCGGTTTCCAACAGGCCGGAGAGTTCGTGGTGCAGCAGCATCAGGCGGTCGCGCAGTTCGTTGTCACTGCGTTCGGCGGCTTGCAAGACCTGGCTGCGGCCTTCCTGCAGCTCCAGGCTGACCGGTACCCCGGCCTCGTGTTTCTTGCTTAATTCGTAGCGGAAGCTGGCGAACGTGTCGATCCAGGCCTCGATGCAATACTCATGCGGCCCCTGGGCGGTCACGGTGAACGCCCCTTCCCAGCCGTTGTTGCCGACATCGGTCATCACCACGCTGTGCCAGCTTTCTTCGCTCAGCGGGCGCCAGCGGATCAGCACTGCCAGCTTGTCGTGGCCGTCAGCGAACACCTTGCTGGCAACCTGGACCCGCTGGCCCACTACAGCCTTGACCGCAAACGCGCCGCCATCGATAACCGGAGTGGTGCTTTCAATCGCAATCCTTGGCAGCAACAGTGCCTGGGACAGCGGTAATGTGGAGGTTGAATCGTCTTGGGTCAGTGTTTCAGCAGTCATCGAGCATCTCCCCTTAACGCCCAGTGGACGCTCTTGCGCTTGATCCAAATTCTGAAACGGCAGTGCTCTCCCTGAGCAGGGCCGTATAGGTTCCGAGCATGCCGTCGATTGAAAAGTTCAGGTGGATATGACGCCATCGGGCGGGGAATCAAATACACCGGGCGATTGTCCACCGATAGAGCAAAGCACAAAGGAGGCCACACCGATGAATATCCCGATCCCGGCTGAAACGCCTGACCCGAACATCGATAAACCGACATTGCCACCTACAGAGCCCGACCCGATTCCCGAGCAGGAACCGCCTGGGACACAGCCACCGCCGGTGGAGGAGCCACCGACGACGATGCCGCCCGTCATCGTCTAGTCCTTCTCGAACAGGCGCACGATCCTTGGCATCACATTGAACACCGCCAACGCCAGCAAGGTGCTGAGCACGGCAGTGGACTCGCGCCCCATCCCCGCCGCCACGCCAATGGCGGCGGTCATCCACAGGCCAGCCGCGGTGGTCAGGCCTTTGACGTGGCCTTCTTCATCTTCCTTGCCCTTGAGGATGGTACCGGCACCCAGAAACCCGATGCCCGCGATCACGCCTTGCAGCACGCGGCTCATGGCATCAGCCTGGGAGCCCGACATGCTCGGCACCAGCACGAACAGCGCGGCGCCTATGGCCACTAACATGTGGGTGCGCACCCCGGCCGCCTTGCCTTTGTGTTCGCGCTCAAAACCGAGGATGCCACCGAGAATCGCCGCGATCAGCAACCGCACCGTGACTTGTGTCAGTTGCCGGGCATCGCCGATGTCGGCAAATTCCGTTTGCAGGGTTTGCCAGACTTCATGCCACCACGCGTCCATGGACGTGTCCTTTTCATGGGTAGATACGAAATGGACAGCGCCGACCGTCAGTCAGTTGCGCAGAACCATTCATCCACGGGCAACGCCTAACCTTGAGTACCCCAGGAAAAGGACAGCACCATGCCCGTACGTATCGAAAACCAGACCTGTTACTTCAAGGTCGATGAAAACGGCGAAGAAAAAAGCCTCGCCGCCACCGATGTCACCGTGATTACCGACAGCGCCAAATCCATGTCGGCCGTTGAGTTGAACGGCGAGCGGATCTACATCACCGAAGCAGAAGCCGACGCATTGACCGTAGCAGGCGCCACTGACGGTCGTAAGCATTTGAAGGCCACCGACGGTGATTCGGTGATTTGATTGACCTGGATCATCACTGCCTGAAAAGCGCTGCACCCCACGCGCCACAGGGTGCAGCACATTGTCGCAGGGCGTCACCGCCGGGCCATCTGATCCCCTTTTTATCGCCATAGCTGAGTCTGTTATGCAAACAGAGCGCCGGTCATAGTTCATCCGCCTGATGGAGGCTGATGAGCGAAAGACCATGAGCGATAGAATCCCCGTCCGAACCGTAGAAGTGTTTGAGCCTGCACATCCAAAGAAGATGAAGGCCAAATCCAGCGACAACCTGATTCATACCCGCAGTTTTACCGGCCTGTTCCGCACCTTGCGCGTGGTGGGCGCAGGTTTTCTGTTCCTGGCGTTTTTCGGCACCGTGTGGCTGAACTGGGGCGGCCGGCAAGCGGTGCTGTGGGACCTGGCTGAAAGCAAATTCCACATCTTTGGTGCGACCTTCTGGCCCCAGGATTTCATCCTGCTGTCGGCGCTGTTGATCATCTGCGCATTCGGCCTGTTTGCGATCACCGTGTTCGCAGGGCGGGTGTGGTGCGGCTATACCTGCCCGCAAAGCTCGTTTACCTGGCTGTTCATGTGGTGCGAAAAGGTCACTGAAGGCGAGCGAAACCAGCGCATCAAGCTGCAAGCCGCGCCCTGGGGCTTGAACAAGCTGGCACGGCGCTCGGCCAAGCACACGCTATGGCTGGGTATCAGCGTGCTGACCGGGCTGACGTTTGTCGGCTATTTCACGCCGATCCGGCCGCTGGCCGTGGAACTGCTGACCTGGCAAATGGGCGGCGTCAGCCTGTTCTGGGTGCTGTTTTTCACCGGCGCCACCTACATCAACGCCGGCTGGCTGCGGGAAGCGGTGTGCATGCACATGTGCCCGTATGCGCGGTTCCAGAGTGTGATGTTCGACAAAGACACCCTGACCATTTCCTACGACGTGGCCCGTGGCGAAAACCGTGGCCCACGCAAACGTGACGTGCAACCGGCGGACGTCGGCCTGGGCGACTGCATTGACTGCCAGCTGTGCGTGCAGGTGTGCCCCACCGGCATCGACATCCGTGACGGCCTGCAAATGGAATGCATCGGCTGCGCCGCGTGTATCGATGCCTGTGATTCGATCATGGATAAAATGGGCTATGCCCGCGGCCTCGTCAGCTATACCTCGGAGCATCAGTTGCAAGGTGGCAAGACGCATCTGCTCAGGCCACGGCTGATCGGCTACAGTGCCGTGCTGCTGGTGATGATCGGTGCGCTGGTGGTGGCCCTGGTGGCGCGCCCGATGGTGTCGCTGGACGTGACCAAAGACCGTGGGATGTTTCGCGAAAACAGTGAAGGCTTGATCGAGAACATCTACAGCCTCAAGGTCATCAACAAGACCCAGCAGCGCCAGGATTACCGCCTGGAGCTGATAGACGGCGATGGCTTCCAGTTGCAGGGCAAGACGGACATCAGCCTGGCGCCGGGGGAAATTACCGATGTGCCGGTGTCGGTGGCGATGACGGCAGACAAGCCGGCCAGCAGTTCACAGACCATCCGCTTCAAGGTCACGGACGTGGATGAACCGTGGATCTACAGCGCGGCGGACAGCCGGTTTGTGGCGCCATTGAATCGCTGAACCCGAGCTTTCAGCAACACTGGAGATCTAATGTGGGAGCTGGCTTGCCAGCTCCCACATTAGATCTGTGTTCAACCAGCAAAATCTGTTCAAAGCACTGAGACTCAATGAAACGCTACGAAAAATTCGCCGACGACATCGCAGAACTGATTCGCTCCGGCGTCCTCGGCCCCGGCCAGCGCGTGCCTTCGGTACGCTATGCCAGCCAGACCTACGGGGTCAGCCCGTCCACGGTGTTCCAGGCCTACTACCTGCTGGAACGTCGCGGGCTGATCCGCGCCCGGCCGCGCTCCGGGTACTTCGTCAATACCCATGCGCCGAGCCCGTTCTCCGAGCCGGTGGTGAGTGCTCATGTGCACGAATCCACCGAAGTGGACGTGAGCGAGCTGGTGTTCTCGGTGCTCGACTCCATCAAGGACCCGCAAACCGTGCCCTTCGGCTCGGCCTTCCCCAGCCCGACGCTGTTCCCCTTGCCACGCCTGGCCCGCTCCCTGGCCAGCGCCAGCCGGGAAATGGACCCGCGCATGGTGGTCACCGACATGTCGCCAGGCAACCCGCAACTGCGCCGGCAAATCGCCCTGCGCTACATGGTTGGCGGGCTGATGCTGCCAATGGAAGAACTGTTGATCACCAACGGTGCGCTCGAGGCGCTTAACCTGTGCCTGCAAGCCGTGACCGAACCGGGCGACCTGGTAGCCATCGAAGCCCCGGCGTTTTATGCCAGCCTGCAAATCCTCGAACGCCTGAAGCTCAAGGCGGTGGAAATCCCCGTGCACCCGCGCGATGGCATTGACCTCAAGGTGCTGGCGCAAAGCCTGGAGCGTTACCCGATCAAGGCGTGCTGGTGCATGACCAGTTTCCAGAACCCGATGGGCGCGACCATGCCCGAGGCCAAGAAGCAGGAGCTGGTGGAGTTGCTGCGCAGCCACCAGGTGCCGCTGATCGAAGACGACGTGTACGCCGAGTTGTACTACGGCCAACAAGCGCCGAAACCGGCCAAGGCGTTCGACACCGAAGGCCTGGTGATGCATTGCGGCTCGTTCGCCAAAAGCCTGGCCCCGGGTTACCGCATAGGCTGGGTGGCCGCCGGGCGTTATGCGCAGAAGATCGAGCGGTTGAAGTTGATGACGTCGCTGTGCGCATCGATGCCGGCCCAGGCGGCGATTGCCGATTACCTGCAACACGGCGGCTACGATCGGCACCTGCGCAAGTTGCGCTATGCGCTGGAGGAGCAGCAGAGCGCCATGCTCGCGGCCATCGCCCGTTACTTTCCGGCGCAGACACGGGTCAGCCAGCCCGCTGGCGGTTACTTCCTGTGGCTGGAATTGCCGGAGCAGACCGACTCGTTGAAGCTGTTCCAGATGGCCCTGGCCCAGGGCATCAGCATCGCACCGGGGCCGATCTTTTCGCCGACACAGCGCTTCAGGAACTGCATTCGCTTGAATTACGGCAGTCCGTGGGACGAGTCGTGTGAAAAGGCCATGGAAACGCTGGGGAAGATTGTGCGTTCGTTTTGACAGGCTGCTTGAAGACAACTGACGTCATCGCGGACAAGCCCGGCTCCCACAATGGATCGCGTATCTCTGTGGGAGCCGGGCTTGCCCGCGATGGCGCCCGCACAGGCGCTATGACGTTATCGACCACCTGCCAGGTCAATAAAGGTTCCGGTGGCATAGGACGCCTTGTCCGACAGCAGCCAGATAATCCCTTCCGCGACTTCTTCGGCACGCCCGCCACGGGCCATGGGAATCCCCGGTTCCAGCTTGCTGACTCGGTCAGGGTCGCCGCTCAGCGCGTGGAACTCGGTGAAGATGAAACCTGGACGCACGCCATTGACCCGGATCCCCTCACCCGCCACTTCCTTGGAAAGCCCGAGTGTGAAGGTGTCCAATGCGCCCTTGGACGCGGCGTAATCCACATACTCCCCCGGCGCCCCCAGGCGCGCGGCGGCCGACGACACGTTGACGATGCTGCCGCCCTGCCCGCCATGTTTGGGCGACATGCGCAGCAGCGCGTGCTTGGCGCAGAGGATCGGCCCCAACACATTGGTCTTGAGCGTCTTCAGGATGCGGAACTCGGACATTTCATCGACCCGCGACTTGTGCCCTACGGTACCGGCGTTGTTCACCAGTGCCGTCACCCGGCCCAGCTCGGTATCAACACGGTGGAACAGGCCGATCACTTCGTCTTCGATGCTGACATCGGCCCGCACCGCAATGGCCTGAGCGCCGAGGGCGCGCACTTGCTCAAGTACCCGGTGGGCGGCGTCTTCGTCGGCCTGGTAATTGATGCAGATACGATAGCCCTGGGCAGCGGCCAGCAACGCCGTGGCGGCGCCGATCCCACGGCTGCCACCGGTGATGATGACGACTTTGTCCATGTGTAAGGTCTCCTGATTCAACGTGAGCTGTTGGATCCAATACTACCTGCGACCGGCAGGTTTTGCATGGGCTCAGGTCAACCCGGGGAGACGCTGTCGATCACCCCAATGTAAAAAGCTCGGCATTGGCCAGAGGCGCCGGATGCGGGGTGGCCCTCGAACCACCCGCGATCAGCACCTGCCCCGTCGAAAGGCAGCATGCGCTATGCCCGAAACGCCCGGGCTGGAGCGGCGCGGTCAGCGACCATTGTGCGGACCGTGGGTCGTACAGCTCAGCCGTCGCCGCGTGTTCCGGTTGGGAGAGGCTGCTGGCGCCCACCACCAGGACTTCTCCGGTCACCAGACGGGTCGCGCTGTGCTCTTTGCGCGGAACACACATGAGTGTCCGGTCCCAGCTGTTCCGGACCGGGTCGTAGATAAAGGCCAGGTCTTGCGCCGGGCCAAAAGGTTCGGCAGCACCGCCGCAGATCAACACCCGGCCGTCGGCCAACAGAGTAGCCGTGTGCTGCATACGGGGAGCGGGCAAAGGCCGCCGTTCAGTCCAGTGGCGGGTGGKGGGGKCATACAGAAAGGCCCCGGCCAGCGCGGCGTTCTGCATGCCGGAATAGCCTCCGACCACCAGGACCTCTCCCGTCGGCAGCAACGTCGCGGTGTGATTCATGGCATCCACGGGGAGCCAGGCTTTACGCTGCCAATGGCCGGTGAACGGGTCGTAGCATTCAACGCTGTCTTGCACTTGCCCGCCACCGGCCTGCAGATTATTGCCGCCGACCACCAAAACGTTTCCTGACGCGAGCAGCGTGCCGGTATGGCCGAAACGAGGCGTGTGCAGGGCTCCCGTTGGCGTCCAGCGATTGGTTGAAACGTTATACAACTGCGCGTCGCTGATCGACTGGCCACCCTCGCTCCCGGCCGTCAACAGCACGATGCCCGACTGCAGCACCACCGCACCACTGGCACCTCGAGAAAAGGGCAGCGGCGCAACCGTCGACCACTGCCCTGATGCCTGATGGTAGAACTCCACGCTGGCCATGGTGCGGGTGGCAGATGAACGACCGGGTGTGCCAGGCGCCAGCTGATCGAAACGCAAGCCTGAAGCCTCGCCGGGACCTGCCCCCGCAATCACCAACACACCTTGGTCGGCAATACGCACACAGTTGTGGAAATAGCGGGGTTCGAGCATCGAACCTGTCGGCGTGAAAGTACCGGTGATGAGCGCAGGCATATGGATCTCAGGTCAGCTTCCTGGAATCGACTCTATACCCGCAGTATCACGGTCGCTACTGTCAGAATTAACAGGTCTGGCCGCCACTCAAGGCGTGGGTGTCGACCACTTCGGCGCTGGCTTTTTCAATGTCCATCATGAACTTGTCCGCCGGCAGCGGGTGGCCCAGCAGATAACCTTGCAGGGAATCACAACCCAGGCGTGTCAGGAAACTCTGCTGTACATCGGTCTCCACCCCTTCGGCAACGATCCGCAGGCCCAAGGCCTGGCCGAGGGCGACGATGGCCGAGACGATGGCGGCGTCGTCGCTGTCGTGTTCCAGGTCGCGCACAAACCCGCGGTCGATTTTCAGCTCGTTGGCCGGCAGGCGCTTGAGGTACATCAGGCTCGAATAGCCGGTACCAAAGTCGTCGATGGACAGGTCGACGCCCATGTCCGAGAGCTTTTGCAACACCTTCATGCTCGCATCGGCATCGCTCATGGCGGTGGTCTCGGTGATTTCCAGGGTCAGGCTGTTGGCTGGCAACCGGTGGCGCTCCAGGGCATTGGCGACACTCTTGACCAGCCCGGCGTGGCAGAACTGCAAGGCCGACAGGTTCACGGCGATGCGCCAGTCGTGATAGCCCTGGGCGTACCACACCTGCATCTGGCGGCAGGCTTCATTGAGCACCCATTCGCCGATGGGGATGATCAGCCCGGTCTTTTCCGCCAGCTCGATAAACTTGTCCGGCAGCAGCAAGCCTTGTTGCGGGTGTTCCCAGCGCAACAGTGCTTCGGCGCCGACCGGGCGGCCGCTGATAGCGTCGAACTTGGGCTGGTAATACAGCTGGAACTGCTCATGCTCCACCGCGTTGCGCAAGTCCTGCAGCAGTTGCAGTTGTTTGCGTGCATTGGTGTTCATCGACACATCGAAAAAGCTGTAGCCGTTCTTGCCCATGCCCTTGGCGTGATACATCGCCGCGTCGGCGTTCATCAGCAGTTCCTGAGGCGTGGCGCCGTTGCCCGGGAACAGCGCAATGCCGATGCTCGCGGAGATTTTCAACTCGTGCTCGGCTACCCGGAAAGACTGGTTGATCAAGCCCACCTGGCGCTCGGCCAGGCGCAGCGCGTCGTCGGGCTGGGTCAACTGCACCAGCAAGACAAACTCGTCACCGCCGATGCGGGCCAAGGTGTCCTGGCTGCGCAAGTCTTCCCGCAGGCGCAGGCCGACCTCTTGCAACAACTGGTCGCCCATGTGGTGACCGAAGGCGTCGTTCACCGGTTTGAAACCGTCCAGGTCGATAAACATCAGCGCGAAGCAACCGCCCTCCTCGTTCACCCGCTGTATCGCCTGTTGAATCCGGTCGGCGAGCAAGGTGCGGTTGGGCAAGCCGGTGAGCATGTCGTGCAGGGCCAGGTGGGTGAGTTCCTGGTTGGCCTGGGTCAGGGAGTCCGCCAACACGGCGGTACGGGCTTCCAGGCGGGCATCGGCCAGCGAGGTCAGCAGCGCAATGATCAGTACCGCCAGGGTGGTCACCAGCACCAGGTTATCCAGGCCCTTGCCGCTCAGGCCGGTCAAGGCTGCGCCGCAAAAACTGCCATCGGCGAAACGCGCGGCGGCCATGCCGGTGTAGTGCATGCCGACAATGGCCACGCCCATCACCATCGCCGCGCCACCCCGGGCCAGGCGCACATACGGCGTGTTGCGCCGCAGGTTGAAGGCGATCCACAACGCGGCCGCCGAGGCTCCGACGGCAATCAGCAAGGAGGCGGTGAACAGCGTAGGGTCATAGTCAATGCCGGGCGTCATGCGCATCGCGGCCATGCCGGTGTAATGCATCGCGCTGATGCCTGCGCCCATGATCAGCGCGCCAAATGCCAGTTGCCAGGCTGGCAAACGCGGCTGGCTCACCAGCCACAAGGCAAAGCCACTGGAAAGGACAGCGATCAGCAGTGACAGCAGGGTGATGCCGATGTCGTAGCCCAGGCTGATAGGCAGGCGAAAGGCGAGCATACCGATAAAGTGCATCGACCAGATGCCCACGCCCATTGCCAGCGCACCGCCGATAATCCACAGGTAGACGGCGCGGCCTTTGGCCGTGGCAATGCGCCCGGTCATGTCCAGCGCGGTATAGGACGCGAGGATCGCAACGAACAGGGAAATCAGGACCAGGGCGGGGGAATAACTACCGGTGAGCATGGGACTTCTCGTGACCAAATGGGCCAAACGGCATCCATGCCCGGGTGAAAAGTCGGGGATTGTAGCGAGAATAAATCTTGTACACCTGAAATATTATCGTATAGCCATCATTCACAATTTGACGCCAAACTAATGGCTCAAAAACACCGCAAAACCCCTGTGGGAGCGGGCTTGCTCGCGAAAGCGGTGGGTCAGTTCATACACCGTTACTGACCCACCGCTTTCGCGAGCAAGCCCGCTCCCGCACAAGCCAGTACATCTGCAGGATCGTTGTTTATTTCTTGTCGCTCAGCTGCATCTGCCCATCCCAACCACCGCCCAGCGCGGCGATCAGTTGCACGCTGGCAACCAGCCGGGTTTGCAGCAAGGTCAGCACCGTACGTTCGTTGCTCAGAGCCGTCGCTTGCACAGTGACCACGTCGAGATAAGCGATCAAACCGGCCTTGTACTGGTTCTGGGTCAGGCGCAGGGATTCCCGGGCAGCTTCGAGGGCCTCGTTACTGACGACCGCCTCGTCTTCCAGGACCTTGAGCTGGACCATGTAGTTTTCCACCTCGCGGAAACCATCGAGTACGGTCTGGCGATACTTGGCCACGGTTTCGTCGTAGGACGCTTCGGCGCGGTCGACTTCCGCCGAACGCTGGCCGCCGTCAAACAGGGTCATGGCCAGTTTCGGTCCCACCGACCAGAAGCGGTTCGGCAGGCTGATCCAGTCGGCGTAGGTGCTGCTGGAATAGCCGCCGGCCAGGCTCAGGGTCAGGTCCGGGTAGTACGCAGTCTTGGCCACGCCGATATTCGCGTTGGCCGCGATCACCGAGCGCTCAGCCTGGGAAATATCCGGGCGGCGTTCCAGCAGTTGCGACGGCAGGCTCACCGGAATCTGCGGCAGCGCCGGAATGTCCTTGCTCACCGCCAGGTTGAAGTTGGCCGGCGGCACACCGGTCAACACGGCAATTGCGTTTTCCAGCTGCGCGCGCTGCCAGATCAGGTCGATCATGCTGGCCTGGGTGCTTTTCAGCTGGGTCTGGGCCTGGGCGATGGCGTCCTTGCCCGAGACACCGGCGCGGTACTGGTTCTGGGTCATTTGCAGGGAGCGTTGGTAGGTGTCCACCGTGGCTTGCAGCAAACGGGTCTGTTCGTCCATGACCCGCAGTTGCAGGTAATCCTGCACCAGCTCCGATTGCTGGCTCAGGCGCATTGCCGCAAGGTCCGCTGCGCTGGCTTCGGCGCTGGCTTCATTGGCTTCCAGGCCCCGGCGCAGCTTGCCCCAGATATCGGCTTCCCAGCTCACGCCCAACTGGGTGTTCAGGGTGTCGCGGATACCGCTGCTGGAGCTGCTGAGGCTGGCGTTACTGCTGCCGGTACCCTGGCTGGCCCGGCTTTTCGAGGCACTCAGGTCAACCGTGGGGAAGAACGCCCCACGGGCACTGCGCACCTGCGATGCCGCCTGGCGATAACGCGCCTCGGCCTGGGCCACGGTCTGGTTGGAGTTGTTGAGTTTTTCTACCAGTTCATTGAGTTGTTTGTCGCCGTACAACTCCCACCATGCGCCCCGGGCCAACGAGTCGCTGGGCGCGGCCTGGCGCCAGCCCTGGGCTTCCTTGTACTGGGCCGGTTCGGTCAATTCGGGGCGTTTGTAATCCGGGCCCACGGCGCAGGCGCTGAGCATCAGCACGAGGCCCACTGTAGGAGCAAGCTTGCTCGCGAAAAGCCTGAGAACACCAGGTTCATTCAGGATGCCAGCGTTATCGTTGACGCCCTTCGCGAGCAAGCTCGCTCCTACAGGGGAACGCGTTGAATCGGTCATAGCGCAGTGTCCAGGGCAGCATCGGTACGCACTCCGCGCCAGCCGTTGAAACGGTGGCGCAGGCGGTCGAGATAAAGGTAAACCACAGGCGTGGTATATAGGGTCAGGATCTGGCTGAACACCAGCCCGCCGATAATCGTCAGGCCCAGGGGCTGGCGCATTTCCGCGCCTTCGGCACTACTGAGCAGCAACGGCACGGCACCCAGAATCGCCGCCAGGGTGGTCATCAGGATCGGGCGCAGCCGCACAAGGCAGGCGGCGCGGATCGATTCCAGCGGGGTCATGCCCTCCTTGCGCTCCAGTTGCAGCGCAAGGTCGATCATCAGGATCGCGTTTTTCTTCACCACCCCGATCAGCAGGAACAGCCCCAGCAGCGAGATCAGGCTGAACTCGCCCCCCAGCAGGTAAATCGAGAGCAAGGCACCCACCCCGGCCGACGGCAAGGTCGACAGAATCGTCAGCGGGTGAATGTAGCTCTCGTACAGAATCCCCAGTACCAGGTACACCGCCACCAGCGCACCGAGGATCATGAACGGCTGGCCTTTCTGGGTGGCGGCAAAAGCATCGGCAGTGCCGGCCATCTTCGCGATCACGTCTTCGGGCAGGCCGACCTTGGCAATCGCCCGCTCGATGGCGGCAGTGCCCTGCTCCACCGTGACTCCGGGTGACATATCGAACGCAATATTTTCCGAGGCAAACTGGCCTTCATGGCTGACCCGGTCATCCGCCAGGCTGTTTTCATAGTGAGCGATCGCCGACAGCGGGACGCGCGCACCGGTGGAGGTGATCACCTGCACCTGATTCAGGGTGATCGGGTCCTGGGCGTACTTCGGATTGACCTCCATCACCACCTGGTACTGGTTGAGGCTGTCGTAGATGGTGGAAATCTGCCGCTGGCTGTAGGCGTTGTTGAGCACGGCGGTGACCATGTCCATATCAATGCCCAGGCGCTTGGCCTGGTCGCGGTCGACAATCAACGTCACTTGGGCCGCGCCGCGCCCTTCACGGGCATCGATGGCGGTCAGTTCCGGCAGCTCACGCAGCGCGGCGACCACTTTCGGGTACCACAGGCGCAGGGCCGCGAGGTCGCCGCTTTGCAGGATGTAGGAATACTGCGAGGTGGTCTGGTCGCGACCACCACCAAATTGCAGGTCCTGGTCAGCCATCAGCATCAGGCGCCCGCCGGGCACCAGTGGCACATTCTTGCGCATGCGCTCGATCACCGCCTGGGCGGAAATCTTGCGTTCGCTGATAGGCTTGAGCCGCACCAGCATCACCGCGTTGTTGGTGCCGCTGTTGCCGCCAATAAAGCCCGCCACGCTCAATACGGCGGGATCCTGCAGGACCGCCTTGCGGAAGATTTCCATCTTCGGCTGCATCACGGTGAATGACAGCCCGTCATCGCCGCGCACAAAGCCGATCAGTTGCCCGGTGTCCTGCTGGGGCATGAAGGTTTTCGGCACCACCACATACAGCGCGACGTTGACACCAATGGTCACGAACAGGCTGAGCAGCGTCAGGCGTTTGTGGCGCAATACCCAATCCAGGCTGCTGGCGTAGCCGACAACCATGCGGTCGTTGATCTTCTGGCTCCAGCGCTGCAAGCCTGTCTCCTGGCCTTTGACATGCGGCTTGAGCCAGCGGGCGCAGAGCATCGGGGTCAGGGTCAGCGACACCACCAGCGAGACGATGATCGCCGCCGCCAGGGTGATGGAAAACTCGCGGAACAGGCTGGTGACGATCCCGCCCATAAACAGGATCGAGAGGAACACCGCCACCAGCGAGACGTTCATCGACAGCAAGGTGAACCCGACTTCCTGCGCACCGAGGTACGCCGCCTTCATCGGCGGCACGCCTTCGTCGATATGCCGGGAGATGTTCTCCAGCACCACGATGGCATCGTCCACCACCAGGCCGGTGGCGAGGATCAGCGCCATCAGCGACAGGTTGTTCAGGGAAAAGCCGAACAGGTACATCACCGCAAACGTGCCCACCAGCGACACCGGCACCGCCAGGGTGGGAATCAGCGAGGCACGGAAGTTACCGAGGAACAGGTACACCACCAGGATCACCAGGGCCACGGCAATCAGCAACGTCATCTCGGCTTCGTGCAAGGTGGCGGTGATCACCGGCGAACGGTCCATGGCCAGGTTCAGCTTGACGCTGGACGGCAACACCGCCTGCAAGGCCGGCAATTGCGCCTTGATCTGCTTCACGGTCTCGATGATGTTGGCACCGGACTGGCGGTTGATCACCAGCAACACCGCCGAGTCGTTGTTGAAGAAGCCGCTGTTGTAGCGGTCCTCGACGCCGTCGCTGATCTTCGCCACATCCCCCAGGCGCAAGGCCGCGCCGTTCTGGTAGCGAATCAGCAGTGGTTCGTAGTCCTTGGCCTTTTCCAGCTGGTCGTTGGCCTGGATCTGCCAGTTGCGCTGGTTGTCTTCCAGCGAACCCTTGGGCCGGCGCACGTTGGCATTGGCGATGGTATTGCGCACATCGTCCAGGGCCACGCCGTACTGGTCGAGGGCCTTGGGTTCAAGTTCGATCCGCACGGCAGGCAAGGAGCTGCCGCCGATCTGTACTTCACCCACCCCCGGCACCTGGGACAGGCTCTGGGACAGGATGGTCGAGGCCAGGTCGTACAACTGGCCCTTGGGCAACACGTCCGACGTCAGCGACAGCACCATGATGGGCGCCTGGGACGGGTTGATCTTCTTGTAGGTGGGCATGCTGCGCATGCCGCTGGGCAGCAGGTTACGCGAGGCGTTGATGGCCGCCTGCACTTCCCGCGCTGCGCCGTTGATGTCACGATCGGAGTCGAACGCCAGAATCACCCGGGTCGAACCCTGGCTCGACGAGCTGCTCATGGTGGTAATGCCGGCAATCGCGCCGAAGGAGCGCTCCAGCGGCGTGGCCACCGTCGACGCCATCACCTCGGGGCTGGCCCCCGGCAAGCTGGCCGACACCACGATCACCGGAAAGTCGATCTGCGGCAATGGCGACACCGGCAGCAGGTTGAAGCTGACGCCGCCCAGCAGCATGATCGCCAGGCTCAGCAGCATGGTCGCTACCGGCCGGCGAATGAAAGGTCCGGACAGGTTCATGGCTCAACCGGCTCCAGCCGCACGGGTTCTTTGCGCCAGCGACGGCCGAGGCGGTCGAAATACAGGTAGATCACCGGGGTGGTAAACAGCGTCAACACCTGGCTCACCAGCAGCCCACCGACCATCACCAGGCCCAGGGGCTGGCGCAGCTCCGCACCGGAACCGGTTGCGAGCATCAACGGCACGGCACCGAACAGCGCCGCCAGGGTGGTCATCAGGATCGGCCGGAAACGCAACAATGCCGCCTGGTAGATCGCGGTTTGCGGGTCCAGGCCCTGGTTGCGCTCAGCGTCGAGGGCAAAGTCGATCATCATGATCGCGTTCTTCTTCACGATACCGATCAACAGGATGATACCGATGATCGCGATCATCCCCAGGTCATTGCCACTGAGCAGCAAGGCCAGCAAGGCACCCACTGCTGCCGAGGGCAAGGTCGAGAGAATGGTGATCGGGTGGATGTAGCTCTCGTAGAGCACACCCAGCACGATGTACATGGTGACCACCGCCGCCAGGATCAGCAGCAAGGTACTCGACAGCGAAGCCTCGAACGCCTGGGCCGCACCCTGGAATTGAGTCTGCACGCCGACGGGCATGCCAATGTCTTTCTGCGTCTGGTTGATCAGCTCCACGCCCTTGCCCAGCGCAACGCCGGGGGCCAGGTTGAACGACATCATCACCGCCGGGAACTGACCGATATGCGCAATTGCCAACTGGGCCTGGCGCTGTTCCACATGGGCCAGGCTCGACAGCCGCACCTGGCCGCCGTCGGTGGTTTTCACGTGGATCTGGTTCAGGGCGTCCGGGCCGAGGGTTTCACCGGATTGCGCCTGCAACACCACACGGTACTGGCTGGCCTGGGTGTAGATGGTGGAAATCTGTCGTTGGCCAAAGGCGTCGTACAGCGCATCCGTGATGGTCGACACCGACACACCAAGGCGCGACGCGGCGTCGCGGTCGATCACCAGGTACACCTGCAAGCCTTTGTCCTGCAGGTCGCTGGCGACGTCGGACAGTTCCGGCAACTGGCTGAGGGCGTGCACCAGCTTTTCGCTCCACAGCGCCAGCAACTCGGCGTCCGGTGAGGACATGCTGAACTGGTACTGGGTGCGGCTGACGCGGTCTTCAATGGTCAGGTCCTGCACCGGCTGCATGAACAGGCGGATACCCACCAGCTTGTCCAGTTGCGGTTGCAGGCGCGTGATGATCTGCGCCGCGCTGAGGTCCCGTTCGCCGTGGGGCTTGAGGTTGATCAGCAGGCGGCCGCTGTTGAGGGTGGCGTTATCGCCGTCCACCCCGATGTAGGACGACAGGCTCTCCACCGACGGGTCTTCGAGGATGATCTTCGCCAGTTCCTGCTGGCGCTGGCTCATGGCCGCAAAGGAGATCGACTGCGGCGCTTCGGAAATGCCCTGGATCACCCCGGTGTCCTGCACCGGGAAGAAGCCCTTGGGCACCACCAGGTACAGCACCACAGTCAGGCCCAACGTGGCGATGGCCACCAGCAGGGTCAGCGGCTGGTGTTTGAGCACCCACTGCAATTTGCGCCCGTAGGCTTCGATCAGCCAGTCGATCCAGGCGCCGCTTGCCTTGTAGAAACGGCCTTGCTCTTCTTCCTTGGGTTCGCGCTTGAGCAAACGCGCGCACATCATCGGCGTCAGGGTCAGGGACACCACCAGGGAAATCAGGATCGCCACCGCCAAGGTGATGGCGAACTCACGGAACAAGCGCCCTACCACGTCGGCCATGAACAGCAACGGGATCAATACGGCGATCAGCGACAGGGTCAGGGAAATCAGGGTGAAACCGATCTGCTTGGCGCCCTTGAGCGCGGCCGCCATGGGCGTCTCGCCTTCCTCGATATAGCGGGAAATGTTCTCCAGCATCACGATGGCGTCGTCCACCACAAAACCGGTGGCGATGGTCAGGGCCATCAGCGTCAGGTTATTGATGGAGAAGCCGGCGAGGTACATCACGCCAAAGGTGCCCACCAGTGACAGTGGCACGGCGATGGACGGAATGATGGTGGCGCTGAAGCGGCGCAGGAACAGGAACGTCACCATCACCACCAGGGCAATGGCGATCAGCAATTCGTGTTGTACGTCACGGACCGAGGCACGGATGGTTTGGGTCCGGTCAGTGAGCACCGTCACGTCGAGGCCGGCCGGCAGGTTGTCGGTGATGCTCGGCAACAATGCCTTGATCCGGTCCACCACTTCGATGACGTTGGCCCCGGGCTGGCGCTGGATATTCAGCAAGACCGCCTGGTTTTCATTGGCCCAGGCCGCGAGGCGCTCGTTCTCGGCGCCGTCGACAATCTGCGCCACGTCCTTGAGCCGCAACGGCGCGCCGTTGTTGTAGGCAAGGATCAGCTCGGCGTATTCCTTGGGCGAGACCAACTGGTCGTTGGCGTCGAGCATCGACACCCGCGTAGGGCCGTCGAAGTTACCCTTTGGCTGGTTGACGTTGGAGGCCGCGATCAGTGTGCGCACGTCCGACAGGTTCAGGCCGTTGGCCGCCAGGGCTTCCGGGTTGACCTTGATCCGCACTGCCTGGCGCTGGCCACCGGCGATGCTGACCATGCCGACGCCGCTGATCTGCGCAATTTTCTGCGCCATGCGCGTGTCGACCAGGTCATTGAGCTTGGGCAGCAACATGGTCTTGGAGGTGATGGCCAGGGTCAGCACCGGGGTGTCCGCCGGGTTGACCTTGTTGTACACCGGCGGTGCCGGCAAGTCCTTGGGCAGCAGGTTGGTGGCGGCGTTGATCGCGGCTTGCACCTGTTGCTCGGCGACATCCATGTTGATGTCGAGGTTGAAGCGCAAGGTCAGCACCGAGGCGCCGCCGGAGCTGGTGGACGCCATTTGGGTCAGGCCGGGCATCTGCCCGAACTGACGCTCCAGGGGCGCCGTCACCGCGCTGGTCATCACGTCCGGGCTGGCGCCGGGGTACAGCGTCATCACCCGGATGGTCGGGTAATCCACCTGGGGCAAGGCCGAGACCGGCAACAGGCGATAAGCGATCGCACCGGCCAGAACAATGGCCAGCATGCTCAGGGTAGTGGCTACCGGGCGAAGGATGAATAGCCGCGAGAGGTTCATGCGCCGCCCTTTTGCGCCTTGCCGGCATCAGCCGGGCCTTGTTGCGTCTTGGCTGCCGGCTGGCCCTGGAGGTGTTCGGTCGGCGTGGTCGGCACGTCGCTGCTGTCGTTGACCACTTCGATGTCGCTGCCGTCCTTCAGGCGGTCGGTGCCCTCCAGTACGACGCGATCGCCGGCGGCCAGGCCTTGCTTGATCACGGTGTTGTCGCCGTCGGAATCACCGATCACCAGTGGACGTACCTTGACCTTCTTGTCGCCATCGAGCACGTAGACAAAGGTGCCGGTGTTGCCGAACTGAATCGCTGCCGACGGCGCCAGCACCACGTTATGCAGGGTGTCGGCCAGCAGGTGCACATTCACGAACTGGTTGGGGAACAGCGCCTGGTCCTTGTTATCGAACCGCGCCTTGAATTTGAGGGTACCGGTGGTGACGTCGATCTGGTTGTCCAGGCTCTGCAACACGCCGCTGGCTTTCAGCGCCACATCGCCACGGTCCCAGGCTTCTACCGGCAGCTTGTTGCCGGCGTGATAGCGCGCCAGCACGGTCTCCAGGGTGTTTTCCGGCAGCGTGAAGGCCACGCTGATGGGTTGGGTCTGGGTAATCACTGCCAGGAAGGTGGTGTCGTTGGCGGCGACAAGGTTACCCACGTCTACCTGACGCAGGCCGACACGCCCGGTAATCGGGGCGCGGATCTTGGTGAATTCGAGGTTGAGCTTGGCGTCGTCCACCGCGCCCTGGTTGGTCTTGACCGTACCCTGATACTGCAACACCAGCGCTTCGGCGGTGTCCAGGGTTTGCTTGGCGATACTGTCTTGCGCATACAGGTCGCGATAACGCTGCACGTCGACCTGGGCATTTTTCAACTGGGCCTGGTTCTGCAGCAACGTGCCCTGGGCCTGAAGCAAGGCATTCTGGTAACTGCGCGGGTCGATTTCCGCCAGCAAGTCACCGGCCTTGACCATCTGCCCTTCTTCAAAGGCGATCTTGACCAGCTCTCCCCCTACCCGGCTGCGCACATTGATGGTGTTCAATGCCGTGACCGTGCCCAGTGCCTTGTAGTACACCGGGAACTCCCCCTGCACCGCAGGCGCCACACGCACCGGCACCGGGCCAGTAGAACCCCCAAAGCCCGGGCGCATCATGCCCGACTTGCCGGCATGCCCGGCAGGCTTCTTCTCGGCGCTGTCTTTGTGGCTGCCGGGCCAGAACTTCCAGCACAAGCCGGCAATGACCAGCAGCACGAGCAGGCCGAACAGCCAGCGGCGGGAGTGACGAGGGGTGGATTGCATGGAGTGATCAACCATTGGGTGCGAGAGCTTCTTCTTCGGGAGGCTGAAAGATAAGCACTGGGGCGCGTTAAGAAAAGCGCCTTTACCGGCTATTTACCTTGGACTTACAACTTTTAACTTCTTTGCTTAGTCCATTGGCTATCCGGCTAAGCGTCTGAAGCACAAATAAAAACGGCCTGGACTAGGCCAGGCCGCAATACTGCATCATACGTGTTACTGCAAAACGACAGTCACGCGTAGTTACAGTTACTTCAAAACAGCCAGGGCTGCTTCGTAGTTTGGCTCTTGGCCGATTTCGCTGACCAGTTCGCTGTGCAGCACGTTGTCGTTCTCGTCCAGCACTACGACCGCGCGGGCGGTCAGGCCTTTGAGTGGGCCATCAGCAATCGCAACACCGTAGTCGACAGCGAATGCGGCCTCGCGGAAGTCCGACAGGTTCTTCACGTTTTCCAGGCCTTCGGCACCGCAGAAACGCGCCTGGGCGAATGGCAGGTCAGTGGAGATGCACAACACCACGGTGTTGTTCACGTCGTTGACCTGGGCGTTGAACTTGCGAACCGAAGTGGCGCAGGTCGGGGTATCAACGCTTGGGAAGATGTTCAGCACTTTGCGCTTGCCGGCAAAGGTCGCCAGGGTCGCGTCGGACAGATCGCCAGCAGTCAGGGTGAAGTCTGGCGCCTTGGCGCCGACTTTCGGCAAATCGCCTTCGACCTGGACAGGGTTGCCTCGGAGGGTAACTTGAGCCATGAACGGAATCCTTCTAGTGGTGGTAGTGAAACGAATTTCAGGTGCCGAAGTTAAACACAAAGTTCGATGGGCACCTATGGTCGGACGCAAATTGTCATGGTGCGAGGCTCAACGCCCCGCTGCCACGAACCCGCGCTGCAGATCCTCGATCAACGCCTCCACATCCTCCAGCCCCACGTGCAGGCGCACCACCGGGTTCAAGCCACGGTCGGCAGCGCTCTGGCGATCTTGCGTGTCGGCCAGGGTCACCAGGCTTTCATAGCCGCCCCAGGATGCGCCCAAGCCAAACAGCTGCAGGCCGTCGATAAAACGCTCCACATAGCCTGCATCGGCATTATTGAGTTCGAACGAAAGCAGGCCATTGCTGCCGCTGAAATCACGCTTCCACAGCGCATGCCCTGGATGCTCGGGCAAGGCCGGATGAAACACCCGCTTGACCTGCGGCTGCACCTGCAACCATTGGGCAATCGCCAGCGCCTGGCGCTCGTGCACGTCCAGCCGGGAAGCCAGGGTGCGTGCGCCACGCAGGATCAGGTAGGCATCGTCGGCGCTCACCGCATTGCCAAAGGTATCGCTGATTTTCGCCAGGGCTGGCCATGCGGCTTCGGTAGTACAGACGCTGCCCATCATCACGTCGCTGTGACCGCCGAGGTATTTGGTCAGGGCCATGATGGAGATATCGGCGCCCAACGCCAGCGGACGGTACAGGTAGGCTGCGCCCCAGGTGTTGTCCACCGCCAGCAAGATTCCGCGCGGCTTGCACAGTGCGACTATCGCGGGCAGGTCGCACAGTTCATACAACAGCGAACCGGGGACTTCTGCGTAGACCATTTTGGTGTTGGCTTGCAGTTGCGCTTCCAGGCCGCTGCCGTCCGGGCTGAAGTAGCTGACTTCGATGCCGAATGGCTGGAGGAACTCGCTGGCCAGCTTGCGCACCGGCGAATACACGGCGTCGGTGATCAACACATGGTCGCCGGGCCGCAGGTAGGCCAGCAACGTCTGCGCCGCTGCGGCGAGCCCCGTGCCATATAAGCGGGTGCGGTAGCCGCCTTCCAGTTCGGTGACCAGATCTTCCAGCGCAAACGCAGTGGGATTGCCACGTGCGCCGTAGCTCAGGACCCGCTCGCTGTCGCGTCGGGAGCGGGCGTCACGCATCTGGGCCAGGTTGTCGAACAGCACAGTGCTCAGGCGGGTGATCGGTATGTTGACCGACCGACCACCGTTGCCCCCTTCAGTACGCGCGGCATGAATCAACCGGGTGCGCACGCGTGACGCGGGCAACAAGGGTTTGAGACTGGCGATTTCCGCTTCGCTCATTTGTGCCAGCAGACCGATTTCCCAGGCCAGGTACTGGCGGGCGGCGTCCTTGTTGCCGCTGTGGCGGTCGTGGGTAAAGAACAAAAAGTCGATGCATTGATCGTCGGGTGGTGTCTGCGCGTCCTCGATCACCGGCAAACCTGCCGCCACCCATGCGGCATAGCCGCCGTCGAGCAAGCGCACATCGTCGCCCAACTCCAGCGCAGCAAAAGCAGCCAGCGCCGGATCGTCCGCCACCAGCACCAACAGACGCGCATCGGCGGTCAACCGCGAACGAGTCGACCAGCGCGAACCGGCAATCCGGCCCTTGCGATGGGTCATGCTCGGGCGCAGGTCCACCAGGTCAACGGTGCCATCCTTCAATGCGTCAGCCAGCGCCTGCACCGATATCACCGGCAGCGCTTCAAAGGGGGCAGCCCCCTTTACCTCCAGCGCCAATCCACTGTGGATTCCACCCTCCAGCACATACGCCTCATGCCCCAGCTGCCGCAGCCAACTGGCGACAATCGGCGCACGCACGCCGTCGCTGTCCAGCAGCACCACCCGCGCCTGACGCACGCCGATGTACAGGTCGGTGGACTGGATCAACTGCCCGCCCGGCGCATGTTGCGCCCCTGGCAAACTGCCGGCGGCAAACTCTTCAGCGGTGCGCACATCACACAGGAACAGGCTGCGGGCCGGGTCCGCTGCCCATTGGCGAACCTGCTCCGCCTTGACACTGACCACCCCTGCCCGCTCCGCCAATTGCCGGGCGGCTTGGCGCTGCTGCACCAGATCAGTAGAGACTTGATCGGCATAACGGCGGGTGCTGCCATGCTCCAGTTTGAAATCCGCCAGGTACCAACCCTGGGTACCGTTTTCCAATGCATAAACCGGGTTCTTCACGCCGAGGTTGATCAACGTCTGGGCGCCGATAATGCTGCGGGTACGGCCGGCGCAATTGACCACGATCGGCGTCGTCTCATCCGGCACCAGGTCGTGCACGCGGTAACCCAGCTCACCGTTAGGGCAGCAGATGGAGCCAGGAATGGTCATCTTGCGGTACTCATCAAACGGCCTGCCGTCCAGCACCACCAGCGGCTCGCCCTTGGCCTGCCAGTCCGCCAGTTGCTGCGCGGTGACGTGGGGCGTGTGGCTGGCTTCTTCCACCAACTCGCCAAAAGCCTTTGACGGTACATGCACCCCGGCAAACAGCTGCAGGCCGGCAGCCACCCAACCGTCAGCACCCCCTTCCAGTACATGCACATGCCGGTAGCCCAACGCCTGCAAGCGCAGCGCCGTGCGCGCAGCCACATCGCCGCCGTCCTGATCGTAAATCACCAGGCGCACCTGAGGGTTGGGCGCCAGGCGCTGCACCTCCAGTTCCAGGCGGCTATAGGGCAGGTTTACCCCGTGAAACAGATGGGCCTCGCCGTATTGGCCGTGCTCGCGTACGTCGAACAGGGCGATTTCCTGGCCGTCGAACAGCCATTGTTGCAATTGCCCGGGTGTGATGGTCTGGCTCATGGAAGTCCCGCAAAAAAAGATGAGTTACTGCAAGGCCAACGAACGCTCGCCGGCGGCGACTTCACGTCCCTTGGCATAGGCCCGCTGGACCGCCGGGCGCGCCTTGATGCGCAAACGCCAGGCCTGGATGTTCGGGTAGTCGGCCAGGTCCTGGCCTTGGCGCAGGGGCTGGATCCACGGGAAGATCGCCATGTCGGCCACCGAGTATTCACCCGCTACATACGGCACCTCGGCCAAGCGCTGCTCCAGCACCCGATACAGGCGCGTGGCTTCGGCGTTCAGCAGGTCGAGGGCGAAGGGAATCGCCTCCGGGGCCTTCTCCTTGAACAGCTGCAACTGGCTCAGGTACGGGGTGATATGCCCCACCTGCCAGAACAGCCATTCCTGGACCTTCTGGCGCTCGGCGGTGCCAGCGGGCGGCAGGAAACGCCCGGCCTTGTCCGCCAGGTAGTTCAGGATCGCCCCGGATTCGAACAGGCTCAGGGGTGCTTCATGGCTGTGGTCGACAATCGCCGGAATCCGCCCATTCGCACTGATGCGCTGGAAGCTTTCCTGCTTCTGCGCGCCTTCGCGGATGTTGACCGGAATCAGACGGTACTCCGCCTCCAGCTCTTCCAGCAGGATGCCGACTTTCAGGCCATTGCCGGTGGGCCAGTAATACAGATCAATCATAAAAAACCCTGGATGAACGCGGATCTAATTGTGGGAGCGGGCTTGCTCGCGAATGCGGTGGGTCAGAAACGCATCCATTGACTGAAAAACCGCATTCGCGAGCAAGCCCGCTCCCACATTTGATGTGTGTTGTGCTCAGGAATAGGCCCGGATTGAAGGCGCCATCTGCGAGGCGTTGTAGTTGAGAATTCGGCCGTCTGCTTCAACGCCATAACGGCCATTGAGGGACTCCAGCGGCAAGCCGTACAGGTGGAAGTGCAAGGTCGCCTGCTCACCTTCAACACGAATCCCGTGCAGGTCTTCACCGAGGAACGAGATGGAAGTGCCCGGTTGCACAATGACTTCTTTCTCAAGGGTCAGGGTGGTGAAGCCTGCATCCCGCCCTTCATCGTTGCGGCCATACACGTAGTTGATTTCCTGGCCTTCGACGGCACTGATGATCGCCCAGGTTTCGTGGTTGTGAGGGAGGGTGCTTTTGCCCGGCAGCAGCGAATTCAGGTACAGGGTCGGCGTGTCGCCATCGTCATTCAGGCGATAGCGGAAAGCAGTGCTGCCCTGCCCCGGCACTGGCGCGGGGAATTCGCTGAAGTTGAACAGGTCCCGGCGCTCGGCCAGGGTTTCCAGCAGCCCGACAATTTCCACCAGGGCCGCGCGGTCTACGCCACGCTGGTTGATGACACGGATCTGCTGCAGGAAGTCTTCGATAACGGCGGCACGGTTTGCGGTACTCATGACGAGGTTCCTCTTATTAGACAGACAGGGTGTAGCGGCTCAGGTTGGTCAACAGGTACGGATCGTTGGCGATCGGTGGCCGACGGCCGGGATCGCCCAATGCATGGCGCAGGAATTCCTGGGTGCGGTCACTGGTGGGGTGCTGGAAGATCTGTTCAGCGCTGCCGTGCTCGACGATCACGCCGTTTTCGGTGAAGTAGACGATGTCGCTGATCTCTTCGGCGAAGCGCATTTCATGGGTCACCAGCACGCAGGTCATGCCCTCTTCGGTCAGCTCGCGAATCACCGTCAACACTTCACCGACAGTTTCCGGGTCCAGCGCCGAGGTCACTTCATCGAACAGAATCAGTTCCGGGCGCATCGCCAACGCCCGGGCAATCGCCACCCGCTGCTGCTGGCCGCCGGACAATTGGCCGGGATAGGCATCCGCCTTGTGCTCCATGCGCACTTTGGCCAACAGCGCCCGCGCGTCCTTCTCGGCATCGGCGCGGTTACGACCGAGCACCTTACGCGGGGCGATCACCAGGTTTTCCAGCACCGACAAATGCGGGAACAGGTTGTATTGCTGGAACACAAACCCGACGCGTTTGCGCAACTCGATGCGCTGGGCTTCCTGAGTCAGCGTATCGACCCGGGTTTCGCCGACGCGAATGGTGCCGCGCTGGGGCTGCAACAGCCCGGTGATGCAACGCAGGATGGTCGACTTGCCCGAGCCCGACGGGCCGATGATCGACACCGCCTGGCCGCGATGCACGTCGAGGTCGATGCCCTTGAGCACCCGGTTGTCACCGAACGACAGCTGCAAGTCCCGTAGGCTGACCAGGGGTTCAATAGAAGGCATAACGGCGCTCCAGGCGTTGGGTCAAACGGGAAATCGGGTAGCAATAGGCAAAGAACAGCACCAGCAAACTCAGGTAGATCACCACGGTAAAGCCGGTCATGTTCACGGTGTTGCTGGCAATCTGCGCGGTATCGATCACGTCGTGCACGCCCACCAGCGACGCCAGGGCGGTGCCCATGGTGACCACCGCGTAGAGGTTCATCCACGGCGGCAACATGCGCTTGAAGCACTGGGGCAGGATGATCGAACGGAAGATCTGGCCACGGGTGAATGCCAGCGACCGCGCGGCTTCCCACTGGGTGCTGGGGATCGAGCCGATGGCGCCGCGAAAGATCTCCGCCACGTTGGCGCTGGCCGGCAACGCCAGGCCGATGGTCACCTTGACCCAGTCCGGGAACGATACATAGCTGCTGCCAATATGGATCTCGAACGGAAACACGTAGGTGGTGAAATAGATCAGCACCAGCCACGGCGCATTGCGGAAAATCTGCACCCAGACGCGTGCCGGCAAGCGCAGCAGCCGCAATGGCGACATGGCCAGCGCGCCCACTATCAGGCCCAGCAGCGAACCGAGACCAATCACCACCAGGCTGATCAGGATGTTCTGGCCGAAACCGCTGACCAGTGCTGGCGACCATTGCAGCAACGCCGACAGCACCGGGAATGAATCAATGGCCATAACCGGGCATCCTCAGGCGCGCTTCCAGCCAGCGCCCCACACAATTGACGGTAAAACTCAGCAAGCCGAAGAAGCTCAGGATCAGAATCATCAGCTCCAGCACGTTGTCGCTCTGGGTCCAGATCATGATCGAGGCGTAGGTGATATCGCCCACGGCGATGGCCGAGGCCACGGCGGTCATTTTCACCAGGTCGATCAGGTTGTTGATCAGCGACGGCAGCGCGAAGCGCAGGGCTAACGGCAGCTGCACATTCCACAGCAGTTGCCGGCTGCTGAAGGCCAGGGAGCTGGCGGCTTCCAGGGTCACGGAAGGTACCGCCTCGATGCCGGCGCGCAGGGCTTCTGCGTGAAACGCACCCTTGTGCAGCGAGATCACGATCACCACCCAGGCAAACGGCGTCAGCGGGTTGGCCGCGCCGACGGCCTGGGTCAGCAGCATGTTCAACACCAGGAACGCGCAGTACAGCTGAACCAACGTAGGCGTGTTGCGGGTCACTTCGATAAACACCCGCGCCGGCTTGGCCAGCCACGGATTGCCCGAAGTCAGCAGCGCCGCGAGGCTGATCCCCGCCAGCAGGCTGCCGACGATGGTGAACAGGCACAACAGCACGGTGGTCAGCGCGCCCTGCTCCAGGGTGCCGCGCTGATAGGCATCCAGCAGGAAGCTGTAGTTGAGGCCGATACCGGCGGCCCAATGCACAAAAATCTCCAGCCAATGACTCATTCGGCGCCCCGCAGCTTGCCGCAGGCGACAGCGATACGGCGGCCGGCTTCAGCCACGCTGTCGGTCGCCGTAGCAATGGACAGGCGAAACCACGGCGACAGGCCGTAGGCGCTGCCGGCTACACCGGCCACGCCCTCCTCCAGCAAGTAGGCGACGACATCGCCGTCGTCGTTCAGCTGTTGACCGTCCGGGCGATAGCGGCCAAGTAAACCGGCGCAGCGCACAAACACGAAAAAGCCACCCTGGGGCTCGAGCACTTCCAGGCCATCGACGGTGCCGAGGGCCATCATCAGCAGGTCCCGGCGCAGTTGATAGGCTGCCACCTGCTCGAAGAGGAAACCCAGCCCGCCGGTGAATGCGGCCAACGCAGCGGCTTGACCGACGGAAGAAGCGCCGGAGGTGGATTGCGATTGCACCACCGCCATGGCATTGGTCAGGGTCTGCGGCCCGGCGCCGAACCCGATGCGCCAGCCGGTCATGGCGTAGGTCTTGGACACGCCGCCCACCAGCAGGCAACGGTCCTGCAGATCCGGCGCGAGGTTCAGCAGACTCTGGGCCGGGCGACCGTCGAAACGAATGTGCTCGTAGAGCTCATCCAGCAGCACCATCACCTGGGGATGGCGACGCAGCACCTCGGCCAGCGCCTGTAGTTCAGCCTCGCTATACACCGCACCGCTCGGGTTGCCCGGACCATTAAGGATCAGCCAGCGGGTGCGTTCATTGATGTGCTGTTCCAGTTGGGCCGGCAGCAGCTTGCAACCCTGCTCCAGGCCGCACTCGATAAACACCGGCTCGCCACCGTTGAACCGTACGCTGTCAGGGAAGGACGGCCAGTACGGCGTCGGCACCAGCACTTGATCGCCGTCGTCGAGGGTGGCAGCGAAGGCGTTGAAGATGATCTGTTTCGCGCCGTTCGCGATCACGATATTCGGCAGCGAATAGTCCAGGTGATTTTCTTCGGCCAGCTTGCGCTGCACCGCGACGCGCAAGGCCTTTACGCCAGGTGTCGGGGTGTATTTGGTAGCGCCTGCGGCGATGGCGGCGTAGGCCGCTTGCTTGATGTGGTCGGGCGTATCGAAGTCCGGCTCGCCGGTGGTCAGGTCTAGAATGTCGCGGCCGGCATCACGCAGTTCCGTGGCGCGGGACTTGGCCGCCGCGTTGGCCGACAGCGACACCCGCTGCACCCGCTTGGACAGGCGAATCGTCATGGCTGCATCTCCAGGACTTTGCCGGGGTTGAGCAGGTTTTTCGGGTCGAGGGCACGCTTGATGCGGCGCATCAGGTCCAGCTCCACCGGGCTTTTATAGCGGCCCAGCATGCCGACCTTGCGCTGGCCGATTCCGTGCTCGGCACTGATGGAACCGCCGTGAGCGTGGGCGCTGTCGTGCACCAGCAAGCTCAGTTCGGCGTAGTTGCGCATGTGCTCGTCCACCGTGGAACTCAGCGGATGGGCGACGTTGTAATGCAGATTACCGTCCCCCAGGTGCCCGAACGTAAAGTTGCGAACGCCGGGGAAATGCACCTGCAACAACGCATCGGTATGGGCCACGAAGGCGACGATTTGCGAGATCGGCACCGAGATGTCGTGCTTCATATTGCGCCCGGCGCGCTTCTGCGCCTCGCTCATGTTCTCCCGTAGCAGCCACAGGGCTTCGCTTTGCGCCAGGCTTTCAGCGATCAGTGCGTCGGCCAGCAATGACTGCTCGAAGGCTTCACCGAGGACGTTTTCGAAGGCTTCGCGGGCGTGGGTTTCGCCGTGGTTATTCGAGAGTTCCAGCAAAGCGAACCAGGGTTGGCTGGCCTTGAGGAACGGTTGCGGGCCTTCGGGAAACTGCTCGCGCAACAACGCCAGGCAATCGGCGCCAAGTAACTCGAATGCCGTGAGATTTGCGCCAAAACCGGCGCGGGCATGGGACAGAAAAGCGACGGCCTGAGCCAACTCATCAAACGCCAGCAACGCGGTGGCCTGGGCCTTGGGCAGCGGGAACAGCTTCAGGGTCGCGGCGGTGATAATGCCGAGGGTGCCTTCACTGCCCACGTACAAATCCCGCAGGTCGTAGCCGGTGTTGTCCTTGCGCAAACCCCGCAGGCCGTTCCAGATTTCGCCTTCGGCAGTGACCACTTCCAGGCCCAGGGTCAGCTCGCGGGTGTTGCCATAGCGCAGCACCGCCGTGCCGCCGGCATTGGTGCCGAGGTTGCCGCCAATGGTGCAACTGCCTTCGGCACCGAGGCTCAGCGGAAACAGGCGACCGGCCTCCCGGGCCACGTCCTGGATGTTTTGCAGGATGCAGCCGGCTTCGACGGTCAGGGTGTCGTTGTCGGTATCGATCACGCGCACCCGGTTCATCCGGTCAAGCAACAGCAGCACCGCACGGCCACTGGCGTCCGGCGTCGCGCCTGCCATCAGCCCGGTATTGCCACCCTGGACCACGATGGGCGCCTCCAGGGCCACACAGGCGCGCACCACGGCGGCGACTTCCTCGGTGTTGGCCGGGTGTACCACGGCGATCACCTGGCCGGTGTAACGGCCCTGTTTGTCGGTGAGGTACTGGGGGGCGTCTTCACTGCGCTGCACATGGGCGGCGCCGAGCAATTGCTGCAGGGTGGCGAAGAGCGGTTCACTCATGGCTGTACTGCTCGTGCAGATCACGCAGGGCCTGCGACGGGGCCATGCCGGTGCGTTCGCCGAGGGCGATCAACCAGCCGCTGCGATGCCAGTCCCGCACGATGGCGTCGAGCTTGGCCTGGGTGTCGTGCTCGCCTTTGCGGATCCAGATCACGGATTTGGACGGGATCAAATCCCCCGGCAACGGGATCTCGTAGCCGGACCATTCGGCATCTTCCAGCAGCGCATGCATGGTCGGGCTGACGTGCACCGCCGCCACGCAGCCATTGCCGCGCAACGACAGCAGGGATTCGGACTGGCTGCGGAACGCCTTGATCTGCGCGCCGTAGGTTTCCTGCAACGGTTTGATGAAGTTGCTGCCCTGGGACACGCACACTGGCTTGTCCTTGAGGTCGGCCCACTGGGTGATCCCGGCACCTTTGCGGATCAACGCCGCGCCGCCGACTTCTTCATAGGGCGTGGGCACGTAGTCGAGAATCTCGGCGCGCTCGTCGGTGTACTGCATGTTGGCGATCAGCACATCGACCTTGCCTTGTTGCAGGAACTGCACGCGGTTGGGCGCCAGTACCGAGACGGTCCTGGTCTCAACGCCCAGCGCCTGGCCGAGGCCCTTGGCCAGCTCGACGTTGTAGCCCAGGTGTTCGCCGGTCTTGGGGTCGAGGGTGCCAAACGGCGGGCCGCTGAGGATCACGCCGACGCTGATGGCGTGGCGTTGCTCGATCTTGTCGAGGGTGGCGTCGGCGTGGGCCAGGCTTGCGCACAGTGCCAGGCCCAAGGCAGTCAGGGTTTTCAACGTCATGTGTCAGGCGCCCTTGAACTGTTTCTGCAATTCCACCAGCGCCGGGGAAGCCGGGGTGATGTGGTTGCGGGTCTGGGCATCGATCAGCCAGCCGCTGCGGTGCAGTTCCTTGATGATCGGGTCGAGTTTGGCCTGGGTGTCGTTCTCGCCGCGGCGAGTCCAGATCACCGACGGCGCCGGGTTCAGCTCGGGGCTGATGGCGCGGTAGTCCTTCCATTCGGCGCTGTCGTTGATCAGCGGGTTGATCAGGGTGGAGTCATGCACCGCCGCGACGCAGTTGTTGCCGCGCAGGGCCAGCAGGGATTCGGAGGAGCTCTTGAAGCCTTTGATCTGTGCGCCCAGTTCGGTCAGCGGTTTGACGTAGCTGCTGCCCTGGGAGGTGCACACCGGCTGGCCTTTGAGGTCTTCCCAGTGGGTGATCTTGCTGTCCTTGAGTACCGCTGCGGTGCCGCCAATCCTGTAGAACGGCGTCGGTACGAAACCGAGGATTTCGCCGCGCTCGGCGGTCCATTCCATATTGGCGATCAGCAAGTCGACCTTGCCCTGCTGCAGGAACTGCACGCGGTTTGCCGGCAATACCGGTACCAGTTGCACCTCGGCGCCCAACTGACGGCCCAGCTCGTTGGCCAGGTCGACGTTCAAACCCTTGGGTTTCTGAGTGGTGGGGTCGATGCCGCCAAACGGCCCGCCGGAAAGCAGCACGCCGACCACCAGCACATGGCGCTGCTGGATCTTGTCCAGGGTCGCGTCGGCCTGCACCAACGCGCTGCCGCCCAGGGCGATCAATGCGCCCAGGACCACAGGCAACCTTCGTTTTACCGCCGCGCGCACAAAACCCATGGAACTCCCCTCATTAGCGATCGGCGTACCCCGACCTGATGTGGGGGCATGCTAGGGAGAGTGCCGAGGGAACGGAAATTCAAATATCTAATATCGTTATAACTTCCCGTATATGGACGACCTTGTTTTTGGCCATATACTCGTAATCATTAGCCCCTGTAAAAATTCGGCGTGATAACACATAAAAATATGTAATGTTTATCTTCCTGCCCTTGATATAAAAAATGCCCTGGAATGGCCATGTCGACCCTCGATCTCGAACTGCTCCGCACCTTTATCGCCGTGGTCGATCACCACAGCTTCGCCGAAGCCGGTGCTCACCTGGCCCGCACGCAATCTTCCGTCACCCAGCATATGCAGCGCCTCGAACAGCAAGTGGGCGTCAGCCTGTTTGAAAAGCGCGGCCGGCAAAAGCAACTGACAGAGCCGGGAATGCAGCTATTGCGGCATGCGCGGCAGATGCTGTCGCTGAATGACGATGCACTCAATTCCCTGCGGGAAAGCAGCCTCAGCGGTGTGCTGCGCATCGGCTCGCCCCACGACATCGCCGACACCATCCTGCCGCCGATCCTCAGCCACATCGCCCGCTCGGCACCGCGCCTGCGCCTGGAAATCGACGTGGGTCGCAGCCCGTTCCTGATGGATGACTTGCATCGGGGCAAGGTCGACATGGTGATCTCCACCCGCGCCGACGCCAACCTGGAGGGCTTTGCGTTACGCACCTCGCCGGTGTGGTGGATTTGTTCGGCGCAGTACATTCACTCGCCGAGCGAGCCGCTGCCGTTGATTCTGGTGGATGAGCCGAGCATTTATCGGCGCTATGCCCTGGAGGCGCTGGAACGGGCGAACATCCCGTGGAGGCAGGCGTACCTGGCATCGAACCTGATCGGGATCAAGGCGGCAACCCGCGCAGGGCTCGGCGTGACCCCACGGAGCATGGAAATGCTCGGGCCGGACATGCGGGTATTGGGAGAGAACGACGGGCTGCCGAGGATGCCGGAGGTGACGTATTACCTGTGGATTCGCCCGAACACGGCGAACCCGATTGCACGCAAGGCTTATGACTTGATCAGGGCCAGCCAGGGATTGGCGCTTGGATGATAACCGTAGGAGCGAGTTTGCTCGCGAAGGTCGTTAACGATGACGCGGGAAACCTGACACCCAACGGCGCTCTCAGGTTTTTCGCGAGCAAGCTCGCTCCTACAGGTTTTTCAGACGGTTTTATTGCTGAGTCAATTGGGTCCACAACGCGGGTGCACCTGCGGACTTGGCGATTGCCTCAAGACGGGCCGCGTGTTCGGCCATGTCCTGCTCGCTGGCGCGAATGATCGTGGTGGGCTGGCGATCCGCTGGCAAGCGGCGGATTTCCGAAGGGCGATTGCCCGAGCCTTCTGCCGAACCATTGCCGTCCGAAGCGTTACCGGCCAGGGACAGGCTGGTCTGGCCGCCGGTCATGGTCAGGTAAACGTCGGCGAGGATCTCGGAGTCGAGCAAGGCGCCGTGGAGTTCGCGGCCGGAGTTGTCGACGCCATAGCGTTTGCACAAGGCATCGAGGCTGTTGCGCTGGCCCGGGTGACGCTCACGGGCCATCATCAAGGTGTCGAGGATCGAGCAGTGCCGGGTGATATCAGCCCGGTCGGTCGCGCCCATCAGCGCGAATTCGTTGTTGATGAAGCCAACGTCGAACGCCGCGTTATGGATGATCAGCTGTGCGCCGTTGATGAACTCGAAGAACTCATCGGCCACTTCGGCAAACCGCGGCTTGCCCACCAGGAATTCGTTGGTGATGCCGTGGACGCCGATGGCGCCTTCATCACTTTCGCGATCCGGTTGCAGGTAGACGTGGAAGTGCCGGCCAGTGAGGCGGCGCCCCATCAGTTCGACGCAGCCGATTTCAATGATCCGGTGGCCGTCGGTCACCGGCATGCCGGTGGTTTCGGTATCGAGTACAACAGATCGGATGGCCATCAGGGTTCAGCTCTCAACGGTTTGGTACATTTCAAGGGGCGGGATCTTAACACGTCAACCGGCATCAGCTCTGCTTGTAGCCGCGCACTTCATCCACGCCGCGATTGGCCAACTGGTCGGCGCGCTCGTTGCCGGGATGGCCGATGTGCCCGCGCACCCATTTCCAGGTGATGTTGTGGCGATTGCATTGCTCATCGAGCAACTGCCACAGGTCGGCGTTTTTCACCGGTTCCTTGGCCGCAGTCTTCCAGCCGCGCTTCTTCCAGTTGACCATCCACTCGTTGATGCCCTTCATCACGTACTGGGAGTCGGTCACCAGCAACACGTCGCAACGACGCTTGAGCTCTTCAAGGCCGCGAATCGCCCCCATCAGCTCCATGCGATTGTTGGTGGTGTTGGCTTCGCCGCCCCACAGTTCCTTCTCCACGCCTTTGCACACCAGCAGGGCACCCCATCCGCCGGGGCCGGGGTTGCCCTTGCAGGCGCCATCGGTGAAGAGTTCTACGGTATCGGTCATTTCACTGTCCATTAAAGCGGGATCCATCAAAGCGGGTTGCCGATAATCGACCGACAAAGGCCCGAGGTCGAGAGACTCGACCTGAAATCAAAAAAGGTTTTTTACTGCTCGCTCTGCTTGCGATTGACCTTGGCCATCGGCATCGGTACCAGCTTGCCCATCGGTTCGCGGCGTACCTGGCGCACCGGCCGCAGGCCTACGACGATCTTGCGCGCCACCAACAAGTAGAAACCACCGCCAGACAATTGCCAGGCTCCGGCCCTGCGCTCCCAGCCGGCCAACCGGCCCTGCCACTTGGCGGACGCAAGCGGCGGACGATAGCACCCGAAGCGGCGTTTCTCCAGTGCAAAGCCCAGCAGGTTCAACCAGTCACCGACGCGCGAGGGCGAGATGCAGCGTGCCTTGCGCAAGGCATCATGGGCGAATACATGCCGCAAGCCCCAACTGCTCCAGGGGTTGATGCCGATGATCAGCAAATGGCCACCTGGGCGCACGCTGCTGGCGGCTTCGCGCAGCAAGCCATGGGGCGACAGACAGAAATCCAGGCCATGCTGCAACACCACCACGTCGGCAGCATGCTCGCTCAACGGCCAGGCTTGCTCCTCGCAAACAATCTCGACACCCGGCAACGGCGCACCCAGGCGCACGTTGCGTTGCACTTGCGGCGCCGACGGCGGGGTTTGCGCCGAGGGACCGTAATGCACCAGGTAGCCACCAAAGAACCGGCCAAGCTCGTCTTCGAGCATGCGCCGTTCTTCATCCAGTAAAAATTGCCCGACAGGCCCGGACAGCCATTCACGGGCGGCACTGATCAGTGCCAGCCACTCGGGATCGGCCTGGGCGAACGCTTTATCAGTCATTGCATTCTCCAACGCGCCAAGAAGCTCTAAGATGCACCAATGTGTTCAGCTTGGCGAATCAAAGAATGATACAGATCAGTGCCCTGCCCGCCTTCACCGATAACTACATCTGGCTGTTACAGGATCAGCCGAACAAGCGCTGCGCGGTAGTCGATCCCGGTGATGCCGCGCCCGTGCTGGCCTGGCTCCAGCAGCACCCCGACTGGACCCTCAGCGACATCCTGGTGACTCACCATCACCATGATCATGTCGGCGGCGTCGAACAACTTAAAAGTGTTTCAGGCGCCAGGGTCTACGGCCCGGCCAATGAAAAGATCCCGGCGCGGGATATCGCCCTCCAGGACAACGACCGCATCAACGTGTTGGGCTGGGACTTCGAGGTGTTTGCCGTACCCGGTCACACCCTCGGCCATATCGCCTTCTATCACCAGGGCGTGCTGTTCTGCGGCGATACCCTGTTCGCCGCCGGTTGTGGCCGGCTGTTCGAAGGCACCCCGCAACAGATGCACACCTCCCTGGAGCGCTTGGCGGCCCTGCCGTCCAACACGCTGGTGTACTGCACCCACGAATACACACAAAGTAACCTGAAATTCGCCCAGGCCGTGGAACCGCATAACGCGGATATCGCTGAACGGGTGGAAAACGTGCGGCAACTGCGGGCCAACGGCGAGATTACATTGCCTTCGACCCTGGCCCTGGAAAAACTCACTAACCCTTTTCTGCGGACCTCTGAAACATCCGTTAAAGAAAAAGCGGACGAACGGAATGGCCGGGATAACCGGGCCGGGAGTGAGGTATTTGCTAGCTTGAGGTCTTGGAAAGATACGTTCTAAGTGGAAGGATTCTGATACGTAATTTCTGAATGGTTGACCGGAACCAAAGCGCTTTCTAGAATCGCCCGACATTTTTGCCCGGAACTTACTTCCAGCCAATGTCGTCATCTATTCGTAAAACCAACCATTCAGACGCATTGACCCGCCTGGCTCAAGCCGTGGCGGTGGCTGTGTCCGCTACTCTGGCGGGCTGCCAATCGACCAATTTTGCCGCACAATCCACCGTGCAACCCAAGCCAAACCTTACCGCCAAGATCAAGCAAAAACCCATTTGGCTATCAGAGAAGCCAAGCCCGGAAGTGCCCCAGGATGTCTGGGAACGCATGCGCCGGGGCTTTCAATTGCAGGACGGGTTAGGCGTCAACCCGCGCATTGAACAGCAACGATTGTGGTTTGCCAGTAACCCTTCCTTTCTTGAGAACGCCGGCGAACGCGGCAGTCTCTACATTCATTACATCGTCGAACGCCTTGAAGAACGCAACATGCCCCTGGAGCTGGCGCTGCTGCCAGTGATTGAAAGCGCCTACAACCCAATGGCTTATTCACGCAGCGATGCCGTGGGCCTGTGGCAATTCATTCCTTCCACCGGGCGCTACTTCAACCTGCGTCAGACCCGCGCCTACGACGGCCGCCGCGACATCACCGCCTCCACCACCGCCGCCCTGGACTACCTGACGCGTCTGCATGACATGTTCAACGGTGACTGGTTGCTGGCGTTGGCGGCCTACAACGCGGGTGAAGGCACGGTCAGCCGGGCCATCGAGCGCAACGAAAAGCTCGGCTTGCCGACGGACTACTGGAACCTGCCGCTGCCTCAGGAAACCAAGGACTACGTGCCCAAGTTCCTGGCGCTGTCCCAGGTGGTGCTGGCTCCCGAAGCCTACGGCGTCAACCTGAACCCGATTGCAAACACGCCGTATTTCGAAGTGGTTGAAGTCAAGCAGAGCATGGACCTGTCACGGGTTGCCGCGCTGGCCGAGATCGACGAAGACGAACTGTTCCAGCTCAACCCCGCCTTGAAGCAACGTACCACCCTGGATGGCCCGCAGCATTTGCTGGTGCCGACTTCCAAGGCGCAGTTGCTGGCCAGCAGCCTTTCGGCGATGAAGCCCGAAGAATTGCTGAGCATGCGCCCGAAAAAGCAGGTGTTCGACGAAGTTGAACACAAGGCTGTGGCCGGTCGCACCCGTAGCTACAAGGTTCGCAGCGGCGACAACCTGACCCTGATTGCCAAGGCCAACAAGGTTGATGTGCATGACCTGCAGCGCTGGAACCAGCTCAATGGACAGGCGCTCAAGGTCGGCCAGACCCTGGTCATGCAGGACACCCGCAAGCTGGTGGCCAAGGCCGGCGGCAAGAAGCCGGTGCAATACAAGGTCAAGAAAGGCGACTCGCTGTACATCGTCGCCAAGCGCTTCAACGTTGAGATGCAACATCTCAAGCGCTGGAACCCGCGCACTGGCCAGGCGCTGAAGCCGGGGCAGATGCTCGTGGTTTCCGGGCCCAGATAACACCGCAACCCCTGTAGGAGCGAGCTTGCTCGCGAATAACGCAAGGACACCGCGTTAATTCAGAATGCCAGCGTTATCGTCGGCGTCCTTCGCGAGCAAGCTCGCTCCTACAGGTTTCACAACGCCTCGATCCCCAGCCTTTTTCCATTCGGAACAAGCTGTTACTGTACCGATCATAAAGCCCAAGCCGCCTGGATCGGATCTCTGACTTGAAGCGTCCCCTCCTTCTACTAATAAGTCTGGCCTTGAGCTTTTCCGCGAACGCGACCATCACCGAGAGCCACGGTTATGCGCAGTTCGGCACGCTCAAGTACCCGGCCAAATTCACCCACTTCGACTGGGTAAACCCCGCAGCGCCCAAGGGCGGCACTTTGCGGGTCATGGCGTTTGGCACCTTCGATACGCTCAACCCTTATACCTTCAAGGGTTCCAGCCCGGTTTCCACCGCCAACTTCCTGCAATACGGGGTCAACGAACTCAATGAGCCGTTGATGGTGGGTACCGGCCAGTACGCCCCTTCCGGCGATGAACCGACCTCCAGCTACGGCCTGATTGCCCAATCGGTGGAGTACAGCGAGGACCGCAGCTGGGTGGTGTTCAACCTGCGCCCCGAAGCGCGCTTCCACGATGGCAAGCCGATCACCGCCTACGACGTGGCGTTTTCCTATCGCACGCTGCTGACCGAAGGCCACCCGCAGTATCGCACCAACCTGCAGGAAGTGGCCCGGGTCGACATCCTTAACCGGCATCGCATTCGCTTTGTGTTCAAGCGCGCCGGCAACCCGTTGCTGATCCTGCGCCTGGGGGAGCTACCAGTATTGCCCCAGCATTACTGGAAAAACCGTGACTTCAAGGCCACCACCTTCGAGCCGCCGCTGGGCAGCGGGCCTTACCGCATCAGCAAGGTCACGCCGGGGCGGCAACTGGTGTTCGAACGGGTGAAGGATTACTGGGGCAAGGACCTGGCGGTCAACCGTGGCTTCTATAACTACGACAAGGTCGAGGTGGAGTTTTACCGCGACAGCGACGTAGCCTTCGAAGCCTTCAAGGCCGGCGAGTTCGATATCTATATCGAGCACCAGGCGAAGAACTGGGCCAACGGCTACAACTTCCCGGCGGTCAACCGTGGGGAGGTGATCAAGGCGCAGATCGCCCACCAGATCCCGACCCAAAGCCAGGGCCTGTTCATGAACAGCCGGCGCCCGGCCTTCAGCCAGGCCAAGGTGCGCGAAGCCCTGGGCTTGATGTTCGATTTCGAGTGGACCAACCGCACCCTGTTCAGCGGCGCCTATAAACGCACCCTCAGCTACTACCCCAACAGCGAATTCTCCGCCACCGGCGTGCCGACCGGCCATGAATGGCTGATGCTCTCGCCCTATCGCGATCAACTGCCGGCCAACCTGTTTACCCAGCCGTTCAGCCTGCCCCAGACCGACGGTCGCGGCATCCCCCGGGACACCATGCGCCGCGCCCTCACGTTGCTCGCCGAAGCCGGCTGGAAGCTGTCCGGGCAACGCTTGCTCAACCGTGACGGGCAACCGCTGCGCCTGGAAATCCTGCTGGTGAATCCGAACCTGGAGCGCATCCTGCAGCCCTATGTCGAAAACCTGACAAGCATCGGCGTCGAAGCCCGCTTGCGCACGGTAGACCGCGCACAGTACAAACAACGCCTCGATCAATTCGACTTCGACATGATTCTGATGACCCTCAACCAGACCCTCAGCCCCGGCCTTGAGCAGTGGCAGTATTTCCACTCCAGCCAGGCGGGGATCAAGGGCAGCAAGAATTACGCAGGCATCGCCAACCCGGTGGTCGACCATCTGCTGGAACAGTTGCTGGCGGCGCAAACCCGTGAAGAACAATTGGCAGCCGGGCGAGCGCTCGACCGCGTCCTGCTGTGGCAGCACTACAGTATTCCCAACTGGTACCTCAACTATCATCGCCTGGCGTACCGCAACCGGTTCGCCTTCGTCACCACGCCGCCCTACAGCCTGGGCCTGAGCGCATGGTGGCTGAAAGCTTCGGAGAAAGCCCAATGATGCCTTTGCGTACTGCGATCCTTGGCAGCCTGTTGTTGTGCGGCGCAGCCACTGCGGCCCCACAACATGCGCTGACCCTGTACAACGAACCACCCAAGTACCCCGCCGATTTCAAGCATGTCGATTATGTAAATCCCGACGCCCCCAAGGGCGGTACCTTTCGCGAGTCCAGCATGGGCGGCTTCGACAGCCTCAACCCCTTCATCAGCAAGGGCGTGCCGGCGGACAATATCGGCCTGATCTACGACACCCTCGCCCAGCAAAGCCTGGACGAACCCATCACCGAATACGGCCTGGTGGCCGGCAAGATCGAAAAGGCCCCGGACAACAGCTGGGTACGTTTCTACATTCGCCCCGAAGCGCGCTTCCACGACGGCCACCCGATCCGTGCCGAAGACGTGGTGTTCAGCTTCCAGACGCTGATGAAGGACGGCTCGCCGATCTACAAGACCTACTACGCCGACGTCGACGAAGTGGTCGCTGAAGACCCGCTGCGGGTGCTGTTCAAGTTCAAGCGCACCAACAACCGCGAACTGCCGCTGATCCTCGGGCAATTGACGGTATTGCCCAAGCATTACTGGGAGGGGCGCGACTTCTCCAAGGGCAACCTGGAGATTCCGCTGGGCAGCGGCCCGTACAAGGTGGCCGAGGTCAAGGCCGGGCGTTCGATCCGCTACGAGCGGGTCAAGAACTACTGGGCCAAGGACCTGCCCATCAACAAGGGCTTCTACAACTTCGATTACCGCGTCACCGATTACTACCGCGACAACACCGTGGCCCTCGAAGCACTCAAGGCCGGGCAGTTCGATTACTGGCTGGAAATCAGCGCGAAAAACTGGGCCAACGCCTACAACACCCCCGCCGTCACCCAGGGCCGCCTGATCAAGGAAGAAATTCCCAACGGCAACCCCACCGGCATGCAGGGCTTCGTGTTCAACATCCGTAAACCGATGTTCCAGGACGTACGGGTACGCAAGGCCATCAGCCTGCTGCTGGACTTTGAATGGAGCAACAAGCAACTGTTCAACGGCGCCTACACCCGCAGCCGCAGCTATTTCGAAAACTCCGAGATGGCCGCCACCGGCCTGCCCGGCCCGGCTGAGCTGGCGATTCTGGAACCGCTGCGGGACAAGGTCCCGCCTCAGGTATTCACCGAAGCCTTCGAGCCTTCCAAGACCGACGCCAGCGGCATGATCCGCACCCAGCAGCGCGAGGCCTATCAACTGCTGCAAGAGGCCGGCTGGAAGATCGTCGACGACAAAATGGTCGACACCACCGGCAAACCGGTGACCATCGAGTTCCTGCTGGCCCAGACCGAGTTCGAACGCATCCTGTTGCCGTTCAAGCGTAACCTGGCGGACTTGGGGATCGACCTGGTGATTCGCCGGGTCGACATCTCGCAGTACATCAACCGCATCCGCTCGCGGGATTTCGACATGGTGGTGGGCAGCTTCCCGCAGTCCTCCTCGCCGGGTAACGAGCAGCGCGAGTTCTGGAAGTCGTCCAGCGCCGACAAGCCCGGCAGCCGCAACTACATCGGCCTGAAAGACCCGGCCATCGACCAGTTGGTGGAAGAACTCATCGACTCCGACTCGCGCAAGAGCCTGGTGGCCCACGCCAAGGCTCTCGACCGCGTGTTGCAGTTCGGCTACTACGTGATCCCCAACTGGCACATCAAGACCTTCCGCGTGGCGTATTGGGACCACCTCGGCCATCCGAAAGTCTCACCACGCTATGACGTCGGCACCGCCACCTGGTGGAGCAAACCCGACGCGAAACCTGCAATAACCGTGGACACCAACCAGAGCGCCGATCCGGCGAGCGGGGGCGACTGAGATGCTGGCCTATATTGTTCGTCGACTGCTGCTGATCATCCCGACCCTGTTCGGCATTTTGCTGATCAACTTTGTGATCATCCAGGCCGCGCCCGGTGGCCCGGTGGAACAGATGATCGCCAAGCTCGAAGGCTTTGAAGGCGCCACCAGCCGGATTGCCGGCGGCGGTGCCGAAGTCTCGGTGGCCGGCTCCAGCTATCGCGGCGCCCAGGGCCTGGACCCGGCGCTGGTGAAGGAAATCGAGAAAATGTACGGCTTCGACAAGTCGGCGCCGGAACGCTTGTGGATCATGGTCAAGAACTACGCCCGGCTGGATTTTGGCGACAGTTTCTTTCGCGACGCCAAGGTCATCGACCTGATCAAGGAAAAGATGCCGGTGTCCATCTCCCTCGGGTTGTGGAGCACCCTGATCATGTACCTGGTGTCGATCCCCCTGGGAATCGCCAAGGCCACGCGACACGGCAGCCATTTTGACGTGTGGACCAGTTCGGCGATCATCGTCGGCTACGCGATCCCGGCGTTCCTGTTTGCGATCCTGCTGATCGTGGTGTTCGCCGGCGGCAGTTACTTCGACTGGTTTCCGTTACGCGGGCTGACGTCCAACAACTTCGACGAGTTGAGCTGGGGCGGCAAGATCCTCGATTACTTCTGGCACCTCGCCCTGCCCGTGACCGCGTTGGTGATCGGCAACTTCGCGACCATGACCCTGCTCACCAAAAACAGCTTCCTCGACGAGATCAACAAGCAGTACGTGGTCACCGCCAAAGCCAAGGGCCTGACCAATCACCGCGTGCTCTACGGCCATGTGTTTCGCAACGCGATGCTGCTGGTGATTGCCGGCTTCCCGTCGGCCTTTATCGGCATCTTCTTTACCGGCTCGTTGCTGGTGGAGGTGATCTTCTCCCTCGACGGCCTGGGCCTGATGAGCTTTGAAGCGGCGATCAACCGCGACTACCCGGTGGTATTCGGCACGCTGTTTATCTTCACCCTGCTGGGGCTGGTGGTGAAACTGATCGGTGACCTCACCTACACCCTGGTCGATCCGCGCATCGACTTCGCCAGCCGGGAGCATTGAGATGAATCTATCCCCCCTCAATCGTCGCCGGTTCGAGCGCTTCAAGGCCAACAAGCGTGGCTGGTGGTCGCTGTGGTTGTTCCTGATCCTGTTCGGCCTGAGCCTGGGTGCCGAGCTGATCGCCAACGACAAGCCGCTGGCGGTGCATTACGACGGCGACTGGTATTTCCCGGCGCTCAAGCGCTACCCCGAGACCACCTTCGGCGGCGAATTCCCGCTGGAAGCCAACTACAAGAGCCCGTATATCCGGGAGCTGCTCAAGGCCAAGGATGCCTGGACCTTGTGGGCGCCGATTCCGTACAGCTACCAGAGCATCAACTACGACCTGAAAGTTCCGGCCCCGGCCCCGCCATCACGGGACAACCTGTTGGGCACCGATGACCAGGGCCGCGATGTGCTGGCGCGAGTGATCTACGGGTTCAGGATTTCGGTGCTGTTTGCCCTGACGTTGACCGTACTCAGTTCGATCATCGGCGTGATCGCCGGGGCCTTGCAGGGTTTCTACGGTGGCTGGGTCGACCTGGCCGGGCAGCGCTTCCTGGAGATCTGGTCTGGCTTGCCGGTGCTGTATTTGCTGATCATCCTCGCCAGTTTCGTGCAGCCCAATTTCTGGTGGCTGCTGGGGATCATGCTGCTGTTTTCCTGGATGAGCCTGGTGGACGTGGTGCGCGCCGAATTCCTGCGCGGGCGTAACCTGGAATACGTGCGGGCGGCGCGGGCGCTGGGGATGCAGAACGGCGCGATCATGTTCCGTCATATCCTGCCCAACGCCATGGTCTCCACCATGACCTTCATGCCGTTCATCCTGACCGGCGCCATCGGCACCCTCACCGCCCTGGACTTCCTGGGCTTTGGCCTGCCGGCCGGCTCGCCGTCCCTGGGTGAGCTGGTGGCCCAGGGCAAATCCAACCTGCAGGCGCCGTGGCTGGGCATGAGTGCGTTTGCCGTGCTGGCGATCATGTTGAGTCTGCTGGTGTTTATCGGCGAGTCCGCTCGCGATGCCTTCGACCCGAGGAAATGAGATGAATCAGGACAATCTGATCGAAGTCCGCGACCTCTCCGTCGAGTTCGTCGTAGGCAACAGCCACCAGCGTGTGGTGAACAACGTCAGCTTCGATATCAAGCGCGGCGAAACCCTGGCCCTAGTGGGCGAAAGCGGCTCCGGCAAGTCGGTCACGGCGCACTCGATCCTGCGCCTGCTGCCCTACCCGCTGGCGCGCCATCCTTCGGGGACGATTCAGTACGCCAACCACGACTTGCTGACCCTGAAAGAAAAGACCATCCGGCATATTCGCGGCAACCGGATTGCGATGATCTTCCAGGAGCCGATGACCTCGCTGAACCCGCTGCACTCGATCGAGAAGCAGATCAACGAAGTGCTCGGCCTGCACAAGGGATTGACCGGCAAGATCGCCACCAAACGCACCCTGGAGTTGCTGGAGCTGGTAGGCATCCCCGAACCCCACAAGCGTCTCAAGGCCCTGCCCCACGAGCTGTCCGGTGGCCAGCGCCAGCGGGTGATGATCGCCATGGCCCTGGCCAACGAGCCAGAGCTGCTGATTGCCGACGAACCGACCACGGCACTCGACGTCACCGTGCAGTTGAAGATCCTGGAGCTGCTCAAGGAATTGCAGGCGCGCCTGGGCATGGCCTTGCTCTTGATCAGCCATGACTTGAACCTGGTCAGGCGCATCGCCCACCGGGTATGCGTGATGCAAAAAGGCTGCATCGTCGAGCAGGCCGAGTGCGAAACCCTGTTCCAGTCGCCGCAGCATCCGTACACCCAGGAGCTGCTTGCAGCTGAACCCAGCGGCGGCCCTGCCACCAATGAAATTGGCCCTCCGTTGCTGGAAGTCGACGACCTGAAAGTCTGGTTCCCGATCAAAAAAGGCTTCCTGCGCAACACCATCGATTACGTCAAGGCGGTAGACGGCATCAACTTCAGCCTGCCACAGGGCCAGACGTTGGGCATCGTTGGTGAAAGCGGCTCGGGCAAATCCACCCTGGGCCTGGCAATTTTGCGGCTGATTGCGAGCAAGGGCGGCATCCGCTTCGAAGGCCATCAGATGGATAAGCTGAGCCAGCAACAGGTGCGACCGCTGCGCCGGGAAATGCAGGTGGTGTTCCAGGACCCGTTCGGCAGCCTGAGCCCGCGCATGTGCGTGAGCGAGATCGTCGGCGAAGGCCTGCGTATCCACAAAATGGGCACCGCGGCCGAGCAGGAAGCAGCGATTATTGCCGCGCTCAAGGAAGTGGGCCTGGACCCGGAAACCCGTAATCGCTACCCCCACGAATTCTCTGGTGGGCAACGCCAGCGCATCGCAATCGCCCGCGCGCTGGTGCTCAAGCCCCGGCTGATTTTGCTGGATGAACCGACCTCGGCCCTCGACCGCACCGTGCAACGCCAAGTGGTGGAACTGCTGCGCAACCTGCAGGCCAAGTACAACCTGACCTACCTGTTCATCAGCCACGACCTGGCCGTGGTCAAGGCCTTGAGTCACCAGTTGATGGTGGTCAAGCACGGGCAGGCGGTTGAACAAGGGGAGGCATCTGCGATCTTCGCCAACCCCCAGCATGCCTACACCCGGCAACTGCTGGAGGCGGCGTTTTTGGTGCCCGGCCCCTAGTAGTAGAACCACCGTAGAAGCTGGGTGTCAGAAATCGGTTGAGGCCGACAGCTCACGCCAGGCGGCGGTCTCCTCCTTGACGTAAGCCAGTTTGTCCTCGATCGCCTGCAACGTGTCGGTGCCCAAGGCCAGGCGCATCGGTGGATACGGAGCTTCCACCAATTTGATCATGGCCACTGCCAGTAGCTCCGGATTACCCGGTTGCTGCTGGTTGTAGACCTTGGCCAGCTTACGCACCTCGCCGGACGTGGCGGCGTAGTCGTCGATGATCAACGGCGACTCCACCAGGGAGTTGCCGTCCAGGAAGTCAGTACGGAAATAACCCGGCTCAACCACCGTCACCTTGACGCCCAAGGGGGCGAGTTCTGCGTGCAGCGCTTCGCTTAAACCTTCAACGGCAAACTTGGTCGAGCAATACGTGCCGAATCCCGCCCCCGAACGGAAGCCGCCTACCGACGAAATATTGATCACATGCCCACTGCGCGCCTGGCGCATGAACGGCAATACACCCCGTGTGACATTGAGCAGGCCGAAGACATTGGTTTCGTACAAGCGGCGAACCTCATCGGCAGACGCCTCCTCCACCGCACCCAGCAAGCCAAAACCGGCATTGTTGACCAACACATCGATGCGCCCGAAGTGCTCGACGGCGGCGCGGGCAACATCGGCTGCCTGGGTTTCGTCGGTCACATCCAACTGTACGGCCAGCAGGCCAGGCTGCGCGCCGAAACGCTCGATGACTGCCTGGGCATTTCGGGCTGTCGCCACCACCGCATCGCCGTGGGCCAGCGCTGCCGCGACGATTTTCGCGCCGATGCCTCGGGAAGCCCCGGTTACCAGCCAAACACGCTTGAAGGAATGTGCCGTTGTCATGATCCGTACCTGATGGAGTGAAAGTGAAGTAAAGGTACGCCGTGGCATTAGCCGGAAAAATCGTCTCGTGCTACAAGCACTATGAAACTCTCTTTCATAATGGTCCGTGAATGAACCTTGATCCCTTCAATGGCTTGACCGAGTTCCTGGCCGTGGCCGAGCTGAAGAACTTCACCCAAGCCGCTGCACGTCTCGGCGTAACGCCGACGGCCGTCAGCCATGCGGTAAAAACCCTGGAGAAGCGCACGGGTGTAGTGCTGTTCCAACGCACCACGCGGCGAGTGGCGCTGACCGAGGCCGGGATGACGCTTTACAGCCGCCTGCGCCCCGCCGCCGGGGAGATCGACGACGCGCTGGCGGCCCTCATTGGCTACCGCGACCGGCCGATGGGTACCTTGCGCCTGACGGTGCCGAGGTTGTCCGGCAAGCTGCTGATCGAGCCGTTGATCCCACTCTTTCGCGAGGCGTTTCCGGATGTGGTGCTCGACATTTCCCTCGACGATGCCGCCGTGGACCTGGTGACCCAGGGCTTCGACGCCGGTATTCGCCTGGGGGAATCCATCGACAAGGATATGGTCGCCGTACGCCTGACACCGGACTTGAAGTGGTCGGTGGTGGGCTCCCCCGGCTACTTCGCCAAGGCCGGCAAGCCGCAAACCCCGGAAGCACTCACCGCCCATCAAACCATCGGCTATCGCTTCCTGACCTCGGGCGTGGCACACCGCTGGGAATTCGAGCGGGCGGGCCGGGAATTCACGGTCGGTGTTCAAGGCGCACTGATCGTCAATGACCGTAACCTGATGATCGCCGCCGCGAGAGCAGGCCAGGGCCTGGCGTACGTGAGTGATTTTGAAGTGATGGAGGACCTGGCTTCAGGCGCACTGGAACAAGTGCTCCAATCTTTCGTCCCGCCAAGCAGCGGGCTGTACCTGTATTTCCCCGCCCGAACCCAGAGCCAGCCGAAACTGCGGGCCTTTATCGACTTGGCCACCGCGTGGATTGCTGAGAAGCGTGGGCGCTGACATTGCTGCAAAAGCAAACCAATATCATTTGCGCAGTGCCCGGCCCTTTGGTTTAATCGCGACCAATTCTTATTTACGCCAAGGCTTCCACGCCACATGGATACTGTGTCGACCTCGCCCACCTCGTTCAGCGACCTCTACGGCAATCACCACGCCTGGCTGCTGGGGCTGCTGCGCAGGCGCCTGAGCAATCGCTGGGACGCGGCGGACCTGGCCCACGACACCTTCATCCGGGTACTCAAGCGCCCGCCGGCCGAAGCCGATGAGACGCAGGAGCGCTCCTATCTGGCGACCATCGCCCGGGGTCTGTGCATCGACCACTGGCGCCGTCGCCAACTGGAGCAAGCCTGGCTGCAAAGCCTCGCGGATCGGCCGCAAGCGCTGCAACCGTCGCCGGAGCAGCGGGCGATCATCGTCGAAACCCTCTACGAAGTGGACGCCATGCTCGCCCGCCTGCCCCACAAGGTGCGCGAAGCGTTCCTGCTGGCGAAGTTGCACGGCACGCCCTACAAGCAGATCGGCGAACAACTCGGGGTGGGCGAACGGATGGTGAAAAAATACCTGGCCCAGGCGCTGTTGCATTGCGCAGTGCTCGAAGCGGAACTGGACGGGATGCTCGTGGAGTGACCACCCCTGGAAAGCTCAGCCATGCCAGCCTGGAACAGGCTGCCCAATGGTACGTGCGCCTGCAGGACCAGCCAGAGTCTGCCCAGCACTGGCAGGCATGGCTCGGACAAAGTCCGGAACACCAGGCTGCCTGGGGTTATGTAGAGCGGGTCAGCCAACGCTTTGCGCCGCTGGCCGAGCAACCCCAGGGCGCCAGCCGCGCCCTGCGCACCTCCCGGCGCCAGACCCTCAAGACCCTGCTGGTGCTGTGCGCCGGTTCAACGCTGGCCTGGGGCACTTGGCGCAACACTGCCTTGCCCCGGCTGGTGGGAGGCTGGAGTGCGGATTACGCAACCGCCAGCGGTGAAACCCGCGAAGCGCTGCTGGACGATGGCAGCCGCCTGTGGCTGAACGCCCTGAGCGCCCTGGATGTACGTTTTGACCGGGTCCAGCGCTTGCTGCACCTGCGCTTCGGCGAAGTGCTGGTCGAGACCGCCAAGGACCCGAACCGCCCGTTCCTGGTGGAGACTCAACAGGGTCGCCTGCGGGCACTCGGGACCCGCTTCAGCGTGTTGCAGGACGGCGACAGCACCTTGCTCAATGTGTTTGAAGGCCGGGTCGAAGTGCGCACCGCCGCCAGCCAGCAACAACGAATCATCGAGGCCGGGCAACAAGTGACCTTCACCCGCGACGGGTTCAACCTTAATTCACCCGCATCCGCCACCCGTGAGGCCTGGAGCCGTGGCGTGTTGCTGGCTGACAACCTGCCGCTTGGCCAACTGGTCGCCGAGCTCAACCGTTATCGACCCGGCCACCTGGGCTGTGATCCGGCCGTGGCGCAATTGCCGGTGATGGGCTCGTTCCCCCTCAAAGACAGCGACCACGCACTGCGCCTGCTACAGGCCGCGCTGCCGATTCAGGTCGACACACTCATGCCGTGGTGGGTCACGGTCAGGCCCAAACACCCAGGCGCATAAAAACTTTCAGCCGTCAGTTCCCTTTTTCAAAACTCGTTCGGTTAACCCTGCAGATGCTTTTAATTCGCCGATCGATTTGATCCAAAGGGAATGTTCATGTCGCAACCCGCTCTCTTCACTTTGCGCCCGCTGGCGCTGGCCGTTACCGCTACCTTGCTGTGCCTGGGCACGCTCGACGCGCAAGCCGCCGAGTCGCCGTCGACCCAGGAAACGGCCCGCAACTACAGCATCGCCGCCGGCTCGCTGGTCAATGTGTTGAACAGCTTCGCCGAGCAGTCCGGGATCTTTATCGCCGGCCACAACGGCCTGGCCTCCGGCAAGACCAGCCCGGGCCTGAAAGGCAGCTACACCCCGGCCAGCGGTTTGCAGCGCCTGTTACAGGGCAGCGGCTTGCAGGCCCAGCCCCAGGGCAACAACGGCTACGTGCTGGAGTTGATTCCGGCCAACACCGGCGCCCTGGAACTGGGCGCCACCACCATCTCCGGCGAAGGCCTCGGCGCCACCACCGAAGACACCCATTCCTACACCACCGGCGCCATGGCCTCGGCCATCGGCCTGGCGCTGTCGATGCGTGAGACGCCGCAGTCGGTAACGGTGATCACCCGCCAGCAAATGGACGACCAGGGCTCCACCAGCATCGCCGACACCCTGCGCCGCGCACCGGGCGTGAGCGTGCAGAACTACGACAGCGAACGCTGGGAGTTTTCCAGCCGCGGCCTGCCGATCACCAATTTCCAGTACGACGGCGTCAACTCCACCTACGACGGCGTGTATGACTACGGCACCACCAGCACCGACATGGCGGTGTATGACCGACTGGAAATCATCAAGGGTTCGGCGGGCCTGATGTCCGGTTCGGGCGACCCCTCGGCCACGGTCAACCTGATTCGCAAAAAGCCCACCCGGGACTTCAAGGCCTCCGTCACGCAGACCTTCGGCTCGTGGGACAACTACCGCACCGAAGGCGATATTTCCGGGCCGCTGACCGACTCCGGTAACGTGCGCGGGCGTTTTGTCGGCGTGTACCAGGATCGCCAGTCGTACCTGGACCACTACCAGAACACCAAGGACATCGCCTACGGCATTCTCGAAGCGGACCTGACGCCGGACACCCTGCTGACCTTTGGCATCGACCAACAAGACACCCGCTCCCGTGGCGCCAGCTGGACCGGTTTCCCGATGTACTTCAGCAACGGTGCACGCACCGACTTCTCGCGTTCCTTCAACCCGGCCGCCGACTGGAGCCGCCGCGACTTCCAGAACCAGACCCTGTTTGCCTCGGTGCAACAAAAGCTCGCGAACGACTGGTCGCTGAAAGTCAGCCTCGATCGCAAGCGCAGCCAGCACGACACCCTGCTCGCCTCCGCCAGCGGCGGCAACCCGGACCCGGTCACGGGCGATGGGATGTACATGTTTATGGGTAAGTACAAGGGTGACCAGGTGCAAAACACCCTGGACATCAACCTCAATGGCCCCTTCAGCCTGTTCGGGCGCGAGCATGAATTGATCATGGGCTTCATGGCCACCCGCTCCAAACAGGACGTGCCGGTGTACGGTTCGGTCTACCCGCCCGTGGGCGGCAGCATTTATGACTGGCGTGGCGAATACCCGAAACCCGATATCCCCCGCAGCGGCCAGAACGACATCGTGCAACGCCAGACCGGCGCGTACCTCGCCACGCGCTTGAAACCCACCGATGACCTGTCGGTGATCCTGGGCACCCGCGTCAGTAACTTCAGCGGCACCGACAACACCGACTTCTATGACCCGACCAAGGCCGACAACCGCATGACCTATCGCCAGTCGGGCGTGGTCACGCCCTATGCCGGGATCGTCTACGACCTCAATGACGTCTGGTCGGTCTACACCAGCTACACCAAGATCTACAAGCCGCAGAACAGCAAGGACGCCGACCGCAAGTTGCTCGATCCGATTGAAGGCGACACCTACGAAGCCGGGCTCAAGGCAGCGTTTTTCGACGGCCGCCTGAACGCCAGCTTCGCCGTATTCCGCATCGAACAGGACAACGTTGCGCAGTACGTTTCCGGGTTTGAGACCGACTCGGTGTATCGCCCGATTGCCGGTGCCACCACCAAGGGCTTTGAAGTCGAACTGGCCGGTGAAGTGCTGGATGGCTGGAACGTTTCGGCGGGCTACACCTACCAGCACTCCCGCGATGCCAATGGCGATTACGTCTACGGCTCCGTACTGCAAACCACCACGCCGCAGCAAGTGGTGCGGTTGTTCAACACCTATCGCCTGCCCGGTGCCCTGGAGAACCTGACGGTGGGCGGCGGCGTGAACTGGCAGAGCGAGTTCTTCGGCAATGTGTTCCAGCCGGACCCCAACGACTCGATGAATTTCGGCCACAACTCACGCATCACCCAGGACAGCTACTTCCTGGTGGACGTGATGGCGCGCTACCGGTTCAACGAGCACTTGAGCACCACGTTGAACGTGAAGAATCTGTTCGATAAAAAGTACTACACCGGCCTGGGCAACTTCGGCACCGGTTTCTACGGCGAGCCGCGCAGCCTGCAATTGGCGACCCGCTGGGATTTCTGACCTGCGATCGTGGCGGCTCAGTCGATGCCTGTGTAATGATCTGCGCTCGATCTTGTTCGAGATGGAGCTGCAGACATGTCGCTGAACGCCACTGATCAACTGTCACGGGCACCGCGCTTCTGGCGCGACGAAACCCTGCCCTTTATCGAGGCGCGGACCATCTCTGACGGGCGCAAGGTCTGCTATACCCGGCATTCCCATGAGCATTTTTCCATCGGCGCAATCACCGCTGGCAAGAGCCTGTACCTCCATGGTGTGTCCACCTTCCAGATCAGCGCCGGCACCGTGGTGCTGATGAACCCTGGCGATGTCCACGCCTGCAATCCTCTCTACGACCAGCCCTGGTCGTATCACATGCTGTACATCGACACGGCCTGGCTGACGGACCTGCAGCACCAGTTGGGCTTCAGTACCGAGCTGGGTTTTCGCCCGTTCACTGCCACTCATACTCGCGACGTCGTGCTGTATAGCGGTTTGATCGAGCTGTATGAGGTATTGGTGGACGAGCAAGCGGAACACCTGCACAAGCAGAGCGCCGCGGTGAGTTTCTTTACCGAGGTCCAGCAACGGCTCAACCCGTCGACGACACCGTTGCGTGAGGTGAATCAAAAGCTGGAACGGGCGGCCGAGTACATTCGTGAGCACTGCACCGAGGCCCTGAAACTGGAGGCTATCTGCCAGGTCGCCGAGCTGTCGCCGTCGTACCTGATCCGCGCGTTCAAGCAGTATTACGGCATGACGCCCCATGCGTTCCTGGTCAACCGCCGCATCCAGTTTGCGCGCGCACAACTGCGCAATGGCGAGCTGATTGCCAACGTGGCACTGGCCGCCGGTTTCGCCGATCAGGCGCATTTCCAACGCACCTTCAAACAACATCTGGCGGCCACGCCCGGGCAATACCGCGGCTGACTTACGCCAGCAGCAAATACCCCACGCTGGCCACCAGCAACGCCGCCATCGATCGATTGAACAGGCGCATGCCCTGGGGGTTACTCAGGTAGCGTCGCAGGAAGGTCCCGGCGTAGGCCCAGCACGCCACCGACAGGTAGCAAATCACCAGGTAGATCGCCGCAAACAGCCAGACTTGCTGTGCATCGCCATCGGCGACAAACAGCCCCATGCCTGCCACGCACGCCAACCAGGCCTTGGGGTTGAGCCACTGCATGATCGCGCCGTAGAGCATCGAGGGCGCCGTGGCCGTGCCTTCAGCGTCCAGTCGCCCATCGTCCACCGCCAGCTTCCAGGCCATGTACAACAGGAAAGCCACCCCGCCCCATTGAATCAACTGGGTCAGCAGCGGCCAGCGCACCAGAACCTCGTGCAGCCCCAGGCCAATCAATACCAACAGCAAGGTGAATCCCAGCGCCGCCCCGGCCACGTGTTTTTGGCTGGCGGCAAACCCAAAGCGCGCCCCTGAGCTGATGGCCACGACATTCACCGGTCCCGGCGTGATGGAAGTGGCCAGGGCGAAGGCGGCCATGGAAATGATCAAGCTCATTGCAGTTCCTTGTTGTTATGCAGGTATGAGCTGAACCTTAAGGGGAAGACGGATCGCGGTATTGAAGAAAATGCCCCTGGCGAGCCTACTCCCCTGTCATCCGCTCCATGCTGTTGCTCAAGTGCAGCAGCATGGCGGCTCTGGCGGCATCCGGGTCCTGGCGGCGAATGGCTTTCAGGATCGCCTCGTGCTCAAGGTTCGCCAGCCGCCCCAACTCCATCAGGTCCGCGTCGCCGCGCTCTTCGGCGTTGATTCGGGTGCGCGGGATTACCGAGTTGCCCAGGTGATAAATCACGTCGGTGAAATAGGTGTTGCCGGTGGCCTGGGCGATCAGGCGATGGAAGCGCACGTCGGGTTCAACGGCGCTGTCGTTATTGGCCAGTGAGTCCTGGTAATTATCCAGTGCCTGGCGCATCTGCTGCAGTTGTTCGTCGGTACGGCGAAGGGCTGCCAACGCCGCTGCCTGGGTTTCCAGGCCCATGCGCAGCTCAAGAATGCCGCGCACGCTGGCCGCGGTGTCGTGGGTCAGGTGCAGGCCTTGGCGTTCGTCGCGCTCCAGCACAAAGGTGCCGACACCGTGGCGGGTTTCCACCAGCCCGGCGGCCTGCAATTTGGAGAGTGCTTCGCGTACCACCGTGCGGCTGACACCGTACTCACCCACGATAGCGGACTCGGACGGCAGCTTCTCACCCGGCGCCATCTGGCCCAGGAGAATCTGCTGGGTCAATGCGGTGACGATATCGTGGGCAAGGCCCGGGGAGCGCTTGCGATTAAGTGCCGAGGTGGGGTTTTGCATCAGGAATTCCGTTCAGGGGCGCCTGGCAATACTAGCATTCTTATAAGCCCTAACTTGTATGACAACAAACAAATACCTGTAGGAGCGAGCTTGCTCGCAAAAAAGCCAGCCACACCGCAAACCTTCAACATTACCGCGTAATCGTTGAGGATTTTCGCGAGCAAGCTCGCTCCTACAAAGTGTTGCCATCTCTGAAATTGCAGTTGTATGATGTCTTTTAAGTTGTCAGACATCTCTGGTAACCCAAGCAGTTCCCCGCACAACAATAATCAGTGGGAGTTTTACCTCGTGACCTCTTCCAGCCCTGCGACAGCTGCGCCTGCCACCGACCCGGTCCTGGCCCGCGCGATCAAGAAAGTGAAGAGCCACGTGCTCCCGCTCTTCGTGATCATGTTCATCGTCAACTACATCGACCGCGTCAACATCGGCTTTGTGCGTACCCATATGGAACACGACCTGGGCATCGGTGCGGCCGCCTACGGCTTCGGCGCCGGGTTGTTTTTTATCGGCTACGCGCTGTTCGAAGTGCCGTCCAACATGCTCCTGCAAAAAGTCGGCGCGCGCATCTGGCTGACCCGCATCATGTTCACCTGGGGCATCACCGCGACGTTGATGGCCTTCATCCAGAACGAAACCCACTTCTACATCCTGCGCTTCCTGCTGGGCGTGGCCGAAGCCGGTTTCTTCCCTGGGGTGATCTACTACTTCACCCGCTGGTTGCCTGGTGTCGAACGCGGCAAGGCGATTGCGATTTTCCTCAGCGGCTCGGCCCTCGCCTCGCTGATCTCCGGCCCCTTGTCCGGCGTGCTGTTGCAAATCACCGGCCTTGGCCTGCACGGCTGGCAGTGGATGTACATCATCGAAGGCATGGCCTCGGTGCTGCTGTGCTTTTTCGTGTGGTTCTGGCTCGACTCCAAGCCCCACGACGCCAAATGGCTCAGCCTTGAAGAAAAGGATGCGCTGGTGGGCGAGATCGACCGCGAACAGCGCGAGCGTGACGCCGCCACCACGGTCAAGCCGACCCTGGGCAAGCTGCTCAAGGACCGCCAGATCATGCTGTTCTGTGCCCTGTACTTCTGCATCCAGCTCACCATCTACGCCGCCACTTTCTGGCTGCCGAGCATCATCAAAAAGATGGGCGACCTGAGCGACATTCAGGTGGGCTTCTACAACTCGATCCCGTGGTTGATTTCCATCATCGCGATGTATGCCTTCGCTGCCTTGGCGGGCAAGTTCAAGTTCCAGCAAGCGTGGGTCGCGGCGGCACTGTTGATCGCTGCCGTCGGGATGTTCCTGTCCACCACCGGCGGGCCGATCTTTGCCTTTATCGCGATCTGCTTTGCGGCGATTGGCTTCAAGTCGGCGTCCTCGCTGTTCTGGCCAATTCCCCAGGGTTACCTGGATGCGCGGATCGCGGCGGCAGTGATTGCGTTGATCAACTCCATCGGCAACCTCGGCGGGTTTGTCGCACCCACCACCTTTGGTTTCCTGGAACAGACCACCGGTTCGATCCAGGGCGGTTTGTATGGCCTGGCGGGCACTTCGATCCTTGCGGCGATCCTGGTGTTTTTTGCCAGGACACTGCCTGCACCGACCACCAGCAGCGTGCTGCAACCCGCCCCCGTCTTGAGCAAATAAGGACTACACGATGAACACAGAACACCAGCACCACGCCAACGGCGCCCCGGTCGTTACCGGCCTGCAAGTCATCCCGGTGGCCGGCCACGACAGCATGCTGCTCAACCTCAGCGGCGCCCACGGGCCGTTTTTCACGCGCAATATCGTGATCCTTACCGACAGCGCCGGCCGTACCGGCGTCGGTGAAGTACCGGGTGGAGAACGCATCCGCGAAACCCTCGAAGACGCCCGCAGCCTGGTGATCGGCAAGCCCATCGGCCAGTACCAGAGCATCCTCAATGCCATGCGCCAGACCTTCGCCGCGCGGGATTCGGCGGGCCGGGGTTTGCAGACGTTTGACCTGCGCGTCACCATCCATGCCGTCACGGCGATGGAAGCCGCGCTCCTGGATTTGCTCGGCCAATTCCTCGAAGTCCCGGTCGCTGCACTCTTGGGTGAAGGCCAGCAGCGCGATGCGGTGAAGATGCTCGGCTACCTGTTCTACATCGGTGATCGCCAGCAAACCGACCTGGCCTATCGCAGTGAAGACAATGCCGAGGACTGGTTCCGCCTGCGGCACGAACAGGCCATGACCCCCGAAGCCATCGTGCGCCTGGCTGAGGCGGCCAAGGCGCAATACGGTTTCAATGACTTCAAACTCAAGGGCGGCGTACTGCGCGGCGCCGAAGAAATCGAAGCGGTCACGGCGCTGGCCGAACGCTTCCCCGATGCGCGCATCACCCTGGACCCCAACGGCGCCTGGTCGCTGAAAGAGGCCATTGCGCTGTGCCGCGACCAGCACCATGTGCTGGCCTACGCCGAAGACCCTTGTGGTGCGGAAAACGGTTACTCCGGGCGTGAAGTCATGGCCGAATTCCGCCGTGCCACCGGGCTGCCGACCGCCACCAACATGATCGCCACCGACTGGCGGGAAATGGGGCACGCGATCCAGTTGCAGTCCGTGGACATTCCGCTGGCCGATCCACACTTCTGGACCATGCAAGGCTCCGTGCGCGTGGCGCAGATGTGCCACGAATGGGGCCTGACCTGGGGCTCGCATTCCAACAACCACTTCGATATTTCCCTGGCGATGTTCACCCAGGTGGCCGCCGCCGCGCCGGGGGAAATCACTGCCATCGACACCCACTGGATCTGGCAGGACGGCCAGCGGTTGACCAAGGCTCCATTGAAGATCGTCGACGGGCATATCAAGGTCCCGGCCAAACCGGGCCTGGGCATAGACATCGACATGGACGCCGTGGCCCACGCCCACGAACTGTACAAAGGCATGGGTTTGGGTGCGCGTAATGACAGCGTGGCGATGCAGTTCATGATTCAGGGCTGGACGTTCGATAACAAGCGGCCGTGCCTGGTGCGCTGACCTCAGTTGAAGATCATCGAAAAGTGCGCGCCCACCCCGGCGCGCACGCCCTCGCCTACTGCCAGCGCTACCGAACCGCCGGCCAGGTTGGCGTCACCACAGGCAAACACGCCGGGCACCGTGGTCTGGCGCGTCTCGTTGGTCAGCAGATAAGGTCCGGTCGGTCCTTCGACAAACTCACACCCCAACTGCTCGGCCAGCGGGCTGGCCATGCGCGTTCGGGACATGGTGAACATACCGTCCAGGGCGATCACCCGGCCGTCTGCCAACTCCACATCCGCCCGCTCACCGACAATCCGCCGCACCGCCCGGCTTTCGACGCTGACCCCGCGCCGATCCAGTTGCGCCTGCTGTTCGGCATCCGGCACAAACACGGCGTTGGTAAATAGCGTGGTGGTGCCCCAGTCCGGCAGCATCATGGCGTGATGCATCGCCAGCGGTGACGTCGCCAGCACGCCGATGCGGCCTTGATTCAACTCATAGCCGTGGCAATACGGGCAATGGAACACCTGCTTGCCCCAGCGCTCTTTCAGCCCCTCGACCTCGGGCAACTCATCCACCACGCCGGTGGCGAGAATCAGGCGCTTAGCGTTGAACCCACCGTTGCAGCGGGTTTGCACCATGAAACCGTCCTGGTTTTGAATCGCTTCAACGGCCGTGTCCTGCACCCAGGTCACCGTCGAATACTCCATCAACTGCCCTCGGCCTTCGGCAGCGATCGTCTCAGGCGGCTGGCCATCCTGGCCGAGGAAACCATGGGAGGTGGCCGCAAACCGATTGCGCCGCTGCCCGGCATCAATCACCAGCACCTTGCGCCGAGCCCGCGCCAGTTGCAGGCCGGCAGACATTCCGGCGTAGCTGCCGCCCACGATAATCACGTCGTAAACCATGAAGATGACCTCTCTGGTGGCCCTTGCATCGATTGCCGGGCACTCACGACACACCATAAGTTACATAAAAATACTTCGTCAAGAGTCTCGCAACTCTAATCGTTACGAACGATACTTTCGGGCAGGAAATCCAGAGGCTTGCAGATGAGAAACGACACCCGACTTTCGCGCATGCTCCACGTGCTGATCCACATGGGCCGCCACGAGGAACGCGCCACCTCGGAGACCATCGCGCAGATGCTCGGCACCAACGCGGTGGTGGTGCGCCGCACCCTCGGCCTGCTCAAGGAGAAGGGTTATGTGCGTTCGGAAAAAGGCCATCAGGGCGGCTGGAGCCTGGGCAAACCCTTGAGTGAGATCACGTTGCTGGACATCCACAACGCCCTCGGCACGTCGTCGATCTTTGCCGTCGGCTTGTCCACTGATCACCCGCAGTGCCTGGTAGAACAGGCCGTCAACGCGGCGCTGAACCAGGCGTTTGATGACGCCCAGGCGTTGCTGCTGCAGCGCTTGGGAGAAGTGACGCTGGCGCAGTTGGCGGATGATTTTGACGAGCGCTACCAGGTAGCGCTGACGCCGGCGCCTTGCGCGTAATGCCTTCGGCGCCCTAAGCGCCGCCCACCGAACGCCACGCGGCCTCGGCCAGGGTCTCGCGATAGAGCCGCGGGCTGCTGGTCGCCCGCCCGGCCAGCCAGGCGCGGCAGTAGGTATCGGCCTGGCCGATGATCAATGCCGGCAACAGCTCGGCCGGTACCTGGTTGAGTTGATCAGCACGCCCAGGTAGCACCATCCACTCCTTCAGCAATGCATTGCGCGCCTGGTTGCGGCTTTCCAGCTCGGCGGCGAATGGCCCCTTGGTCACGGCGAAATGCGCGTGGTACTGGAAACGCGCCCATTGCGGTTCGCTGTCTACCCAATCGACATAGCTGTGGACCAGCGCATACACGCCCTCCTTTGCCGTTTCGGCCGATTCAAGATAGCGCCCACGCAATTCGGCTTGATCTTCCAGCGCGGTAAAAAACAGCGCGGCGACCAAGCCTTCCTTGTTGCCGAAGTGGTGATAGATCGCGCCGACGCTGGTGTCGCAGCGTGCGCGGATCATCTCGATGGTGGTGGCTTCAAGGCCCTGTTCGTTGAACAGGTCGAGGGCTGACTTGAAGATATCGCGCTTCAATTCGGCCCTTCGGCCAGGGAAGCAACGCTGGAGCAGATCCGGGGTTTGCATGCTGAACACGAACTCAATCGTTGAAGAAAGGATAAGCCTGGGCAGCTTGACAGATTTCCCATGGGCAGAATACTGTTCCGTTACAGAACATTATTCTGTATCGGAACAGTATTCCGTAACCTTACCAGAATGAGGCAGCACCATGAGTCAGGCTCTTAGCATGTTCAATAGTGTCGGTCCCGAAGCGTTCAGCAAACTGGCGTGCCAGATGGCGCCCTACTTCAGCACGATCAATCCGTTGATGACCCAGTTGCGTCCGGGGTTTGCCTCGGTGGAGGTGCCGTTCAGCAAGGCAATCACTAATCACCTGGGAACAGTGCATGCGATTGCCATGTGCAACGCTGCGGAACTGGCGGCGGGGACGATGACCGACGTATCCGTGCCGCCGGGTGCGCGGTGGATTCCCAAGGGGATGACGGTGGAGTACTTGGCCAAGGCTAAAAGCAGCGTGACGGCGACGGCCAGTGGTGAGGGGATTGACTGGCAAACGGCGGGTGACAAGGTAGTGCCGGTGGAGATGCTGGATGCGGAGGGGAAATTGGTGTTTACCGCGCGGATTATCATGAACGTGAAATTGGGGTGATGGTGTTGGTGGTTGGGACGGGGGGCATATCCGTTTCTTCGGTTATGGCTGATATGGGTTCCGCTCTTACAGCGGCTCACTTTTGAACAGCGCAAAAGTAAGCAAAACGCTCTTGCCCCACCACTCGGCACCTCGCTTGGGCTCGGTGTGCCCTCACTCCGGCTTTGGACCGTGGGCCGCCGCGATGGGCCATCCTTGGCCCAGCGCGGCTAACCCGGCGTCCTGCCGGGTTACCCACGCTCCAAAGCCTGCGTTCGGCCAGCGTGGTTTAACGGGGCGCCTAAGATCAAGATCAAAAGCAGATC